>NZ_MDHA01000028.1 GCF_001705665.1 Thioclava sp. SK-1 | reverse complement strand
CCCAAGTTGCCCTGTATGATATCATCGCCGGCCCCGCCGCCGATCAGATCATGATCCGCCCCACCAAAAAGCGTATCAGGCCCCGCACCGCCCAGCAGCGTATCATTGCCTGCATCCCCCCAGATCCTGTCCGCCTGATCTTCGCCCCAGATCTTGTCAGCCCCTGCGCCACCATGCAGCTGATCGAGCCCATAACCTCCTGCGATTTGATCATCCCCCGCACCGCCCCAGACTGTATCAAAACCCAAGTTGCCCTGTATGATATCATCGCCGGCCCCGCCGCCGATCAGATCATGATCCGCCCCACCAAAAAGCGTATCAGAGCCTATACCGCCTAAAAGCGTGTCTTTTCCGGCCCAGCCTTGCAGCATATCATCCCCCTCAAACCCTTCCAAACGATCGGCTTGCATGCTGCCCGAAAGGTGATCATTCCCGGCCGTGCCCGCCTTCCCCGCGGATGGCTGCGGGTCTGGGGGCGGCTGAGGCTCTGGGGATGGTTGGGGGGATGGCTCTGGTGTCGTCGGGGCAGGAGACACATCTATCATCAGGGGCGGACGATCCAGCGACCAATCTATGCGCGACACAAACTCCGCAGCCTGTATCATGTCACCGGAAGCAGAGCGTATTTCGGTCACCTCGCCGCCGCGAAATGTCATTTTTATCCCCCCCGCCACAGGAGCCAAACTTAGCCGGTCTGCACTGTACAGCAGCGGCACTGCACTTAGGTCCAGCCAATCTACATGCGTGTCAAAATCTGCAATGATGTCGTGCGCCCCATCGGCCGAAAGGGCAAAAATATCCGCGCCCATACCGCCATAAAGAACATCTGCGCCCGCACCGTCGGCCAAAATATCATCGCCGGCCCCGCCGCGCAGGGTATCAGCCCCCGCACTGCCTTCCAAAATATCATTCCTTGCGCCGCCCGTAAGTGCCGCACTGCCAGACATCACCTGCCCCAAATCCGCCAAAGACAATTGCAATTCCGTGATCCCGGGGCTGTCTTGGGCCGCAATATAAACCCGCAGATCCTGTCCTATCTGCGTCAAGGCCAGTGCCGAGATCGCACCAAAATCTCCATGCGCATCCTCAAAACTGGATAGGTGGATCAATCGCCCCGATGGCAACAGCGTAAATAGACTGACACCACCATCCCCGCCGCCGACCAGAACAAACCCGTGTCCGCTGGTTTCAAATGTGGTCATATCGGTCACAGAGCCAAACCGGGTAAGCTGCGTGTCCAGAATGTGATCGCTGACCCGGACATCACCATTGTCCTCCAGCGCCAGCACCGTAAGCGCCGCAGATTGGCTGCCTTCGGCCGTGGTGGCCACCACACTGTAAGAACGCCCGGCCACGGTTACGGTTTCGATTGCCACAGCTTCTGGCAAAAGCCCCAGACCATTCCCGACCCCGATTTCGTCAGTATGTTCCATGATGCCATCCGCCCGCAGGCGCAGCACGCTGATCGCATCCTCAGCATCGCTCAGTGTCAGAACATAGGTCTGGCCAGACTGTTCCAGCGCGGTCATGCCCGACAGGCCCGACAGATGGCTGGCCGCACGGTCGGCCAATTGTGACAACTGCATGGTCTGCAACGTGGCCGGTGTCAGCATATCACGGCTTAGGGTCGTGGCATTGCGCAAGGACAAGATATCTTGGCCGATGCCCAGCATATCCGGGTGGTCTGGGTCTACATGCAGATCCAACGCCACCGCAGCCCCCAGCGCGCCATCCACCCCCAGCGCATAGCCCACCGGCTGCCCTGCCGCCGACAGGCCCGTGACCATCACCGATCCAGCAGGCCCTGCGTCGATCAAGGTGATCGTGCCGGAGGTCATACTGTTCATTGCGTCACTATATTGAGCGGTGGTCAGTTGCCCTGCCATAACACCATCCAGCGCAAGGGAAAACGCCCCCCCCCCGCGACCGGTCGCGCCCAGCAACACCATGTGGTTGCCTGTATCTACCACGACAAGATCACGTAGATCTTGTGACGCAATCGCCCCCCCGGCCCCCGACAGCACTCGTCCGCGCAGCCTCAGCATCCCATTTCCTTATTCCTTACGCCCCCGCAGCTGGCAAGGATCGTAAGGCGCTATTGGAAATGGTCCGTGAACAATCCAGAAGGAATTCGCGGGACTTTGCTTATAATTGAAACGATAGGGGGGGGCGGTTACAGTTTTACGATTTTGGGGTTGAAACTGGCACCGCGCACAATCGCGGCATAGATTTTACGCCGCACGGCCCAAGGCACATTGCCCGCCAGCATAGAGCGGTGCACGTTATAGGCAAATGAGACGACCCCGGTAATGCCGCGGGTCCGGCGCAGGAACGATGTCTCATTGCGTGCCCCATAGGCGAATTTCCACAATGATTTCGCCGTCACCAGGCTGTAATTCACACCTTTGTTTTCCGGCGTGTCATGGATAACCCGGCTTTCGGGGCAATAGATCCCCGGATAGCTTTGCGCGATACGCCGGGTGTATTCAGCATCGTCAAACCAGATGAAATACTCTGCGATGGGCAGCCCATGTTCGCGCACGGCCCAACGTGGGATCAACACCGAGACAAAAGAACAGCTGTCCACCAGTGCCCAAGGGGTTTGTGCCCGCAAGAAACGCGCCCAGTCCCATACCGGATGAGGGGTGTTCATTTCACACAGGCTGCCATCGATCCATTCGACGCGCGAACATGCAAAGCTGGGACGCCATTCAAATTTGTCTTCAAATTCTGCCAGATCATTTTGCAGCCGTTCCAGCGCATCTGGTTCAGGATAGGCATCATCATCCGAAATCCAGATGTAATTTGCCCCATCTTTATAGGCCAGTTTCATACCTTCGTGGAAGCCGCCCGCACCACCGATGTTTTTCGGCAATTTAACATACCGCAGATTGGCCATTGCCTTGGCGCGCACGACCGTTTCCGTATCATCTGTCGACGCATTGTCGATCACATAGATCACTTCGGGTGGGCGGGTTTGAACGGCCAGCGCATCCAAAACATTAGACAGTTTTGCAGACCGGTTGAAGGTCACAATGACGGCTGCGGTTTTTTCAAGAACGGGCATCGGTTATAGCTCCGGGTCGCGATCTTCGGCCACGGCCGTGTAAATCGGCATCAAAATGTCTTCGGCGGTCGGGTCATCGGCCAGGCGGTGATAGGCCTGTTGCATCTGTTGTACCTGACGGGCCAGGAAATCAGCATCCGACCACAGTCGCTCAACATGGGCGACAAAGGCTTTGACCGTCTGCGGCGGTGAAAGCGGAAGCAACAGCTCTGGCGGCACGATTTCTGCCTGTGAACCGACATCGGTGGATATCGGAATACAGCCCTGTTCAACAGCTTCATAACAGACCAGCGCCAGA
Organism: Thioclava sp. SK-1; assembly: GCF_001705665.1. Classification (GTDB taxonomy): domain Bacteria; phylum Pseudomonadota; class Alphaproteobacteria; order Rhodobacterales; family Rhodobacteraceae; genus Thioclava. The sequence goes on along the minus strand of NZ_MDHA01000028.1, from coordinate 88,084 downwards.
CCTTCGTTATTGGAGGGCAGCAACAAAATATCCGATTGCGCGAAAAGTGCAGGCACATCACTGCCCGCGCCTTGCAACGTGACCTGCTCTGACAGGCCATAACGGTTCAACAGCCCTTGTACCGCGCGCAGCATCGGACCTTCGCCAACCCATGTCACCTGTAAGGTCACGCCCTTGGCTGCGGCCCATTTTGACACCGCACGCAGGGCCTCGACCGTCACAATAGGGCGCTTTTGATAGACCATACGCCCGACAATCGCGATCCGCAGCGTTTGTGCCTTTGCGGCCATATTCGCATCGCCCAATGCCCCAACGCCGCGACGACGGTCCAGCATCCGGCCCAGCCGTACCTTATGCAATTCATGGAAGCGATCGCGGAAGAAATCACGCAGCTCGCCACTGATCACATGATGCATATCGATATAATTGGACCATACGCCCGAAATGCGCGGATAGCCGCCATCCCCGTGTTCCACGATATGGGTTGTGTCAATGACGCGCAGATCGGGGCAATGCACCCGCAAATGCGCCAAAGCCGCATATAACGGGACGCAATGATGAATATGCAGCAGGCGGATATGTTCGTCTTGCACCAGCCGTGCCAGATATTGCGGCCAATGGGCATGCGCCAAATAGCGATCCAGGCGGATAAACTGCACATCGGGATGATCGGGCAGGCGTTTGGCCATCCGTTGCAACCCGGGAACCGAGGCCACGACAAACACGCGCAACCCGGCCTTGAGCGCCCATTCAATTGTATCAAAGGCCATTTTCTCGGCACCGCCGACCTCAAGCCAATGGGTGCCAATCAAGATTGCGGGACGGGGCGTATCTGCGGCCGTCTCAGGTAAGGTTGTGCGATCATCAGCCGCCACAGGGGCTAATAGCGCGCTGCCGTCGCTACAGCCAAGCTGTGACCATTCATGATGCGTCAGCGCCTGTGCCTTGCGCCGCATTTCCACCTTATAGCGCAGCCATTCATAGACCAGCGGCGCGCGGGCGAAGATCGTTGCCAATTTGCCATTGCTTGGGGACCAGCTTGCCTCTGCCGTTTCCCATTCCCCCGGTGTCGCCGGGCGTGGAATGGAAATCAAAACAGTTGCCGGGCGGGCATGTGCGAAAGGGGCAGGCAGCTGTTCTTGGCCCAAAAATTCCGCGCTCAGGTGATGGGGCTCAAAGCCTATATCATGGTCAAGCACCGTAGGCTTGCCGAAAACAGGATCATCACCTTGGTAATAGACGAAGCGCAAATGCCTGTCTGGCAGCAGCCGCGTATAAATTGATTGGATTTCGGAAATTTCAGCGAGGTAGCGAAGTCTAAGACCGTCTTGCAGCGGCATTGTGGCGTGCGTGTCCTTTCAAGGGCGTGAAAAACCACCACGCCTGTCCAGCCCGGTATGGGCAATATCTTTGCGCACCATGCCGCAAAATATGCCCCGCATACAAGGCGCAAATCAAAGCACGGGCAAGGTTCAGCCCAAAGCAGGCCCACCATCGCATCCGCTGTGGGCGGTTCAAATACCGCCTGTATCGATCACCTGCGCCGCGACAATTGGTCTTGCCAGAAACGGACCGAGGTCAGCGCCCCATATTGGGCCTGCCATTGGCGCCGCAACCGCCGTTGGTGCCATAACATCCCCCCCACCGCGCGCAAAAATCGCGCAAATTCTGCCCGCCCGCGCTGCGGGTCATGGGAGGTGATCACGACCGTTCCATCTAATCCTTGTCGCGTGATCGTGCGCGCGCCCCAAATCATCTGTGGGACCGCTGTGCCGGTGGTGCTCAGCTCATGGCCCCAACGCGACATTCCGGGCAATAGATACCCGTTCAGGCTTACCCGGGCCCAAAGCCGCCGTAACGGCCCGATCTGGAGCATCTGGGTCTGAGGTCTGCTGATTTGGGCCAGATGGCTTTGGGGGGCGGGCTGAGGGCGTTCGGTTTGGCTGGCCTGGGCAATTTGTTCCCGGCGCTCTTGCAGGTCAGCCATCTGTGCGAAACGTTCTGGCCCGGCACAGACATCCGATACTGCCAGGGTCATGGCCGATAGGCTGTCATGACGATGCAGCACCAATGCCCGCAGCCCAAACCGCAGGGCAATCCGGACCACATCCCGCCGTCGTCCACCCAGCTGCCGTAAGGCCAGATGATGCACCAGATGCGAGCGCAGATCCAAATACCCCGTCAGCGGGCTTTCCTTGGCCGCGAAATCCTCATCTTGGCCTGCGACCACCCCCGGCAATGTTGCGATGCGCAGATCATTGGCCAGGGAAAACCCCACATCATCGCCGCGCACAAAGAACGGAAATGGCATATGCCGCACCGCATCCAGCGCGAAACCGAAAAACCACCATCCCCCATAATTGGCCACAAGAGCCCCGTGGTGTTCATGTGCCTCTGCGGCAACGATCATCGCATGTACCGAGGAGCGTTCGGTCAGGTTGGTCCCCTTGTGGCAGGGTGTACAAAACCGATCAAACCGCGCCCCGTTTTCCCATAATAGATCGGGCCGTTCAGCCTGGGTCAGCGCCCCGGCCACCGCCCATGCCGGATCTGTCGCATAGGCCAGAAACTGACGGCAACGCCAGACAGCTTCTGGCGCGGCGCTGGCATCATCATCCATGAACAGACAATGGGTCGCGCCTGCGGCACGCGCCTCTAAGATCCCGCGCGCAAACCCCCCGGAGCCGCCTAAATTCGGGCTGGAAATGAGTGTGACATTGCCCCCGAAATGGGGATCTTTCGGGTCTAGCGTGCCGCCATTGTCAATCACCAGAACCTGCGGGATCGGCCCTTGATAGGGCGATCCATCTTGCTGTGACAGCCCCTGTGAAAGACGCGCCGTCAATGCCCGGACCTGAGGTTCACGCCGATACGTAGTAATCACAATGGCCAAATGTGGCACAGCAAGCGGCGGTTGTGACGTGACCCATGCCAGATCGTCGATCCTTGTTTCCATGGGGACAAACAGTTCAATCCACAGCAGCACCGCGTCGGTATACAACCGGTCGGGCAGTGGCTGAATATGGGGGGCGCCACATTGCAACTGCACAGGGCATATCGGCCCGCGGATCACATTGCCCGCCCCGTCACGCCCGCAGATCTGTATGTGCAAAGCCCCTATGCCGCGCAATTGCACCTGTACCGCGCCCAAGGCACAGGCCCGCCGCCACAGACCCAGCGCGAAGATGTCATGATACCCATCCAGCACCCATTTTGCCCCCTGCTCCAGGGCCGCCCCACATCCGGTCTGCCCGGACTGGCCTGCCACTGAGGCAGGGTTTTGGGACAGCCCATCCAAATGCGAAAAATCAAGACCTTGCAGCCGGACCGCCGGGTCAGCCTTGCGTGCGGCAGAATTCATCAGGCCGGCTCCTGCACGGGGGGGTTCATACCGTTGCGTTGTAGTCGGAACATATTTACTTAGCAAATCATCCGCCTGCCGATATACCGCAGCCGATACACCGCCGAAAGAAGATCGGAATTTCATGTTAGAACGCCTTGGTCCGTTACGCTTTGCTTTTATCCGCCGCCTTCATCGCCTGTCTGTCTGGGCACGGGCACAAAAGCGTGCTGCCCGGGGCAGGGTGTTACCTGTGAAACTGCCCTCGACCCATCCAAATGAGCCGTTCCAGATCGATCTTGGCAACCATCGTCTACAGTATCACCCCGGCAACACGACATTGGTGGTCAGCTTTGAAAATGCGGACCGCCCGGAAGAAGAGCCTTATGGCACGCGCAAAGCCTGGGGCGAGAAATTCTATCGCGGCGAAGGCGTGTCCTTGCTGGGGGTATTTACCCGCACTGCCGATTGGTATCGCGGCAAAACCCTGATCGCCACATTGGAAGCGCTGCGCGACCGTGGATTTTTCAAAGGGTTTGATCATGTGATCATGGTCGGGGGATCGATGGGCGGGTTTGCCGCAGCTGCCTTTGCACCGCTTGCCCCCGGATGTACGGTGCTGTCCTTCAGCCCGCAGGCCACGATAGACCCTGCGCGCGCAGGCTGGGATAAGCGGTTTGCACAAGGCAAGACATTGGATTGGTCCTTACCTTACGGGGATGCACCACAAGGGGCCAAATCGGCCGGACGGTGCTATCTGATCTATGACAATCTTTTGCGGCTGGATCTGCGCCACGCACGCATGTTTGGCCCCAGCAATGACCAGATCATACATCTGAAACTGCCCGCAGGGGGGCATGGTGTGGCCCCGACCCTGGCGCAGATGGGGGTCATCAAGGATATTTCCCGTGCCATGATGGCCCGCAACATGACGGCTGCGCAATTTTCCAAAGCCATCCGCGGCCGCCATAAGGTGCCGCGTTATCGCCGGATGCTTGCGCTATATGCAATCAATCGCGCGCATTTTGAGCTGGCGCGGCGGGTCTGCGACAGCTCAATCAAGATATTCCCCAATCTGGATTTCAAAGCCATCCGCGCCAAAGCCGATCAGGCGCAGGCCGCGCGCGCCGTCGCCGCCCCAAAGCCCGCGTCACACCGGCCCGGCATTCCCACGGACAATATCACAACGCCCCAAACCGCGCAGGCACCACAGACAGCACCGGCCATGCCCCGCCCCGCCCGCCGCACCTTATATTTGCATCTGGGCGTGCACAGAACCGCCACCACCAATATTCAGGCCACATTGTTTCGCAACTGGCCTGCGCTTTTACAGCGCGGCTATCTGTATCCACTGGGGGTCGAGCGCCATATCGGCCTGATCAACACGATCTTCGCCGGTGATCGCACCGCCAGTGATGCGGCGCGCGATATAAATGACCGTGCCGATGCACAACCCAGCCCGGTGCATTCGCTGATCCTCAGCGACGAGGACATCAGCATGCGCCGCGACCTGTCGCCTTTGCGCGGCCTGTCCGATGTGTTCGATGTCAAAGTGGTGATGGCGCTGCGCCGTCAGGATTTATGGCTGGAAAGCTGGTGGGCGCAAAACGTCAAAGGGCAATGGGATCACCGGCTGTGCCATATCCGCTGGGAGGATTTCCTGCGCGAGCGGGCGCAGTTCCACTGGATCGATTACAAAGCCTATATCGACCATATCGAAACTGTGTTCGGCACAGGCTGCGTGATCCCTTATGTTTTTGAACGCGATCAAATGCCCGGCGGGCCGGTGGCCACCTTCTGCCGCCAGGTCGGGATTGACGATATTTCCGATTTTAAAACCGCAGGCGGAAAGAATATCAGCCTGACACCGGAAATGTCGGAATTCGTGCGCCATCTGCCCTATATCAATGCCAGCATGAAATACCGCCTTGCCCTGATAGAAGTGGCAGAGGTGGTTGATCGCCAGATCCGGATCGAAGGCGGCACCTCTTTGATGATCCCATATGCGCTACGCCAGAAAATCATGGCAGGTTATGATGCGGGCAATACCCTTTTGGCGCAGCGTTTCTTTGGCGAAAAGACCCTGTTCAAAGACCCTCTGCCAGGCCCTGACGTCCCCGTTACCATGCCGCATTTGCCCGAAGATCCAGAACGCGTGATGCAGCGCCTTGTCACGCCTTTTGTGCAGGCATTGATCGACCGGTTCGACGACAAAATCTGATCAGACCCAGAATTTGTTTGGCCCTGCCGCCCCCCGTCCCAGACGGGGGGCGGTTTTCATATGCGCCCCATCTGCCCTCCGTATTCGTTTTAATTTGTCGACAAACAGCTTTTTTTCGCCAGATTTGCGGCCCCGCATGGCCTGACCTGCTTTTTAGCTTTGTCTTATCGCGTCTGGGACAGCCCCGGACGGGGCGCGCAAAACGTGCGTTAGAAGCGGGAATTCCGCGTCATTTCACGTTTCTTCTACAGACGGGCGCCCCATGTGCACAGAATGCAGCAATCCAGACCATATCATCGGGATTAATCTTACCAGCCTGGGTCTGGGCGGCACATCCGCCAACGACAAACCCGATTGGAGCATCAGTGAAATCGCAGAGTTTTTGCGTGTGGGATATTGGGCCGGGAAAGGCACCAGCGCCCATAGTTTCATACTGTCACAAGACGGATCGCTCAGTGTCAATCTGACCGGGCTGACCCAAGATGCCCAAGATACCGCGCGCGAAGCATTGCAGGCCTGGACCACGACCACCGGGTTGCGCTTTGTCGAAACCCGTGGGGCGGCACAGATCACCATTGATGACGACAGTTCCGGTGCCTGGTCCAATGCGCTGTTCTCTGGCACGGTAACGCAATCGGCCCATGTCAACGTGGCGGCTGATTTTTCATCGGGCGCCTATCGGCTGCAAACCTTTATCCATGAAATCGGCCATGCCCTGGGACTGGGCCATGCAGGGCAATATAACGCTGCGGGCAATTATGCCTCTGATGCCAGCTATGCCAATGACAGCTGGCAATATTCCATCATGTCCTATTTCACCCAGGCGCAGAATACAGAGACCACGGCCAGTTTCGCCTTTGTGCGCACGCCACAGATTGCCGATGTTCTGGCCATTCAACAGATCTATGGCACCGGCGCACAGGTCCAGCCGGGCGATACTATTTATGGTCGTGCAGATATTATTGCCACACGCGCCCAAACCATTGCCGATGGCGGTGGCGAAGACATGATCGATCTGCGCGGGCGCGATGAAGATCAGCGTCTGGATATGAAATCCGGCGCGTTCTCCGATATTGATGGGCGTCAGATGAACCTTGCGATTGCCGTGGGCACGGTGATTGAAAACGCCGCCAGCGGTGCAGGCAATGACAGTATCAATGGCAACGGGGCTGACAATCAGATCGATGCCGGTGCAGGCGCGGATATGGTATGGGGCGGCGCCGGGGGGGACCTGCTGTCGGGCGGGGCGGGGGATGACTCGCTTTGGGGCCAAGATGGCAATGACACATTGGACGGTGGTGCAGGCGATAACCTGTTGAATGGTGGCACGGGATGGGACACGGCGCAGTTCAACGCAGATGCGGCAGATGTCTTGATCTTTCGCCATACCGACAGTTTGCAGGTCAAAACCGATAGCGGCATCGACACGCTGACCGATATTGAAGCCCTTTCTTTTACCGATGGGACCGCAGCGGCCGATAATTTCGATGCAGCCCTTGGGCAGGGTTGGGTTTCGGCGGCAGATTTTCTGGATGGGGCACAGACGGTTTTGCCCTCCACCCCAGCAGCGGTGGTCACCCCCCCCGCAGCGGCGCTTCCAGATGCACCCGTGTCGGCGCCAACCGCCGATGTGCGCATGGAGGTTGGCACGTTGCAGTTGAGCCGTGCCGTGCAAGACGATGGTTGGATCCACGTCACATTCGCCCGCGCCATCACAGATGCTGTTGTCGTGGTCGGGCCGCTCAGCATTCGTGGCACCCAGCCCCTTGTACCAGAGCTGCGCAATATCACCGACACAGGGTTTGACCTGCGCATCAGCGAATGGGAATATCTGGATGGTGGCCATGTGGCCGAAAGCCTGTCTTGGATGGCGGGCACAGCAGGCACGCATCTTATGGCCGATGGCACCGGGATCGTGTTTGGATCACAAGATCTGCAAGGCACAGACATCACGGATATCGCGCTTGACGGTTTGGAAGGCCGTACGGTCACCGCCTATGGCAGCCTGATCGGTACGGGGGACAGCCTGCTGACCCACCGGATCCATTCCGTTGCCGACACTGGCCTGAGCGTATCCATGCAAGGCCAGGAAAATAGCCCCAACACCGGCAATGAAGCCCGCAGTTTTGACTATGTCGTGGTGGAAAATGGCGGCGTGCTGACGCAGGGCGGGGTGAATGATGTCGCCGCGCGCTGGAAGGCGGTGGATGATGCGACCAATCAAGCCGTTTTTGCAGATATGCAAAGCTATAACGGCACCGATACGGCAAATTTGCGAACGATGAGCCATCAAGATCAGACATGGCTCAAACTGGCGGAAGAGCAATCGCAGGATCTGGAGCTTAATCATATCGCGGAACAGGTCGCCAGCATGTCGATCGCCCGCGGCAGCTATGAATTGTATGAAAACATCGAAGATCTGCGCAGCAATGACACGGTTGTTGCCAGCGCATTGGAGGTCGGCACGCTATCATTGCACCGCGATCGGGGCAGCGACGGTTGGGTGCAGGTGACATTCAGCACCGATATCAAAGATGCGGTGGTCGTTTTAGGTCCTGTCAGCACCAATGGAATCGACCCTGTAACACCGGAATTGCGCAATGTGACCGATAGTGGATTTGAAATCCGTCTGTCTGAATGGGAAGCGTTGGACGGTGGCCATATCACGGAAACTTTGTCCTGGATGGCCGGCACAGCCGGTCAGCATATGCTTGACGATGGCACGAAAATCACCTTTGGCACCCAAAATGTCAGCGGTAGCCAGCCGGCACATATTTCCTATGATGGGTTTGATGGCACACCGGTTATATTAGGCGCGGTCTCTGGCGAGGGCGGAGATATTGTCAGCCACCGCTTTGCCAATGTGCAAGAGAATGGCGCACAGATCCGTTTGGCCGCGCAAGAGGCCCAGAACGGGGCGGATTCGACGACCAATCGCGTGGTGCAATGGGCTGCAATCGAAGATGGTAGCGGCACATTGCTGCAAAGCGGCACACAGCAAATCAACAGCGTAGGCAGCAATATCGGCCAGCAAGACGGCGCCCTGTTTGCCGATGTTCAAAGCTATATCGGCGGGGATACGCTGACATTGCGCAGCGCGCCGGCCAATGATGGCACACGTTTGTATCTGGACGAAGAACGCTCTGGCGATGCCGAAACCTGGCATATCAACGAAACCGTCTCCTGGCTGAGCATTGAAGCCGGACGATATGATCTGTTTTCCACCGAATCCGCTTTGGATTTAGAGGCCCAGATCGATGCGCAGGTTGCCTCATTGCTGGCCGATGATCCGGACCTGTTTTCGTTCTAATCAGGGGTTTGACCCCAGCGCAGCACCTGGCTGTGGGAAACGGTCGTGCGCCGTAACAGCCCGTCACGCACAGCCCGCACCATAAGCAGTGCAAACGCCTTGCGCGCCCCTGAATGCATGCGGGTTTTCAAAAACCATTTCGGCAAGATAACCAAAAGTGCGGGCCAAAATAGGCATCCCGCCGCCTGACGATACAAGATCAACAAATTGCGGTGGTAATAATAGGCTTTCCACAAAGGATGGAATTGCCCGCGCTGCTGGCCGGAAAATGTGCCCATATCATGTTCAAACCGCACCCGCGGGTCAAAACACATCCGCCCGCCGCGCGCTGCAAGCCCCAATGTGTAAATCCCATCATCGCCATAGATGAACAGGGACGGATCGGGAAATCCTGCCCGAACAATCCCCGCACGAGAAATGAAAAAACCGACAAAAGAGGTCACATCAATCGGGCTGGGCCGATCCAGATCATAGGCAGCCGGGGGCAGGTGAAACCCACCCCGCCCGCGCCGCACAGTGCGCCAGAAATCGCCAAGCTGCCAAAATGGGTTCCGTGAGGGGCGGTTCATGTCACAGATCTGCCCATCGGGAAAATATACCGCCGCTGCAATGCCTTCATACCCGGTCTTATCCAAGGCATGAAAGGCGGCCAATGCCCCTGGTTCTGGACGGCCATCATCATCCATCACCACCAGCCAATCGGGCGCAAACCGTTCCACCGCGACGCGCATACCACGCGCAAACCCGCCCGCGCCGCCGCTATTGACCGTTTCACGCAGCACCACCAATCGCGGATCAACCTGGCCGGCCAGCCATTCGGATGTTCCGTCATCAGAGGCATTGTCAACCACAACCACCTGCGCCAGCTGTGCATCCGGACAGTCCAGTAACCGTGCCAGCGTCACCTGCAGTTTGTTCAACCGGTTACAGGTGACAACCACAGCCACCAGCGTTTCGGCACCGCTTTGCGCGTCGTGTTGCTGCATCATCGCTGTCCTTTTGCATTCATTTTTTGTCCAGCCTGACTACATCTTCCATTTCAGAAGGCAATGAAGGTTACGCATCACAGCCAGAATTTCCCAACTCGACCGGTCCGTTACAGCATCTTATCACGGCCCGGCATCCTTATTAACAATCCATAAAATTCACCATATCGACATGTTCTTTCTTGACCTGCCTTTAAGGATCCTGCACCAAAGTTATCGTCTATTGATTATTAAATCTGATGCTTCCCTATCGGGGTAGGGGCGCAAATCCATCATATCATTTTATGGCCAAAATTCGGCTTTCACAGGTATCAGGAGACATTTCGATGGCCACATTTTATTCTTTGGGAACAGTTAATTACTCAGAAATTGACTTGAATTACTATGATAGATATCTGGACGATTTACTGTTTTTCCCCAATACAACCTATGCGGAACTGGGGATCGACACCGAATATGAGCCGATCTTTAGCGGCTACACCACATTCGATGCCTATGCGCTGGAAGTGAACGATACGGAAGAGGGCTCTTACGGGCTGTTCGTATTTGGGAACGGCTTTACCGTTGATGGGGACGGGGAGTTGGTATCGGGCACGATCACAGCCATTGGTGAGCTGGATGTTGATAGCACAGTCGAATGGGTTTTGCGCGATATTACGGTCGATGTGGACACGGTGCGCGCCGCCATTGTCAGCGCAACGGCCAATGATGACTTACGGCTCATTTTGGACCTGCTGTCCGGCGATGATCTGATGTATTTGTCGGGCAGTGCGGATTTGATGACCGGATCACTGGGCAATGATACGATCTACGGCGGAAATGGTGCGGATCTGATCCGGTTGGAGGCCGGGAATGACCTGTATTACGACACCCAACAAGACGGCGTAAACGGCAGCGACACCGTCTATGGCGGCAATGGCAATGACACGATTTACAGTGGCGGCGGTGAAGATTCCATCATTGCCGGTACAGGCAATGATCTCATATATCTGGGCAATGGTGATGACGCCGTCTATGGGCTTGACGGCTATGACACGATCTATGCCGGGGCGGGCAATGACGTGGTCGCCGGTGGCAATGGCCGGGATCTGACCTATTTGGCCGAAGGGAATGATTATTACTCTGATACCGGGCAATCAGGCACCAACGGCCAGGATACCGTCTTCGGGGCTGCGGGCTCTGATACGATTTATACCGGCGGCGGCAATGACAGCATCAACGGCGGGATCGGCAATGACCTGATCGTTGCAGGCGCTGGAAATGACAGGGTCTTTGGAGCCGATGGGTTCGATACCATCAATGCGGGCGAGGGCGATGATTTCGTAAATGGCGGAAATGGCCGTGACAGGGTCAGCCTGGGCGCGGGCAATGACCTTTATAATGACACGGTCCAAAATACCGTAAACGGTGCCGATACGGTGTATGGCGGCAATGGGATGGACCGGATCTTTACCGGCGGCGGAAACGATCAGCTGTGGGGCGACGCGGGCAATGATACGCTGGGTGGTGGCGTCGGCAATGATACGCTTTACGGCGGCAGCGAGAATGATCTGCTGACGGGCGAATCCGGCAATGACATGCTGTATGGCGGTTTTGGCAATGATACGCTGAATGGTGGGAATTTCGACGACCGTCTGGATGCCGGGCAGGGCGATGATTTGGTCATTGGCGGAAATGGCCGCGATCTGGCCTTTCTGGGTGCGGGAAACGATGTATTCCAAGACAATGGCCAAGGGGGCTGGTCCGGACAAGACACTGTGTTGGGTGGTGCGGGCAATGATACGATCATTGGCGGCGGCGGCACGGATCAATTGGCCGGCGAAGGTGGCGATGACGTCCTGACCGGCGGTGCCGATCTGGACCGGTTCATTTTCACAACCAATGGCGGCAATGACATCATCACCGACTTCACCGCTGATGAGGATCGCCTGTTCTTGAACACATCCCTATGGGGGGATGAAGACCTGACACCAGAAGAGGTCATGAACAGCTATGCGTCTGTTGTTGACGGCGATGTGGTCTTCAGCTTTGACACCACAACGATCACGCTTTCTGAAATCTCGGACATGGACGCGATTTTGAATGATCTGGTCTTGATCTGATCGCCCCTGGCTGATCGCCTTGGGTCAAAAGACTTGCGCCGATGCCTGCAGCCAGCATCGGCGTAAGATCGGATTTTCACGATATGCTTTTATCAGGTCAGCTGTGTGACCAGCTGCGCCAAATGCGCTGTCACCAGTTCCTGTGCGCGCTGTGCGCTGCCGGCTTCGGCGTAGCAGCGACATTCCGGCGCATTGCCAGATGGGCGCAGGTGCACAATCTCATTGCTGGCAAATGACACGCGCAGCCCATCTGTCAGATCCAACTCTGTTTCCTGTCCTACGCTGGCAAAAAATGCCGCGCGCGCATTGGCATCTTCGGTCAGGGTTGCGATCAGGCGTTGTGACTTTTCTGTCGGCACATCTTGCACCCGGTCGGCCGCGGTAAACCGCGCTGGCAACCCCGCCACAAGATCAGCAATGCTTTGACCACGTTCTTGTGCCTGTGCAAGCGGCGCCAAGATCGGCAACAGACAATCGCGCGTTGCCAATGGCTGCAAGATACCCTTCGGGCCCTGCGCGGCAAACCCCAGTAGAAATCCGCCATTTGCCTCATATCCGACCGTCTTGATATCGGCGGTATGTGCCAAGGCGGTTTCCATCGCAGCAATCACAAAGGGCGACCCGATCTGCGTGCGCTGCACCTGTTTGAAGCCCATCTGATCGACCATCGTGTTCGATGAAATCGGAGTGCAAATCAGATCCGCCCCAAGAAACTGCGCCGTAAGTGCACCCAGCACATCGCCTGGTACAATCTGTCCCGCCGCATCTGTCACCATCGGCCGATCCGCATCGCCATCCGTGGAGATCAGCGCATCCAACCGATTGTCCTGACACCATTGGCGTAGCTGTGTGCGGGTTTGCGGATCCACCGCTTCGGTATCCACAGGAATAAACTGGTCAGAGCGTGCCAATGGCACGGGTTCTGCGCCCAGCTCTACAATCGCCGCCATCAAAACATCGCGCGCCACAGAGCTGTGCTGATAAATCCCAATCCGCAGACCGGCCAAGGCCTGCGTCCCGAAACCGACGCGGTAGCGATCCAGATACTCTGCAACAACCGCATCAGCCATACGCTTTGTGCCGCGCGGCGTGGCAACCGGCCACTTCTGTCCCAGCGCGGCCAAAATGGCCGTTTCATCCGATTTCGCGATTTCCCCCTGAGGAACATAGAATTTCAGCCCGTTGCGATCTGCCGGAATATGGCTCCCTGTGACCATCACCGCACCAGCCTGGGCCTGCATCGCCGCAAGCGCCAAGGCAGGTGTGGGAACCGCACCCGCATCCACGGCCTCTAACCCGGCATCTTGGATTGCAGCAATCACAACAGCGGCGATGTCAGGCGAAGAGGGGCGCAGATCGCGCCCAACATAAACACATCTCCCTTGCGGGCATGCCGCAATAAAGGCCCGGACATAATCCGTGATCAAAACAGGCGTCAGATCCACAACAAGGCCGCGCAGGCCACTGGTTCCAAATTTGGGAGGCATGTCGTCTCTTTCTAGCAAGGCCTTAAAGACATTGGCGTATAATGGGCCCAGCATGGCCACTGTTCCCCTTGGGTGCAAGCCCCGGCCAATGGCTTATATACAAACTTGGCCTGCGGCAGGATGGCTCTGTCGCGAAATTTTCTGTTACGGGCTTTTCTTGGATATGTCAGCCTCATCAGTTGATAGCGAGAAAGATGTCAGCAACCATCTGCTGCAGAAACGGCGTCATCATGCCACCAGTTGCGCGTAATATCGCGGTGGATTGCCAAGGCGGTCTCGGCCAGCTGTGTCAGCGATCTTTGGCTTTATCGACTGCGCCTGAAGCAGGCTCGCCAAGCTTCTACGTTTATCGAGGTTCAGTTCACGATGGGGCCGCCTCATCATATCCTACTGATATACATCAAAAAATTTTTGAATAATGAAATCCAAAGTGAAATATGTCTGCTAAAAAATAGAAACTAGTAATCTGTGTTATGGAATATATAGAAGGTAACGTAGCGGTGCGCTCCGTGGCCACTGAAAACGGAAACACAGCGACAAGGTTGCCATGATCACGTGGCTTCGCGCTCCTCTGGTGCCAAATCCCAGAGGGCATTGCCAAGTTGTTTGTGGCCGCCGACGTGGGTAGAGGTCTGGCATGCTGATCGCGTCTTCCATGCCGCGTCTGAAGGGCTATCGTTTTCCGTGTGAGGCTGATTGCTCAATTCGGCCAGCCAAGGGTCGTCATCCCCGACAAGCAGCCCAAGCGACATCAAACCGATCGCCCGCCAGGCATTAGGTGCCGATCATCGGGCCCACAAGGGCCTCAACAACAAGATCAAGGGCAGCCACAGGCCGACGCGGCGGCGGGAAAAATCATGGGGCGGTTCACGTCACCCAACCAGGCACAGCGGTTCTTCACCGCCCATGACCAGATCAACGCCATTTTCAACCCATGCCGCTATCGCCATGCAGGGGCTGATACATTCAGCCTCTGGACCGGCTATGCCTGCGAGATGACCGCCTGAGAGGCTTGGGTCAGGCCGCATACGGCCAGATCAAAATAACTTGGCAATGCTGACTAAGGAATTCCGATAAAAAATCCCGTTTCACATTTCACGACCCGCTGGCCAGTTTAGGCGTACCATTTCTCGACAGTCTTCTGGGAAACCGTCGGTGCGGCCATGTGGCGTCGCCAAATGTCGATGGCACGTTCTTGATCGGCGCACGCATGCCGCGTTTTCCGCTTATACCGAAAGCCAGATCGCGCTGGTCTGTAATTTATACATCACCCCTAACTGGCCATTGACCCCTAAGGCCGCATAGATCTGTTTTGAACAGCTGCGCGTTGTGGCAATGGTCCAGCCCAAGATATCACTGGCCTGCTGCAAACTGTGCCCATCACAAATCAACATGGCCAGCCGCGCTTCGCTTAGAGGAAGCCCGAAGTGATGCGCCACCTGCCCGGCCATGTGATCGTGCAGTTGCGGTGCACAGCGGATCAGCCCGAACACGCCCCGCAACATATGTGGATCGGGTTGCAACACCATCTGCATTGGCGCGGCGCCAGATAAATCAATTGCCTGTGCCCCCCCGTCACTGGTCTGCGCCGCCGCGAATATCTGACGGAACGCCCGGGCGATATCTGGCGTGGTGAATTCTGGCCAGCCCGCAGCATTCAGCGTCATCTGTGTGCCCGCCAGCCGGTCGCGCAGCCCCTTTGACTGCGCGATCACCCGACCTGAGCCCGAAAACCGGCACCAAAACCCACCCAGGGCCTCGCCAATACGGCGGTCGCGCGCTGCGGCTTGCTGCGCGTGCCATCGCGCCTGCCAGCCCTGAATGGCCGGCCCCAGATATGGCCCCAACCGCGCCATCGCCGCCCCATCGGCGGCGCGAAAATCCCGCCCCCGGCGCCCCAGAACCAGCACAGCATGGCTATCACCATCAATACGCCAGCGCAGCGCCCGTACCGGATCGGGCCAGGGATGCGGGCTTGGCAGATCCAGCTGCGAATAGACACGTTGGCTGCGCATCCGTTCCAACACCTGTTGCGCGCGCGGCAAGGGCACATCCCCAACCTGCCACGCCTGCACCACATCCCCATGGCGCAGCTGCCACAGACCCGCACCCACGGCCTGCGTCATCTGTGCCAGGCGGGTTAAAAACACCGACCATGCGCCATCCAACGCCTCGGCATCGGTCCATGGCTCCGCGCCCTGTGCTCCCTCTGGGCCACCGTTGGGGCTGGAAACACTGTGTTGCGCACCATCATGGCCGCGCACCACACCGCTGGATGCAAGAAAAAGCGCTGCAATTACATCTTGTTCTGTCAAAATACCCTCTTGTTAGGCATAAGGATTTCAGCTTACCCACCAAATGGGGGGTTATGTGAAACCTGCCGCGCGTTACCTCTGGTGTCAAACGTATTAGAGATTGTGCCATGACCGAGACATCCCTGACCCACCTCAAACGTCTGGAAGCCGAAAGCATCCATATTCTGCGCGAAGTTGCCGCCGAAGCAGAAAACCCTGTCATGCTGTATAGTGTGGGCAAGGACAGCGCGGTAATGCTGCATCTGGCGAAAAAGGCCTTCTACCCGTCCCCGCCGCCCTTCCCGCTGATGCATGTCGACACGACGTGGAAATTCAAAGCCATGTATGAACTGCGCGATCGTGCCGCCCGCGAGGCCGGGATGAAGCTGATCGTACACCAAAACCCCGAAGCCAAGGAAAAAGGGATCAACCCGTTTGACCATGGCAGCCTGCACACCGATATGTGGAAGACCGAAGGTCTGAAACAGGCGCTGGACAAATACGGGTTTGATGCCGCCTTTGGGGGCGCGCGCCGCGATGAGGAAAAATCGCGCGCCAAGGAACGTGTGTTCTCGTTCCGCACGGCCAGCCATCGCTGGGATCCCAAAAACCAACGGCCAGAGCTGTGGAACCTGTATAACGCACGCAAAGCCAAGGGCGAGAGCATGCGGGTCTTCCCGATCTCAAACTGGACCGAGCTGGACATCTGGCAATACATCCATCTGGAAGGCATTGAAATCGTGCCGCTGTATTTCTCGGCGCCGCGCCCGACCGTGGAACGTGACGGCATGTTGTTGATGGTGGATGATGACCGCTTCCCGCTGCGCGAAGGCGAAGAACCACAGATGCGTTCTATCCGGTTCCGCACATTGGGCTGCTACCCGTTGACGGGGGCTGTGGAAAGCGAAGCCGCGACATTGCCAGAGGTCATTCAGGAAATGTTGCTGACCACCACATCAGAGCGTCAGGGCCGTGCGATCGACCATGATCAGGCCGCCTCGATGGAGAAGAAAAAGCAAGAAGGTTACTTCTAAGCCGCTTCTCCCAGGACCGTTACGGATTTCAGGTATTTCAAAAATGACCGACACAACTCAAGACCCGATCTACAAGACCGACGCGCTGATCGCGGAAGATATCGATGCTTATCTGCAGGTGCACCAGCATAAGACCATGCTGCGTTTCATCACCTGTGGATCGGTGGATGATGGCAAATCGACCCTGATCGGGCGGCTTTTGTATGATTCAAAGATGATCTTTGAAGATCAGCTAGCAACGCTGGAAGCCGATAGTAAGAAAATGGGCACCCAGGGCGAAGGCATTGATTTCGCTTTGCTGGTCGATGGTCTGGCTGCAGAGCGCGAACAGGGCATCACCATTGACGTGGCCTATCGTTTCTTCGCCACCGAGAAACGCAAATTCATCGTGGCCGACACACCAGGCCATGAACAATATACCCGCAATATGGTCACCGGCGCCTCGACCGCCGACCTGGCCGTGATCTTGATCGATGCGCGCAAAGGCGTGCTGACCCAGACCCGGCGCCACAGCTATCTGGTGAAGCAGCTGGGCATTCGCCATGTGGTGTTGGCGGTTAATAAGATGGATCTGGTGGGCTATGATCAAAAGGTCTTTGATCAGATCGTGGCCGATTATACCACATTTGCCGATAGCATCGGGATTGATGCCTTCACCGCGATTCCGATTTCGGGCTTTAAGGGCGACAATATCACCGGCCCGTCAGAGAATACCCCATGGTATACCGGCACCGCGCTTTTGCCGCATCTGGAAACGGTTGAGGTTGATAACACGCTCAAACAGCAAGGCCCGTTCCGCATGCCGGTGCAATGGGTCAACCGTCCGAACCTGGATTTCCGCGGCTTTGCCGGTTTGATTGCCGGTGGCACGGTGAAACCGGGTGATGAGGTGCGCGTTCTGCCGTCTGGCAAGACATCAAAAATCGCGCGGATCGTTGCGATGGAAGGTGATCGCGATCAGGCGGTGGCCGGTGAATCCGTCACGCTGACGCTGGAAGATGAGATCGACTGTTCGCGTGGTCAGGTGATCGTGGCGGCGAAATCCCCGCTGGAGGTTGCCGATCAGTTCGAAAGCACCATCGTGTGGATGGATGAACAGCCATTGGTGCCCGGACGGGCCTATTGGCTGAAGATCGGGGCGCAAACCGTGTCCGCCACCGTGCAGGCCCCGAAATATGAGGTCAACGTCAACACCCAAGAACAGATCGCATCGAAAACGCTGGATCTGAATGCGATCGGCGTGGCCAATATCACCACCGACCGCGAAATCCCCTTTGCGGCCTATGCCGAAAGCCATGATCTGGGCGGGTTCATCTTGATCGATAAGATGAGCAACCAGACCGTTGCTGCCGGGATGATCCATTTCGCATTGCGCCGGGCACAAAACGTGCATTGGCAGGCGACCGATATCGGCCGTGACCATCATGCGGATATGAAGCATCAAAAACCCGCCGTTCTGTGGCTGACCGGCCTGTCAGGGTCGGGCAAATCCACCATTGCCAATATCGTCGAAAAGAAATTGGCCCGGATGAACCGCCACACATTCTTGTTGGACGGGGACAATGTGCGCCACGGCCTGAACAAGGATCTGGGGTTCACCGAAGCGGATCGGATTGAAAACATCCGCCGTGTGGGTGAGGTGGCGAAGCTGATGACCGATGCCGGTCTGATCGTGATCACGGCGTTCATCTCTCCGTTCCGCTCGGAACGTGACATGGTGCGCGGCATGATGCAGCCGGGCGAATTCATGGAGATCTTCGTGGATACGCCACTGGAAGTGGCCGAAGAGCGCGATGTGAAAGGGCTTTATGCCAAGGCACGGTCTGGCGCGTTGAAGAACTTCACCGGGATCGACAGCCCCTATGAGGCCCCCGACGCTGCAGAGCTGCGCATCGACACCACCGAGATGACGCCAGAAGAGGCCGCAGATCTGATCATTGCGCGCCTGATCCCATAATCACATGCGGCGGGGTCACCCACCCCGCCGCATATTTGGACCGCGGATCTGACTGTGATCGCGTGTCTTTCTTCAAGATTATAAAAAAGGCTGCATCTGATACCAGATACAGCCTTTTTATTATAGTCTTACGGGTATTTCAGAAATTACAAAATACCTGTAAAGAGGATCAATCCGCGCCGAACAGATCGCGGGTGAAAATTTTCTCTGCGACATCTGCGATATCATCCGTGACCCGGTTGGCAACGATCAGATCGGCTTGTTGCTTAAACGCTGCCAGATCATTGACCACACGCGAGCGGAAGAAATCAGGTTCCGTCAGGACGGGTTCATAAACGATCACCTCGACCCCTTTGGCCTTGAGCCGTTTCATGATCCCCTGAATAGAACTTTGACGGAAATTATCCGACCCGGCCTTCATCACCAGACGGTAAATCCCGACGACCTTGGGGCCGCGCATCAAGATCTGATCAGACAGGAAATCCTTGCGGGTGCGGTTCGCCTCAACAATTGCACGGATCAGGTTCTGCGGCACATGGCTGTAATTAGCCAAAAGCTGTTTGGTGTCTTTGGGCAGGCAATACCCACCATAACCGAAAGAGGGGTTGTTGTAATGCGATCCAATGCGTGGGTCCAACCCGATGCCTTCGATGATTTCGCGGGCATTCATCCCACCTGCCATCGCATAGCTGTCCAATTCGTTGAAAAACGCAACCCGCATCGCAAGATAGGTATTGGCGAACAGTTTGATCGCCTCTGCCTCGGTCGGGCCGGTGAATTTGACCTCAACATCCTTTTTGACCGCGCCTTGTAGCAGTAGCTCGGCAAAAAGGCGTGCGCGTTCGCTGTCTTCGCCGACGATGATCCGCGACGGATACAGATTGTCATAAAGCGCGCGACCTTCGCGCAGGAATTCCGGGCTGAAGATTACCTGCTCTGTATCCATTTCAGCACGGATACTGTCCACAAACCCTACGGGAATGGTGGATTTCACCACGATGGTCGCGCGGGTGTTCACCGCCACCACCTGCGCAATCACATCCTCCACAGTGGAGGTGTCGAAATAATTTGATTTCTCATCGTAATTCGTCGGCGTCGCAACGATCACATAATCCGCACCTTCAAAGGCGGGTTGGGCCTCAGTGGTGGCCACCAGATCCAGATCTTTGGTGGCAAGGTACTCTTCCAGGTCGACATCTTCGATCGGACAAGTCCCGGCATTGACCATATCCACACGGCGCGCATCAACATCCACAGCCACAACCGTGTTATGCTGCGACAGCAGCACCGCATTCGACAGGCCAACATAGCCCAGCCCGGCAACAACAATTTTCATCGGTTATCCTTTTTCACCCTGGCCGCGCGCATAAACATCTTCATAACGGACGATATCGTCTTCACCCACATAGGATCCTGTCTGCACCTCGATTAACACCATCGGCACCTTGCCTGGATTTTCCATCCGGTGCTTTGATCCCAACGGGATGTAGACCGACTGATTTTCGGTGACCAGTTGAACCGTGTCATCACAGGTCACCCGGGCCGTGCCTTCAACCACGATCCAATGTTCAGAGCGGTGGAAATGCGATTGAAGGCTAAGCGCGGCACCGGGGTGCACATGAATGCGTTTGACTTGGAACCGGTCGCCCACCACCAGGCTTTCAAACCATCCCCAAGGACGGTGATCTTTGGGAAAATGCGTGGCCTGCGCGGATTTTTTCGCCTTCAGCGCATCGACGGCTTTTTTCACATCTTGTGCGCGGCTCATATCTGCAACCAGAACCGCATCGTTCATCGCCACAGCCATCACGTTTTTCAGTCCGATACCGACCAATTCCAACCGATCACTGTCAGAGCGCAACAAACTGTCCTCGCAGTCAATCGCCGTGGCCGCGCCTGACACACCAACGCCCGTATCATCGCGCGCGCCTTCACGCCATACCGCATCCCAACCGCCCAGATCCGACCAACCGGCCGAAAACGGCACGACTGACAGTGTATCGGCCTTTTCCATCACGGCATAATCAATCGAGATATCCGCAGCCCCTGCCCAACTGTCAGGATCCAGCCGCAAAAACCCCAGATCGGGCTTGGCCGCATTGACCGCCGATCGCACCGGTGCGAATAACTCAGGGGCATAGGTTTCAAAGGCTGTGATGATATCGGCCACGCGGAACAGGAAAATACCGGCGTTCCACATGAAATTGCCAGCTGCCAGCATTTGCACCGCGCGCTCGGCGTCGGGTTTTTCCACAAAACGTGACAATGCCACCGGAGCCATGCCTTTGGGTTCGTGGGCCAGTTCCAGATAGCCGTAACCGGTTTCGGGCCGATCTGGCGCAATCCCGAATGTCACCAGATTTCCTTGTTCAACCGCACTAAGTCCGGCCGCGATTGCCGCATGAAATGCGTCCGTGTCGGGAACCACATGATCGGACGGGGCCACAAGCATCACTGCTTCGGGATTTTGTCCCGCCAGATGCAGCGCGGCGGCCAAAACCGCAGGGCCAGTGTTGCGCCCTTCGGGTTCAATCAAAACCGCGCCGGGGTCGATCCCGATCTGGGCCAGCTGCTCGGTCACGATGAACCGGAAATCGGAATTGGTCAGGATGATAGGTGCATCAAACGCCAATGCATGCGCCGCCGACGTCCCCGCCAACCGCACAGCTGAAGCCTGAAACAGCGTCTGTTCGCCCACCAGGGGAACGAATTGTTTTGGATAAGATTTGCGTGACAAAGGCCACAGTCGGGTACCAGACCCACCGGCCAGAATGACAGGCGTGATCGAGACAGATGAGGTGGTCATAAAAATGCCCGCTTGTAAGATGCAATCACGCGATCAAAACAAGCGTATGGCAGAAAGTCCACCACTGGCCGCGCGAAATTTGCAATCGCTCTGCAAATCTTGCACGAATGCTGCGCAATCCACCTCTTGCAAGGGAAATTCCCTGCAAAATTCTAAAAAATCAGCCCGAACAACGCACTGAGCAACCATAGCCAGAAAATCGCCCCAAGCGCCGCACAGGGCAAAATCCACCATCCCGCCAAAAATGCGACTGTCGTCGCAGGGTCTCGCCGGGGCAAATCCCGGCCCTGGCCAATATCTTTGCTTACCACATAGCTCATAACACATATACCTTCCGCTGAAGACATTGCGTCGCGACCCCGCCGCACCGCACCCCATCAGCCCCATACACTCACCCACCCACCACAGTGTGGCATGAATATGTATGAAGTATTAACGCCCCAATGGTCTCATTGGGAGCTGGGGCGCGGCCTAACCTGCCAGACTGTCCAAATACCCCTGCAAACCAGCCAGATCGATGGCTTGCACCGCACCATCGCGGGTTAATGTCACCCGATCTTGCGCCTGTAGCTGCGTCACGAGCGGCGCCACGCCTGGCCCGTTCAACACGGGCAGGATTGCATCAGCCAAAGCCGGAGCGATATTGGCGATATTTTCCCAGCCGTAGGGATGCAACGAGTCCACACTATGGGAGAGGGCAAAATAATCGCCGTCCAGATAGATTACACGCTCAGGCGCTGCACTGGCTGCAATTGCGGATTGAATAAAGCCCGATTGCGCTGAACGGCTGCCTGAAAACGGCTTGATCACGCAGATCATCGCCCCTGGCAGCTGTGCCAGCATATCATCCAGAAATGTCGTCCATCCCGCAGTTGTATCATTGCCACCATCATTGGCCCCGATCATCACCACCACCAAATCCGGCGGTGTGGTGAAATCGCGTGCCAGCCCATCCCACATCTGGTTCCAACTGGTCCCGATCACAGGCACATTGCCGGTGCCAAGCGCATTGATCCCAAGACTGCCGTAACCAACATTGCCAAATTCTGCGCCGATCATCGCGCCCAGTTGCCATGACCAACTTAACTGCGCATCATGGGCGCTGCCCGCATCGGTGCCTCCACGGGTGCGAATGCCCTCGGTGATACTGTCGCCTAAAAACAAGACCCTGCGGTCGTGCTGCCGTGCCGTGCCAAGGCTTGCACCCACTGGCAAACGCAGCCCGGTGAATTTCAAGGCAGGCTGTTGTGTCGCCCAACGCCCATCCGTGACCCGGATCGCGGAAAACACCAGCTCCAGCGTGTGGCTGGGCGCAAGGGCGGTGAACTCGGGCATCTCACAGATGATTTCCGTGTCCAGCACAGCATAAACCCATGCCTGGCCGTCAATCCGGTATTTGATCCGGTTCGGGGCATATGGCCCGCTTGGATCAAAGGTCAATGTGCAGGCATCTCCGGTGAAATTGGCCCGTATATAGGCCCCCGGTGTGATTGATTTGGCCTGCGTTGCCCCAATGTCCCAAGTATACGGTGAATAGACCAATCCGGCATCATCGGGGGTGATTTCCACATAATCCGGTTCTGCTTCGGCTGTGGCACCCGCTGTATCCACCCCATCACTGTCCAACTGCCATAAGGCAATCAAACCCGCTTCATCGCCCGCATAGGCCGCACTGCTTGGCGTAAAGCCAGCGGTATGGCGTAGCCCGTCCCAAACCGCAGCACCGTCAACTGCGCCGTTGAATTGATAGCTCCCCGCGCCCGACGACAATGCGACAGTGCGCAGCGTAAAGGGCCGGTCAAAGGTCATATTGGCCACATGATTGGTGGTGAATGTGGTGTTATAGACCTCAACCCCATCCACATAGGCACGCACGGTATCGGTGGAAAAATCGACATGAGCTTCCAAATGATGCCACAGGCCATCACTGATCGATACGCCCAGATCGACCGTCGCATTCGGTGTATTGCCGATATACAGACCGGCATTGCCATTGGTTTCATGGCGGAAATACAGCGCATTCCCCTGCCCGCCAATAACACCAAATGCGCCGGGGGCGGATGCGGCCTTCACCCACACTTCGATGGTGAAATCGCTGGCCTGGGTGATCAAGACGGTCGGTGTGGCACCATAGCCACCGTTCAGCGCGCCACTCCCGAATTTCGGCGCGTTGGTGTCAAATGTCGGATTTGTCAGGGTCAGATCGGTCATCGGAAAATCCTTATGCAAGAAGGGTCAATGGCAGCTGCACATAGCCACCGCTGCGCGCAGCCAGCAGGCTCCAACCCGCTAAATCAGGTGTTAGATCAGGGTCCGGATCTGGTATGTCAGGGGGCGGCACATAGGGGCCAATATCGCGCGCCCGACCAAGGGCCACGATCAATACATGATCAACATCGCTCAGGGGCAAAACCGCGGGTAAGGTCGTGGACTCGGTCCAGGTGGCGCCATTGTCGCGCGACCACCGAAATCCAAAGACCCGTCCCGACACAGTGATGGATCCATCAGGGTTGCGCCGCGCCGATAACCCGTCGCCTGCGCCAATAAATCCCGAAGATATGCCGATCATCAGACCAGCCCCACGATCGCATCCGCCGTGGTTCCATTGGCATAGACCCGCTGCACCCGCAGCCCATGCACACCCCCCGGTGCCATATTGGCAAATGTCACCACACCGCCGCCAGCCAACAAGACGGTCACATCACCACCATATCCCAGATACAGCCCCCTGGTGACCTGCGGCAGATCCACGCTGTCACTTGGGACAACAGAAAACCCACGCTGCGCGGGCGATGTTAAAACAACGGGGTAATCACGAAAGTGATCCATCATAAAGGGCTCCTGTTTTAATGGCCCTGTCATGATTTTAGAAATTTCTGTGCAAAGCCTTAGAGCACAGAGCGCTGGCTGTTGCCCGCGTTACACAAGATCAGCGCCCGCGGCTCCAACTGGTGGTTTTGGGCCCTATACGCACCGCCAGATGCACTGCCATATAGGCTGCAAAACCTGCCGGCATCGTGGCCGCCAATTCCAAGATCCGCTTGCGGGTCAATGAATGTTTGCCTTCGTTTTCCAACATATGTGGCCATAGGCGGGCAATTTCCTCTACTCCGGCATCTTGACGTTTGCGCACCTTTACCATCGGGCGGAACCCTTCAATCATCGGCCAGTGATAACATGCCGGGACTTCGATCCGCTCAGATGGGGTGAAACACAGCCGCACGAATGTATCGTCGGAAATGATCTTGGGAAATGCGTCCCAACGCGCGCGCCCCGCCGGATTGACCGCAAAGAACCCCGCGCCCACTGCGCCACTTTCGACAAATGGCAGACGCTGCCAAAATCGGGCATAGGCCCGGGTGAAGCCACTGCGCGCGCGCGTCACTTGCAATGTGCCCGTTGCATAGCGTGGCTGATCAGTATCCAGCGCCCGCGCCACCTGCCCGATCAGCTGTGGATCGCAAATCACATCTGCATCCAGAAAAATGCGGGCCATATGCGGCTCTAACGCCGCCTCCGCCCGGTCCAGCGCTGCCAGCTTGCCACCTTCGGGGCTGTCAAGACAGATCAGGACATGGCCTGCTGCCTCAAACCGTGCCTCAAAGGCACGCACCTGATCAACTGTCGTATCACTGCAGCCATTGGCAGACACCACGATCCGCATCATCGGCACAGAAACCTGATCAAGCAGGGCTTGCAAACAGGCATCAATATAATCGGCTTCATTATTGGCCGGAATGACCACGCCAACCATCGTCCCCGCCGTGTCACGGTCAAAATTACTAGGTTCCAAATCCGGCATGGATCACCTTACATCGCCTAAAATTACGTCACGCCAGATCTATACCGGCCCGAACCACGATAAAAAGCCATATTGTTTTTATGGCTGTGCTAACCGTGAACTTTATTCACATATGCAAATTTTTATATAGCTGGTCACGAAATTGCTCTTTTCACAACTGGATTTCTGGTTTTTTTTCGCAATCGTCTTTGCGCTGTATTTGGTGCTGCCCTTACGTGGGCAAAACCGAATGTTGCTGGTGGCCAGCTATATCTTTTATGGGGCATGGGACTGGCGGTTTTTACTGCTGATTGGTGGATCGACCCTGATCAACCACGCCCTTGCGCTGCGCATTCATAATGCGCGCGCGCAGACCCATCGCTGGCACGCCATGATGGCCTCTGTCGTGATCAATCTGGGTATCTTGGGGGTGTTCAAATATCTGAACTTCTTCATCGACAGCTTTATTGCCCTGGGAGATCGGTTGGGCATGGATCTGCCCCCCAGTTCATTGACCATTATCTTACCAGTGGGGGTGTCATTCTTCACCTTTCAAACGCTCAGCTATACGATCGATATTTATCGCCGCAGATTAAAGCCGGCGCGCAATGTGTTGGATTTCGCATTGTTCGTGGCGTTTTTCCCGCAGCTTGTGGCCGGCCCGATTGAACGGGCATCGCATCTTTTGCCAGAAATTTGCGCGCCGCGCCGGGTAACATGGGATGGGCTGTCGCGCGGGGCTATATTATGCCTGATCGGGCTGATCAAAAAAGTGGTCATCGCCGATGCCATCAGCCCGTCTGTCGATGCGGTCTATGCCAATCCCGATCCATCAGGTGGGGCGGTGATACTGGCCACATGGCTGTTTGCAGTGCAAATCTATTGCGATTTTTCGGGCTATACAGATATTGCGCGCGGCGTGGCGCGGATGCTGGGGTTCACCCTGATGCGCAATTTCGCCCAGCCCTATTTTTCCACCACCCCACAAGAGTTCTGGCGGCGCTGGCATATCTCATTATCCACATGGTTGCGTGACTATTTATACATTGCGCTTGGCGGCAATCGCAAAAGCTCTTTGCGCACAAAAATCAATCTGATGGCCACAATGGTGCTGGGCGGGCTGTGGCATGGGGCGGCGTGGAATTTCGTTCTATGGGGGGCCTATCAGGGCGGGCTTTTGGTCGGCCACCGACAGATCACCCCAATGACAACGCCTGCGCAGCCTGGTCCGTCGGGGCGGATGGCTGCGGCCGGGCGCGCGCTATGGCATTGTGTCAAAGTCGCGCTATTCTTTCAGATCATCTGCTATGGTTGGCTGTTGTTTCGTGCGGACAGCTTCGGGCAAGTGGCGAATTTTACCGCGCAGTTATTCACCACCCGGCTGTCAGACTTCACCCATATTCCAATGCCCCCCTGCCCGCGCCTGCACTCTGCGCTATGGCATTTTTGCTGATCTGGGACATTGCAACCGAGGTCACCGGCCAACCACGCTTTTACCAAAACTACCCGCGCCTGATGCGTGCGGGGATATATGCTGTGCTAATCTATCTATTGGCATTTGGTGCCACGACCCAGCCCGGTGCCTTCATCTATTTCCAGTTCTGATCCGGAGCCCCCGATGCGTGACGCTTTTAAAACACTCGGTCTGGTCGCGATCCTGCTGATCGGGTTGGACGGTGTGCTGGCCGCGGTTTTATCAGGACCTGCCCCAAACAGTCTGAAACGGTTTTTCGAATATGGCCGCTCGGTGCCGGGAAAAATTGCCCTGTGGCAAGCCACTCCCGGCCAGCCAGGCGATATGACAAATGTATCCTGGCGCGACGAGATATTGGCAAAATCCCGCGCAGAGTTTGCAACCGAAGACAGCACATCGGTGTTGCGCGTCTATGGGATGTCATTTGTTGATCAGATCGCAAGGGCGGCACAAAAGGTGGATCCTGCGTTGATCGTGGATCTGCATTCGGGTCCCGCAGCGCCGCCCAATTTCACCTATGCTATGGCACAAGATGACCGGGTCAACCGCCGCGCGGGCGATGTGGTCATTTGGGGTGTGCTGTCGTCATCGGTGCCTGCGATGGCATCTTATTCCAACCGGGTCTGGCAATTTGAACAACCCGCGCCCTTCACCTATCCGGTTTACCACCCTGACAGCACGGGCTTGCGGCGACAGGATCCAGTTTTAACCACGCAGGCACAGCAGCACCTTCTGGCCACAGATCCGGATCTGCAACGCGCATGGGACCGCCAGTTGCATGACACGGACGCGCTTTATGTGCCCGCCGCCTTTATGTGGCCTTGGCTGGATATATCCCCTTTCGCGCGGCTGATACGGCGTGCGCTGGTCACCGGGGAAATCGCAGACCGTAAAGCACGGATTATCGCCCAGCCAAAGGCGGGGCCCTATCCCTATCAAAATGTGCTACAGGGTATGGCGTTGAATCTGGCGCAACAGGCCCGGGCAGATGGGCAAATCCTGATCGTGGTTCTGGCGCAAACCGGGGATCCGCGCGATGTGGATCTTTTGGCACTTCTGGGGCCATTCCTAGAACAGCATGGCATTCCCTATCTGGCCACCGCCAAGGTGCAAGACCCGCGTGACGCGCGTGCCTTCATACCCGATGGCCATTACACCGATGCCGTCAACGCGCGCTTTGGCGCGGCGGTTGTAGATCTGTTGAACCGGCTTGGCATGCCGCCCAGCTGACACGCCCCCATCACCCCGCTTGCGCCTGACGGCTTTTCACAAACCCCAAGAAAGCAGCATCGCGCGATCGCAGCCTTGGCCGCCCCGAAGTGACCCAAAACGCCCGCCACTCGCTTTCCAACGCATAGATATCCCACCCTGGTGCCAGGGCCCGTGCGTGCTCAATCGTTTCTGCTTTCAACGCGCCGGGACCTGCGGTCTCGGAGATCTCAAACATCTTGTCGCGCAGATGGAAACGGATCAAATCTCCGGGCTCTTCGCTGATTGCGTAATCAGGCAATGTATCGGCGGCAATCATATCGCGGATCATCTTGCGAAACACTCGACGCGGGCTGGCCGATCCCGATTTTTTCAACAACGTCTCCACCGAGATCCGCCAGCTTTCTTGCCGCCCGCAATGTTTGCGCGCCAGCTCATAGATCCGCCGCTCCAGCGGTTTGCGCAGCCGGAAATAATCGCGGCTCAGCGTCAGCACCGATTTCGACAGCACCGCACGAAACAGCCAATCCGACAATGTCACCGCAACAGACACCATCCGCCCACCGCGCGCCTTGCGCAAAATTTCCCAGCTTTCGATCAGGCCAAACCCCGATGTCACCTCCAGGCCGCCGGTGGTCAGATTGGTCTTGATCCGTGTGCCCGCCAGCCGTTCAAACGCCTCCGTCAACCGCCGATAGGCATCACCCGATGTCTCACGGTTGGTGGCCTGTAACAGATCATGCGCGGTCAATGTCAAACGCCGTGACACCGCGCGCCCGGCATTGACCGCGCCCATCAGCTGACTGATACAAAAGATCAAGATGTCCTTGTCATGGATCGTGGCCAACCCTTTGACCGACGGCGTGACCTCGATCTGCGCACCGTTATGTTCGTATTTCAGCACCCGTAAATCAGGTCGGGTGGACAGTGAAAAAATCGGATGTTCCATCGTTGCCAGATCCCCTTTGGGAATGGCATCAAAGATATCGCAAAGAAAGAAATCGCTGCGCGGAATCTCGGGCATAAATACCCCATCTCCGGCCACGGATGTGCCTGCCATGATTGTCTGCCCGTATATGCACCGCCAGGGTTGATCCCCATGCTGATGCTGTGCCGCTCGTTTTTTTGCTCGTCCCAGACCTTATTTGGCCTGTGGATTACTTCGTGGTTTTAGTGACACCCACCCTAAGCATGCCCCCCCTGCCCGTCCAGCCTTTCCATCGGGGGTTCAGAGTCGCGCTTTCGGGGTATCAGAGTCACATGATCGGGGGTTCAGAGTCGCT
The DNA here is from genome assembly GCF_001705665.1 of Thioclava sp. SK-1. Taxonomy (GTDB): domain Bacteria; phylum Pseudomonadota; class Alphaproteobacteria; order Rhodobacterales; family Rhodobacteraceae; genus Thioclava. Next base: position 58,800 of record NZ_MDHA01000028.1, on the reverse strand, counting down.
TTAAACATTAAGATCTATATATTTTTATTTTATTTCAGTTGTTTATCTTCAACATAAAATACCCGTAACACTATAAATAACTCATTTCTAACAAAGCTATTTTTTATCCACATGGCAGCGGCCTTGGCTCAGAACCCGGAAAATGCCAAGAAAAACAGGGCAAAACACCAAGTTGCGATTCGCCACCTGTTGAATTTCCTTCCATATGTCGTGTTTTTCGGTATGATGCGGAAAAGACGGCACATGAGGCATAAAATGGCACAAGACCATCCAGAGCACCCGCCCTATTTCAATATTGATCCCGACCAGGCCTTAAAGGAATTGGATCAACCGATCACTTCTGACGGGTTTGCGCAGATCGCACAGGCTTGCAGCCGTGGGCGTGATGATCTTGCATCTCGGGGGATGAATGAAGACGGGCGTAAAACCCTGCGTCTGTTTTCCACTTGGGAAATCACCCGCTATTTGATCCCTGTGGCAACCCCGCATTTCCGCCGGGTTTTACGGGCCAATCCCGACCTGCCCCAGGGCACATCGGAATCCGAAGGGGGTGCGAAATGGTTCACCCTTGATGAGGTGCTGCGGCTGAGGGCCCATTTTGCCGCCGAAGGATCCAAGGCAAAAGAATACCGCCCCTACCGCCCGAAGGGGCTGGCGGCGAAAATGGTTGCGGTGGCGAATTTCAAAGGCGGGGTCGGTAAGACCTCGACAGCGGCGCATCTGGCGATGTCGGCGGCCTTGGATGGCTATAAGGTGCTGGTGATTGATCTGGACAGTCAGGGATCGATGACATCGATTTTTGGCGGCAAGGTGGCCGATGAATGGGAAACTGTTTTCCCGCTGCTGGCGCGCCATTATGCCAGCTATCAGCAAAAGGCCAATCAGGGGCGCATTGACCGGGGCGAGGCCGCGGTGCCGCTGGATGAAACGCTGACCGAAGCGCTGAAGATACGTGCGCCTGAAATCATCCAGAAAACCCATTGGCCCAATATTGATCTGATTGGGGCGCAGCTGAATCTATATTGGTCTGAATTTCAGATCCCGGTCTGGCGGATGCAAGGCCGGGGCTGGAAACTGTGGGATGCGCTGACCGATACATTAGAGGCCGATGGTGTGCTTGATGATTATGACATCGTCTTTCTCGATACCCCGCCTGCACTTGGTTATCTGACGATCAACGGGCTGGCGGCGGCGGATATCTTGCTGGTGCCTTTGGGGGCGTCTTTTCTGGAATTCGATTCCACAGGACGGTTCTTTGACATGTTGCATTCCACCTTTGCTTCGATCGAGGATGGGGAGAATATGGCGGCCCGTGCGCTGGGGCGGGAGGAAATGAATTTTCAATGGGATGCGGTGCGTGCCGTTGTCACCCGGTTTGATGGCGCACAACAAGGGGAGCTGGCCTCGCTGATGCAGGCCTATCTGGGCCGCACCCTCTCGCCGCATAAACAGGATTTCACCGCGCTGATCGGTCAGGCGGGGGAGCAGGTCAACGGCATCTATGAGGCCGATTACCGTGACTTCAACCGTGAAACCTATGTGCGTGGTCGCCAGACCTTTGATGCCACCTATGCCGCGTTCAAACGGTTGCTTTTGGGCAGTTGGCGCCGTGATGAGCTGGCATTGGCGGATACGGCAGTATCAGAGCCCGCACAATGATGCGCAGCGCGCGGTCAGTTTACCGCGCGCTGACCTGTCCGCATAGAGCCTGAGGCAGCTCTGCGGTTGTGATATAAGGAGAACGACATGGCCAAGCGCAAACGCCTGACCCCTGCCCGTCCGGATTTTCTTCAAACCTCACCGGAGGCGCCCATACGCCCCCCCCTGTCTGATCTGGCACTTGGGGATGCGCTCTCGGTGCAAACCGATCCGCAGACGCCCACACATGGCGTGCCCCCTGATGATGACATGGAAACAGCTCTGCCTTCCGATCTGGAAACCAAAGCGATCTTCCCGATGGGAGTGGCGCGCACCGTCACCCATAAAACGGGCGTGCGCCCGCCCATTGCCAAGGTCGCCGGTGATGCCTCGGACCGCGCGGCATTGGAAGAGCTGTCTGAAATGGTGGCACAGGCCCGTGCCAATGGGCGTATGGTCGAAGCACTGCCTTTGGATCAGATTGATGCAGGCCATCTGGTGCGCGACCGTTTGACCAGCGATGATGAGGATATGGCCGCGCTTGTCGCCTCGATCCGGGCGCGCGGACAACAAACCCCGATTGAAGTGATCGACAATGGCTCTGCCGCGCAGCCGCGCTATGGGTTGATTTCGGGGTGGCGGCGTTTGGCGGCGTTGCGCCAGATTTCAAATCAGGCACAACAGAGCCTTTCTGCAGCACGCATTTTGGCAGTGATCCGTAAACCAGAGACATCGCAAGATGCCTATGTTGCGATGGTTGAAGAAAACGAGATCCGCGCAGATATCAGCTTTTATGAACGTGCCCGTATCGTGGTCAAAGCGATGGAACACCAGGTGTTCGATACCCAAAAACAGGCATTGCAGAGCCTGTTTGCCAATGTTTCGCGTGCGAAACGTTCCAAGATTAAAAGCTTTATGACGCTGGTCGAACAGCTTGACCCGGTGTTGCGTTTTCCGACGGCGATTTCCGAACGTGCCGGGTTGGATCTGGTTAAGCGGCTTGAGGCGGATCCCGATCTGTCAGCGCGATTGCAAGATCGGCTGCGTGCCGCACCACCCTCTGACAGCGCCGCAGAACAGATGTTGCTTGCAGCAGATTATGCAGCCCCGGCAGTGCCAACAGGTCCCGATGCAGCCCCCGTGCCCGCTGCAACCGAAGAGATGCCCGATGTAAAATTCGACCCTATAACGGGAGAAATTCGGATTTGTGGGCCGCAGGTGGATGTGGCTTTGCAGCGCGCCCTTCAGGGCTGGCTGCGCAAGCGCTATTCATGATGCGCTGAAAAATCTTCCCCTGTCCCGGGGATATGCCACGTATTCAGGCACGGCCACCAGGGATATATGGCTTGTCAATATAGACGCCTGGACCCGTGTTTGCGCGCGGGACAGGCATGCATTTTTGTGCTAAAGTTCATTTTTGTAATGGTCTTATCTTACAGCCTGCTCATAAGGATTTCACAGTGCGACCCAACATCATTTCGATGGTCGCGTTGAGCTGTTTTTGTATTGGTGTTGCGGCCCCATCCGGGGCTGTCACACTGCTTGATCCGGTATTTACGTTCAACGCACCTACTGCAACAACAGGAGATCAATTCGGATCTTCGGTTACGATCTTTGACGACAAAATTCTGATCGGTGCTCCGCAAGCCGATACGAATGGCGTTTCCAACTCTGGTGCCGCCTATATGTATGATCTGAACACAGGAGGGCTGCATGCGGTACTGTCGCAGCCCAATCCGCAAGTGTCGGCAAATTTCGGCTATTCGGTCTCTATGTCGGCGGATCAGGTGGCCGTCGGGGCGTATCGTGCGAATGCTTCAGGCGTGTCATCCGCCGGCGTGGTCTATGTGTTTGGGACCGATAGCGGCGCGTTAAACTATCAGGTTTCTGCGCCGGCGCCTGAAACTTCGGGATATTTTGCACAGTCTGTGGCCCTATCAGATGAGGATCTGGTGGTCGGCGCGCCCAGGCATTGGTTGGAATATGTCGGCCCTTCTGGCGCGGCCTTTCATTTCGCCGCCGATACAGGAACGGCCCGGGGGGAATTGACCAATCCAGACCCTACAGGGGCGGATTTCTTCGGCACGTCGGTCGCTGTATCTGGCGGATATGCGGTTGTGGGCGCATATGGCGATGATCCAGATGGCGCGGCTTCGGCCGGATCGGCCTATGTCTATGACACAGCTACGGGCGCGCAGGTGTCGACCCTGACATCCCCGGAACCGGCGGCCTATAGCTATTTTGGCAAATCGGTGTCTCTTTCGAATGGCTATGTGCTGGTGGGGGCCTATGGTGCAGATCCGGGCGGTATCAGCAGCGCAGGCGCTGCCTATGTATATGATGCGATCACGGGTGCCTTGGTCTCTACGCTGTTAAGCCCGGAACCAGAACGGTTCGATTGGTTTGGCTATGCCGTGTCGATTTCAGGGGATTATGCGCTGATAGGGGCTCATCGGGCCGATCCGTATGGCATCAGCAATGCTGGTGCTGCCTATGTGTATAATATCCATGATGGCGCGTTGCTGGCCACATTGACCGCCCCCGACCCGGAGCGTTCCGATTATTTCGGCTATGCGGTGTCCCTATCGGGTACGATGGCTTTGGTTGGGGCCTATGGGGCGGATGCAGGCTATCTGTTTGATCTTAGCCATGTGGTTCAATCTGCATCCGTGGTGGCAACCCCTATACCATCGGGGATCCTATTGCTGATGTCGGGTCTGTTGGCGGGTGGTTATCTGACCCGGTCGCGTCAAAAGCGTGATCTACAGGCGCGTAAAATGGGGGCGCAAGATACGGCTCTATAAAGAGCACCCCCAATGTTTCGCATGCGAAACATTGGGGGATATTGCAGCTTAGGCCACTTTGGCCAATGCGGTCCCAGGCGCTGTATCCGCATCCGTGTGGCCGGCCAGCGCAAAGATGAATGTGCCGGCCTCTTGCATGACTGTATCGACAAAATCACGGTCGATCTGCATCTGAAGATCGGTATAGGCATAGACCAATGTCAGATCACAAATTTGGTTGATCAATCGGGGGATACCGCCTGACATCGCGTGGATCCGGGCCTTGGCCTGTGGGGTGAACAGCCCCGGCTGCGCCCCCGCCACCTGAAGCCGGTGGTCAATATAGGCCGCAGTTTGCCTGCTGTGCAATGCGCACAGTTCGGTCCAGACACCGATACGCTGTGTGAAATGCGCCATATCTTCCTGGCGCAACCTGTCGCCCAAATCGGGCTGACCGGCCAAAACCAACTGAATCAATTCTCGTTTTCCGACATTGATATTGGTCATCAATCGCAGGGTTTCCAGGGCAGCCCGGTCTAGGTGCTGGGCTTCATCCACGATTAAAACCGTATGTTTGCCGCGGGATAATTGCCGGGCCAGAAACCCTTCAAATTGATCAACTAGACTGTTTTGGGGCAGATGCAATGTGTATTGCACCCCCAGGGACTGCATGATCCAGCGCAGGATTTCGGCAGATCCCCGTGCGGCATTTTGCAGCAAAATGGGCGTTGTATCGGCGGGCAGGTCGCGCATCATATGACGCAGAATCGTGGTTTTTCCACTGCCGGTGATGCCGGTCATAACCGTTATCGGCGTGCGGCTTTCAATACTGTAGCGCAGTAAGGTTGCCGCTTTGGAATGCGCCGGCGACAGATACAGGAAATCCGGGTCAGGCAGCAATGAAAATGGTCGTTGCGACATGCCAAAATGCTGACCGTAAATATGCATCATATTGGACATTGGACGCGACTCTCTGACTCGTGAATGATTAAATTTTTACCCTTAATTTTCATCTCTAATAAAGGCTTTGGGCAAAACCATGGCCAAAACATGACCCAGGCTGCAGAAATTACCCTGCCCTACAGCCACTGCGGCCTTTGCACGATGCCAGAGAAATGGACAAACATCGCCTGAACTGCCCTGGGCTGCCGCATAACGGTTGTGATTTCTTAATAAATTGCGCAGGCTTCGCCGAGGTGGGTCTGCCAATCTGCGCATTCTTGTGAAGACTGCAGGCAGGTGGGCCGCGCCATATTGAAACCGATGCAAGACGAGCTTTGACCATGATCGAACAAACCGCCCTCCCCGGCGTTGTTATCGTAACTCCACCGCGTTTTGGCGACCATCGGGGTTTTTTCTCTGAAAGCTGGAACCGCAAGAAGCTGGAAAGCGAAGGCCTGCACCTGCCTGAATTTGTCCAAGACAACCATTCCCTGTCGCGCGAAAAAGGCACCGTGCGCGGTTTGCATTTCCAATCGCCGCCGCATGCGCAAGGTAAGCTGGTGCGCTGTGGCCGAGGGTCGGTTTTTGATGTGGCGGTGGATGTGCGCCGCGGCTCGCCGACCTATGGGCAATGGGTGGGGGAAACCTTGTCATTTGAAAATGGCAAACAGCTGTGGATTCCGGGCGGGTTCTTGCACGGGTTCATGACGCTCGAAACTGATAGCGAGCTGGTCTATAAATGTACCGATCATTACGCGCCGGACTGCGATGGCGCAGTGAAATGGGACAGCTGCGGGATCGACTGGCCGATTGACGATATCACCCCGATTATTTCAGAGAAGGACGAAAAGGCGCAAAGCCTGTCCGATTTCGACACACCTTTTACCTTTGAGGGCTGAGCCATGAAACTTCTTATCACCGGCGGCGCCGGGTTTATCGGATCGGCTGTGGTGCGCTTGGCCATGGCGCGCGGATATTCAGTGGTCAATGTTGATGCGCTGACCTATGCGGCCTGTCTGGACAATGTGGCACAATGCGCCGACAGCGCCAATTACGCCTTTGAGCAGGCCGATATTCGCGACCGTGCCGCGCTGGATGCGGTATTTGCAAAACATCAACCCGATGCGGTGATGCATTTGGCGGCGGAGTCCCATGTGGACCGATCGATCGACGGGCCAGGCGATTTTATCGAAACCAATATCACCGGCACCTATAATATGCTGGAAGCCGCGCGCGCCTATTGGGTGTCAAAGGGCAAACCAGACAGTTTCCGCTTCCATCACATCTCTACCGATGAGGTCTTTGGATCGTTGCCTGCGGATCCATCGGTCAAATTCACCGAAGACACGCCCTATGATCCGCGTTCACCATATTCATCCTCCAAGGCGGCATCGGATCATCTGGTACGGGCATGGCATGAAACCTATGGTCTGCCGGTGGTGCTGACCAATTGCTCAAACAATTATGGCCCGTATCATTTCCCTGAAAAGCTGGTGCCGGTGATCATCTTGAACGCGCTTGCGGGCAAGGATCTGCCGATTTACGGCGACGGGGCGAATATCCGTGATTGGCTGTTTGTCGAAGACCATGCAGATGCGCTGCTGTTGGTGGTGGAAAAAGGTGTGCTGGGGCGCAGCTATAATATCGGTGGCGAGAATGAGCGCACCAATCTGGAGCTGGTGAAAACCCTATGCGAAATCCTGGACCGTAAACGGCCCAAAGCCACAGGGTCCTATGCCGATCAGATCACTTTCGTGACCGACCGTCCGGGCCATGATGCGCGCTATGCGATTGACCCGACCCGGATCCGCACCGAATTGGGCTGGCGTCCCAGCGTGACGGTGGAAGAGGGGCTGGAACGCACTGTGGATTGGTATCTGGCCAATGATGCATGGTGGAAGCCGCTTCAGGCGCGTCACGGCGTTGGTACCCGTTTGGGCACAGGCGAAAAGGCAAAGGAAACCGCATGATTGATCAAGGTGTGGCGGACGAGGTTCTTCTGCTGACCGGGGCCATCAATACCAGTCCGAAGATGGCCAATAACCAGCGCAGCAATTCCGATTTGCGCCGGGCCGATTATCACGAGGGTCTGGGCCATTACATCGACACGGTGCCTGCGCGGATCAAGACGATCTTGTTTTGTGAAAATACAAATGCAGATCTGAGCGATTTTGAACCGTTCAAAGCGCGCGCCGCCGCACGGGGTATCACGTTAGAGCTGCTGAGCTTTCAAGGTGAAACATCGCCCGAATTGGGCAAGGGGATCTGCGAGTTTGAGATCCTGGACACAGCATATCGGTTTCTTGCGCAGCGTTTCGCGCGCGAAACATTTGTGTGGAAAATCACCGGACGGTTGTTGGTGAAGAATATTGCGGCAATGATCGCGTCCCGGCCACAAGATGCGGATATCTATGTTGATATGCGCTCTGTGCCGTTGATCGGGGAACGTTTGGGCGGCAATGACTGGGCCGAAATGCGGATGTTGGGCTACAGGCTTGGCACTTATGAGGATCTTCTGCTGGGGCAGGGGCGGCGTTGTGGGTATGTCACGGAAAAGGGTCTGTTCACCTTATTGCAAGAGGCGCGCGACACCGGGGCAAAGATCGCGCCGCGTTACCGGGTGCAGCCACGGTTCAAGGGGATCTGTGGCGGATCCAACAAGGATTACGAGAGCTTTGAATATCGTATGAAGGATAATATTCGCGGTGTGGCCCGTGTGGTCGCGCCGGGGCTATGGCTGTAGCAGGACGTCTTGGAATTTGCGCCGCGTGCCCTATGATAAGAATATGATTTAGAAGGATATTTCATGATTTTGGTTTTTGGATCGACAGGGCAGGTGGCGACAGAACTGAAAACGCTTTTGCCCGATGCGTTGTTTTTAGGCCGCGACCGGGCAGATTTGTCCGATCCGGCGGCCTGTGCGCGCGCGATTGCCGATGCCGCGCCCGAGGCGGTGATTAATGCGGCCGCTTATACCGCTGTGGACCGGGCCGAGGAAGAAGAAGATCTGGCCACGGTGATCAATGGTGCAGCCCCTGCGATGATGGCTGCGGCCTGTGCCGATCTGGGCATTCCTTTCGTGCATATTTCAACTGATTACGTCTTTGACGGGGCAGGAAATACGCCCTTTGCGCCCGATCATCCAACCGCCCCTTTGGGCGCATATGGTCGGTCTAAACTGGTGGGCGAAGCCGGGGTGATTGCTGCGGGCGGGGCATTTGCAGTGATGCGAACATCTTGGGTATTTTCTGCCCATGGTGGCAATTTCGTCAAAACCATGCTGCGCCTGTCGCAAAGCCGCGATCACCTGACGGTGGTGGCCGATCAGATCGGCGGCCCAACCTCGGCGGCATCGATCGCACGTGCCTGTGTGACCATGGCACAGCAGTTGCAAACAGACCCTGATAAGGCGGGTTTGTATCATTTCTCTGGTGGGCCCGATGTCAGCTGGGCTGATTTTGCCCGGGCGATTTTTGCCCAATCGGGGGCCGCAACCACAGTTGAGGATATTCCCGCATCCTCTTATCCCACACCGGCCAAACGTCCCGGTAACAGCCGGATGGATTGTGCGACAACGCAATCGGTCTTCGGTATTGCCCGGTCCGACTGGAAAGCGGACCTTGCGGATGTGCTACGCGCTTTGTAAGCGCGCCTTGTTCATGAGGTTTTTATGCCCCTGATCCGTTCCGATGCGCGCGCCGCCTATTTTGCCCATTGCCCGAAGGCGGGGGGGACATCTGTAGAGATGTTCTTGATCGATAATTATCCGCAAACAGAGCTGTATGACGGCGACTGGCACAGCCGTCGGCTGGCCGGAGAGCGGCGCGATCCGGCGTTTGACTGTTCGCCCCAGCATCTGACCTGGGCGGATGCGCAAGGGCAGTTATCTGTGGAGCCAGATCTGGTTTTTGGCATTGTGCGTGACCCGGTCAAACGAATGATCAGTGAATATAAATTTCAGCGGATGTATCGCAAACGGTTGTTTTGGCTGACCCGGCTGGGGTTTTCGACCTGGTTACATGTGGTTTTGGCTGCCGCCCGGCGCGATCCTTATGTGTTGGACAATCACCTACGCCCACAGGTGGCGTTTTTGCCCGAGCACGCGCAATGGTTCAAACTGGAAGATGGGTTGGACCCGGTGCGTGATGCGGTGGTGGCCTGTCTGGGGTTGGGGCAGGGCATGTCCGATATTCCGCATTCTCTTAAGGGCGCATCTCCGGGCCAGGCGGTGCGCCCGGCGCGTGCCGATCTGGCACTGATAACCCAGGCATTTGCGGCCGATTATGACCGGTTCGGCTATGCCCGGCCCGACCTTTCCTCTGCGCCCGATGATGGGCGCGGTCTTCTCCGGCAGGCCGTTGCGGCCTGCCTGTCCCCGGTGCTTTGCGGTCTGTACCGCGCACAGAAACTTTAAGCTTCGACAGGATATTTTGATATGGCAGATCAAAGTCAACGCAAGGGTATTATCCTCGCCGGCGGGTCCGGCACCCGGCTCTACCCGCTGACGATGGCGGTTTCAAAGCAGCTGATGCCGATCTATGATAAGCCGATGATCTATTATCCCCTGTCGGTTCTGATGCTGACCGGCATTCGCGACATTGCGATCATCACGACACCAGAGGATCAGCCGCAGTTCAAACGGCTTTTGGGTGATGGCAGCCAATGGGGTATCGCCCTGACCTATATCGAACAACCATCCCCCGATGGTTTGGCGCAGGCCTATCTTTTGGCTGAGGATTTCCTGGCCGGTAGCCCGTCAGCGATGGTTTTGGGGGATAATATCTTCTTCGGCCATGGCTTGCCAGAGATGCTTAAATCGGCCGATAGTAAATCGGTGGGCGGCACGGTATTTGGCTATCATGTGGCCGATCCAGAACGCTATGGCGTGGTCAAGTTCGATGCAGATGGCACGGTGCAGCAAATCATCGAAAAGCCAGAAGTTCCGCCGTCGAATTATGCTGTGACGGGGTTGTATTTCCTGGATGGCGAGGCGCCTGCGCGCGCGCGCGCAGTCAAAAAATCACCCCGTGGTGAGCTGGAGATCGTGACATTGCTGGAAAGCTATCTGGGCGATGGCACCTTATCTGTTGAACAGATGGGGCGCGGCTATGCCTGGCTGGACACGGGCACGCATGCGTCCTTGCTGGATGCGGGGAATTTTGTGCGCACCTTGTCGACCCGGCAGGGGATGCAATCGGGCTGCCCCGAGGAAATTTCCTATAATCAGGGTTGGATTGATGATGCCATGCTTGCGAAACATGCCGACACATTCAAAAAGACCAGCTACGGTAAATATCTCTCGGGTTTGTTGAAATCATAACGAATCATTAACCACATCTGAGGCGGATTTTTTCCAATCTGCTTGATCGTTGCCCGCCTGTCGCCAATTTGGCGGCAGGTTTTTTATTGTGTATCAATACCCGCCGCAGAACGTTCGCGTTTCATTAGGCAATGTTTCCAGATCGGCACAATCTTGGTGCAATTTTTATTACTAATTCAATTTTCAGAACCTGCCGCTGTTTTGCCTTAATGAGAACGCGGTTCTTATCGGTTTCGCAGCAATAACAGCACCAAGCGCAGAGGCCTCCACCTTTGCGAAATCGTTATCGTTGCAACAGCTTGTTTATGTGCATCGATCCTTGCGGCTGAACATATGGACACACAAACATGACCCTCCCCGCTGTCGGAAATGAAAACCCTATTCTTGCAATCAATTTGGCCGGGGTTGGTGATTATACCACTTCATCGCAATATCTTGACCTGATGCAATCAATGCGAAAATGGGTTGGCAATTCAGCCACACAATGGGGATCTATCAGCCATGAGGCCGTCGTAGAAAGCGGTGTTCTGGATGAAAACGGCTGGCCGACGGAGATCCCCGAAGGCATGGGCGGGATTGGCACAATCTGGGATTGGAACAGTTCCAGCACAGAGGATCCGCAGGCTGCGCAACTGCGTGCAGGTGTTTATATTCTGGAATATGAGGGCGAAGGAGAGATCGGGATTTGGGGGGCCACGATCCTTTCACAAGAGGACGGAAAGATTGTCTTTGAAAACCGTAGCGGGGGCACGTTTTCAGTCAATATCCGGTCCACAGATCCCGATGGAACGGGCGATTATATCCGCGATATGACCATTGTGGCCGAAGAGCATTACGATCTGTTCAAGGCCGGTGCGATCTTCAACCCTGATTGGATCGAAAAGATCGAGGATATGCGCCAGCTGCGGTTCATGAACTGGCAAGGCACCAATAATTCGACGCTTGAAGAGTGGGAGGATATGCCCAGCTCGGACAGCCGCGGTGTCGCCGATAGTATGTCTGTTGAGGATATGGTGCGTCTGGCCAATGAAACCGGCACTGATCCGTGGTTTTGCATGCCCCATGCTGCCACCGAAGAGTATATTCGTGAATTCGCGACCTATGTACGCGACAATCTGGACCCTGATCTGCAAGTGCGGGTAGAATATTCCAATGAGGCCTGGAATTCGATGTTCTCGGTCAATGCCTGGCTGAAAGAGCAGGCGCAGGAAAATTGGGGCATGAGCGGTGAAATGGCGACCGATGCCTATTACACCATGATGGCCACGAAATCCGCTTTGATCTGGGAAGATGTCTTTGCACAAGAAGCGGACGCGCGGCTGGTCAATGTTCTGAGCACGCAGGCGCCGAACCTGTGGCGCACGATGCGGATTTTGGATCCGGTCCGTTGGGCGGAAAATGACCCTGATAGCTATGTTGATCCGGCTGACGTATTCGACGAGCTGGCGATCACCAATTATTTCGGCTCCAACCCGCTAAGCACGACAGAGGGCCGTTCAGACGTTCTGAACCTTCTGAAAACCGAAGGTTTGCAGGCGGCGATTGACTATACGGTCGCGTTGACCATGGATCCGTCAAACGAAAATTCGATCCCGGCGCTGGCTGAAGTCTGGCAAAGCCAGTCTGAACTGGCCCATAGCCTTGGGATGGATCTGGTAGCCTATGAAGGCGGTCAGCATATTCACGCAGCTTATAACACCGCGGGTCTAAGCACAGCAGATCAGGATCTGTTGCAGGATTTTCTGGTGGCTCTGGTCCGCTCGCCAGAGATGGCCGAGATGTATCAGGAGGTCTATGAGATCTGGACCGAACTGTCCGATGGGCCGTTTATGCAATATACCGATGTCGATAATGCCACGATTTGGGGATCGTGGGGGCTGTATGCCAGCTTGCTGGATGAGAACCCGCGTGCCCAGCTTCTGGAAGAGCTGAACGCGATTGCTGAACCCTGGTGGGACGCCAATGGGGGCGAGCAATATATGCAAGGCGTGGTGCGTATCGGTGAGGATGGCGATGACCTGATCGCGGGCACCGTTGAAGAAGATTACCTGACTGGCGGGGCCGGCAATGACACGATCATCGGCGGTGAAGGCAATGATGGGATCAATGGTGGTGCGGGAACGGACCGGTTGATCCTGGCGGGCACGTTGGACGATTACACCATCACGGTTGAAGGCGAAGGCTATATGGTGGTGGGGCCTGATGGCACGGATTACATCTATGACGTCGAGGAGTTGGAATTCTCTGGCTCTGGTGCGGTGATGACGGTCCAAGCAGCGGTGGCAGGCGGCACGGCGGTCGAAGAAAATACGGCCTCTGTCGTGACACCTGCCGCCCCGGCCGAAGCGGCGGTGGCAGCGCCTGAACCAACCCCAGAGCCAGCCCCAGAACCGGTTGCCGCCATCCCGGCGCAACCCGGTGTCGTGGATCTGTCTGATCTGACCGAAGGGCAGGCGATCTCTGGGATCAATAAATACGGTCTTTTGGGAAAAGAGCTGGGCCTGTCGGAGGAAAATGCCTATTTCACCGCAGCGCGTGATGCCAGCGCTGATTTTAACGGCGAAAACGTGTCTGCCAATTACTACTCCATCAACCAGAACCGTGCGGTGGCAGGCGGCGACCTATTGACAGGGTCGGCGACGGAAACCGCTGAAATTTTGGGAACAGTCAGCACGGATGTCACCAAGGTCATCGGATCTCAGGGCAATGACCATTTCGATGGTCGTAGTGCGGCAGATCATTTCCAAGGCGGTGATGGCGCCGATTATATGGATGGTATGGGCAGCGATGACCTTTTGGAAGGCGAGGGCGGCAACGATTATCTGCGCGGTGGCAAGGGCAATGACACGTTGGAGGGGGGCTCCGGTGATGACAAGCTTTATGGGTTGGAAGATGACGATCAGCTGACCGGCGGGGCAGGGGCCGATCACTACTATTTCTCACGTGGGATTGGTCATGACACGATCACGGATTTTGCCGCTGAAGACACGTTGCATCTGGGCACCTTCTTGACCGGATACAGCGACCCGATCACTTTGGCAGAAACGGATGACGGCCTGCTGCTGAGCAATGGCACCGATAGCATTACCTTTGCAGGATATGGTTTGTCGGATGCAAATTGGATTTTTGCGGGCACGGATGTACCTTTGCCCGAAGATGACCTGATTGTAGCCCCTGACTCTGCGGTGCAGGCCACCCCAGAGGAGACCGGCGAAGCCGGTGTTGTGGACTTGTCTGATCTGACCGAAGGGCAGGCGATTTCCGCGATCAATAAATACGGTCTTTTGGGCCAGGAACTTGGCCTGAAGCAAGAAAATGCGTTTTTCAATGCAGACCGTGGCGTGACGGTCAACATCAACGGGCAAGACGTTGGCCCACAGTATTATGCGATCAACCAAAACCGTGCCGAGGCGGGCGGTGCGGCATTGACCGGTTCGGCCAAAGAAACGGCGGATCTGCTGGGGAATGTGACCACGGATGTGACCAAGATCATCGGCTCACAGGGCAATGACAGCTATAATGGCCGCAGCGGGGCAGATCACTTTGAAGGCGGCCAAGGGCATGATTACATTGACGGTGCCGGCGGCGATGATGTGTTGATCGGTGATGCGGGAAATGACTGGATGCGCGGTGGTAAAGGCGCGGACACGCTGGATGGTGGCGAGGGTCATGACAACCTGTTCGGCCTGGAGGATAACGATGTCCTGACCGGCGGTGCGGGTATGGATACGTTCTACTTCTCACGCGGGATCGGCCATGACACGATCACCGATTTCAGCGCCGAAGATTCTTTGGATCTGGGCAGCTTTATGAACGGTGTCGACAATGTCTTCGATCATCTAAGCGAAACCGATGATGGGCTTGTGCTGACCAATGGCGACAGCTCCATTACCTTTCAGGGGCTGACCTTGGCCGATGCAGACTGGATCTTCCACTGATCTTTTGCGGGTGCTTTTGACAGCATGAATGTCTGACAATCTGTCACAGTTGATTGAGGGGGGCGTTTTGCCCCCCTCATGCATTTACAACCCTGTCCGGTCATGGAAGCCTTCGGTTGAATTTGGCTTTGTGCAGTCATGGCGAACATGATGCGGCAGGGTCGTTTTGCATGCGCCCCCGAAAGGAGCCCATTCATGATCTGGCAAAATATTCGATACAGGCTTGGTGGGCTTTGGGGCATGATCTGTGCCGCAATGATCGTGACGGGGCTGCCGGCCGTGGCACAAGAGCCCGGATCACGGGGGCATTTTTCGGTCCGCTCACAGGTGATCGCACCAGACCTGCCCGGGCTGACCGCCACGATCCCGGGCATTGGAAACGGCAGCAGGCTGTCGGGGGCAAAGGGCTTTGAACCGGTGATCTACCGCACCATGTTGCGCACCACACAGGGGTCCGACACGCAGATCATCGCGGATCCATCTATGCTGAGTGATGGGTTTATGCTGCGCGACGGTGCGCTTGACGGGGCCGAAGTCGAGGTGCTGCGCATTGAAAATGGATCATTCGTATCGGTGCGGCGCAGCAAAATTGCCATCGGCGGGTTTCATGCCAGTGGCTGGCGCAATCTGGCACCGGGGCGGATGCTGACACCTGATCAGACATCCCTGCAGTTGGCCTTTTCACCAAATGCGCGCAGCAAGGTGCCGTATTATTACACAGTGCGAGCGGTGGATGATCAGGGGCGGTTGTCCCCCCCGGCCAAGGCAGTGGCGCTGAATGCGCCCACCGACCCCGGCAAAGGCACCGTGCAACCGCAATATACCAAGGTGAAGGTCGATGCTGGTGCACAGGCCTCTTTGGGCGCGCCACAGGGTCTGACAGGGCGGTTGCGGCTGGATAAAACGGTGCAGCTGTCGTGGCAACCTGTGGCGGGGGCTGCGGGCTATATGGTGTTCCGGTCGGACTATGCGCCTGAAGATCAGTCCGGCTTCAGCTGGGAACTTGAGGGCGCGGGCCCGGCGATTCACGCAGGCGATCTGGTGATGCTGCGCGCGCGGCTGATGGATGGCACGCGTGAGCGGATGATCAGCAATTGGGAGTGGAACAATTGGCAAATGCGATCCAAATTCGCGCCGCGCGGGATCAGTGAACAGCAATGGAACGGGGCATCAACGTCGCAAACCCCGGCGTGGGAAATACGCCCCCATACCGCAGACAGCCCGGTGACCGATGGCGGCGACACCTATGTGCATGCGCGCGTTGCACAGGGGCAGAGTTTCGTTGCCGGCGATTACAATCATTCGGGCGTGGGTCAAAGCTGGTATCAGGTGTTGGATCCAGATCATAGCTACCGCGCCGAGATCTGGCTGCGTGGTACGCCGGGTATGACTGTGCAGTTCCGTGTTCATGGCCCGATGGATGGCAAATTAAAGGGTCTGCCTGCGACATTTGATTTGACTGAAGACTGGCACAAATACAGTGTCGATTTTCAGCCAACGACCCTGCTGCAAGGCGATGCGCCGGGCTTTATGGGGGTGGTGGTCAGCGGCAATGGCACAGTGGATGCCGATAATCTGCGGATCTTTCGCGCCGATGCCGGGTTCTTGCAGCTGCTGCCCGAACGTCGCGCTGCGCTGGAAGCATCTGGCATGTCGGATCTGCGCACCCATGCGTTTATCAAGACGGGGCGGCGTAGCTATGATCTGGCGCAGTTGACCAATCCGGCGGGGAATATCAGCCTGTGGAATGGCAATACGCTGCCCCAGACCCTGCAGGTGATTGATCAGGTAAAGATGAACCCCTGGCTGCAGGTCGAGCCGCATTTCTCCCGCGAGGAATGGTTGGGACTGGCTGAATATCTGGCGGCGCCTGCCAGTGCTGCAACTGATGGTCATGGTGGGAAATGGGTGCAAAAACGGCTGCAACAGGGTCGATCAGCCCCTTGGATTGATGCGTTTGACCATATGCGGTTTGAGGTCGGAAATGAGACTTGGAACACTTTGTTCCGGCCTTGGGTTTTCCCGCGCATGACCGATTCTGCCACAGGTGCCCGGTACGAACCCGGTGCAGTCTATGGCATGTATCAGGAATATGTTTTGTCGATCCTGCGCGATAGCCCGTTTTGGCCCGCATTAGAGCCAAAGCTGATCCCTGTTTTGGGCGGGTTTAACGGGTTTGATTACGGGCTTAAGGCGGCCGAACATTCCCCACATAGTGCCGAGCTGACTCATGCAGAATATATTGGCGGTTGGGATCAAGGAGAAGGCCCGGTCAGCCCATCAATCCCAGGTCTGTCATCGGTGCTGACCTTTGGCGTGCAGATGGGCGGGCCCAATGCCAAAAAATACAGTGATTTCGCCCAAGACCTGTCGCGTAAGCGTGATCGGCCCCTATCGGTAGGCACATATGAGGCCGGTCCGGGCTATGCGATGAATGGTTTGAATGGCGGTCAGGTTTCGGATGAGCAAAACCGGTTGCAAGAAATCGCGATGAAAAGCGTGGCGGCGGGCACGGCCACATTGGACAGTTTCTTACTGCAAGCGCAGCAGGGATATCGGGTGCAGAACTATTTCACCTTTGCAAACGGGGCACGGTGGAGCTCACATGCGAAATGGTATCACGGCGGTCAGGCCTATCCGTCATGGGCATGGCTGGCCCTGATTGGGCATGACATGCTTGCGGGGGGGGATGCGCAGATGTTGCAGGTTGATACGCGTGATGTGCCGCGTATGTCGCTGGACAAAATGGTCAACCGGCCGGCACAGCGCCGCGCCCCGATGCTGGCAAGCTATGCGTTTTCCAAAGGCGATAAGATGATGGTGGTCGTTTTGTCGCGCCTGCTGCCCGATCTGCCGAAAGGACAAAATGGCCATGCCACAGTTCAGGTGGATCTGCCATTTGCCAGCGCGGCTCAGGTGACGCGGTATCAGATGACCGGCGGCTATGGTGCCAGCAATGCTTTTGCGGATGAAACGCAGCTGGTGTCCCAGCCTCTGGCACAGACGGATTGGCAGGCGCCGGGATCACACGACGGGCAAGCGGTGCTTAATATTCAGGACCTGCCCCCCGGAGAGGCCTTCGTCTATGTCTTTGATGGCGTTCAAAACTAAATTGGGCGCATCGTTGCTGGCAGGGCCGTGGTAAACACGCTATGGCAAAAGCAATCTTGACCTGACCGTAGAGAGGTTTCCGTGATTACCGGTATTCGTAATGCGTTTCGCGGAGACAGCACGCGGGCGGCCTCGTTGCGCAGCTCGGCATTGGTGGCCATCGGGTTTGGTGGGCAAAATGTTCTGCGCCTTGTGTCCAACCTGATCCTGACACGGATTTTATTTCCCGAAGCCTTCGGATTGATGGGACTTGTGTATGTCTTCATCTCGGGTGTGACGATGTTTTCTGATCTGGGGATCAACACATCGATCATGCAAAACAAACGTGGTGAGGAGCCGGATTTTCTGAACACCGCCTGGACCGTTCAGATCTTGCGCGGGTTCTTGTTATGGGTTGTGCTGCTGATCTTGGCCTATCCTACGGCGCAGATCTATGATGAGCCGCGGCTGATCTGGCTGTTGCCTTCGGCCGGGTTGATTGCGATTGTGCAAGGGTTCCGCACCACCAAAGTGGCCGTTGCCAATAGAAACATGAAAATCGGTGTGCAGGTCATGAGCGAGCTAAGCGCGCAGACCATTGGCATGCTGTGCACCGTTGTCTTGGCGATGATCTGGCCCGATGTCTGGACATTGGTCGTCGGCGCGCTGATTGCACCAGTGATCAACAATATCGTGTTGCATATCCGCCTGCCTGGGCCACGCAATCGTCTGCATTGGGACCGCTCAGCGGTGTCCGAGCTGATCCATTTCGGCAAGTTCATCTTTTTAAGCTCAATCGCGGGTTTTATTGTCAATCAAAGTGACCGTGCGGTGCTGGGTGCCTATATTCCAGTGCGTGATCTGGGAATTTATATGATCGCCTATACGGTCGCCAGCATCCCGTTGTTGCTGGTGCATGCGGCGGCCAGTAAAATTCTATTGCCGATCTACCGAAAATTTCCGATGCATGAATCCCAGGGCAACCGGGCCAAAGTGCTGCGCGCGCGGCGGTTGATGCGTGCGGCCTCTATGTCGCTGGTCTTTGTGTTTTCCGCATTTGGTGTGGCGCTGATTTCATGGATGTATGATGCGCGCTATGCGATGGCCGGCCCGATGGTGATCTTTATGGGCTTGTCTATGGCGGCACAAATCGCGACCTCGCTTTATGATGGGTGCTACCTGTCACAAGGCGACAGCAACAGCCATTTCCGCCTTGTTGGTTTGGGGGCGGTGCTACAGCTGATCTTTTTGCTGGTGGGGGTGCATTATTTCGGCACGCTGGGCGCGATCTTGGCCCCCTGTCTGACGGCGATCTGCCAATACCCCTATCAGGCACGGCTGGTGAACCGTTACCATGCGTGGGATCCATTGGGCGATGCGCTGTCATTTTTGCTGGGCGTGACCGGTGTGGCCTTAGGCGCCTGGATGTGGCGTGATGCGGTCGGGGTATTCTTGGCCAGTACCTTCGGGGCCGGGTAGTGGCCATCACAGCCGGGTCACGCCCGGTGCCAATGACATATAAGATCTGCTTGTAACACCTGTCAGGTCAGACCCTGTTATTGCTTAAATTCCGTTCCAGCGTGGCCCAGCAGTCCAGAACCCCGGCCTGAAAGCCAGAGGTCGGATAGCGGTCTTGAATTCGGTGGGCGGCACGTTGGCGCAATGTATCAAAACAATGCGGATCGAGGCGCAATGCTGCAATGGCCTGTTCCACTTGTGCTACGATGCCAAATGCATTGCCTTCGGGGATCGGGAAGCCGACATCATGGTCGAAATATTCCGCGCCCCCCAGCCCGTCAAACCCGATGACCACACAGCCTGCCGCCATTGCTTCGGCGGCCGGAAAGCCCAGGCTTTCGTGATGCATGAGTGAGATAAAAAATTGGCTGCGCCCCAGATGTTCAATGACTTGGGTGCGGGGCATATGGTCCAGCGCTTGTAGCTTGAACCCCTGCAACTGTCCGCGGCGTTCCAGTGCCTGATGGATCAGACGGGCCATATCAGGGCGTTTGCGCGGCATATAGGTGATTAGGGCGTCTTTCGTGTCTACGAAAGGGATTTTGTCTGGATGCATGCTGACACGAAATTTGAGCGGTGTTGGCGCACCGATCAGGTCCAGATGATCGTGGCAAATATCTGAGGTGCTGAGGAAGGTGTGGATCTGCCGGGACAGATCCTGACCACGCGCTTGTGCTGTGGCATGGGCGTCCAGCAGGTAGAACGGGTTTTGAACAAGCCCGCATAGGGTCTGATCAGGATAGGCCGACAGCGCATCTGATAGCCACAGCTCTGGCACGATGATCACATCTGTCCGGCGCAGGTCCAATTTGGGATTGTCCCCTTTGCGCAGCTGATTGCGCGCCTGTGCCAGATATAGCTTGGCATGGCCACGTGCGCGGCGCGTATGGTGGTGGCGGCCACGCAGCAGCCGATCATCCCAAAAACGCGGCACCTGTGTCGGGTAATCGGGATAGTGGCCACCGGCATGACCATGGACCACGGCCGCATCGCGGCCCGCATCGCGCAGGGTTGTGACCATATCATAGATCACAGCCGCCCCACCGGCAGGCCCTGAAATATCAGGGCAAAGAAAAAGAAAACGTTGAGCCGTCACTATATCTGACCTTCAAAGCTGTTGTAATAGTGGTGGCGGCTTCGGTCCCCGGTGGCAAGGCCTGTTCTGTTGTATAAGCGGGCGTATTGGGTTTTTTTAACTTGCGGGCCGCGAGGTTAGGCATCGCCGCTTGAGTTGGCCTCGGCCTTTGGCCACAGTGGATGGATAGGTTTCAAGAACGGGTTTTTCATGCAGCGTTATCTGGATATCGGGGTTTTCGCCCATAATGAGGCGGCCGGGCTGGCCGATATGCTGCATGATTTGCTGCGTCAGGATATTTTCACGGATCCTGATATCTCTATACAGCTGCATGTGCTGGCCAATGGATGCAGTGATGATACGGCTGATATTGCCCGTAGGGTGCTGGCGCATCTGCCACCCGCGCAGGTATGTGTACATGATTTTACAGATGGCGGAAAATCGCGGACATGGAACCGTTTTGTGCATGAACAGAGCCGACAGGAGGCAGAGGTCTTCTTGTTCCTGGACGCAGATATAACGATCCCACAGCCAGATATGCTGCGTCAGTTGCTGCAGTTTTTGCTCGACCGGCCGGATCTGTCGGGGGCCTCCAGCCGTCCGGTCAAGGATCTGGCGCATGATCCGTCGTTGATCCGGGGGCCTTTGGACCGGGTCATCACGATGGCCGGAGGGGGGTTGGATGACTGGAAAGGGTCGATTTGCGGACAGCTGTATCTGCTGCGTGCAGATGTCGCGCGCAATTTGTATTTGCCCATTGGCCTGCCGGTCGAAGACGGGTTTGTGCGCGCCATGGTGCAAACCAATCGGTTCCAGACCACGCGGGATCTGAACCGTCTGGATGGGCGCGATGGGCTGTTCCATGTATATGCTTCTGAGCGCAATCTGGGTGCGTTGATCCGTCATCAGACCCGGATCGTCATAGGGGGGGCGATCAATGATGTGGTGTTTTCGGATCTTAATGGGCGTGGCCCTGATGGCGTGTCCGCGCGACTGGCACAGGTGGCTGGCGACCCAGATTGGCTGGCGCGGTATCTGGCGGAAAAACTGCCCAGCCCCTCGGGCTATGTGCCGCGGCATTTCCTGACCAAACGATTGAGCCGCTGGCGGGGGCTGCCCGATAAATGGCGGCCAAAACGCATGGTGATCACCGCGCTTGGTTTTGGATTGGATGCGATTGTCTATCTGCGCGCGCGCCGTCTGATGGCACGCGGACAGGGCGCGGGGCATTGGTAGGACCGGCTGTCTTACCGTATAATCTGGCACAGATTTGACGGTTCTGTCTCAAAGCGCGCTTATGGCCGACGGTCGGGGGGCGTGTGACATGAGTATGCTGCGCGTGCGGCGAAAATCTGGATGACCAAAGCACCATTGGCCGTGGCAGAGATCTCCATAGTGAGGTTATTGCTGAAACATATATACTTAGGGTGATCGGTCGGAATTTGGGCCGGAAATGTGATCACGGCCCAAAATCACGCTGTCTATGGGGTCGGCGGTGTCAACGGCGGACGCAGGGTTGGCGGCAATGTGCCCGTCAGGCTGGCGTGCAAGATGTCCCCCAGCCACATGGCCTCTTTGTGCAGGTCGAACTGCTCGCTTACGCGGTCGCGGCCTGCGCAGCCCATACGGTCGCGCAGATCCGGGTCCGACAACAGCGTGTCCAGCCGGGCGGTCAGCGTATCGACATCGCCGGCTGGGATCGTATAGCCCGATATGCCATCATCGATCAGTTCGGACACCCCGGCCACGCGGCTTGCGATCACGGGCAGTCGTGATGCCATGGCCTCCATCAATGTTACCGGCACACCTTCGGCGAAGGATGCCAGCACCAGCACATCGGAGCGCGCCATAAGGGCTGCGACCTCATCACTGGATTGATAGCCCAGGAATGCGATTGAATCTTTTGCACCACATGCGGCGGCAAGGGCTTCGTATTCGGCGCGTGTATCGCCATCCCCGACGATTGACAGGCGCGCATCGGGATGGTCGGCGTGGATACGGGCGAATGCCTCGATCAACAATGGCACGCCTTTGACCGCCGACAGCCGCCCGACAAAGATCACTTCTTTGCCCGGCGCAGCATGCGGGTCGCGACCATAGTTTTCGGGTTCAACCCCGCAATGCACGATCTTTAGTTTTGACCAATGCTGGGTGTCGGAAAAGAACATTGCCTGACTGCGGCAGAAATGGCTGATGCAGGATACAAAAGCTGCGCGCGCAATTTTTGCGTCAATGCGCCACCACATCGGTTCAAAAAAGATCGCAGGCCCATGCATGGTAACCGAAAATGGAATGCCCGACATTTCCGAGGTCAGCATCGCCACCGAGCAGCTGGAATTGGCGAAATGATTGTGCAGATGGCGCACGCCCCGGTCCAAAAGATGTTGTGACAATACGCCGGCTTCTAAGAAGTAGAACATCTGCCACAGCCCGGCCTTCAGCCCGGGCGGGCGCGTGGACCATGCCAATTTCAGGCTGGAGATCCAGCGTTTTGGATCGCGGCGCAGCATCTGCATATGCGCCTTGATCAGCCGGGCGGGGGATTTTGCCGCCTCCAGGATGCAAAATGTGCCTGTTTGCTCGTCGCGTTGGTCTTGTCCGACCACATCCTTGGCTGGTGCGCGGCGCACGGTGCAGGCCTCGACCGTCCAGCCTGCATGACGCAGGGCTGTAATCTCGCGTTGGATGAACGTATGCGAAACCTTGGGATATTCGCCCGTCAGATATGCAATCGGGGGGAGGGAATGTGATTGTGTCATAGCGATTATCAGGTGATCCGTTTTGCCCAGCGTGTGAAGCGGTTTTCGAAATGATATGTCGACAGATGCGCCAACGCGAATATGGCCAGAAACGACAGCGAACGCTTGATGAAATTGCGCAGCCATCTCGATTGGGTGTTCATGAAACCATGTGCGGTGCTCAGAGGCCAGACATAGAGTGCATAAGATCGTTTTGCGGCCGGATCCGAATGCGATGCGCCAGGTCCCAGTGGTAAAAGATGCGCCGATAATCCCCCAAAAACGGATATGGTTTTGATCCTATCCAACTCTTGTCTATGGACCGGCATTGGACGCGGTCGGGAACATGATGGGACTGC
Organism: Thioclava sp. SK-1; assembly: GCF_001705665.1. Taxonomy (GTDB): domain Bacteria; phylum Pseudomonadota; class Alphaproteobacteria; order Rhodobacterales; family Rhodobacteraceae; genus Thioclava. Next base: position 35,399 of record NZ_MDHA01000028.1, on the reverse strand, counting down.
GGTGATGGACATCAAAAAATGCTTTCACAAAGAATACGGGCATTATCCCGAGGCGGTAGACTCGCGCGAGGATGCGGCCCTGGGCCGGTTGTGGCGTGTTTTTGTGGTTGCGGTTTGAACCTGATCATATTGTGCCCAAAGCGCACCGACCAAGATCCACAAAGGCGGCATGCTTGAAGAATTTGGCAACAAATCCAGAAGATTGGCAGCCACGATCAGCAATAGGCCGGAATCGACCAGATCCAATTGGAAACGGCGGGCACGCATTCCTAAGACAATTACCGGCAGACATAACAGCCCGAAGGTGCCCAGATACCCGATCCAGCCGAAACTGCCGATAACGATGATCCAACGGCCATCGGTGATGCTGGTGTTTTTGCCTGTCTCGGGATCATATAACATGTTGCGCCCCCAACCGCCCCAACCTGCCAAGGGTTTCAGATTGGCACGTTCAAGCAATGTGTCCTCATTGCTTAGACGGAAATTGAGCGATCCGGCGCGTTCAGGAGAATATTGTGACATGAAAGACGTGATTTCATTCACAGGAACCAATCCGGCCCCGCGCGCCAACGGGTAGATAAGGACCAGCGCTGCGATACATAGGGCCGCAAGGCTTTGGATCTTGCGCGAGGTCAGAAAGATGATTGGTAACAGGGTAATGGCAATCAAAAAGGCGCCGATGTTTTTTGACAAAATCAGTGCCAGAACCATCCAGGCCGTGGCCGCCAGCCAGCGCAGACGGCCTTTGTTGGTGTCTGCGCTGCATGACAAAACCGCACAGGCCATAGCGGCCATACATAGGAAAATCCCGACCCGAAGCCCGTGCTCCAAAAATACGATGGCGCGAAATCCGCCCTGGCGCATATGCTGGGCGAAATCATTGCCAAAGAACCCATAGATCCAGACATTCAGCTGCGGGCTGAAACGTGATTCAAACATCACCAGCACAGAATATACCAACCCGCTCCACGCCAGGGTGCGCAGCAAGAGCAATTGTGCGTTACGGCCCTTTAAATACAAATACCCCACGAAGAACGGCACCAGCATCACCAGTGTGGCCAGTGACAGCGATGCAATATCATAGGGCCGCAGACCAGAAATATAGACTATGCCATCGATCATTGGTTCGCGGTTTGTCGCCCATGTCAGCACGGGCATGGTCAGCATCAGAACCATCACGACCAGAACGATCTTTTGTACCCGGCTGCGCGGTGCGCGGCGGGCGCTGCGTGGCGGGCGTTCGCCATTGCGGCGCATCATCCGCTGTTCGGCCTGATGTTGCGCACGGGTCTGCAGATAGGCGAAGACCAGCGCCGAAAGCGACGGGATCAAAAATTTGTTGAATGGCGGTAAAATAGGCAAATCGATCGACGGTCGCGTCGGCAGGAACAAATAGCCCAAAATCACCGAGAGGATCGCCGCTTTTTGGATCGAAAACCGGCGAAACAGCAGCCATGTCACAAAGGGCCAGCCGAAAAGGGCCAGATAGGCGATAGGATTGGGCATTTATACGTTCACAATTTTTGCTTTCGGCTCCGAAGCTTCCATGTTCAGTGGGAAAAATCGAGGGGCAAATGCAGTTTCCCGCGCATTCTTGTTCCGCTGCCATATATCAGGCATGCTGGCAGGTGAAGATTGGGTTGTGGTGGGAATTTTGATTTAATGGCTGAAATTGCGGTAATAATTGTGAATTATGGCACTCCGGATTTGTCTATCGCCGCGGTTGAGAGCGTGATCTCACGCAGCCACGGGGGGCGATCGGTCGAGGTGCATTTGCTGGATAATGCATCACCTGGGACGGATGCTGAACAATTTTCCAGCACCCATGCCGAACGCGGTTGGGGGGATCAGGTCACGCTTTGGCCGCAGACGGTCAATCATGGATTTGGACGTGGAAACAATGTGGTGATCGATGCGCTATTGGTGCGCCCTGATGCGCCGCGCTACATATTTTTGCTGAACCCTGACGCGACATTGGAAAATGAAGCGCTGGATGTTCTGGCGAAGTTCATGGATGATAATCCATTGGTTGGCGCGTCGGGGGCGGCAATTTCCCTGCCCAGCGGAGAGCCTGTCAGCGCGGCGTTTCGGTTCTTTTCGCCCGCAGCAAGCTTTGTGCATGCGGTGAATTTCGGTCCCTTGGCACGAATGTTTCCACGTGCCGCCGTGGCTTTGCCGCCCAATACCAAGGCGGGTGGGGTTGATTGGGTGTCAGGGGCGGCGGTGATGCTGCGCAGCGATGTGCTGCGCAAGGTTGGCACATTCGACCCAAAGTTCTTTTTGTATTTTGAGGAAACCGAGCTGATGTACCGCATTCAGGCGGCGGGATATCATGTCTGGCATCTGCCGCAGGCGCGGGTGTTACATGCCGAAGGTGTGGCGACGCAGGTGCAGGTCAACCGGCCAGAACGTCGCGCCCGTCCGGCCTATTGGTATGATAGCTGGCGCCATTACCACCAGGTCTGCATGGGCCGGGGGGGCGCTCTTTTGACGGGGTTTGCGTGGATGGCCGGGGCTGCGATCAATGTGCCGCTGGCCAAAATACGCGGACAAAATCCGCATGCACCGCTCAATTTCTTTTCGGATTTCTGGTCGCAGGTTATGGTGCCGTTACTGAAGGATCGCAAGAATGCCTGACGCTGGTTCAGAGCCTGTTTTAGACCCTGTTGCGCCGCAAACAGCAGTGCAGCAGATCGGTGCGATTGCGATTGGTCGCAATGAGGGCGCACGATTGGTGGCCTGTTTGGCATCATTGTCGGATCTGGCGCAGCTGGTCTATGTGGATAGCGGATCACGTGATGGATCGCGCGAAATGGCCCGCGCCCGCGGGGTTGACGTGGTGGAGCTGGATATGAACCAGCCCTTCACCGCGGCGCGTGCGCGCAATGCGGGGCTGGAGCGGTTGCGCGCATTGGCCCCGGATCTGCGCTATGTGCAGCTGGTGGATGGCGATTGTGAGGTGCGCGCCGATTGGGTGGCACGCGCGTGCGCCTTTTTGGACAGCCATCCGGATGTGGCCATTGTCTGTGGGCGCAGGCGTGAACGCCACCCCGAGGCCAGTCTTTATAACGCGCATTGTGACCGGGAATGGGATACGCCGGTGGGCGAGGCCGATGCCTGTGGGGGCGATGCCTTGATGCGGCTGGATGCGCTGGCCCAGGTTGGTGGGTATGATCCGACCCTGATCGCGGGCGAAGAGCCTGAAATGTGTGTGCGGCTGCGCAAGGCGGGGTGGAAAATCTGGCGGTTGGACGCAGAAATGACCCTGCATGATGCCGCCATGACGCAGCTGTCGCAATTTTGGAAACGTGCGCGCCGCGCAGGTCATGCCTTTGCCGAAGGGGCGCATATGCATGGCGAAGCGCCGTGGCGCCATTATGTGACGCCGACCCGTCGTGCGCTGGCCTGGGGGGCGGTGTTGCCGTTGCTGATTGTGCTGGCGGCAGTGATCGTGACGCCCTGGGCGCTTGGTCTTGTGCTGATCTATCCGATACAGGTGTTGCGCCTGTCGCGGCGTTCAGGGGGCGGGCGTGTGGCTTGGGAACATGCAGCCTTGCTAACATTAAGCAAATTTCCCGAAGCCATCGGCGTGCTGGAATTTCATCTGCGCCGGATCAGCAATCGCCGTGCCGGGCTGATTGAATATAAATGACCCAGTTGGCTGCGGCCCCGGTCACAGGGATCCGGGCAATACCGATATGACACAGGCACCCAAAACTGGACGCTTGTGTCATATGTCGGGGCGGCAAGCTTTAGTAATAACTATAGCTGGCGGCGTCGCTTTCATCGGGGAAATGGCATTTGTTCAAAACGATGCCCAAAACTGTCGTCAATTCTGACAATTTCTGTTCCACCAGATCAATCTGCGCGCGCGGTGTGACCTCGGCCTCGATGACCAGAACCACCGCATCGACCTGGCGCAGAAACCCATGCGTGTCATCGGCCAAAAGGAAGGGCGGCATATCAAACAGCATCAGATCGGGTTGATACGTTGCCTGAACCGCCTCTAGGAAATCTTGTGTGCGGTCGCTTTGCAGCAATTCCGATGGGTTGGCCACAGAGGAACGGTTCATCCCAAAGGCCAGATTATTCCCGTGGCGCAGCACATGGTCTTTGAAGGCAAAATCGTCATTGATCACCGCGCCCATATCGGCGGCAGGGGTTTGCCCCAATAACCGGTGCAACGAAGGGTGACGTAGATCGAAGTCACACACCAACGTGCGCATGAACGGCAGGCGGCCAAAGGAAAACGCCAGATTGGCCACGGTCGTACTTTTGCCCGCCCCAGGCCCGGCCGATACGATGGCGATCTTGGAAAATCCGCGGCGGCGGGATTCTTCGCGCAGCTTTGTGCGTAACAGATCGTAATGTGTGCTGTCCGCGCGACCGTTGCCCGATACGATACGGTTTTGCATCAGCACCTTGGGATCCAGTTTCAGTTCCGTCAGATCCGCCCATAGGTCCGATACCTCGTTTGGCGTTTGTTCGGGCTCTGCGCCAGTCTTGTTGGCCGCAGGGCCTGCCTTGTGGCTGACCCGGTTCGCGCGGGCTTTTTCAAGGGCTTTTTGAAGCTTTTCCATGGGCGTCCCGTCAGATGTAAAGGCCGATCTTCTGGGCGATCTTCTGAGCGATCACTTCGAAAGGCATATAATAGGAATGAATGACCCAGACCGCCACCGGAATGGCGATGCCGATCCCTGCAGTCAGGGCAATCTGGCGTGTGCGCCGGCGCCGGCTTTCGGTCTTTGTGGTCAGATAGGGGATCGTGGCCAGCGGCGTGATATCCAGCGCGCGGCTTAAATCCGAGGACCGTTTGATCGTCGTGCTCAGCATTTCCAGCACCGCGATCAAACCCAACCCGGCCATGATCCCGCCCAAAATCCCGGCGGCTGCGATTTTCTTGCGCGACGGTTTGATCGGTTCAGATGGCACCGAGGGCTGCTCGACAACACTGACCCGTTGGCCGCGTGACAGGCTTTCGATCCGTTCCCCGGTCGAGGCCTGCGACAGCCGGTCTACAGCCACATTATATTGATCCTGGATGTTTTTGTAATCGCGCTCCAGCGCCCCCAGAGTGATTGTATTGCCCGGGATTTTCGCCAATGCGTCTTGCACATCTTTCAGCTGGGAATTGTAATAATCACGTTCATCTTGCAGCTGTTCAATCTGGCTTTCGATATCGGAGATTTGCAGGTTAAACACGGCCTCGCCCGGGTCGCTTGGCGTATCATCATTTGCGCCGCCACCCAAATTGGCCTCCATCTGCGACAGGCGTTTTCTTAACACCGTGACGCGCGGGCTGTCTGCGGCATAGACGGCTTCCATATCGGCCAATTCATTGCGCAGATCCTGAATGCGTTGTTCTTGCGGGCTCATTTGTGAGCGGATCGACGACACCTGACCGGTGGCTTCATAGATCTGACGCAGAGACATTTTCTGCTTTTCCAAACCTGCAATATCGCGGTCAATCTGTGTGGTGCGGTTTTGATAATTCAACTGCAGCGATTGGAAATAATTCTGGCTTTCGGGCAAGGCATCGGAATTGGCGGTTTTGAATTCCAAAATACGGCCGCTTTGCGCGCTCATGGCGGTGCCAAGGCGGGCAACTTCGTTTTCAAAGAATTCCTGTGTTTGGTTGGCGCGCCCGGTGCGATATTGTGCGTCTTCAGCCAGGATGAAGGTCAGATATTCATTCAGCACATTGGCGGCGATCTGGGGCGAGGGCGAATCGAAGCTGAGCGACATGGTTGTGGCTGAATTGCGCCCACTGGAGGATTTGATCAACGTATTGGCCCGCATTGCCCGCACGATTTGATCGGGGCTCATTTCCGCCTGTTCGGGCACAGCATTCAATTTGCGCGCCACATCCAACAGATTATCACGCGTTAGCAGCCGTGTTTCAAATAGTTGCAACTGTTCTTCGGCCGGTGTCGTGACCGTTGATGTGGCCAGCCGGTCCGGGATCTGCGAGCTTTCCACAACCAGCTGCATCTGTGATCGATAGACAGGCGGCAGCGTCAAGGCGGCCAAAATCCCAGTCACCGAACACAGGATGAAAACCAACATGAACAGCGGTAAACGCCGCCAAAACAAGGCTAAATAGAAACGAATATCGGAGTTCATGGGGTCGGTTCCATTCCTGTATCGCCGAAGAAGACACCATCTTTCAAGACGGATTCTACGATAGCAACTGTGATGACGTTTTCGTCTTCGCTCCATGCATAAAGCATGGAAAAATCGCAAAGCTGGTTGATCAGCCGCGGAACGCCTCCGGTATGGGCGTGAATGAGGCTGCACGCAGCAGGCTGAAATTCCTCGCCTGTGCCCCCTGATTCCTTTAACCGATGGGCAATATAGGCCAGCACATCTGTTTCGCTCAGCGGGCCCAGATGGAAGCTTGCAGCGACGCGCTGCGCCAGCTGGCGCATATTTGGGGCGCGAACAATGTCGCGCAGCTCTGGTTGGCCGACAAGGATCAGCTGGATCAGCTCATCTTTGTTGGAGTTGATATTGGTCAGCATCCGGACCTCTTCCAGGCCTTCGGAGGACAGGTTTTGTGCCTCATCAACAATCAAGACAACCCGGCGGTTGGCAGCATATTCTGACAATAGAAAATTCTGAAAACGCTGAAACAGCGAGACGTAATCCGTCGGTCCATCCTGGGCTGGCACGTCAAAGGCATTCAACACCCATTGCAGCAATTCGCCGCGCCCGCCCTGAGCGTTGGAGATCAACCCTACGGTCAGATCCTGATCCATTTCTTGTAAGATCGCCTGAACCAATGTGGTTTTGCCCGATCCGATCTCACCCGATACCAATGTGACTGGAGCGCGCGACATCAGCCCGTATCGCAAAACGGTCAGTGCCCGACTGTGCTGCGCGGACCAATAGATCAGCGACGGGTCGGGCAGAAGGGTAAATGGGCGTTCGGTGAGCCCAAAATACTGTGCGTAAAGGTCGGAATCAGCCATCAGGGAACTATTGGGCTTTCATTGCACTGATAGGCACCAGGCCCCGGAGCAGAAGGTTTCATACTGTCTTATAGTTATACGGTCTTATAGGGAGATAAACCCTTTGGGGCAGGGTAATACAATATGATTTCAATTAAACCCCTGTCTTGCTGTAATCTTTTTTCGGGTCGTGTTGATTTTGGCTGCTTGCTTATGCAAAATTTGGAAAAATAGACATCAATATAACGCATATTCCGTGATTGTCGGGATATGCGCAACTGTTGTAATATGTTGGAAAATCGGGGCATGTTAGGCGCAACGGATTTTCCAGTTGTGGGTGACGCTTTGAATAAAATTATTTTGGCGGCTTGTGTTGCACTGATGATTTCAGGGTGTGATTCAGCTGAAGAGCAGGCTGCCAAACATCTGGCACAGGCACAAAGCTATATTGCCCAAGGCGACACCCCCCGTGCGATTGTTGAACTGCGCAATGCGCTGCAAAAAGACGATGACCTGCAAGAAGCCCGCAGCCTGTTGGCCGAACAGCTGATTGCCGCCGGGCGCGAAACCGAGGCCTTTGGCCAATATCGCCAGATTGCCGAGGCCGACCCGGATAATCTGATTGCCAACCGCCAGATGGCTCTGATTGCACTGGATGTGTTGGCATGGGATGATGCGGCGCGCTACGGGGCCGCGGCCTTGCAATTGGCGCCCGATGATCCACAGCTTCTGGCAGCGCAGGTTGTGCTGGATTATCGCACGGCAGCCATGGCGCGCGACACCGCGCAGATGGATCGAGCGGCGGCGCGGGCACAGGCGCTTTTGGATGCGGATCCGGGGGCGCTACGTGCGCGCCGGGTGGTGATTGCCAATCTATTGCAACAAAATCGCCTGGAACAGGTTCTGGCGGTGGTGGATGCCGGGTTGGAACGTCAGCCGCAGGACCGGGACTTGAACAATGTGCGGCTTTTGGTCTTGGGGCGTTTGAACCGCACCGATGAGACCGAGGCGCAGATCCGTTCGATGATTGACACATGGCCCGAAGATGAGGAGTTGGGCCGGGTTCTGGTGCAGTTTTACCTGACCGAGGGGCGCAGCGATGAGGCGCGCAGCTGGCTGTTGGATCAGATCGATCCGCAAGACGACGATCCGCAGGCACGGATCTTATATTTGCGTTTCTTAGCGGAATTGGACAGCCCTGCCGTGATGCGTGATGCATTGACCGATATGCTTAGCCAGTCTCCGGCACCGGCTGATATTTCCGCCAATGAAACCGTGTTTCGTGCGTTAAAGGCGGGGGCGGATTTCACCTTGGGTGATGAGGATGCGGCAATGTCGGATCTGGAGAATTTGCTGAAGGGGGCCGAGCCGTCAGAAGAAATCAACCGGGTGCGCATTCAATTGGCCCGGATGCGGCAGGCCAGCGGCAATCCTGTCGGCTCGCAGGCGCTGGTTGAAGAGGTGCTGGCGCAGGATGCCGGCCAATCTGACGCATTGAAGATGAAAGCTGCCTGGCTGATTACGGATGATCAGACCGAAGAGGCGGTTTTGACCCTGCGCGCGGCTTTAGCCAATGACCCGACAGATGCGCAGGCGATGACCTTGATGGCGCAGGCCTATCAACGTGAAGGTCGCACGCAGCTTATGGCGGATATGTTGGCCCGCGCGGTAGAGGCCTCCAATCAGGGGGCGGCGGAATCGCTGCAATATGTCGGATATCTGTCCAGCCAGTCGCAATTCAGATCGGCGGAAACCATTTTGATTGATGCGCTGCGCCGTCAACCGCAGAATATGGCCCTGTTGCAGACCTTGGCAGGGGTGCATTTGCAAATGAAAGACTGGGGCCGTCTGCGTCAGGATGTGGCCGCGATCCGCAGCCGTTTCCCTGATGAACGTGGTCAGGCACTGGCAGATGAGCTGCAGGCGCAGATGTTGGCCGGGTTGGGGCGCAATGATGAATTGGATGTGTTCTTAAAAACACTGGCCGATCAATCGGCCGGCGATCTGGGCGCGCAGATTGCTGTTATCCGCAATACCGTGAAATCGGGCAATATTACACAGGCGCGCAATGAGGCGATGGCATTGGAAAATGCCTATCCTGATGCGCCCCAGGTTGCCGTTTTGCTGGCCCAGATTGATGCGGCCAATAATCAGACGGCCCCTGCGCGTGAGCGGCTGTCGAAGCTGATACAAACGCATAGTGATTTTGAGCCGGCCTGGACCATGCTTTATGTGTTGCAGATGCGCGCAGGCGAGGGTGAAAAAGCGCGTGAGACGTTGGGCGCCGCCGTTCAGGCGCTGCCCGACAGCCGGCGTTTGAATATGATGCAGGCCGGGCAAGATGAGCGCGATGGCGATATCGAAGCCGCGATTGCAATTTATGAAAAACTTTATGCGGCTGATAGCAGCGATACGATCGTGGCCAATAACCTTGCCAGCCTTTTGGCTGCGACCCGTGCCGATGAGGCCAGTCTGGAACGGGCCTGGGTGGTGGCGCGCAGGCTGAATGGCGCGACCGAGCCCGCGTTTCGCGATACATATGGCTGGCTGGCCTTTCGGCGTGGTAACGTAGAGGTCGCCTTGCCAGAGCTGATCGCTGCCGCCCAGGGCCTGCCACAAGATCCCTCGGTGGCCTATCATCTGGGGCGCGCCCAGGCGGCATCGGGCAATCAAGAGGCCGCACAGGCGGAATATGCCCGGGCGCAGATGCTGATTGATGGCGGCGCCACGGCCTATCCTGGGTTGGAACGTGCCATTCAATCGGCACAAGAGGCGCTTTTGCGCTGAGCGTCATGCCCAAAGTGCGACCTTTCCGCGTCACTCGGCGATGGCTTGCCTGATTGAAATTCAGATGGCTTTGTCATTTCCGCGTGATTGGGTAGGGTTGTCGCAAATTGACAATAATCTTGGGTGAGGCATGTCCAGAATCGTATCTGCATTTTTTGCGCTGGCTTTGTGGGTGATTCCCGTCGCCGCACAGGCCGCTTATGCCATTCAACCCGGCGATATGCTGCAGGTTGAGGTGGTGGAAGATAATTCCTTGAACCGGACGGTGCTGGTGCTGCCTGACGGGTCGCTGACATTTCCCGGCGCGGGCACGATCCGGGTTGCAGGAAATTCGGTAGAGGCAGTGCGTCAGGCGCTGATCAACCGTCTTGCGAATGAATTTGCCAACCCGCCATCGGTCTATGTCAGCGTTGTGCAATTGGCCGAGCCGGGCGAAGAATTGGATGATTTGGGCAAAATCTATGTGATGGGTGAAATCAATCGCCCCGGCTTGCTGGAGGTTGATGAGGGCATCACCTTGCTGCAGGCGATTGCGCAGGCGGGCGGATTTACCCGGTTTGCTGCAACCAAACGTGTTGAGCTGCACCGGATGGATCCTTCCAGCCAGACCGAGCAGATTTATCTGTTCGATTATAAGAACCGCACAGGCCTGTCGGGCGCGACGCTTTTGACGGATGGGGATGTGATCACCGTTCCTGAACGCCGGCTGTTTGAATAAGACCCCCAGTCAGCAGGGGGCTGTAAGGAAGAGACGGCTATGTGGTTTTTGAAACAAACGGCACTGGCGGCGGGTATCGGTAGTGCTGTGTTGGTGCCGATGGTTTTCGCCCAGGAAACCGATAACAACGTTGCAACGGGGAGCCAAAGCGCGCTCTCCTTTCAGCTTGGGGTCGAAACCGGGCGCAATCTGGATTTGCAAGACGGGGCCGATGATCAAGACACCGAACTGAACTCCGGGGTGTCATATGATTATACGCGGATAACCCGGCTGAGCAGCTTCCGGTTGGGTACGGTTTTGCGTTGGGTCATCGATGACGATGGTGACGACCTGTTCTTGCCTTCGGGTGGGATCGGATATTCCTATTTGGGATCGCGCAGCCGGTTCAATTTCAACTTGCGTCATACCCGTACGAAGGTCACGGATCAGTCGGTGTATCTGGATGACACCACGGGTGCTGTTTTGGACTATGACGGGGTTGGCCAACGTGGGCTGACACAGTTGGAGTTCAACGCAGAGAGCGGTCTGGATGAGCCGATCGGCTATAAATTCGATTACCGCCTGGAAGATCTGAAATATCACGATTCCCCCAGCAGATCTGATGAAGAATCGCGACATGAATTTTATGATATCGGCCTGCGCCTGACGCCCAACAAAGTGATGCGCCATCAGCTGACGCTGCACCGTGATATTTATAAGGTTGAGGATAGCGTTGACACACGGCGCGCGACCAATCGGATTACCTGGGAAACCGAACGGCAGATAAACGCGGTGCTGACGCTGGTGGGGGCGATCAGCTACAGTCAGATCGATACCGAACGCACGGTTGGCGATGACAGCAAAGACGGGTTTGGCTTTAATCTGAATGTGATCCGCGAAGACAGCTTGGGGCAATATCGGCTGGGCTTGCAAAACATCGCGACCAGCACGGGCCAACGCACGCAGGTATCTATGCAACGCGCCCGCGAGATGGTGGACGGTCAGATCACATATATGGTTGGCTTGTCAGAAAGCGATTTGGGCGGGATGAACTGGATTGGTTCTGCGCGTCTTAACAAAGAATTGCGGCGTGATGATCTCTCACTCAATTTCCAGCGCCGAATTTACAACAGTACTGATGATAACGAGATCACCGTGACACGGTTGGAAGCCGGCGTGTCACATGATCTTTCTGAGATCACGGGGCTGAATTTTTCGCTGATCGGCACGCTGACAAATGAATCTGATGGTCCTGATGAAACCCGCGTGGATGCAGAGATGGCGTGGGAACGCGCGCTGCCCCGGCAGGCCAAGCTGGAAGCTGGGCTGCGCGCGCGGCTGGCGGATGACAATATCGGTGAGGATGCGCGGTCACATTCGCTCTTTGTGACCTTAAGCCGCGATCTTGATTTCTTGCATTAAGCAGGGATCATGTGATCCCCCTTACGACAAGATAGGCCTGATATGATCGTTTCCCTGCGTCTTCCAGCCGTGTTGGTCGGGTTGATCATTCTGTGCCTCTTGCCAGAGGCATGGCTGTTTGTTTCGGGCAATGGTGGATATCTGCGCGGGCGGATGTATCAAAACTTTGCCTTTTGGCCGGGTCTGTTACGGGGCTGGCAGGAAAACTATCCCGGGCAGCGTTTCGCAATGTTTCTTACCTATGGGTTTTGCCATGCCGGGCTAAGCCATTTGGGCTTTAACCTGTTGACGCTGATATCGTTGGGGCGGCCTTTGGTCGAAATATTGGGGCAATGGCGGTTTGGTCTTGTTTATCTGGCTGGGTTGTTGGGCGGTGCGGCCGGCTATGCGCTGCTGTCGCGCGGCACGCAGCCGATGGTGGGGGCGTCGGGGGCTTTATTTGGCATGGCCGGAGCGGTGCTGTGGTTGCGCCTGATCGACGCCTGGCATGAGGACAGTTTCCTAAGCGGGCTAAAGGGTCTGATCTGGCCGCTGCTGTTGCTGATCGGGATCAATGTCGTGATGTATTGGACGTTGGACGGCCAGCTGGCATGGGAAACCCATTTGGGCGGGTTCCTATGTGGTGGGCTTTCGATGGCGCTGGGGCGGTTTGGGGCGGTATCGCGCCCACGGGGAGAGGAATGAGCCTGCAGGCTGTGGTTCAAATTTTCCTGTTCAGCCCATAAGCCATCAACCAAAGACCATAGTTTCGCCCCAATTGAACAGGCAGATGGAGCCGGATTTCTGGAGCCTGTGGTATGGTCGACATTGCCCTGTTAACGTTTGTTTGTGTGTCGGTTCTTGTCTGCGGGGCCGGTTTGTTCACCAGTTTTAGTGGCGGTTCTTTTGTCATAGGCACGGCCAGACGGGACCATTGTCGCGGGGCAAAGACGGGCGTGCCTGTACGGCGTGGCTCACAAGCGATGTCCCCGGCGTCGCCATCCTCTGTTTGCGCCACGCCCATTTATGAACCAAAGACCACGGTTGAAGCACTTACACCGCTGTTATCACCACGTGAAAATGGCTGGTTGCAGGCGCTGGAATTGGGGATGAAAGAGCTTGACCCCGGGTGCAGGTTGCTTTTGCAGGTCAATGCCGGGCGGTTATTGCACGCTGATGCGCTGGAAGGTGATCGGCGGTTGCGCCGTCACAATTTCGATTTTGCAATCATTGACCGTGATCAACGTCTTATGGCGGCAATTGAAATTGCCGACCCAGATGACACGCGTAGTGATGACCGTTGGGCCAGTCTAAGGCCGGTTTTGTGCCGCCATGGTGTGTTGGCGTTGCGCTTAGATGATCGCAGCACGGCAGAAATGCTGTTCGATGCGATTTTATCCTTGGCCGAGCAGCCATTAAGCCGATCGTGTTAGACTATTCGCAGGGTCACCTTAGTGCATTTTTCGCGCGCTCTCTCCCCCCGTAAAGCAAAGATGGCCGCGCAAATGATATTGCAAAATAAGGGCCTCACCCAATGTTTTGGACTGTTGCGCACAGGGTGCAGCATGCGCAAATGCGCATCCCCATGGCGTTACAGTATCGATATCGCAGCGCTGCCAGGCGGTATATCCCGCGCCTGTTGTCGCGCCTGTTACATGGGCATTGGGTCCTGCGCCTGGTGACAGGGGCGCGATTGATTGGAAAAGCTGTTTGCTAAAAGGCAGGTTTCATTATCATATGGGAAGCGAATTTATTAAAGGTGCCTCCCATGTCTTATCGCACCGATATGACTGAAATGACTTTCTTATCTTTGGATTTCGCAGTTGCCGATCATGATGTCTGGCGAAGCCGGCTTTTGGACGGGCATGATGGGTTTCGCTATCTTGTTACGCCAAATGTCGATCACGTTGTGCGACTATCACGTGATCCGGCGATTGCACCCGCATATCAGGCGGCCACATGGCGCATGTGCGACAGCCGGATTTTGGAACGTCTGGCCAAGATGCGCGGAATGGCGTTGAAAACCTATCCCGGTGCATCATTGGTGCGGGATCTTTTGGAAGATCCGCGCAGCCGGGATCTGACGATTGCCATTGTAGGGCCGGACACAGCGCATTTCGATATTTTGTGCCAGCGGTTTACAGGTCATCGTTTCATTCATGTCGAAGCGCCGTTCATGGCGCCTGGGGCACCCGAATGGGAGGCCACGCTGCACGCCACAGAGGCAGCGCAGGCTGATCTGATCTTGTTGTGTCTGTCCTTTCCAAAACAAGAATATTTCGCCCATGATCTGCAACAGCGCGGTCACGCGCGTGGCACCGCGCTATGTGTCGGGGCCAGTATTGATTTTCTGACCGGCCATCAGGCGCGTGCGCCTGAATGGGTGCAACGCGCAGGGATGGAATGGGCGTTTCGCCTGCTTAGCAATCCGCGACGCTTATGGAAACGCTACCTGATTGATGGGCCAAAGGTCTTTGCGCTGTATCTGGCGGATGGGCGCCGCTGAACCAGGCCAAGGAGGTTTTATGATCGCGGGACGTTATACGTTATTTTCACGGATACCGGCCTATGAAGGGCCAGATGGATCGGTTCACACCACCCCACTTTGGGCAAAGGATCTGCAGCTTCATCTGGGGTATATCGCGGATTTCGCACTGTGTTGCCCGCTGCTGCCGCTGGCGCAGGCCGAAGAAGACACCGCCCCTGTGGCCGGGCTACATGCGGATCAGGTTACCGCGCTGCGTGAAGATCATGGCTGGGGCTCGGTTGGGCGTAATTTCATTGGGAATTTTCGTGCTGTGGTGCGGGCTGCGCGGGGCAGTCGCATCGTGCATTCGGATGGGGCAGGCTGGGCGTTTCCGCTGGCCTTTTATCTGTTGCCGCTGTCGTTTGTGATGGGGTTTCGCTGGATTATGGTGATTGAATCCTCATTTTGGATGATGCCGAAAACCGGGGCCAGTCTGCGACAAAGGATCAGTCATGGTGTGCATAAAACAGCATTGCGGCTATGTTTGAAACGCGCCGATCTGCGGATCTTTACACAAGATGGCTATCGCCGGCTGTTTGGTATCGGAACGGAGCGTAGCCTGATTGCACCTGCGGTTTGGATCAACGAGGATCAGATCCTGACCCCTGACCAGAATATGCAGCGTCTGTCGGGTCTGTCATCAAATATGACGCGGTTTATCTTTCCCGCCCGGTTGGTGCCCGACAAGGGCATCACAGCGGTGCTGCAAGCGATCGACCATCTGGACCGGGCCTTGTTGGACCTGCCAGAGGCGCAACGCCCCGATATCGGCATTGATCTGATCGGGGAAGGACCGTTGCAACAGGAATGTCAGACATTTTGCGCAGTACATGACGGGCCGGTGCAGGTCCGGTTTCTGTCGCCCGTGCCCTATGGGGCGCCGTTTTTTGCCCTTCTGGGGCAGTATCATGCGATTGTTCTGGCCAACCGGCAGCATGAACAGCCACGGGTGATATTTGATGCGTTCAGCCAGGGCGTGCCGGTGATTTCCAGCGATACCGAAGGGGTGCGCGATATTATTCGCGCCGACAACAGTCTGCTATTCCCGGTTGATGATCCTGCCGCGCTTGCGCAGGCTTTGCTGCGCTTTGCCAAGGATCCCCAGATGCAGGCGCAATTCGCCAATGCTGCGCGTGATGCGGCCGATGGGCATTCGCATAAAGGCATGCATGAAACGCGTGCCGATGCCATTGCGCAGCATATCCCCGCCTGATCTGCGCTTCTCTCCGCCCTTGAAAGCCCGCTCCCCAAAGCCCGCTCCCGAAAGGATGCCCCATCATGCTGCGCCGCTTGCGTCCCTATACCAGCCGGGTCTGGTCAAAGATCCTCAAGCATGAGATCGAAGATCTGGCGGTTGAAACCCGTGTGATCCATCCCGGTCAGCCAGTGCCGATCCGACCGCCGGTGGCACCTGAAGGTGCCTTTGATCATATTACGCAGTTTTCCCCAGGAACGACGCGGGCCGTGCAAGAAAACTGGACATTCGGTGCACAAGATACGAACGGGCCGACCCGCGCATATCGGCTGAGCGATATGTTGCTGACACGCGGCGGGGCATATCATGCGCGCGGTCTGCGTCACCTGCGGGGCAAAAGCGAACATGTCATGGTGCGCGGCCCGATTGCCACGGCCCAATCAGCCGCGCTTGTGGCCACCGATGTTAGCGAACGCTATTTTGGTCATTGGTTTCGTGATGGGTTGGTGGCCGAACGTCTGGCGATGGACATGGGGCTGTCTGCGGTGCGTCCGGCCCGGCCCGCATGGCAGCATGAACCCGGTTATCGTGATTTGATCGGACTTCCGGCATGCGATGTCGAACCCACGTTATACCGTGATCTGTGGCTGTTTCGTGATGAACATCTTAACCCACATCGGATTGAGCGCTTACGGCGCAACCGACTGGCGCTGCGAGCCGGGTTGACCGGGCCTGTGGGCGGCGTGCCGGTGTTCTTGCGCCGTGGTACCACCGGTGCTGCGCGCCGTTTGGTGAACGAAGATGCGATCTTGGCGCGCCTGGCCAAGATGGGGTTTGTGGTGTTGGAGCCTGAGCATCACACGCCGGCAGAAATTGCGACCATTCTGGCGGGTGCGCCGCTGGCCATCGGGGTGGAAGGGTCCAATATCGTGCATACGCTGATGTGCCTGCCCGAAGGCGCGGGGATTTTGGTCATTCAGCCGCCGGACCGGTTCAATGCGATGGCACGTGTGTTCGCCGAAAGCGTCGGCCATCGATACGGCTTTACCGTGGCACGTCCGGCAGATGGCGGGTTTGAACAGCCCATTGATGAGCTGATGCAGACCATCGAGTCCTTGCTTGCGCAAACCAATGCTGCAGCGCCGATGCTTTAGGCCTTTGTGATTGGGGGCTAACGCATCGACGCTGGGACCCAATCACAAAGATATCGCCGGCACAAAGACATCTGCACGGGCGCAATTATCTTAGTCGGGAATGAAACGCGGTAAGGTTGCGATGGTTTCGATGAACATGCTTTGCAGCCGGGCCTCGGCCTGATCCATGCCTTCATCGGGCGCGATAGCTGTGGTCAGCCGGACCAGCCCGCCATCGGTGCGCTGAATGGTGAACCCATCCCACAATAGCATCAGCTTGGCTTCAAAATCCCACGCCACATGGCGGCCGTGGCTTTCAAACCAATAATAGACCAGCATCTGCGCTTCGCCTTTTTGGATCACGGCCCGGTTCAACCGGAACGGTGCAGTCAGATCCAGCTGAGGCGCAACATCCACCCGTTCCAGGCTGGCAATTTCCCAGCCTGATGACGGCAGACAGATTTCTGGCGAATGGGTGCCGCCCTTGGTTTGATCATCATAAAAGGCGGAAAACAGTTCGACCGAGGGCTCTTGCCGCATACGGGTGAAATTCAGCCCGATATAATCATCCGCGCCCAATGTCTGCTCCACCGCGCGTGACAGGCGTGCGGCCGGCGCGCCGTGCCAATCGCCCAATTGGGTTGGGAACAGCGCGAAAGGCTCACGGTTGATCGGCTCTGGCGTGGGCACAGGACGGATCTGCCAGGCGGCGGCGGCCAGCACCATCACCAATGCGGCCAGGATCATGGTTTTGGACGGTTCCACCAACGCCAGACGTTTCGCCTGTGGCCACAGGTTGGAGAAATCCAGATCCAAGGCTTCGGCCACACTCATCGGGCTGCGCTGTAGCTTCAACATGGTCCAGGCAAGAACGAACAGCAGCACGACCGAGGCCATGAAAATCACCCAGCCTTCAAAGAAATGCGAAAACCCTTCCAGATGCGCTTCGCCGAAATATTGCACCAACCAGCCCGCAACCGCGATGCGCACCGAATTCATCAACACGGTGATTGGTGCCGCAGCCAGCAGCAGAACGGCCTTATGCCACATTGGTCCACGATACAGCACGGCAAATACATAGGAAAACGACATGATCGGGAACAGGTAGCGTAGGCCGGAACAGGCTTCGGCCACATGCAGCTTTAGCACCCCAAGATCAATGATATTGCCATCCAGAAACACCGGCACATTCAGCCAGCCCAGAAACAGCACCCCCAATTCTGAGGACACGCCTTGCAAGAAAGTGGACAGTTTATAATAGATCACCCCGGGCAGTGGCAGCATGTAGACCAGATGCAACACCGGGACCCAAAACCGCCGCCCTTGTGCCCAGCCAAAGCTGATCAAAAGCATCGCCCCAACCCATAGGATCGTGGCATAGGCCACCACATCGTCGATCTGTGAAAATTTTCCAAGCGCGCCGAGCAGCACCGCTGCCACCATCACGATGAACCCCGGCACCCGGTTGACCGGGCCGTGCCGGATCGGTTCGGCCTTCAGCTCTTGCAAGAACATAAAGGCCGACAGCACAGGGATCAGGGGGCCGTGGCTATATTCCGGCGTAGCCCAGGCAGCCAAAAGCGCATTCAGCCCTTCATGGAAATAGATCCCTGCCGCCAGCGTCGCCAGAAAGAACCAAAACGGTCCGGAAAAATTGCTCAAAGACCGTTGGGCCGGCACTGTTGCGGTGTCGCTCATATCGCGTTGTTCTTTCGGGCGCGATCGCGCCATCACGGGGCCGTAGGTAGGATACGGGGCCAAAGATAGAAAAAAAGCCGAAGCCGAAGGGGGAATGACTGGGCCGGTGCACATGAATCTTTCAACCATGTTACCTCAATCATGTGTCATCCCAAAGGCAAACTCTGCAAAGGCCGGTTTTGACGGTTAAAATCAAGACAATTTGATGAAATGAGCCGAAAACCACGGCTCCAACGCGTAACTTCACCTCATTCTGCTTGGCATAGCGGTGAAATGGCTACACGCTTTGATTGCATCTTGCTTCAGTTGTTCATCTTAAGGCTTTGGCAGGATGCGCCTTTGGCCCTGCTGTTTTGCAACGATGCGTGATCGTATATGAAATATCGTCCCGAAATTGATGGTTTGCGTAGTCTTGCGGTGATCCCTGTGGTGGCATTTCATGCCGGGGTCAGCGCGGTGCCCGGCGGGTTTGTCGGGGTGGATGTATTTTTTGTGATCAGCGGGTTTTTGATCACCAGCCTTCTGGCCGAAGACATCGCGGCCGGACGTTATAGTCTGATCGGGTTTTACGAACGCCGGGCGCGGCGGATATTGCCGGCGCTGTTTGTAATGATAGCGGCCTGTTTGCCGCTGGCTTGGCTGTGGTTGACCCCGGCTGATTTGAAGGATTTTTCCCAAAGTCTGGTGGCGGTGGCGGTGTTTTCCTCCAATCTGCTGTTTTGGCATGAAACCGATTATTTCGCCGCACAAGCCGAGCTGAAACCGCTGTTGCATACATGGAGCCTCGCGGTTGAGGAACAGTTCTATATTTTATTCCCCTTGCTGTTGGCGGGGCTGTGGCGGCTGGGTCTGCGCCGTTTGATCGGTCTTGTGGCGGTGTTGGGTGTGATCAGTTTTGGCGTGGCACAGTGGGGGATCAGCGCTGCGCCGGCGGCCAGCTTCTACCTGTTGCCGGGGCGGGCGTGGGAATTGTTGGCAGGCGCGCTTGCGGCGCTGTATCTGCGGCAGGGCGGGCCATCGGTGGTCGTATCTGCGCAGGGGCAATGGCTGTCCTGGGCCGGGGTGGCTTTGATTGTCGTGCCGATGTTTACCTATGATCATGCGACGCCCTTTCCGGGGCTTGCTGCGGTGCCGCCGGTATTGGGAACGGTGCTGATCGTATTGTTCTGCGGGCCCAAAACCCATGTGGGGCGGGGCTTGGCGCATCGGGTGCCTGTGGCGATTGGGCTTATATCCTATAGCGCTTATTTATGGCATCAGCCTTTGCTGGCCTTTTATCGTTATCCGCTGATCGCGCCGCCGAACCCGTGGATTATGGCCGGGTTGGGCGGGGTCAGTTTTGTCTTGGCCTGGCTGAGCTGGCGCTACATTGAACGGCCCTTCCGCAATCGCAGAAAAATTTCTGCAACTGCAATATTTGCGATGTCTGGGGGAGGGCTGGCGGCCGTTGCAGCCTTAGGGCTGCTGGGACATCGCAACGATGGGTATGACGGGCGGTTCCACTATGTAGGGGAAATCGGGCAGCTGGCGGCCATCGACAATCTATATGACCATTTCGATTATGCTGCCGTTGTGCGTGAAGGCGAGTGTCATGCGGTTCGTCCAGAGGACTGGTTGGCCAATGGCTGCCGCGATACGCGGGCGCGCACGATAATGCTGTGGGGCGACAGCTATGCGGCGGCGCTGTATCATGGATTGGCGGCGTGGCGTGACACGGCCCATCCCGAGATTGGCATCGTGCAGACAACCGATGGCAATGGCACACCGTTTTTCATTCGTGGCAAGGCGGATGATCAAACGCCTTTGGTTGAGCTGAACACACGCCGATTGGACATTGCCGCGCAGGTTCAGCCAGACCTTATTCTTCTATCGTGGTCGGTACTGTCCCCAAATGCGCCGCGCGAAAAAAAATCGCAGATAAATGCTTTATATCAGACGATTAATAAGATCAGATCGCGGGTTCCTGACAGTTCTATCCTTATCGTCGGACCCGTGCCGCAATGGAACGGCACGTTGCAAAAGCAAATGTTGGCCTATGTCAATCGGTTCGATACCGACCCTCCACGCTTCATGGATCTGGGCTTGCTTGAGGATATATATGATTGGGACACGCAGCTTGCGCAGGGTGTGCCCGAGGATGTTGGATATGTCTCGCCACTGGCGCATATGTGTACGCCACAGGGCTGTCTGACGCATGTGTCGGATAGCTTGCTGGATCTGTCGGCCGTCGATTGGGGGCATCTGACACAAAGCGGCTCAGCGTATTTGGCTCCATATTTATGGGCCCAGATATACAATAGGTTGGAACAGCAGATGTGAAATGCCTATGCGATGGGCAATTACAGGCATCCTGCTGATCTCTTATGCATGTGACATGAAAATGCGCAAATGCATGTTGCTTGAGAAACAATTCAGGCAACTTTTCGCTCATTGTGCAATTGCAGCATTGGCTTTGTCGGATTAAAGGCGAATGTTAACCAAGAAGTTACAACCCTGATCTTTAAATATGACCCAACCTCCTCCGTCGATCCCAGAAGGGAAAACGTATGAAGCTTGAGCGTATACGACTTAATAATGATACGTCCCTAACAATCAAAAATGCACGTGTCCTATGCATTTTATTTATGATGACATATCATGTCTGGCCGGGGGGGGATCGGATACTTTCGGCCGAGGTGAACCAATATCTACACCTGTTTTACTCTGTGGTTGTGGATCATCTGGGGCGGGCCTCTGTGCCGCTGCTGAGCGTGTTCTCGGGCATGTTATTTGCAATCTCTTTCACGCGGCGCAAAACATTAGGATCTTTGATCCGGCATAAATTCAAAAGCTTGATGATACCGATTTTTGTCTGGTCGCTGCCATTGATGATCTTGATGGTTGTCGGGCATCAGATTTTACCGCAGCAGATTGACGCACCTTCGGGGGTGATGACATGGGTCAATGGGCTGACCGGGGTGTTTGCCACCCCAGCCAATGGACCGCTGCATTTCCTGCGCGATGTCTTTGTGGTCTGCCTATATAGTACGGTAATTTTGCTGGCCTATGAACGGTTCAAGCCCTTGGGCATTGTGATTTTGATTGCCCTGTTGGCAGCCGAACATAATGGAACTGGATTTATTTTGTTCCGTAACCAGATCGCGACATTCTTCTTCTTCGGTCTTATGCTGGCGGTCAATCATCGCAGCGGCTGGGTGCCAAGCTGGGTGTTGATTGGATCTTTGATCGTCGGGAATGAGCTGGCACAGCGCTATGTCGTGGGCACAATCGATATGCCGCATGTACTTGAAGTGGTGTTTTATCATCTGCCGCGCGTGGCAATGTCCTTCCTGATGTGGCGTGTGGCGATGATTGTGGCAACCTCTGGCTCTTGGTTTCAGCGCGGGCTGCTTTATCTGGAAAAGCATATCTTTGTCATATTTTGCAGCCATAGCATCACGTTGAAATTTATCGGCATGTTCGCCGTGATCTCGGGTGTGTCAGAAAATGCCACCAGCTACCTGATCTTGTTTTTGCTGCAGGTTCCGATCTGCGTGATGATCGGTATCGTCCTGTCCAATATGATCAAACCCAAACCTGTGGGTGTTGTGGTATCTTGGGTGCGCAACCGGTTTGCGACGTAAAAGATGCCTAAGTTGATGTGGTCTTTGACGTCGTATCTACCTTTTGGAGGCCAGAACAATATGGCCTCTAAAGGCCGTATTCATGCAAACGCCGCCCTGCGCAAAGCGACGGGGCGGCGTTACGATGTTGAGGGTGTCACCTTGTTAGGTCGTCACCCTGGGCTGATCTTTCGATCAGGCCGCTTTTTTACGACGACGCGCGATCAAGCCACCCAGACCCAACGCACCTGCCAACAGCGGCAGACCTGCGGGCAGCGGGATTGGCGCAGGCGAAACGGTCACAGTGACCGAACCCGGCGTGGTGCCAAACAGGCCGCTTTCTGCGCTGACGGACAGCGTGTAATCGGGGTCGATTGTGCTGTTGGCTGTCAGGTAATAGGTGAAGTATTCGTTACCGCCGGTGCTGCCTACCGAATAGAATGCGATGTCATTGGCAGCGTCTGTTGGATTGATTTCAAACAGGAAAGCTGCGGGATCGATATCGTCGGATTCAACGGCAAAGGAGTAGTAGCCGCTGTCGACGACATCATAGCTGAACGTATAGGTGTAAAAGGATACGCCCGACATGTTGACGCTGTCAGCCGTGTCGGTGCTGGTCGTGGAACTGGTTAGCGAAATGGTGGCTGCCTGTGCGGCGGCCGCCAGGCCCAGTGTCACAGCGGCAGCTGTTGTGATGGTTTTCAGAAAATTCATATAGTCCCCCTTAACGGAATATGGATCAGGTGATCCACCAAGATAATTATGTCGCAGTCGCAGATTT
Organism: Thioclava sp. SK-1; assembly: GCF_001705665.1. Taxonomy (GTDB): domain Bacteria; phylum Pseudomonadota; class Alphaproteobacteria; order Rhodobacterales; family Rhodobacteraceae; genus Thioclava. Next base: position 12,628 of record NZ_MDHA01000028.1, on the reverse strand, counting down.
GCACCAAACCACCGTCATACGGTCCCTTAATGCTGCACTGCACACATGCCCTCATCAAAAGGTTAACGAAGGCCTTCACATATGGGTTATTTGAGCCGAACCCGGATGTTTTTCAAGCAAATCCCAAGGGTAAATTGGATTTGCCTGAAATTTTGTCAAAGATACGCCTTGAAAATGATCATTTTCGCGGATCGGCTGCGACATAAAGCGGTCATATGTGTCACGCGACGTAAACATGGGGCGGCTCTGATGAAAATATCAATGAAATATAGCGTTCATTGATATTTCCTTTATAGAAACGATTCGTATTAAATTTCTGAACAATCGCCAATTCTAAGGATTGCAGGGAAAGCGTTTAAGCTATCGGCGTATATTCGCACAATAAAGCGGCAAGATCCTGCATTTTTCGGGACTGGGGGTTTTCCTTCCTTGAAACCGTGAGAAAAGCCCTTTCTAAGTGAACGAGACATTAACCTTTCGTCATAATGCTGCATTGCAGAATGCCCATGCAGAAAAAACCGTATCATCTTTCGGCCCACTCCTTCCTCAAAGGGTAAACCCGATGAAATTCGCATTGACCGCACAATCCCGCCAAACTGCCCTTCGTGACGGGCTTGGCACTGTTGCCTACCGTCGTCTGGGAAAACGCCCATTCGATATTTTTCTTGCACTACTTTTGCTGCCAATCCTGCTTCCAGTGATTGCAGGACTTTGGTTCTTGGTGCGTCGCGATGGCGGCTCTGGGTTCTTTGTACAGCCGCGCATTGGCCGTGATGGCCGTGTGTTTAACTGCTATAAACTGCGCACAATGGTGACGGATGCCGAAGCGGCACTGAAGAAAATGTGCGACGAAAGCCCTGAACTGGCCCATGAATGGCATGTGAACCAAAAGCTGACCGTTGATCCGCGGATCACCCGTGTGGGCCGCTTTTTGCGCGCGACATCATTGGATGAGCTGCCGCAGGTGTTCAACGTTATCAAAGGCGATATGAGCTTTGTTGGTCCACGCCCCTTCCTGGTGGATCAAGAAGCGCTGTATCGCAACGCAGGTGGCGAAAGCTATTTTGACATGCGTCCGGGCATTACCGGTGCGTGGCAGGTTGAAGGTCGCAACTCTACCACCTTCATTGGCCGCGTGGCCTATGATGATGATTATCACCGCGGTCTGAGCATGTGGCGCGACATCGGGCTGATCGCCAAGACAGCCGGGATCGTGTGCAAACGCACCGGACGGTAATCCAGGCCCCGTTGATACGGGGCGGATAAATCGTAAATGCATCAACGCATGTAATTCCTCCCCCCCTACAGCCTGGCTGCAGGGGGGTTTTGGTCTATCGCATTGCATTTTGCGTTGAGAACCGAAAATATGCCCCCAAGGCCGTCTGGTCTGCAAATATGACGAGCGAAGTAAGAAATGGACGGATTATGGTGAAGGCTACAATTTTGACGCGCGATGGTGAAATCGCCCGACATTATGGTGATGACGCGCGGATCACTTTTGTTCTTATGTCACCGGATCCAGACACCCAGAAGCTTGTTTTTACGACATGCGATGGCCAGTCGCTGCGCCCCGAGCAGGTTGCTTTGGATGCCGACGCCTATCTTCGCCCGACACAAGAGAATGACACCGCGCATCAGGACATTGTTGCGCTATGGGAGGAGATGTTCGGGCTGGCCTTGCCACCTTGCCTGCCACAGGCTGATATGCCCGATATCGCCGCGCTGCGCGATCGGGTGTTGGATGTCGTGTTGGAGCAAAATGCAGCTGCATCGCGCGTATCGGCGCGCCATATGCGTGAATTGGGTCTGCTGCGTCAGCAACATGACCTGATACAGGCCAGTTTTCGCGGGTTGGAACATTTCGTTTATGGGCTGAATGTGCAGCATCGCACGCCCGGTCCGATCATTGCACCAACACGCGGTCAACCCGTGGTAACGTTGCAAAATGGGATGCAAGTGCAGCAACGCGTGGCCAGTGCCAGCCCAGGACTGTGCGATCTCGCCCTCTGGTTTGATCCAGAAGGCGCCGCGCCAAAGGGGATGGTCAGCGTCACCCTGACCGGGCTGGACAGTGATCAGGTTCTGGCGGTGTGGGATTTGCAGGCCGCACAGCTTTCTACGGGTTGGAACCGATTTTCATTGGAACGTGCGCTTGGTCCCGATCCGGTCAGCTTGCAAATCACGGTGCATTGGGTGGGCGGGGGCGTTTTGACCCTTGCCTGTGCGACGGATCATCCAGATCCCCGCTTTCGCCCCAAAATCGGTGATGATGCACGCCCCGCTGTTTTGGCGCAGCGCGTCTGGTCCTGGGTGCCCGGTGTTGCCGCGCCACTGCTTACCGGCGCGCATTTGCCCAATGGGTATGCAGGCAAGGGGCAATTGCGCCATGTCGGGCGCGAATGGCTGGAGCAGGCGCTGGATATGCGCAGCCTGCGCGCAGATATTCCGTTCATTCAGGGGACAGATGCGCTGCTGGTCCATGTGCTGGAACAAGATATTGCTGCTGCGATCGTGCCGGATCTGGTCTTTCCCGGCGCGGTCGAAATTTCGGCCGGGATCTGTACGTATCACAAGGACGGTCCAGAGGTCGAATATGCGATGCTTGCCCTGCCCAAATCCGAACGCCCCACTGCGCCGGGTATTTTGCCACAGGCATTGCATACGCGCCTGACGGCCGATGCGGCCGAAACTTTGAACTGGGTGCGTGTGGCCCCGGACACCGCATCGCAATGCCGCCTGTATCTGGATCCATCAGAGCAGCGCCAGGATCTGTATCTGCTGACACGGTTGGCAGATAAAGATGGTACCAATGCGTTTGGCTGGTCAGGGTTTTCTGATCTGAAACTGCGTTTCGGGGCGCAGGCATGATCATGACGAAAGGTAGCGATCAATCCGCGTCTGATATGGCGGTGCGTGTGGCGGTGGTTATCCCGATCTTCCGGCACTCGGTCTTATTAAGTGAAGCGATCGACAGTATTTTGGATCAAGATGCGCCTTGGGGCATTCGCATTGTCTTAGTCAATGACGGTTGTCCGCATCGCGAAACGGATCAGGTGTGCCGCACCTATGCGCGGGCCTATCCTGAGCAGATCGCTTATGTGCCGAAAAAGAACGGTGGCCTGTCGGATGCGCGCAACTGCGGCATTGGTTATGCTTTGGCGCGCTGGCAAGAGCTGGAAGCAATTTATCTGCTTGATGCTGACAATCGTCTGCGCCCGCCTGCATTGCGCCGGGCGATGACAGCGCTGGACGAACATCCCGATGTGGATTGGGTGTATCCTAACATTGATATGTTTGGCTTGCGCTATGCGGGTGATTACGGCGGCCCATATTCCCGGCTGATCCATACGGTGATGAATGTTTGCGAAGCTGGCAGCCTGGTGCATCGCCGGGTCTTTGATGCAGGGGTGGTGTTTGATACCTCCTTTAAATCCGGCTTTGAAGATTGGGATTTCTTCCTGACAGCGGGGGATGCCGGGTTTACGGGCATGAACCTGGAAGAATTCGGCTTTCAATACCGCAAACGCGGCGAAAGCATGCTGGCGGATTCAGAACGTGATGCCGATGCGATCCGGGCTGAAATGCGCAAAAAACATAAACAGCTGTTCAGCCCAAAGGGGCTGTTGGCATTAGAGCAGGAAGAAGCGCCCCGCTTTGCCATTCACCTGAGCGATACGGATCAGGTGATCTGGACGGTTGATCCGTCCAGCCCCAATCGCAAGATATACTCCTTTGACGAATATTCCGATCTGCTGTTTCGCAGCACCACCGGCAACAAACGTTATTTCGTGCCGCCCTTAACCGTTGTGACAGACAGTCAGCTTTGGAAGACGTTGTGCGATGGGGGGCTTGTTAGCGGGGTGTTATGGGCCCTGGAACGCCAGCTTGACCACGCGTGTCCCGTGACCGTGGCACATGTGATGCCGGGTAACCCGGCCCTGCCGCAACGCCAGGACACGCTGACGATGCGCGTCAGCCGCGACCCCTCCGCCCAGCCCGTCACCGGTGGTATGGCGATGCTTGAAACACAATTGGTCCGCAAAGTGCTGAAGGACAGCAGCCTGTCCTGGATCTCGCAGTTGGAATTGCCGCACTGCCCGATTTCGGTCGCGCGGATCGAAATGACTGTGCCACAGGCCCTTTGGAACGGGGCAGGGGCTGCGCCCGACCGGGTGGCATGTGATTTGCTGGCGCTTATGGCCCGGTTGCGCCGCAACAGTTTGACCCTGGCGGCGGCCCATACATGGGAATGGCGTACCCAGGACATCGGCTGGCGTGAGCGCACGCATAAAATTCCGCGCCAGACCTGTCTGTCTTCGGCGGCATATCCACGGGTGGCCGATGGCGGTCTTCATATTGGGTTCTTGCTGCCATTGGTGGAATTTGGCGGCGTAGAACGCGTTGCATTGAATGTCGCGCGCGCGTTGAAACGGGCAGGGTTCCACCCGCATCTGTTTGTCCTAGAGCAAGACACGATCACCTATCCGGCGGAATGGCGCGAGACATTTGACACGGTCACCTTCCTGGCAGATCCTGAATTTGCCACTTGGGGCCCAACGCAGGCGGCTTATTTCGGCACTGATATTTCCGATTGGTCGCGTTGGGGCAACAAGGGCAATGCCACAGCGATGCTTGCATGGCTGGACGGGGTGGTCAACTTCCACGGTGCCGCGATTTCAGGGGTGATGGGGCAGTTAAAACGGCTTGGGGTCGTGACAGCCAATTCACTGCATCTGTCGGACCATTCGGTCTTTGCCCGTCCGGTGGGAAATACCTATCATGCGCTGGCGTTTGAACATGCCTATGATATGATACTGCCATGTTCTAATATGTTGGGGGATTGGTGCCATGCGATGGGCATGCCCGCCGAAAAGATCATCCCGATCCCAAACGCTCCCAGCTTTGATTTGCCCGCCACTGCCGGGGCGCCGCGCACGCCCCACGTTCCAGAGCGCGCGCTGCGCGCACTTTATATCGGGCGGCTGGATATGCAAAAGGGGCTGGACCGGTTGGTGCCGATTGTCGAAGGCAGCCAGGAAGCCGATTTCGATATCAAATGGCGGTATATCGGTGGAACAGTCCTGGGGACAGGCGGGGCAGCCCTGCCTGCAACCATCACCGACAGTCTGGAACCGCCCAAGACCACGCCAGAGGCCATGACCGAGGCGCTGGAATGGGCTGATGTGATTGTCTTGCCATCGTATTTCGAAGGCTTGCCCTTGATTGTTTTGGAAGCCATGCGCGCAGGCGCTGTGCCATTGGCCACAGATGTGGGGGCTGTGTCAGAGGCGGTTGTGGATGGCCATAACGGGATCTTGTTGTCCAATGCACATTGTGTGACGGATGCAATGCATGCACTCGATCGGCTGGCATGCGACCGCGATCTGTTGCAACGCCTGTCACAACAGGCAATTCAGGATATGCAGGATCGGACGTGGGATGGTGCGGCTCAGCCGTTCATACACAGGCTCAAACAGCTTTGTGCTTTACAAGGCCAATCCCAACCGGTGCCCTCGACCCAATCTGGGACAGATCCATGAGCCAAACGCCGATCATCTGCATGCAGGCCGAAACTGGATCAGTCCAAGAGCTTGATTATACGGCGCATATCAGCCAGGGGCTGCGGTTTGTCGTCTTGTCCTATCTGATCTGTGTTCGCAGCCTGAAAAGCCGGTTTATATCGGCAGTGCGTAAGAAACTGCGCGATCTGGCTGAATATTCGCGCTTGCAACGCAAGGCGGTTTTTTTTGATCACATCCCGGGTCTGCAACTTGGAGCTGTCGAAAATTTTACGGCGGGCTCACATAAAATGCGGGTTGCGACCTTGGTTCTGGCGCTGAGCCGGTTATGGATGCGGGGGTGCTCACTCCGGGGGATGTATCGGCCAACCGAACGGAAAAACCGATACTTTTGCTGCGGGGCAAACGGCCATCGCACAGGCATATGCGCCCGATTTTGATATGATCGCGCAGCTTGGCTGACGTATCCTTTGCGGGGTGCAGATTTGACGGGGATAAGCATGAAATTGACGTTCCATATCGGCATGGGCAAAACAGGCTCCAGTGCCATTCAGGCGGCGTTGCGGGCGAATGCGGATAGGCTGCGTGCACAGGGCGCAGATTATCTTGGCATGTGGTTCGATATGATCGACCCGAATTTTTCCGGGGTTGAAAAACAATCGAATTTCTTTGCCTTATCCCCGCCGGATATGATCGCGGCAACAGATCATCTGATTGGGGTGTTGCGTGCCCGCAATGACCAAAACGGCACCGATCATTTCATTTTGTCAAACGAGGCATTCTCGGGCAATGCAAAGACTATGCGGCCGATGATTTCGCAACTGGTTGCGGCCGGGATCACGGTGCAATTGATCGGTTATGCGCGTGATCCGGCCTCTTGGCTGCCATCGGCCCATGTGCAGTGGTCGATCCGTGACAAGGTCTCTCCAGGGCCGGTGCAGGCCTATAACGACCGCGCGCGTGAACTGGTGCAATGGTATTCTGGCCTGATCAACTGGCATCAAATGGCAGGCGATCTTTTGGATGTGCGCTCCTATGATGCGGCCGATGATATTGCCGAAGATTTCGCTACAGCCATCGGCGTGACCTTGGATGTGCCCCAAAAGCGTGTGCTTGAACGTGGTGAGGATTTTGAAATTCTCTTGCGTGCCGCGTTCAATACGCGGTTTCCAGACCATGTTCTGCCCCGGGCTTTTGATCAGGCGATTTTCCGTTCGGCCTCTGACATCCCCTCGCTGGAACAGCTTGCCGAGCAATGTTTCAACTATGATCAAACGGCACAGATTGTCGCACAGGCCAGTCCGTTGTTTGAAGAGTTCAAATCCTGTTTTGGGTTCGATCCAAGGGATGCGGGCAAAACACCGCCCAAACAGCCGGATATGGAGCACTTGCGCCGCCGGATTTTGGACTACCTGGTCGAGACGAATATTCGCCAGGCACGCAGGCTGCTGAAATTGGAACGTCAAATGGCCGATACCGAGGCACAGATGCAGCATCTGGCCCAAAGGCTTGATGCCGCGGGACTGTAACCGACCCCATGATCTGACCTGTGGAATTATGCGGGCCGCAGGTCAGGCCTTGCGCCGGGCGCACGCCTAGCGGTTCAAGATGTCCCGGTGATAGCGCCCCAGCAAAACCAAGCCTAAAAACAGCATGCCCAGCGACACCATGATAACATATAGGGGCGAAATATGCACGGGATGATAGGTTGGGTAGAACCCCATATGCATCAGCCCCACGATATGCAAAAGCGGGTTGAACCACAAAATATCCTGAATGGTTTGCGGTAAGGTATCATAGAGAAAGAACACGCCAGAGATAATGAACAGCGGCCGGGTAGCAATGGACCAGATCTGATCCCAGACCGAAATGACCCCCATCAGCGCGCAGTTCAGCGTGCCGACCGACAGCCCCAAAAGCAACGTCAGCAACAGCCCTTCGATCAGCGGTCCAACATCCAGATTGGGCCGTTCCCCGGTGATCACCAAGATTGAGACAATGGTGATATATCCCACCATGATACCGGTCAGGCTATTGAGGATGAAACGTGCCAAAATAGCATCCAACCAAGACACCGCCGGATAGCTGAGCAACTGTTTTGAAAAAGCGATTGCGCGGGCCACGGTATTTGAAATTCCCTGATACAGGTTAAAGGCTGTGAACCCGCTGGCATAGAACAATAAGAAACTGGTTCCCAAGGGCGGGCTGCGCACCAGCAGGGAAAACCCTAATGCCATCACGAAAATACCACCCAACGGTTCCAAGATAGCCCATATATACCCCCCCGGAGACCGCCCGTAACGCGAGCTCATTTCGCGCAGCGTCAGGGCCATAATCACACGTGCCATACGCAGACCACGGCTTGCGGGCTTGCGCGTTGGCAAAGACACGGGCATTGGGGGGGTGGTCATCTGTGATAAATCCCGAGTGGACATTATCCCCCAGTATCACCAGAATTAGGCAAGTTTCAAATAGGTCCCGCGTGAACAGCCAACAGCCCAAGCCCCCCTCGCAAAATGCATCGATGTCCGATCCTACCCTTCAGGCTGGCGCATCTGCCACGCCGCAGGCGGCTGGGGGCACACAAGGTGCTGTGGGCCCGAACGGCGCCGCAGCCAAGCAGGGCGCCGGGCCGGGTAACACACAAGGGAATGGTGCTGGACGTGTTCCGGGCGGGGCTCAGGCGCCGCGCCCTGCGACAGGACCTGCCGTAGGGCGCGGGCCCAATAATGGCCCTGGGCAGGGCGCAGGCAATGGGCCGGGCAACGGGCACAATCGGGGGGCAGGGCCCGGTCCGAATGGCCCGGGCAAGAAAGCCGGCACGCTTCCCGGTCCACACGCGGTCAAGCCAAAGGTGCTTCCGGTGGCCTCGCCCGCGACGCTCAAACCGCGCCATCGCGGATTGCTGATCAGTTTTATCGCCTGTGTCCTGGCGCCGATGATTGTGATCGCGGCTTATCTTTGGCTGGTGGCCGATGACCGATATGCCTCAACCGCCGGGTTCACGGTAAGATCTGAAGAAAGTACCGGCGCGTCAGAGCTATTGGGGGGGTTGGCGACATTTACCGGCACCTCGTCTTCGTCGGATGGGGATGTACTTTATGAATTCATCCGATCCCAGCAGATGGTGCAGGCCATTGATCAAGAATTGGATTTGCGCGGCCATTATTCCCAAAACTACTGGTCTGACCCAGTGTTTGCACTGGCCCCTGATGCCACGATCGAAGACCTGACCGCCTATTGGGATCGTATTGTTCAGGTGTCTTATGACCAATCCACAGGCCTGTCGGAAATCGAAGTGACCGCTTTTGATCCCGATTATGCCCAGGCGGTAACACGCGCTGTCGTGATGGAAAGCCAACGGTTGATCAATATGCTCAGCGAAGCGGCGCGCAATGACGCGCTGCGTTATGCACGCGAGGATCTGGACCTGGCACAAGACAGGCTGCGTGATACCCGCGCCTCGTTGACCGAATTCCGGACCCGTACGCAGATCGTTGATGTGGATTCCGATATTGCCAGCCGGACCGGCGTCTTGACCAATTTGCAGCAAAGCCTGGCACAGGAACTGGTCGCCCAAGACGAGCTGAGCGGCACCACATCGCGCCCCGACGATCCCCGACTGGCGCAAACTCAGCGCCGCATTCAGGTGATCCGTGACCGAATTTCCGAAGAACGGCGCAATCTGGCAACCAGCAAGGTGGAGGGCACTGACGAGGATTACCCAAGCCTGTTGTCGCAATATGAAGGCCTGGAGGTTGAACGCCAGTTCGCGGAAAGTGCCTATACCGCTGCGCTGACCGCCTTTGATGCCGCCAAGGCGGAAGCGTCCCGGCAATCGCGTTATCTTGCGACCTATGTGGCGCCCACGCTGGCACAGGCTTCGGAATATCCGCAACGTGGACAGATCCTGGGGCTGGCCGTGCTGTTCTTATTATTGGCATGGGGGATTGCCGCGCTGGTCTATTATTCGATCCGCGACAGGGGCTAAGGCAGATCCATGATCCGGTTTGAAAACCTGTCCAAAAGCTTCTGGGTCGGCCATGAGCGCAAGGTGATCATCGATAATCTGAACCTGACCCTGCCCACGGGGCGATCCCTGGCTTTGCTGGGCCGCAACGGGGCGGGGAAATCCACCTTGATGCAGATGGTCGCGGGCACAATGCCAGCCGATCAGGGGCGGATTGTCACCGATGGGCATATTTCATGGCCCGTGGCATTTGGCGGATCGTTTCACCCGCAGCTGACCGGTGCCCAAAATGTGCGGTTTGTGGCGCGGATTTACGGGGTGGATACCGATGAGCTGCTGGATTTCGTGCGTGACTTCGCCGAGCTGGGCAAACATTTTGATATGCCGGTGCGAACCTATTCAGCCGGGATGCGATCGCGGCTGACCTTTGGCACCTCAATGGGGGTGCCGTTCGATACCTATCTGGTGGATGAGGTAACATCGGTCGGCGATGCCGCGTTTCGCCGCAAAAGTCGCACTGTGTTTTTAGAACGTATGCGCCATGCCGGGGCGATCATGGTCAGCCATGCCATGCCGGATCTACGCGATTTTTGCGATTCCGGCATCGTGTTGGAAGAGGGCAAGCTGCATTATTTCGAAAACCTCGAAGAGGCGATCAGCTTTCATCAAAGTCTGATGGCCTGAAACGCCGGATCGGGGTCTGTTCCGGCTAGGTGCAAGATCGTATGTTAACGCCCCACCGGAGGGGGCGCGTCAAAATCACAGCCCCGATTTCAGGGCGAACACAGCTGTAGCCAAGATTGCAAAATTGGCGCTGTAGGCTGAGTATTGTCCGGCGCGCTCGGCAAGTCTGCCCTGTTGCCAGGCCAGAAATGATCGCTCCTGCAACAAAGCTTAACGTCAACCGCCAGACCATTATGCTGGGGCCATTGCGCTGGGACGCAATGTCTATCATCGCCCGCCTCCGGTGTCGGACATCAATTGGAAGGAATGCACCGGCTCGACACGTCACCTCGCTCATTAAGCACCTTCGCCGTCACAAGCTGCTGGCTTGGATGAACCGGGTCTATAATTCAAGACGCCGACACTCAACACTTGGCTGGAAAAGCCCAGGCGCTTTCAAACGGAAGGTGGCTTGAACGAGCATTTGGGACGGCACGGTGATGGTTGCGGGGACGACGGTCGGTCCCCGCATATGCGTTTACAACGGTGACACAGCAAAGGCCGGGGCCGTGTCCTTGGTTATGAACCCCTGAGCCACATCCAACGCCTCGCGGATGGTCACATCCATATCCAGATAACGATATGTCCCCAGACGACCAACAAAGGTCACACCGGTTTCCTTTTCCGCACGGGTGACATATTCCGCCAAAAGCGCCTTTTCCCCCATCTGACGAATGGGGTAGTAGGGGATGTCTTCGGGCGTGCACAGGCGCGAAAATTCACGGTAGCAGACAGACCCTTCATGGCTTTCCCATGGCGCGAAATGCTTATGTTCCGTGATCCGGGTGTAGGGCACGCTTTCTTCGCCGTAATTCATCACTGCGCAGCCCTGATAATCGCCTTGATAGGTGAACCGTTCAAAATCCAATGTCCGATATCCCAAACGTCCCAGATCATAATCGAACCAACCGTCGATCGGCCCGGAATAGAACACATGATCATATTCCGCCGCCTGGTCGCGGGTAAAACGGGTCGACAGTGACAGCTGAATGCGTGGATGGTTCAAAATGGCTGCGACCATCGGTGTATAGCCGTTTTCGGGCATACCCTGATATTTATGGAAGAAATAATTATCGTCATAGTTGAAGCGCACCGGCAATCGCTTCAGGATCGAGGCTGGCAGCTGCGACGGATCCATTCCCCATTGCTTGACCGTATAGCCCTTAAAGAAGGCCTCATAAAGGTCGCGCCCGACAAAGCGCAATGCTTGATCTTCAAAGGTCTGCGGGTCAGTGATCGTGGTATCGGCCTGTTCTTGGGTGATGAAATCATGCGCTTCGTCGGGGCGCATGGTGCGCCCAAAGAACTGGTTGATCGTATGCAGGTTGACGGGCAGTGAAAACACCTGTCCCCGCGATGTCGTCTTGACCCGGTTCTTATAAGGCATAAAGCAGGTGAAGGCGTTGACGTAGTCCCACACCTCGGCATCATCGGTGTGAAAAATATGCGGCCCGTAGATATGCACCATCACGCCGGTATCCGCATCGCGTTCAGTATGGCAATTTCCGGCAATGTGGTCTCGCGCATCGACAATGGTAATGTCATGCCCGGCGTCTGCCAGTTTGCGCCCGATCACGGCCCCCGAAAGACCGGCCCCCACACATAGAATTTTCACGCGCTACGCCTTGTCCATTTTCTGAATTTATACGGCGTTTTCGCATCTAACGCCCTGTTTGACAAGCAAAGCGATTAACACACAAAGGGCCTGCCCCGATTACATCAGGTCAATATCCGTGTCGGGGTGAATGTCGCTCCATTGCACAGCTTCCAGCAAAAGCGAGCCACCCTCCCATTCCAGTCGCAGACCCTGTTGCCAATCCGCATGATACAAATCAGAGATATCATCAATACCAATATCCAAAACAAGATAGTCAATTCCGGGCGTAAAATCGGCAATCCGGTCCGCCCCCTGATTGCTGTGAAAATAAAACATATCCATCCCGAAATCGCCCCAAAGCGTGTCATTGCCCATCCCGCCCCAGATCAGGTCATTGCCCGCGCCGCCATGCAGCTGGTCATTGCCCGCGCCGCCTGTAATCCGGTCGCGGCCCATCCCACCCCAGACCGTGTCATGCCCCAGATTGCCCTGTATGCTATCATCGCCGGCCCCGCCGCCGATCAGATCATGATCCGCCCCACCAAAAAGCGTATCAGGCCCCACACCGCCCAGCAGCGTATCATTGCCTGCATCCCCCCAGATCCTGTCCGCCTGATCTTCGCCCCAGATCTTGTCAGCCCCTGCGCCACCATGCAGCTGATCGAGCCCATAACCTCCTGCGATTTGATCATCCCCCGCACCGCCCCAGACCGTATCAAAACCCAAGTTGCCCTGTATGCTATCATCGCCGGCCCCGCCGCCGATCAGATCATGATCCGCCCCACCAAAAAGCGTATCAGGCCCCGCACCGCCCAGCAG
>NZ_MDHA01000027.1 GCF_001705665.1 Thioclava sp. SK-1 | reverse complement strand
CAGTTCGAGGTAACGCCGCGCCAGGGATTTGAGCGCGATGCGATAGGCTTCTTCGACCTGCCGAAAGGCCGTGAGATCGGGCCGCCAAGCTGCCAGTGTGCGGATTAACTGCATTCGCGTCATCTTACGCAGGGGTTCTCGCAATCTGTCGGGGGCACAGACGATCGTCGTCTGGATCATTTGCAAAGCAATGCGGCGCGCCTGAACGGCTGTCTTTCGGCAAACCCTTAGAACACGGAGGCTTTCGACCATACCGTCACGGCTTCTCGGCGTCACCGTGTGTCGTTTAGCAAAGGCGGCATGGGCCGCACTTTCTGCGTCGAAGTCGTCGTTCTTGCCGCGGCGACGGCGCTCGTTTTTGTCAGGGGCAGTGACCACCTCCAGAACTTCGACGCCAGCTGTCTGCAAATAGCGCAGTAACCCTGCGCCATAGCTGCCCGAACATTCGATGCCGACGCGTTGCAGATCCCCGAAAGACCGCATCCAGTTCAACATCA
>NZ_MDHA01000026.1 GCF_001705665.1 Thioclava sp. SK-1 | reverse complement strand
GCGCCCGCTTGCGTTTCATATGAACCTTGATGTTCAAACACCATCCGGACCGCCCGCGCGCGAACTTCTGGCGAGTAGCGATTTGCCATTTTGCTTTTTGTCATAACCATCATCCTTACTTAAGTTGATGGTCTCCGACAAACTCGGGGCGATTCAGTCTGCGTCACAGATCTTTACCCGCAGCGCGTCAAAGATCACGATCGGATAAATCCCCGGTCCAATGCCCGGTACTGCCACTCTCGGACCTCATCCAGAACAGCCGCAGTGACCCGGCTGTTCAGGTCAGGCGAGACGCGCAGGCCTTAAAGGTCTTCGAGATGGGTCTGAATATCGCGCACTGACAGTCCGGCGGCATAGAGCCCGATGATGTTGTCATCAATGCCGTCGATCCGGGTCTTGCCCTTCTTTACCAGCTTGGGCTCAAAGCTGCTGTCACGATCGCGGGGCACTGCCACAGGCATCTCTCCGTCCTGACCTTTCAGTATTTTGGTTGACGCGCCATTACGCCGTCAGTTCGGCGCCCAGCATCCGTTCCATGATCTTCAGCTCTTTCATCAGCCCGGTGCCGCCAAGCAAATTTTCGGGGCGCTCAACGTCCTTCAGAAATTCATTCAGAAGTTCCTTAGAGATCGTCATGCATGCTTCCTTTCGGTGAAGCATAGACCAGATCTACGGTACACAGAAGATCTGACGCTCTCATCTCACCCGCCCAGAAACTGAAAATGGCCGCGTAAATTCTACGTCCAAGCCTATGCGAAACGGGGGGCGTTTTATGTCGCTCCTTGAACGCCACGATGACGCAGGAACCTCGATTGTTTAAGTCATCATATTTGTCCGTCATGTTCGGACTTCAGACACGCGGGGGTCTTCCATATAGCACGGACTAGGCTCTCACAGGGGTAGTGCATTACTGTAATGGTGTTGGTGCCCAATCAGACAGAATTTCTGCAGCCACTGCGTCGTAATCAGCGTTCAAATGGTGGCCGCCTTCATAGCTTTGGTGGGTTACGTGTTGGTCCACAGCCGGGCAGACACTGTTCTTATCTTCTGTGCCATATAGGCAGAAGATGTGAAACGAGTCCGTTGCCGTCATTATGGCTTGGGCGACATCATGTTGACCGGTGACTATGCCCATCCAGCCGCCCATAACGATTTCAAAACCGGTTTGGCGTTCGGGCGATAGCAATACTAAGCCTGTAATCCGCTTTTGTAGTGATGTCGGTAAGGATGGGGCAAAAAACGGCATGACATTGGCGCCAAGTGAAAACCCAATAAGTATCACCGTCGGTGCTTCGAATTGTCCCGCATATGTTCTATCAATACGCGTGATATCTTCTGCGATCTGCAGCGGTGATTTTTCTTTCCAAAGGTAGCGCATAGAGGAAATTCCAACCACAGGGACACCTGACTGCGCCAGCCGTTCGGCGATTTCCTCGTCAAATTTGGCCCAACCGCCATCACCCGATAAGAAAATTGCATAGCGCCCAGAGGGGGGCGCACTGGGATCTTGATGCACGGTGATCGGAAGGTCGGACAGATCTCCGCCCGCCACTGTCGCCGTATCAAATGCATGATCCGTTCCGGCCAGTGTCAGATAAGCTTGATAAAATGCCTCATCCGAGCCATGGCTTTGGGGATCATAGAACCGGACACCGGCCACATCAGCCGCGAGGGAGGCGTGTGCAACATCATGCCAACGCAGCGGGCTTTTCCCATCTTCGGGTGCAAGAGCGGCTGCGATGGACCGACATGGATCGTTTGCAGCAGATAGCGCCTCAGTCACAAGCCCTTTGAACGTGTTGGGATAAAGGTTGGCGGCCATCAACGCCAAGCTGGCCCCGGCACCAATACCGGTTAAAACCGGCGCGCGCCGGGCGGCATCATTTTGATCACGCAGCTTTTGTGCCAGTGGTCCAAGAGCTGCGGCAGCGGCCGTACAATTGCCATAGGTCGCAACCATTTCAGCGGCATCGACAACAATGACCAGCGTATGCATTCCCGCTAATTTCGCGCTGCGGCGCTGTAGATGCGGGTCATATCCTGAAGGGCCGGTCACAACCAGCGCGATTGAACGTGCGTCCATCGCATCGGGCGCAACGACGGCCTTGATATAGTCCGCGACAGTTTGCGCCGCTGGAAACCGTGGAAAACAGGCCATGATTACGATGGTGAACATTCGCAAAAGACACTGCATCAAACCCTCCGGATTGGTTGGTTCGGATGATAGGCATGAACCCCTGCCGTTTGGTTAAACCTACGGAGAAAACACGGATCCCATAGAAAAGGGCGGGAAAATCCTCCCGCCCTTTTGAAAATTATATCAAAATCTTAGCGTGCAGCAGGTGCATCACCGATAGATTGTAAAAAGCGATCATAGTCGAAATACAGACTGTCAGGCTGCGTTACCAATGACGATGTGTCGCTTGCCAAAGATTTGCGATAGAAATCCAGCTGCCGGGTAAAGGCGAAGAAGGTCGGATCCTGACCGTATGATTGCGCATAGATCCCGTTCGCTTCGGCTTCGGCTTGACCGCGCACGATCTCGGCCTGCTTTTGCGCCTCTGATGTCAGCTCGGTCCGGGTCCGGTCTGCGGTCGCCCGCACACGTTGCGCGGCCTCATTACCGCGAGCGATTTCATCGGCGGCCTCACGTTCGCGCTCTGCGCGCATCCGTGCATAGGTCGCTTCAAGGTTTTGCTCGGGCAGGTCGGTGCGGGTCAAACGGACGTCAATCACGTCCACACCCAGGCTTGCAGCCTCACGGCGGGCCAGATCACGGATCTGGTTCATCAGCGGTGTGCGGTCATCCGACAAGACGGTGGTTGACGGGACCGAGCCCAGAACCTCGCGGATGGCGGCGTTGATGATCGAATCCAGACGCGATTTCGCAACGGTCTCACCACCTTGGCCCACGGCTTCGCGGAATTGAACCACATCCACCAAGCGCCAACGCGCGAAGGCATCCACGACCAAACGGCGGTCATCCAGCGGCGTGACCTCCAACGGGCGGGTCGATAACGACAAGATCCGGTCATCATAGGTTACGACATCCTGAATCAGGGGCAATTTAAAGCCCAAGCCGGGGTCGGATTTCACCTGTTTGACCTGCCCAAACTGCAAGATCAGTGCTTTTTCACGTTCATCGACCACAAAGACCGAGCTCATGCCGATGACGGCTGCCACAACGATTGCGGGGATGATGATGGCTGCTTTTTGCATCAGTTCGACCCTCCGGTTGTCGTGGTATTGGATGAGCGGTTCAGCTCATTCAGTGGCAGATAGGGGACAACACCCTGACCGCCAGACGGTTGATCCACAATGACTTTATCCAAGCCCTGCAACACGCCTTCCATGGTCTCAAGGAACATACGGCGTTTGGTGACATCGGGTGCTTTGACATATTCATTATAGACAGAGGTAAAGCGTGCAGCCTCACCCTGTGCGTCATTGACGGTCTGGGCGCGATAAGCTTCCGCCTCTTCGCGCAGCTGGGCCGCCTGACCACGCGCAGCCGCTGTTACACGGTTGGCATAGGCGTCGGCTTCTTTTTCCAGCCGGTCACGCTCTTGTTGTGCGGCCTGCACCTGACGGAAGCTGTTGATAACCTCTGACGGCGGGTCGGCACGGTTAAAGTTGACCCGGATTACATTGATCCCGGCATCATAACTGTCCAGAGTGGATTGCACGGCCTGACGCAAGTCAGCGGCGATCACGCCGCGGTCACGGTTCAAAATCGGCGCCAATTCAGAGCGGGCGATAATGTCGCGCATCGCGGATTCTGACACCGCACGGATCGTGTCCGGGGCATCTGCCAGATTGAACAGATATTGCGACGGATCCGAAATATTCCAAACAACCTGGAATTCCACATCGACGATGTTCTGATCCCCGGTCAGCATCAGCCCGGTATCATTGTCACCGGCGCGGCCCGATCCAACATCCACAGTCTGTTCGCGCGTCACCTGCACAATTTCATGGGTCACAATTGGCCAAGGCGCAAAGTTCAAACCTGGATTGCCCATCGAATATTCGCGGCCAAACATCAGTTCAACAGAACGCTCTTCTGGTCGCACCGTGTAAAACGACGCCCATGCCCACAGGCCAACAGCCGCCACAGCGATCAGCGCAAGCGTGCCGAAACCGACACCCTGTCCGCCCGGACCACGCCCTCCGCCATTAGACCGGCCACCAGAGCCGCCGCCGCCCATCAAGACGCGCAGCTGCTCAGAGCCTTTTTTCATGAACTCTTCGATCTCGGGGATACCCTGATCATTGCCCGGACCACGTTGGCCGGACCGTTTGCCGGGATCGTGCGGCTTGTCTTTGTCGCCGCCGCCGCCGCCGCCGGTTCCCCAGGGACCTGGATTGCTCATGGATCTCCTCACTCTCGTTATCGTGTTCAGTCGTCAACTTGGGTATCGCAGCGGCTGAATGCAAGCCGTGCGGAACGTCGCACGGCTTTGTTTCATGTTGATTAATCCGTGCGCGCCGGGCTGCGCATCGTCACCAGCTCCTCGGCCATGGTCGGATGCACGGCGCAGGTCGCGTCGAATTGCTCTTTGGTGGCGCCCATTTTCATTGCAATCGCGACCATCTGAATCATCTCGCCAGCGCTTTCGCCCACGATATGGCAGCCCAAAACGGTCCGATGCTCTTTGCTGACCACCAATTTTAAGAATACCGGTTCGGGGTTGCCCGCAAAGGCCGATTTCATTGGTTTGAAGCTGGACAGATAGATTTCCACCGGGCCTTTTTCGCGCGCCTCGTCTTCGGTCAGCCCGCATGTGCCAAATTCGGGTTGGGTAAAAACCGCTGAGGCGACAAGATCATGGTCCATTGTCGTAGGCTTGGCCCCGAAGATCGTATCGGCAAAAGCATGGCCTTCACGGATCGCCACCGGGGTCAGCGCAATACGGTCGGTCACATCGCCCACGGCAAAGATTGATGGAATGTTGGTCTGGGAATAGGCGTCAACCAATACCTCGCCACGGCTGCCAAGCTTGACGCCTGCATCCTCTAGGCCAAGCCCCTCGGTCAATGGCACACGGCCCGTCGCATAGAGCACCGCGTCAAAGACCTCATCACGATTGTCGGAAGCATGAATGCGGAAATCATCGCCCAGACATTCAACCTTGTCGATGACAACACCAGTGTGGATCTTGATGCCTGCGCGTTCCATCTGACCAATGATCACATCACGCGCATCGGTGTCGAAGCCACGCAGCAAAGGCGAGCGGTTAAACAGGGTCACATCGACCCCCAACCCAGCCATGATACAGGCGAATTCACAGGCAATATAGCCGCCGCCAACAATCAGCATGGTCTTGGGCAATGTGTCGAATTTGAACATGTCATTGGATGTCAGCACATGTTCGCAGCCTTCAAATTCCGGCACAAAGGGTTTGCCACCCACGGCCACCAGAATATGTTTGGCACTGACACGGGTGCCATCGGCCAGCTGAACCTCATGCGGTGCAACCACTGTCGCGCGCTGATCATATAAGGTGACACCAGCGCCTTCTTGTCCGCGGCGATAGATCGCCTCCAGTCGGGTCAATTCTGCGTCCAGTTTGCCGCGAAATTTGGTCCAGTCAAACGCGCCGATCTGCGCATCCCAACCATAGGCCTGGGCTTCTTCCACAGCGCCGGGAAAACCCGAGGCATAGACCATCAATTTCTTTGGGACACAGCCGCGTATAACGCATGTGCCGCCCAGACGGTATTCTTCTGCCAATGCCACTTTGGCACCGTAACCTGCACTGATCCGTGCAGCGCGCACGCCGCCAGATCCGCCGCCGATGACGAAAAGGTCGAAGTCGAAATCGCTCATGGGGTGTCTCCGTCTGTTTTCGCGTTGGAGATAGACCACAAAGCGCATGGCTTTACCAGAGGCGCTGCCGTTCCCCCACGTCTGCAGACATCCGTTTTTGCATCACATAACGGCGTGTCCCATGATCCACGGATCGTATCTTGGGCCATCAAGGGCACCTGCGCATGAAATGTGCGCTGGCAATGGCTTGACTTGGCCGTGATGACGCGTCACCTGTGATGACCCAACGGGCCGATCACCGCGAAAGGATGTCCCATGTCGATACCTCAGCAGGGCGGTGGCCCGATTGAAGATTTTGCGCAGCTTGCTGCTTATATGGAATCGGGTGAAAAACCCAAATCCGATTGGCGTATCGGGACTGAGCATGAAAAGTTCGGATATTGTGCCAATGCGCAAAAACCGCTGCCATATGAAGGCGCGTGTTCGATCAAAGCAATGCTGGAGGGGCTGCGGGACCGCTTTGGCTGGAACCCGGTGTTGGAGCAGGGTAATATTATTGGCCTGGAATCCAATGGGGCGAATATTAGCCTTGAACCCGGTGGTCAGCTGGAACTGTCCGGTGCGCCGTTGGAAACCATCCATCAAACCTGCGATGAGGTGAACGGCCACCTGCGTGAAGTGCAAGAAATTGCAGACAAAATCGGTGCGCGTTTTATCGGGCTTGGGGCGGCACCCATGTGGTCAGAGGCCGAGATGCCAATGATGCCCAAGGGCCGCTATCGGTTGATGACGGATTACATGGACCGGGTCGGCACAATGGGCAAAACCATGATGTACCGGACCTGTACCGTGCAGGTGAACCTGGATTTCGGCTCCGAAGCGGACATGGTGCAAAAAATGCGTGTTGCCTTGGCCTTGCAGCCGGTTGCCACCGCATTATTCGCCAATTCGCCATTCCTGGATGGTAAGGTCAATGGCATGAAATCCTGGCGCAGCAATGTCTGGACACATCTGGATGACACGCGCACGGGGATGTTGCCCTTTGTGTTTGAAGACGGGTTCGGATATGAAGCATGGGTGGACTATGTTCTTGATGTACCTATGTATTTTGTCTACCGAGATGGAAAATACATTAATGCGCTGGGGCAATCGTTCCGTGATTTCCTGAAAGGGGAGCTGCCCGCGCTTCCTGGTGAAAAGCCGACATTATCGGATTGGGCCGATCACATGACCACGGTCTTCCCCGAAGCGCGGGTGAAGAAATTCATTGAAATGCGTGGCGCAGATGGGGGGCCGTGGCGGCGCCTATGTGCTTTGCCTGCGCTTTGGGTAGGGCTGACCTATGATCAGGGCGCGCTGGATGCTGCGTGGGATTTGGTCAAAGGTTGGGATCACGACACCCGGACAGGCCTGCGTGCCGCTGCCGCCCAAGACGGGCTGCAAGGCAGTTATAACGGCATCAATATGTTGGATCTTGCGCGCGAAACCGTGGCGATTTCCAAATCCGGTCTGAAAGCGCGTGCCAAACCGGGCGCGGGTGGCTTGATCCCGGATGAGACCCATTTCCTGAACGCGTTGGAGGAAAGCGTGAAATCGGGTAAGACCCTCGCAGATGAATTACTTGAGAAATACCACGGGCCGTGGGGCGGAGATCTAAGCAAGATCTATAGCGAATACAGCTACTAATCGTTGCCCACACCACATCAATAACATGAAAAAAACGCGGGCAAAGTTGCCCGCGTTTTGTTTGGTTTTGTGGGATCAACATGGTTGCGCGGATATCATCAAGCAGGTGTCACCGGCGCGCCAAGACCGCCGTCAAAGCGGTTTTGGTCGGGGCGGCTTCGCCCAGCCAAGAAGACGATCAAAATGATTGTCCCGATCAGCGGAACGAATGCCAGCAACATCCACCAGCCAGTGCGGTCGACGTCATGCAAGCGGCGCACGGCCACCGCAATACTGGGGATCAGCATGGCAAGAGAGAACAAGAATGTCAGCGGCCCACCATTGACCGAGAACCACGCATGGCCATCCGCTGCGCCGTAAAACAACTCTCCAAACAGGGCGGAATCGACGATGGACAAGACCAGCTGCCCCAGCCAGACAAATAGCACGAACCACCAGAATTCAGGCCGTTTCGCACGGCCAGAGAAATTCGCATAATTGCGTTTTAATACAGTCTCAACAGCGGATTTCATCGACATCAGACGGACCTTTCGTAATGCGGGCTTTCATGCCTGCTTATATGGATAACGACCCGTGACGGGCGTAGGTTCCGTCCTATCCTTTTTTGCCGATCTTCGGCTCGGTCCCGGCGATGATACGCGCAATATTGGCCTTGTGGCGCCAATAGATCAGCACGGCCATGATCGCGCCCGACAGTGCGACGCAATGCATGCCCAGCCCATAGGCGGCGATCGGGGCGACAACCGCCGCAATCAATGCCGAAAGTGAGGAAATGCACCCGATCAATGCGGCCAGCCCCCATGTGGCACAGGCGATTAGCCCAATCGGCCATGATAATGCCAGCATTGTGCCAAGGAAGGTCGCAACACCTTTCCCGCCTTTGAAACCCAGCCAGACCGGAAAGCAATGGCCAAAAAATGCGGCCACACCGGCGATATTCGCGGCCTCTTCGCCCAAAAGATAGCGCGCGACCAGCACCGCAATCGCCCCTTTGCCTGAATCCAGTAACAGCGTGGCGAGCGCCGCCCCCTTGTGCCCGGTGCGCAGCACATTGGTTGCCCCGATATTACCCGAGCCGATCTGACGCAAATCACCCAATCCCAAGCTGCGTGATATCACCAGACCAAAAGGCACAGAGCCCAACAAATATCCGCCCATGGCGGCTACAATCAAGGTGATCATGCGGGCATCTCCTGGGCGTTATAGACGCAGGTGCCGCCGACGAATGTGGCCAGAACCTTGCCCTCCATCCGCTGGGTGTCGAAGGGAGTGTTTTTGGATTTTGATTGTAACGTCCAGCGGTCCAACACGAAGGGCGCATCAGGATCGAACAACACCAAATCTGCCGGTGCGCCTTCGGCCATGCGGCCCTGCGGCAGCCCCAGACGTTTGGCTGGATTCAAAGACATCGCCCGGAACAGCTGCGGCAGGGTCAGCCCGCCTTGATGATACAGGCGCATTGCTGCCGGGATAAATGTTTCAAGTCCGACCGCGCCGCTGGCGGCCTCTTCAAAGGGCAGACGTTTGGATTCTTCATCCGCCGGCGTATGCATCGAGCAGATGATATCAATCAAGCCAGAGCCCACGGCGGCGATCATCGCCTGCCGGTCTTCTTCGGCGCGCAGCGGCGGGGTTAGCTTGAAGAATGTACGGTAGTCGCCAACATCAAACTCATTCAACGTCAGGTGATGGATAGACACGCCTGCGGTCACGTCCAACCCGTTTTCCTTTGCACGTTCCAACGCGGGAAGGGCGCGCGATGTCGTGATCTGATCTGCGTGATAGCGCACGCCGGTCATCTCAACCAGACCCAGGTCACGGTCCAGCCCAATCCGTTCTGCCATTGGGGACACACCGGGTAAGCCGCGCAGCGAGGCAAACTTACCATTGGTGACACAAGCACCCTTAGATAAGATCGGTTCTTGTGGGTGGCCGATGATCAAGGCGCCCAGTGACCGGGCATAGACCATCGCGCGTGACAACACCTTGGTGTCCTTGACCACGTGATAGACATCCGAAAATGCCACTGCCCCGGTATCAAGCAAAAAGCCGATTTCGGTCATCTCATGTCCCGCGCGGTCCTTGGTCAATGCAGCCAGATGCAAGATGCGCACCGGGGCCTGTGCCGCACGCCGGGTCACAAATTCCAGCGTTTCGGGATTGTCGATACAAGGGTCGGTGTCCGGGCGGGCGATGACGGTAGTCACCCCACCCGCCGCCGCCGCCATCCCTGCCGAGCGAAAGCTCTCTCGGTGGCGTTCACCTGGTTCACCGATTTTCACGCCAATATCCACGATGCCCGGCGCCAGACATTTGCCGCGGCAATCAATCACCTTAGCATCTGCCGGGGCCTGTTTGTCACCGATGGCGGCAATCACACCATTATCGATGATAAGGTTGCCGACCGTTTCGGTCAGGGCGTCCGGGTCGATCAGGCGTGCGTTTTGCAAAAACAGGGTCATCGCGGTCCTCTGTACGGTCTTCTTGCGGGCGGCGTTACAGCGGCCTCAAGGCGGTGAATGTCGTCAGGCCGCAACGGCAGCCCGGGCGGTCTTGGCGGCTTGGATCTGTGCGCTGGCCTCTTCCGGGTCGGCCAGATGTTCGATGCGGAATTTGGGACCATTATGGGATTTAATATGCACATCGCCCAAAAATGTATGGATTTGCGCAATTTCCCCCAATCCCAAACCATGGCCTTTGGAATTGACCAGCCGCCGATCCGTCAGCAGCCAGGCACGTGCAAAGGTGCGACGATAGGCAATGAATGTCCCAAAAACCTGCGCGGCGAGAATGATGCCGATCAACAGCCACATTCGGCCACCGCTGGCAAAGAAACGCGCGACAACGATCAGGGCTGCTAATTGCAGCAGGCACCAGAAAATCCGCACTGAAAAGAACCGGCGTTTGTCGGCGGTAAATGTGGCCAGCTTGATCTCGTCAGACATACTGTCCCTCAGTTAGGGCGCGACCACGTTCACGGCGTAGGTTTTGCGCCAGCAAATCCATACAAGCCATGCGTACAGCGACCCCCATTTCGACCTGCTCCTGAATGACCGAACGGTTGATATCATCGGCAATCGTGCCATCAATTTCAACGCCGCGGTTCATCGGACCGGGGTGCATGACGATCGCGTCATCCTTTGCATAAGAGAGCTTTTCGGCATCCAAGCCATAGCGGTGGAAATATTCCCGCTCGGACGGAAGGAAGCCGCCGTCCATCCGCTCTTTTTGAAGCCGCAGCATCATCACGACATCTGCGTCCCGCAGGCCTTCGCGCATATCATCATAAACTTCTATGCCCAGTTCAGCGACGCCTGCGGGCATCAATGTCGGGGGGCCGACAAGGCGGACACGGTTTTCCATCTTGCCCAGCAAGATCAGATTGGATCGGGCCACGCGGCTATGCGCGATATCGCCGCAGATCGCCACCGTAAGGCGCTGAATTCGGCCTTTTTCGCGCCGGATTGTCAGCGCATCCAACAGCGCCTGCGTCGGATGTTCATGGCGGCCATCCCCGGCATTCAACACCGCGCACTCGACTTTTTGCGCCAAAAGATCGACGGCACCGGAATTTTGATGGCGCACGACCAGTAGATCGGGATGCATCGCATTCAGCGTCATCGCGGTGTCGATCAGCGTTTCGCCTTTCTTAACCGAGGATGTCTGCATCGACATATTCATCACATCCGCGCCCAGACGTTTTCCGGCCAGTTCAAAACTGGCTTGGGTGCGGGTTGAATTCTCGAAGAACATGTTGATCTGGGTCATGCCTTCCAGCGCGTCGGTTTTTTTCACCGTGCGCCGGTTCAGATCAACATAGCTGTCAGCAAGGTCGAGAACGGTGCGGATATCATCCTGGGTCAGGTGTTCGATTCCCAGAAGGTGCCTTGCGCGGAATGCCATCGCGACCTCTTTTGTTCCGATTGTTGCGCTGCTTATCGCAAATGGCGCGGCTTTCGTCCAGCGGCGATCGGGCCAAAGCGCGGTGCAGCGCAGCAAAGGACGCCGCAGCCGCGGCATTGAGTCCCGGCCGCGGCGGTCGCGCGCAGGCTGCGCGCTTCGGGGCGCGTCAGTCTTGCGCTGTGCCTTGAATGAAACAGGTGCAAGAGCCCTGTGCGTAAAGTTTATCATCTAGCGTGCCGCGAATTTCGCCCGTTGCCACCCCGGTGGAGCGACCCAGGTGGGACAGATTTCCTGTGATGGTCAGCGCCGTTCCCGGCGCAATCGCCCGGATCAGATTGACCTTGATTTCAATTGTCGATTGAAACTGTCCCTTGGCCAGCCCTGAGATCACCGCCATCGACATGCAGCTGTCGAGCACCATCGCATACCATCCGCCCTGTACCGATCCGAAGGCGTTGGATTGACCGTGATCGGGGCTGCCGCTGAAGGTGACTTGACCTTTTTCTGCCCCGATCACCCGGAAATTCATGCTTCGGGCCACGGTTGGATGCGGGGCCTCGCCCGAAATGATCTTGTGCATATACTCCAGCCCGGAGGTCGCGATGACCTCATCTCGGGTTGGGAAGTCATTGGCGGATTGCGCAAATTTCGCACGGTCTTGCATGGCGGAGGCTCCTGTTCTTGACGGTCCCATCATCGGTGCTGTCGCCAGAATGTCGAGCCGATATCGCTTGGGACGCGCTGCGCCAGTGGTTCGCGCCACAGGGCCAGATGATAGCGTTTGCTCAATGACCGGTCAGAATTTTACTGGCTTGGGTCTTCTGTGGTCGGCGCGCTATGGTATAGGCTGATATCGATTGTTTTGGTCATTTTATCGTTCGCGGCACAAATCGGATCCGTGTTGCGCTGTTTTAAAGGGAGGTCGCGTGCGTCATCCGCTGCTGAAATCGGTTCTGAGCATGGTGGTTTTGGCCTGTGCTTGTGCCTGCGCCACGGTTGCATTTGCGCAGTCACAGCCTTGGCAGGCGGTCGTGATTGGCCAACCTGGACCAGGTGCAGAAGGGGCGTTTGCCGATGCGTTTCATGCAGCGCAAGCGCTGCGCGATGGGCAGATTACTGAACTTCAGCTGCTGCGCGACAGACCACGGGCCGATATCGAAGACGCGATTGATTCGCTTGCGGGCGTGCCACGGGTGCTGGTTTATATTGCCGCGCCACTGGGGGATGATGGGCAAACGATATTGCTGCGCGGTGGCGGGCTCGCGCTTTTCGAAATTGTGCAGCGTTTGTCAGATCGCGGCACAAATCAGGTCGCATTGTTGATCGAAGATTGCACCGGTCCACAGGCCGCAGGCCTGCAGATTGGTCCGACACCGCAGAAGGTGGATCTGTTTATTGCCGCCAGTGCGGGGCCCGGTGGCACATGCCCCGGCCAAGCGGGCCGGTTGACCGATCAATTATCCGGTGCCGCGGCGCAGCCAGACCAGCCGATAAACGTGACGCTGGCCGGGGCCTGGCAGCGCGCAGCTGAGGCCGCATCGACCATGCGCCCTTTCGCCGCGCCACCGTCAAGCTTGGCGCCGACTGATGTCTATGATGCCGTGTCTATAGTGGCCAATGATGTGGTGCGGATTTCACCTGTAAGCCTTCCGGCCAGCGCGCGCGCACAGGTCCAGCCAATTTTGGCCAGCGCACCGGCATCCCGCCAAGTGATTTCTTCAAAGGCAACGCAGGGCGAAACCGTGGTAATTTTTATGCCGCCACCTCAGACGCAGATGGCCGCGCGGGCCTTGCGCGCGGGTCTGCCAGAGCCATCGGTGATTGTTGGCCTGATTGACGGCGAGGATATACAAGATACGGCCGAGATTTCGTATGATAATCTGGTTGCACGACAAAATCTGCGCCATGCAGAGCCAGAGCTTTTCGCGCAATTGGCACAGGCTGGTGCCTTTGACCCGCCGCCCAGCCTGGTGGCCCTGGCCATCCAGACCGAGCTGGCCCGTATGCGCTGCTATACCACTGGGATTGATGGTATCTGGGGCAATGGATCACGCAATGCGGTGGGGCGCTATTTCGCGCAGCGCTCTGATGTGGCGGCGACAACGATGGAGCCGGCAGCACAGTTGTTTCGCCAGATTATTACCGCCGATGATGTGACGTGCCCGGCACCTGTCGCAGCTGCGCGAAATGTGCGCCAAACGACCAGCCCTGCTGCTGCACCCACACGCCGCGCCACCCCGGCGGCGGCAAAACCCGCAGCGCAGGCACCGGCGCCGAACACGCGTAAAATTCAATCCGGCACAACATTGGGTGTGTTTCGATAAGCGGGCGCGGGCGTGACATTTGAAATCGATCCAGCATTTCGCAACAGCGGCGCGCAGGCGAAGAAGCGGCGGCAGGCCCGCCGGGCCAAGCTGTTCGCATGGGGCATGGGTGGTATCATGCTGTGCGCGGTCGCGATTGGGTGGGGGGCGCTGAACGCACCGCCCAACGCTTCGGACAATTTGACGATGGTTCAAACCCAGACGACCGCGCCGGAACCCCCACCGCGCAGCGCCTTTGTCGATCTGGCGCGCGATCCGATGATCTTGCATTTTGATACTCAGGCACAGGATCATGTGATCCGCTTTGCCGGGCCAGACGGACTGGCGATTGAACGGGTCGGGCCGGTAGGCCCACAGCGGTTGTCTTTGCTGCGTGACGATTTGTTTGTGGCAGAAAAACGGTTGATGACCACGTTGCCGTCCAGTCGTGATGATTTTGCACTGTTTCAAGCCAGCCGTAGTCAGGCGCTCGATCAGGGCACGCCGGCCCCGCCAAACCGTGTGCAGGCGGGGCCGGGCACTGTCGTCAGCGTGGGAGATGGCGATGGCGATGGTGGGAGCTGGGGCGCATTCATTGCGGCCGATGCGCATCCGCAAGATACGCAAGCGCAGCCCGCAACCTATATTGAGACGCAGATCGAAAACACCACAAGCGTTGCGCTGACCTTGCGTGACACCCAGCGGCTTGCGCTCTTTGAAGATGTGATTGTGGTGTTAAATGCGCCGCGTGCCTTAGACGAGGTCTTGCGTAGCAACGGGTTCGATGAAGGCCGCGCGCGCCAAATCACCCAAGCCGCCCTGCGCGAGCTGCAGTTACCAGTGCAATTGCAAAGCGGCTCTATCGTGGCATTGCGGGTGAAACCCACCGCCCAGGGGCCACGATTGCTGCAAATGTCACTTTACGGACCCGACGGGTATCTGGCGACGCTGGCGCAAATTGGTGCAGGGCGGTACAGCCGTGCTGCTGATCCGTGGTTGAAAGAGGATCTTTTGGCGCGCTCGGGCGGGCTGCGGCAGGCAGCGATGGCACCACAGGACATTCGCTTGTTGGATGCGTTGTATTCCGCGGCGATCCGCAATGGACTGCCGACTGATTTGGTCGGCGAGCTGATCGTTGTTATGTCGCAACGATTTGATTTGGAACGGTTTGTCAGTCCCGAAGACCATGTAACGTTGCTTTTTGCCACTGCACCCGGCCCGCAGGGCGCAGGGGTGGGGCAGTTGCTTTTTGCCGGGATCGCGGGACCGTCTGGGCAGATGCCCTGCTATGTAGTGCCGATGACACAAGGCGGTGGATATAGCTGTTTTAATTTTGATGCCCCAAACGCCGGGCCTGCGGCCAGTGGGGTGATTGGCGGTGGGCTTTTGGTGCCGGTGAATGGGGTAAAGACCTCTGGCTTTGGACCGCGTCATCACCCAATCTTGCGCCAGGTGCGTGACCATGACGGCGTGGATTGGGCCGCCCCCAGCGGCACACCGGTTCATGCGGTGGCCGATGGCATCGTCAAGGTCGCAGGTAACGGCGGCAGCTATGGCAATGTCATCTACATTGATCACGATGACGGGGTGCAAAGCCGCTACGCGCATTTGCAAGGTTTCGCGCCGGGGATCACGGCAGGTCAGCCCGTCACAGCAGGACAAGAGATTGGTAAGGTGGGCACGACCGGGCGCTCCACCGGGCCGCATTTGCATTTTGAATTGCGGGTCAGCGGTGTGGCCGTGGATCCGATGTCCTATGGTGGCACCGCTGTGGCCGGGGGTGGTGGGGCAGTGCCCGCATTGGTCAATCGCATTATCCATGTGGAAAGTGCCGGAAAGGCGGATGCGAAAAACACCCGTTCCAGCGCCACGGGGCTGGGACAGTTTATCGACAGCACATGGTTGCGGATGATGCGCAGTTATCGCCCGGATCTGGTAGCGACATTGGATCGCACCCAACTTTTGGCGCTGCGCACGGACGCTGCGCTTTCGCGTGAAATGGTAAGGCATCTGGCGCGTGAAAACGAAAGCTATCTGCGCGCGCGCGATCATCGCGTCACGCCAGGGCGGCTGTATCTGGCGCATTTCCTGGGCCCGGCGGGGGCAGATCTGGCGCTGCGCGCCCCGGGTGACAGCAGCGTGCTATCAGTGTTGGGGCCTGCGGTCGTGGGTGCCAACCCATTTTTACGCGGCAAAACGATTGCGCAATTGCGCAGCTGGGCGGATCGCAAAATGCAAGGTGCCGGCGCGTCAGCGCCCATGCGTCAAGTCGTCGTTCCGGCCTCTGTCCTGGCGTATCGCACGGCGATTGATCTTGCACTGAAAGAGGCGGGCTGATCCAGCCGCCGCTGTAAGGGTGCTTAGCGCAGGCCCAGCCCCGCGCGCATGATCGTGCGGCGCAACGGTTTAATACTGTAAAGCGCGCCAAGCGTGGCAGCACGCAAATCACGTAGGGGGCGGGGGTGCAGCATAGAGGCGCGGTTCAATGCATCGATCCCGGCAATACGGGCTTTTACCTGCGGCCAGCGGCGGCGGTTGAAACGGTCCAGCATCTGCTGGCTACCCAGCTGCGCCGGATCTGCGTCGCATAGCTCCAGTAGGGTTGCGATGTCACTCAGGCTCATGTTCAGACCCTGAGCGCCGATGGGCGGGATTACATGAGCAGCCTCTGCAATCAGGGCGACGCGTTGCGCGACAAAGCTTTGCGCGATTTGCGCCCGCATTGGCCAGACCGCGCGGCGCGTACACACGGTCAATGGCCCTAATATTCCGGTCGATCGTTCCAGCATCTGTGCCTCAAATTCCGGTAGGGGCAGCGTGGCCAGACGGTCTGCCTTTGGGCCCGTTTCCATCCACACAACAGCAGAGCAGGGGCGGCCATCACGGTCGGGCAGGGGCACCAATGTGAACGGCCCGCCAGAGCGATGCACCTCTGTCGACACGTTTTCATGTGCAATCGGATGAGTGACCGCAAAGGCCAGTGCCTTTTGGCCGTAACGCGTTATGCGCGCCGAAATGCCAGCAGCCTGACGGATGAAACTGTCGCGCCCATCCGCACCAATCACCAGCTTCGCGGTGACGCGGCTGCCGTCAGACAAGGTGACAAGCGCGCTATCGGTGCGGGTCAACAGATCTGTTGTCGCAACGCCGGGACGAAAATCCACCAGTGCGCAATCGTTTACCCGCGCCAATAATTCCCGGCGTAGCAGCCAGTTGGGGAAATTCCATCCGAAAGGATCTTCGGACACATCGGCGGCATCAAATTCGCGCGTCAGCCGGGCCACGGGCATATCGCCGCCCGCATCAATGATCCGCATCACCTGTAGCGGGGCGGCAAATGGTACAAGCTGATCCCATACGCCCGCCGCGCGCAGCACCGTGCGTGAGGGCTGCAACATCGCCGTAGTGCGCATATCTGCTGCTGGATCATCGCCATTTGTGACAGGCGGGGATGGATCGACACATACGGTCGTGAACCCGGCCGCACCAAAGGCTGCCGCCGCCGTCAGACCGGCAACACCGCCGCCAGAGATCAGGATATCGGCGCTGACATCACGGAGGTGGGCAGGGCGGTCAGACATGGGAACTCCATCCATCGGGGAACACGGCTATGATAGCGCAGCGCAGGTGAAAGGCCAGATCGGGTTTTGCATGCCCGGCTTCAGATCCGGCCTACGCATGGGCCGTCGGGGATTTGGACCTGTGAGATTTAAATCTGCCGGCGGGCACGCGTATTCAATCCATCAAATAACTCCGTTGCCCATGTGCGTGCGCGCGGCATGGCGTCGCAGCTGCGCCAGTATCGGTTGGCGGCATGTCACGCCGGATCAAATCGGCCTTGCGCCAATTGCGTCAAGAACCCGGCCAGATCATCTGTGTGATGGTGAATATGTGGCGCGGGTTGGCTCGGCGATGGGGCAACCAGGACGGTGCGCATGCCTTGATCATAGGGCACCGCCAGATTGCGCGGATCATCTTCAAACATTGCGCCTTTGCTCGGGGTAATTCCGGCCTTGGCGAAAACGGTATTAAAGGCCTCCATCCGTGGTTTTGGGTGGAAATCCGCATGTTCTACGCCGTAAATCGCGTCAAACAGCCCATCCAGGCCGCGCGCGTGCAACACACGCTCGGCATAGGGGCCGCTGCCATTGGTATAAACGATCCGCTGACCGGGCAGGGCGCGGATGGCATCGCGCAGCGCCAGATCCGGTGCCAGATGATCCAACGTGATGTCATGCACCTCGACCAGATACGGCAAGGGGTCGACATCATGTTCATGCATCAACCCGGCCAGTGTTGTGCCGTATAACTGCCAATAGTGGTTGCGCAGGTGATCCGCGCGGCCACGATCCACCCCGGCGGTGCGCATGACATACTCTGTCATCTTTACCTCGATCTGATCGAACAGGCGCGCGCTTGGGGGATAAAGTGTATTGTCCAGGTCAAAGACCCAGTCCGTCACATGTGTAAAATCGTTCATCCGCGGACCATATCGCGGTGAGGCAGGCAGGGCAATCCGTGCCGTTCCGGTCTTGTCACCGGCGGGCAGTAGGCCTACGCTCGATGCGGTTGCGAAAAGAGAGAGTGATGCAAAAAGACGCCTATACGCTGATCCTTGAGGCGATTGATGCGGGCACCTATCGCCCCGGAGATCGTTTGGTGGAATCTGAGCTGGCCGAACGGTTTGGCGTGTCACGGACCCCCGTGCGCGAGGCGCTGCAACGGTTGGAAACGCAATCCATGTTGGCCCGCGACGGGCGTTCCCTGATTGTTGCATCGCTTGATCACAATCAGTTGGCAGAGCTGTATACCGTCCGCGCCGAGTTGGAGGCGCTGGCCGCGCGTTTGGCCGCGAAACATGCCGCCCCAGAGGAGGTGCGCGTGTTACAAGATATGATTGACGAAGATCGTAATCAGCTGGGCGATCCAATCGCGATGAGCCGGTCGAACAAGCTGTTTCACCGCCAGATCCACCTAGCATCACATAACCGCTATCTGGTTCAGCAGTTGGATCTGGTGCATCGTTCAATGGCGCTTTTAGCGACAACCTCTTTGGCGGCAGAGGGGCGCGGGACCGCCGCGCTAAAGGAACATCAGGCGATTGTGGATGCGATCCGCGAACAGGATGAGGATGGCGCCGCCGCCGCCCTGCGCAGACATATCTCAGAGGCGTTCGTGACGCGGCTGAAAAGCGATGCGGCTAAATCGCGGATTGATTATTAACGGCTTTAGCTTTTGCGCTGTAATGGCCAATGCCCGGGCCCTACTTAAGGGCCCGGGCCTGCGCAACATCGTTGCGGGTTATTCCATACCCAAGGCTTGTTTATAAATCTCGATGATGGCTTCCATTTCGGCAATGTCATCTTTGTCGCGCTTCCGCAGGCTGATGATGGTTTTCATTGCCTTTACATCGTAACCGCGTGCCTTGGCTTCAGACATGATGTCCTTTTGCTGCTCCGAGATGTCTTTCTTCTCGGCTTCAAGGGATTCGTATTGCTCAATGAATTGGCGCAATTCGTCGGCGGTCACGTTATAAGCTGCATCGTTAGGCATGGGGCCTCCTGTCGTCTTGTATCATCTGCGGCTTGGATGCAGGCCGCGTGGTCAGTGTGTGATCGCGGCCCGATATCGGCAAGGCCTTCGCTTGGGCGTTTGGATACGGCTTTCGCGGGCGCACCGCAAGGCTCTTGCTCTTGTCATGGGCGGGCAGAGCCGCTAGGCCGAATAGCTGTCAGATTGCCCATATTCGGGCCAGATCGCAGGAGTATGGATATGGATGTTTTGGTCTGGATCGGGGCGGGTGTCTCGGTGATCGGCTTGGGCGGGATTTTATGGTGCATTTTGACCGTCACCGGTGCCAAACGCGCAGGTTTGGATGATGCTGCGCTGCGGGCCAAAATGAAGTCGGTTGTCACGGTCAATCTTGTGGCGCTGCTTGTGTCAGTGCTGGGATTGATGATAGTCGTGCTGGGAATTGTGCTGGGCTGATTACCCATCCGCCAGATCGGCAAAGCGGCGGCCATTGCGGATCAACACATCCCATAGGGTAA
The DNA here is from genome assembly GCF_001705665.1 of Thioclava sp. SK-1. GTDB lineage: Bacteria > Pseudomonadota > Alphaproteobacteria > Rhodobacterales > Rhodobacteraceae > Thioclava. The sequence goes on along the minus strand of NZ_MDHA01000026.1, from coordinate 139,916 downwards.
CGGGGGCGGGGGCGCCCTCTTCTGCCAGGGCGCGCAGATGCTTGCGCATCGCCAAAAGCCCGGTCTGATCGGCCTGAAACAATGGTCCGCCCTTTGCGCGTGGAAATCCCAGTGCATGCACGGCCGTAAGATCCAGATCGCCGGCCCGGTCCACCGCACCGTGTTGTAAGAGCATGGCAGCGGCATTCGCCATTTCCGCACAAATCCGAATGACAATCTGCGGCGCTGTCGGGGCAGGGGTTGTCATGCCGGCTTCTTCGCGCAGGGCCTGCAGCAGCGGGTCTTGATCGGACAGGGGCTGGGCATCTTCGCGGCGCCAGTCGTAAATCCCGCGCCCTTTTGTGCGCCCGGTCTGCCCCTCCATCGTCAGATAGGTGAACAGCGCGCCAGGCGGATGACCCGTGGCACGCATTGCTTTACAAGCAATATCCAGACCCAGACGGTCGGCGCGCATCAACGGCCCTTCGGATAGGCCAAAGGCTTCCATCGCGCTATCCACCGCCTGCGGCGTGGCACCCGCCATCACACAGCGTTCGGCGGCGGCCCACATCGCAGCCTCCATCGGGCGCGCAAGCCCCGGCCCCGGCGCCATGCGCAGCACAATATCACCACCCGCCAGCAAAATCGCTGCGGTTAAATCCGCCTCTGGCCCGATCCCACGACATTCGACATGACGGCCATAGCGCATCAGCTGAACTTCATCACGTTCGGCCAAGGTTGTTTCGATCGCCAAGGGCTGACCATCCCGGCGCGCAGATCGCAAAGCGTTAATTTCATTTTCAGTTTCTGGTGCGGCAATCACCAAATCCGCACCCGAGACGGTGCCAGAGGCATCCGCTGCCGCATCCAAACGGTCCCAATCCGCGTCGCGCGCACCAGCCTGTAGTCGCCCGGCATGCACCGCGATTTCCTGCCGTCTGGCGATCCCACCCAGCAGCGTTTCCAATTGCCCGGGGTCGCCAGAGCCGATGCGCAGACGGTGGCCTGCGCTCAGCAACCGAAACGCAAGCTGTTCGGACCCGTTCCACAGCGCGATCTGCCGCGGCCCGATCGTTTTCGCAGAGATATCGTCGCGTACCGCGTCTGCGGCTTGCACACCGCTTTTGCGCAGATGGTCCAGGGCGCAGGCCAATTCCGCCGAAGCCAGATCGGCATAGGTCACTGCCTCCAGATCCAGCGCGGCGGCGATCGGCAGCAACATCGCGCCTTCGGCAACCGTCAGCGCCTGCTCTGCCACGGGTGCCAGCGGACCCGAAACGGGGTCTTTGCGCCATTGCGCCAGCTCTTCCATAAAGGTTTTCGGGTCGTTCAACGCCTGATCGCGCAGGCTGCGAAGGGCGGGATCGGCCTCTGCCGCTTTGACGGCCTCTATCACGGCCTGTGAGGCCAGGGCCTGCTGCGATGTGACCGCGTCAATCAACCCAGCAACCTGTGCCCCTTGTGCATCCAGTCCGCGGCCCGAAGTCAGCAGATCCATTGCGCGTGCGGGGCCAAGCCTGCGCACCAATCGCACCCAGCCGCCCCCGGATGGGATCAGGCCATGGCTGTATTCGGGGATGTCAAACACCGCCCCATCCAGCGCCAGCCGCAAATCCGCCGCCTGCGCCAGCGCCAAAGCCGCCCCTGAAATTCGGCCCGATAAGATTGCCAAAATCGGAACATTCGCGCCCGACAGGTATTCGCAAATTTCGCGCAGGCTGGGGGCATCATCATCGCCGTAATCATCCATCGGCGTCTGCGTCAGGGGCCAGGCGCCCCCCGCGCGCAGAACAATCGCGCGGGGCAATGGCTGTTCCAAACAAAGCTGCACTGCCGCCCCCAATGATCGGCGCAAGACCGCATCAAAGCCGCCGGAATGCTCGGGCATTGTGATGAAAGCGAGATCCTCGCTGCGATTCACCTTAACCCGATCAGACATGCCTGCTCCCTGTCTGCGCCGTGACAGTACATTGGCGCACAAGTGTTGTTTTCAGCAAAATGCCGCCCAATGCCAGCGGGTGCAATGGCTAAGCGGTGCGAAACGGGCATATCCCCCGTAACGCGACACAGTTACATCATGTTCACCAGCAACCACACTCGTGCCGCCGATATTGCTGCCAAAGTGGCCGCGCGTTTGGACGGCGGGTTAATCGGGCAGGATCAGAAACGCGCGGAAGTCATTTACATTGGTCAAGGTTGGGCCGGGCACGACCTGAGCGCCGACGGCCGCAAAGAACCCATGTGCATCGTGATCGTGCAATGCCTGCACCGGGTCCATCCCACGTGTTTGTGCGATGTGCAGCGTATCGGGGCCGATGATCGCGCCTGCGACCTCATCTGCGCCATCCACCCCATCAGTATCACAGGCAATGCCCCAAATTCCGCGCGCACCGTCTAATGCAATCAAAGCCGAGAGCATAAATTCTGCATTTGGCCCCCCCTTGGCGCCGGGAACTGGTTTTTCCTGCGTTACGGTGCATTCTCCGCCTGAAAGCAGTACGATCGGGGCCTGATCGCGCAGCGATTGCGCCAATTCAACCTGGGTCCGGGCCAGATCGCGTGCCTCGCCTTCCAACGCATCACCCAAGACACGCACTTTTACGCCGGCTGCGCGGGCAATCTGCGCCGCTGCCTCCAACGATTGGGCAGGGGCTGCGATCACTTGGGTTTGGGCCTTGGACAGGCGCGGGTCATCAGGCGAAATCACATGGCGCGGACCGTCCAGTACCGCCCGCACAGAGGGTGGAAGCGCGATGTTATGACGTTCCACAATGGCTATCGCCTGGGCCGCCGTCGTGACATCGCCGACAGTCGGACCCGACGCAATGAAGGAAGGGTCATCGCCGGGCACATCGGAAATCAACAAGGAGATAAGACGCGCCGGGAAAGCTGCTGCTGCCAGCTGCCCGCCCTTAACCTGCGACAGGTGTTTGCGCAGCGTGTTCATCTTGTCGATTGTCGCACCAGAGGCCAGCAGCGCCGCATTCACTGCCTGTTTTTCGGCCAAGGTAATTTCGCCCGCCGGCGCACATAGAAGGGCAGATCCGCCACCAGAGATCAGTGCAATCACCGTATCGTCCGCGCCCAAACCCTGCATCAGTGTCAGTAATTCGCACGTGGCGTCCACCCCGGCCTGATCAGGCACGGGATGCGCCGCCTCTACCAAACGGATACCGCGCAGCGGGCGGCCATAGCCGTAGCGGGTGATCACCAATCCTTCGCACGGGCCCCATGCCTGTTCTAACGCTTCGGCCATCCGCGCCGAGGCCTTGCCCGCGCCAATCACCACCACGCGGCCCGCTGGTTTGGGCCCAAGCGCCTGCGGCACGCAGATCATCGGATCGGCCGCCGTGACAGAGGCATCAAAAAGAGCACGCAAAAATTCGGCGGGGGCAATATCGGGCATGAAATGTCCTTTTTCAGCGATGCCCCAACAGTTGAGCAGGGCGAAATCATTTGCAAGGGGACAGGGTAAGGCGCAGGCAAATGTCATGAAAACGGGGGCAAAAGGTTTCCCCATGGCCCCCGTGGATGCTAAAAATTATAGCGTTATTTCAGCGTGATGCGGCCGTCCAGATAGGGCGTATACGGACCGTTCTCGATCAAATATTCCGCCACGACATCCGCCAAATCAGGGCCGTAATCATAGGCGTTTTCGCCATCGATGAACATTTTATAGCCGTCGCCACCGTTGCGAACATAGTTATTGGTGGTGATGCCATAGGTTTTTGCCGGATCCAGTGCCACCCATTCGCCATCTTCATCTACCATCACGTCAGAAACGCGGCTGCCGGGGTCTGCGGCAGCGTCGATTGTGAAGGTCACGCCCGATACCTGTGGGAAACGTCCCGCCCCTTCTTCAATCTGGCCTACGCCGCTTTCAAGCGCATCGAGCACCACCTGACCTGATGCCTGGAAGGTGGCCAAAGTGTTTTGGAACGGAAGGACCGTCAACACTTCGCCCATCGTTACCTCGCCTTCGTCGATCGAGGCCCGCAGCCCGCCGCCATTGGCGATCGCGATCTGAATGCCCTGATCTTTTACTCGGTCCAGCATGGAATCGGCTACAAGGTTGCCCATCTCGCATTCCTTCGCGCGGCAGTTGTCACGCGATCCGTCAATTGGTGCGGCGGTTTGTGCCACGACCTCGTTGCGGATTTCTTCCAATGGCTGGGCCAATTCCGTGATACGCGCGACAGTGCCTTCGTCTTCGGTCACGGCAGCGTCCATGATTAACGGCGCGCCGGCTGCGGTTTTGATGACGCCATCATCATCAAATGTGACGTTCAGCTCGCCCAGGAATTTACCATAGGCATAGGCCTGCACCACCGCAGTATCACCCACCATCGTAGGATAAGGTCCTTTCGCGCCATCCATATCACCCAGCAGCGAATTGTCGTGACCGCCCACGATCACATCCACACCGGTGGTGTTCTCGGCCACCATCTTGTCAACATCATAGCCCGAATGCGACAGCACAACGATCTTGTTGACACCTTCGGCGGTCAGCTTGTCGACCTCACCTTGCACGGCCTGTGCGGGGTCAGAGAAGGTGACATTGGGGCCGGGGCTTGCCAGTTCGTCGGTGTTTTCCGGTGTCAGGCCGATCAGGCCGATCTTTTCACCGCCCACGTCGATTACCGTGGATTTCATCAGCTTATCGGCCAGCGCGGGCTCTGCTGAAACATCCGCGTTGGACATCAGAACCGGGAAGTCGACCGCATCCATGAAACCGGCAAGAACCTCTGGCCCGTCGTCGAATTCGTGGTTGCCGACAGTCATCCCGTCATAGCCCAGCTTATTCATGAATTCGGCGGCCATCTTTCCCTTGTAATAGGTGTAGAACAGCGTGCCTTGGAATTGGTCACCGCCATCCACAAGGATGGAATTTCCGGCGCGTGCACGGGCCTCTTCAACGGCGGTCACCAGACGTGCAGTTCCACCAAAGCAATCCCCGGCTGCGTTGTCCTCTGAGCCGCAGGTCGAATCATATTTGCTGATCGGCTCAAACCGCGCGTGAAAGTCATTGGTATGCAGAACCGTTAGCGTGTAATCAGCTTGGGCGGCACCGGCCATCAGGCCAAGTGCGGCTGCGGTGCCTGCAAGAAAGCGCGTCTTCATAGATCCCTCCGGAGATTCTGTCATATATCTTTTACAGTCTCGTTACTTTGACCAAACTGTCAAAACCCGATTGCCGCGCTACTGTGCTTTCGTTGCGTGACGGTAAAATGACAGATGCACTCAGGCTCTGGATTGATTATTTTTGTGGCAAAGGTCATTGGGTGTCTCATGCTGATTTATAAAATATTCCGCCAGCCAGAGTGGCTGAACTTTGAAGCCGCCGGTGAAACGGCGGGGGCGCCTGTTGATCTGGCCGATGGCTATGTTCATTTCTCGACCGCCGCGCAGGCGCAAGAAACCGCCGCGAAACATTTTGCAGGGGAAGATGGGCTGGTGCTGCTGGCCTGTGAAGCCGATAAAATGGAGGCGCTGATATGGGAGCCTTCGCGCGGTGGGGCGTTGTTCCCACATCTGTATCGAAAGCTGCGACTGGACGATGTCGTGACGCGTTATGATTTGCCGCTGATCGGTGGCACCCACGCTTTCCCAAAGGATATGACATGAATATCATCGAACGCGCCGGGTTGTTCGCGCTGCATAGGCTGGACCCAGAGGCCGCACATGGTTTGTCGATCAAGGCGCTGAATACGGGTGTCGTGCCCTTGGCAGGGGTGTTTACCTCCGCAAGGATTGCGACGCAGGTGGCGGGATTGTCCTTGCCAAATCCGGTAGGTCTGGCCGCAGGCTATGACAAAAATGCCGAGGCCGTGGCGCCACTGATGCGGGCGGGCTTCGGGTTTCTAGAGGTCGGCGCGGCGACGCCACGGCCGCAGCCGGGCAATATGCAGCCGCGTCTGTTTCGTCTGACCGAAGACCGTGCAGTGATCAATCGTTTCGGCTTTAACAATGAGGGGATGAGCGCGATCACGACGCGGCTTGCCGCCCGCCCTTCGGGCGTGCCTGTCGGGTTGAACCTTGGGGCAAACAAGGACAGCGTGGACCGCAGCGCCGATTTCGCGCAGGTTCTGGCCCACGCCGGACCGCATGTTGATTTTGCGACGGTCAATGTGTCCTCGCCCAACACCGAACAATTGCGCGATCTGCAAGGGGCCGCAGCCCTTTCGGCCCTGTTGGAAGGTGTCATGGAGGCACGCAGCGCCTTGGCCAACCCAATTCCGATTTTCTTGAAAATCGCTCCGGATTTGAAGCCAGATGAAATTGCGCAAATCGCAGAGGTTGCTATTGCCTCGGGCATCAGCGGTGTGATTGCTACCAATACCACGTTGGACCGGGACAAAGTGTCGGGCCCCTATGCGCAGGAAAAAGGCGGTCTGTCCGGTGCGCCTTTGTTTGAAAAATCCACCCGTGTTTTGGCACAGCTTAGTCAAAAATTGGACGGAAAAGTACCATTGATCGGTGTGGGGGGCGTAGGCTCCGCCGAACAGGCCTATGAAAAGATCCGTGCCGGGGCAAGCGCGGTTCAGGTCTATTCCGCGTTGGTTTACGAAGGACTGTCATTGGCGGGCCGTATCGCTAAAGGGTTGGATGCGCTGCTGGAACGCGATGGCTTTGCAACCATAGATCAAGCGGTTGGAACGGGACGGGACGCATGGCTGTAACGCTGTGGCACAATCCGCGGTGCTCAAAGTCGCGCGCGGCCTTGACGCTGTTGGAACAGGCGGGGCAGGTGGTGGACGTGCGGCTTTATCTGCAAGATGTACCAACGGTGACCGAGCTGATGGAGGTCCAGCAAAAGCTGGGCTGTCCAGCTGCGGATATGGTGCGCTGGAAGGACGTCCGCCAAGCGAAAGCGGGCGGACAAGACGCGCTGGATCACGGGTCCGATGCAGTGACGATATTTTCTGCATTGGCCGCACAACCCAAATGGATTGAGCGGCCTATCGGGCTGACCCAAACAGCGGCCCGGATCGGTCGCCCTCCCGAAGCCATTCTGGAGATTCTTTGAGCGGGCTTTGATTAGGCCAGGCCAGACTTTGATCTAGCGCGAGAAAATTCCCCGCAGGTTCACATGACGGTTCACGTCTTTATACAGCAGATACCGGAACGGTCGGCGTCCCGCCGCATAACAGGCTTGCGGGCAAAAGGCGCGCAGCCACATGAAGTCGCCTTCCTCTACCTCGACCCAGTCTTGGTTGAGCAGATAAACACCACGCCCTTGTAGCACATACAACCCATGTTCCATCACATGGGTTTCAGCAAAGGGGATCGTGCCGCCGGGCATGAATGTCACAATATTCACATGCATATCATGGCGCATATCGGACGGGTCGACAAAGCGCGTGGTGGACCAATATCCGGCGGTGTCGGGCATCTCGATCGGTGTGATGTTTTTATCGGCGGTCACAAAGCTTTCGGGCAGATCAATGCCGGGGGCGCGTTCATGAATTTTGCGCACCCACATCAATGTAGAGGGCGTGTCGCCGGTATTGGCGATTGTCCAATCCTCCCCCGGTGCCAGATAGACATAGCCACCCGGGTCCAGCTCATATGTCTGGTCTTTGATCGTGACGCGCAGATGGCCCTCCAAAATAAAAATGACGCCCTGCGCATCCTTATCGGGTTCGGGCTGCTTTGATCCGCCACCCGGCGCGACCTCGACCACCAGCTGTGCGAATGTTTCTGAAAACCCGGTCAATGGCCGCGCCAAAACCCATGCACGGGATTTATCCCATCCCGGTAGGTATGAGATGGTAATATCGGACATCGTGCCGCGCGGAATAACCGCATAGCTTTCGGTGAAATGCGCCCTTTCGCGCGCGCGTTGGTTTTGATCGGGCAAGCCCCCCGTCGGGGCGTAATAGGTCGGTACGAATTTCATATCAGCGCCTTAAAGATCCATTGCGTGCAAGCGGTGCCAGGCGATCCGCTCTACTTGCCGGCAGGCTTGGGCGAATTCCACGTCCCGCGTATTGCGAAGCCGTGACTGGAACTGCGCCAAGATTGATGCCTTGTCATGGTCCTTTACCGCGATAATGAACGGAAAGCCAAACTGTGCGACATATTCAGTGTTCAGCCGTTCAAATTCATCGCGTTCGGCATCTGTCAGCGCATCCAACCCGGCGCTGGCCTGCTCCGAGGTGCTTTCGGCGGTCAACCGTTTTGCCTGTGCCAATTTTCCGGCCAGATCTGGATGGGCGGTCAAAACCCCAAGCCGTTCTTGGTCGGTGCTGGTGCGAAATACCCGCGCCAGCGCCGAGGCCACGCCTTCGGTGCAATCATGCGCGGGGCCAAGCTCTAACCCATAGGCGCGCTGTGCAATCCACGGGCTGTGTTCATAGATCGCGCCAAAGGCCTCGACAAACCGCGTTTGCGTCATCTGGCTGGGGCGTTCGCGGCGAATATGGGGGTGATGGGTTCCCCAATGTGCGGCAATTTCACCACGGGTCGCAAACCAGACATCGCCCCGCGCCATCGCATAAAGCAAGAATCGCTTCAGCCCTGCCAGCTTTCCCGGACGGCCAATCAGGCGGTTGTGCAACCCAATTGAGAACATCTTGGCCTGACCTGCCTCCCCTTCGGCATGCAGCACATCGAAACTGTCTTTCAGATACTGAAAGAATTGCTCGCTTTCGATATATCCCGGCGCTGTGGCAAAGCGCATATCATTGGCTTCCAGTGTGTAAGGGATCACCAGCTGATCGCGCTCCCCCATTTCGCGCCAATAGGGCAGGTCATCATCATAAGTGTCAGAGATCCAGTCGAACCCGCCTTCCTCGGCCGTCAGGCGCACGGTATTCGCGCTGCATCTGCCGGTATACCAGCCGCGCGGACGACTGCCGGTGACCTCGGTGTGCAGGCGGATGGCTTGCGCGATCTGCGCGCGTTCCTCGGCCTCTGGCATGTCTTTATGTTCGACCCATTTCAATCCGTGGCTGGCGATTTCCCAGCCTGCCGATTGCATCGCAGCCACTTGTTCGGGGTTGCGTGCAAGCGCGGTGGCCACGCCGTAAATCGTGACCGGCAGGTTCAACCCTGTGAACAGCCGATGCAGCCGCCAAAATCCGGCCCGCGCCCCGTATTCATAGATTGATTCCATGTTCCAATGTCGCTGGCCTTGCCACATCGCGGCGCCTGCAATGTCGGATAAGAACGCCTCGGATGCGGCGTCCCCGTGCAAGATGTTATTCTCGCCGCCTTCTTCGTAATTCAGTACCAAAGAAATCGCGAGCTTGGCACCATTGGGCCATGCCGCATCTGGCGCATTGGCTCCATAGCCGCGCATGTCACGGGGGTATCGGGTCATCTGGCTCTCCTTCATCCCCTGATGAAAGGCCTAAATCTTGGGCGGTTGCAAGAGGGGTGCTTGCAGCGCGGGCACAGGCGCGCCACTGTGTCAAAGGACATGGAGGGTATGATGAGCGGATATTTAACAACACATGTTTTGGACACGGCGCGTGGATGCCCGGCGGCGGGGCTGCAGATCACCTTGTTTCGGATTGTGGGCGAAGACCGAGTCGAATTGGCGCGGATGACGACCAATGACGACGGGCGGACGGATGCCCCGATATTGCCTAAAGGTGATTTTAAAACAGGTGTTTATGAGTTGATCTTCAACGCCGGTGATTACCTTCGTGGTAGCAGCCAAGTCAATCAAGAGCCGCTGTTTTTGGATCAGGTGCCAATCCGGTTTGGGATCAATGATGCCCAGGCGCATTACCATGTGCCGTTGTTGCTGTCGCCCTATGGCATGTCGACTTATCGCGGCAGCTAAGCGTGACGTGATATTCTGTGTCGCATAAAATTTAGGCGACACAGTCTATAATTCATGCGAAGATAATTTGCTCTGGCCACCCTGGCGCGACAACCGCTTGCTGCGTAAGAGCTGCTTGGCCAAGGTCAGTGTAACAGCATGGGTTTTACGAGGGGACCAATGGATTATACGTTCTGGCTTGAATGGGCGCAGTTTGCCATGCGCTGGCTGCATGTGATTACCGCGATCGCCTGGATTGGCTCCTCGTTTTATTTCATTGCCTTGGATCTGGGATTACGGCCCGAGGCAAATGCGCCCGATGGGGTGCATGGCGCGGCCTGGCAGGTGCATGGCGGCGGCTTTTATCATATCCAGAAGTATCTGGTCGCGCCGGATTCGATGCCAAAAGAGCTCACATGGTTCAAATGGGAAAGCTATATCACATGGCTTTCGGGGTTGGGCATGTTGATGCTGGTCTATTGGGCCGGGGCAGAGTTTTACCTGATAGATCCGCGCGTGCTGGAGATGCCAGTATGGGTTGGGATTTTGATCTCGGCCGGGTCGTTGACCATCGGTTGGCTGGCCTATGACTGGATCTGTAAATCGAAGTTCGGCGAGGACAACACCCGCTTGATGGTGTTTTTATACATTGTGCTGGTGGTGATGGCATGGGGCTATAGTCAGGTGTTTTCAGGCCGTGCGGCCTTGCTGCATCTGGGCGCGTTTACTGCGACGATTATGTCGGCCAATGTCTACTTTCTGATCATCCCGAACCAGAAAATCGTTGTGGCGGATTTGATGGCCGGTCGCGTGCCTGATCCGAAATATGGTAAGATCGCCAAGCAACGTTCAACGCACAACAACTATCTGACCTTGCCGGTGTTGTTTTTAATGCTATCGAACCATTATCCATTGGCCTTTGCTAATGATTACAATTGGTTGATTGCGTCCTTGGTGTTTTTGATGGGTGTTTCGATCCGGCATTTCTTTAATACGCATCATGGGCATGGCGGGTATCTGTGGTGGACTTGGGGTGTGACCGCCGCGCTTTTTGCCGCGATTATGGCCCTGTCTGCCGCTGGGGCAGAGGCGCAGGGCGATCCGTGGGACACGGCGGAAGACTACACTCCTGCTTCGCAGCGATTTGCCGATGCCGCAGGGTTTGAAGATGTCACCTATATGATCATGGGGCGCTGTTCGATGTGCCACGCGCAAGATCCAGGATATGATGGTATCGGCGCAGCACCCAAAGATGTGCATCTGGAAACCCCGTCACAAATTGCACAGGCTGCGCAGGCGATCTATCTGCAAGCCGGTGTCAGTGACGCGATGCCGCCTGGCAACCTTAGCTTTATGGAGCCCGAAGAACGCGCTGCCATCCGCGCATGGTATCGTGCCGCTATGGCTGATGGGTAAGCCGGGACAATTGCTACCCGCATGTGGGCGTTTAATCCTTGCGTTTTTGGCACGTCTTGCGTATGGACCACGAACTTCCGCAGTTCATCTGAACCGGCGATGCCTCTCGTGGCGGGGCGCGGAAGGGTAAACCCGCCTATGAAGCCGCCCTTGAAAACAGGAGCAGATATGCCGCTTTACGAGCATGTCCTCATTGCGCGTCAGGACTTGTCCAACACGCAGGCCGAAGGCCTTGTCGAACATTTCTCCACGGTGCTTGCAGATAACGGCGGTAAAGTCGTCGAATCCGAGTACTGGGGCGTCAAAACGATGGCCTATAAGATCAACAAAAACCGCAAAGGCCACTACGCCTTCCTGAAGACCGACGCGCCATCGGCCGCCGTTCAGGAAATGGAGCGTCTGTGCCGCTTGCATGACGACGTGATGCGCGTTCTGACCATCAAGGTTGAAGAACATGCAGAAGGCCCGTCCGTGCAGATGCAAAAACGTGACGAGCGTGACAACCGTCGCGAACGTCGCTGATCTTCGGAAAGGACATATACCATGGCAAAACCGTTTTTCCGTCGCCGCAAAGTCTGCCCGTTCTCGGGTGATAACGCGCCTGCGATCGATTACAAAGACACACGTCTTCTGCAGCGCTACATCTCTGAGCGCGGCAAAATCGTTCCCGCACGCATCACCGCCGTTTCGGCGAAAAAACAGCGTGAGCTGGCACGCGCGATCAAGCGCGCTCGCTTCCTCGCTCTGCTGCCCTACGCTGTGAAGTAAGGAGTCAAGCACATGCAAGTCATCCTTCTGGAACGTGTGGCCAAGCTTGGTCAAATGGGCGATGTCGTTTCCGTCAAAGACGGTTACGGTCGTAACTTCCTGTTGCCACAGGGCAAAGCGCTTCGCGCGTCGGCCGCAAATATTGCGTCCTTCGAAGATCGCAAAGCTCAGCTTGAGGCACGCAACCTTGAAACCAAAAAAGAAGCTGAAGCAGCGGCTGAAAAGCTGACCGGTCAGCAGTTTATCGTTATCCGTTCGGCCTCCGACGCAGGTGCGCTGTATGGTTCGGTGACAACCCGTGACGCGGCTGATGCTGCGGCAGAGGCTGGTTTCTCAGTGGACCGTAAGCAGGTTTCCCTGCCGCGTCCGATCAAAGATCTTGGTCTGCATGACGTTCACGTCGCGCTGCACCCTGAAGTTGACGCTGTCATTCAGTTGAACGTTGCGCGTTCGGCAGAAGAAGCGGAACTGCAGGCATCGGGCAAATCCATTCAGGATCTGGCTGCTGAAGCAGAAGCCGAAGGCGAATTCGAAGTGGCGAACCTGTTCGACGATATCGGCGCTGCCGGTCGTGACGACGATTACGCATCCGACGATGCATCGGCGTCTGACGAAGATTGATCCTAAGCGGATTGATGTAAAAATTAAAACCGCGCCAGCGATGGTGCGGTTTTTTTCATTTTTAAGCGGTGGTTTGATCCGTTCTCCGGATCAAACCATATTTTTACGAGGATTTCTTTTTGCGCCGTTTTACAAGGGCTAAGCCGCCAATGGCTGTCCCAAAAAGCGCAAGTGACGCTGGTAATGGCACGGGGGCCAAGGTTTCGGTCGACCCGGCCGCGATGCCCACGCCTGCCACGGTTTCCCACGCATAGCTGACCAGCTGGCTGTTGCCGAGCGCATCCGCCGCCAGCTCTAACCAGCCATAATGGGTTGCGCCATTTTCTGCCGCGAACGCTACCCCAAGGTAGCCAGATCGCAAGCCTCCGCGTTCGACCCATGCGCCCCGAAGTGCGTTCCGACCAAACAATGCGCGGCCAACATTGAAATTGTACAGCGTTTCAGATGAGCTCCAACCGGTTGTGCCGTCAATTACAAACCCATCCGACAGTGGACGGCCACTCGACACCATGTTGCTGCCCGTTCCAGCAGCTTCCAAAGAATGTGTGATCACAAAACGCCCCAAGCTGGTGAGGGTTTCATTGAATTGTACATCCGTAACACCGTCTTGGTTCAAGTCCACGCTGGACGTATTAGACAGGGGATATTCCTGGATCACTGCGGCCTGAGCAATGCCATGCAGGGCGATGCCCGCCGACAGTGCAATCGCAGGCACCAACGATCGTCTCAACATATTAGTCATTCGTAACCTCTTTACCGACAAGACCACGCAAGGCGCAGGTCCGAGATTCCTAATATTTGCTAAATATCGATGGCGATTTTGGGGCCGCTTTGGGGCATGTCATGCCATACCTTCAGGAAGATGCCTTGCAAAAGACGCGATCTTGGGCGGTTCGTCTTGCGCTGTGCGGCTGAGGCTGGGCATGCAAAAAGGGGCGGCCAAATGACCGCCCCTTTAAAATTCCAATCAAAATCGACTTAGATTTCGTCGAGCGATTCGACCGCTTTTTGAAGCTCTTCTTTCGACACTTCTTTTTCAGTCACGTCAGCTTTTTCTACGACCAGATCGACGACTTTGTCTTCAAAGATCGGTGCGCGCAGCTGTTGCTGCATCTGCGGGTTTTGCTGAATGAATTCAAAGAACTGGCGTTCCTGGCCCGGGTATTGGCGGGCCTGGTTCATAACGGCTTGGGTCATTTCGGCATCGGTGACTTCAACCGATTCCTTACGGCCCAGCTCAGCCAACAACAGGCCCAAACGCACGCGGCGCTCTGCCAACTTGTTGTGTTCGTCAGTGGGCTCGATCGCGCCATGATCATGGCCCGTGTCTTCTGGGTTTTCTTCATGATACAGCTGATGCGCGATCTGCGATGCTTCCGCTGAAACCAGAGAAGGTGGCAGTTCAAAGGTCACTTTGTCGTCCAGCTGGTCCAACAGACCACGCTTCAGGATCTGACGCGCAGCACCGGTGTATTCTGCTTCCAGACGCTCAGCGATCTGTTTTTTCAGACCATCAAGATCTTCGGCACCGAATTTCTTTGCCAGCTCGTCATCAACTTCCGCAGCTTTGGGGCCGCGAACTTCTTTGACGGTGCATTTAAACACGGCGGCTTTGCCGGCCAGATGCTCAGCCTGATATTGCTCAGGGAAGGATACGTTTACGTCCAGCTCGTCTTCCTGCTTTGCGCCGACCAATTGGTCTTCGAAGCCCGGGATGAAAGAGTTCGAGCCCAGCACCAACGGATAGTCTTCGCCTTTGCCGCCTTCAAACGCTTCGCCATCTACGAAACCTTCAAAGTCGATGACAACCTGATCGCCGTCTTTGGCTTTGGTGCCTTTGCGCTTTTTCTCAAAGTTCTGAGCGTTTTCGGCCAGACCGTTCAGCGCTTCTTCAATCGCTTCGTCGGATGCTTTGACAACCAGCTTTTCCAGCTTCAGGCCAGCGGCATCAAACTCGGGGATCTCTGGCAGGGCTTCGTATTCTACAGCCACGACAACGTCGTCACCGGGCTTCCACTGTTCGCCGCCTTCCATCTCGATTTTAGGCTGCATCGCAGGACGATCACCCGACTTTTCAAGATGCTCTTGCATCGCGCCGTCGACCGATTCCTGCATGGTTTCGCCCATCATGCGCTCGCCGAATTGCTTTTTCAGCATCGCCATCGGGACTTTACCTTTGCGGAAGCCCTTCATCTCGATTTCCGGCTGCGCTTCTTTCAGCTTTGCCGTAACTTTTTCTTCCAGCTCGGCCGCTGTGATGGTGATCTTGTAGCCGCGCTTGAGGCCTTCGTTCAGGGTCTCGGTGACCTGCATATGATGTCCTTTTTCTTGACTGCCCCGACGGAATGTCCGAAGGGGCCGCAACTTAATTCCCGCGTTTTCTATTGATCAGGGGCCTGCGTGGCAAGGCGAAAACAGGTTCCGCCTGTGCGAACCCGTGTTTTCGCAGCCCATTCACGGGTTTGCGGCACCGCGCACAGGCAAGGTGCCGCGCATTGGCTTGGGGGATTAGCCAAACACTGCGGTTAAGGCACCGTCGACTGCCTCGGTGATCTGATCGATATCGTCGGACGTGGCGATCAGGGCAGGGCTGAAACACAGCGTATTGTTCAATCCGGGCAATGATCGATTGGTGATTCCAATGATCACGCCACGTTTTGCGGCTTCGGCCACGACCTGCGCGCCGATTTTTTCATCTACGGGCTCTTTCGTTCTACGGTCGGTGACCAATTCGGCCCCTACGAACAGACCGGCCCCGCGTACATCCCCGATGACGGGATGCTTTTCCATCAACCCGTTCAGATTAGACAAAAAGCGCGCCCCCATATCCAGCGTGTTTTGCAACAGGTTTTCATCTTCGATGATGCGCATGTTTTCCAATGCCGCCGCAGGCCCTGCCGTGCAGCCTCCAAAGGTCGAGATATCGCGGAAATAGCCCAGATGATCCTCGGAGTCCTTGAATTTTTCAAACACCGCATCTGTTGTAACGCAGCACGAAATCGCTGCATAGCCAGAGGCCACACCCTTGGCCATTGTCACGAAATCGGGCTGAATCCCATAGTTTTGATAGCCAAACCAAACGCCCGTGCGCCCCATACCGCACACGACCTCGTCAATATGCAGCAAGATGTCATATTTGGTGCAGATTTCCTGCACCCTTTCCCAATATCCTTGAGGCGGCACGATGACGCCACCGCCCGCGGTGACAGGTTCCAGACACAGCAGGCCAATTTCATCTGGCCCTTCGCGCAAGATGACTTCTTCAATCGCATCGGCTGCGCGTTGGCCGTAGTTCTCCACATCCCATTGCGCCCGATATTCGCAGCAATGCGGCACTTCAATAAAGCCTCCGGGCAGCGGCCCGTATTGTGCGGCGCGTTCAGGCTGACCACAGGCGGCCAGCGTGCCCAGCGTAGAGCCGTGATAATCGCGTTCCCGGAACAAGATCTTGGATTTTTTACCACCGTGGTATTTGGCCGAGATTTGACGGACCATTTTAAAGACCTTCTCATTGGCCTCTGATCCTGAATTCGCGTAGTAGACCCGGCTCATGCCCGGCATTTTCGTCAACAGTCGCTCGGCAAAAATCGATCCGGGAATTGATCCGGCCGAGCCTGCAAAATAAGGTAATTCAATCAATTGATCGCGCACAGCATTGGCAATGGAATCGCGGCCATAGCCCACATTGACGGTCCAGACCCCGCCCGAAACCGCATCTAACAGCTCTGTGCCTTTTTGATCCCAAACACGTATGCCCGCGCCCTTGACGATGATGCGTGGGTCATTGGTTTCCAATGATTTATGTTGCAGCAAATGGTGCCAAATATGGGCGCGGTCTGCTTCGGTTACAGCGGTCAGATCATTGGTCAGCATGGCGTGAGATCCTCTTGAGGTTTTGACAAGTGTCGACAATTTTTCCGCGGCGACAATCCTTTTTATACTATTGCTAACTCTTTGAATTTTGGTCTTCGATCGCATAGTGTTGCCGCTGAATGAACATGTAGAACAGGGCAGGGCGCGATGGCGGATGAAGATGTGGATATCGGTGGGCGGTTGCGGGCTTTGCGCATGGCGCGCAACCTGTCACAACGCGCATTGGCACGCCGGGTCGGCGTGCCAAATTCCACCATTTCCTTGATTGAAAGCGGTCAGACCAATCCGACGATTGGTGCGTTAAAACGGATTTTGGATGGCGTGCCGATTGGCTTGGCAGAATTTTTTGCCTTTGAACCGGATCTGCCGCGCAAAGTGTTCTTTGCCGCTGATGAATTACGCGAAATCGGCCGGGGCCGGGTGTCTTATCGCCAGATCGGGGAGGGCGGCGCAGTGCAAATGTTGGTGGAGCAGTATCAACCCGGCGCGGATACAGGGAAAGTGCCGCTTAGCCATCTTGGCGAAGAGGTCGGCTATGTGCTGCAAGGGCGCTTAGAGGTCACGGTGGACGGGCAGCGCAAATTGCTTGGGCCGGGGGATGCCTATGCGTTTGACAGCCACCTGCCGCATCGCTTTCGCAATTCGGGCGCCGAACCGTGCCATGTGATCAGCGCCTGCACCCCGCCCAGTTTTTGACGCGCCGGGCGGGGCGTTGGGATCATTCCAATGTGCACAGCAAACCGGCAATGATGCGGGTGCGCGGCACGATCATATCTTCGATGATATGTTCGTCCAATGTATGCAGCCCATCACCCAACACGCCCAATGAGCATAGGCTGGGAATGCCCATTGCTCCGGTGAAATTGGCATCTGATCCGCCACCCGCGCTGGCATGAGGCATGTCCAGCCCGATAGATTGCGAAATTGCGCGGGCCTTTTCATACAGGGCCATCGTGCCTGGCTGACCAGGCTCCCAAACAGGCCGGGTCACGCCGCGCGTCACGGTGAAGGTCACACCATTTCGTGTGCCATTCAGCGCCAGCATCTTTTCCACGCCTGCGTCCAGATCTTCTTGTTTCATCGCCATCGACAGACATTGAGCCGAAGCAAATGAGGGTACGCAATTCACCCATTGCCCCGATGCGATGGCGTTACAGCTAAACGTGCATTCCTCAGAGGTCATTTCTTCAATTTCGATGATCCGGCGGGCCAGCTCGCGTACGGCGGAAATGCCGCCTTTGACATTGGCGCCTGCGTGGCTGGGTTTGCCGGTGGCCGTCAGGTTGAAACGCGCGATGGCATACCGCCCGGTGCAGACGCCCAGATCGGCATGGGCGGGTTCTGGACACAGCACATATTTGGCCCGCTTTGCCTCTGCCTCGATCATGGTGCGTGTGGCGGGGGTTCCGATTTCTTCATCTGGGGTGAACAGCGCCACGATGGGTAAAGGGGTTTCAATCCCAGCCGAAATAATCGCGCGGATCGCCTCTAAGGTGATGTAATTGCCGCCTTTCATATCCTGAATGCCAGGACCATAAACCTTGCCGCCCTCGCGTCGGAATGGGTTTTTAGTCAAGGTCCCGATCGGATGCACCGTGTCAAAATGGCCCGAAATCAAGATGCCAGGCTGATCCATTTTGGGATGGGCAAAGCGGGCGCGCACCGATGGGCCAAGCCCCTGAGAGCCGGGAATGACCTCAATCGTTGCGCCCAGTTCGGCGCATTTCACGGCCACTAGGTCCATCATCTTACCCACGGCCTGTGCGTCATATGTAGGGCTTTCGCATTCGATCCAGGGCTTTAGCCCGGTGATGATGTCGTCGGTGTCAAAGGCCAGCTCTTGCCAATTGGTTGCGGTCATATCCTTCATGCGGCCTCTCCTCGGGCTTGGACCAGATTGGCGAAAATCGATGCGCCTAGTGGCAGCAATTTATCATCCAGAACAAAGCCCGGATTGTGCACCGGCACATCGCCGTCATGGCCGATATGCAAATAGGCGCCGGGCACGACCCGCAGCATATCTGCGAAATCCTCAGAGCCCATAATCAGCTCATCGCGCAGGGTGGCACCGTCTCCGATGACCGATTGCGCAGCCGCCAGAAGGTGATCGGCCAGCGTATCATCATTCATCAGCACATCGAATGTATTGCGCAGATCCACATGAATGTCACAGCCATAGCTTTGCGCCATCCCCGCGCAAAGATCGCGGATCCGCTGTGAAATCAACGCACCGGTATCGGCATCGAAAAAGCGGATTGTTCCGCCTAACGTAACGGTTTCAGGCACCACATTATAGGCGTCGCCGCCATGGATTTTCGTCACCGACAGAACGGCGGGCTGTGTTGGGGTGACATTGCGCGCCACGATGCTTTGCATCTGCGTGACCATGGCCGATGCGATCACGACAGGGTCGATACTGTCTTCGGGGCGCGCGCCGTGGCTGCCGCGCCCTTTGATGGTGATGTCAAAGAAATCCGACCCTGCCATCGCGGGTCCTTTGCGTAGTCCCGCAACCCCCATCGGATCCATAGGAGAGTTGTGCATGCCATATAGCTCATCACAGGGGAATTTCTCAAACAGACCGTCTGCGATCATGGCGCGTGCACCGCCCAGCCCCTCTTCGGCGGGTTGAAAGATGAATACCACGCGGCCGGCGAAATCTCGATGTGTGGCAAGGTATTTTGCCGCCCCCAGCAGCATGGTCGTATGGCCATCATGGCCGCAGGCATGCATCACGCCCGGTGTTTTTGATGCATAGGGCAGGTTGGTTTCTTCGTGAATTGGCAAGGCGTCCATATCGGCGCGCAACCCGATCGTGCGCCCTGGCCGCGTGCCATCCAACACCCCGACTACGCCGGTTTTGCCAAGGCCAGTGGTGATGGTGATCCCCCATTCTGTCAGCTTTTGCGCCACGATCGCAGAGGTGCGGACCTCTTCAAACCCCAGTTCGGGATGTTCATGGATGTCGCGGCGAATGGCGGTCAGCTCATCCGCGAAATCAGCAATATAGTCGATCACCGGCATCAGGCAGGTTCCTTTGTGCTATCGTTTTGAAAGGCCGGACCCAAGGCGCCCATGCGCATTCCATTGCGCAGGCGGGTCCAGGGCAATAGAGCAGGGTCCACAGCCATCGGCCCGGGGGCCGCGCAGGTCAGAAGGGCTGCGGATATCGGGTCAAAATCGGCCCGGAAATGGTTAGAAGATTTGACGATCAGGATCGGCTCTTGTTGCGGGTCAATCCCAACCTGTGCGAACATAGAGCGGTCGGCCATTTGCGCCTTGGCCGAGACGACGACGATCTTCAATTGATCGATCTGCAAGCAGGCAGACAAGCCCATATTCATGGTTTTTCCGCGATAATACGGCCCTTGTGCAGGGAATGTGCCATCAGACAGATGGGTCACGGTGAATGTCGCGGTGAAGGGGGCATCGCCGTCCACCCGCGATTGCCCGCCCAGCGCCACGGTAATCTGTGCGCCCACACCGGCCTGATGGGCCGCCAGTGCTGCATCACAATCATAAAGATTGCCGATGGCTCCGCTTGCATTGGCGGTGACCATCGCGCGGATCATTCCGGTGGTGTTACTATCGGCGCCGGCGCCGGGGTTGTCTTGTGTGTCGCATATCACCACGGGTTTCCCCGGCGCGGTGGCCGCGATGCGCATTGCCTGCGCCACGCTGTCTTCGGGCGTATACACGCGGCCCTTGAACGCAGGTTCGGCGGCGATGACGGCGGCGATCATCTGATCGGCTGCGTCGTCTGCGTCCGGACCATAGGCCAGAACGCTCATCTGACACTCGGGGAAATCAGCGGCCGGAAATCCCATGTTGAACGACATTTGACGATCTTTTCCTGCCAGTTCGCTCAAGCGTTCATACAGCCCCTTTGCAGGGGCATCGGCCGTGCATTGCCACGCGATGGCCGACAAATAGGGGGCTATGCGCATCGCCTTTTGTGGCCGCGCGCCAGTCAGCATCGCATCCAAGGCACGCGCCCCGCGCAGCCCGGTTTGTGCCATGTCGACATGGGGATAGGTGCGGTAGCTTTCCAACACATCGGCATGACTGAACATCAGCTGCGTGACATTTGCGTGCAGATCCAGACAGGTGACGATAGGAATTTCCGTGCCAATCGCGGCGCGTAAACGGCGTAGAAATTCTCCCTCCCCATCGTCCAGGTGCTCGGTGACCATTGCGCCATGCAAATCCAAGAACACCCCGTCCAACGGGCCAAAGGCCACGATACGGTCAATTGTTTCGTGGGTGATCCGTTCAAACGCATCCATCGTGACATGGGCCGATGGCGATGTCGCGCAGGCCAGTGCCGGACATAGGTCCCAACCCGCATCACGGCCATATCGGATTGCACCTGAAATGGCTGCATTTACATCGCTCATATGGTCGATGATCTCTTGTCCGCGTAACATTCTGCCCGCGCCACCGCCATGGGCAAAATCATCATATGTCGCCTTACTGGGCGCGAAGGTGTTGGTTTCATGCAAGAATGCGGCAATTGCAATTTTTGGTGCCATGATATGTGACCCTATGCTGCGACAGGACGGAAATTGGGAAAGTCCCAATCCCGGCCAGGGGCGGCCTGTAACAACGACCGGGTGTATTCATGTTGCGGTGCACCCAAAACTGCGCCGGTCAGCCCGTATTCCACAACCTGCCCGCGTTGCATCACCGCGACCTCATCGCAGATTTGCGCGGCCACGCGCAGATCATGGGTGATGAACAATATCGCGATTTGCGTGCGCTCTTGCACCTCTGCCAAAAGGTCCAGAACCTGGGCTTGCACCGAGACATCAAGCGCCGAAACCGCCTCGTCTGCGACCAGCAGGTCAGGCTCCATCGCCAAGGCCCGGGCAATCGCGATCCGCTGACGTTGTCCGCCCGAAAACATATGCGGGTAGCGCGCTGCAGAAGAGGCCGGCAGCCCCACCAATTCCAGCAACTCTGCAGCACGGGCGCGTGCCGCCGCACGGGGCATGCCGTAGTTCACTGGACCTTCGATAATGCTGTCTTCGACACTGATACGCGGGTTCAACGAGCGGTAGGGGTCTTGAAACACCATTTGCGTCTTTTTGCGCAGCGGATGCAGCCCGGTGCGGTTCAGCCCGGAAATCTGCTCTCCGCCGACGCGGATTCCGCCCGAAGATGGATCGATCAGGCGCATTACACAGCGCGCGACGGTGGATTTTCCCGAACCGCTTTCGCCCACAATGCCCAACGTGCGCCCGGCTTTCAGCTTCAGATTGACCTCGCGGGCGGCATGGGTGGTTTTGGATTTTGCAAAGACCCCGCCGCTGCCGTAGATTTTGTTCAGCTCTGTCACCTCCAGCGCGGTGGCGCGTTCCACGACCGGCCGGGCCTTGCGCGGTACCAAGGACGGGACCGAGGCCAATAGCTTGCGCGTATAGTCTTTCGATGGGCGCGCCAGAATATCCATGACCGGCCCATGTTCGACCAAATCGCCACGGTTCATCACATAGACCCGGTCCGCAATTTCTGCGACCACGCCCATATCATGGGTGATGAACAAAACCGCAGTGCCATGTTTGACCTGCAAGTCCTTGATAAGTTTTAAAATTTGCTTTTGCGTAGTGACATCCAACGCGGTCGTAGGTTCATCAGCAATCAGCAGCTTGGGTTCCAAAATCAGCGCCATAGCGATCATGATACGCTGGCGCTGTCCGCCCGACAGTTGATGCGGATAGGATTTTGCAATCCGTTCAATATCGGGCAGGCCGACATGATTCAGTATCTCCATCACACGTGTATGCGCCTCGGCGTTGGACAGTTTGGTATGGGCTTGCAAAACCTCGGAAATCTGATCGCCCACTTTCATCACAGGGTTCAGCGCGGTCATCGGCTCTTGGAAGATCATCGACATACGGCTGGCGCGGCGGTCGCGCAGCTGTGCAGGCGACAGATCCAGAAGGTTTTCGCCCTCCAGTAGGATTTTTCCTGATGTCACTTTCAGCGTGCCTTTGGGCAACAGGCCCATCGTTGACAAAGACGAAACTGACTTGCCAGACCCGCTTTCACCAACCAGACAGACTGTCTCACCGGCGTTGATGTGCAACGAGATCCCGCGAACGACCGTCGCGCCGTCTTTCTGATCGACGCTGACATGCAGGTCTTGGATGTCCAGAATGCTCATCTCAATTCTCCCGTTTGCCCATGCGTGGATCCAAGATATCGCGGGCGGCATCACCCAAAAGGTTGATCGACAAGATGCACAGTGACAGCGCGACACCGGGCCATAAGATCAGGGACGGTTTCAGCTGAAAATAGATCCGCGCCTCGGCCATGATATTGCCCCAGGTGGGGGTTTCGGTACTGACGCCCGCGCCCAGAAAGGACAAGATCGCCTCCGTCAGGATCGCCGATGCGCAGACATAGGTGGCCTGAACCGTCAGCGGTGCAAATGTGTTGGGCATCAGGTGGCGCCACAAAATCCGCGGCATCGAAGTTCCCAGCGAAATCGCTGCTTCAACATAGGGTTCCTCGCGCGCCCCCAACACAATAGAGCGGACCAGTCGCACAACGCGGGGAATTTCGGGAATGGTGATCGCCGCCATCACGGTCCAGATCGATGCGCCCATCAGCGACACGATCGCAATTGCCAGCAGGACCGACGGCATGGCCATCAACCCGTCCATGATCCGCATGATGATCGCATCCGCGACCCGGAAAAAGCCTGATACCAGACCGATTGCAAGCCCCAGAACCACGGCCATCACGGTCACACCCAACCCGATTAGCAACGACACACGCGCGCCATAAATCACCCGCGACAGCAGATCGCGGCCATAGGCATCCGTGCCCAACAAGAAGTCCGGTCCCGGTGGTTTCAGCCGCATGATCGGGTTTTGCGCGATCGGGTCATGTGGCGCGACCCACGGCGCCAAAAGCGCGCCCAGGACGATCAATGCCAATACAACAGCGGCCAAGATCGGTGCAATTCCCACATGGGCGGTGATCTTGCGGGTAAAGATCGGAAAGGCAGCCCGCAAAGTTTTCTCGGCCATCAGTAGCGGATCCTTGGATCAAGAAGGGAATAAGATAGGTCAATCAACAGGTTGACCAAAACGTAGATGCCAGAGGTCAATAGGATCAGCGCCTGAATGACGGGGTAGTCACGCGCAAAGATACTGTCGACTGTCAGCCGTCCCAGACCAGGGATGTTGAACACAGATTCAGTGACCACAACGCCCGAAATCAACAGGGCAAATCCGGTCCCGATCACGGTCATCACTGGCACTGCGGCATTGCGCAGCGCATGGCGAAACAGAACGCGCTTTTCCGTCAACCCTTTGGCGCGGGCGGTGCGAACGTAATCTTCGCCCAGCACATCAAGCAAGCTGGCGCGGGTCATCCGTGCAATCAGCGCTATATAAATCGACGCCAGTGTCAGCGCCGGCAGAACGGAACGCGCGGCAAAGCCCGCAATATCTTTGGACGGCGCCACATAGCCCTGCACCGGCAACCATTTCAAATCCAGGGCGAAGAGTTTGATCAGGAGATAGCCAATGACAAATACCGGGATGGAAAACCCCAACACCGAAAATGTCATGACGATATGATCAATCCAGGTTTTATGTTTCCACGCGGCCACTACGCCCATTGGTACGGCAATGATGACCGAAAGCGTGATGGTGATCAAAGCAATCCAGATTGTGGGCCACATCCGGTCGGCGACGAGATCCAATACCGGCTTTCCCGAAATCAGCGACGTGCCAAAATCACCGCGCAGTAAATCACCCATCCAGCCGAAGAATTGCACGGTCAGCGGCTCATTTAATCCCAGCGAGGTTCGGATCCGCTCCAGCTGCTCTGGCGTGGCCATATCGCCTGCCAGAATGGCAGCCGGATCGCCTGGGGTAAGCCGCAGCAGCAAAAACACAAAGACGGCCACGACCAGCATCACCGGAATGGCGGCAAGCGCGCGGCGTAACAGATAAAGCATTGGGGGTCCTTCCGGTCGGACGGTCTGCGAAGGGCAGATCCGGTCAGGAAGTGAGGGCCGCCACAGCGCCCCTCACGGTCATCGCCAAAACGATCAGTTTGAAACGCTTTTCTCAAGGCCCCAGAAAATTGGGAACGGGGCTTCGCTGACACCGGACAACGTGTCGGAACGCCATGCCGAGGGGGAGTAATACTGACCAAGGTGGATGTAATTCACATTGTCCATCACATGGGCCTGAATCTGTTCGGCTACGGATTTTTGTCCGTCCAAATCAGTTGCAGCGGCATAATCGCTCAGCAAGCCTTCGATCTCCGGATCTTCGGGCCAGCCGAACCAGGCATTATCACCCCGCCCGTTCAACATGATATTGGCCAGTGGGTTCGACACTTCGGGCACGATCCAGTTGGTGAAAAACATGTTCCACCCACCTTCTGCAGGATCGGCCTGGCTCGCGCGGCGGGTGACCAGCGTCTGCCAATCCATCGGCTGCATATCGACCTCAAATCCGGCCTCGCGCAGCTTTTGTGCCGCCACGATCGGTTGCGCAGTCAGTGTCACCACATCGGTGGGCTGCATCAACACGATTGGCGTGCCGTCATAGCTGCTTTCGGCCAACAGCGCCTTGGCTTTATCCACATTGCCGCCTGCGGTCAGATCCTCAGATCCATCGGCAAATTCCAGCGGCGTGTCGCAGCCGAAAATCGCCCCGCAGACCTTGAAATAGTCCGGGTTGCCGATCAGGGCAGTCAATGTGTCGATCTGGCTCATTGCGGCCAGCGCGGCTTGGCGGACTTTGATGTCATCAAAGGGCGGGTATTTGAAATTCATCCGACCAACCGCCACCGAACCAAGCGGTGATAAAACCGCATTGTCGATATCTGGCATACCATCCAAAATAGGTAGCAGATCGACCGGGACGGCTTCCATAAAGTCGATCTCGCCATTCATCAGCGCGTTGATTGTGGTTTGTGCATCCGGCATCGTGACCCATTCCACACGATCCACATTGACCACCTTGGCACCCGAGAACCAGCTTTGCGGCCCGTCAGAAGGAACATAATCGTCAAATTTCTCATACACGACCTTCACACCGGGCTGAAATTCATCCGCCATGAATTTAAATGGGCCAGAGCCCACCAGCTCGGTAATCGCCTGATCTGCTGGGGTATTTGCCAAACGCTCTGGCATCATAAACAGGGCCAATGACGAAACTTTGGCCATTGCTTCCAACGTATAGGGGAACGGCTCTGTTAAGGTCAGCGCAAAGCTGTTTGGTCCGGTTGCCTCTAGGCTTTGCATTTTATCGGCAATCATCTGCCCGCCGCCGTCGCGCTGCATCCAACGTTTTATCGACGCGATGCAATCGGCCGGGGTCACATCGCCGCCGTCATGCCATTTCAACCCGTCGCGCAGCGTGAATGTATAGGTCAGCCCATCGTCGGACAGTTCAAAATCGGCCATCTGCGGCGTGACTTCGAAATCAGAATTCAGCGCGACCAGCGTGTCAAACACCATAAAGGCATTGTCGCGGGTGATATGCGCGGTGGTGATCACAGGGTCGATCACCCGCAGTCCCGAGTGCATCACGGCGGTGATCGTCGTCTCGGCAAGGGCGGGCAGGGCGGTGCTTAGGCTAAGGGCCGTAGCTACGGTCAAACCCTTCCAAATAGCTGTCATCAGGCATCCTCTCTGTCGGTGCATCTGTTGGAATGTTTACGGCCTTGTCTTGTGCAAGGTTCTGGCATCAGCCTTGTCTGTGGCGTGGCAGAGTAAAAGCGAAACCCGCCAAATTGTCGACATGTTTACAAAGTGGGTAATATTTTTGCATATTAGCGGTCAAACCAGAGGCGCAAGAGGGTTCCCTTGGGGCAAGTCTTCCTTAGCGCCGGCTCAACGCACGCACGGTCTGCATCAGCGCGGGACCCATCGCGTGTTCAAAATTCGTCTCTGTCCAATCGGAAAGGATCGCAGTGATGGTCACCGCCCCCACGGGGGTGCCCTGCGCATTAACAACGGCGGCGGCGATGCCAATTTCACCCGGAAGCAGCTGTTCAGTGGCGATGATATAACCTTGCGAGCGGGCTTGGGCGACGCGCTCCATAATCGCGTCCTCTTCTAGCAAAGTCTTCGCGGTGAAGGCGCGTTTTTCCGACCGGCGCAAGATGTCACGGGCATCGTCTTCGGGCAGATGCGCCAACACGGCCCAACCAGATGAGGTGCATGACATCGGCACGCTCAGGCCAACCAACATTGCGTGCAAAACTTCACGCTTAGGCTGTAGGCGTGTCGCGTAAATCAAGCGTGTATCATCGACAAGGGACAGATCAACTCGCTCTTCTACCCGGCTGCGCAGATCCAATAACAAGGGCACTGCAGCCTGGATCAAAGGGTCCATACGCATCGCGTCAAAAATGTGATCATACAGCCGGACACCGGGCACAAATCCGCGGTCATGTCGGTCGCGTTTGATATATCCCAGCTTTCGCAGCGTATGCACAATTCGCTGTGTGGTGGACCGGTCCAGCCCGGTGATCGCAGCAATATCGCCCAGGCTAAGCGGGCGGTCGACATCATGAAAGGCCGACATCACCTGCATTGCGCGGGCGGCAGCACGCACGAACAGCGGATCAGGGGCGGCATCAGGGTCGGGCTGTGACAGGGCGTGGCGATCAAAATAATTGCTCAAATTTCGGTCCTTTGGCGTTCACGCTTTGCCTGAAAATTCAGCGGTCATAGCGGAAATTGGCTGTTGAGGCTGGGCAGTTGATTATGGGTTGTGCAGATCGTTTGATGAATTTCAATGATCATCATACACTATAACTGTATCATTAATCAATACATACGATGCGTGGCGACTCAGTCTGATTGGCCCTGTGTCGTGCGTGAACAACCGGCCTAGCCCGCTTATTTGGAAGGATATCGCATGACGGCTTTGCATGAACTCTCGGCGACGCAACTGGTGGCGGCCTATCGGGCAAAGGACTTGTCCCCGGTAGAGGTAACGCAGGCGGTCATCGCCCAGATTGAGCGGGGCGAACCTACGCTGCACGCGACCTATGCGTTTGACCCCGAAGCGGCGCTTGCCGCGGCGCAACAGTCAGAGGCGCGCTGGCTGAAAGGCACGCAAATTGCGCAAGGCGGGATCTGTATGGATGGTGTGCCGGCGACGATTAAGGAAAATATCGCCACCAAAGGCACGCCAGTGCCTTTGGGAACGGCCGCGACGGATCTGGTGCCGGCCACAGAAGATGGGCCACCGGCTGCGCGCCTGCGGGAGGCTGGGGCGATCATTACCGCGAAAACCACCATGCCTGAATATGGTGCGATGTCGTCGGGTCTATCCTCTTTTCACCCGCTGACACGCAACGCGTGGAATACGGCGATGAACCCCGGCGGCTCCAGCGCGGGGGCAGGGGCGGGCGGTGCGGCGGGCTACGGGCCGCTGCATGTGGGCACCGATATCGGCGGTTCCGTCAGGTTCCCGGCGGCATGGAACGGGCTTGTGGGATTGAAGCCGTCGCTTGGCCGAGTGCCGATTGCACCGCCCTATATGGGGCGCGCGGCGGGGCCGATGACCCGCACGGTAGCGGATTGCGCGATGATGATGGGTGTGTTGTCGCGCCCAGACCCGACAGGGCGCGACCATATGAACCTGCCGGCCAATGCAATCCAATGGACGGATTTGGACATTGATCTGACGGGCAAGGTGATTGGGCTGCAGTTGGACGCAGGCTGCGGTATGGATCTTGATCCGCAGGTGATCGCCCCGGTGCAAGCCGCCGCGAAATTGTTCGAAGCCGCCGGGGCGGTTGTTGAATATGTCGACCCATGGATGAGCGATGAGCTATTGCACGCGCTGGATCGTTTTTGGCGTATTCGTGGCGCCCAAGATGTCGCGGCACTTCGGCCTGATCAGCGCGAAAAAGTCCTGCCATTGTTCATGGAATGGGTCGCCCCGGCACGGGAGTGGACTGCCATGCAAGGCTTTGCCGATTACACCGCCTCGCTTGAGATCCGCGCGCGCACAGTTGCAGCCACCCATAGCTATGATTTCATGATATCGCCGGTGGCCGCCAATACCAGCTTTCCGGCGCAATGGGGTTATGTAACTAATGATGTGAACCGCGCGATGGATCAGATCGGCTTCACCTTACCCTATAACCTAAGCGAGCAACCCGCCGTCACGGTTTGCTGCGGATATGACAGCAATGGCGTGCCAATGGGCTTGCAGATTGCAGGTCGTCGGTTTGATGATCTGGGCGTATTGCAGGTCGCTAAGCTGTATGAACAGCTGCGGCCCAAAATGCGCCCTTGGCCGATGGCCTTCCCGAAATAGGCCACGAGTCGGGGTTTTGTTTCAATTTTACGCAGTATTTGGCGGGCCAAATTGGCCCGTCATCAATATCTTACCCATTGCAATTTAATAGGAATATTTTTCAATCCAAGGTTGCTGGTGTCGCTCGCAAAAAAATGCACAGGTTGCGTTAACCCGAATGGGTGTAGGCCAATGTGAAAGCGGATCACAAAATTGGATATGTGAATGACGGCTGTGAAATCCCGGAGCCTTGGGGCCACAATCTGGGCGGTGCTGGCGATCCCGTTGGGGGTCATTATGATCACAGGCGGTATGCTGATCGTTGAAAACTGGCGTATATGGTCGGATGCGTCGCGGGTGTCGCGGCAAATGGTTGTCGTGGCCGCGCTTAGCAATCTGGTACATGAACAACAGCGCGAACGCGGCGCGACCAGCTTGTTTTTAAACTCCAGGGGGGCACAATTCGGGCCAGAGCTGGCGGCACAGCGTGACAAAACCGATGAGCGCAGCGCACAGCTTCGCACGGTGCTCGACACCACCGCCCAGCGCGATATCAGCGATAAGGTCGGTACGGTCCTGGCTCAGATGCAGCAGGATTTGTCGCGCCGCCCGGCCTTGCGTATACAAGTAGATGCGCAAACGATTTCGCCAAAGGATGCGGTTGAATATTACACCGGATTGAACGCGCAAGCGTTGAGCATCATTGGAAATATTGGCGCCCAAAGCGCCCAGGCCGAGATCGCATCGGCTGTTTCGGGGTTTTCATCCTTTTTGGCGGCGAAGGAACGTGCTGGCATCGAACGCGCGGTCGGGTCGGGCGGGTTTGCTGTTGGTGGCTTTGATGTGGCGCGGTTAATGGTGCTTGATAAATTGATTGCGCAGCAAGAGCTTGGGTTTACCTTTTTCCGCAGATATGCCGATGACGAACAGCTGGGCTGGCTGGCGCAGATTGACAATGCAGAGGCCACCAAGACATTGCAGACTATGCGCGATGTGGCTTTGGCCTTTCCGCAAACCGGGTCACTGGAGGGTGTTACGGGTCCGGAATTTTTCGCCGCCGCTTCAGAACGCATCACGCAGATGAAACAGATGGAAAACCGCCTGGCGGACCATATTATCGCTCGCGCCAATGCCATTCGTGCCGGGGCGCGCAATTTGGTGCTGTTGGCGGCGTTTGTGTCTGTAGCCGGGTTGTTTGTAACATTGATACTGGGGCGCCGCGCAATCCAGCGCGTGTCACATGATGTACGCGGGGTGATCATGGCGGCCGATAAAATGTCGGGCGGTCAGTTGGATGTCGTTATTCCAAATTCCTCATTGCAAGAGATGCTTGATGTCAGCACTGCGTTAGAGCATTTCCGCGCCAGTATCCTTGTCGCACAAGAACAAGAGGCCAAAGCGGCGGCAGATAAGATGCGGCGTATGCAAGAAGACGCAGATCGCAAACAGGCCTTGCGCGACGAGCGGGCCGCGCAGCAGGCGCGCGTGACCGAAGAGGAAAGAAAGGCGCGACAGGCGGAATTGGCGGTCATCGGTGAAATCAATCGTGTCGTCGCCAGCTGCGCGCGTGGTGATTTCACTCACCGCATCAATATGGCAGGGAAAATCGGTGTCTTTGCGGATATTTGCCAAGGCATGAACCAGATCAGTGATACGACCGATCAAGCATTGTCTGCGGTGCAGCGGGGGTTGCAACATCTGGCTGACGGCGATTTGACCTATCGCCTATCAGATGAATTCGATGGGATCTTTGCAGAAATGTGCCATGCGGCCAATCGGGCCAGTGAAGCTTTGGCACGGGCGGTGAACGGGATTAACCAATCGGCGCAAATGATCGAAAACTCTACCGGAGAGATCGGCGATGCTGCCGGTGACCTTGCCCGCAGATCCGAACAGAATGCGGCCATGTTGGAACAGACTGCATCAGCCTTGGAGCAGATGTCGGGCAGCGTGGCATCGGTGTCCAATTCCAGTGGTGAGGCCCGCGTGACGGTCAAAGATATCACGCAATGCGCCGAACATGGTCATCAGGTGGTGCAAGACGCCATCACCGCGATGGAGGCCATTCAGGCCTCGTCGGAACGTATTGAGCGGGTATTACAAGTCATCGACGACATTGCCTTTCAAACCAATCTTCTGGCATTGAACGCGGGGGTTGAAGCCGCCCGCGCAGGCGAGGCGGGGCGGGGCTTTGCCGTTGTGGCATCCGAAGTGCGGGCTTTAGCGCAGCGCTCGTCAGAGGCATCGCGCGAAATCTCAGAGATGATTACGACATCGGGCGAAAACGTTGGCCGCGGCGTCGGGATGGTCAATGCTTCAGGCACCGCCTTGTCCGAGATCGTCAGCGGCATTCGCAAAGTATTTGAACGGATCGAACAGATCGCAAATGCTGCCAAAGAGACCGAGGTCGGCATCAGCGAAATAGCTAAAGCCACGAATGAATTGGACCGCAGCACACAGCAAAATGCTGCCATGTTCGAAGAAACCAATGCAGCGATTGCGACATTGCGCAGTGAAACGTCTTCTTTGGTGGCTGAAGTGGCGATCTTTCAGATTGACAGTGCGCAGGCATCACGCGCCAAAGTGGCCTGAGATTTCAGGGAGGTAGCTGCCGTCGCGATTGCGGCCCTGTATGGGGTGTGACGCAGGTCGCACACCTATCGAATTAGACGAGTTGAATTTTCTTATCTTTTTAGTCAGGTATTGGCGATCCGCTTATATTTGAAAGACCGCGCTATGGCCTTCGCGTATACCACACCATCATTTCGTCCGCAGATGCGGGCCGAAGTGTCGCGTTTTCGGACGTTGCAACCGCTGGCATTCCGGCGGCTGACAGGGGTTGTGGCCGATGTCTGGCATGTCGCCGGCGAACAGGGGGGCGGCGGGTTTTATGTCTCTCCCGATCCGCGATTGGTGGTCTTTTTAGATGCGGAACCGCCTCAGCTTCAAGTCAAGACAGATCAGGCACGGTTGGAGCGCCCGCGTGCGCTATTCATCCCGGCAGGTGTGCCATTGTGGAGCCGACTGGACCGCCCCGCAACCCTAAGCCATATTGATTTCCATTTGGAACGCGGCGCATTGGGGCAGCGGTTGTCCCAACTGTCGACGGCCAGCCATGACACCCATCTTATTGCGGAGCGGTCACAGCTTTTGACCTTGGCGCGAATGGCCGCAGCCGAGGTTGAAGCCCCCTCCCGCACTGATCTGATGCTGGACGGCTTATTGACCGCATTGTTGGGCGACGTGCTGGGCCCGAAGGCGGATGCGCAAGGCGGTGATCTGCCAAAGGGCGGGCTGACCGCGTCCCATCGTGCAGCATTGATCGAATTTTTGCATTTGCATTTGGGGCAGCCGATCACGGTTGCGCAGATGGCGCAGGCTGTCGGCCTGTCGGAAAGTTGGTTCGCGCGCGCATTCAAAACCAGCTTTGACGAAACGCCCCTACGATATGTCGCGCAGATGCGCCTACAGGCAGCGCGCGATCTGATGACCGACCCATCGATGCATCTGGCCGATATTGCCTATGCCACGGGTTTTGCCGATCAGGCGCATTTGTCGCGCATGTTTCGGGCGCGGTTTGGTCAGCCGCCTTCACAATGGCGTCGGCGGATGCGGTGAAATTGTTGCAGGTGCGGTGGTCTGGTTCAAGACGTGAGTGAATTCTTGATCTAAACGCTCGGGAAATCCGTCCATCGATCTAATTTCTTGTGAGAGCTGTCATGCCACAAACCTCAAAATTGCCTTTGTTATTGCTGAGCGCCAGCGCGCTTGCGCTGCAAATCGGTGCAGCTCATGCACAAGAGGATATTGCGCTTGCGCCGATTGTCGTTGAAGGGCAAGCCGATCCAACCGCTGCCACCCCCGGCTATGTTGCCACGACCAGCGCGGCCACCAAAACCGGCACTCCGATCCTTGAACAGCAAGGCTCTGTCGCGGTGATCACGCGGGATGCGATTGAAGATCAGGGCGCGAGCAATATCGCCGAGGCATTGGGTTACACCGCCGGTGTTGTGACCGAAAACTATGGTAATGATCCGCGTTTCGATAGTTTCTATCTGCGCGGCTATGATCTGCAAAATAACGTCTATCTGGATGGGCTGCGGTTGCAGCGTTCTTTCCGGCCCGATTATGGCGCGCCTAGCTTTGAAATTTACGGGGTTGAGCGCGCAGAGCTGCTGAAAGGGCCGGCCTCGGTTCTGTTTGGCGCGGCCTCGCCGGCAGGCGTGCTTAATCTGGTGCAAAAACGCGCGAATTTGGTGGATACGTCGACGCAAATTGGCACTAGCTTTGACAACAATGGCTCTGCTGCGGTTTTTGCCGATGGCAATCGCGTGGTGTCCGATACATTCGCCTATCGCCTGACCGGGAAGCTGTCCAATACCAAGGGGGAGGTTGAAGAATTCGACAATCCGCATGGCTACCTGGGCATCGCGACCACCTATCAACCCACGGATAACACCACGGTTCAGGTTCTGGGGTCGTATCAGAAAGACGAACCCAAAGCGCCAACGGGCGTGCCCAACAGCTTTGTCGGGGAATATCCCGATGATGCGTTGCGCGGGTTCTATTTTGCCGACACCAGCGCCGATGACAGCGACCGCAGCATGGCCAATATTGGCGTGATCATTGATCATGATTTTGGCAATGGCTGGAGCGTGACCAACAGCACGCGTTTTTCAAAATTCACCTGGGATTACGGCACGCTTAGCGTGGGCACCCCCACGGGCACGATGGTGCCGCGCAGCTATTTAACGCAGTCTGAGGACACTTGGTCCCTGACCACAGATACGCGTTTGCAAGGTCAGATGCAGACCGGCGCGGTAGAACATAACCTGACGCTGGGTCTGGACGCGCGGCGGTTCTCTGAATCGGCGCTTACGGGGTTGTCGACGGCCAGTGGCATTGACTATGCCAACCCCAGCTATGGCAATGTGACGATCGGCGCGCCGTGGTATACGGCAGATAAGAATGTCGATGTCACGCAGGTTGGTCTGTATGCTCTGGATGAGCTGGAGTTGGGCAATTGGCGCGGATCGCTTGCGCTGCGTCATGATTGGAACCGCCAACGCGGGCAGAATGTGACCAATTATAGCACATCCGATCTGGACCGCGATGATAGCGAAACAACGGGCCGTGTTGGTCTGGGCTATGTGTGGGACAGTGGCGTATCGTCCTATCTGTCCTATGCGACCTCATTTGCGCCGCAGGCTGATACCGCGTTGAATGGTAAGCTGCTGAAACCCACCAAAGGCAAACAATGGGAGCTGGGTGCGAAATATGAACCCACGGGTTTTGACGGCTTCTTCAGTGCTGCGATCTATGATCTGACTGAGACGAACCGCAACAGTAATGTGATGATTGGTGGCGTGTCGGAGACGGTGCAGGTGGGTCAGGCCAATGTGCGCGGGCTGGAATTGGAAGGCGTGGCGCAATTGGCACAGGGCTGGACGCTGCACGGTGCCTATTCCTATGCTGATAGCCGCATCGATTCGGGCGAAAATGCCGGCAATGCGCTGTCCAATACCCCGGACCACAGTGCAAGCCTTTGGTTATCTTATCATATCGCGCAGGGCATGTTTGATGGTCTGACGCTGGGTGGTGGTTTGCGCTATATTGGCGAACGTTGGGCGGACAATGCCAATTCGCAGACGCTGGATGCGGTGACATTGGTCGATCTTGGCGTCAGCTATGATTGGATGGGCGCCACGGCGCGGTTGAATATCAGCAATCTGACAGATAAGGCCTATGTTTCGGCTGTTGGATTTCAAAGCACCTATTACGGCGATGGCCGCACGGTTGCTGCCAGCCTGACATACGATTTCTGACAATGGGACGGGCGCAGATCTCTCGGCGTGGATTATGCCGCGCTTTGACAAGCGGCTTACTGGGCTTGATGGTCGGGGGATCGGTGCGCGCGGGCGTGTCAAGGCGGCTGGTTGCGGTGGATTGGGCGATGGCCGAAACCGCGCTGTCGCTGGGGCATGCGCCCGTCGCCATAGCCGAACTGATTCAGTTTCGCAAAACCACAGCATGTGTTGTGCCGCCGGGCTGCGCCGATCTGGGCCTGCGCGGTGGTCCCAATTTTGAGGCGTTGCAAATGCTTGCACCTGATCTGGTGCTATCATCCAATTTCTATGGGTTTATCGGGCCGCAGTTGGGGCGAATTGCACCGGTTCTGGTGCCCGATCTTTTTGTGCCTGGCTCCGCGGTTTTGCCGCGGCTGCGTGCGGCGCAAACAGCATTGGCGCGGGCTGTCGGGGATCAGGACGCAGATCAGGCCCTGGCCACCCAGACCGAGGCAGAGTTTTCGCAGCTGGCCGCGCAGGTCGCATCCTATGCTGCCACGCCTGTTTGTGTGGTAACGATTGGCGATGCACGCCATGTGCAGATTTTTGGTGCAGACAGCCTGTACGGTGGTGTGGTCGACCGCTTGGGTCTGCGCAATATCTGGCGTGAACACACGCAGTTCGGCTTTAACGCCCCGGTGCCGATTGACCGGTTGCTTGATTTTGCCCCCGCACGATTATTGGTCGTCGGAGAGGTTCCGCCCAGCGTCGCAAAAGGTTTGTCGCAGAATATATTCTGGTCGCGTTTGCCGCAGGTGACATCTGGGCAGGTGACATGGATTTCCCCGTCTAACCCCTATGGCGGTATGGCCTCGGCGTTACGGTTTGCGCGGGCATTGGTGGCGGGGGTCATTCAATGACCTTATGGCGATATGTTGGCTTGGGCGCGATGATATGGTGCCTGGGTGCGATGTGGATGGCGCAGGCAATGGTGCCAATACCGGATTGGCCGCGCCCGCTGACCCCGGCCGCACAGCTAAGCCTGGATCAATTGCGATTTGCCTTTGGTTTTGCGCCGCGATTGGTTTTGGCATTACTGGTGGGTGCCGTTTTGGGCCTGTCAGGCGCGTTGATGCAGGCGGTCTTGCGCAATCCATTGGCGGACCCAACCACATTGGGCGTGGCAGGTGGAGCGCAATTGGCATTGGTTTGCGCCACGATCTTGATGCCCGATGTTTTGTTGTGGGGACGTGGGCCTGTGGCCTTTGCTGGCGCGGCGCTGACCACGGGGATCGTGATGATTTTGGCGGCGCGGCAAGGGTTTGCACCTGTCGGTGTGACCATTGCGGGGATGTTGATCGGGCTTTTGGCCGGTGCAGTTTCAACTGCGGTGACGCTGTCGCAGGGGCATTATCTGTTATCGTTGGTTCTATGGACCGGTGGATCGCTGGTCCGGGAGGATTGGTCAGGCATCTGGCGCATGGGCGCGGTGCTGGCCTGTGGTGCGATCGGGGCGCGGTTGATGTTACGCCCGATTGCCGTGATGGCGTTGGGATCGCAAACGGCCGTGGCGCTTGGCGTGCCGGTAGCGTGGCTGCGTGCGGGTGTGCTGCTTTTGGCGGTATGGCTGTCGGCCTCGGTGTCGGCCGAGGTGGGGCTGGTGGGCTTTGTCGGGCTTGCCGCGCCTGCGATGGCGCGCCGGTTGGGGGCGCGCCGTCCCGGGCAAATCTTGCTGGCGGGGGCCTGTATCGGTGCACTGCTTCTGGGAGTGATTGATCTGGCGTTGATCGCGGTGGCGCGTGGGGGTGGCCCGGCCTTGCCAAGTGGGGCGATGACGGGGCTTTTGGGCGGGCCACTGATGCTGTTGCTTCTACCGAAGGTCCGTGCGGCAATTGTGCAAAGCCACAGCGCCCCGCATCGGCGCGAACGTGCGGATTTATGCGTGTTCTGGCTCATTTGCGCGGGTGTTGCGCTGGCGGCGATCACCTTGGTCTGGGGGCGTGTGCCGCTGGGCTGGGGTATGTTGCCGACACAGCTTTGGCCGCAGATTGTGCCATTGCGCGCCATTGGCTTGCTTGCGGCGGGTGCTTCGGGTGCATTGTTGGCCAGCGCAGGGGCCGTGCTGCAGCGGTTGACGGCCAATCCGATGGCCGCGCCAGAGGTCTTGGGCGTCACCGGCGGTGCCTCATTGGGCTATGCGGCCGTGGTGTGGCTTGTGCCTGCGCCGGGGCCGATTGCGCTGGCTTTGGGTGCGGGCGTAGGCGCGGCCTGTGCCCTGGCGGTATTGTTGATCTGCGTGGCGCGTGCCGATCTGGGGGCCGCACGCGTGCTGTTGGCCGGATTGGCTGTGGGTGCGTTTTCATCGGCGGTTTTGGCGGTGATGACGGCAACGGGGGATCCGCGCGCATGGACGGTGCTGGGATGGCTGTCGGGCAGTGCGGCACGGGTGACACAGACGGGTGCGGTCGCGCTATGTGCCTTGGCGCTTTTGGTGTTGGGCGTGTTGATATTGGCGCGGCGTGTGCTTGAGATTTTGCCACTGGGCACGGGAATTGCGCAGGGGCTGGGGCTGCGCGGCGCCCGCCTGCGCATCGGTTTGATTTTACTTGCAGGTTTGGCCACGGGGGCGGCGAGTGTTCTGGTCGGGCCGGTCAGTTTTGTCGGTCTGATGGCACCGCATATCGCGCGCAGTCTTGGCCTTGTCCGGGCGGGCAGTTTCGTTGCCGGGGCGTGGATCTTGGGCGCGGTCTTGATGGTCCTCGCCGCATGGGGGGCGCGCAGCATGACCTATCCTTATGATTTGCCGCTTGGCTTATTTGCAACCTTGATTGGCGCGCCGTGGTTGATGATCGCGCTGCTCCGCAGGAGAGGGCTATGACGCTGTTTTCTTTGTCATCTGTGCAGTTCGACGTGCCGGGACGCAGGTTGATCGATGGCCTAAGCGTGGATGTCCCCGAAGGCCGTGTTACGGCGCTCTTGGGCCGAAATGGTTCGGGTAAATCGACCGTGATGCGGTTAATGTCGGGTCAGTCGCAGCCCAGCCGTGGCACGGTATCCTATCAGGGGCGGTCGTTGCCAGATTGGCGTGGGCGTGACCTTGCGCGGTCATTGGCCTATCTGCCCCAGGTTACCCCATCCACGGATGGGATGTATCTGCAAGAGCTGGTGGCACTGGGGCGATATCCGTGGTGTGGCGCTTTGGGCCGGTTGGGGCGCGACGACCACGCCGCCATCGACCGCGCGATTGATCTGTGCGGTATGGCGGGGCTGCGCGACCGCGATGTGTCGACATTGTCTGGGGGGGAACGTCAGCGCGGCTGGATCGCGATGATGCTGGCGCAAGGCGCACGGACGCTATTGCTGGATGAGCCGACATCGGCGCTTGATGTCGCCCATCAGGTTGAGGTCTTGGGCCTTGTCCAAACCATGTGCCATACACAGGGATTATCAGCGGTGATTGTTATGCATGATTTGAATATGGCCGCGCGCTTTTGTGATTACGCAATCGCGCTGGCGCATGGAAAACTGTGTTTTCAGGGGCCGATGGAACAGCTGCTACGCCCACCTATTTTACATCAGATTTATGGCCTGCCGATGCAGGTTGTGACTGGCCATCCCCATCCTTTGACCTATCCGATTGCCTAAGGACCATATCTATGCTGCGTCAGTTTATAGCCTATTATAAACCATATAAGCGTTTGTTTTTTCTTGATTTTGGATCGGCGGTCCTGTCCGGTCTGTTAGAGCTTGCCTTTCCACTGGCGATCACCGGTTTTATCGATCGATTGCTACCACAAGGTGATTGGTGGCTGACGGTGGCAGCCGCTGTGGTGTTGCTGGCGGTCTATGTTGTCAATTCTGGGTTGATGGCAGTGGTGATTTATTGGGGGCACATGCTGGGCATCAATATCGAAACTGAGATGCGTGCCCGTGCTTTTGGCCATCTGACCCGGCTTAGTTGGCGGTGGTATGACCGCGCGCGCACTGGCAAGCTGATCGCCCGTGTGACCCGCGATCTGGAAGACATCGGAGAGGTCGCCCACCACGGACCCGAAGACCTGTTCATCGCGGTGATGACCTTTGTCGGGGCCTTGTTGTTGATGATGATGATCCATCCGGGTTTGGCGCTGATCACCGTGTTGATCGTGCCTGTGTCGGTGGCGGTTGTGTCGGTTTATGGCGGGCGCATGACCCGGACATTTCGTGATATCTACAGCCGTATCGGCGCGTTTAACGTTCGGCTGGAAGAGGCTATCGGTGGTATCCGCGTGGTGCAGGCTTTCGCAAATGAGCGCCATGAAGAAGGGCTGTTTGCCCGTGACAATGCCGCATATCGCGAGACTAAGCTATCGGCCTATAAGGTCATGGCAACCTCGACGACGCTGCATTACATGGGCATGCGGTTTGTGCAGGTCGTGGTGATGGTTGCCGGAGCGGGGTTTGTATTGGACGGGTCGCTGTCGACCGGGGGGTTCGTGGGCTTTTTGCTGCTGGTGAATGTGTTCTTTCGCCCGTTGGAAAAGATCGCTGCTGTGATCGAAACCTATCCCAAAGGCATCGCAGGGTTTCGCCGCTATCTGGATCTGCTGGAAATTGAGCCAGAGATCTGTGATGGCCCGCAGGCGAAACCCGTCCCCAATCTGCGCGGTGATATCCGGTTTCAGGCGGTCGATTTCGCCTATGACGACAGTCGCCCCGTCTTACATGGCATTTCGCTGGATGTGACAGCCGGAGAGACAGTGGCCTTTGTTGGTGCCTCTGGGGCCGGGAAATCGTCCCTGCTGGCGCTTTTGCCGCGGTTTTACACGCCGACATCGGGGAAGATCACGGTGGATGGTCATCCGCTGGACACGATCACGTTAGAAAGCCTGCGCGCGCAAATCGGCTTGGTCAGTCAAGATGTGTTTTTGTTTGGGGGCACGTTGCGTGAAAACATCGCCTATGGTCGGTTGGGTGCAACCGAGGATGACATTTTGCACGCCGCCGCCAAGGCCCAGCTGACCACGATGATCGAGGCATTGCCACACGGGCTTGATACCATCGTGGGTGAACGCGGTGTCACCCTTTCGGGGGGGCAAAAACAGCGGGTTGCGATTG
Source organism: Thioclava sp. SK-1 (assembly GCF_001705665.1). Classification (GTDB taxonomy): domain Bacteria; phylum Pseudomonadota; class Alphaproteobacteria; order Rhodobacterales; family Rhodobacteraceae; genus Thioclava. Next base: position 100,314 of record NZ_MDHA01000026.1, on the reverse strand, counting down.
CGCGTGCCTTCTTGAAAAACCCGCCGATCCTTATTCTGGATGAGGCGACCTCGGCACTTGATAGCCAGACCGAGCGGGAAATCCAATCCGCGTTGGAGGCACTGTCTGAGGGGCGCACCACATTGGTGATCGCGCATCGTCTGGGCACGATCCGCAATGCAGATCGTATCGTGGTGATGGATCACGGGGCGATTGTGGAAACCGGCAACCATGCCGATTTGATCGCGCGGGCCGGTGCTTATGCGGCGCTGGCCGCCTGACTGGGATTGTCCCAGCGGGCCATACGCCTTGGGCGTGGGGCCCGCGTCACACCATGCCGATGATGGCGGCCCGTTACCAATATGCGGCCGCCATGAAACGGGTTTTGGCAAGGCCCTTCGCCAGCAGCATCTTGCGTGCGGCCTTCGCCAGATCAGCTTGTGCAGCAAACCAAACAAAGCCATCTTCGCCAGCCTGAATGCCGGCCAGATCTTGCAACAAATCCGGACTATAGGTCGCGTTTTCAGGCAGATCTTCGGCAGGGGCTGACACCCAAATATGCACAGGCACCGACGCCAATTCCATGATGCGCCGTATGGCGGGCAAGGCGGTTTCATCACCTAATAAATATAGCGCAGCGCCGCTGGGGCAAAAGCCGCCGCCCGGGCCCAACAGGCCCACTGGCTGCCCGATTGGCATGGTCCGAACCCAGTCACAGGTTGGGCTGCCGGGATGGTCGAAAATGTCGAACTCCACCCAATCTTCGGCCTGTGCCGACACGGTGTAGACCGCACGATGCGGCGCATCGTTGCCCTCGGGCCAATCTACGCGGCCTTTCTTATTGATCCGGGGCCAGACAGGGGCAGAAGAATCGGCCGGGATCAGCAGACGAAAATGCAGCCCGCCGCGCGCGAAACGGTCCGCATCTGGCAATGTGCCAGGCTGCGCGCGCACCCGCACCCGCCAGAACCCCGCAGAAATCCGGTTCACCCACGCCACCTGCATCACCGACAGGCCCGGCGCCAATGCGCCTGCTGCCACATCGTCCCAAGCGATCGCCAAATCCTGCGCAGACAGCAGCTCTGTCAGATTGTCTTGCACCATACGGATCAACCGATCCTCTGGCGCGGCCAGCTGCACCAGTGCCGCGCCGCCGTCATGTGTCAGCGTGACCAGACACCCCCAAAGCGACAGCTGCAACCGACCCGGCGTTTCAGTCAATTCACAGCCGTAATCCTGCCCCCGCAGTTTGATCAGCGCCTGTGCTGCGGCGGCGCCGGTGATGATTTGCCCGTTCGTGCTGAAGCTTTGCGTAAGTGACATGACTGGCCCTTAAATATCCCCAAGTAAAATACTCGGAAATACAAGTGAACGCCAGAGCCGACGGCGCTAATGCCCGCCCATCTTTTGCTTGATTTGGCGTAGCATCAGCCAAACGCCGCCGATCACCAAAGGCGTCAGCCCGGCAACCATCATTTCCTTGGACAGGCCGATTTCCTTGGCAATCGGATAGGTCAGATAGCCGCATAGGCTGACGGCGTAATAACTGATCGCGACAACGGATAACCCTTCGACCGTATGCTGCAACCGCAACTGCAGGTCAGAGCGACGGTCCATGCTTTCCAGCAGCTTTTGATTTTGCGCCGAGCGTTCGACATCCACCCGGGTGCGCAGCAACTCGCCCGCGCGGGCTGCGCGCGTCAGCATCGTCGACAAGCGTCGTTCCGCAGATTGCACGGTGCGCACCGCAGGATCGTAGCGACGGCGGATGAATTCGCCCAGCTTCTGGCGCCCTTCAAACCGGGTCTCGCGCAAAACCGCGACCCTGTCGCGCAAGATCGCCTCATAGGCGCCGGTGGCTCCAAAACGGAAACTATGTTTTACGGCCAATGTCTCCAGTTCTGCCGAGATCGCCAAAAGCGCGTTTAATGTCTGATCGGCGGGCTGCGATTCATCGCCCAGTTGGCCGACCATTTCAGATAGATCACTGTCGAGCGCATTCAGCCGTTTGGTCAGTTCCCGGGCCTTTGGCAGGCCCAGCATCGACATGGCACGATAGGTTTCAATTTCACAAATACGCTGAACAACACGGCCAATGCGTCCGGACCCGGTGCCTGGGCGCACAAACAGCGCAAAGCGCATCTGTCCGGCCTCATCAATGCGGAAATCCCCGGCGATCACGGCAGCGCCTTCCAATACCCATGTGCACACAAGACTTTCTGCGACGAACCAATCATCAAGCATCGGCCCGATGTCCATGTGGTCTTCGGGCAGGGGTAGAATACGGATATGCACGGCGCACAGGCGTTTACCCGGCGCCTGCGCGATCCAGTCATCGGGAAATACATCAGTTTGCGCCGGATCAAACGGCCGCTCAGATCCGCCGGGCGTATGCGACAGATAGGTGACGAATTCGGTATGGCTTTCCCATTTCAACGTCGACCGACCAATGTCGCCAGTATAATGGGCCGCCCCCTCATTGGCGGGCGTGGCACCATTGCGGCGCAGCAATTCATTCAGATGCGCCAGATCCAACGCGCGATCGCGGTTGGCCGCATCAACTTGTTGTTTGACCGCTGTATAAACGACATGCGCGGGAACGCCGATTTTGGGATAGGGGCGCGCGTGAAGTTCATTGACCAAAGCATAGCGCTGCGGGTGATCGTCAAATGGGCTCATGGGAAATCTTTGCTTATTTGTTTTCCCAGAAATAGCTGACATTTCCGTGAAGTAAATATTATTGATTAACAATTTCAGAGATTTATCTGCATGCAATGGTGCACAACCCGTGATGTCCGCCCACTCCCCCGCCCAGACAGCGCATGCAGGGCGGGTGGCACCAGATAAGTGGGTAAAATGTTAGCGCTGACGCCGCGCGGCAAAGGCCAGACGTTCAAACAGATGCACATCTTGTTCGTTTTTCAACAAGGCACCATGCAGCTTGGGTAACAGGCTGCGATCATCGCGTTTCATGTCTTCGGGCGACAGATCTTCGGCCAGCAACAGCTTCAACCAATCCAATACTTCCGAGGTGGAGGGCTTTTTCTTCAACCCTGGCGTGTCACGAATATCATAGAACTGTGTCAGCGCCTCTGTCAGCAGTGCGGGCTTCAGATTGGGGAAATGCGCGGCCACGATCTGGCGCATCGTGTCGGCATCGGGAAAGCGGATATAGTGAAAGAAACACCGGCGTAAAAATGCGTCTGGCAATTCTTTTTCGTTGTTCGATGTGATGATCACCACAGGACGTTTCTTGGTGCGCACCAATTCGCCTGTTTCATAGACATGGAATTCCATCCGATCCAGCTCTTGCAGCAAATCATTGGGAAATTCGATGTCTGCCTTGTCGATTTCATCGATCAGCAGCACCACGCGTTGGTCACTGTCAAAGGCCTGCCACAGTTTTCCGCGGCGGATGTAATTGCCGATGTCTTCCACCTTTGGATCGCCCAGCTGGCTGTCACGCAGCCGCGATACGGCGTCATATTCATACAGTCCTTGCTGTGCGCGGGTGGTGGATTTGATGTTCCACTCGATCATCTGAAGACCCAATGAGGTGGCGACTTGGCGCGCTAGCTCGGTCTTGCCGGTGCCGGGTTCGCCCTTCACCAACAGCGGCCGCTGCAAAGTGACGGCTGCATTGACCGCAACCGTCAAATCTGGCGGTGCGATGTAACTTTCCGTTGAGTGAAATTCCAATTCTCTCTCCAAGATTCGGTCCATCTGACATGGCGCCCACGTTTTCGTGGGTTATTTTTGTGGCAAATGCATTCGGCCTTGCCTGCATATTCATCTTTGCTGCATTCTTAATCGCGGGCGCAGACATACTGGTGACAAGTCCAAGTGGTTACGGTATTCGAGCGCCACGGAATGCAACCGAGGAGGGTTTGTGTTCCAGACGACAAGGGTAAGGCACCATAGAAAGGCCAGTGATGAAACCCGAAATTTTTCTTCCGGATGATTATCGCCCAGGTGAGGACGAGCCGTTCATGAATGATCGGCAGCTTGAATATTTCCGCCGCAAGCTTTTGACATGGAAAAATGAGCTGCTTGAGCAATCTGCTGAAACGCTTGAGGGCCTGTCCGAATCTGCACGCGCCGTTCCTGATATTGCGGACCGCGCGTCAGAAGAGACCGATCGCGCACTGGAATTGCGCACGCGGGACCGTCAGCGCAAGTTGGTCGGCAAGATCGATGCCGCCATTCGTCGTATTGACGAAGGCGATTATGGCTATTGCGACAAGACGGGCGAGCCGATCTCTTTGCGGCGGTTGGATGCACGTCCCATTGCGACGATGACATTAGAGGCGCAAGAGCGTCACGAACGCCGTGAGCGAGTGCATCGCGACGATTGATATTCCCGTTAATCGGGGGGCATCCGTGCGCTTGGTCATTACGGGCACGGGTTCGGTGGTTGGTTGAATTTACCACAGTCCGCTTGCGCTGCGCGGTGCGGTGCGGTTTGTGGTCAATTCACCACATGGACAAGGACGCACCGGCACTTGAACGTGTCGGTGTTGCTATGTCTGAAGGGGAGAGCGCGGATGCTGTCGGGTCAAAAGATTACCATCGTCGGGGCAGGAATTGGCGGGCTTTGCGTGGCGCGGGCCCTCGCATTGAAGGGCGCGCAGGTGGAGGTCCTGGAACGTGCCGCGGCGATCCAGGAGGTTGGCGCAGGGATCCAAATATCGCCCAATGCCGCGCGGGTTCTGCACGCGCTGGGGCTGGCTGAGGCGCTGGCAGACGCGGGTTTACGCACCGATGCGGTTGAGCTGGTGAATGGCGAAACCGCACAAGCGGTGGCGCGGCTGGACATGGGGCGGTTGCGCCCCGATTCTGCCTATCGCTTCATTCATCGCGCTGCGTTGATTGATATTTTGGCGCAGGGCGCGCGTGATGCGGGTGTGCAAATCCGGCTTTTGCGTGATGTTGAACATCTAAAGCTGGGCGAACACCCGCCCCGGTTGGTGACGCGGCAGGGCCATGTGCAGCACAGTGACATCGTAATCGGCGCGGACGGGCTGCAGTCAAAGGTGCGGCTGGCGCTTAATGGGCGGGTGGCCCCGTTTTTCACCCATCAGGTGGCGTGGCGGGCGGTGATCACTGCCCCTGCCGATGCACGCCCCGTCGCGCAGGTTTTCATGGGGGCTGGCAAGCATTTGGTCAGCTATCCTCTGCCCGGCGGGCGGCGGAATATCGTCGCTGTGCAAGAGCGCCATGAATGGGTCGATGAAGGTTGGTCAAAGACCGATGACGCGGCCAATCTGCGCACCGCCTTTGCGGATTTTTGTCCGCAAGTTCAAGACTGGTTGGCGCAGGTGAATCAACCGGGCCTATGGGGATTGTTTCGTCACCGTGTCGCCAAACATTGGCACGGGCAAGGCGCAGTCATTTTGGGCGATGCGGCCCACCCGACACTGCCTTTTCTGGCGCAGGGCGCTGCGATGGCATTGGAAGATGCCTGGGTGCTGACCGAGGCATTGTCACGCCACAGCACAGCGCAGGCTGCTTTTGCGGCCTATCAAGCGGCGCGCGAGCCGCGCGTAACGAAAATCGTCGCTGCAGCTAATGCGAATGCGCGCAATTATCACCTGTCTGGGGCCAAGCGGGCTGTTGGCCATCTGGGCCTTCGCGGCCTGTCGCGTTTTGCGCCGAATTTACTGATGTCACGCTTTGACTGGGTCTATGAATATGACGCCATTTCAACACCGCTGTGATCTGGGCGATTTGTCTTGTTTGCCACCCTCTGACCGCGTAGGCGATGCGGATGCAGATTGATATTGATATCGAAGATCCCCGTTGGAACGGGTTGCAGCTAAGCAGCTTGGTGCAGCGCGCGGCAACGGCCGTAGCTGCGCATTTCGCGCTGGATGGAGATTTATGTGAGCTAAGCGTGCTGGCCTGTGATGATGACGCCATTGCCGATCTGAACGCAGAATTTCGTGACAAACCGCGCCCGACCAATGTTCTTAGCTGGCCTGCCCAAGAACGCGGCGCTGCTGAAGATGGCGAAACGCCGACTGTGCCCGTGCCGGATATTTTTAACACAATCGCGCTGGGAGATTTGGCAATTGCCTATGAAACCTGCATGCAAGAGGCGCAAGAGCAGTCAAAAACGCCACAGTCACATGTCTTACATTTGCTGATTCACGGAATTTTGCATCTTTTGGGATATGATCACATAAGATCGCGCGATGCTGACTTGATGGAAGGGATTGAAATCACCATTCTTGGGACGATGGGAATTTCAGACCCCTATACTATGTAAGACTATGCCGCAGGTCGCGGTGTAACTGGAAAGGACTAATGGGACACGTCGCTGACGGAGGACAATCCGCCAACGCTCCGGCCGTTGAACAAGAGCCGGGAGAGTCTATCGAGCCCCACTCGCGGGGATTTTTTACACGTTTATTTGGACAAGGTGCGTCCAATGACAGTGATGAGAACGATGGCGAAGACGATGATGAACCACGCCAAGAGATGACGCCAAATCAGGCGCGTCTGCCCGGCTTGGGAAACCTGCGGCGTATGCGCGTAGGGGATGTCTCTATTCCCAAAGTCGAAATCGTCGCCGTGCCAGGGGACATCACCCGCGAAGAGCTGGTGGAAGTGTTTCGTGAGCATGGGTATTCCCGTGTGCCAGTGTTCCGCGAAACACTGGATACGCCGCTTGGGTTGGTACATCTAAAGGATCTGGCGCTGGAATACGGGTTTGGCAAAACGCCAGAGGGCGGTTTTGATCTGTCGACCATCTTGCGCCCCTTGTTATATGTGCCGCCATCCATGCCGATTGGGGTGTTGCTGCAAAAGATGCAGGTGCAGCGGATCCATATGGCTTTGGTGATTGATGAATATGGCGGGGTTGACGGTCTGTTGACGCTGGAAGACCTGATTGAACAGGTCATTGGTGAAATCGAAGACGAACATGACGAGGCCGAAGGCGGGTTGTGGCGGCTTGAAAAGCCGGGGCAATGGATCGTTCTGGCCCGTGCGCCGCTGTCCGAATTTGAGGCAGAGATCGGCATGACACTGGCAGATGCGGAGGAAGAACAAGAAATTGATTCTTTGGGCGGTGTGGTCTTCATGCAGGCGGGACGTGTGCCCGCCCGTGGCGAGGTGATTGTCGCGGAAAACGGTGTCGAGTATGAGATCGTTGACGCAGATCCGCGCCGCATCAAACGATTGCGCGTGCGGCTTCCCGGGGTGGCCCCGGCGGAATAGGCCGGGCGCTTCAAACAAAGGGTAACAGGTGCGAGTGCCGGTCTTCTTACGCGCTGGGGTGCGGCCCTCGTGGCGGCTGCTTTTGGCGGCGGTGTCCTGTGGTGCCGTCATGGGCCTGGGACAGGTCCCTGTTGGTATCTGGGCCGCCACGCTTGCGGGCTTGGCCGTTTTGCTTTGGCTGACCGGGCGACAACCGTGTGCCCCTTCGGCGGGCTGGATAGGGTTTGCCGCCGGATTTGGCCATACGCTGGTTACGATGTATTGGATCACCGAGCCATTTTTCGTTGAACCAGAGGTCTATGGCTGGATGGCCCCATTTGCGCTTTTGCTGATGGGCGCGGGGTTTGGCCTGTTTTGGGGGCTGGCCTGCGGTATTGGCCATCGGTTGGGTGTAGGTCCGTGGCGTGTGGTCGTCATCGCCTTGGCTTTGATATGCAGCGATGTGCTGCGCAGTTATGCGTTCACCGGTTTCCCTTGGGTTCTGTTTGGTCATATTTGGATTGATACGCCGATTGCACAAGCCGCTGCGGTGATGGGTCAATTGGGGTTGGGCCTGATTACAGTGCTGTGTGCTGCGGCTTTGGCCTGTATCCGCTGGCGCGCCGGACAGGCCTGCGCCGTCGGGATGGCAGTGGTTATGGTGGGGCTGTGGACCGATCCGGGTGACTGGCTGCGCAGCCCCGTGCTGCAGCGTCAGGTGCCAATCAATCTTCGTCTGATACAGCCCAATGCGGCGCAGCGGCTGAAATGGTTGCCGCAATATCGGACCATGTTCTTTCGCCGCCATCTTGACCTGACCGCCGCGCCGGTGGCACCGGGTGATCCGGTGCCTGATCTGATCATCTGGCCCGAAACCGCTGTGCCGTTCCTGTTGGAATGGCCCGGTGATGGGTTGGACATGATCGCGCAGGCCGCCAAAGGCACGCCTCTGGCATTTGGAGTTCAACGCGCGGTAGGCACGCGGTATTACAATTCACTTGCGGTGATGGATGCTCAGGGGCGGATCGGTCCAACCTACGATAAGGTGCATCTGGTGCCTTTTGGCGAATATATCCCGTTTGGCGATGTTTTGGCACGGTTTGGCGTATCGGCTTTTGCGGCGCAGCAGGGACATGGTTATACCCCCGGCGCGGCAGAAGCGGTGCTTGATCTGGGGCGCGCGGGCCATGTGCAACCCCTGATTTGCTATGAGGCAGTGTTTCCCCAAGATATCCGCCGTGCTCCCTCGCGCCCGGATTGGATCATGCAGGTCACCAATGATGCGTGGTTTGGAACTTTATCTGGACCACGGCAGCATTTCTCCCTGACGCGAATGCGCGCAATTGAATTCGGTCTGCCGATCGCACGGGTGGCCAATACGGGAATCACTGCGATGATTGATGCCTCTGGCACTGTGATCGCCCAGCTTGGTTTGGGCGAAATCGGCCATCTGGATGTGACTGTTCCGCCGTCACGGGCGCCCACACCCTATACGCGAATGGGGGATGGGCCGATAATCGCACTGATTTTATTGTTGTTTGCCGGATTTTCATTCCTTGGGCGCTATTTCGTTGACCCTGTCGAATCCGACAGCTAGCAACGCGCATCGAACCGTCACAACGGCTTCCTGACGTGGCGGGGATACCCAAATGGAGCAAGACCTTTCTATGACACGTCAAAATTACGTTTTCACCTCCGAGTCGGTTTCAGAAGGCCACCCGGACAAGGTCTGTGATCGCATTTCGGATGCGATCTTGGATACATTCCTGGCCCAAGAGCCAAACGCGCGGGTCGCGTGCGAGACCTTTGCCACAACAAATCAAATCGTCGTCGGTGGTGAGGTCGGCCTGTCGGATAAATCCAAATTGGATGAATATCTGGGCAAAGTTGATGGCATCGTGCGCGATTGCGTGCGCGACATCGGCTATGAGCAAGACAAGTTCCACTGGAACACAGTCAACGTGTCGAACTATTTGCATGCGCAGTCGGCCCATATCAGCCAAGGCGTTGATAAGGACGGTGCGGGCGATCAGGGGATCATGTTCGGTTTTGCCACCGATGAAACACCAGAGCTGATGCCGGCGCCGATCCACTATAGCCATGCAATTTTGCGCAGCTTGGCGCAGGCGCGCAAATCCGGCGCAGAGCCGACGTTGCGTCCCGATGCAAAATCGCAGCTGTCGGTGCGCTATGAAAATGGCAAGCCAGTCGGAGTGACCTCTATCGTGTTGTCCACACAGCACGCTGATGAATCGCAAAGTTCGGATGATATCCGCGCGATTGTCGAACCTTATATCCGTGAGGCCCTGCCGCAGGGCTGGATTTCGGAAGATACTGAATGGTGGGTGAACCCCACTGGCACATTTGTCATTGGTGGTCCTGATGGCGATGCTGGTCTGACCGGCCGTAAGATCATCGTCGACACCTATGGTGGGGCCGCGCCGCATGGTGGCGGTGCGTTTTCGGGCAAAGACCCGACCAAGGTTGACCGGTCGGCGGCCTATGCGGCGCGCTATTTGGCGAAGAACGTTGTGGCGGCAGGATTGGCGAAAAAATGTGTCATTCAGTTAAGCTATGCGATTGGTGTCGCCAAGCCTTTGTCGATCTATGCGGACACATTTGGCACGGGGCAGGCATCGGACCAAGAGATTGAACGCGCGATCACCCAATGTATGGATCTGACGCCCTTGGGCATCCGCACTCATCTGGATCTGTGCCGGCCGATCTATGCCCGTACCGCAGCCTACGGCCATTTCGGGCGCGCACCCGAAGATGATGGTGGGTTTAGCTGGGAAAAAACGGACCTGATCGAGGCGCTGAAAAAAACGGTCTGATCTGTTTTGGGAAAACCGATTCACGCATAGGGGCAAGATAGGCCGCCCTTATGCGACACCCAGACCAAATATAAAAACGGCGGCTTGGATGATCCAAGCCGCCGTTTTTATACCACATGGCAATATGCGTTACAGCAGGTCTGCCAGTTTCAGGGCCGTATCAATCCGCGCTTTCGTGGCATCGCTGAGCGGTGTCAGCGGCAAGCGGACCTCATCCGAGCATAGGCCCAGTTTCGACATGGCGTATTTCGCGCCACAAACGCCGGGTTCCAAGAACACCGCAATATGCAGCGGCATCAGCTTGTCTTGCAGCTCCAGCGCGCGGACCATATCGCCTTCCAGCGTCGCGTTTTGCAAATCCGCGCAAAGTTTGGGCGCAACATTGGCCGTGACCGAAATACAGCCAATACCCCCCATCGCGTTAAAGCCAACGGCAGTGGCATCTTCGCCAGAAATCTGGATGAAATCCGTGCCGCAGGTCAAACGCTGTTTGGCCACACGGGCCAGATCACCTGTAGCATCTTTGACGCCAACAATTCGGGGCAGCTTGGCGAGTTCACCCATCGTTTCGGGCGACATATCCACGACCGAGCGGCCAGGAATGTTATAGATGATGATCGGCAGATCGCTGGCATCATGCATCGCGGTGAAATGCGCGATCATGCCCGCTTGTGTAGGTTTATTGTAATAGGGCGTCACCACCAAGGCACCATCAGCGCCTGCTGCTTGCGCGTGCTGGATCAGTTCGATCCCTTCACGGGTGTAGTTGGACCCCGCACCGGCAATCACGGGAATGCGCCCAGCGGCAGCTTTGACCACCTCGGCGACCACTGTGTTATGCTCGCTGTGACTAAGGGTGGGCGATTCGCCCGTTGTGCCCACCGGCACCAGACCGTGGCTGCCCTGATCAACATGCCAATCGACAAGTTTCTTCAGCGTGTCCAGATCCAGCTCGCCGTCTTTAAACGGCGTGATGAGTGCGGGAATAGACCCTTTGAACATGACACGCTCCTTATTGTCGTTGGTATGGGCGGATTCGCCGCCGCTGAAATCGCGCGGACATTAGGCCAGTGTTTCCAGCTTGCCAACTTGTGAATTGCGTGATGAGGTAAAACTGGGTGAGAAGGGCGCAAGAAGGATACATTTGCGCAATGGCTGACAGCTCACTTTCCCTGATGACTGCCGTGAACCGGTTTTGCGCCCCCTTTGGGGTGGCTGCGGTCCTATACATGGCCGATCCGGCGGCGATCGTTGCGCAGCCATCACTGCAGGTTGCGCTGCGCGCGGTGCAGGCAGGACAATGGCAGGCCGCAGAGGATGCGGCGCGAAGCTCCGGCCCATTGGCGTTTGATCTTGTGGAATGGCACCGGCTGCGTGCAGGGCAGGGCAGTTTTGCTGCCTATGCCGATTTCGCGACCAGACGCGCGGATTGGCCGGGGATGGAGCTGTTGCGCCGCAAGGGAGAGGCCCATTTGGACGGTGCCTCCGCACAGCAAATCCTGGCCTATTTTTCGCAACATGCGGCCAGCACCGGCCAAGGCGCATTGGCGCTTATAAGAGCACAGGTCGCTTTGGGCCGCCAAGCACAAGCCGCCCAAAGCGCCGCGCGTGCCTGGCGCAGCCTGTCCCTGACATCCGAAGATCAGGAAAATTTCCTTGCGCGGTATGGCGACTGGATCTCTGCCGACCACGGCGGGCGGATGCAGGCCATGCTGGACCGTGGAGATTTGACACAGGCGCGTAGGATGCTTGATCTGGTCAGCCCGGGAACGCGGGCTGTGGCACAGGCGCGCATCGCTTTACAATCGCGGGCTGATGGCGTGGATGCGCTGATCGCAGCGGTGCCAGAGCATATGATGGGATCCTATGGCTTAGCGCTGGACCGCACGACTTGGCGTTGGCGCGAATCCTATGAAGATGGTGCGGCGGATCTGTTGCTGGAATGGTCGGTCAGTGCGGAAAAACTGGGTGATCCTGCGCTTTGGGCTGATGTGCGCAAACGTATGGCGCGGTGGGATCTGCGCCATGACAATCCGCGCCGCGCCTATAAACTGGCCGCGCAGCATCGTATGGCCGCCCAAGGGGCCGATTATGCCGAATTGGAATGGCTGGCCGGGTTTTCGGCATTGAAGCTGGGGGCTGCACCGCAGGCTTTGGCGCATTTCGACGCGGTCGCTGCGGCTGTATCGACACCGATTTCATCTGCGCGTGCCGCCTATTGGCGTGGCCGCGCGCTGGAGGCAATGGGACGTATGGCGGATGCCAAAGCCGCCTGGGCGCAAGGGGCACAGTATCAAACCGCCTATTATGGGCTGCTATCTGCAGAACGGCTTGGCCTGCCGCTGGACCCGATGATCACACAGCCCGAACCGCTGCGCGATTGGCGTGCAGGCAGCTTCACCTCTGACAGTGTTTTCCAAGCTGCGCTATTGCTCAATGCTGCCGGCGATCGAGGCCTGGCTGAGCGGTTCTTGCTGCATCTGGAGGAAACATTGCCGGCCGATCAGATCAGCGGCCTGGTGGATCTGGCATTGGAGTGGGAGGATGCGCATGTTGCGTTGCGTCTGGCCAAACGGGCGGCAGAAAACGGCGATGTGCTGATCGCGGGCTATTTCCCGATCCCAAGGTTCGATCTGCGCAATCTTGGCGTGCCCGAGGAATTGACCCTGGCCATTGCCCGGCGCGAAAGTGAATTTGATCCGGTTGTTTCTAGCCATGTCGGCGCGCAGGGGTTGATGCAATTGATGCCCGGCACGGCCAAGATGATGGCAAGCAAACTGGGCGTCAGCTATGAGCCGACCAAGCTTGGCGATCCGGCTTATAACGCGCGGCTGGGTGCAGCCTATCTGAATGGCCTGCGCGAAGATTTCAGCAATTCTCCGGTATTGGTTGCTGCAGGCTATAATGCAGGTCCTGGACGGTCACGGCGCTGGATGGAAGAGCAGGGCGATCCGCGCAGCCCAACCGTCGATGTGATCGACTGGGTGGAGCTGATCCCGTTTGACGAAACCCGCAACTATGTGATGCGGGTCGCAGAGAGTCTGCCGATCTATCGCGCCCGGCTGGGCGGTGCCACGATCCGGTTCACGGACGAATTGCGGGGCGTGGAACAACCTTGACCTTGCGCTGGCGCTGGCGCCACAGGGTGAACAACCCGGCGCCTACGACAATCACCGCGCCCACAGCCACATTGGGCCGCAAGATATCGCCAAAGAAGGTCATTCCCACAAAGGCGCCGAAAACCAGCTGCATATAGGAAAATGGCTGCACGGCAGAGGCCTCTGCGATCTCATAGGCTTTGATCATCAACCCATGCCCGGCCACCGCCGTCAGGCATAAGATCGCCATCCAAACCCAATCGCCGCCGACCATCGGTTGCCAAAACCACATGCCCACCAGGGTCGAAATCACCGCCCCCACCGTGCCGGTCCAAAACATCGATGTCGCGGAACTGTCTTTATCGGCCACCTTGCGCGTCAACAGCGCATAGAGCGAGAACATCAGCGCCGCTGTCACGGCCAGGATCGATGCCGGGGAAAATACTCCGAAACCGGGTTTCAAAATCACCAGAACGCCGATGAAGCCAATGCCAATCGCTGTCCAGCGCCGCCAGCCGACCTTTTCCCCCAAAACAGGTCCTGACAGGGCTGCAACCAACAATGGATAGGCGATGAAAATCGCATGTGTCTCGATCAGGCCCAGTGCAACAAAGGCCGCAATCATCACATAGATTTCAAGAACCAAAAGCGCGCTGCGAAACAGCTGCAAATAGGGGTGATGGGCCCGGATGGCACGGGCCAAACCGCCTTTGGTGCGGCTGCTCATCCAAATCGCAAAAACGGCGAAGAACCAGAACCGGATCATCACCACCATATAGGTATTGTAGCTTTCGGCCAAATGCCGCGAAATTCCGTCTTGTGCGGCGAAAATTGCCGTGACGGCGATCATGATGAGAGCCCCTTTGCGGTTGTCTTGCTCGCTCATGTGGCATCCTTTTTTGCGATCGTCATATGTCGTTTATGGCCATGACCTGCGATGCGCGTCACGCTGAATCCGGCGGCTTGCAGGCCGCGGCGCACAAAGCCCGCCGCGGTATAGGTGGCACAGCTGCCCCCGGCGCGGGTATGCAGCCCCACCTGCGCCATCAGCTCTGGCGACCATAATTCGGGGTTCTTGGCCGGTGAAAACCCGTCTAGGAACCACGCATCGGCACAGCCGCCCCATTGCGGCAGGGTCTCTCTTGCATCCCCGATCACCACGTCTACCTCTACTGCGCCAATGCGAAATTGCCGCGCCCCATCCTCCCAGGCGTGCAAAAACGGATCCGCCACGGCTCGCGCCTCGGGAAAGGCGGTTAGAGCCCGCGCGATCTCCTGCGCTGTCATTGGATAAGCCTCAAAACTGGTAAAACGGATCGGTATGTCACGACAGGCAATCACCGTGGCCAAAAGATTCAAACCGGTGCCGAATCCCAATTCGGCAATGTGAAAGCTCGGCGCGAAACGTGCGGGCAAATCATTGCCGTGCAAAAATACATGCCGGGTTTCTGCCAGCCCATCAGCCAGCGAAAAATACGGGTCATCAAACCGGGTGGAGATGGGAATAACCGCATCGCGCCACTCCAGCGCGGCTTGGCTCTGGTCAGAACGTGTCATGCAAGGTAGGGCCTTTGGCAAACGCCGGATATGGATATGGATATGGCGCGGCGCGACAGTGACGAAAGGAAAGACCAATGGCAAGCCGATCTCTCGGGCATACCCGCTATGCACCCCAGGCCGTGACAGTATATGGTGCCGGGATATTCGGATTGTCCTGCGCCTTTGAACTGGCACGGCGCGGGGTCACCGTGCAGGTGCTTGATGATCGCGGTATCGGCGCGGGATCTTCTGGTGGTACGGTTGGGGCGCTGGCCCCGCATGTGCCTGAACAGTGGGAACCAAAGAAACAGTTCCAACTGGAAAGCCTGCTTATGGCACGGGCTTTTTGGGCCGATGTCGCACAGATCGGCGGGGCAGACTCAGGCTATGCGCGGATCGGACGGATCCAACCGCTGGCGGATCAGGCGCAGATCGCGCGTGCCAGGGACCGTGCGCAGGGCGCTGCAACATATTGGGGCGATAATGCTGAATGGCGGGTGATACCGGCGACAGATTTCACCGTATTGGATTGCGTCAGTCCAACCGGTTGGATGATCCATGACACACTCTCTGGCCGGATAAACCCTCGCGCAGCTTGTCAGGCTTTGGCGCTAGCGCTGCGCGCCCTGGGCGCCACGATCTCGATCGGGCGTGACATGTCTCCTGCGTATACAACAGTGATCCATGCCACTGGCACACGTGGCTTGGCGCAGCTCAGTGCAGATTTCAACACTGCTGTTGGAAACGGCGTCAAAGGTCAGTCTGCGGTATTCAAATTCGATGCCCCTTTCGCGCCGCAACTTTATACAGACGGGCTGCATTTCGTCCCACATTCAAACGGAACTCTGGCCATCGGTTCAACATCCGAACGATATTATGATGATCCCACCACCACCGATTTCCAACTCGACTTAGTGATCGAAAAAGCCCGCAGCCTGTGCCCCGCCTTACGCGACGCCCCGGTGATTGACCGATGGGCAGGTGTGCGCCCGCGCGCCAAAACCCGCGCGCCGATGCTGGGTCCATGGCCTGATCGCCCTGGTCACTTCATTGTAAATGGCGGCTTCAAAATCGGCTTGGGGATGGCGCCGAAAATCGCCCATGTGATGGCAGACCTGATTTTAACCGGCACGGATACCATCCCACAGGGCTTTCATGTCCAAGACAACTTGTAACGCCGGCTTTCAGCTTGCTTGTAAATATCCCGGGGGAATTGGCCGCAGGCCAAGGGGGCAGCGCCCCCTGCCTTACCACCGTGCCAGCGCCGCCTCATCACTGTCTTTTGCCGCAACCCATTGCGTGCCTTGGGCCGTGATCTCACGTTTCCAGAATGGTGCGCGCGATTTCAAATAATCCATCAAAAACTCCGCGGCCTCAAAGGCCGCATTGCGATGACGGGCAGCGGTGGCCACCATCATGATCGGCGCACCAACTTGTAATCGCCCAAAACGGTGGATCACCAAAACATCGGCCAACTCCCAACGGGTCACAGCCTCTTGTGCGCAAGAGCTAAGCGATTTTTCGGTCATGCCGGGATAATGCTCGACCTCAAGCATCTGCAGATGCCCACTGTCATCACGCACCAAACCCGAGAAACTGACAACCGCGCCAATATCGCCGCGTCCTGCGCCAAAGCCCTGCAATTCTTTTGCAATATTAAACGGTTCGGATTGCACGCAGATCCGCATGATCAGCCCCCGGTCATTGGTGGAAAAAACGCCACCTCGCGTGCACCCGTCAATTTGGTGTCAAAATCAGCCAGCTCTTGGTCAATTGCCACCCGCAGGGCACTGACATCAGATAATGCCGCGCCATATCGCTCATCACGTGCGGATAATTCCTCGATCAGTTGCAACGGAGTCGCGGCCTGTGTCTCAATGCTCTCGCGTGCACGCCCGATCCGCTCACGTACCCATGCGAAATATACCAGTTCCAGCTTAGCCATTTTTGGGCCCCCGCAAAAATGGTAATGCCTTGGTGAAATAATCCCAACCCGTGATGGCGGTCAAAACCGCAGCCACCCAGATCAAGAACACACCCAGATGCGTCGCCAGATCAGCAAGGGTCAACCCGTCCGGCAACTCTCCTTCACCCGCCCGCGGTGGCCGCCCGGTTTGCATATAATCCAACCCGGTGCCCAAGAACAAAATCGCAATTGCGACCATCTGCGCTGTGGTCTTCCACTTTGCCAGTTTCGTGACCTTCAACCGCCCCGCATCGGCGCCCAAAAACTCCCGCAGGCCCGATACAAATACTTCGCGGAACAAGATCACTGTAACGGGCAGGATCAACCAGGGATTCATGCCCGAATATCCGGTCAAAATCACCAAGGCGATCACCACCATTGCCTTATCGGCAATCGGGTCCAGCATCGCGCCGAATTTGCTTTCTTGCTTCCATGCACGGGCAAGATAGCCATCAAACCAATCTGTCACCGCCGCCAGCACGAATAACAGCAACGCAAACAGATCCGCCCATGGTCGGGAAAAATACAAAAACATAAGCGCCACACCGGGCGCCGCAATCAACCGCAGAACGGTCAGAATATTGGGCAAGGTCCATGTCATATGCGCAAACTAGCCTTGGCGATCAGGAAGGGAAAGAAGGAAGTCAGTCTTCGGGGTCAAGATAATCATGTGCAGCGCCTTGCCAGTCTGTGACACGCCATCGTCCGGGACTAATTTCCGTAAAATGATCTGCTGTAACAGGCACTTTGCCAAAGCCACCGGGGATGTCCAGAACATATGTCGGCAGGCAGTGGCCGGGCAGTGGCCCGCGCAGCCCCTGCATCAGCGCGCGCCCAGCTGCGATGGTGGTGCGGAAATGGCCCGCCCCGCGTGCCAGATCGCAATGATGCAGGTAATAGGGTTTTACCCGCAGCGCCGATAAGGTGGTGAACAGGTCTTGCAGCGCATCATGGCTGTCATTGATTTTGCGCAACAGGACCGATTGCGACAGCAATGGGATCCCGGCATCGGCCATAAGGCGCAGCGCCTTGCGTGCAGGTGGCGTCAGCTCTTGCGCGTGGTTGGTATGGATTACCATCCAGGCGGTCATGCGCAAGCTGGCGAGCAGTTCAACCAGCTCCGGCGTGATCCGGTCAGGGGCAACAACGGGCACGCGGGTGTGAAACCGGACCATCTGCACATGGTTCAGGGCGTCCAGCCGTGTCAACACCATGTGCAGCCTGCGCAGTGACAAGGTCAACGGATCACCACCGGTCAAGATCACCTCGCGGATCGTTGATGTGGCGGCAATATAATCCAGCGCCGCGTCAAGCTGCTGTGGCGCAAGTGGCCCTGTCTCGCCAACTGTTTCACGGCGAAAACAAAATCGGCAATACACATCGCAGGTTTTCGTTACATGCAAAATTACCCGGTCGGGATAGCGATGCGTCAGCCCGGGTACCGGCGCATGGGCGTTATCACCGATTGGATCACTTAGCCCGTCGCCGGTCAGCTCTTGTGAGGTGGGCAGGAACTGCGCTGCCACCGGATCATCTGGGGCATTGGTAAGGGCGGATTGCATCTGCGACGTGACGCGGATCCGAAACAGCTGCGCGGTGCGCTGCAACATCGCGGCCTGCTCCGGTTGGGCAAGCCCTGCGGCGATCAAATCGGCCGGGGTGGTCAATGCAGGCGTTATGGCACCAATGGGCGGGGTCGGTTTTGTCATGATGATGCGCGGCTACGGCGCAAGGCGTCTTGCGTCAAGCCCCGCAAACCATTCATCCCTTATCATTGAAGAAATTATACACCGTTTCGGCCATGGCAGCGGAAATTCCGGGCGCCTCCATCAAATCGGGAAGGCCGGCGCGGCTGACAGCTTTGGCCGAGCCGAAATGCTGCAACAACGCGCGTTTGCGGCTGGCGCCAACGCCGGGGATTTCATCCAAAGGATTGGCCATGGTGGTTTTGGCTCGTTTGGCACGGTGTGTACCGATGGCCCAGCGATGCGCCTCATCGCGCAGCCGTTGGATGTAATATAGCACTGGATCTTGCCGGGGCAGCGCCATGACGGGTTTGCCGGTGCGGTAAAACTCTTCCTTACCGTGGTCACGATCAACGCCTTTTGCAACCCCGACCATGGGCACATCACCTACGCCCAGCTCTTCCATGATCTCGCGCACCGCGGAAACTTGCCCCGCACCACCATCGATCAGCAAAAGATCGGGCCAGCTGTCGGTCTTGCGTTCGGGATCCTCTTTTAGCAGGCGCTGAAAGCGGCGGGTCAACACCTCTTTCATCATGCCAAAGTCATCGCCGGGTGTCACCGACCCGTCTTTGATGTTGAACTTACGATATTGGCTTTTGATGAACCCTTCAGGCCCGGCGACAATCATCCCCCCAACGGCATGCGCCCCCTGAATATGGGAGTTGTCATAGACTTCGATACGGCTTGGGGGGGCAGCCAAGTCAAAGGCCTGTTGCACACCTTGCAACAAACGGGCCTGCGCCTGGGTTTCTGACATCTTGCGGCCCAGGCTTTCACGGGCATTGCGATGCGCATTTTCTACCAGATCAGCTTTTTCGCCGCGTTTGGGAACGGCGATCTCAACCTTGCGCTCTGCTTTTGCGGATAGCGCGTCGATCATCAGATCTTCGTCCTCAATATCATGCGACAGAAAAATCAGCTTGGGCGGTGGCCGGTTGTCATAGAATTGCGCCAAGAACGCCTCTAACACCTCCGGCTCTTCAGCGCCCAAACCGGTTTTGGGATAGAAATCATGGTTGCCCCAGCTTTGATTGGCGCGGATGAAGAACACCTGCACGCAGGCCTGGCCGCCATCCATATGCAGTGCGATCACATCCGCTTCTGATACGCCGCGCGGGTTGATCCCTTGCGATTGCTGGACATTGGTCAGGGCTTTGATCCGGTCACGCAGGGCGGCGGCACGTTCAAATTCCATCTCATCCGAGGCAATCTGCATCTGCTCGGCCAGTTCTTTTTGGATGGTGGTCGTTTTGCCCTCCAGAAACCGTTTCGCATCCTGCACCAACAGCGCGTAATCATCTTCCGATATTTTACCCACGCACGGCGCGGCACAGCGTTTGATCTGATATTGCAAACAGGGGCGGGTGCGGGCAGCGAATTGACTATCGGTACAGTTGCGCAGCAAAAACACCCGCTCCAGATGGTTGAGCGTTTGATAGGCCGCGCGCGCACTGGCAAATGGGCCAAAGTAATGGCCCTTTTGTTTTCTGGCGCCACGATGTTTGGTGATCATCGGGAACGGATGGTCGGTCGGGATCAAAATATTTGGGAAGCTTTTGTCATCGCGCAGCAGCACGTTATAGCGCGGCTTAAGCTGTTTGATCAGATTGCGCTCCAACAACAGCGCTTCGGTTTCGGTGCGCGTAGTCAAAAACATCATGCGTCGGGTTTCATGGATCATCCGTGAAATCCGCGCGGTATGGCCATTTTGGCGCGCATAACTGGACACGCGCGCCTTTAGATTGCGCGCTTTGCCGACGTAAAGAACCTCGCCCAATTCATTCAGCATCCGATAAACGCCGGGGGAACCATCAAGCCGGGTAACATAATCCGCAATCAGCGCATGGGCGCGCAACTTTTGGTTGTGGGTGGTTTCGTTTGGCTCGATCTCGTCGCTCATATTTCGTTACCAAAACCTTAACGGTCTAAATTCCTGTTAACAGTTGCTCTCATTCAGATTCTTGCAGCTTTGGCCGAACGCGTTTTCGGCAAACGCAAGTCGAAACCTTTCCACCGTTTCTGTGGATAACTCGGTGGGAAACTCATCTGAATGTGCATTTTATCCTTGTAACATTGATATGTCGTTGGTCTGCGTATTTTTTAGGCAAAATGTTTAATGCATTGAAATCTATAGAATAAAATATTTATGAAATGTAAATCATTGATTTTATTGAGAATTTGAAATGAATTGTGGCATGATTGTGACGGGGGTGCACAACTTTGCGTCCGCAGGCGGTGCAGATCACTCTACGCCCATCACATCGGGGGTTTGCCAGGCAAGATGTTGACCGCCGTCGACACAAATCATTTGCCCTGTGACCGCGGGTGCGTCGATGAAATATCCTAAGGCTGCACAGATTTCGGCAGGGCTTGCGCCGCGTTCCAAAACGGTCGCCCTGCGCTGTGTTTGGAACTGCGCGCTTGACTGCCGTGCGCCTTGCATCGTGGGGCCGGGGCCGATGCCATTGACCCGGATGGCTGGGGCCAAGGCCTGTGCCGCGGTGCGCGTCAGGGTCCACAGCGCGGATTTCGCCAAGGTATAGCTGAGGAATTCTGGTGTCAGTTTTAGCACGCGCTGGTCGATCATATTGATCACCAATGCCCGCGCCATAGGTTCGCCCTCTATCGTGGCTGCCGGTGGGGCCTGGGCGGCAAACTGCTGGATCAATACGAAAGGTGCGCGCAGATTGGATTCCATATGCCGGTCCCAACTGGTCCTTGTGGCATCGTCAAACCCATCCGCTTCAAAGATCGAGGCATTGTTGATCAGCATGTCGATCGGCCCGCCCAAGGCATTGGCCGCCTGTCCGACAAGCTGCGTGACCTGATCTTCGTCCAGCAAATCGGCCTGCACGATGGCAGTCCGCACGCCTAGGGCACGCGCCTGTGCCGCAGTGTCTTCGGCGGCGTCTTGCGAGCCATTGTAATGGATCGCCACGTCACAGCCACGGCCTGCCAGATACAGGGCCATCGCCCGGCCCAATCGCTTGGCCCCTCCGGTGATCAATGCGCGTTTCATGGATGCTCCTTAAACGACAACAATGGCAGTGATATAGGCAAGGTAGATCGCCACAAATCCAATGCCAATTGGGCGGGTGAATGGCTTATGTTTCAAAATCATAGGCGCAATCAACACAGATGCCCCCAACATCACCCAAAGGTCAATCCGCAGCATCTCGGGCGGAACCGGCAGCGTGCCAAACAGGCTAGCGACCCCGATGATGCACAGCAGGTTAAAGATGTTGGACCCGATGACATTGCCTAGGGCCACATCTGCGCGCCCCTTCATCGCCGCTGTCACGCTTGTCGCCAATTCGGGCAATGATGTGCCAATTGCCACCAAGGTCAGGCCAATCACGGCCTCAGAGATCCCGAAAGCGCGCGCGATGTCGGAGGCGCCGCTGACCAGAAAATTCGCGCCGATGGGCAGGCCAATCAGGCCAAGCGCCAGATACAGGGCGATCTTTTTACCGGAAATGCCGTCTTCCAGCCCTTCGATCTCTTCAGGTTCATCCGTGTGATCGCGTCGATGGGCCATGGCTTGGCGGATCTGTTTCGTAATCACCAGCGCCAGCGCAATCAGCAAGACGACACCATGCACCCATGTGATCGGGCCAAGCAGGCAGATGATGATGAACAAGACCGAGGCCGCCAGCATCAGGATATAATCGCTGCGCGTATCAGTTTCATGCGTATGAATGACCGAAATGATCGCCGGAATACCCAAGACCAGTAGAATATTGGCCGTGTTTGACCCGATGACATTGCCTAATGCGATGGCAGGGGCGCCGTCCAACACCGCCGCCACGGAAACAAGCATTTCAGGCGCAGAAGTGCCAAAGGCGACAACTGTCAGGCTGACGACCAGCGCTGGGATCCCAAAGCGCAGGGACAAGTTCACCGCCCCCTTGACCAGCCAGTCGCCCGCCATCACCAGCAACACAAGACCAGCGACGACCAACGCAACATCTACAAGCACTTAATTTCCCTTCATTTCCTTGCACGGACACGGCCCAGACCCGATTTTGGGGCGATGGCAGTGCGTGCAACGCCCACGCCGTTTTAGAAATCGCGGAGATGCTACGCGGGGCATGCGCAGCTTGCCAAAGATCGCCATCACTGCCATTACGACCAAAAAGATCGACATGATCTTTAGCAACATGGCCTACAGCCCGTAACGCGCCCAAAGGGCTCGCTCCTGTGCGGCATCCAGAACCGTTCCGGCAACCTGTGCGCCCAAATTACTGCCCAGTTGCGCGCCAAAGCGGCGGAACAGCGATTTTTTTTGTGTGTGCACAGTGAATTGCACCTTGTCACCATACAGTTCTTTAAGCTTCGGCACCGCATGGGCGATCCCGTCGATCAGGCCGGTATTTTCGGCCAATGCCTGTCGGCCTGTCCAGATATCACCGGTGAACAGATCGCGATCCGTTGCCAGCTTATCACCGCGCCGTGCCGTCACATGGTCCTTGAAGCTTAGATGAATGTCATCCAGCAATTTGGTCAACCGGGCGATATCTTCGGGCTTTTGTTCGCGAAACGGATCCATAAAGCTTTTAGAACCGCCGGCCGTATGCACCCGGCGCTCAATCCCGTGCTTGTCGATGAATTGATCAAGCCCAAACCCTGATGAGATGACACCGATAGAGCCTACCACCGATGTCGGGTCCGTCCAGATGTCATCGGCCGCGCAGGCCAACCAATAGCCGCCGGACGCCGCCACATCTTCAACAAAAGCATGCACCGGAATGTTTTTTTCCTCTGCCAGGCGGCGGATACGGCCCGCGATCAACGCACTTTGCACCGGAGAGCCGCCGGGCGAATTGATCAACAGCGCCACAGCCGTGGGTTTGCCCTTGGAAAACGCCCGCGTGATCAGCGGCGCAAGGCCTGCATCGGACAGGCCCGGCGAACCGGGGCGCGACATGCCAATCGCCCCTTGCAGCCGAAGGATTGCCACACGGGGGGCTTTTTTACGAAACGGGAGAAGACGCTGAATATCCATAAGGTGGATCTAGGGGCTTCGCCCCTGCACGACAAGCTGTCCGCATGGGAAACCTGATGAAAATTCACATGACGGCATATTTCTTTCTTGGCCACGTCTTGGCACAGTTTGCGGCGGTGCCGTTGGCCGTAATCAGCTTTGTTCGGCGTTGTTCATCCGGTCGATATATCGGCGCAGCTCTTCGGCCTCGTGGCGGGCATCGCGCAGCCCGTCCATAGTCGCAGCCAGTTCCGCTTCGGTTTGCTGCACCTGATTGGTCAATTGGGATTCACGGTCTTCGTAATAGGCAATGGCCTGATCGCGGACTTCTTCGGCATCATGAAGCGCCTGCGCCATCTGTTCCAGCTCCCCGATGTCTGCCTGGCTTACACGCGTCAAACGCCCGATCAACCATGCTGCAAACCATCCAAGACAAAAGGCGATAAAAAGGATGATCGCGGTTGCAATAACAAAATCGGTTCTGTTCACGGGTCTTATCCTGCCTTCTTGATGCCTGCGTCATAATTGGTGCAAGGCCGAACCATTGCGGCCCGGCCCTTGTCATGGGTCAATTGTCTGGCCCCAAACCTGCGGGCCGCGCGCGCGGGCGACCCGGGGATTGATCGCCATCACCCACCGGAATGTCAATTGCCGGATCTTGGGCTGCGCTTACGGCGGGATCGGCGGGCGGTTGGGTCGCTGTTTGCGCGCTCTCTTCGGCCTGTGTGGCGGCGGCGACGATATCGGCGGTGGCTTCTTCCGTGGCTTCAGGCAATTCAGATTGTGCTTCGGCGACCGGGGCTTCATCCAACAGCACAAATTCGATGCGTCGATTGGCCTCGCGCCCATCCTCTGTATCATTTCCGGCGATCGGCTGTGCCTCGCCATAACCTTTGGTGGTGATATTGCTGACCAAAACGCCCGCATCCGACAGGGCCACGCGCACAGAATCCGCGCGTTGCTGCGACAGTTGCTGGTTCATCTGTTCGCCACCTTGACTATCAGTATGGCCCGACAATTCCATCGCGTAGTCTTCACAATTGGTCATCGCCTGCGCCAATGCCTCCATTGCGCGGGTGCCTTCGGTGTCGATCTTGGATGATCCCGGTTCAAATGTGATTTTTTGCTTGGCCAGAACCGCGTTCAAACGGTCTACACATTCGCGACCTGATGGCAGCCCCAAAATCGGATCAAGGCGCTTGTCATAGCGAATGGACAGATCAAACTGCGCGCTTTCGCCCAGGCGGTCGGCAAACAGCCTGGCGATATCATCGCTGGCCTTCGGGTTGCCTGAAATCCCGCTAAGCGACACAAGATCGGGCCGGACGGTCAGTGCCCCTTCGTTCAAAAGATCCAGCGCCGAAAGCCCCGCCAAAACCCGCACCGGCCAGTTGGAGGGCAGATTTTCATCCACACGCATTGCGCCGCGAACGGCTGCGGTGCCGAATTGCGCCCGCGCATAGCTTTCCACCGTGCTACGCTGCAATTCATCCGTGACCCGGCCGCGCAGGCTTAGTTTTCCCGCGCCAAGCTGGGCGGTGAATTCTGCTACCTGAGTGGAGGCAATCTCGGGTGTTTCCAGCTTGGATTTAAGCGAGAATACATCCGGCAAATCGGATTCCAACTCACCTACAACCCGATCGAAATCGCTTTGTGATACTGTGGGGGGCGCGATCAGCGCGATATCGGCATCGGAATAGGTGATCGATCCGGCGCCCAATTCGCCCAGGGCCTTGATCCCCATTACAGCCGCCTCCGCCCATTGTGGCGATGGCACGCCCATGCCGATGGTGCAATCGCGCAAACGTCCCGCGCCAGCCGCCCGCGCGGCCGAGATAATTTTATTCCGCGCCGTTTCTGTATCAGCAGAGCAGGCGTCAAAACGGGCCCCGTCATCATCTATCAAAAACCGCAGCGTAAAGGGCGTGATCACAGGGCGGGGCGCAGAAATATCGAACTCCAGCGCCAGCGTGCGTGGTTTGCGTCGGGCCAGATCGGTCTCCACCCGCGCCTTATCCGCAGCAGAGGCCGTGATGGCATCCACGCTGACCCGTCCTGCCTCAACCGAGATTTTTGAATGCGGCAATGTCGCAAGCGTGTCCACGGCAAAACCATAGGCCTCGGTCCACCCTACAGGCACAGGATAATCTGCCGTTTCCAACATATCGGCAATCTGCGCATCGCCACCGATCATATCGGACAGCTCACTAAGCAGCACCTCGCGATCGGTGCTCGCCGGGATCAGCCCGATCAACGAAATTCCATCATCATTGCGCAGAATTTCCAATGAGAATTCGGGCGGGGTCAGCGCCTTCGTCGCTGCCACATCGGTATTATCGATCACCCGTGACGCCTCAACGATGGTTCCCGCAAGGGCAACGGCACGGAATCGCTCTGCCTCTGAAGGGGCAGTGCCGACAAGGATCACCTGCAACCCGTCTGTTTCCACCCGTGCCCAGCCGTAATTGGCGGTTTCCAATGCCACGCGCACTTCGGATTTGGATCGTTTCTCAATCAGGGTGGCTGCCCCCCCTGCAATTACGCCAGATAGGACCAGTGCAAAGACAAAGGCGGCAGAGGTCATGATCTTGGTGCGCATGCGGTCAGGGTCTCTTCATTGGGTCGGAATCGCCTATTGCATAAGCAGATGGAACCGGACGCGCAACGCAAAGCCCATTACACGATTGCGCCAGCGGCGAAAAACAGCGCAGCAATCAGCCCGGCATTTTTCGATCCGCGAAACAATTTCAGGCAAATATCGGGATCGTCAATGTCCAGTTGACGCAATTGCCACAGCATATGCCAGCCAAACCCCCAAGGCCCGCATAGGCACAAAACCAATGTCAGGGGATCAGCATGGGGCAACAGCGCCACCAAAACCGCAGCCGTCATCAATGCGACCGACACCACCAAAAAACCGCCCAGCCATTTTGGCGTATCCGCACCTAGCTTTAGCGCAGTGGATTTAACGCCGATCAAAATGTCGTCCTCTTTATCCTGATGGGCGTAGATCGTGTCGTAAAACAGTGTCCAAATCAGCCCCGAGATATACAGAAGCGCAGGCGCCCAGCCAAAAGAGCCGCTATGCGCCACCCAGCCCACCAAAGCGCCCCAGTTGAACGCGATTCCCAAAAAGATCTGCGGCCAATAGGTGAAGCGTTTGGCAAAAGGATAGATCGCAACCGGGACCAAAGACACCATTCCGGTGACAATTGCTGGTGTGTTGAAACTGATCAGAATGCATAAGGAAATAAGACACTGAACTATCAGCCACAGCATTGCACCTGTCACAGTGATTTGCCCCGAAGGCAGCGGCCGCGAGCGGGTGCGCGCCACGGCTGCGTCAAATTTTCGATCCGTGATGTCATTCCATGTGCAGCCCGCGCCGCGCATCAAGAACGCGCCAACGGCACAGGCGCAGGCCAGATACAGATCGAACCAGCGTGGCTGATCGGCTGCGGCGGCCAGCGCAATCCCCCACCAGCAGGGCACCAACAACAGCCATGTGCCAATCGGGCGATCGGCCCGCGACAGGCGCAGTAGGGGCCGCGCCCAGCCGGGTGCACGGTGGTCAACCCAATTGCCACGATATGCATCATAAACAGTTCCGGTGGAATTGCTGCCATCTGCCTCTGGCGTTTTGGTCTTTTGGGTCATAAATTCCGCCTCATGCAACGCGCCAAGATACGTCTTTATGTAGATCACCCATTGGGGCAGGGGCAAGATGTGCCCTTGGATCCCGGTCAGGCCCATTATCTTTTCGGCGTCATGCGCGAAGGGCAGGGCACCCATGTTGCCCTGTTCAACGGGCGCGATGGCGAATGGACCGCCGAAGTGGTGGAGGCCGCAAAGAAACGCGGCACGCTGCGCTGTTTAGGGCAGGCGGCACCACAGCTTGATCCGCCCGATCTGTGGTTGATCTTCGCACCCATAAAAAAAGAACGAACTGATTTCATTGTAGAAAAAGCGACCGAGCTGGGGTGCGCCAAGATACTGCCAGTGCAGACAGCTTTCACCAATTCAGGCCGGATCAAACGTGACCGGGCGCAGGCGCATGCGCTGGAAGCGGGGGAACAATGTCTGGGCACATTCGTCCCCCCGGTGGAAGAGATGCAGCCGCTTACAAAATTGCTGGAGGGGTGGGACCCGTCCCGGCGCATCTTATTTTGTGATGAGGCTTTGGCTGGCCCGGCACAGGTCTTGGCGCAGTTACCCCCCGGCCCTTGGGCGATTCTTATCGGGCCAGAAGGTGGCTTCTCTGCTGGAGAACGCGACCGCTTGCGCGGCTTGGATTACGTTACCGCAATCAGCCTCGGTCCGCGTATTTTGCGCGCGGATACGGCTGTGTGCGCCGCGATAACCCTGTGGCAAGCGGCATTGGGGGATTGGGGGTAAAATGGCGCAAAATGTCGCGCTTAGCCCCCGCGCCGTTTGCGCCGGCGCCCTGTGCCCGAACCATCCCCACCAGAGTTGAAACTGACATCGGGCAAGGGCGCAATCTCGCGCAACCCGGTGAAAGGATCGGTGGCATGGGGCAGGGCATTGGCGGCCACGAAATGCTCTTGGAATTTCGGCTCAATCGCGGTTTCAATTTTATCGATGCGCTTTACCTGTGCCTCAATTTGACGCCGTGCCTTGACCGAACATAGGGCCATCCGCGCCCCCGTGCCGGCGGCATTGCCCGCCGAAATTACGCAGTCCAGTGGTACATCCGGGATCATCCCCAATACCATCGCATGTTTGGCGCTGATATGCGCCCCAAAGGCACCGGCCAAAACAACCCGGTCAACGGTGTCGACACCCATCTCATCCATCAGCAATCGCGCCCCGGCATAAAGCGCCGATTTCGCCAGTTGGATTGCGCGAATATCGCCCTGCGTGACGGTGATCCGCGGTCCCTCTGGCGTGGCATCAAAAATGACATATTCATGGGTGCGTCCCGATGGGGTGCAACGCTCTGTGCCGACCTGCTGTGCGGACCCAATCAGCCCTGAGGCATCACAAATTCCCGCCATCCGCATTTCAGCAACGGCTTCGATGATACCCGACCCGCAAATGCCGGTGATCAGCGGCGTGCCAAATTCAGGCTCATTGGACCAATGCGCATTGCCGATGATCTTGAACCGGGGGGCTTTGGTCACCGGATCAATTTCAATGCGCTCAATCGCGCCGGGCGCTGCGCGCTGACCCGAGGAAATCTGTGCCCCCTCAAATGCCGGGCCGGTGGGCGACGAACAGGCCAGCACACGGCTGGAATTGCCCAGCAAAATTTCGGCATTCGTGCCAACATCAACAATCAGTGACAGATCATCGCGCCGCTCGGGGGCTTCGGACAATGCGACAGCCGCAGCATCCGCCCCAACATGACCCGCAATCAACGGTAAGATATAAACCCGCCCTGCAGGCGCAATCGTGTCCAGCCCTGCATCACTTGCCGGCAATGACAAACTGTCAGATGTCGCCAGGGCAAACGGCGCCTGTCCCAGCTCTACCGGATCAATTCCCAACAGCAAATGATGCATGACCGGGTTGCACACGATAGTGGCTTCCATGATGTCTTGCGGATCAATTCCTGCATCTTCCGCCAGCGCCGATGCTAATGCTCCCATAGCCTCTTGTACGGCGGCCGTCATCTCGCGGTCCCCGCCCGCATTCATCATGACATATGACACGCGGCTCATCAAATCTTCGCCAAAGCGGATCTGCGGGTTCATCACGCCAGAACTTGCTAAAACACGCCCGTCATCCAGGGCCACCAAATGCCCCGCAATTGTGGTTGAACCAAGGTCAATCGCAATTCCATAAAGGGGCGCATCACGGAATCCGGGCCAAACAGCGATCAAACGCGCCCCGTCACCGGCATCATGAACCGCAACCGTGACCTGCCAATTTCCCTTGCGCAATGCCGGCTGCAACCGGGCCAAAACCGCCAGATCAGGCCGTAGCCCCTGAACATCCCATTGCGCGGCAAGCGCGGCAGCGAGGCGCTGAAAATCACCCAAAGGCTCGTGCATATCGGGTTCTGCAACATCCACCAGATAGGCGCGAACCGCAGGATCCATCACCATCACCCGCTCCGAGGCGGATTTGCGGATCACCTGCTTATGCACTTGGCTTTCCGGCGGCACATCAACAATCACATCACCTTGTACACAGGCCTGACATCCCAAACGCCGCCCCGGCTTCAAACCACGGACCCGATCATAGCGTTCTTCAACGGCATTTAGGTCAGTCAATGCATCCGGGCTGACATGCACCCCATGTTTGGAAAACTCTCCATAGCTGGGTGCGATCTGACATTTAGAACAAATCCCGCGTCCACCACAGACCGAATCCAAATCGACACCGAGCTTGCGCGCGGCTGCCAGAACCGAAGTCCCAACAGGAACGCGTCCACGCTTGCCCGACGGGGTAAAAATCACCAGTGCATCATCGGCCATTACGCGCCCTCCATTAGGCCTTCTATTTACGCGCCCAACTACAGAAGGCAAAGCCTTTGCGCCCGATTCAAAATGCAAAATTCGCAAGTTTAAGATGAAATGGCCGCAGCTTTCATCTTGCTTATAAATATCCGGGGGGATCGCAGCCTCAGGGGCATCGAGCCCCTGCGGCTGCGGTCGGGGCACAGCCCCTCCTTTGGCGCCCCATGTTCAACAGGCGAACAACAGAACACGTTCGTGCAGTTTACAGCGAAAGGCCGCGCCGGCTCGCAAGATCAACGAAAAATTGCCATGCCACGCGACCAGAACGCGATCCACGTGTCGCCTGCCATTCGATCGCTTCGGCACGCAGCTGTGCAGTGTCGATGTCCAAGCCATAGGCGTCACAATAACCGTGGACCATTGCCAGATAGTCATCTTGTGAACATGGATGAAAGCCAAGCCATAGGCCAAAGCGATCTGATAAAGAGACTTTCTCTTCGACCGCCTCACCCGGAGAAATCGCGGTGGACTGTTCATTTTCGATCATGTCGCGCGGCATCAGATGACGCCGGTTCGATGTGGCATATAAAATGACATTCGCCGGCCGGCCTTCGATTCCACCATCCAACACGGCTTTAAGCGATTTATAATGCGCATCATCGTGATCGAAGCTCAGATCATCGCAAAACAGCACAAAGCGGATATTTGATGCGGCGCGCAGATGGTTCAATAAACGCCCAACAGAGGGCAGATCATCGCGTGACAGCTCGATCAATTTCAAGGGCAATCCCTGCTGCACGGCCGCAGCATGGGCCGCCTTCACCAGGCTGGATTTCCCCATTCCGCGCGCGCCCCATAACAAGGCGTTATTGGCCGCAGCCCCTTTGGCAAATTGCAACGTATTGGCCATCAGCGTGTCGCGCGATCTGTCGATCCCGAGTAATAGCGTCAGATCTACATGCGCGACCGTCATAATCGGATCCAAACGATCAGGCCCGGTACGCCAGGCAAAGGCGGTCGCCCCTGAAAAATCGGGCGCAGGCAACGGCGCCGGGGCCAGACGCTCCAACGCCTGTGCAATCCGCTCCAATGCGTCGCTCATGAGGCAGCCTCGTCGTCATCGTCGTCCAGATCGACCCATGTGCCATCGGCGCGCATGCGCGCCTCGCGGTTTTTCTCGATCCGGCGGACGAGAAAAATTGAGACCTCATACAGCCCATAGACCACAACGAACAAAATGGCCTGAGAAATCACATCGGGTGGCGTGGCCACCGCTGCCACAACCAAGATCGCAACAACGGCGTATTTACGCATATTGGCCAGCCCGGCAGCCGATACCAGCCCGGCCTTACCCATCAACGACAATAGCACAGGCAGTTGGAAACAAATCCCAAAGGCCATAACGAATTTGATCGTCAGCGATAGATATTCCTGAACCGAGCCTTGGAAGCCAATCGCAGCCATTTCATTGGTTGCCGTCTCAGCGTCTAACCCACCTTGCTGAAAGCCCAGGAAGAATTGGAACGCCAGCGGCAAAATGATGTAATATGCGAAGGCCGCGCCCAAAAAGAACATGACAGGGGATGCGACAAGGAACGGTAAAAACGCGCTTTTCTCCGACCGATACAGCCCCGGTGCCACAAACCGCCACATTTGATAGGCGATCACCGGAAAGGACAATGCGAACCCGCCTAAGAAAGAGATATTGATCGCGACGAAAAAGCCTTCTTGCAGTTTGATCAGATACAAGCCGCAATTTTGCCCGCGCTCTGCCAAAGCGCCGCAGATCGGATGGGTCAAAAAATTGAAGATCGGGTTCCATACCGCATAGCACAAAACCATCGCAACGATAAAAGCGGCTAGCGAATACAGGATCCGTGTGCGCAGCTCGGCCAGATGTTCAATCAGCGGGGCTGCGGAATCGTCCACATCATCCTCGTGGCTCATAGATCACCTTTCGGGCCGGTTTTCTTCGCGGCTTTCTTTGTTAGCGCTTTCTTACCCTTGGCGGGTTTATCGGTCTTTTTGGCCTGTTTGATGGCCTGCTTTGCCTCGGCAGAGGCACCCGCGGTGGGCATCTCTTCGGATGAAGGCATCGCGGCGTTCACCAAAGATGGGCTTGGTACCGAGGGCGGGGAAGGCGGCGGCATGATCGACGGCTCCGCCGGTGCGGGGCTGGTTGTGGTCGCTGGGGCGGGCGCATCGGGGTCAGGCTGTGCAACCGGGGCAGGGGCCGTAACCTTGGTGGCGCTGGCGGGTTTTGCGATCTCTGGTGTCCAATTTTCAAACTTATTGGTGGCGCGTTCCAACGCGTCCAGCCCCAAAGATTTCTTCGAGGTCACAGATTTCAGATCCTTGGCTGTTTCGGCCAATCCGGTCTGATCTGCGGCATCTTCCATCGCGCGTGAGAATTCGCGCGCCATCGATTTCGCCTTGCCGGTCAACCGTCCCAATGCGCGGAACATGCCCGGCAGATCCTTGGGCCCCACCACAATCAGCGCAACCACGCCAATCACCAGGAGCTCGCTCCAGCCAATATCAAACATTCATAGCCTCTTGAGACGGCAGACGTATTTGGCCCGGTTTTAGATCACGGTGTAATCCCAAAGCGGGCCGCATGCGGGACATCGGCCCCGCCAAGACAGATCCGCAGATCAGACCTTGTCTTTCTTCTCTTCAGCCGGGATCGAACGCGTGTCATCGGCACTGTTTTCGACTTCTTCCGTGCTATCTTTCACGCCCTTTTTGAACGCGGTGATACCTTTGCCAACTTCGCCCATCAAAGAGGAGATTTTGCCGCGGCCAAACAGAACCAGCACGACGACTGCAATCAGAAGAAGGCCGGGAAGGCCGATATTATTAAGCATCTTTCGTCTCCCAAGGGGGCACCCCGGTACTCGGGGCAATCTTTGTTACACACACATTTATGGATTTCACGACGGCAATCAAAGCCCCAATCGCCGCTCTGGCACGGTTTTTTGACCAAACAGGCGGTCATTCACGTCTTGGTTGTGCGCCTATTGCGGCCTCCACGGTACTTTTGCCCGGTTCATCCTGGCCTGTAAGCGCGTTATACGGCGCAGTCTTGGGCCGTATAGGCGCTGTTCAAGGCTGGCAAAGTAAGCGCGCCTGTGTCAGCCTAAAAATTGATCAAGGAGAAAACCCGATGCTGCCTGCTGAATATATCACTGCATTCGTGACATTGTTTGTGGTGATTGATCCAATTGGCCTTGCCCCCTTGTTCGTGGCAATGACGCAGGGAATGAGCAACCGCGCAAGGGTTCGTATTGGCGCGCGGGCGATCGTTGTGGGCGGGGCGTTGCTAACGCTGTTCGGGTTGTTTGGCGATGCGCTTTTGTCGGGGATCGGTATTTCCATGCCCGCGTTTCGCATCGCGGGTGGGGTTATGCTGTTTCTGACTGCGTTGGATA
The DNA here is from genome assembly GCF_001705665.1 of Thioclava sp. SK-1. Lineage (GTDB taxonomy): Bacteria > Pseudomonadota > Alphaproteobacteria > Rhodobacterales > Rhodobacteraceae > Thioclava. Next base: position 67,113 of record NZ_MDHA01000026.1, on the reverse strand, counting down.
TGCTGTTTGAACGGCGCACCAAACGCCGCGAGGGACAGGGAGAGGACCATATCTCCGATCCTGATCATGACGATCCGTCGGTGTTTCCGTTGGCCACACCATTGATTGCGGGGCCGGGCGCGATGGCCTCTATGATCTTGCTGGCAGGTGCCCATGATGGTGGGGCGGTGCATGTTGCGCTGGTCCATCTGGTGATGGTGGCGGTTCTGGGCTGCGTGGCGGGTATGTTCGTTCTGGGCATCGCGACTGAGCGGCTGCTAGGACGGACAGGCATCATGGTTGTGACCCGTTTGTTGGGCATGTTGCTGGCAGCATTGGCGATTCAATTCATGTTGGATGGGCTGCGCGGTTCTGGCTTGATGGGCTAGACATTGCGGCCAGGGCTGCCCATATCAACCCGGTCATAGGGAGCGGTCATGTCGGGCGATACATTCGGGTCTTTGGTTTATCTGGTGCTATTGCTGCTGGCGATTGGCGGCGCGCTGTTGTTCGATTTTCGCAACTTGGGAAAACGGCTGCAGCAACTGGCGATCTGGGGCTTGATTTTCATGGGCGTGATTGCGGCTGCCGGATTATGGGATGATATCAAAGGGTCGCTTTTGCCGCAGCAGGCGGTGATGGGCGATGGCCGAATTGAGGCTCCCCTTGGCCCAGATGGGCATTTCTACCTGTCGGCACGGGTCAATGGCGTGCCAATTCGATTTGTCGTAGATACTGGTGCCACAAATATTGTCCTAAGTCAGGATGACGCGCGCCGTGCCGGAATTGATCCAGATGCGCTGGCCTATGTGGGGCGGGCCAATACGGCCAATGGCACCGTGCGCACAGCGCCTATCCGGTTGCAGACATTGGATCTGGGTCCGATCCATGACACGCAGGTCCGCGCGACGGTCAATGGCGGGCAGATGAACGGATCCCTTTTGGGGATGGACTATCTGACCCGGTTTGCGCGGGTCGAATTGACCCGCGGCAAACTTGTGCTAGAGCGTTAAGCGGCCGTCTTCAAACCATACCGCCATTGGCACGCAGCGTTTGCGCATTGATCCAACCGCCATCAGGCCCGGCCAAGAAGGACACAACACCGGCGATATCTTCAGGTGTGGCAATCCGTTCCAGCGGGTTCATTTTTGCAAGCTGGGCGACAAACTCATCCGATTTCCCCTCATAGAACAGATCAGTGCCTGTTGGCCCGGGCGCAACAGAGTTCACGGTGATATTGCGTCCGCGCAGCTCTTTCGCCAAGATCGCGCTCATGGATTCTACCGCCGCTTTTGTTGCTGTGTAAATCGCATAGCGTTCCAGCTTAGCCCCCACAACCGAGGTTGACAGATTGATGATCCGCCCCCCATCTGGCATCTGCCGCGCGGCTTCGCGTAGGGTGTTGAATGTGCCTTTAAAATTCACCGCCACCATTTGATCGAATGTGGCGTCATCGACTTCGGCCACGGGTTGCATCTTTAAGACCCCGGCAGAGTTCACCACAACATTGGGTACGCCAAATGCTGTCTGTGCCTGTTCAAACAGGGCTGCGACCTGCACAGGATCCGCCACATCGGCCTGCACCGCGATGGCCTGTCCGCCATTTTGGGTGATCGTGTCGACCAAGCTCTGGGCCGCTTGGGCGTTGCCGGCATAATTGACCACGACCGAAAACCCATCAGCGGCCAAGCGCGTGCTGATCGCGGCCCCGATCCCCCGGGACCCACCTGTGACAAGCGCCGTTTTCTGTGCACTGCTCATTGTTCCTGCCTCCGTCAAAATCGTTTCTGCCAAGCGCGTCGTAACTGCGACTACTCTTCAGATGGCATTAGATAAATAGAGGTCAGAAATGACAATGGGCCGAAATTCATGATGAACATCGGCATCATTGCACAGAACTACATCAGGGACGGCACCGTCAGAAGGCACCGCCCGTGGCGGGGTGATTATTCCAGATAGGGCATCGGATCGACGCTGTCATAGCCTTGCCGGACCTCAAAATGCACATAGCCGGGATCACCCGCGCGCACTTTGGCGATGGTTTGGCCACGGCTGACACTGGCCCCTTTGGATACGGTGATCGCATCAATATTGGCATAGACGGTCAAAAGGCCATTGTCATGGCGCAACACAAGGATCGGAACCTGTTCGGTGTCTTTGGTGATCGCGGCCACCGTCCCCGCATCCGCGGCCTTCACGGCTGTGCCCGGCGCGGCGGCAATGTCGATCCCGTCGTTTTTCTTCTTCACATAGGGGCGGATGATCGCCCCATTTACCGGCATTTGCAGCTGCGTAGTATCCGACGCTTTGCTGCGCGATTTGCTAAGATCCGGTGCCGGGCTGGTATCGACAGGCGCTGAGGCAGGCAAGGTCGTTTCGGTCGGCAATGGCATCGCGGCAGAAGGCGGCGTGGGCGTCGGGCTGCCCTGACCGGGCACTGTTCCGGTGGAGGCTGGCGCGGCGGCGGGTGTCCCGCCGGCTGCAGTTGGGATCATCAGGAACTGGCCTTCTCGCACGCTCATATCTGACGGCAGGCCGTTCCATTCCGCCACAGACCGCACTGAGACATTGTAATACCGGGCGATGGAATAGGCTGTTTCCCCCCGCGCCACTTTGTGGCGCACAGGCTCTGGCCCAGTCGGTGCACCCGCAACCGGGGCTGCGGGACGGGTGGCTTGTGGCGCCAATGGCGCGGTTTGCACCCCCGGGGATGTGGCATCCGCCCGATCCAGCGCATTCGAGGCCAGTGTGGTAATGTCTATGGTTGATCCATTGCCTGACGCCCCGGCAGGTTCGGCAACCCGACCCGGCAACGCCAGAACAGCGCCCGCGTTCAGCACTGCGTTTGGCTCCACGGCGTTAAAACGCGCAAGCTCTCCGCTATCCATGCCGATGCGCTGCGCGACAGTGACGGCGGTGTCGCCGCGGCGGGCCACCACAACCTGATAATTCGGATAGGAAATGATGCCGCGCCCATCCGCACTGGGGCGGTTGGCAGTGGCTTGCAGCGCCGCATCTGACGTGTCAAACCCGCTTTTGCCAAATTTACGCAGGTCGGGGTCAAAATTTCCGTTGGGATCACAGGCCGTCAGGGCGATCAACGCCGTTCCGGCAATCAGCATCGGGCGCAATCTGCTGCGGTTCTGGGAAAGGGGGGTCATCGGCTCATCGTCCTTGTCATCGTCTCGGTCCGTTTGGGGACCTGTTGGGCCGGGATCAGGTCGCGTGACCATCATCGCCACATTTGGGGCATTCGGTCAATCCGTCGCCAGTCCTTCGACCAGCGGCACGAACCGCACCGGGCGCAATTCTTCATAATCAAACCCTGTCTCCAGCCGCCGGACGCGGATCAGGCTTTGCACCGTGTCAGACTGACCGACCGGCAACACCATGATACCGCCCGGTTTCAACTGCGACAATAGCGGGCCGGGGGGGTCTTCGGCAGCGGCGGTCACGATAATTCTATCAAACGGGGCCTGTTCCGGCAGACCAAATGATCCGTCGCCTGTCAATGCCACGATATTGGGCAGATCCAAATGAGAAAACAACGTCTCTGCCTCCCGGACAAGGCGCCGATGGCGATCCACCGTGTAGACCCGCCGCGCCAAAACTGCCAGAATCGCCGCCTGATAACCAGAGCCTGTGCCGACCTCCAACACGGTATCCCGCGGCCCGATCTCCAGGGCCTGTGTCATCATCGCGACGATGGACGGCTGAGAGATGGTCTGCCCACAGGCAATAGGCAGCGGCATATCGTCATAGGCCCGTGCGGCGAAAATCCCTTTCACGAACGGCCCGCGATCAATACGTTCCATCGCATGCAAAACGCGGTCATCCGTCACACCCTTAGAGCGGAGCTGGAATAAGAACCGCATCTTGCGCTCGGCTTCACTGCCACTGGGATCGTCCGGGCCGGGGGTCATGGTCATGCCAGACGTGCCTCCAGATCGGCCAAAACATCATAAGCCGTTAAATCCGCCCGCATCGGCGTCACAGAAATATAACCTTCAAGGTTCAGCGCAGCATCTGTGCCCGGCTGTGTAGGGGTATGCTGCGGCCCGCCCTTCACCCAAAGGAAGGTGCGACCATTTGGCGCTTTGGCGGGGCTGACGGAAAAGAAACTGTCACTGCGATAGCCTTGCGCGGCCACTTTCGTGCCTTTGACATCGGCGGCGCCGACCGGCGGAAAGTTGATCGAATAAAACACCCGATAGGCGCCATCATCCCAAATCCCGTTTTCCCACAACTTGCGAACCAGATCAGGGCCGTGCACGCGCGCTGCCTCAAAAGGATCATCCAAGGCAGCGGTCTTTGGTCCTTTGAACTGGCTTAACCCGATGGCCGGGATCCCTTGCAGTGCAGCTTCCATTGCGCCACCTAAGGTGCCAGAATATAATGCATTTTCTGCAGAATTATTCCCGCTGTTGACACCAGATAATATCAGATCCGGCCGCGTATCTTGCAACACCTCATACAAGCCCGCCAAAACGCAATCCGCCGGACTACCTTCCGCCGCATAGCGGTTTGGACCCAACTTGGCGATCATAAAGGGGCGTGCATAGCTGATACAATGGCCCACCCCCGATTGTTCAAACGCCGGCGCGACGGTCCAAACTTCCCCCTCAGGCCCAGCCAGCGATTGCGCAATATGCAAAAGCACCTCAAGCCCTGGTGCGTTGATCCCGTCGTCATTTGTGATGAGAATGCGCATTTTGCTGGCTAACCTCTTGTTATTGCTTGTTTTGCGGCAAAATTATTGCGTCTATATTCAAAATTTCGACGGGCACATCGGCATTGTCCAATACCCTCCCTTTATCACCGAAGTTTTTTTCGACGTAAACCAAAGAAAGCTCCGAAACGGGGCTTTTGGCCTGAATTCATTGGTTTTCACGCAGGTATGCGACGCCTACAATAGGTTTAACCCAACGGATGACATCGTCTCGCACTGGTGCCTAGCTTATGGGTATAAGCGATGCGCCTCAATGATCTGCGCGGCCTGTGTGCGGATATCAGATAGCGGGGCACGATCCTCGCCCGGGAAAAACCTTGCGCGCAGTGCCGTCGGCATCGGCTCAGGCTGGGCCACAATCACCTCTGGCCCGGTCTTCGCGGTTTCCGCCGCCCAGGAACGTACCAAGGCCATCTGCCCGGCTTTCGTGGCACCATAGCTGCCAAAGAATTTTTGCCCCGCCCGCGGATCATCAAAAAACACCGCCCGACCACCGCGCGCCTTTAACAGTGCTTCCATCATCGGAATCATCATTGCCGTCGTGGTCATATTGGTGGTGATGGAACTCTCCATATCCTTTTGCGCAATATGCGCGGCAGGCGCCAGCGGCGCTGAATGGATTGCGGTGTGAACCCATAGACCAACACCGCCCCAACGTGACGCAATCGACTGGCCCAGATGTTGCATCTGCGCCGGATCAGTCACGTTCAACGGTGCCAATGTGGCCTGGCCGCCGTGTTGTTTGATCCGATCGTCCAATTCTTCCAACGCGCCAACCGTGCGCGCGACCGCCAAAACATGCCAGCCCTGTGCCGCAAGCGCCTCAGCCATAGCGGCGCCAAGGCCACGCGATGCGCCAGTCACAAGCGCCAAGGGGGTGTGCGTATCAATCTGTTTCATGGCCATCTGTTTGGCAGAGCAATCATCGCCTGACAAGCACCCACAGACACCGCTTCCAACTTTGCAAATCCATTCCCAAAGATAGCCTGCCAAAGCACGCGCCGCTATGCACCGCTGGCGCTGTTATCGGCCTCGCTCAGAACCTGGTTCAGCTTGCCAAAAATATCCCGGGGGAATTTGGGCAAAGCCCAAAGGGGGCAGGGCCCCTGCCAGCTTGCCCACATGAAAAAGGCCGGAACTGCGTCCGGCCCATTCGACATTCTGTCACGCTATATCTTAGCGTTGATCGACATGCACATAATCACGCGCGGTCGAACCGGTATACAGCTGACGCGGACGACCGATTTTGCCTTGCGGATCTCCGATCATCTCCATCCACTGCGAAATCCACCCAACGGTGCGCGACAGCGCAAAGATCGGCGTAAACATCGAGGTCGGGAAGCCCATCGCTTCCAAGATGATGCCCGAATAGAAATCGACATTCGGATACAGCTTCTTCTCAACGAAGTAAGGATCTTCCAGCGCGATTCTTTCCAGCTCTTTGGCAACCTGCAACAATGGGTTGTCCTGTACGCCCAGCAGATCCAGAACCTCGTCGGCAGATTCCTTCATCACCTTCGCGCGCGGGTCAAAGTTCTTGTAGACCCGGTGGCCAAAGCCCATCAGACGGAACGGATCGTTCTTGTCCTTGGCGCGTGCCACATATTCCGGGATCTTATCCACGGAGCCGATCTCACGCAACATTTCTAGGCAGGCTTGGTTCGCACCACCATGCGCAGGGCCCCACAGGCAGGCAATGCCGGCTGCGATACAGGCGAATGGGTTCGCCCCGGACGAGCCCGCCAAACGCACAGTCGATGTCGAAGCGTTTTGCTCGTGATCGGCATGCAACGTAAAGATCCGGTCCATCGCTTTCGCAAGCGCGGGTTCCACATGGTAGGGCTCTGCCGGAACGGCGAAGCACATATGCAAGAAGTTCGACGCGTAATCCAGGTCATTGCGCGGATAGACAAACGGCTGGCCGACCGAATATTTATAGGCCATCGCTGCAATCGTCGGCAATTTCGCGATCAAGCGCATTGATGCGACTTCACGCTGCCATGGATCGTTGATGTCAAGGCTGTCGTGATAGAACGCCGACAGACCGCCCACAACGCCCACCATCGTTGCCATCGGGTGGCTGTCACGACGGAAGCCGCGGAAGAAGTTCAGCATCTGCTCATGCACCATTGTGTGGCGCGTGATACGATATTCAAAGTCTTCCATTTGCTGACGGTTTGGCAATTCGCCATTCATCAACAAATAGCAAACTTCCAAGTAATGCGATTCATCGGCCAGTTGGTCGATGGGGTAACCGCGATACAGCAATTCGCCCTTGCCACCGTCGATATAGGTAATCGCACTGTCACAGGACGCGGTGGAGGTGAACCCCGGGTCATAGGTGAACACATCTGCTTGCGCATATAGCTTGCGGATATCGAGCACATCTGGCCCGGCGCTTGGTGAAAGCACCGGTAGATCGTAGGTCTTGCCGTCGAGAGTCAGCGTTGCTGTTCTTTCAGCCATAGGGTTCCCTTTCCTTATGCCGGCCGGGCCAAGCCGGTCGTTAGTGTCCGGACTAATTCCGGAAAGGTGGCCCGGCCTCAGGCCACCTGATCTTGTAACCGTGCTACGGTCTCATCTTGACCAAGCACAAGCATCATATCGAATACGCTGGGGCTAACAGAGCGTCCGGCGAGCGCTGCGCGCAACGGGCCGGCCAATTTGCCAAGTCCCATGTCATGCTCAGCGGCAACTTTTGCTACGATGGCCTCCAATTCGTCTCGCGTCCAGCTAGCATTTTGCAACTGCGGCGTCAATGTTTTCAGAATACCACGGTATACCGGGTCAAGCGACTTCGCAGATTTCTCATCTGGAACGATAGGCCGAGAAACCATAACGAAGTGTGCCTTTTCAATAAGTTCTCCGAAGGTCTTCGCACGATCCTTTACGCAATACATCGCTGCCGCCAAGCCTGCTTTCTGTGCGTCCGTCAGCGTAGGCTGGTCAGAGGCGTCCAGAAATCCCTCAATTTGTGTAAGCAGTGCAGCATCGTGCGTCACAGAAATATGTTGGCCACAGATGTTCGCAAGCTTCTTGAAATCGAGTCGTGCCGGGGATTTTCCGATTCCCGCCAAATTGAACCACTCTTTCGCCTGTGCGTCGCTGAAAAATTCATCGTCACCATGGCTCCAGCCCAGACGAGTCAGGTAGTTACGCATCCCCGACGCCGGATAGCCCATCGCCTGATACTCTTCTAACCCTACCGCGCCGTGACGTTTGGACAGTTTTTTCCCGTCGGGGCCGTGGATCAGCGGAATATGTGCAAATACAGGAATATCCCAGCCCATCGCAGAATATACCAGCGTCTGACGCGCAGCATTGGTCAGGTGATCATCCCCCCGAATAACATGCGTAACGCCCATATCATGGTCATCCACTACAACCGCCAGCATATAGGTAGGTGTGCCATCGGAGCGTAAACAAATCATGTCATCCAGCTGATCATTGCGGATGGTGACATTGCCTTGCACCGCGTCTTCAATCACGGTTTTGCCCTCCAGCGGGGCTTTGACGCGGATCACATAGGGCGCGTCAGGATGGGTGCTGGGATCGGCATCGCGCCAGGGGCTGCGATATAGGGTTGATTTTCCCTCGGCCTTGGCTGCATCGCGGAAGGCCTGAATCTCGTCCTGCGTGGCAAAGCATTTATACGCCGCACCGCGTTCCAACATCTCTTCGGCCACTTCGCGGTGCCGGGCGGCCCCTGCAAATTGGCTGACAGGTTCACCGTCAAAATCCAGCCCCAGCCAGTCTAGCCCTTTCAAAATCGCAGCTGTCGCAGCCTCGGTCGACCGTTCACGGTCAGTATCTTCGATACGCAGTAAAAATTTCCCACCATTGCCGCGTGCAAACAGCCAGTTGAACAGCGCCGTGCGCGCCCCGCCGATGTGAAGATAACCGGTGGGCGAAGGGGCAAAACGGGTAACGATCTGAGTGTCGCTCATGGGGTGGCCTTTCTGCGGCAGGGCATGCGCAAATTAATCATTTGGAAACCATGTTGGCGTCACGGTTCCCGGGTCACAGTGTTGCGCGAATGAATAGGGATCTGCGCAGATAAGAACAAGTCCTGCAACCGGGATGGGTGCATATGGTCAGCGGCCAGCATGAGGAAAATGACGTCTTTGTCGCGCCAACCCGTGCCCGGCCCATCTGGCGTGGCCTGATCGGTGACCCGCTGGGCGCCAGTTTCGCCGCGCTGTCCGACGCAATATTATGGGTGCCGGTTGGGCTTGGCATCGGTATCACCGCATGGTTTGGCATGGATCATGCCGCGCAATGGCGCGATCTGAGCGTGGCATGCACGGCCATTGTGGTCGCTGTGATCATACGATGGAAGGCCGCGCCGCAATGGTGGTTTCCCGCGCTGATGCTGGCGTTAATCGCAACCGGGGTCTTGCTGACCGAATGGCGTGCACAGCGCCTAAGCGCGCCGATCCTGACCTATCGTTATTATGGCCCGGTAGAGGGGCGTGTGGTAAAGCTGGATCGCTCCAGCAGTGATCGGTTGCGCGTCACGCTTGATCAGCTGCATATCGGTGATCTTGGCAATGATCGCAGCCCGCATAGCGTGCGGATTTCTTTGCACACCGAGCCGACACATCTGACATTGGTTCCGGGGCAACGTGTGATGGTAACGGCGCATTTGATGCCCCCTCCGGTGCCGGCAGCGCCGCGCGCTTTTGATTTTCGCCGATACGCCTATTTTGAACGATTGGGCGCAGTTGGCTATGCCCGCGTTCCGGTGATGTTGGTGGCCCATCGCAGCGGTGGCCAATGGGCGGCGCATCTGCGCAGCTATCTGGCCCGCGCGATCGTGCAAACCATTCCCGGCCAACCTGGTGCGATGATCGCCGCACTGACCACCGGGGACCGTGCAGGCCTGACCCAAGCCACCAATGCCGTTCTGCGCGATACCAACCTGTATCATGTCGTTGCGATCTCTGGCCTGCATATGGGGCTGTTGGTCGGCATCGTTTATGGCGCGATGCGGTTTGTTTTGGTGCTGATCCCCTATATTGCACTGCGCTATCCGGTTAAATCAATTGCAGCGGTCACTGCGATCGTGGCGGCCACGGGGTATTTGTGGCTGTCGGGGGCGCAGATATCGACGCAGCGCGCCTATGTGATGGCGCTGGTGATGCTTTGCGCGATTTTGGTAAAACGCCGTGCAATCAGCCTGAATAATCTGGCCATTGCCGCTACGCTTTTACTGATCATCACTCCAGAGGCGCTGATTGGGGTGGGGTTTCAAATGTCCTTTGCTGCCAGTGCGGCTTTGGTGGTGACATTCGCACAATGGGCGCGGATCGCACGTCGTCTGTCGCGCAGTGTCGCTGTCATCGGTGGTATGGTGCTAAGCCCCTTGGTTGCGGGATTGGCCACCGCGCCGATCACTGCGGCGCAATTCCACCGCATATCGGATTACGGGTTGATCGCCAATCTTCTGGCCGTGCCGGTGATGGGGACGGTTGTGATGCCCGCTGCTGTATTGGCGGCGGTGCTTGCGCCACTTGGTCTGGCGTTTCCTGCGCTTTGGGTGGCGGGAGTGGGGACGGGTTGGATGCTATGGGTGGCCAATTGGGTCGCAGGATGGGAGGGGGCGACCCGTGCGATCGTCCAGCCGCCGCAACTGACATTACCACTGATCTTATTCGGTGCGGTGGTGCTGGTGCTTGCGCCGGTGCGGGGAAGGGTAATCGGGATTGCACTGATGCTGTGGGGCACCATCCTTTGGACCCGGCACAGCCCGCCCGCAGTGCTGATCGCACCGCAGGCAGAGCAGGTTGGGCTGCTGACCCCAAGCGGACGCGCCTTATCCAAAAATGGGGCAGGGTTTGTCGCCGGTGTTTGGTTAGAGGCGGATGGCGATCGCGCAACCGTGACCCAAGCGGCACAGCGGGTCGGGTTTTCCGGCCCGACCGGTGTACGGGTGGCGCGGTTTGGGGGGCGCGATCTGGTGCATCTTAGTGGTAGATATGCCGAGCAAAACCTTGAACCCTATTGCCGTGATGGCGCGCTGATTGTTCTGGCTGGAACGGCCCCGGCCGACGCAAAGACACAATGTGATATCTGGGATCAGCCGCGCCTGCGCCGAACCGGAGCGGTGGCCATAACCCAGTCCGGTAAGGTTGTCACAACCCGCCAGATACAGGGCACCCGGCGGTGGTCGCAGTGACCCCTGTATCAATAGCTGCGGATCAACCCGACAAGGCGACCTTGTACACGCACCTGATCTTCGCGCAGCAAGCGGGTTTCATATTCGGGGTTTGCCGCTTCCAGCGCGATCATGCCACCGCGCCGCTGATAGCGTTTCAATGTCGCCTCATGACCTTCAACCAAGGCCACGATGATCTCTCCATTATCGGCAGTCTGCTGGTTGCGGATCACCACGATATCGCCATCATTGATCCCGGCATTGATCATGGAATCCCCGCGCACCTCCAGGGCATAATGCTCCCCTTGGCCAGAGACCATCGTGCCTGGCACCGCAATATGATGCGACACTTCAGAAATTGCTTCGATCGGCACACCCGCAGCAATGCGGCCCATCACGGGCAAATCCATAGAATGTGAAGATGTCACCGGGTAGGACCTGCGCGGTGTGTCGGTCTTGTCACCTTCAATCACCTGCGGTGTGAAGCCTGCGCTTTGCGCTGTGGCATTCCCCATAGACTCCGGCAGTTTCACGATCTCAATTGCGCGGGCCCGATGGGCAAGGCGGCGAATAAATCCACGCTCTTCCAGCGCGGTGATCAGACGGTGAATGCCAGACTTAGACCGTAAATCTAAAGCATCCTTCATCTCATCAAACGAGGGCGGAACCCCGTCGCGCGCCAATCGCTTATTAATGAATTCTAATAGTTCCAATTGCTTACGCGTTAGCATCCAGACCCCTCCGGAAAAAATCTCGCCCCGGGTCCAGCGCCCGTTCTTAATATGTTCTAACCTTGTTCCCGTTCCGTGTCAATTGTGCCACGCCAACAAGGTTGCCAATTGGTGTTACCGCAGGGGGATGTAACGGACCGTGGATCCTGCCTTGATCGGGCCGTCGCCTTGTTCGCGGATCAATAGCGCGTCCGCTTCGGCAAGCACGCTTAGGACGGCGCTGTCTTGGTTATCGAAAGCGGTGATTTCGGGTGGGGTGCCCGGTATCAGTTTGGCACGCATATAATGGGTGCGTGGCCCGGTTGGTCCCAGGCCATGGGTTATCACAGCGTCGTGCTGCGGCTCGCATGGCGTCAACCCCTGCATCACGGCCAGCATTGGGCGCAAGAACAGTTCGGCACAGACGGTGGCCGACACCGGATTTCCTGGTAAGCCCAGCAAAACTGCATCACCCATTCGCCCGGCCATCAGCGGCTTGCCCGGCCGCATTGCGATTTTCCAAAAGCTGCGCTGCAATCCCAGCTCCGCTGCGACCTCCCCGACCAGATCATGATCCCCAACAGAGGCCCCGCCAGAGGTGACGATCAGATCTGCACCTTTCGCCAGTGCAAATACCGTGCGCAAACTGTCATGGGTATCGCGTGCGATTGGCAAGACCCGCACCACCGCGCCCATGGCTTCGGCAATTGCCGCCACAATGAAATTGTTCGATGAGATGATCTGATCAGGGCCGGGTGTTTCGCCGGGCATGACCAATTCATCCCCGGTTGCAATCAGCGCAACTTCGGGGCGCTGATGCACAGTAACCTGGGCGATGTTCATTGCTGCCAAAAGCCCCAAATCCCGCGCAGTCAAGGCACGTTTGGGATGGAAGGGATGACCTGCGTGAAAATCTCCGCCTGCAGGGCGTATATTGTGATTGTCCGACAGCTCTTGTGGCAAGATCAATATATCACCGTCGCGCGTGACATTTTCTTGCAGCACGACAACCCCGTCGGGGGCAGGCACCGGTGCGCCGGTGAAAATCCGCACAGCGTGACCGGAGTGCACTGGACCATCATAGGCATGGCCCGCGGCGGCCTCGCCCAGAATTTGCAACCGTGCGCCCGGTTTGTGATCGGAGGCCTTCAGCCAATAGCCATCCATCGCAGAGCCATCAAAGGGCGGTTGCGTCAATCCGGCTTGCACCGGCTGCGCCATCACGCGCCCAAGCGCAGCACGCAATGGCACCGTTTCCAGCGGCAAGGCCCGGACCAGATCCAGAACATGCGCACGCGCATCGGCGACAGAAATCAACGAAGGGCGAGGTGACATAATGGATTTACTCCGTGGTGTAACGGCCTGATTTTCCGCCATCTTTTAGCGTGACCTGAATGCCGCCGATCTGCATCGACTTTTCCACCGCCTTGAGCATGTCATAGATGGTCAGGCACGCACCCGAGACGGCGGTCAAGGCCTCCATCTCTACGCCGGTCTGCCCGGTGGTCTTTACTGTGGCGCGCACGCGCACACCCGGTAGCGCGGGATCGGGCTGTAGATCCAGGCTGACTTTGGTGATCGGCAAAGGGTGACACAGGGGGATCAGATCGGCGGTCTTTTTCGCCGCCTGAATGCCCGCAATTCGTGCGATACCCAATACATCGCCCTTTTTGGCGGTGCCTTCCAGCACATGAGCCAGCGTTTCGAAGCGCATGATCACATGGCCCTGCGCTGTAGCAATACGCGCCGTCACGGCTTTGTCCGAGACATCAACCATATGCGCCTGACCGTCGGCGTTGAAATGCGTCAGGCTCATGCGGGTGTCAGCAATGATTTGGTGGCGGCGGCGACATCCGTCTGGCGCATTAGGCTTTCACCGATCAGGAAACGTCTCGCGCCGACAGCGGCCATATCTGCCATATCGGCAGGGGTGAAAATGCCGCTTTCACAGACCAGATCACGCCCTTCGGCATGAATTGTCGGCGCCAGTTGGCGGGTGACATCCAAGGTCACATCAAAGGTTTTCAGATTGCGGTTGTTCACGCCCATCAAAGGCGATTTCAGCCGCAAGGCGCGTTCCAGCTCTGGCGCGTCATGAACCTCCAGCAGTACATCCATCCCATAGGCCATAGCGGCCTCTTCCAGCTCGGCGGCTTGGGCATCCTCTACGGAGGCAAGGATGATCAAGATGCAATCCGCCCCCCAGGCGCGTGCCTGCGCTACCTGATAGGTGTCATACATAAAGTCTTTGCGCAATGCGGGCAGTGTGCACGCCTCACGTGCAGCGGTCAAAAATTCTGGCGCACCCTGAAAGGATGGGCCATCGGTCAACACAGATAAACATGCCGCGCCGCCCGCCTCATAGGCCTGGGCCAAAACATCAGGCTGAAAATCCTGACGGATCAAGCCTTTGGATGGCGATGCCTTTTTGATCTCTGCGATTAACCCATATCCCGCCTGTGCCTTTGCGCTAAGCGCATCGGCAAAGCCGCGCGTGGGCGTTTGGGCCTTGGCTGCAGCCTCCAGATCAGCCAATGGCACGGCCTGTTTGGCGGCCGCGATTTCATCCAGCTTATAGGCTTTGATCTTATCTAGGATCGTGGTCATTGTGCGACCTCCTGCGTGATTTTGGCAAGTGTTTCCAAGGCGCGGGCGGCGGCACCGCTGTCGATGCTGGCGGCGGCCATTTCGACCCCCTGCTTCAGATCGACCACTTTATCGGCTACCACCAATGCGGCAGCGGCGTTCAGCAAAACGGCATCACGATAGGCAGATGCCTGTCCTTGTAACACCGCGCGCAACGCTGTGGCATTTTCCGCCGGGCTACCGCCGATCAGGTCGTTAAACCGATGCACGGGCAGACCTGCATCTTCGGGGTGAATTTCGCGCCCGGTGATTTTACCGTCTTCCAGCACGGCAACGGCGGTCGGGCCGCAGATCGTGATTTCATCGGTGCCATCCGATCCATGAACCAGCCACGCTTTTTCAGAGCCAAGCAATTGCAACGTCTCTGCCATCGGGAAGATCAAATCGGGCGCAAAGGCCCCGGTCAATTGACGTTTGACACCTGCGGGATTGGTCAGCGGGCCAAGGATGTTGAAAATGGTTTTACAGCCCAGCTCTGCGCGCACGGGGCCTACATGTTTCATTGCTGGATGGTGAATTTGCGCCATCATAAAGCCGATGCCGGCTTCGGTTAGGCCCCGCTCGGTCGCGTGTGGTCCGGCCATGACATTGATGCCAAGTTCGCTCTGCACATCCGCAGTGCCGGATTTAGAGCTGGCAGCGCGGTTGCCATGTTTGGCCACGGGCACGCCGGCACCAGCCACAACAAAGGACGTCGCAGTTGAGATATTCAACGTATGTTTGCCGTCACCGCCGGTGCCCACGATGTCCATCGCCCCGTCAGGTGCGGTCACCGGCACGCATTTGGCCCGCATGGCGGCGGCGGCGGCGGCATATTCGCTGACCGATTCACCGCGTGCGCGCATCGCCATTAACAGGCCCGCAACCTGTGCGGGCGTCGCCGCACCTTCAAACAGCAGCGTGAAGGCCTGCTCTGCCTGCGCACGACTGAGCGGCCCCTCTGAGGCTGCGAAAATAAGTGGCTTCATCTGGTCGCTCATGATGCGGCCTCCACCGGGGACAGGGTCACGCCGGCATCTTCCAGGAAATTCGCAATCATCTGATGCCCATGCTCCGAGGCAATGGATTCAGGATGGAACTGCACGCCTTCAATCAGTCGCTCTTTGTGGCGCAGCCCCATGATCGTGCCATCTTCCAGCCATGCGGTGATTTCCAGGCAATCGGGCAGGCTGTCACGATCCACCACCAGCGAATGATATCGTGTTGCCTGCAAAGGTGAGGGCAGGCCGCGGAATACGCCTGTGCCGTTGTGATGGATGACGCCCATCTTGCCATGCACGATTTCAGAATGGCGCACCACGGTGCCGCCAAACGCCTCACCGATGGTTTGTTGCCCAAGGCAGACGCCAAACACCGGCAATTGCGCTTCTGCGGCGGCCAATGTCAGTGCAAGACAGATACCCGATTGCTGCGGCGTGCCCGGCCCGGGTGACAGCACGATTGCCTGCGCGCCCGCACCCATCGCCTGTTGCACATCCCACGCATCATTGCGCACGACGTTCACATCTGCGCCAAGTTCACCAAAATAATGCACAAGGTTGTAGGTAAAGCTGTCATAGTTATCGATGAGCAGGAGCATGGCACCACCTATTTCCGTTCAGGCCCGGTTTTAACGCCTGAGTAACTTTCGACGTGATCCGGGCAATGGGTCGCGCTATAGATGCCTTGAGCGTCGCGCCGGGGTCAAGGCCCGGGCGAAGGGAATTCGGGATACCGGGGGCCGCAAAACAAGACGATGCACAGGATATGAGGGCAGATAATGGTGCGTGGGTTATTTTCCGGGCTGGCAGTTGGGGCTGTGACGGCGGTGACGGGGCTTGGTGTGACCTCATTGGTGGCGCCGCTGCCTAGTGATGCACGCAGCCCAAATCTGGTGGCGCGCGCAACTGATCATCCCGCGCCAATACGCCTTCCAGCGGGGTTGCCCCGACTTGGGGATCGCATGGTCACATTTTCTGATTTTGAAGATAAGTCAGATAATTACGACAAAAACTTAAAGTCATATGATAAGAGTGAAGCCCCCGTATCAATTGTTGCGAAGACCACTCCAGCATCCGCAGATCCTATTGTAAGCACAGCAGCCCCAGATGCAGCGCCGGCTGCGCAGCGGGGTAGCGCCTCGACCCCGCCACTGGTTCCCGCAGGCTCGGGGTTTTCAACTGCGCGGGTGGATGAAGTGCCGCAGGTCAGTGCCGAAGATAGTGTCACCTTACCGGCATCTGAGGATACGCCGGGCGCAGATCAAAGCGCGCAGCCGGTAATGGATCAGCCGCAATTGCCGCAAGAGATCACCGAATCTGCCCCGCGCCCAACGCCATCCGACAGCCCGATGCAGATCGCCGGGCTTGATTTGCCGGAAACTTTACCCGATATGCCGCAGCGGCTGGCGCCGGTACCCGTGCCGCCGCCCGGCGAAGCGGTCGCGCCAGAATTGTTGCCCGCAGACACGGGTGAGCGGCCCGCTCAGATGCCACAAACCGTGCCACCCGAAAGTCTGCCCGAGGTGGTGCTTTTGCCCGATGGGACCATTGTCACACCGCAAGCACCTGATGTCGTGGCGCCAGATCCGTCTTTCGAACTTGGGGTGCAGGACAGCGGTGACACGCCCGCGATGCAGCAACAAGATGTGCCGCCCGCCGATACGACGATATCTGACGATGCGCTGCCTCGTGTTCTTGTGTTGGATGGCAGTACGACCGGGCTGCGCAGCGCACCCGATATACCAACGGATCGCTTGCCACGGATTGGCGATCCCGTCACAGACCAGGCCCAGGAGGTTGCACCACAGGTGACCCAGGCACCCAAGGGCGATTCTACACCGTTACAGCAATATTCAATGCCTTTCGTCGCCCCTCAGGACGCGGCGCTGTTTTCCGTTGTCCTGATTGATCCCGGGGTTGTCGCTGGCGGATTGGACGGCACTACGATCCGCTCGCTTACCGTGCCTGTTACCGTGGCAATTGACCCCGCGCGTGCCGATGCCAAGGAAGTGGCGCAAAGCTACCGCGATAGCGGGTTTGAGGTTGCGATTTTGGCCTCTGACCTGCCAGCGGGGGCTAAGCCCGAGGATCTGGCCGTTGCATTGGAAGCCTGGCGTTCCGTTATCCCTGATGCGATTGCCGTGGTTGAACCCTCCCCAGCGCGCATCCAAAATGATCGCAGCTTGGCGCGCGCTTTGGTGGAGTTATTGGAGCAAGAGGGTCTGGGCCTGATCACGCAAGAACGCGGATTGAATGCCGCCTCGCAACTGGCTGAGAATATTGACTTGCCAGAAACGAAAACTTGGCGCGTGTTGGACGATGGCCGTGAGGGTGCGCCGCGAATTGCAAGAGAGTTAAACCGCTCAGCTTTTGAGGCCAAGCGCAATGGCTCTGTTGTCGTGATGCTTAGCGCGTGGCCGGATTCGGTCGCAGGGCTCATGGAGTGGTCCAGCAAGGCGGATGACGAGGTCAAAATTGCCCCAGCCTCGGCCATTTTGAAACGTGCCATGCGGTAAGCGCGCCGTGCCTGCTTGCTCTGGTGTGGTTATGAATACGCTTTGAACCCTCCATATGGGTTTGATGGCTGCGTTAAGGGGAACTATCGCCTTTTCAATTGCTGACCATACGGTCAATCTGCCTCGATATGAGTCGCGGATGGTGGAATGGGGCTGGCATGACCAATCAAAGCAAAGGCTTAATTGCCATTTTTACCGCCTGCACGATATGGGGCCTGTCGGGGCTGTTCTTCGCGCAGCTTGATGGCGTTCCGGTGTTAGAGGTCCTGGCCCATCGCACCCTTTGGTCGGCGGCATTCTTTTGCGTTATTCTTGCGTTGCAGGGGAAGTTGCGCGTGTTGACCACGCTGCTATTGTCTCGCCAAATGCTGACCATTGCTGCGGCGACAACTTGTATCACATTGAATTGGTTCACCTATATTTGGTCGATCCACAATCATCACGCGTTGGAGGCCTCTTTCGGCTATTATATCTTCCCGCTTGTGTCGGTGATGTTGGGTATGGTGTTCTTGGGCGAAAAGATGCGGCGGCGTCAGGCGATCGCCGTGTGTCTGGCCGCTTTGGCCGTGGTCTATCTGGGGTATAGCCTTGGCCGCCCACCTTGGATTCCACTGATCCTTGCCTGTAGCTTTGGCTTATATGGGCTGATCAAAAAGCGCCTGAATGCAGAGGCGATTGTAACGGTTACCGCCGAAGTGATTTTGCTCGTGCCATTTTCGTTGGCCTATATTTTGGGCCTGGAATTCGGCTGGTTCGGTTTGCCCGCAGGATCGGGGCTGTTTGGCACGGGAGCTAAGGTGTCGATCTTGCTGCTGGCGTCTGCTGGGATGACCGCCGTGCCGTTGATGCTGTTTTCTTTTGCGGCGCAGCGCTTGCGATTGGGCACGGTGGGCTTGGTGCAATATTTGAACCCAAGCTTGCAGCTATGTGTCGCGCTATTCGTCTTTGCTGAGCCGATGACGCCGGGCCATATGGTGGCGTTGCCGATCATCTGGGCGGCGCTGGCGCTGTATTCCTGGCCAGCACGGGCGCAGCGGATATCAGTGGCCTAATGCTATGGGCATCGGGCAACTACATACGGTGGTTTGCATTTGCATGATTTAGTTACAAGCAGGTCCGCAGCGCAGTGCCGCGGACCTGTGGTGCTGCATTGGTGGTTAATAGAATATTAAAGTAATTTCTCCAAGTCTTCCTCCAAGTATTTGATATCATTTACAAATGAGACAAAATCATGCAGCGTATTATCGGCGAAGCCCTGCTGGGTGATCGTGTTTAATAATTCGTTTAGTTTATTCCAGTAACCATTTGTATTTATAACAAATATTGGTTTTTCATGGAGGCCGATCTGGCGCCAGGTCAGAACTTCGAAAAATTCATCCAATGTGCCTGCCCCGCCAGGTAAAACAACGATGGCATCGGCGTTCATATACATGACCTTTTTGCGCTCATGCATGGTTTCGGTCACAATAAAGGTGGAGAGGTCGCGCTTGCCCACTTCGCGGGCAAACAGGCCTTCGGGAATGACGCCGAATGTATTGCCGCCTGCCGCTTGGGTGGCGCGGGCCACTGTGCCCATCAACCCAACATCACCCGCACCATATACCAGCCGCCAACCGCGCCGGGCCAACATTGTGCCAAGTGCTTCAGCGGCGGCGACATAGGCCGGGTCACTGCCATTTCGCGATCCACAATAAACGCAAACGGATGGGGCTGTGGTCATGGCGATCTCTTCTGGCTGCTACCGCGCCTGTGTTAGCGGCCTGCGCGCTTGCGCTCAAGTCGGGTGATTTTGGCGTTTGGGCGCAGGCGGCGCTTGTTTCTGCGGGGATTGACGGTCTAACTTACTTTACAAACATTTGTGACACAGATGTGAGCAGCGATAGAGAGGATCGAGGACATATGGTTCAGCGCGGTAAGTCCGAAGTAATGCAAGGGGTTGGCGCTGGCTGTGTTGTGCTGATTGTGGTGCTTGCAGCATGGCTGGGCCTGCGCAATGGTGCATCGGACCCTGATCTGCAAGATGCGCAGGTCAAGCCGCAAGGGACACTTGCGGATGCGCCGGCCGATGCTGTGCAACTTTCCGAACCTGAACCCGAACCCGAACTGGCGTCGCAGCAGGCGCTTGGCGCCGCCGCCTTGCCGCCGGTACAAGCGCAATTCGCAGCCAGTGGTCCAGGCCGTTTTGATCTTTTCCGCTTTTCACCACAGGGGGAGGTGACATTGGCCGGCCAAGCCCCGCCTGACACGCAGGTAGAGCTGTTGATTGATGGCGCGCCTGTCGCGTCTGCCATGTCCAATGCGTCGGGCAGTTTCGCGGTCATGTTCGATTTGGCTCTGGCAGAGCAACCACGAGATTTGACGATGCAACTGCGTGACGCGCAGGGGGGCTTTGTACCGGGGGCGGAAACGCTGACCATCCCGCCAAGTGCGGTTGTGCGGGATGAGGCCCCCATTTTGGCCGCGCCTGCAGCTGCGACCGTGCCCAACGCCGTGCCAGATGCGCGGCCCGCACCTAAAGGGTCCGACACTGCGCAGGGTGCGACTGATCCGGTGCAACTGCCCGTTCCGCCTGTGCAAGACGACCTACAAGGCGATATGGCGGTTACCGCGCCGGCCTTATTTGCTGAAACATCCATGCCGCCTGGTCGGGACATGCCCGCCCTGATCACTGACAGGCAGGGCGCACGCTTGCTTGACGGGTCCGATGGTGCCTTCAGCCTAGGTACGCTGTCCTATGATGCTCAGTCGCAGGCGGTGATTTCGGGCTCGGGCGCGCCAGCCAACGCGCAGATCAATGTCGCATTGGACGGCGCTCAGATTGCGGCGGTCGAGACAGGTGCAGGAGGCCCATGGCGTATGGTGCTGCCGGATGTGAATCCGGGGACCTACGATCTGGCCATTCGCGTCATTGATAGCCGTGGAAAGACGCTGTCATCGCTTACCACTCCGTTTCGTCGGGAGTCACCTGTGCAATTGGCGCAGGCATTGGCCCAACAGGGCGGTGCCGACGGACAGTCGCAGGTGCTGACGGTGCAGCCGGGAAATACGCTTTGGGCCATTGCGCGTGAAACATACGGTGACGGATTTCTTTTTGTCCGTGTGTTTGAGGCCAATGCAGATCAGATCTCGGACCCGGATCTGATCTTCCCTGGACAAGTATTCACCCTGCCGCAGTGATGCTGGCGCGCTGATCTGATTATACGCCTTGGTCGACACGGTGTCCTTATGGTGGCTGGGCCGGAAGGGTCGCGCCGCGGCCCTGACAGCGCTGTGCTTGGGTTCAATGCCCAAGCACAGCGCTGTTCCCCAGACCGCCATAACCCGCATTTCTATCATGTGGTTTGCCACTGATGCACATCACCCCATGCGTGGCTGCACTGGACAATCACCGCGCAGTCAGTAGCGTTGCGCCCGATCTCCATTCGATCCGCCACGGTGCCATGATCTGCACCGCAAGCCTGAAAGAGCCTATATGCCCCCGTCCCATATCACCACCGCAGGTGAGGTCTCTGCACAAGAGCGCGCTCGCGGCATCCGCACGATCAAACAAGTCGCCCCCTATCTGTGGCCCGATGGCGCAGGCTGGGTAAAGCGCCGTGTTGTGATTGCCATGGCGGCCTTGCTGCTGGGGAAAGTAATCGCAGTCGCCACACCATTTTTTTATAAGCAGGCGGTGGATACTCTGGCCGGGGACAGCACGCCTTCGGTAATGTGGCTTCCAGCCGGGGCTGTGGTTTTGACGCTGATCTACGGGTTTGCGCGGATCGGCTCTATCGGGTTCAACCAACTGCGCGATGCCATTTTTGCCCGCGTGGGACAACGCGCTTTGCGGCAGTTGGCGGGTGAAACCTTCAACCATATTCACCGTCTGTCGATGCGCTATCACATCACCCGGCGCACCGGGGGGCTGTCGCGGGTGATTGAGCGCGGCGTCAAAGGTGTTGAATTTCTGTTGAGGTTCTTGCTGTTCTCGATCGGGCCTTTGATCCTTGAACTCAGCTTCGTTGCGCTGATCTTTCTGTTTGCCTTTGATTGGCGCTATGCGTTGGTGGTGGTTGTGACAATCGCGGCCTATGTAAAATTCACCTTTGCTGTCACCGAATGGCGGGTGAAAATTCGCCGCGATATGAACACAGCCGACACCGAGGCCAACCAAAAGGCCATCGACAGCTTGCTGAATTTTGAAACCGTGAAATATTTCGGCGCCGAAAAATGGGAAGCTGACCGCTATGACCAATCTATGCGCGGTTATGAGGAGATGGCGGTTAAAACCGGTAAGTCGCTGGCGTTTCTAAACTTTGGGCAAGCATTGATTATCGGGGTCGGCCTGATGGCGGTGATGATCATGGCAGCGATAGAGGTGCAGGCCGGCACGCTGAGCGTCGGTGATTTTGTTATGGTGCAGGCCTATATGATTCAGATTACCATGCCGCTGAATTTTCTCGGCTCGGTCTACCGGGAAATCCGACAGGCGTTGACGGATATGGCCGATATGTTTGATCTTCTGCATCAACCCGCTGAAGTCACTGATGCCAAGGACGCGCCCAAGCTTCAGGTGCCCCAAGGAGAGATCGTGCTTGATAATGTCTCGTTCCACTATGATTCGGCGCGCCCTATCTTGACAGATTTTTCTCTGACCATCCCGGCGGGCAGCACCGTGGCTTTGGTTGGTGCGTCGGGGTCTGGCAAATCGACCATTGGACGGTTGTTGTTCCGGTTTTACGATGTCACATCAGGGGCCATTCGGATTGACGGTCAGGATCTGCGCGATATCACGCAAAACAGCTTGCATCGTGCCATTGGCGTGGTGCCGCAGGACACTGTGCTGTTCAATGATACGATCCGTTACAATATCGCCTATGGTCGCCCGGGCGCGACCGAGGCAGAGGTGATCGAAGCTGCGATCGCCGCGCGCATTCACGATTTCATCCAATCGCTGCCAGAGGGGTATGACACTGCCGTGGGGGAGCGTGGGCTGAAACTTTCGGGGGGAGAAAAACAGCGCGTTGGCATTGCCCGAACGATTTTGAAGAACCCGCCGATTTTGTTGCTTGATGAGGCCACGTCGGCTTTGGACACTCAAACAGAGCGCGATATTCAGACCAGCCTGCGTGACATGGGGCAGGGGCGGACGGTGATCTCTATCGCGCACCGGCTGTCAACGATTTCGGATGCAGATATCATTGTGGTGATGGACAAAGGCAAGATTGTCGAACAAGGCCGGCATGAGGCCTTACTGGCGCGCAATGGCCGCTATTGTCAGATGTGGGCACGTCAATCTGCCGAGGGTGAGGAGGAAAAGAATGGTGCGGACAGTCCTGCGCCGTGATTTTGCGCGCCGTGAATGCGGTTTTAAGATCTGGCTAAGGCATTCCCCTAATCGCGGGATTACAAATCTGTTTGGGCGGTCAGTGTAATCTGATCGGCCTGCAGATCCGGTGTTCCCACAACCACGGCTACGGCCGAGCCATCCATAGAAATTACGCTGTTTTCACCGGTGACATCTGGGCTGGTGGTCAGATCGGGCGTGATCGGCGTGCCGTTTTCATCCAGTTGCGGTGCGTAAAGCAGCTCAATTTGATCTTGCGCGTCGTAATCCGTGATCACGGAGATTTCGCCATCATGGGCCCACCGATCATCAATCTGAAACAGGTCCGCGCCGCTTCCACCACTGGCCATATCACCGCGGCCTAGGATCAGCGTATCTTTGCCCGCCCCGCCTTGCAGCGTATCGGCACCGTCGATACCGGCTTGGTCGGCCTCGCCCGAGGCCGTGGCGTCAAAACCTGATAAGGTGTCATTGCCTTCCCCGCCCCACAGCAGATCGGCGCCGTCATCCCCTAACAGCAGATCATCGCCTGCACCGCCATATATCGTGTCATCCCCGACCTGACCGTCCAGCGTGTCTGCCCCGGCATCGCCCATCAGGCTGTCATTGCCCGCTCCGCCATAGATCAGATCATTGCCGTCGCCGCCCTGCGCAGTGTCATCGCCGCCGCCCATACCTGCCAGATCATCCCCGGCCCCCAGGTCGGTAAAATCCTCGGCCCCCGAACCAGAGGCGGTGTCTTCCCCGCCTAATGCAAACCACGCGATGGAGCCTTCTTCAAAACTGTAGCTGTCGGCCGTTTCGGTTCCCGTGACCATCTGCCCGAACCCGTCGCCGTCAAACATCGCATAGGGGTCGTCCAGGGGCGCGTCATCCTCATCTGACATGTCAAACCACCCCGCTTGAAGTGCAAGGCCGATCAACAAGATAAGATAGTTTCCGAGCGTTGCCCAATCCATATTTGGATGCCTAATTGACGCAGGTTTCCGTTTATATTTAGGTAAGGTCAAAGGCGAGATTATGGCTAAGCCGCTGTGATCGGGGGCAAACTCACCGTCAATTGTGGTCTTTTCGCGGCATCTGACGGCGTTGGCGTGATCTGTCGGATTGTGTCTAAGCTATAGGTTGTAATGGGGTTGCAAGACCGGCCCCGGAGGCGGATGGTTGCGGGCTGCTCTTGTCGGCATGCCCGCCATGCGTATAGAAAGGCCGCAAGATAACAATGGAGAGCCCCCCGTGAGCGAGACCGACAGTTTCATTGATGAGGTCACCGAAGAGGTGCGTCGCGACCGTCTTTACGCTGCCTATAAAAAATATGGGTGGATCGGGGCGGTTGTGGTTGTCGCGATCGTCGGCGGTGCGGCCTATACCGAATGGAGCCGGACGCAAAGTGACGCGCAATCGCAGGCATTTGGCGATGCGTTGATGGCCGCAGTTGAGGGCGACGCCCCAGCCGAGCAGTTGGCGGATATCGAGGCCACTGGCGCGCGTGCGGCGTTGCGTGATCTGATGGCGGGGTCGCAGGCTTTGCAATCGGGCGAACGTGAAACCGGGTTGACGCTACTGCGTTCGGTGAGCGATCAGGCCGATGTGCCGCGTTCGATCAGCGACTTGGCGCAGTTGAAATGGGTGATCGCAGCAGGCGAGGATCTGTCGGCACAAGATCGTGATGCGGCATTGGTGACATTATCCGCGCCTGGTGCGCCCTATGCGCAGCTTGCCCAGGAACAGCAGGCCCTTGCGTTAATGCAATCAGGTGATACCAACGGCGCAATTGCGCTGGCACAAGATATTTTGGGTCAGTCTGGCGTCACTGCGGGGTTGCAACAGCGGCTTTCGGAGTTGATTGTGGCGCTGGGTGGTGATCCGGCGGAACGCGGCTAAACGACCGTAAGGTAAAAGAGATAAAGGCAGGGGGAGTAAGCGGTGAAGCTGATCCAGACAGTAGCGATGCTAAGTGCTGCGGCGTTGCTAGGCGCTTGCGAAAAAGAACTCATCTTGCCTGGCGAGCGGATTGATCCGCGTGATGTGCTGGCCGAGACGGAAGTTCCAGCGGTGGTGGCGCAAAGCACCGCGCTGCGTTTGCCGGGGGCGACCGCAAATGCCGCATGGCCGCAACGTGCAGGCAATGCAGAGCATTCGCTGACAAATCCGGCCCTGGGGCAGGGCACCACATTGCTGTTCCGTGCACCCATCGGCGAAGGATCCGGGCTGCGTCACCGTATCACTTCTGATCCGGTTGTGGCGGCGGGGCGTATCTATACGCTGGACAGCCGTGCCGCAGTTGCTGCGACCTCCACAGCGGGGGCAACGCTGTGGAACGTGGATTTGACCCCGGCAGGTGAAGACCCCAATAGCGCCTCTGGCGGCGGTGTGGCCTATGCGGATGGAAAACTGTTCGTGACCACTGGCTTTGGTGAAATGGTCGCGCTGGATGCGGCTACGGGTGGTGTAATTTGGCGGCAGAAATTTGCGGCCCCCGTCGGCGGCGCCCCGACAATCGCGAATGGCCTGGTCTATGCTGTGTCGCGTGATGGCTCGGTTTGGGCCGTGCGTCCCGGTGACGGCAAAGTCCAATGGCTGATGGAGGGGATGCCCTCCCCATCGGCTATGACCGGGGTTTCGGCGCCTGCGGCGACGTCTTCGGCGGTGGTGTTCCCGATGCCATCGGGTGATCTGATCACAACCATGCCCAAAGGTGGCCTGACCTTGTGGCAAAAGCGGGTGTCGGGCACGCGTTTGGGTCGCGCCTATACATCGGTGCGTGACGTCACGGGAGATCCGGTGATTGCGGGCGACACCGTTTATGCCGCCACATCTGCTGGACGCACGGAAGCGTTCGATTTGGCCAGTGGTGACCGTAAATGGAGTGCGAATTACGGCGCCACGTCGCCGGTGACGGTCGCTGGTGGCTCTGTCTTCCTGGTGTCTGATCAGGCGCAACTGGTACGTTTGGACGCGGCCACAGGTGCGATGATCTGGGCGCATGATCTGCCTTACTATGTCAAGGAAAAGATCAAGAAACAAAAAGAAATCTATGCCCATTATGGTCCGATCCTGGCAGGTGGGAAGCTGTTCGTGGCCTCCTCTGACGGTGTGTTGCGCAGCTTTGATCCCGTCAGCGGTGCGGTGATCGCGCAAGCCGATCTTCCCGGCGGTGCGGCATCGGCCCCGGTGGTCGCAGGATCGACATTATATGTTGTGTCAAAGGACGGGCAGTTGCTGGCTTACCGCTAAGCCCGAACGCGCGTTTTAACACAGCTGCGTGTTTCGCTTTGACCTTTATGGGGAATGCGGTGTATGGACGCCGCTCTGATCCGTGCGGAATCTCCGCAGCCCAAGGAGGGCATCATGAGCTTCACTCTGGCCATCGTCGGCCGCCCCAATGTCGGAAAATCCACCCTGTTCAACCGCTTGGTTGGTCGGCGGCTGGCGCTTGTCGACAATACGCCGGGCGTGACCCGCGACCTGCGCGAGGGCGATGCGCGCCTTGGTGATCTGCGTTTCATCGTGATTGATTCGGCAGGGTTAGAGCTGGCGGAGGATGACAGCCTTCAAGGGCGGATGCGCCGATTGACAGAGCGCGCCGTAGAAGAAGCCGATATTTGCTTGTTCGTGATGGATGCCCGGGCCGGCGTGACGCCCGCCGATGAAATCTTTGCAGATATCTTGCGCCGAAAAAATGCACATGTGATCTTGGCTGCCAACAAGGCCGAAGGCCATCACGGCGATGCAGGCGCGGTGGAAGGATGGTCGCTGGGTCTGGGCGAGCCGCTGAAAATTTCGGCAGAGCATGGCGAAGGTCTGGATGATCTTTACAGCACGCTGCGTCCCTTGGCCGACGAATTTGCGGCGAAAAACGTCGCGGCATTGCCTGAAACGGATGTCGCGATCGATGAGGATATCGATGAAGACGATATCCCCGCCTATCAGCCGCCATCGGCTGCGAAACCGTTACAATTGGCCGTGATTGGGCGCCCGAATGCGGGTAAATCAACGTTGATCAATAAAATCCTGAACGAAGACCGGTTGCTGACGGGGCCAGAGGCAGGGATTACCCGCGATGCGATCTCGGTTAAGACAGAGTTTATGGGTACGCCCATGCGGATCTGGGACACAGCCGGGATGCGCAAGCGCGCAAAGATCAACGACAAATTGGAAAAATTGTCCGTATCTGATGGTCTGCGTGCGGTGCGCTTTGCCGAAGTTGTTGTTGTTTTGCTGGATGTGAATATCCCATTTGAAACACAAGATCTTCGTATTGCCGATTTCGCGGAAACCGAAGGCCGTGCGGTGGTTGTCGCCGCAAATAAATGGGATCTGGAAGACGACAAGCCCGCCAAGCTGGCAGAGCTGCGCGAGGCGTTTGAACGCCTGCTGCCGCAGCTGAAAGGCGCGCCCATGGTCACAGTATCGGCCAAAACCGGCAAGGGTTTGGACCGTTTGAACGCAGCAATTTTAAAGGCGCATGAGGTCTGGAACCGTCGGGTTCCCACTGCGCGTTTGAACAATTGGCTGACCGCTATGACCGAGGCTCATCCGCCACCAGCCCCCGGTGGTCGCCGGATCAAGCTGCGCTACATGACACAGGCCAAGACCCGTCCGCCGGGTTTTGTGGTGAAATCGACTCATACCGACAAGATCCCCGAAAGCTATGGCCGGTATCTGGTGAATGGTCTGCGCGAGAGCTTTGATATGCCCGGAACGCCGATCCGGATTTATTTCCGCGATCAGGGCAAGGTGAACCCGTATAAAGACCGCAAAAAGGCGATCCCTTCGCGTTTGAAGAAACACGTTGATGCCAAAAAGCAGGCGGCGCATAAGGCCAAAGCTGCTGCACGTCGCAAGATCGACGATTAAGCTAAGGCGCGCGGTGCAGTTATCGCTCTGCGTCGCGCTTTTTTCAGCAGCGGCACAAGTGTTTTCAACAAGGGGTGAAACCTTTTGATGGCGTGATCCGTTGGTTGTATGGGCAATCAACAGGACGGATTTTCATGCAGATCATCACGCTTTACCTTGTGACCACCATCGTATTTCTCGGCATTGATGCCGTGATGCTAAAGCTGGTGATGAAGCCATTGTTTGATCGCCATATCGCGGATCTATATCCCGACAGCCTGCGCGTCGGCCCTGCGGGTCTGTTCTATTTGGGCTATGTGGCAGGGCTGCTGTATCTGGTTTCGGTGCCTGCGCTACGTGATGGCCAGCCGATGCAGGCGGCAATTTCAGGGGCCGTGCTGGGGCTGGTGGCCTATGGCACATATGAGTTCACAAATTTTGCCACCCTGCGCCCATGGTCATGGGAGCAGGTGATCACGGATACGATCTGGGGCGGGGTGTTGACGGGCTTTTCCGCTTGGGTTGGAGTGGTGGTGGTGCGGACCATTTGGCCCGCCGCCTAAGCCACCATTTTGCGTAAAATTGGCAGGCGCAACCAATAGGGCAGTGCCTGCAACAGCTTTAGCATCAGCGTAAAGCGTATTGGGAAATGCACCTCATAGGCGCGGCCATTCAGGCCTTTGACAATTGCTTTTGCCGCCTGTTCAGGGGGGATCACAAAAGGCATGTCAAAATCGTTCTTAGCTGTCAGCGGCGTATCGACAAAGCCCGGAGAAATAAGCCGAATATCGCGGTCATCTGTTTCACTGCGCAGGGATTCCACAAGGCTCATAACACCTGCTTTTGTGGCGGAATACATCTGTCCCTTTGGAAGACCAACATAGCCTGCGACAGAACCGCATATAGCCAGCTGTCCGCCCTCGCGCAGGGCAGGCGGGCATAGCTGCGCCACATGGAACGCGCCCATCAGATTGACCTGCACCAATTGTGCCGCACGGTCAGGATCCAGATAGGCAATACGGCCCGGATCATACAGCGCGGCTAGATGGATAATCCTGTCCAGCGGCTTTGAAATTTGATCAATCGCGGTGCGCAGACTGTCGCGATCAGCGACATCAACCGGCAGGGGCAATGCGCCGATTTCTTTTGCAATCTTACTCAGCTTGTCTTCCGACCGGGCCGAGATGATCAGCTCGGCCCCGGTTTGGGCGTAATGTCGCGCCAAGGCGGCGCCGATGCCCGAGCTGGCACCGATGATCCAGATGGTTTCGCGTGGCTTATGCATGGGCCAACCGATATTGCATTACATTCGTTCGACCCGATGCAAACCCCGCAATACAGGCTGCCAAATAGGTCCGCCAAATTCGGATGAACCCTTCATCAAAACCCATCGCGCGGATTTCTGGCAATTTGGTTTCAAAATTGGCCAACCATTCGCGGCAGGTGCGGGCGTAATCCTGACCAAAGGCAAAGCCATCTTCAACCCGCAGCCCCGCAGTCAGTGCCTGCGTGCGAAACCGTTGATCAGAGGGCAGCATCCCCCCGGGAAAGACAAAGCTTCGGATCATATCCGCACCATTTCGGTAGCTGGCAAAACGGGCATCATCAATCGTAATGGTTTGGATCATCGCCCGACCTTTATCGGCCAGAACATTGCCCAGCTTCGCGAAATAGGTTGGCCAGTATTTTTCTCCGACGGCTTCAAACATTTCAATCGACACGATGTGGTCGAATTTCCCGGTTTCATGGCGGTAATCTTGCAGCGCGATCTGGGCATTAGGGCCAAGGCGGGTGCGGGCAAATTCCGCCTGTTCGGTCGATAGGGTAAGACCCTTCAGCGCATAATCGCCCGTTTGCATCGCGCGTTCTGCAAACCCGCCCCAGCCGCAGCCGACCTCAAGCAACCGGCCAGAACTTGCGCCAAGCTGTTCTAGGATCCGGTCATATTTGCGCAACTGTGCACCCTTCAGATCCACTGCACCGTCGTAGAGTGCCGAGGAATATGTCATGCTGTCATCGAGCCACAGGCTGTAAAAATCATTCCCCAGATCATAATGCGCCGAGATATTGCGCCGTGATCCTTTCAACGTATTGCGGTTTAAGAAATACAGTACGCCCATGATCTTTGAGGTGATCGGATGACCGTTGATGTAGCGCGACAAGGCCTGTTCATTGCGCAGCGCAAAGGTCATCAGTGCTTCCATATCGTTGGTGTCGACCAACCCATCACGGTAGCTTTCGGTAAAGCCCACATCACCACGCGCAGCAATCGCGATCAAGGCGCGATGGTCGTGCACTGTTAAATCTGCCTTGGGCCCATCGGCAGGCCCTGCGAATAACCGGGTCTGGCCGTCGGGCAACGTGAGCGACAGCTGCCCATATTCCAACCCGTCCAGCGCGGTTAAAAATGTGGATGTCACCTTAGCTTCAATCATGGCCGTGTCTTTCTGCAGGGGTGGTATGTGGGGTTAGCTGCGCTGGTTGCCGGTGGAAGGGCATACGGCGTGCGGCCAGTTTTGCCGCCTGCCAATGGATTAAAGCCATTGCTTTTTCAGGCTGAAACGGATGGCGCAGCGCGGTTTTGCGCAGCGTTTTTTGGGTAAGGGCGGTGGCTTTCCCGGTCAGC
Source organism: Thioclava sp. SK-1 (assembly GCF_001705665.1). Classification (GTDB taxonomy): domain Bacteria; phylum Pseudomonadota; class Alphaproteobacteria; order Rhodobacterales; family Rhodobacteraceae; genus Thioclava. The sequence goes on along the minus strand of NZ_MDHA01000026.1, from coordinate 36,602 downwards.
GATGTGCCAAGGCTGGTCGCGCCGTTGCTCCAGTCAATAAACGCGCCGAAGCGGTTATTTTGGATGTCGAAGCGAAAGCTATAGCGACCGTTGCGTGGCAAAAATGGTGAGACATGGAACATTTTTTCGCCCATCAGCCGGTCGGTAGGTGCAATATCTTGGCCGTTGGCATGGCGAATGATGTAGCAATGGCGTTCACCAAAGGTCGAGGAGACTTCGGCGATCACGGCACGCAGTTTTCCCGGTCCATCCTGGGCCAGCCAAAACGACACCGGGTTGAACCCGTATATGGCCGAGCGGGGTAGGGTGACCAGTGACAGATCATACTGCCCTTGCAACATCTCATCCGCCCAAACGCGCAGCGATGTGCCGTCTTGCGGGCCATAGTCACGTTTGCGCAACCGCCAAAGGCCGAGGCGATCAACCGGAATCGGGCTGGCGCCCGCGTCAATTTCTTCCACGGATAACGATACGAATTGCGCGCGGTAGGTGAAATTATGCCCTGATGAGGACAGGCGCGCACCATGTCGGCCATGCCAGATTTGCGCCGAGATCAGCGCGGCGTTCCACGGGGTCATGCGATGCTCCGCGCAGATGTGCCAGCCGCTTCGCCGGCCCAAGGGTCGGGCCCAAGCGGCCAGCCTATGCCCATGCCTTGCGCCACGCGCAGCGCTGACAACAACCCATCTTCATGAAAGCCGTAGCGCGTCCATGCGCCGGCGAACCACAACCGATTTGCGCCCTGAATAAGCGGTAAATGCGCCTGAGCTGCGACCGAAGCCGCGTTAAATTCAGGATGGTGTAGCCATGTTTCGTCGTAGATCTCATTTGGCTCATGTTCGGGATTCAGCGTTACGATCAATGGCGCATCGGTTTTCAGATCCTGCAACAGATTCATCCAATAGCTTAGGCTGACCGGTCTATCGGTGGGCAGGGCGGCATTTTGCGTGACATAATTCCATGACGACCACGCGGCTTTGCGCTTTGGCAGAAAGCGGCGATCGGAATGCAGGACAACCCGGTTTGGCTGGGTGTGGAACTGGCTTAGGATAGCGTGCTCCTCTGCCGTGGGGGTGTCGACCAATTTCAAGGCTTGCGGTGCATGGCACGCCAGTACCACCTCATCAAAGCGTGCCGTGTCCAAGGTTGAATGGATTGTGACGCCGACTGGATCGCGCACGACCGCCTTCACCGGATCCGCAAGGCGCAGATCGCATTGTGTTGCCGCCAATAATGCCTCCACATAGGTTTGCGACCCGCCTTTAACGGTGAACCATTGCGGATGATCGGCAACGCTTAGCAGTCCATGTTGGTCGAAGAACCTCAAGAACGGGGCGGCTGGAAAATCCAGCATATCCCATGTTGGGGTTGACCAAATCGCCCCAGAAATCGGCAACAGGAACCGGTCACGAAATTCGACGCCCATCCCCATCTTGTCGATCAGCTCTCCCAGGCTCAGATCGCGGTCAGCATAAGTCATCGCACCGCGGAAAAACCGTAACGTGTCGCGCAACATACGCAGATGCGATAGGTCGAACAGCTTACTGGGCTGGGCAAATAAAGCGGGCAGGGTACGTGTGCCAAATTCATAAGCGCCACCGCCAAAGCTGGCAGAAAAAGACATATCGGTTGGCACCAGCTCAATGCCTAGATGTTCCATCAGAGGAAGAAACAGCAGGTATGTGCGCGGGTTACAGACAATAAATCCTGTGTCAACCGCAACGCCCTTGGCCATGCGGGTGCGCGAATGGCCGCCGGGGCGGTCCTGTGCCTCATAAATGGTTACATCATGATGCGGAGCCAAAAGCCAGGCCGCACCAAGGCCAGAAATTCCACTGCCAATTACGGCAATACGTTTTCGGCTTTCCCCCAATGCAGCCGTCTGCGGCGGTTTATACATTTGCTCTCCTCCTGCCTGTGAAGAAGAACGTGCAAACGACCGTAAGAGTTTCACGCTTTTGAGAGAAATCTATGGTTTATCGAAAGGAATTAAATGGGTGCAATAAGGTACCCCCATGATGCTGAGCATAAGAATTGCTTAATAACATGCGTGAAGTTTCCTGCTTATCCTATTGATATAGATAATATTAATTAATTTTAATGTTAATTTAAATTTACACCACGAAGTTTGCACAATGAATTAGATATTGGTGGTAATATTTTGTTTTATATGTGATTTATTGATCATCTTTGGGTTCTGGCTGCAATGCGGTGAAACCGTCTGCAAGTCCGGTGGCGGAAAAGGTAAAGACCACAGGCTGTGCCTGCACGTTGGGCCGATAGCTTCCGATGATTTGACCTTCGGATGTGGCCAAGCTTTGCATCGTGTCCTGATCCAGTTCCAGCAGCGCTTCGCACATGTCACGTCCACAGGTCTGCCATGTGAAATTCAATACCTCATCGCTGTCCTCGGCCCGCAACGCATATCCGGCGGGCAGATAGGCACCAACCGGAACCCGTGCAGCCAAATATCGCTGTGTTCCATCCGCTGACCAAAAGCCGATCACCTGCGATAGAAACGCCCGATCTTCGCTGCGCAACAGCTTTTGATCTAGGACGCAGGTGGTTTCATTCACAGCTAAGGCTTCACAGCTGACAGACCATGCACCGAATTTCTGACCATTGACCACACGCGTTGGCGTATTGCTGCTTTGGGCGAAAGCCTGCGTCCCAAGGGATGTCACAACAGCGGTCAAAACGGAAAGAAATGTCTTCATGGGAGAATACCTCAAACTGCAAACTGGCGCATAATCGACGCCGCTGGCGGCAAAAGGCCGCAACCATTTGGAACTGTCAACCCGTGGTGCGGATCCAATGGTCTTCACAGGTGGTTGCACCGCATTTGGGGCTATGGCAAGCTTTGACGAAGATCTGTGTGGGGTGTCGATTTTAGGCACTAATACATGCATGACAGGATTGGCGAATAATTGGCATTATGTAACATGGTTGGCGTAATCTTTTTTCACGCTAAATTTTATCCGAAGGAATTGGTCGCATATGGCCGAAGACAGCACCGCAGCCCAGTCGGAACCTGATAAGACGCAGCCTCCGGTGTCAGCACTGCGCTATGAGACGCCGTTTGAACTGTATAAGGCGATGCCGCATGTCGCCCGTGTGACGCAGCATCGACCGCGTGAAACTGAGGATTGCCTAGCCTATTTGATGCGGCTTCGTGCATCGACCACACCGGAAGAGGCTGTGACATTTACCGCTTATGCAGCGTTACCTAAGATGGCGATTTGGTGGGGATATGAATGTCTGCGCCTAGCCGGCGATGATATGACGGCGGCAGATCGACATTTGATGGAACTGGTGGCGACATGGACCACCTATTCCGATACGGAAAACCGTTACCGGGCTATGCAGGCAGCCCTATATGCGCCGGTATCGTCGCCCGCGACGCATCTGGCCTTGGCGGTGGGGTGGTCAGGCGGTGGGATCGCCCCTAATGATCCGCAGCCCGTCCCCAGCCACCGCGCGCCGCGCGCGATTAACTCGGCGGTTTTGTCCTGTTTGGCGAATACCGATCTGCAAGGGCGCTCCGTTCGGTTGGCACGTTTCATTGATACCGCGGCTTCATTGTTTCGCGTATATTGATCAAAGGATTTCGGAAGGACGCGAGGGGTCGCGCAGCGGTGGCAGTCGTGCGGGTTTCGTGAAAGGTGATGGGCGATGAGCCTTGTGTTGAGAATTGAAAATTACGACATGCTTGAGGATGGCGGCCCGGCGTGGTTCGCATTGGAGCGTCGTGGGGCCAGCATCGGGCGCAGGGTCGCAATGGATTGGGTATTGCCTGACCCGCAGCGCCATATCTCTGGCCATCATTTCGACATTGAGTTCCGCGACAGCAGCTATTGGTTGACCGATGTGTCAACCAACGGGACATTTTTGCAAGGCCATCGTTACCGCATCCAAGGACCACATCAGTTGCAGCATGGAGAGCGGCTGATCGTGGGGCATTATATTATCGCTGTTGAACTGGCGCAAATATCCGGGTCACAGCCGGCGTCTGACGGCTCCGGACCTGCGCAGGTTTGGACCAGCGCGGATGATGACGCCGATCCTTGGGATTTTGGTGCACCGATGGAGCCGGTGAACCCACATCCTGCGCCCCACCAAAGTGTCGATCCGTTCGCTTTGACCGGGCAAGATTTTGTAGGCTTGCAAGCCCCACAAATCCCCCCCGTCCCGCCGGTGCCCCCGCCGGGTGTGGGGGCAATGCCACCACCCCCTGCCCCATCTTCATTGCCACCACTACAACGGCCCGCGCTCCAACAAGACGCGTATGCCGCACCATTGCCGCCGCCACCCCATGCGATGCCCCAAAGTGCGGCGCATTCTGTGCCCGGTGGTCAGCCGTTTTCCGGAGGCCCCGTTGCACGCGCAGAGACACCTCCAGACACGCACATCGGCGTGCAGGACATGATCACGGCCTTTTGCGAAGGGGCTGGAATTGACCCCGCCTTGATGGCGCAACAAGATCCAATTGCCTTGGCCAAAGATCTTGGCCACTCGTTGCGTATCACCACGGATGAAGTGATGCGGATGCTGCAAGATCGTGCCAATGTGAAGCAATTCACCCGTGGTGGGGATCGGACTATGCGTTCGGCGACGGGAAACAACCCGCTGAAATTCATGCCCGATCCACAGCAGGCCTTGGAAGCAATGTATGCCCGCCCGCGCGACGGGTTCATGGCCGGGCCTGAGGGGCTGGAAAATGCGCTTGGCGATTTGCGCCAACACCAAATGGCGGTATTTTCCGCACTGCAACCCGCCTTGGCAGAGCTTTTGCATGGGTTGGCGCCGGAAGATGTTGAAGCTGTCGCTCAGGGTGGATCGCGCATGCTGCCGGGCAATAAGCGTGGCAAGAACTGGGATATTTATGTGGATCTATGGGCAGAAAAATGCAGCGCCGGAGAGCACGGGATGCTTGATGCTTTCTTACAGGCGTTTGCCCGCGCATATATCGCGGCGAATTCCCGCCCACAGTAAAAGGTGATTGCTGTGGCCCGGGTTGACCCTGGGTGAAAAAAATATCACCTTGCCTCAAATACGCCTTATATCGTCGCTAAGCATTTATGATATATTGATTTAAAGGATTTTTCGGGATGGATTTGGCTTCCCTCTCGCAGCCCATTGCACCAGATGCGCCTTGCGGTCCAGATTTGAACGCGGCTGAAGATCCAGCGTTTGATGAATATTATTTTGATGCCACCGGGCGTTTACCTGCAGTCTATGTTCAATCTGGTGTCGCGCGCCCGGATGGAACGCGTACCCCTGATATGATATTTGATTCCAGTGATGTGGATATCACGGCTGAAACCTTGGCCATTGATGCGCTTTTGGCCCGAAGCCGCGATCTGCGGCTGATGGTTTTGCGCGCGCAATGGGAGGTCCTCGCCGGGCGCTTGCCAGGCGCTGCCGCGACCGTGGGCGCGATTGCCAACCTGTTGGAGCGCTTTCCTGATCATCTGCATCCCACGCTTGAGGATGGGATCGGTGATCGGCGTGAAACGATTGGCGATTTAAACAACCCAACGACAATTGTTCAGCCGTTGCAATTTGCCGGATTGGTGGGCACGACCGAAGTCACTTTACGGAAAATTATGGTGGCCGGCGGTAAGGGCACGCCACTTGGTTCTGAACAGGACCTGCAACTTGGCGCGCTGAAGGCCACTCTGTCTGATAGCGGATTTCGCGCCAAGGTTGACGAAAATCACGCGGCGCTTTTGATGTTTCGTGACGCGTTGACGCGGATTGAACAGGCGTGCCAAATCAATGCAAACGGCCCGTTTTCACCACAGTTTGGGCAGGTAAAGACGACGCTGGATGAGATGATTTCAGTTGTCGAAGATGCGCGTCCCGACCTGCGCGGGTCGGATCTGCAAATGACCGGTGACGCGGTCGCTGATCCTGCCCCATCCGAGCCGGCCACACCCGTTTTACAAGCGCCACCGGTGGCCGCCACCGGCCCCAAACCCCAGATCGTCCATCACACACATGCTCGCCAGATGTTAGAGGCCTGCGAGACATATTATCGCCGGTTTGAACCATCGTCGGCGGCGCTTTTGCTGGTGACTCAGGCACGGCTTTTGATCGGCAAACCGCTGATCGAGGCCTTGGAGGTGCTGCTTCCGGTAGAGTCGAAAAAGGCAATTGTGGATTTTGGACCGAAGACAGGGTTTGCGCTGAATCTTGATCGGCTGAAGGCCCTGAGCGGTGATATCCCCGGCGGGCTAGCGCCCGAACGCGCCCCCGATCCGCCCACAGGGTTGGTGCCGATTTTAAGCACTCCGCAACAGGCCGCCGACACTGTGCGCGCGGTCGAAGATTACTTTCGTACATCAGAGCGATCCAGCCCTGTTCCGGTTCTGCTACAACGTGCACGAACCTATCTTGACAAAGATTTTCAATCGCTTATCGACGAACTCATCCCGCAAGATGCGGCAAAGTAACCCATTTATAGGATATAGAAGCGTCCGCGAAATAGCCGATGAACTGTCGTTGACATCATTTTGTCAAAGGAGTTTGATTTGATATGAATTGCAATTTTCGTGGGTCTTAGGGAGAAATTATTATGGCTTCGGATACTGGTTCAGGATTTATCAAACGCAATCGTCCGCCGCGCGTGCAGATCCAATATCAAGACCCCTATGACAGCGAAAAAATGGTCGAACTGCCTTTCGTGATGGGTGTGATGTCTGACCTGTCGGGCAATAATCCCGGCGCAGAAAAGCCGGCAATGGAAGATCGCAGCTTTACTGATGTGACCAAAGATACGCTGGATGATTTCATGGGTTCGGTGAAGCCTGGTATGACCTTCATGGTTGCGAATAAGCTGGACGAAGGGTCGACAGATCGCTTGGGTGTGAACCTATCATTTGGCTCGATGGATGATCTGGAACCCGCAGCGATTGCGCGCCAGATACCGCAACTGCGCAAGCTGCTTGAGGCGCGTGAACATCTGGCGAATTTGCAGCGTTACATGGCGGCAAAACCGAAGGCACAAGATGAGGTGAAGCGGCTGCTGGATGACCCGACGCTTTTGGCCCTGCTGGCATCGAAAATCAAGGATGAAGACGAGGCGAGCGAAGATAGCGCACCGGCCTGAGGCCCGTGTTATCTGACCGTCCATTCAACTTAGGGGATAGCTGATTATGGCAACCGAAGCCCAGTCCGAAGGAACGCAGGCCGCGCAAGGTCTTGATGAGCTTGCAGAGTTTTCGTCGATCTTGAAGCAAAGCATTAAGCCGCGCACAGATGATGGAAACAAGGCCGTCGACAATGCTGTAATTGCGCTCGTGCGCGAAGCGGTGAATGACGAAAACCTTGTGTCCGAAGATGTTATCGACACGCTTGATCAGATGATCGCGAAGCTGGACAAGAAGCTGAGCGCGCAGATGAATGAGGTGATGCATAACGCCGAGTTCCAGCAATTTGAATCCAGCTGGCGTGGCCTGTCTTACACGCTTAACAACGCTGAAACCGATGCCACGATGCGGGTCAAGGTTTTGAACGTGTCCAAGCCGGAATTGTCGTCAATGATGCGACGGTATCCGGGCGCGAAATGGGACAAATCCCCCTTATTCAACATCGTTTATGAACAAAATCTTGGGACTTTGGGTGGCAAACCCTTCGGTGCCCTCATCGGGGATTATCAATTCAGTCATTCGTCGCCTGATGTCACGCTTTTGACATCGTTGTCGAAAGTGGCCGAAAGCTCACTTGCGCCGTTCATTTCCTCGGCCGCGCCAGAGCTTTTGGGCATGGACAGCTGGAATGAAATTGCCACGCCGCCGGACGTTTCAGAAATTTTTGAAACGCCCGAATATGCAAAATGGAATTCCCTGCGTGACAGTGAGAACGCCCGTTTTGTCGCGCTGACCCTGCCCCGTGTTTTGGCCCGCGAACCCTATGGTCCGGACTCCAACTCCATCGTTGAAGAATTCAACTTTGTTGAAGAAACTGATGGTCATAACGGGGAAAAATATGCGTGGATGAATGCCGCCCACGCGATGGCAGTGAATATCTCCCGTGCGTTCAAAGATCACGGTTGGACGGTGCGCATTCGCGGTGTGACCTCCGGCGGAGAGGTGCAAAATCTACCCAGCCATGTGTTTGACACAGGCGATGGCTCAAAGGATTTGAAATGCCCTACCGAAGTGTCGATCACAGATCGTCGCGAAGGGGAGCTTTCAAAAGCAGGCTTGATCGGTTTGATTCACCGTCAAAACTCGGACAAGGCTGCATTCATCGGGGCGCAATCCCTGTATCGTCCAAGAAAATACGCGGATGATATGGCGACAGCATCGGACAATATGTCCTCGCGTATCCCGTATATTTTCGCAGTGTCGCGCTTTAGCCATTATCTAAAAGCCATGGTGCGGGACAAGATTGGCCAAAGCCCGGATCGGGCACAGCTTCAGCAGGAATTGCAGGGCTGGATCAATAAATATGTGACGGCCAATCCCGAAAGCGCCAGTGAAATGGAAAAAGCCAAAAAGCCACTCGCTGGGGCGAAGGTCGAGGTCGTGGAGGACGAGCTCAACCCCGGTTATTATCAGGGCAAGTTCTTCCTTAAACCTCATTTTCAAATGGAGGGCATGGATATCGGCATGAGCCTGGTATCGAAATTGCCCGCCGGTAAGTAATTGCTTCGGCCCGTTTTTTTTGGGCCGTCGTAACTTTGAACGCCAATAGGAGATTTTATCATGGCGATCGATTGCTTTTTAAAGCTTGAAAACAACATCAAAGGTGAATCGCAAGACGCGGGCCATATTGATTGGATTGACGTGTTGTCGTGGAACTGGGGCATGACCCAATCCGGCACGACCCATATGGGCCACGGTGGTGGTGGCGGTAAGGTCGATGTCCAAGACATCACCGTGTCGAAATATGTCGATGCCGCGACCCATGACCTGATCAAGCGCTGCTGCTCGGGTGAGCATATCTCTGCCGGTCAGTTGGTGGTGCGTAAATCCGGTGGTGCTGCGCCGATCGATTACCTGACAATCGATTTTGAAGATATCATGATTTCGTCCTATTCGACGGGCGGTATGAAAGACGGTCTGGACCGTGTTCAAGAAACCCTGACGTTGAATTTCCGCCGTTTTGAAGTGACCTACACCGTTCAAGAACAAGACGGCACCGCGGGCCCACAAAGCCAAGCTGGTTGGGAAATCGCAGAAAACGTTGAATGGAGCGCCTAATCGCCCCTGCGGCGGTTAGCCTAAGCTGACATTCGCTTTGGAAGGCCGGGTCTTCGGCTCGGCCTTCCTTACAGGTGTTGCCCGGAATAATGGTGCAGGGCTTGTATCCAGCGTATTCCGATGCGTTTCGCCCAAATTTATAGAGGCACAATGACCAGTTCCGAGCTTGATCCGGCCGCAAGACGGCACTGGCGGCGCGATGATCGTGCTAAAGTGTCGATACTGCAGGTGTTTCGTGCCTCGTTCGCTGATCATGATGCCCGGCGTGCCCCCGCAGATGCGACCAATGACGGGCGTGAAACTTCTTCGCGCTCGAAAATGCGCCGCGACGGCGTGTCAGAAGACACACTGCGCGCCCATTTGGAATATGACCTGAACGCGCTGTTAAATACTATACGTCTGGATGCGGCCTCCTCACTCAAGGATGCGCCCCATGTCGCGCGCTCTATCTTGAATTACGGGTTTCGGGATTTATCCGGCGTGCCAGCGTCCAGCTTGCAAAAGCCTGATATCATTCAATCCATTCGTCAGTCGCTGATCGATCATGAACCGCGTTTGGTGAAACATTCGATATCGATTACCGTAGCGGATACGTCGAAAACCACGGATCAGCGTCTGTCGCTGACCATCTCGGCCGAGCTAATGGGTGATCCGGTGGATATCCCTCTGGATTTCGATGCAGAAGTTGATCTGGGTGCGGGCAAGATGAAGATGTCCAAACTGCGGGTGCAATTATGAAACGCGCCTTTCGGGATAGCTATAATCAAGAGCTTGCAATCCTGCGCGAACGTGCCAGCGAATTTGCCCTGGAATATCCTGGCCTTGCGGATCGTTTAGGCGGTCTTCTTGAAGAAAACCTTGATCCGACGGTCGCGGGATTACTGGAAGGATCGGCTTTTTTAGCGGCGCGTGTGCAATTGAAGATGCACGAGGAATTTCGCAGCTTCACGCATGAAATGCTGGATCAGGTTTTTCCCGATGCTTTGGCCCCAACACCGTCGGCGATGATGGTTCGGGCGAGCATTCCGGTGGAAAATTCCGATATCGTGCAGGGGCTGCATTTTGCGCCCGGCCAGTATTTGGATGCGCGGTTTGTGGATGCAGATAAACGTGTTTCGTGCCGCTTTGCCTTAGCCGCGCCGTTGACGTTGTACCCGCTTGCATTGACCGGTGCACGCTACCATGCAGGAACCGGCCCGATCGGCGCATTGGGGCAGGAAATCGCGCCGGGCACAAAGGCGGGGCTGGTGTTTGATATCGCGCGGCTTGGGCCATCGGGCACCGTGGACGGCGCACCATTGTCAGAGGTCGCGCTGGATCGGTTGCAGGTGCATCTGACGGGTCCGATGACACAGGCTGCTCAGCTATATGAACAGCTATTTGCGAATGTTGCGCGCGTGTCACTGCGGTGGTTGAACGCCAATGGTGATCCTGTGTTTTCGCGCCTGCCCGTCGGATCAATCGAAAGCATTGGCTTTGCCAGTGATGAGCGATTGTTCCCGCATAATTCCCGGCTGTTTGATGGCTTTGCATTGCTGCGTGAATATTTCGCATTTCCGCGTAAATTCATGGGCTTCATAGTCACCGGATTGAAAGATCGGCTGCGGATGATCACCGGTACACAGGTGCAGGTGATCATCGAATTTGATCAGGCCAGCCTGTCATTGGAACATCTACTGGAACCCGGCCATCTTTCGCTGCATTGTGTCCCGGCGGTGAACCTGTTTGAAGAGATCTCGTCTCAGGTTCGGGTGGATCAAAAACATCATGAATTGTTGGTCATGCCCAATAGCGCGCCTGCGACAAATTATGAATATCACGCGATTACAGATGTTTGGGCCTATTACCCCGGTCATCAACAAAAGATGCGCGTTCATCCGCTTTATGCATTGCCTCCCGATGACAAAGACCCGCGACAGGTGTTGTATTTCACATCCCGGCGCAAGCCACGCCGCCTGACGGTGCAGGAAAAACGTTTTGGATCGTCGAAACACCGTTATAAGGGCACCGAGACATTTCTGTCATTATATGAACCGCCCGGCGAAGATAAGGTGCAGCGCCTACAGGTGCGCGGTCTGTGTTCCAACCGCCATCTGACAGAACATCTGCCGATCGCTCAGGGCGGGGATGATTTTTATCTGGTGGATGATCAATCTGTTGTGCTGGCCTGCGCGGCAGGGCCATCGGCGCCCCGTGCAAGCCTTGCGGATTTGGAAACATCGTCTGGGATCCGCGCGCAATCGGGCGATGTCTATTGGCGGCTTCTGAGCTATTTGTCGTTGAATCATTTTGGGCTTGAAAGCCGGGACCGCGACAGCTCGGCCGCGCCGATGCGAGAGCTTCTGGCTCTTTTTGCCGATCTGTCTGATAATGTCGCACAGGCGCATGTTGCAGGTTTGCGTGATCTGAAAACCCGCCCTGTCACCCGCACGATGGCGCATCCAGATGGCTATCACACGGCACGCGGATTAGAGATCACTTTGACCTTCGATGAAGAGGAATACGAAGGCGCAGGCGTCATGGTTCTTGGTGCAGTTCTGGATCGTTTTTTGGCCGAATATGCAGCGGTGAACAGCTTTACTCAGATCGTTATTCAGTCGCATCAGCGCCAGCATATTGTGACCTTCCCGCCGCGCACAGGGTCTGGTCCATTGTTATGAGCGGTCGCACAATCCCCCCGACACCCCTACCCCAAACACGCACTGATGTGCTGCTGGCGCGCGAAACGCAGCAAGCACAGGCGCAAGGTGTCGGATTATTTGCCTTGTTGCGTGAACTAGAGCGCAACAGCATGGATCGCCCCCGGATTGGTCGCAACACGCGACTGCGCGATGCGGTGGTGCGTTTGGGACAAGATCCGTTCCTTGCTTTCCCAGATACAGATTTAGCGCGTGTGGACCGGGCGCGCCGCGCTCCGATGGTGCGGGCGCAGTTTCTGGGTTTTTTCGGTGCCTTTGGTGCGCTGCCGCTGAGTTGGACAGAAGAGGTGAAGCGCTGGTTCGACGCGGGCGACGCCAGCTTTGTTGCCTTTACTGATATTTTCGCAGCCCGCTTTCAGGAGTTCTTTTTCCGCGCATGGTCTGATGCTCGCCCGATCACACAGTTCGACCATGCCGATGACCAGTTTCAAACATGGCTGTTGTCGCTGCTGGGCAGTGGGACAAATGCGTTTCGCAATCGCGGCAGTGTCGTGGATACTGTCCGCTTGCGCCTGGCGCCTTTGGCAATGGGGCGGGTTAAAAGCCCGGTACGGTTACGTCAGATGTTGCAGCTGCATTTTAACGGTGCGGCACAGGTCACGATTGAGGAAATGGTGCCAAGCTGGCTGTCATTTGAACCCGACGCTCATGCCAAGCTAGGCATTCAGAACGCAAGTTTGGGCCGCGATTGTCATTTAGGGCAAAAGCTGCGCGCCGTGGGGCAAAAAATTCGTATTCATCTGTGTGTTGATACCTATGATGCCTATCAACGCTTTTTGCCCGGCGGTCAGGATTTTATAGAACTTCAGGATATAACTTATTGGTATATTGGACAAATGTTTGAAATTGATGTGTTGCTTTGGTTGCCGCAACCACAGGTGAAGCCAGCGATATTGGGCCAATGCGGCACGTTGGGCTGGATGGCTTGCCTGGCCCCCAACAGTGACACGCACAACAAGATTACACAGGCGACACGCTTTGCGCTGATTGCCCCTTCGGACCCATTGAACACGACAGTCATCGCTGCCGCCTAAGCGCGACGTGAGGCAAATTGACGATAAAGGACATTGCAAACGTGACCGAGATTACGATTGAAACCTACGCGGGAAAGATGAACCGCACCGGCTATGATGCCTTTTTGCAGGCGATGCGCCACGCACGGTCAGAACGCAATCGGACCGTCGATCTATGTCATTGGCTGTTTCATGCCGTGTCAAATAAAAATACCGACCTGTCTGTCACACTTGACGCGCTGCAGCTGGACCGGGCACAGGTGCTGAAGGATTTGGATGCGGCGGTTTCATCGCTTGATAAGAATGTCACGGAAACGCCTGGAATATCTGAATTTTTATCCGATGCGCTGAATCATGCATGGACCTATGCAACCTTGTTTTTTGGCGAAGCACAAATCCGCACCGGTCATCTTTTGGTTGCGTTGTTAAATGATCCCGCGCTGCGGCGCCAACTTACCCGCTACAGCGCGGTATTTGCATTGATTTCCGTAGATCAGCTGGGCCAGGACAGCCGCACGCTTTGGGCAGACAGCGATGAAGAGTCCTTGCCACCGATGGATGGTGCAGGGCTTGGCACGGGCAATGCGGCGCCGGGCGCGGCATCGGGCGTGTCGGGCACGACGGCTTTGGGCCGGTTCGCGGTGGATATGACCGCGCAGGCTGAAAATGGCGGCATGGATCCGATTGTGGGTCGCGATGAAGAAATTCGCCAGATCATTGATGTGCTGCTGCGCAGGCGTCAGAATAACCCGATCCTGACCGGTGAGGCGGGCGTAGGAAAAACCGCCGTTGTGGAGGGGTTTGCGCAGCGTCTGGCGGCCGATGATGTGCCGCCCCTGCTGCGTGGCACCCGTCTGTATATGCTGGATATTCAGGCAATGCAGGCCGGTGCTGCGATGAAGGGAGAGTTTGAGCAGCGGTTAAAATCCGTGATCGACGAGGTGCAAAACGCAGCCACCCCAATCATTTTGTTCATTGATGAGGCCCACACGCTGATCGGTGCAGGTGGCGCTGCGGGAACGGGTGATGCTGCAAACCTGCTGAAGCCGGCATTGGCACGCGGCACATTGCGCACGATTGCTGCGACCACATGGTCGGAATACAGGCAGTATTTTGAAAAAGATCCGGCCCTGACCCGGCGGTTTCAGCCGGTAACGGTCGAAGAGCCTACGGTTGAAACCTGTTGCCATATGCTGCGAGGCATCTTGGGGCCGATGCAATCACATCATAGGGTTCGGATCTCGGATGAGGCGATTGTTGCCGCGGTATCGCTGTCACATCGCTATATTCCGGCACGCCAATTGCCTGATAAGGCAGTGTCATTACTAGATACCGCCTGTGCTCGTGTGGCGGTCAGCCAGTCTTCAACCCCGGCACGAATTGAAGATATACGCGCAAAATTAGCGGCATTAGAGGCGGAAATTGCAGGTAAGGTGGCCCAGATAGACCTGGGCGAAGGCAATGAAACGCGCCGCGCCGAAGCGCAGGCAGAACAGATGGAACTGCGCGAACGACTGGCTGTTTTGGAAGACAGCTATGACACGCAAAAGGCGCTGGTTGATCAGGTGCTTGGCCTGCGTGAAAGGCTGTCCCTTGGGCAAAGTGCGCCGGATCAGGCCACGGCTGAGCGCGAAGACATGTTGTTGAAGATGGCGCAGCTAGAGGCGACGGCGATAGAAGATCGCATGATCTATTCGCATGTGGATGCGCAATCGGTGGCGGCCGTGATTTCTGATTGGACAGGTATTCCGACAGGCAAAATGGTGCAAGATGAGCTGCAAGCCGTGCTGCATCTGGCCGATCATCTGCGCGAACGCGTCATTGGCCAAGATCACGGGCTGAAGGCGATTGCCAAACGGATCGAGACAAACCGCGCGGGTCTTTCCAACCCTAATAAACCTATTGGGGTCTTTATGCTGTGCGGCCCTTCCGGTGTGGGCAAAACCGAAACCGCCTTGGCCTTGGCTGAGGCGCTGTATGGCGGTGAGCAAAATATCATCACCATCAACATGAGCGAATTCCAAGAAGCGCATAGCGTGTCTTTGCTTAAGGGCGCGCCTCCGGGCTATGTTGGATATGGCGAAGGTGGGCGTTTGACCGAAGCGGTTCGGCGCAAACCCTATTCGGTTGTCCTGCTGGATGAGGTCGAAAAGGCCCATAGTGATGTGCATGAGCTGTTCTTTCAGGTGTTCGATAAAGGCGTTATGGAAGATGGCAATGGGCGCCAGATCGATTTTAAAAACACGCTTATCTTGCTGACATCCAATGTTGCCACCGATGTCATTATGCAGATGTTTGAAGAGGGCAAACCCCTGCCCCAGATTGAGGAATTTGAGGCGGCGATGAAGCCTGCACAATTGCAGGTGTTCCCACCTGCGCTGTTGGGGCGCATTGTGTCGATCCCCTATGTGCCACTGTCCAAACCGGTTTTGGCGGGCATCGCCAAATTAAAGCTGGGCGCGGTTGAAAAACGCCTGAAATCAGAACACGGCGCTGAATTGGTCCTGGCCGATGGCGTGTTGGAACATATCGTGGCGCAATGCCGTGATCCGGATTCTGGCGGACGGATGATCGACAATATCATTACCAATTCGATTTTACCCGACCTGTCACGTCAGATTTTGTCGCGTATGGTGTCGGGCGAGAAAATTTCACGGGTCACAGTCGCAATGGACGATGGCGCAATGGAAGGTGGCGGCTTTACCTACCAGATTATTTAGGCCGAAAATCGTGCTGAAAATGAAAACTGCCGGTCCCGATGGGCCGGCAGTTTTGCATTGGGTGATGTGGCGGCACGCTGGCCGCAACATATTTCGTTTAGCGAGTGAACTTTTTGTATTTTACCCGTTTCGGGGCTGCAGCATCGGCGCCAAGGCGACGGATCTTGTCGGCCTCATAATCTTCAAAGTTACCTTCAAAGAATTCAACATGCGCATCGCCTTCAAAAGCAAGGATATGCGTGCAAAGACGGTCAAGGAAGAAACGGTCGTGCGAGATGATCACAGCCGATCCGGCAAAATCTTCGATCGCGGCTTCCAATGCCTGCAGGGTTTCCACGTCCAAATCGTTGGTAGGTTCATCGAGCAGAAGAACGTTACCGCCGGATTTCAACAGCTTAGCCATGTGAACGCGGTTGCGCTCACCCCCTGACAGAAGGCCGACTTTCTTCTGCTGGTCCGCACCTTTAAAGTTGAACGCACCGCAATAGGCGCGGCTTGCAACCTGTGCATCGCCCAGATCGATCATCTCGGCACCGTCGGAAATCTCTTCCCAGACGTTCTTGGCAGGGTCAAGCGCATCGCGCGACTGGTCCACATAGGCCAGCTTGACCGTGTCACCGACAACAATCGTACCCTCATCAGGCGCTTCATTGCCAACGATCATCTTGATCAGGGTGGATTTACCGGCACCGTTCGGACCGATGATCCCCAAGATACCGCCCGGCGGCAAAGAGAAGGACAGGTTTTCAATCAGCAGCTTGTCGCCCATTGCCTTTTTCAGGCCTTCGACTTCAAACACTTTACCACCCAGACGGGGGCCGTTTGGAATGACGATCTGCGCCTTGCCGACGCGGTCCTTAACGCCCTCATCTGCCAGCTTGTCATAGGCTGCGATACGCGCTTTGGATTTCGCCTGACGTGCCTTGGCACCGGCGCGGATCCATTCCAGTTCTTTTTGCAGAACCTTGGATTTCGCTTTGTCTTCGCGGGCCTCTTGCTCCATTCGCTTGGCTTTCTGTTCCAGCCATTTGGAATAATTGCCTTCCCACGGAATACCGCGGCCACGTTCCAGCTCTAGGATCCAGGATGTAATGTCATCCAAGAAGTAGCGGTCGTGCGTGACGCACAAGATCGTGCCTTTATATTCGATCAGGTGCTTTTGCAGCCAGGCGATGGTTTCCGCATCCAAGTGGTTGGTCGGTTCGTCCAGCAGCAGCATATCAGGCGCTTCAAGCAGCAATTTGCACAGCGCGACACGGCGACGTTCACCGCCCGACAAAGTTGCGACATCTGCATTGTCATCTGGGCAACGCAGCGCTTCCAGCGCCACATCAACTTGGCTGTCCAGATCCCATAGGTTTTCCGCGTCGATCTGGTCTTGCAACGCGGCCATCTCATCGGCGGTCTCGTCCGAGTAGTTCATTGCCAACTCGTTATAGCGCGCCAGCTTGGCCGTTTTTTCCGCGACACCTTCCATCACGTTTTCACGCACGGTTTTGGTCTCGTCCAGCTCCGGCTCCTGCGCCAGATACCCGACCTTGGCACCTTTTGCGGCCCAGGCCTCGCCTTGGAAATCTTTATCCATGCCGGCCATAATCTTTAGCAGGGTCGATTTACCTGCACCGTTCACGCCGACAACACCGATTTTCACACCGGGTAGGAATGAGAGTTTGATGTTCTCAAAACATTTTTTACCGCCGGGATAGGTCTTCGAGACACCATCCATGTGGTAGACATACTGATAGGACGCCATTGGAAACCTCGCGCACGGGATGAATTTTTACGTTTGGACGTGCCTTATCGGAAATGCACGCGCAGGGAAAGTCTTGCGCGCATAACACCCGGCGAAAAGCAGATGATTCTATTTTTACCCTACGCGATGGCATTCTAAGGGCGTCAAAACTGTGCGCGAATCCGGCTGCTAAACTGTTTCGTTCACCGTGGCGTTATTTTCGGTCGCGACACTGTGAACTGTCCAGTTCAGATACATTACGAAAAATCCAGAATTTCGGCCAAAATCGGCGTTCTCCTTAAACGTGTAACTTTATGAAATGACTAAAAAAACTGCAAATTATGAAGCGATACTTAAGCGCAATACTGCAAAAATGCACAGTCTACGGGCAGTTTTTGGCAATTCCCAAATTGATCGCACAGGATCAAATGTAATTCATCGGCGCCATTCGCTCCCCCCTGTCGGCGGCGCTGAACACATTGCAAGCGGCTTTGGCCGTACGAACGAAGGAGATAATGTGATGTATTCGAAAACTCTTGCTCTGGTTTTGACCGGTCTTGTTGCAACCGCAGGTGCTGCATCTGCCCAAGGTTTTTCCGCTGCACAGGTTCAACTGTCCGCTCAGGCTGGTGTTGCGCCGGGCCAATTCACCGTGAATGAGCTGTACACTATCATTGAAGGTAACAAAGACGGCAACACCATGGGTGAAGTAGGCGCGGCACCTTTAAATGGTGCGGCCCCTACCCTTTCGGCGGGCGAATCCCAGTTGGCAGCGCAAGCGGGTGTCGAGCCTGGCACATTTAACGCAGGTCAGCTGTCGTTCCTGGTCAAAGAAAACCGCGATCCCGATGGGAATGCCATCGCAGTTGCTGAAGTTGAAGACGGTTTGGCACGCAGCTCTGCGGATTTGACCGCCGGTGATTTGCAGATGGCACAGTGGTTGGGCATTGACCCAGCTGGTTTGTCCTCGGCTCAAATCAGCGCGCTGTATACACGCGCACATGACGATTGATCAGTGTTATTCAGTAAATGGTATCAAAAGCGGCCCCCAGTGGGTCGCTTTTTACGTTTTCAGTCTGTTGTTTTCATGACGAACTGCCAAATTCAATAAATCGATGGAAATTAATTTCCATGCTAAGCCGCCGTTATGGCTACATAAATTCTTCCATCAGAAAATCATTGAGAAAAAGCGGAACCAATCCGTGAGGCGCGGTGTTGTCTATTCATACAAGCGATTGATATCGCAGGAAAACGAACGAAGGATATATACCATGCTTACCAAGACATTTGCTCTTACATTGACCGGTCTGATTGCTGCAACTTCGGTTTCGGCGCAGGAATTTTCACCCGCTCAAATCCAGATGTCGGCGCAGGCCGGTGTTGAGCCGGGCCAATACACGATTGCCGAATTGCAAACCATTATCGCAAGCAACACCGATGATGATGACGCAGGCGAATTGGCTGTCAAATCAACGACCATGGGCACCGTATCGCCAGGTGATGCGCAATTGGCCGCACAGGCGGGCGTTGAGCCAGGTAAATACACCACTGCAGAGTTGGAATTCTTGATCAAAGAAGGTCGTGACCCGAATGGTAATGATGTTGCCATCGCGAAGGAATCGATCAAGCGTGACCCAAGCATGATCACTGAAGGTGATTTGCAGATCGCGAAAATTCTAAATGTCGACCCGACGATGTACACAACCGCCGAGCTGGCCGCGATGTATAAGTTGAAAACAGACAACGACAACACTGTGAACGGTGGTTAATCCCACCTGACGCATAAGGTTAGTAAAGGGGTGGCTTTGGCCGCCCCTTTTGCATATTTGCTTGGCGCTTTGTAGTCTGACCCCGGCGCCCCCAAAAAGAAGAACGCAAAATGTCCACTGTGTTGAACGAGCTTTACGAATCCAACACGCGTCGGGCCCATGTCTTTCGCTATGCCCTTTTGGTGTTCGATCTGGTGACAATTGCGTTTGTGATCGTGACGTCGTTTTTTTCGCGCCAGGCATGGATTGAAACGGTCGATATTTTCATTGGCATTGTAATTGTGGCGGATTTCTTGGCGCGGTTTGCGATATCGGGGCAAAAAATTCGGTTTTGGACCCAAGCAGGAACTTTGGCGGATCTGGTCGCCATTGCGTCATTTCTGGCACCCATCACAGGCGAGGGGCTAGGTTTTTTGCGGATTTTGCGAACGTTGCGGCTGTTGCATACCTATCAGCTGACCTATCGGCTGCGCAAAGATTTCCCGGTGTTTCGTAAGCATCAAGAGGTGATCTTGGCCTCGGTCAACTTGATGGTGTTCTTGTTCGTCATGACGGGGCTGATTTATGCCACGCAGGTCAATGTGAATGATCAAATCAACAATTATGCCGATGCGCTGTATTTTACCGCGACAACACTGACGACAACCGGGTTCGGTGATATTACCCCGGCGGGCACTTGGGGGCGTATGCTGTCGGTCGCAATCATGATCTTTGGCGTGACGTTGTTCTTGCGGCTGGCACAGGTGTTGTTTCGACCAACCAAGGTACGGCAAAAATGCACGACCTGTGGTTTGACACTGCATGATCCTGATGCAGTGCATTGCAAACATTGTGGCGAGACCATCGATATCGCAACCGAAGGCGTGGTTTAGCCACCGTCTCATCGGGTCGTGATCTGCTGTTGTGGGATCATGCCCTTGCCACACAGGCGTTAGATCGCTACATCGCCCCCGCCGGTCGCAGCCTACCCGGTTATTAAAACAAGGACTGAACATGAAAACACTTGTCATCTGCTCTGGCGGGTTGGACTCGGTGTCTTTGGCGCATTGCGTCGCAGATGCCGGCGATCTAAGCCGGTTGGTCAGCTTTGATTACGGCCAACGCCACCGTAAAGAACTTAGCTTCGCGGCGTCTTGTGCGGCGCGTTTGAACGTCCCGCATCACATCATTGACATGCGCGGCATTGGATCGGCGCTGACAGGCTCTGCGCTGACCGATGATCTGGATGTGCCAGATGGGCATTACGCCGAAGATACCATGCGCATCACCGTGGTGCCAAATCGCAACGCGATCATGCTGACGGTGGCCTTTGGGATTGCTGCGGCGCAGGGCGACAGCGTCGTCGCCACGGCGGTGCATGGGGGCGATCACTTCATTTATCCCGATTGCCGTCCCGCATTCACACAGGCGTTCAACACCATGCAGCAAGCGGCGCTGGACGGCTATGCCGATGTGCAGCTTTCGACGCCTTTTGTGCATCGCTCCAAAGCGGATATCGTCATTGCTGGGGCGCAGGTAAACATGCCCTTTGCCGACACATGGTCATGTTACAAGGGCGGCGCGCATCATTGCGGCCGTTGCGGCACATGTGTGGAACGTCGAGAGGCCTTCGATCTGGCGGCTGTGGCTGATCCCACTCGCTATGACGATCCTGATTTCTGGCGGCAGGCGATTGCAGATCGGAAGGGGGCGTGATGTTCAAAATCTCGAAGGAATTCCATTTCTCGGCCTCGCATCAGCTGGGTCACTTGCCGGCGGATCACCAATGCGCACGTCTGCATGGGCATAATTACATTGTGGTTGTCGAGCTTACAGCAGAGGCTTTGAACCGCGACGGTTTTGTCCGAGATTATCATGAGCTTGCACCGCTAAAAACCTATATCGACACGCATTTTGACCATCGCCATTTGAACGACGTGATGGAAGGGCCGTCCACAGCAGAGGCGCTTGCAAAGCATTTCTTTGATTGGTGCAAGGCGCGTTGGCATGAGACATCATCGGTGAAAGTGTCGGAAACGCCCAAGACGTGGGCGCAGTATAGCCCGGTGCGGCCATGAGCCTGCGGATCGCAGAGATTTTCGGCCCAACGATCCAGGGCGAAGGGGCGTTGATCGGTGAGCCTACGGTGTTTGTGCGCACGGGGGGATGTGATTATCGTTGTGTGTGGTGTGACAGCCCGCATGCAGTCGACAGCGCCTATCGTGCAACATGGGCAAAAATGGAGACCGATGAAGTCTGGGAGAAAGTGCGCGCCCTGTCAGGTGGGCAGCCGCTGACCGTGTCGCTGTCGGGTGGTAACCCTGCGATCCAAGATTTTGGCCCAATGATCGCGATGGGCCATGCGCAAGGCTACCGCTTTGCCTGTGAAACCCAAGGATCCATCGCCAAGGACTGGTTTTCAGATCTGGATATGTTGGTTTTGTCGCCCAAACCGCCCTCATCGCAAGAACATGTGGATTGGGAGGCATTCGCCGCCTGCGTGGCCACCAAGCCAGCGAAAACGGTGATGAAAATCGTCATTTTCGATGAGAAAGATTACCATTGGGCCCGCCAAGCTCATGCACGCTTCCCTCAGTTGCCACTGTTCTTGCAGCCGGGCAACCTGGAGGTGGATCCCAATATTGCCGTTGATCTGTCGGCGCAATCGGCGCGGCTGGAATGGCTGGTCGACAAGGCGATGGCCGATCGCTGGTTTGCGCCGCGTATCTTGCCCCAACTTCATGTCATGATCTGGGGAAATAAACGCGGCGTTTAGGCCCAAATGCGCCAGCCAGCGGCATCGAGCCCCTGACTGGCGCTGCCAGCGCCCTGCGGGCACCGGCGGTCTTTGGGTCCAACGCTGGCACGCGGCGGTCCGTGCCCGTCAGGGCATGGGCGCGTCGCCAAGGGGGTCAACACCCCGCGCAGGCATCGCTCCCCCCCGCCCATCCCCTACCGTTCCCTTTCGCGATCCGGTCTGGGATTGGTTCCCAGCGGTGCAATCCCCATTGCCCAAATCACTGCCTTCGGGTATGAGCGCGGGCATGAGCAACCGCCCCGACCTCCCGCCCGAAATCGCCCGCCGCCGGACCTTTGCGATCATTTCGCACCCTGACGCGGGCAAGACGACACTGACCGAAAAATTCCTGCTTTTCGGTGGCGCCATTCAGATGGCGGGTCAGGTGCGTGCCAAGGGTGAGGCGCGGCGCACCCGCTCTGATTTCATGCAGATGGAAAAGGACCGTGGGATTTCGGTCTCTGCCTCGGCGATGTCCTTTGAATATGGCAAATTCCGCTATAATCTTGTTGATACGCCCGGCCACTCGGATTTTTCGGAAGATACCTATCGTACATTGACCGCGGTTGACGCGGCCATCATGGTGATTGACGGTGCCAAAGGCGTTGAATCCCAGACCCAAAAATTATTTGAAGTCTGCCGTTTGCGCGATTTGCCGATCCTGACATTTTGTAACAAGATGGACCGAGAATCGCGCGACGTTTTTGAAATCATTGACGAAATTCAAGAAAACCTTGCAATTGACGTTTGCCCGGCGTCCTGGCCCATCGGGGTGGGGCGTGATTTCCTTGGCGCCTATGATATGTTGCATGACCGGTTGGAACTGATGGATCGCGCGGACCGCAATAAGGTTGCGCAATCGGTAAAAATCAGCGGGCTGGATGATCCTGAATTGGCCAACCATGTGCCCGCCGATCTGCTGTCTAAGCTGCGCGAAGATATCGAAATGGCGCGCGAGCTGTTGCCAAGCTTTGACCGCCAGTCCTTCCTGGAAGGTCACATGACACCGATCTGGTTTGGCTCAGCCATCAACAGTTTCGGTGTCAAAGAGCTGATGGATGGGATTGGAAATTACGGCCCAGAGCCTCAGGTTCAAAAAGCAGCCGAACGCGATATTTTGCCTGAAGAGAAGAAAGTCTCGGGTTTTGTCTTTAAGGTTCAGGCCAATATGGACCCCAAACACCGGGACCGTGTGGCTTTTGTGCGGCTGGTGTCAGGGCATTTTAACAGGGGAATGAAATTGACCCATGTGCGGTCGAAAAAGCAGATGGCGATTTCCAATCCTGTGCTGTTTCTTGCCGCTGATCGGGAATTGGCGGAAGAGGCATGGGGTGGCGATATCATCGGCATTCCCAACCATGGCCAGCTGCGAATTGGCGATGCACTGACAGAAGGCGAAGCGTTGCATATCACCGGTATTCCGTCTTTCGCACCAGAGCTGCTGCAATCCGTGCGTGCGACCGATCCGATGAAGGGCAAACACCTGGAAAAGGCATTGATGCAATTTGCTGAAGAAGGTGCGGCAAAAGTGTTCAAGCCGATGATCGGTTCGGGCTTTATTGTTGGGGTTGTCGGCGCGTTGCAATTTGAGGTTCTGGCAAGCCGGATCGAATTGGAATACGGTATTCCGGTGCGGTTTGAACCGTCGCAATTCACCTCGGCACGCTGGGTTTTGGGCGATGCGGATGCCTGCGACAAGATGATCAATGCCAACAAACAACATATGGCCACTGATAATGATGATGACGCGGTATTCCTGACCCGTTTGCAGTGGGATATTGACCGTGTCGTGCGCGATTACCCCAATGTCACATTGTCTGCGACGAAGGAAATGCTGCAGTGAGCACGCCGCTTCCGCCAGAGCTTTTGACGAAGTTCAAAGACGAGCCGGATTGCCCTGCAGGGACTGTGACCATTGACGATCTTGCGGCGCATTGGCTGGCAGCGCCGCTGGGCGATCAGCCCAATTGGGCACAGTCATGTGTGTTTGTGATTGGCGAAGTGCCGGGATGGGCGTGGGAGTTTGTTACCTGCGCGTTGCCCCGATTGGCCACACCGATCCATGCGGTCATCCTTGCGGCCGGCCCTTTGGAAGATTTGATACAGGCACATGGCCTGTTCATGATCGACCAGATAGAGGCATTGGCGCAAACATCGGCGCGGTTTCGGTATGTCTTGTCGGGTGTTGAATTCTACGACACGGATGATGCGGCGGAAATCGACATGTTTGAACGTTTGGCAAAGCTGCGCGGCCCCGCGATGAAATCCGGGATTCCGGTAGGCGGCCCCTTGCCCGCGGCTGACGGCGTAGTGTCCGTCGATTAACGCAGCCGCGCCTGTTGGCCGCCGCTGCCGGCACGCGGGTGTAATTCGGGTGGTATGGCGGGGTGGCGTTTATGCGGGCGGCTTGCCCACGCGCCACGCTCCCCCTGCCCGTATCGCAGAAGAGGACAGGTCCGACATCGGCATGTCGACAAAGCACCACGCCGGGGCGTTGCTTTGGGCCAAAAGTCTGGCTTCAGCTGCGGGCATGCGTGCGCGGCCAAATATCTGTGCGGCCACCGAGCGGCGTGCCCGCATCCGCGACCCCGGACGTGCCAAAATCCCAATCGGCACCTGACCAAAAATCTGTTTCCAATCATCCCAGCGATGAATTTGCACCAGATTATCGGCTCCCATCAGCCAGACAAACCGCACAGCGGGATATAGCGCGCGCAGGCGAGCCAGAGTTTGCGCTGTATAGCGTGTGCCAAGATGCCGCTCTAGATCCGTGATCGAAACCCTTGGGTCGGGCATGATATCTTGCGCCATTTGCAGCCGTTGATCCATCGGCGCAGGCCCATGTGTCTTTAACGGGTTGCCCGGCGTCAGCAGCCACCACACCCGATCCAGATTGAACCGGCGCAGGGCCTCACGCGTGATATGTGCGTGCCCTTCATGCGCGGGATCAAAAGATCCGCCCAGCAAACCAATGGTCATGCCTGACCGCGCAATGGGAAAGCCTGTTTTCATGGGGCAAAGCCCTATCTTGTTTTGCTAGGCATTGGAAAGATGCAACCTGCAGCTTGCGGCGCAATCTGACGGATCTGCCACATCTGTCGGCTTGCGTCGGTGACTGCTTGATGTTGGCAGCGTTTTCAGCCCTGCATGGCTGGGCATCTTTGCTGCGCGTTGATAGGGTCGCAGTCAGGAACACGGCCACCAAATACCAGAGAACCCAATGTCATTGGAGGATCAGCTTACCCATGCGTGCACTTGCGCGGCCTGTTCAGATCGGCCTCCGGGATTGGGTCTGCGCCGGGGTGGATATCACCGGCGGCGTCACAATTGGTGAGAATACGATTGTTGGCGCGGGTGCGGTGGTTGCCCGCTGTTTGCCCTCCGGCATGATTGCGGCAGGTGTTCCCGCCCGTCGATCTGGGACATTACCACTGATGTCCGCCACAGGTTTCCTTACGCCCCATGGACCGTTGTAAAGAAGGCACCCATAGATGACCCATGATTTCAAAATTGTTGATGTGTTCTGTGCCACACCGTTTCAGGGAAACCCCGTGGCGGTTGTGATGAATGCCGACGGGGTGAGCGATGATCAGATGCAGCGCATTGCAGCATGGACGAACCTGTCCGAAACCACGTTTCACTTGCGTCCGACCAACCCACAGGCCGATTACCGCTTGCGTATTTTCACTCCGCGAAGTGAGCCCCCTTTCGCCGGCCACCCCACATTGGGAAGCGCGCGCTTGGCGTGACCGGGGTGTCTGTATTTGGGCGCCATGACGATGGCGACGCGAAGATTGAGGTTCGGTCTTTCGCGCCGTCTAGTGGGGCAACTGAAGATCCGGTCTGTGGCAGTGGAAACGGCGCGATTGCGGTGTATCGGCTACTGCGCGATCAGATTGCCGAGGGCGCGACATATACGGCGGCTCAGGGCCAATGTGTTGGGCGCTCAGGGCAGATCTTTGTCAAGATCGACGCTGCGCGCGTCTATATCGGCGGGCAGGCCGTCACAACGGTCCACGGGCATATTCAGGCAGGCTAAGCATGCGCGCTCGGCAGCGTTTGGCGCGCCGAGCCGCGCGGATATGCCATTTCCACAGGCCAGCACAAGATCACTGAGGAAACCACACTTGCGGCGGTCGGGCGTATGCGGGCGTAAGGCCGCGTGTCACGGCGTGCAGGTCAGTCGGGCTTGGGTCAGCTCTGATGACAGGCTGGCCATCAGTTCGGCTGCACAAAGCTGTCGGGCAAGTGGCGCCCCCTGCCCTGCCCAATGTGTACCAAATCCATGCTCGCCTTTGGATTTGGCGGCACTATGCAGCGCTTTTCCCGCGTCATAGGCCAACGGATAAGCAGGTGGGGTGCCGGTCAGACAATTGTAGGCGGCTTGTGAAAACCGGCTTTTCAGGGTTCGCGCCGGTCGCCCGGAAATAACCGATGTAAGGCGCGTGGCATAGGCCCCTGGGCCGCGCAGCGCCTGCCGGTAGGCGGCGTCGGCATTGGATTCCGGACAATCGATAAAGGCTGTGCCAAGCTGGGCTGCCACCGCCCCAAGGGTCAGCGCCGCTGCGATCCCGGCCCCGTTCATGATCCCACCTGCGGCGATAATCGGCAGGTCAATATGTTTGGCCAAGACCTGTAAAAGCGCAAATGTGCTTAGCTGCGGATCAAAGGTGGTATCGTCGAATGTGCCGCGATGGCCGCCTGCCCCGATCCCTTGGGCGACGATACCGTCAAGCCCGGCTGCCTGAATGCGGCGCGCTTCCTCAAGCGTCGTGGCCGTAGCCAATAATGTAATACCCGCATCATGCAGCGCCGAAATGGCTTTGGGATCGGGAAGCCCGAAGTGAAAGCTGACCACCGCCGGGCGCATCTGAAGCAGCAGCGCCAACAGCGCAGGCGTGTCGTTGAAGCTGGGATAGATTGCACGTAATTGTGGCGGCGGCTTGGCTCCGAACTGTGCAAAAAGCGGGCGCATTTTATTCAGCCACTCCTGCTCAACGACCGTGTCCTGACGCGGGGTTGCATGGGTAAAGACGTTCACATTGAACGGGCGGTCCGTGGCAGCGCGCGTCTGTGCGATCATGTCGGCTGCGCCTGCCACATCTGTTGCACCAATACCGATTGCACCCAATCCGCCCGCGTTTGACACGGCGGCGGCCAGCCTTGGTGTTGACACACCGGCCATCGGCGCCTGCAAGATCGGAAGCGAAATACCAAGTTTTTCCAACATATAAACGCCTTTCAGGGGGCGGAGGCCACGTTTTCGTTGTTCTATTTTTAAGAACCATATTACCATACTGTTCTTTATCAAGTAACATGTCTGCGTGTTCAATTACGAAAAGGATCGCTGCATGGATCTTGCGACGCTTGTCATCTTTCGTACAGTTGCCGCGCAACAGGGTGTGACCCGGGCCGCGCAATTGCTTGGACGTGCGCCGTCCAATGTCACCACCCGTATCCAACAATTGGAAGAGCACTTGGGGGTGGCGCTGTTCCATCGAGAACGCAAACGCATGATCTTATCTGATGATGGGCGGCTGTTCATGGGCTATGCGGAGCGGATTTTGAACCTTGCGGATGAGGCGCGGCAACGGTTGAACCCGGCCCATCCCAGCGGCACGTTACGCGTGGGATCAATGGACAGCACAATTGCCGCGCGACTGACCACGCCGCTGTCGGAATTTGCCCGCGATTGGCCGGATGTAGATCTGCATCTGACATCGGGGCCAACCGGCGATTTGCTACGGTCTTTGCACGCACAACAGATTGATTGCGCCCTTGTGGCGATATTGCCCAATGACGACATGGCACAGGACTTTGAACTGATCGAGATGTTCCACGAGGATCTAATGCTATTGCTGCCCGCGGATCACCCTGACGTGCGTGGACCTGCCGATCTGCGGCTGCATCGGCTTGCAGCCTTTGCGCCCGGTTGCAGTTACCGCGCCTTGGCCGAGGAATGGATGTTGGCGGACGCCGGGGCGACAATACGGGTGCAAGAGGTCCCCTCTTATCATGCGATGTATGGTTGCACAGTGGCCGGGGCCTGTATCAGTGTTATGCCGCGCAGTGTGGCCGCGTTGATGGCGCAGCATGGCACGGTTCGACAGGTGCCTTTGGCTCCGGTCGTGACCTATCTGGCCTGCCGCAAAGGCTTCGATACGGCGGCATTTGATGCCTTTCGGACCTACCTCGCCCAGACCAAAAATCTGTAAGGTAAAACCTGGGATTACGATGCAATATCAGCACCTGCGCCGTTGTATCATGTCGTCCATGTTCCTGACTGTGTTGGTTGGACTGTGGGATAGGCGGTTTGCTCCAACCATATCTTTATCACAGATAAGACAGCACGGGATAAAGACATCATTACCCTGATCCCAAACGAAATTCTGAACACCAGAGCAGAGGGACGTCTGTAGTCAAAAGACCGGCAAAGACGCCGCTGCTGCTGTGACGGGTGATCCATGATATTTGGTTGTGCCTGGCGCTGGTCACCATGATGCCGACATTTCTTGTAGTGTTGGCCCATCCGCTCGACGGTCGACCTACCCGTTTTAGCGACCAGCATAGCGTGCGGGGCTGTCACCTGTGATGCCTTTGAACATTGCGATAAAGGCCGAAGCGGTGGCATAGCCCAGGTCAAGGGCGATGGTCTCTACCCTCTGCCCGTCTTGTAACATGGCAATGGCACGCACCACGCGCAGCCGATTGCGCCACTCGGTCAAAGACATGCCCAGATCGCGCTGACACAGCCGCGCCAGCGTTCGCTCGCTTAGGCCGAAACGGCGCGCCAAAATACCTGCGCCTTGCCGATTCCACGGCGTGTCATGCAGTGATGAAAGAAGGCGTCGCAGCGCGGGATGATCACTGTCGGGCAAAAAGCTTTGGGCAAGTGTGCAGCCCGCCATTTCATCCACCATGACCCGCAGCAGCCGGGCTTGCCGGGGCGTTGCATCGAACTGTGCGCCTGCCAACCGGTCAAGCATCGCACGCAGCAAAGGCGTTACGCTGAGCGAGGTCGCGCCTTGCGGCATGCCACCGCATAATGATGGGTCGATGTAAATCGATATATGCGTGGTCGCGCGGCGGTTATAGCCAATCTGATCAACGTCCGCCGGGATCCAAAACGCCATATGTGGCGGGGCAAGAAAAACCTGCCCCCCGCTGCGCAATTCGGTCACGCCACGATAGCAATAGACAAACTCCCCCCAAGGGTGGCGCAGCGCGGGATAGGTGGCATTATCAGGCATGTCTTCTACCCGGAACCAGACAGGCGCAGGCAGGGTCACATGGTGTGGGGGTTGACGCAGATAGAGCGGTGTCATGATTGGCGTGATTCTGGAATGATTTGGCAGATCGTCGCTATATGCATATATCACGCCACAGCTAAGTGACAGTCAGACCCTGACATATGGCTGTGATATGAAACGACCGATTGACCTGACCGCCTTCGGGCTGATGATTGTGCTGTGCACCACCTGGGGGCTGCAACAAAGCGCGATAAAATTGGCTGCCCCGGCGATTGATCCGATGATGCAAATCGGCCTGCGCTCAATCATTGCGGCAGCATTGGTCGTCACGCTGAGCCGTCTGATTTTTCACGAACGCTGGCTGCGTGGCGTGTTCATCGGGCCGGGACTGCTGGCAGGCACGCTGTTTGGCGCGGAATATGTTCTAGTTGCCGAAGGGCTGCGATGGACCACGGCCTCGCATATGGCGGTGTTCCTTTATACTGCGCCGATATTTGCCGCCATAGGGTTGCATATCATTCAGCCCGAGGAGCGGCTGTCGCTGCTACAATGGCTGGGTGTGGCCATCACATTTTCGGGCGTGGCGGTGATCTTTCTGGTGCCAGAGCTGCGCGGAGCAGATCCAATGGCACCGTCCATGGTGGTGGGGGATCTGCTTGGCCTTGGCGCTGGGCTGGGTTGGGGGCTGACGACCGTGGTGATCCGCACCACGCGTCTGGCCAATGCGCCGCCTGCGCAAACTCTGACCTGTCAGCTGTTCGTGGCCGGGCTTTTGGCACTGGGCTTTAGTATTGTGACCGGGCGCGTTGCGATGACACCTGGGCCGGTCGATATTGCCAACCTTAGCGCGCAGACGCTGCTGGTATGCACGCTCAGTTTTTTAGTTTGGTTCCGGTTGCTACAGATCTACCCATCCTCGCGCCTTGGTGTACTTAGTTTCATGACGCCGGTGTTTGGCGTCTTGGCGGGGGCGCTGCTGCTGGGCGAACGCCTAACGTCAGGGTTTTTGCTGGGCGGGGCACTGGTTTTGCTTGGAATGTTGGTCGTGCAGGCCCAAGATCTGTTCGCCCGCCGCGCCCTTGCGCGACGCCCGGCATAGGCGGCGCGCCCCGTGCCCAGCCAAATCTAGGTGTGGTTTGATGCAGGCCCGGCGCTGGTATGTATTATGAGCTGCTTGAAAAGGACGCTCCAATGATCCGCAGTCTTGATCATCTTGTTTTGACCACGGTCGATGAGGCCGCCTGTATCGCATTCTATGTTGATCTTCTTGGCATGCGTCTGGAACGATTTGGAGAGGGGCGCAAGGCACTGCGCTTTGGAGATCAAAAGATCAACATCCATGTGAAAGGTCAAGAGTATGAACCTAAGGCACATTTGCCGGTTCCAGGCGCGCTGGACCTGTGTTTCTTGTTAGAGGTGCCGCTGGAGGATGCGCTGGCAACATTGCGCAAAAACGGGGCGCAGATCGTTGACGGTCCGGTCTTGCGCAGCGGCGCGACCGGGCGCTTGCGATCAATTTATCTGCGTGACCCGGATCTGAACCTTGTGGAGCTGTCTGAACGGGTTTCCTGACGCAAGCGTGCCGCGCGACCGGGGATGGTTTGCATCAGCAGATCGGGCAGCGCGCGGCAAATGGCCACGGGTTGTGTGACCGGTTGTGTCATAGGCATATGAATTGCGGGAATATGTCATTTTGAAGGGTTTTGACGCATCGCTTGTCAAAACCGCTGGTGATGTATTGTCCACACCAGATCAGGGGCATAAGCCACAGAAACATGGCTGACACATTGATATTGACGTGTTGCCACCGTGACAAATCAGACTTCGGCCGGCCCGTGATTTCAGGTGTCTGTTTATGCCCGCAAACGATCTGCGCGGCATCTGGACGACGCATGTTTTTCATTCGCCCGCTGAAGCCAGCGTAAGGGAAACCGAATGAACAGACGAGAGGCTCTGAAATCCCTCAGTGCACTGGCTGCGGTCGGTGCCGCAGCCACCACCAGGGCAAGCGCCACCGAAATGACCGGCTATCCCACGGATATGACTGTGGCTAAAGATATGCTGCCGCGCCCGGCTATTGCAGGCGGCGCCCGGCAGGTGCTGACCGATGACACCGCCGAACGCACCATTTCGGCAGTGTTCGATCGGCTGATCCCGGGGGATGAGCTTGGTCCATCAGCGACCGAAGCAGGATGCGTGGATTTCCTTGATGCGCAGCTTGCCGATCGGTTTGGCGCAGGCGCGTCGCTATACCGCGAAGGCCCCAAACGCGCCAATGAAGATGATCTGATGCAAACCCCGCAGTTTATCGCAACGCCGCGTGAACGCTATGCGACTGGGTTGCGCGCGCTGGAGGCTTATGCGCAGGCTCGTGACGGCGCTAGCTTTGCAGACCTGCAACCCAATCGACAGGACGAGATTTTGCGCGGTATGGAAGATGGCTCTGTTCAATTGGACGATGCGGTCAATACCAAAGCCTTTTTTGAGCTGATGTTGCAAAACGTCCGCGAAGGTTATTTTTCGGATCCAATCTACGGCGGCAATCGTGACATGGCGGGATGGAAGCTGATCGGCTTTCCCGGCGCACGATATGACTTCCGGCTTTATACCGACCGGCTGGGCGAGGCATTAGACCTTGAACCAGTCAGCCTTATCCCCCGCGACTGAATTCAAGACAGGCAGCTCAAATGGCAACCAATCAAAAAGCAGACGTGGTCATCGTCGGCCTCGGCTGGGCAGGATCGCTCATGGCCGAAGAACTCACCCGCGCAGGTTTAAACGTCGTCGCGATTGATCGCGGCCCGTGGATGGACACCTCGACCCATACACCCCCAGCTGTGGACCCTGACGAATTGCGGTGGGCGATCCGCAAAGAGTTGTTCTCTCCACCCAAGGACAATACGCTGACATTCCGTAACACCACCGATCAGGTGGCCGTGCCACAGCGTGATTTCGGTATCTTTGAGCTGGGTGGAGGCGTCGGCGGCGCCGGTTTCCATTGGGCCGGGATGGCCTGGCGTTTTGATCCTTATGATTTTGAAATCCGCTCGCGCACGATTGAGCGCTATGGCATCGAGCGTGCCGATGACGGAGAGCTGCAGCTGCAAGACTGGGGCATTACCTATGACGAGCTGGAACCGTTTTATGATCGATTTGAACGGATTGCGGGTATCTCTGGTAAGGCGGGAAATATTCAGGGCAAGATCAACGCAGGCGGCAACCCGTTTGAAGGGCCGCGCAGCCGCGAGTATCCCACCCCTGCCCTCAAGACACTACGGTCAATGGAAGTGTTTAACGACGCTACGACCCGCATGGGCTATCACCCGTTCACCATCCCGGTGGCGAACCTAAGCCAGCCCTATGTCAACCCGCTGGGCGTCAGCATGGGTGCCTGTTCGTATTGCGGGTTCTGCCTGGGCTTTGGCTGTGGGAATTATTCCAAATCCTCACCGCAAGCCTGTATTTTCCCGGTGCTTATGCGGCGCAAGAACTTCCGTCTGCTGACAGAAAGCTGTGTCATCCGCGTCAATAAGGCCGAAGATGGGGAAACCGTCACCGGTGTGACCTATGTCGATGCGCAAGGCCAAGAACATGTGCAAGAGGCAGATATTGTCTGCGTCACGGCGTTTCAGGTGGACAGCACGCGGTTGCTGCTTTTGTCCGAGATCGGTCAGCCCTATGACCCGCGCACGCAAGAAGGCAGTGTTGGCCGCAACTTCACCTTCCAGACGGTGTCTGGCGTGGATATGTGGATTGAAGGCGAACAGATGAACCCGTTTATTGGTGCGGGCGGTCTGGGCAGCCAGATCGACGATTATAACGCCGATAATTTTGATCACTCGGACCTGGATTTCTTGCACGGCGCTGGGATGCTGACACTGGCGCGTGACGGTTTGCCAATTTCCAAGGCAGGGAAATTGCCGGAGGGCACACCGCGCTGGGGTGCAGGGTTTAAGCAGGCCTATAAGGATCACTACCAGACCTATACCACGATCTTTAACCAGGGATCGTCGATGCCCATCAAACAGGGGTATCTGGATCTGGACCCGACTTATACGGATAAATTTGGGCAGCCGCTTTTGCGTGTGACCTATGATTATTCGCAATCGGATCGGAACATGGCGAAATTCACCATGGATCGCGCGGTTGAGATTGCGCAGGAAATGGGTGCGCAGCATATCACGCCGTTCAATTTTGCCGATAAGCCCTTTACCACGGCCGTTATCGCCTCTGACCATGTGATTGGCGGCACGCCAATGGGGGCCGACTCGCGCACATCCGTGGTGAACCCTTGGCTGCAAAGCTGGGATTGCCATAATCTTTTCGTCTGCTCTGCCTCCGTGTTTCCGATGAATTCGGGCTACAACCCCACGGGGACGGTGGGGGCGCTGGCCATTCGTGCCGCGCAGGCAATCGTTGAAAAATATGTGCCGAACCCCGGCCCGCTGGTGGAGGCATAACGTATGGCAAATTGGAAATGGATTGCTGGCGGTGTGGTGGTCGTGGCAGCTGTTGCTGTCGGCGGCTGGGTCTGGACGACCGTGGATACGTCGCGCAATGCGGGCGCTGATGATCAGATCGCCTTGGCGGATTTTGTCTCTGACGATACAGATGCGATTGCCCGGGGCGAATATGTCATGCGCAGTGCAGATTGCGCGGCCTGCCACACCCAAGGACAGGGCGATTTTGCAGGCGGCTATGAAATTGGCACGCCATTCGGGACGCTGGTGTCTTCGAACATCACGCCTGACCGGGACACGGGCATTGGTGCGATGACAGAGCGCGATTTCTTTGATGCGGTGCGTCAGGGTCAAGGCTCCAAAGGGATGCTATACCCGGCAATGCCCTACACGGCCTATGCCAAACTGACCGATCAGGACATGCATGATCTGTGGGCCTATATGTCGACGCTGGACCCGGTGTCTAATGCGATCGACGAGAACGCAGGCATGGGGTTCCCCTATAACCAACGCATTGCCATGCTGGGATGGAACATGCTGTTCTTCGATAACAGCGGTTTTAAGGGCGATGCCGGCGGGGCCGATCGCGGGCGGTATCTGGTGGATGCGGGCGGGCATTGTTCCTCCTGTCATACGCCGCGCAATGCGCTGGGGGCCGAAATCTCGGACAACTATCTTCAAGGGGCGCGTGTGGACGGGTGGTATGCGCCAGAAATCACCTCTAATCCGCATCAGGGTCTGGGACAGGTCAGTGTTGATGACATTGCCGCCTATCTTGGCACAGGCACGGACGGGCATGCGATGGCATCAGGCCCGATGGCCGACGCGGTAGAGCATTCCTTGCAATATTTGCGCCCTGATGATCTGACGGCCATGGCTCAATACATGAAGTCAGTGCCTGGTTCCGGTGTCACAACCCCTGCCCCGATGGATCTGACGGCCACGCGTGGTGCCCTGGCCTATGAGGTCAATTGCGCCGCCTGTCACGGTGTTTCAGGCGAGGGTATGGGGCTGCTGGTTCCGGCCTTTGCAGACAATCATGCCGTGTTGTCCGATGATGCGACCAATTTGGCGCGTGTGATGTTATTGGGCGCGCGCGCAGCCCATACTCAGGCCGCTCCTACGGGCGGTGGCATGCCGTCCTTCGCGTGGAAAATGGATGATGCCCAAATTGCCGATGTTCTGGATTACATCCGGAACAGTTGGGGCAATGCGGCCCGGCCTGTGGATCCGGCTTTGGTGACGCAGATGCGCAGCTCTTTGGATGCGCGTAATAAGATCACCGCTGGAGAGTGAGCATGACGGCGTGATGTCAGGCCAGTAACTTAAAGCGACTGATCTGATTGCAAGACCACAGGGGCGCGGGTAATCTTTGCGCGCCCCTGTAATAAAGGCGCCTGAAATGACGGCCCCCGGTGGCGTAAACCCCGGTGAGACAGGCCGCCCAAGTAGCGCAGGCCCCAGTGACGCAGGCCCCGGTGGCGCAAGCAAAGCGAAAAAGGCTGGTTCGGATGTCCAAACGACCCACGATGCAAGATGTCGCGGATATGGCCGGGGTGTCACTGTCGACCGTTGATCGGATTTTGAACCGCCGCACGACCGTAAAGCCATCAACGCTGCGGCATGTGCTGGAAACGGCACAGCGCATCGGCTTTTACGGCACACCGGTCATCCGTGACCGCCTGTCAGAGCAAGCACCGGCCTGCACCTTTGGCTTTTTGTTGAACCCTGCCCCACGCACGCTGTATCGCGAATTTGCAGATCGCCTGTCAGAGCGGGTGCGTAATGCCGCACGGGTGCGAGGCACGCCGATGGTGGTTCACCTTGATCGTCTCGATGAGCGGATGATGATTGACCGGCTGTATCAGCTTGCCGCGCAGTGTGACGTGATCGCGGCGGTTGTATTCGATACGCCTGCCGTGCACGACGCCCTGAAAGATATCTCCGCAAAGGGCTGTGGCGTTGTCGCAATGCTGACTGATGTGTGTGCTCCTGAATGTCTTGCATTCATCGGGGCAGACCCGATTAAAATGGGGCGGGGCACCGGGTGGATCATATCTGCATTGCTTCCTGCGGGCGGGCGCGTTTTGTTGCTGTCGGGATCGCGGTCTTACAATGCGCACCAAGCCTATGTGTCCGGGTTTCAGTCCTATGTCGCAACCACATCTTGTTCGCTGGATGTCGGTCCGGTCGTCTACACACAAGAAGAGGACGCGCGCGCCGAAGACATTGTGCGCAGCGTGCTTGACCAAGATCTCATCGCAGGGATAGTTGTGGCGGGCGGCGGATTGGAAGGCGTGGTCCGCGCGACACAAAAGGTGCCAATGCCGCCCAAAATCATCGGGACCGAGGCAAGCCCATATATCGATATCGCCCTGGCAGCTGGCACAGTGGATGCCGTAATCAGCCATCCGCTGACAGCGGTCGTAGAGCAAACTGTGACTGCGATGGAAGATTTCATTCTGTCAGGGCGCCGCATCGGGCGCAAAGACCATATTGTGCCCGTCGAAATTCGGATCAGCGAGACTGTGTAACACTAGACTTGCACCTTTTCCGTTCCGGAGTGTTACTCATTTTAGGCGGCGAGCTTTTCGAATGCCACGGGTGATTTCCCATTCAACGATGAATGCCGCCGGCGTGGGTTGTGAGAGAGCGTTGACGTATTCGAACACTTCGCCCTCGATGTCTCGGCGCGTTTGACACTGAATCGCCGCGGGTTTACCGGAGACCTATAGCTTCATTTCACGCGACCATATCGAGCACGTCGCGCTGTGTATAGAAGTTCTGTTCAGCCTCTGCTGGCGGTATGTTTCCGATAGGGCCGAGCAAGCGCCGGTGATTAAACCAATCGACCCAGCCGAGCGTCGCCATTTCCAGATACTGCATGTTGCGCCATGGACCCTGGCGATGGACCAGTTCGGTTTTGTAGAGACCGTTTATCGTCTCCGCGAGGGCGTTGTCATAGGAGTCTCCC
>NZ_MDHA01000025.1 GCF_001705665.1 Thioclava sp. SK-1 | reverse complement strand
CTCGGTCGTCACGCCATCCCGCATGCCGCTGTCCTTCTCGGCCTGCTTGACCCATCCGCTCAGTGTCTGGGGAATACAGCCGATCTTGGGTGCAATGGCCGCTATCGCGCCCGCTTGCGTTTCATATGAACCTTGATGTTCAAACACCATCCGGACCGCCCGCGCGCGAACTTCTGGCGAGTAGCGATTTGCCATTTTGCTTTTTGTCATAACCATCATCCTTACTTAAGTTGATGGTCTCCGACAAACTCGGGGCGATTCAGCCACTGATTGACCATGTTTGGGTGGACGTCAAACTCTGGCGTTCGCTCGACCGAACTGCGTTCACCCGTGATCTTGGCTACAGCTACTTTCGCCCTGAAACTTGGGCTGTGATTTTGGCGTGGTCGTTCTGTCGTGGCTATCTTCTCGCTTGCACCATCATTCGGCTGTTGTTTGCAAAATCCACTTATTTTCGGCTGTTCAGTGTTTCCGAGCGGTTCCTGACTGCCCCATAGGGGTGAGATATCCATTGCCTAAATGGGCAAAATAAAACGCGCTGAGTGATCAGCGCGTTTTGTCGTTTAAAAGCCACCAAGTTAGCTGGTTAGCAGGCCGCGACATATTGTGTGCCATCGGGACGCTGGTAGATGCACTCGCCGGGGGTCCGTGATTGGCTGATAACTTCGCCGGCTACCAAACCTGCGGCGGCACCCAGCGCGGCGCCGGAAATTGCATTGCTGTCCTTGTTGTCCGCGATATTTGCGCCCAAGGCGGCACCGGCTAAGGCACCGGCGGTGCGGGTCTGATTTGGTGTTTCGCATGCAGCCAAAGCGGCAAGGGCGGGGATCATAATAAGGAACTTTTTCATTCACGTCTCCTGTCAGAATTCAAAGGCAGTCACGCCCCGTTCTTGCGACATTAACACGGGTTCACGCAGTTGGTTCCCGTTTTTGTGAAACTCTTACCTCTGGACGGTCGTCACAAACGCTTCATCTGACAGTCACATGACAGTTGCTCAGCACTGGCATTGGGCGATTAAAGGGGCCGTGTTTTGGCCCACGCGACAGAGGATAGACATATGTCTGATTGCGTGACGCGGCAGCTTGGCCGCCGGCAGGTCAAAAGCCTGTTTGTATCGGATCTGCATCTTGGGGCACGCGGAAGTCGTGCCGGCAAATTTCTTGAATTTTTACGACAGGTTGATGCAGAAGAAATTTTTCTTGTGGGTGATATTTTGGATGTCTGGCATTGTGGCACGGTCCAATGGGGGGCCACCCATGATGCGATTATGGATGAGCTGAAGCGACGCGCGCGCAATGGCACGCGGGTGGTGTATTTGCCCGGCAACCATGACGCAGAGCTGCGCAAACGTTTGGGACATGATCACGAAGGGCTGCAGCTTGTCGATCAGTTGACGCATGTGGCAGCGGATGGCACGCGCTATTTGGTGCTGCACGGAGATCAATGCGATTCGCGGATATTGCGCTGGCATGTGATGACGCGGATCGGCACGCGGTTGGATGCCTGGTTGCGCGGCTGCGATGCCTGGGCGCGCGACGTCTTTCACTTCCGAACCCGTGGGGAGACTGAGCGTAACCTTGTGGAACTGGTGATCCACGGCGTATCCGCACTTTTGATGGTAGGGAATAAATCCGAAAAACGTCTGGCCGAAT
This sequence comes from Thioclava sp. SK-1, assembly GCF_001705665.1. GTDB lineage: Bacteria > Pseudomonadota > Alphaproteobacteria > Rhodobacterales > Rhodobacteraceae > Thioclava. Next base: position 268,515 of record NZ_MDHA01000025.1, on the reverse strand, counting down.
TGGCGATTGCCAGTGATCATGACGGCGTAATCTGCGGCCATTTTCATAAACCTGCCCTGCGCGACGCACACGGCATTCGCTATGCAAATTGTGGTGATTGGGTGGATAGCATGACGGCTTTGGTTGAATTGTTTGATGGGCGGCTCCAGCTTTTGGATATGGGGCAACAAACGCAGGTGGCGGGTGTGCCAGCAGCGTCGCAACATGGGCTGGAGGCCCAGATTTGATGATTGTCTTTGTGTGTGTTTTAGGTCTTCTGGTTGGGTTGCACCTTTCGACAGCGGCGTTGGCCGCGTGGCGTTATCTGCGTCAGGCGCCCTTACGTGCGACCGAACAACCCTTCATGACATTGTTGCGGCCCGTCTGCGGGCTGGACCGTTTTGATAGTGAGACATTGGAATCCAGCTTTCACCTGACATACCCGCATTATGAAATATTGTTCTGCGCGGCAGTGGCCGATGATCCGGCAGTGGCCGAGGTTAAACGGCTCATCGCGAAATATCCGGATGCGAATGCGCGGCTGTTGATTGGCGAGGACCGGATCACCGGCAATCCCAAACTGAACAACCTTGCCAAAGGTTGGGCACAATCGCGCGGTGAGTGGGTGGCGATGGCTGATGCCAATTTGCTTTTGATGCCCAATTATTTTGAACAAATTTTGCACGTGGTCCGGCCTTCAACCGGGCTTGTGACCAGCCCGCCGATCGGCATTCGCGCAGATGGGCTGTGGGGCAATGTTGAAGCGGCGTTTTTGAACTCATTCCAAGGGCGGTGGCAACTGGCGGCCGATCAATTGGGACGCGGCTTTGCACAGGGCAAAACGCTGTGCTGGCGGCGCGATGTGTTGGAAAATGCGGGGGGGCTGGTCGCACTTGGCCGTGACCTGGCAGAAGATGTGGCTTCAACGAAGGCCGTTCGGGCGCAGGGGCTGAATGTGCAGCTGACCCGGCGGGCCTTTTGCCAGCCCATCGGCCAGCGCGGGTTCCGTGCCGTTTGGGACCGTCAGCTGCGCTGGTCTAGGGTGCGCCGTGACGGGTTTCTAGGCCTGTTCATGCTGGAGATCATGTTGGGCCCTTGGGTGCCTGCGCTGTGTCTGATCGTGTCAGGGCTGGGTCTATGGCTGCCGCTGTTTTTTGCAATCTGGTATGGGATTGAAATCGCTTTATCGCGTGTGGCTGGTTGGCCCTACACCATCGCGGCGATGATCTTACGCGATATATTGATGCCTGCCCTGTGGGTGGTAACTTGGGCGCGGCGCGGATTTGAATGGCGTGGCTCTGCGATGGATGCAGGCGGTGTGCTGCAGACCCCGAAGACGGCGAAATAATGTTTGGATTAGAGACGATCATCGCGTTGCTATCGACGCATGGGTTGATGCTGGTCGGTGGGTTGGCGATTGTCGAAGGCCCAATTGTTACGGTTTTGGCCGCATGGCTCGCCAGCCAAGGAATTTTTGACATCTGGCGCTTATTGATTGTGGTGATCGTCGCTGATGTACTGGGTGATATCGTTTATTATCTGATCGGACGACGAGGTCTGGGCATTGTTCCCGCACGGTGGCGGTCGCGTCTTGGACTGGACCAAAAGCGTCTGAGGAAAATGCTGCGCCATTTTCGCGCCAAAGGGGGGCGTACGCTGGTTATGGGCAAGCTGACACATTCCGCCGGTGCGGCCATTTTGGTCGCAGCGGGGATTGCCAGAATGCCCTTCGTGCCGTTTTTAATGTATAATTTCATCGCCTCCATCCCCAAAAGCGCGGCGTTCGTAGCGCTGGGATATTTCGTCGGTTCTGCCTATGCGCGGATCGACGGGTGGATCGCGCGCGGCTCATTGATTTTATTGATTGCCCTGGTGGTCGCCGGGGCGGTCTGGTGGTTCCATCGGAGACAGTCATGCCCATCGAAATAAGCTGCATTATCCCAGCCTATAATGAGGCGCCACGCATCGCCCGCGTATTAGAGGCCGTGTTGTGCCACCCCGGCCTGTCACAGGTGATTGTTGTCGATGACGGATCCAGTGACGACACAGCCGAAGTCGTCGCACGCTATCCTTCGGTGCGGCTGATCCGGCAGGCGAATATGGGAAAGACGGCGGCGGTTGCGGCGGGGCTGCGCGCGGCCACATCCAGCCATGTGCTGCTGTTGGACAGTGATCTGGCAGGGCTGACAGGGGTGCATGTTTCGCAACTTTTGGCACCTGTGATGAAAGGCCGCGCGGATGTCGCAATCAGCCTGCGCCGCAACGCGCCACTTTTGTGGCGGCTGATCGGGCTGGATTATATCTCGGGTGAGCGGGTCTTGCCACGCGCGCTGTTGCAACAGGGGTTGAATGGCCTGCCCAGCTTTGGCCTTGAGGTGCATATGAACCGCGCGATGATCCATGCTGGCCTGCGCCTGGCCGTGGTAAGCTGGCCAGAGGTCGAAAGCCCGTTTAAACACGCCAAATTGGGCAGTTGGGCCAAGGGTCTGAAGGCGGATGCAAAAATGCTGCGCGATATGTTCCGCACTGTGTCTGTGTCAGAGGCGGGCGCGCAGATTTTCTCGATGCGCCGGATGCGGATCCCAACGCGGGCCTGACGCTTAGCCAAGCTCCATCGTGGCAATCGCATGCAGATGCGGGCCGGGCAGGGGCGCGGTGCCGCGATACATCCGTGCGGTTTCAAAGGTTACCTTGAACCCCAGAACGTGCAATCGCGCGGCCAGCCCATGCGCCACGTCGGGCAGATCAAGATACAACGTCTGTGCCGGGCATTCATGCAATGCGGCACGGATCAGTGTCATGGCGCTGTCTGTATCGGGGGCGATGACGGGACCGATCTTCACACCATCTTCGCAACGGCGGATGGTCGCCAGCCCGTCAGGCCCCTGACCGTGATCCAAAACCACAGTATATCGGCTGTCGGTCTCTGTCAGCCATGCAGTCATGAAGTCAGGGCGTGCGAACCCGTTTGACGCTGTGTCCAAGGTCAAGCAGGCGGGAATATCCCCGGGTGAAATTCGCCGGATGCCCAAGCCGGGTTCAGGCGCGATATGCCCGCAATAACGCCGGGTTGCCCCCTGCCGCACAAAGCCGGATTTGGCATAATTGGCCTGCTGCGCTGCAACCCCATCCAAGCCCACGATGCGGCTTTGGGCGTGGTCCAGCGCAAAGGACCACAGCGCAAAGCCGATCCCTTTGCCGCGCCAGTCCGGCTGGCACAGATACAGCCCCAAAAAAGCAAAATCATCATTGTGATTGACCACCGTGATAGCGGCGATGATGGTTTCATCGACCTCTGCCACAAACGTTCCGATCGGGTCGGCGGCGTAAAACGCGGTGGCATCGTCTAACCCAGGGTTCCAGCCCTCAGCCCGGGCCCATTGCAAAATCTGCGTCAGCTCTTGTGCGGTTGCGGTGCGATAATGTGTCATCTTGGCCCCAATGCGTCGCGCAGCGAGGTCGGCGCCTCTGCTGCGTCTCTTAGGTTCAGTGAGGAAAGGATATCCAATAGATGCATCTTCATCAATTCCTCTGCATCCGCGCCATTGCCCGTGCGCAGCGCTCGCAACAGCGCATCATGGGCGTGGCGTTCACACAGGGCAGCGGGCCTGCGCCAATATAGGGCAATGATCAGCGAGGACCGGGCCACCAGCTGTTCAATAAAGGCCAATATCGTCTCTTGCTGTGCGATTCGGGCAATTTCAATATGGAACAGCCCCGACAAATGCACCGCACGCCCGGATTTCCCCGCCGCCATCGCGGCATGTTCCTCGTCAATATGCGATTGCAACCGGATCAACCCCGCCTGGTCGATCCGTTCGGCCGCAGAGCGCACTGTGCGTGGTTCTAACAGGGCGCGTGCCTCAAACACTTCGCGTGCTTCTTGCGTGGAGGGCTTGGCGACAAAAGCCCCTTTGTTGCGCTCTACGGTGATCAGGCGCTGATGTGACAGCGATAACAGCGCCGTTCGGATCACCGTGCGCGAAACACCATATACGTCCGACAGCTCATCTTCGCCCAGCTTCGTACCGGGCGGCAGGCGGTGTTCATGGATGGCATCAGCCAAATCATCGGTGATTTGCGGCCCTGTCGGCTTGGTCTTAGGTGGGGCGATGTGCATGGGCGATCCTTTCCCTGTCAGCCATAGCAGTGGGACGGATCACAGCAAGCAAAACGGGGCAAAGGCAGATTGAATGCGACGCTGTATACAAAGTTGCGCTCAAAAATGTGCAAATGAAAAAGAACGGTGGTGAATTTTTGGGCTTTTAATGTTTTGCCCTGCTGTGCCACGGCATTTCTCTGCCCAGAAAGGAAAACCTTTGTCTTGATGGCGTCAAGCGAAAGGGAGCCTTGATGCGAACCGGACATGATCTTGAGCTGGTCCATGTGACCAAACGCTATCCCAATGGGGCGGTTGCGGTTGATAATGTCAGCCACCTGTTTCAGGCGGGCAGCTATGTGTGTTTGCTGGGGCCGTCAGGCTGCGGGAAATCCTCCACCCTGCGAATGATTGCCGGGCATGAAACTGTCAGTGACGGCGCGATCTTACTGTCAAACCGCGATGTGTCGGCCTTGCCGCCGGCCAAGCGTGGCACAGCAATGATGTTTCAAAGCTATGCTTTGTTTCCGCATCTGACCGTGCGTGACAATGTGGCCTTTAGCCTGAAAATGAAGGGTGTGGACCGCAGCACGCGTGACAAACGCGCGATGGAGCTGTTGGAGCTGGTCGACATGCAGCGCCATCAGGACCGGCTGCCAGATCAACTGTCGGGCGGGCAACAACAGCGTGTTGCTCTTGCGCGGGCGCTGATCACCGATCCGCAAGTCTTGTTGTTGGATGAGCCGCTGTCGGCGCTGGATCCGTTCTTGCGCATTCGGATGCGGACCGAACTGAAAAAGCTACAGCGTGAACTGGGCATCACCTTTATTCACGTGACCCATGGCCAAGATGAGGCCTTGGCGTTGGCCGATGAAATCGTGGTGATGAACAATGCGGTGATCGAGCAGGCAGGGCCTGCGCGCGATGTTTGGATGCGCCCGCGCAGCGAGTTCGTCGCGCGATTCATGGGCGGGCATAATGTGATTGATCTGGCCGGGGGCAAGGCTGCCATCCGCGCTGATGCGGTGCGTATCGGCACCCAAGGGCAATCGGCAACCGTGATCAATGTGGAATACCAAGGTGCGCATGTCGCCTTGGCAACCAAAATGGGGGAAAGCGACATCTTGGCACTGATCCCTGAAGCAGAGTTTTTTGAAAATCCGAAAAATCCAGGTGAGAGCGTGTTTCTGACCTGGGATGAGGGACGGCTACACCGTCTCCAGGCCTGAAAAGGCTACGTTCAACAGTCTGACAAGAGGGACAAAATCTATGTCTAAGATGCGTTATTCCCGCCGTTCATTGCTGAAAACAGGTGGCGCGGCCCTTGCGGCAACCGCCTTGCCTGCCCCGATGATCTGGGCGCAGGAGATTAAGGATATTACGCTGCGCCAATTCGGCACGGGCGTGTCGAACCTGAATGAAGTTGGCCAGAAGGTGAAAGAGGATCTGGGCTTTACACTGGAAATGACGGCGCTGGATTCCGACGCGGTGACCCAGCGCGCCGCCACCCAGCCGGACAGTTTCGATATTGCCGATATCGAATATTGGATCTGTAAAAAAGTCTGGCCGACGGGCAATCTGCAAGCGATGGATGTGTCCAAGATCAAGAATTACGATGAGATCGTCGGCATTTTCAAATCAGGCAAGCTGACGCCAGACTCTACCATCGCGCAGGGCACGGCGCCCCATACTGTAGGCTTTGTCGAAGGTCCGGGCTCGACAAGTTTCGCCAGCGAAGAAACCGGGTTCATGACTTTGATCCCAACGATTTATAATGCCGATACATTGGGCATTCGCCCGGATCTGATCGGTCGCCCCATCGACAGCTGGGCCGAGCTTTTGAACCCTGAGTTCAAAGGCAAAGCGTCTTTGCTGGATATTTCTTCGATCGGTATCATGGATGCTGCGATGGTCTGTGAAGCAATGGGTGAAATCACCTATGGCGACAAAGGCAATATGACCCGCGAAGAGATCGACAAGACGATGGCGATCATGACGGATGCAAAGCGCGCCGGTCAGTTCCGCGCCTTCTGGAAGACGTTTGATGAAAGCGTGAACCTGATGGCGTCGGGTGAGGTGGTGATCCAATCAATGTGGTCGCCTGCGATTACGGCGGTGAAAACCCGTGGGATTGATTGCGTATATCAGCCTTTGAAAGAGGGATATCGCAGCTGGGGTGGTGGCCTGGGCCTGTCGAAATCCCTTAGCGGGATGGAGCTGGACGCGGCCTATGACTATATCAATTGGTATCTGTCTGGCTGGGTTGGTGGTTTCTTGATGCGCCAAGGCTATTACTCGGCTGTGCCATCGACATCGAAAGAGTTCATGTCGGCGGATGAGTGGGGGTATTGGTTTGAGGGCAAAGCCGCCGCAGGCGACATCACGAACCCTTATGGCGATGTCTTGGCCAAAGCGGGGGATGTGCGTGACGGTGGGTCCTTCACTGATCGTATGGGGGCTGTGGCCTGCTGGAATTCGGTCATGGATGAAAATCAATATATGGTCCGCAAATGGAATGAGTTCATTGCGGCGTGATGCGATGCCATTGGGTGCCGGGCCTGTGCGGGGTTGACCCCCTTGGCCCGGCCGGGGGGCGATCCCCCCGAAGCGGTGGCACGATGCGCCACCGCTTCCCCCCACCTTTTCTTCAAGACTGAGGTAGCTGTGTATGAAGGCGATGTCGGACACTACTAAGGGGTGGCTTTTGGCCTCTCCCTTGACGCTGATCTTGGTGGTTTTCCTGATTGCACCGATTGTCATGATCGCGGTGGTTAGTTTTTGGACCGCAACAGAATGGTCCATCGTGCCCGCCTTCAGCCTGGAGAATTATCAGTTTCTATTCGGTTCTGACGTTACCTATCGAGTGTTCTTCAACACGTTTAAATATGCGGCAATCACTTGGGCGATCACCTTGGTAATTGGCTTTACGGTTGCGTGGTATCTGGCATTCCATATCCGCTCTTTACCCGTTCAAATCGCACTTTTTCTACTGTGCACCATCCCGTTTTGGACATCCAATATCATCCGGATGATCAGTTGGATCCCGTTCTTGGGACGCAATGGATTGGCGAATAATATGCTGATCTCAATGGGGGTTGTGGACGAACCGGTGGAATGGCTGCTGTATTCCGACTTCTCGGTGATCCTGGCCTTTGTTCATCTGTATACATTGTTCATGGTGGTGCCGATTTTCAATACGATGATGCGGATTGACCGGTCGCTGCTTGAGGCCGCGCGTGATGCCGGGGCGAGTGGCTTTCAGATCCTGACCAATGTCGTGCTGCCTTTGACGAAACCGGGGATTATGATCGGATCAATCTTTGTCATCACGCTTGTGATGGGCGACTTCATTACGGTGCGCTTCATGTCGGGATCGCAATCGGCCAATGTTGGGCGGCTTATCTCCAATGATATTGCCCTGTTGCAATATCCGTCGGCGGCGGCCACTGCGGTGGTTTTGCTGGTTACGGTTTTGATCACGATCGGCATCTTGCTGCGCCTGGTCGATATTCGGAAGGAGCTGTAAGATGGAACCCCGGACCCGAAGCTTTTATGTCTTATCTGTCTTTTTCGCGCTGTTCTTGGTGTTTTTATATGGGCCAACGTTGACCATCGCGATCCTAAGCTTTCAAGGTCCTCAAGGGGGGCTGACCTTCCCGATGCGCGGAGTGTCCTTGCATTGGTTCGTGGACCTGTTTGAAGAACAGGCCGTGGGCGATATCTGGGGCGCGTTTCGGCGGTCCTTCATGCTGGGGCTGATGGTAATGGTTACGACGGTTGTCGTGTCGGTGATGGGCGGCTTGGCCTTTCGCAAGAAATTCGCGGGCAATCAGTTCCTGTTTCAATTGGTGATCGCGTCGCTGGTAATACCGTCGATCCTTGTATCGCTGGGCGTGGGGTTGATATTCTCGCAATCCGGGCTGGGGGTGCATTGGGCGACCTCGGGCTTTGGATCGCAGCTGACATGGACATTGCCGTTTGGTCTGCTGATCATGTTCGCGGTGTTCAACCGTTTTGATCCGGCATATGAGGAAGCTGCACGCGATCAAGGGGCCACCGCATGGCAGACGCTGTGGCATGTGGTGTTGCCGATGATTGCCCCGATGTTGATCGGCGTGGCGCTGTTTGGCTTTACCCTGTCTTATGATGAATTTGCCCGAACGCTGATGACGGCGGGCAGTTACAATACGCTGCCGCTTGAAATCTATGGCATGACAACCAACGTTACCACGCCGGTGATCTTTGCGCTTGGAACATTGACGACAGTGTTCTCTTTCGTGGTAATCGGATCGGCGTTGCTGGCCTTTTGGCTGATGGGGCGCAAGCGGGCGAAGCTGGGATCAGATGCGGGCCGGGGGGTGTGATCTGTGATGCGCATCACATTCGTGAACCCCAACGCGACCGAAGCCATGACAGAGCAGATGCTTGCTCAGGCCGCCCGAGTGCTTGCACCACTGGGCACGCATCAGCTGTCAGGCCTGACCAATCATACAGGCCCTGCCGCGATTGAAGGCGAAGCCGATGGCCAAGCCGCAGTGCGCGGTGTCTTGGCGATGGTGCCGCAGATCGACACCGATGTGCTTGTCTTGGGTTGTTTTGATGATCCGGGATTGGAACAAATCCGAGCTGCCGCTGCGATGCCGGTGATCGGTCTTGGACAGGCCTCTTTTGCCATGGCGGGCCTGCTTGGGCTTCCGTTTTCGGTGGTGACAACCGTGGCCGACGCAATCCCGGTGATCCAATCCAATCTGGCGCGATATGGTGTTCAGGCCAAGGTGCGTGCTGCAGGTATCGGCGTATTGGAGCTGGAAGACGGCCCCCCGGAGGTAATCACGCGATTGATCGCAGAGTTCAAAACGGCGCAGGCCGATCCGATCGGGGCGGTCGTTTTGGGCTGTGCCGGTATGGGGCCATTGATTGATCAGCTGCAACCGCACACGCCACTGCGGCTGATCGATCCGGTCGGCGCAGCCGTGCGCCTGGCGTTGGCATTGCAATAGGAAACCCCGCAACCGACAACAGCGGATGCGGGGTCATCGTTTGTGATCAGCCCTTTGGGCCTGCTTCCAAGGCATCTTCAAATGTGCGCAGGCCGGTTTTCGGGGCCTGAACCAACACGGCCATATTGCCGGGCTTATGGTGATTGCGCAGCATTTTTGTATGTGCCTGCGGAATTTCATTCCACGGGAATACCTCGGACATGCAGGGGTCAAGCCGGCGTTCGACCATCAGACGGTTCGCAGAAGCGGCCTGTTTCAGGTTGGCAAAATGCGATCCCTGAAGACGCTTCTGGTGCATCCACATGTAGCGCACGTCAAAGGTGCAGTTGAACCCAGAGGTCCCCGCGCAAATAACAACCATGCCGCCTTTCTTGACGATCAGGGTCGAGACAGGAAACGTGGCTTCGCCGGGGTGTTCAAACACCATATCGACATTGACGCCTTTGCCCGTGATATCCCAGATCGCCTTGCCAAATTTGCGGGCCTCTTTCAGCCAGTTATTATATTCGGGCGTGTTAACGGTGGGCAACTGTCCCCAGCAATCGAAATCTTTGCGGTTGATCACACCTTTGGCGCCCTGATCCATGACAAACTGGCGTTTGCTTTCATCAGAGATAACGCCGATCGCATTGGCACCCGCCGTATTGGCCAGCTGAATCGCATATGAGCCCAAACCGCCTGACGCGCCCCAGACCAACACGTTCTGGCCGGGTTTCAGCTCATGCGGGTGGTGGCCGAACAACATCCGATAGGCGGTCGCAAGGGTCAGCGTGTAGCAGGCGGCCTCCTCCCATGTCAGATGTTTCGGGCGCGGCATCAGCTGCTGTGCTTGAACGCGGGTGAATTGCGAGAATGACCCATCAGGGGTTTCATATCCCCAGATCCGCTGGCTGGCCGAAAACATCGGGTCGCCGCCATTGCATTCTTCGTCATTGCCGTCGTCTTGGTTGCAGTGGATAACCACCTCATCCCCGACTTTCCAGTTTTTCACCTTGTCGCCTACGGCCCAGATGATGCCGGAGGCATCGGAGCCCGCGATGTGATAGGGCTGCTTATGCACGTCAAACGGGCTGATCGGAACGCCAAGCCCGGCCCATACGCCGTTATAATTGACGCCTGCGGCCATCACCAGAACCAGAACCTCATTGCTGTCGATCTGCCAGGTGTCGACAACCTCTTGCTCGAAGGATTGCTCCGGCTCGCCATGGCGCTCGCGGCGGATCGACCATGCATACATTTTAGGCGGAACGTAGCCTAATGGCGGCATTTCGCCAATTTCATACAAATCTTTCTCAGGCGCGTCATATGGCGCAATGTCGGTATGGGTATCCAGAGCCATTCCCGTATCCTCCTCCTCGTGCCGCAATGCAGAATCGGTGCGGCGTTGAGGAGAGTCATACAAGGCCTTTGCGCAATAATGCAATGACTATTGATGTGTTTTTGTAATTTTATGTCTTATACGTTTGTGGGATGCTGTTAAAACATACAATTATCTATGGTTTTGCTGTGCAGCTAGCCGCTCCGACTTTCTGCCGCATTGCGGCGAATTGACATGGGTGTAATATTTCGCTTAATAGGCTCAACTCGTAATTTTGTTGCGCAAAGAATTCTCTGAGGGGGAAGATGCTATGACGCAGACCAAGACACAGACACGCGACCGCCCGTGGTTGTTCCGCACCTATGCTGGGCATTCAACCGCCAGCGCGTCAAATGCGCTGTATCGGTCTAATCTGTCCAAAGGGCAGACAGGTCTGTCGGTGGCCTTCGATCTGCCCACACAGACAGGATATGACAGCGATCATATTCTGTCGCGCGGCGAGGTGGGCAAAGTGGGCGTGCCCGTGTGCCATCTGGGCGATATGCGCGCGCTGTTTGATCAGATTCCGCTGGAGCAGATGAACACATCGATGACGATCAATGCGACGGCACCTTGGTTGCTGTCGCTATATATCGCCGTGGCACAAGAGCAGGGCGCCGATGTCGCAAAGTTGCAAGGCACCGTGCAAAATGATCTGGTGAAGGAATATCTGTCGCGCGGCACATATATCTGCCCGCCCAAACCTTCTTTGGCGATGATCACAGATGTGGCGGCCTATACGCGAGAGCATCTGCCGAAATGGAACCCGATGAATGTGTGTTCCTATCACCTGCAAGAGGCAGGGGCGACCCCGCAACAAGAGCTGGCCTTTGCATTGGCCACCGCGATCGCTGTTTTGGATGATTTGAAAAACAAAGTCCCAACCGAGGCCTTCCCGGCGATGGTTGGGCGGATTTCATTTTTTGTGAATGCAGGCATCCGCTTTGTGACAGAGATGTGCAAGATGCGTGCCTTTACCGAGCTGTGGGACGAGATATGCCGTGACCGCTATGGTATTGAGGACGCTAAATATCGTCGCTTCCGCTATGGGGTGCAGGTGAATTCGTTGGGCCTGACCGAACAGCAGCCAGAGAATAACGTCTATCGCATCTTGATCGAAATGCTGGCTGTGACATTGTCGAAAAACGCTCGGGCGCGGGCGGTGCAATTGCCCGCCTGGAATGAGGCATTGGGGCTGCCGCGCCCATGGGATCAGCAATGGTCGCTGCGGATGCAGCAGATTATGGCCTATGAAACTGATCTGTTGGAATATGATGATCTGTTTGTTGGCAACCCTGCGATTGAGCGTAAGGTGGACTTGCTGAAGGAAGAAGCGCGCTCTGAATTGGCGCAGATTGATGCGATGGGCGGCGCGATTGCGGCGATTGACTATATGAAAGCGCGTCTGGTCGATTCTAACGCTGCCCGAATTGGGCGTATTGAGGCAGAGGAAACCATCGTTGTCGGTGTGAACCGCTGGCAGCAGGGCGAGCCCTCGCCGCTGACCGCCGGGGACGGTGGCATCATGGTCGTGGATCCGGCGGTAGAGGCCGAACAGATCGGCCGGTTGAATGAGTGGCGGGTGCAACGCGACGCAGATCGGGTCGCGACGGCACTGAAGGCGCTGCAACTTGCGGCCTCAAAGGGTGAAAATGTGATGCCTGCGTCCATTGAGGCGGCCCGTGCAGGGGTGACAACTGGCGAATGGGCCGGGGTGATGCGCGCTGTCCATGGCGAGTATCGTGGACCAACAGGCGTGTCGGCCAATCCGTCGAACCGGACCGAAGGGCTGGATGATATTCGTGAGGCGGTGAATATGGTCAGTGCGACATTGGGGCGACGTTTGAAATTCCTGGTGGGTAAGCCGGGCCTGGATGGGCATTCCAACGGCGCCGAGCAAATTGCCTTTCGTGCGCGCGATTGCGGTATGGATATCACCTATGACGGCATTCGGCTGACACCGGAGCAGATCGTCGCGCAAGCGATCGCGGATGAGGCGCATGTGGTGGGTGTCTCTATTTTATCGGGAAGCCATGTGCCGCTGGTCCAGGATCTGATGGAACGGATGCGCGCAGCGGATCTGGGGCATGTACCGGTGATCGTCGGGGGGATTATTCCCGATGAAGATGCAGCGAAATTGACATCTTATGGTGTGGCACGGGTGTACACGCCAAAGGATTTTGAGCTGAACCGAATTATGAGCGACATCGTCACGCTGGTGGCTGACGGGCAGAAAGTGGCGTGAATATGAGACGCCCCGGCGTCGGGCTGCGTGCCCGGCGACGGAATTTGGATATTTATAGGCAAGATGAAGGAGGATCGGACAGTTCAGTTTCGACGAAACGTTCAAGTGCGTCGAGGTCGATACAGTCCAGCTGTCCGAAGCTTTGGATCCAGGTCATGGCGGCGCGCATACCATCGGGTTCAAGTTTGCACCATTTGACCCGACCGCGCTTTTCCTGTGCGATAAGCCCTGCGTTACTGAGAATGCCCAGATGTTTCGATACGGCAGCCAAAGACATTTGAAATGGCTCTGCCACGTCGGTGACGGCCATATCATCTTCAAGCAACATCGTCAGGATTGCGCGCCGGGTGGGGTCGGCGAGCGCAGCGAAGATCGCATCCAGTTTGGGGTTTGAAGCAGTGGTCATCATATGGTGTTTGGCCTGAGTATTGTGCTTCGTCAACCAATCGGTTGAATATCATATGGCGGGCTGGGGCAGGGCGGTTGCGGAGGAAGTCGACCGTTTCAGCAAGTTAGAAAAATGCGGTGTCGTTTTAAATCAATACTTTAGGCGAATACTTAACAAGTGCTAACGGCGTTGACTCACTAAGCCGTGACAGGTATCACCAACACAACGAGACCAAGGGCCAAACCATGTCCGACCACCCTGATCCAGACCGCCTCGAGGCACTCGAAAAGCGGATAAAGGCAGCGAAAGTCGGTAAAGCGGAGCCGTCAGGTCAGGGCGGCATCGCCCAGACCGAGATGGCATGGCGAATGGTCGTTGAGATGTGTTCAGGGCTGGGCATCGGGTTCGGCATTGGATATGGCCTTGATGCCTTGTTTGGGACGCTGCCAATTTTCATGGTGGTGTTTACCTTGCTGGGGCTTGTGGCTGGCGTTCGCGTGATGATGCGAAGCGCGGCTGAGATGAATGAGAAACGCGCGGCTGCCGAGGCGAGCCGCACAAAAGAGGGAAGATAGTCTTGGCGACTGGCGCAGAATCTGGCGGGCTTGAATTCCACCCTATGGACCAGTTCATGGTCACACCGCTTTTCGGAGATGGTGCGATTCATTGGTACACGCCCACAAATGCGACCTTGTGGTTTGCATTGACTGTGTTGGCGATCGCATTGGTTTTGGTGGTTGGCACCCGTGGTCGTGCGATTGTTCCATCGCGGTCGCAATCGCTGGCAGAGCTGACATTTGGTCTGGTACATAAGATGGTTGAGGATATTACAGGCAAAGAGGGCCTGAAATATTTCCCATATATTATGACGTTGTTCTGCTTTATCGTATTCGCCAATTTCCTTGGCCTGATTCCGATGAGCTTTTCAACCACATCGCATATCGCAGTGACTGCGGTTTTGGCTGTGTTTGTATTCCTTGGCGTGACGGTTATCGGTTTCGTCAAGCATGGCACGCATTTCTTTGGATTGTTCTGGGTGACGGCTGCGCCGCTGCCATTGCGTCCGGTCTTGGCGGTCATCGAGGTTATTTCCTATTTCGTGCGTCCGGTGTCGCACTCCATCCGACTTGCTGGCAACGTTATGGCTGGCCACGCGGTGATCAAAGTGTTCGCAGGCTTTGCAGCCATTGCGTTGATCAGCCCGGTGTCGGTGGTTGCAATCACCGCAATGTACGGTCTTGAGGTGCTCGTAGCGCTTATCCAAGCCTATGTGTTCACCATCCTTACATGCGTCTATCTGAAAGACGCATTGCACCCGGCGCACTAAGCACCGGACTGCGATCCCCTTATCAACCTTTCAAATCTTCAAGGAGCTATTCCCATGGAAGGCAGCATCTCTGAACTCGGTCAGTACCTCGGCGCAGGTCTCGCATGCATCGGCATGGCAGGCGCAGCAATGGGTGTTGGCAATGTCGCCGGCAACTTCCTGAACGGCGCGCTTCGCAACCCGTCGGCAGCCGCCGGTCAGACCGCCACGTTGTTCATCGGCATGGCATTCGCAGAAGCACTGGGCATCTTTGCATTCCTCGTCGCTCTGCTTTTGTTGTTCGCGGTCTAATCCCCTTTTCGCATTATTGCGGACGGAGGGGCCCGGATGGGCCCTTCCGAGTTTGAGACAGGACCGTCGATCTGGTCCAAAAGGGTAGACGAAATGGCAACAGAACACGAAGCTGCCGAAATGGCGCATGGCGCGGCGGATGCTGCACATGGTGCGGCTCTTGCACCGATGCCGCAGCTTGAGCCCTCGTATTTTGGGAACCTGATCTTCTGGCTTCTGGTGACGCTTGTCGCGATCTACTGGCTGCTTTCGAAGATTGCGCTGCCGCGGATTTCTTCCGTGTTGGCAGATCGTCAGGGCACGATCTCGGGTGACCTTGCGGCCGCCGAAGATTACAAGCTGAAGGCGAAAGACGCTGAAGCTGCCTATGAAAAGGCGCTTGCTGACGCCCGTGCGCAAGCGCAGGCAATTGTTGGCGAAGCGCGCGCCGCGATCCAAAAAGATGTCGATGCCGCTATCGTGCGGGCCGATGCCGAGATCGCAGCGAAAACCACTGAAAGCCAAGCAAAGATTGCCGAAATTCAAGCCGGTGCTGTTGAAGCGGTTGATACCGTTGCAAAGGACACGGCGCTTGCAATTGTGGCAGCTTTGGGCGGGAACGCGGACAAAGCCGTTGTCGACGCTGCTGTGTCCACCCGGTTGAAAGGATAAGATTTTGAAAAAGCTTGCTTTTCTTCTAATCCTTGCGGCGCAGCCTGCCTTGGCAGCTTCTGGTCCGTTCTTTAGCCTGGGCAACACGAACTTCATCGTTCTGCTAGGGTTCTTGCTGTTCATCGGCGTGTTGGTCTATTTCAAGGTTCCGACGATGCTGGGTGGTTTGCTGGATAAGCGCGCCGCTGGCATTAAATCGGATCTGGAAGAGGCTCGTAGCCTGCGCGAAGAGGCCCAGTCCATTCTGGCAACCTATGAGCGTAAATCGCGTGAGGTTCAGGCGCAGGCGGATGATATCGTCGCCAATGCCAAGCGTGACGCGGAACTGGCGGCGGAGCAGGCCAAAGCTGATCTTCAGGCTTCGATCGCGCGTCGCCTTCAAGCGGCACAAGATCAAATCGAATCGGCGGAAGCCGGTGCGGTTAAAGCTGTGCGCGACCGTGCTATCACTGTCGCTGTTTCGGCAGCTGCCGAAGTCCTGCGCAATCAGATGTCTGATGCGGATAAATCCAGCAGGATTGATGCATCGATTACTGAGGTTGAACAGCTCCTGCACTGATCTGCACGGAAAATCGAATTTGAAAACCCGGCCTTTATGGTCGGGTTTTTTAATGCCCGATCTGTTGTAGACGCATCTGCGCGGTAGCCTGATGGCGCATGGCTTTGCGATTATGCGTCATTTCCAGCTCCACGAAATTCATATGGGCTGCGACGGCAGCGCGGGCGGCAATGGGATCGCGGGCTTGGATCGCCTGATTGATCGCGCGATGTTGTTCTAACAGCTCGCCGCGAATGGCTGGGTTTTTGAACAGCACAGAGCGGTCGTAAAATACGCCATCGCTTAGCAGTTCAAACATCGCCCGCAGCATATGCAACATGATGACGTTATGACTTGCCTCAATAATTGCCAAATGGAAGCGGGCGTCCAGATCCGCCTCATCAGT
The DNA here is from genome assembly GCF_001705665.1 of Thioclava sp. SK-1. Classification (GTDB taxonomy): domain Bacteria; phylum Pseudomonadota; class Alphaproteobacteria; order Rhodobacterales; family Rhodobacteraceae; genus Thioclava. Next base: position 252,234 of record NZ_MDHA01000025.1, on the reverse strand, counting down.
GGGGTTGCGCTTGGAATGCGCGGCTTCCATCTTGCGAAACAGAGCGTCGATGACCTTCAGATCCACATCGGAGGCTAGGCGGGCGGCACGTTCTGCCGCCATCCCTTCCACATCACGGCGGAAGGAAAGATAGTCAAACACGGCCTGATCTGAGCGTGCGAACAATCGGATCAGCGCGGGCGAGAAGGCAGAGCCAAGGACCTCGGCGACATATATGCCAGAGCCCGCCTTCGTGGCCAAAAGTCCGCTGGTTTGCAGCTCTGCGACGGCTTCGCGAAGGGACGGGCGGGATACGCCAAGGCGTTCAGACAATTCGCGCTCAGAGGGAAGCCGATCACCGGGGCGTAAAATGCCTTGCAGGATCAAATCCTCAATCTGGCGTATGATTGCGGTCGCCAGCTTTTCCGCATCGATCTTCTGAAATGGCATTGTGGCTCTCCTGTGTGGTTAAAAATTATGACCAAACAAGGGGCTATGCGCAAGAGATCATAAAAAAGCCGGGCGCCTAGATGCACCCGGCCTGTCGTTCACATTGCGCGTTTGTATCAGTTTGTCGGGGTGATAATCAGCTCAACCCGGCGATTTTGAGCGCGACCTTCTGCGGACAAGTTCGATGCCACCGGCTGATCTTCGCCGCGACCGATGGTTTGGATCCGGCCTGATGACACGCCTGCGCCAATCAAAACCGAGGCGACAGAACGCGCGCGGTCCACAGACAGACGTTGGTTATAGGCTGCTTCGCCCGTATTATCGGTATGGCCAATAACCTGCAGCGTGGAATTTGGATAGCGGTTCAAGTTGCCTGCCAAAGTATACAGATCCGATTGCAGGTCGGGACGCAACGTGGAGCTGTCCGTCGCGAAGAGAACATCTTGTGGCATTGTCACGACAAGGCTTTCACCCGTGTTCACGACAGTTGTTCCCTGCATGTCCAGATCGCGGCGCAGCTCTTGCGCCTGTTTGTCCAGTTGCGAGCCGATGGCTGCGCCGGCCAAACCGCCCACTGCGGCGCCTGCCAGACCTTTGGTCAGACGTTCGTCACCGCCAGAGGTCGCACCCAGAACGCCACCTACAACCGCGCCGGCAATCGCCGCCGAACGTGTATGATAGTTCGGGTCATTGGTGACAGTGGGTTCACAGGCTGCAAGCGCCATAGCTGCAACGCCCGACATCAGGAAAGGGATCTTGGTGTTCATCATTTTCGCCTTGGATTAGTGCCCGGTCCACCCGGGGAGTCTGCGCGACTTTACAGTGGAAATAAGCGAATGTGTTATGACAACTGTATCAGGTGGCGAAATTTTGCGTATATTGACGGCGAATTGTCGCTGAAATGAGAGTTATTCATGCCGTAATTCGGGCAGAGCTGGCACGACGCTCCTTGGTGAACATTTGTGTTTCCCATTGTGCAAGCCACGCGCGCGCCGCCGTTTTATGCTGTGTCACCAGTCGCTTGGCTAAAGATGCGCGCAGGCGATCAGGCAGCATAGTCAGGTAACTGCTGTCGACATGGACTGATCCCACCCACAGCCCTTCTGCCAAGATCACTTCGGGCTGTTCAAATAGGAGTGAATAGACCACGCGGCGCCCGTCTTGTGGATCGGCATGCGGCGCGACATGGCTGGCCTGTGCCAACATTTCATTTTCCGCGAACCACATTTCCAATTCTGGCCCGGACAATAAAATACCCGTTTGCGGTGTCACGGTCAGGTCGCGCTCTGGCAAGTCAGGGCCAAGCTGCCCGGCATGGATCAGTAGCGGGCGCGTGTTGCTGGGCGATCTGCGCGGCACGGTTTGCTGCCCCAACCATAGCAGAGGTTGATATCCGTTGTCGCGGGTCAAAACCCTGTCACCGGGGCGCAGCCAGTCGATTGGCTGCGGCCCATCGTCCGTCGCGATCAATGTGCCGGTTGCCATGGCTGGCATCAGGGCGATTTCTTCGGGACCGGCGGCGCGGCCCCCTGCCTCAAACGGCTGGGCCTCGACATAGGTCTGTCCAGGGATCAGCGGCTCTGACGGAAGATACATGGCAAGGCTGCCATCAATTTCGATGCGGTCAAGGCGGATTGTTCCGCGGTCGGGATGCTGCAAAAGGATAGGGATATCGGCCGTCAACACCCCCCGCATAACCAGCGCGCCCGTCACACGGCGCAATTCCGTGATCCCATTGCTGTGCGATAGTTCAAGGCCCATCGTATCGGTGCAAAAATCGGATGCGAGCATCCAAAGGTCATTGCTGCGATCAAATGCCATGCTGGCGACGGGGTAGCCCAGCTCCATGATCTGTGATCCTTGTAGGAAAAATGTCGTTTTCATTGTGGGGTTGCAACGGTCAATGAGACGTTAATGAATTGAGGCGATACCATGGAATTTTAGCGCCCATCTCCCGCATCAAAGGCTTGCAGCACTGCGGGGGAGCGGGCAGAAGAGCACGCATGGTTAAGCAGCTTGATTATAACATGATGAAAGAGGTTTTCGCCCGTTTCGCGGCGGCGGAGCCTGAACCCAAAGGCGAGTTGGAGCACGTCAACGCCTACACGCTGGTCGTGGCTGTGGCGCTTTCGGCACAGGCGACGGATGCGGGGGTCAATAAGGCCACGCGGGCGCTGTTTCAGATCGCCGATACGCCACAAAAAATGCTGGATTTGGGTGAAGAGGCGCTGATCGAGCATATTAAGACCATTGGCCTGTTCCGGCAAAAAGCCAAAAACGTGATGAAGACCGCCAAGATCCTGGTCGAGGTCTATGGTGGTGAGGTTCCGTCCAGCCGGGCCGCGCTGCAATCCTTACCCGGTGTGGGCCGCAAAACAGCAAATGTCGTGTTGAATATGTGGTTTCACCAACCCACGCAGGCCGTGGACACCCATATTTTTCGGATCGGAAATCGCACCGGGATTTGCCCCGGTAAAGACGTGGATGTCGTGGAGCGCGCGATCGAAGACAACGTGCCTGCGCAATATCAACATCACGCACATCACTGGCTGATTTTGCATGGGCGCTATATTTGCGTGGCCCGGAAACCTAAATGCGGTGCTTGCCACATCCGCGATATTTGCCAATTCGAGGAGAAGACGGCGTGACACAATATGAAGTGGTTGGCATCGGAAATGCCATCGTTGACGTGATTGCACAATGTGATGACAGTTTTCTGGATCACATGGGGATCGATAAAGGAATTATGCAGCTGATTGAGCGTGAGCGCGCCGAAACCCTTTATGCGGCTATGGATGTGCGCACGCAGGCGGCGGGCGGATCGGTTGGGAACACCATTGCGGGGCTGGGCAATATGGGGCTGAAGACCGCATTTGTCGGGCGGGTGCGCGATGATGCGTTAGGCCGGTTTTACGAGGCCGCGCTGAAGGGCGAGGGCACCGATTTCCCGAACCCGCCAATTCAAGACGGCGAATTGCCAACATCGCGTTCGATGATTTTCGTTACGCCCGATGGCGAGCGGTCGATGAACACCTATCTTGGGATCGGTGCCGAGCTGTCGACAGAGGATGTGCCGCTGGATGTGGTCGAACAGGCCAAGGTCTTGTTCCTAGAAGGCTATCTCTTCGACAAAGACAAAGGGAAAGCTGCGTTTTTAAAGGCGGCTCAGGCGACACGGCGCGGCGGTGGTCAGGCCGGAATTGCCTTGTCTGACCCGTTCTGTGTCGAGCGTCACCGCGACAGCTTCCGCCGGCTGGTTCGTGAGGAAATGAATTATGTGATCGGCAACGAACATGAATGGGCGTCGCTGTATCAGACAGATCTGGATCAGGCGCTGGCGCAAGCGGCCAAGGAATGTGAATTGGTGGTTTGCACGCGGTCTGGCGCGGATGTGATTGTCATCCGCGGAAACGAGCGTGTGTCGGTGCCCGTGCAATCGGTCACTCCGGTGGATGCGACTGGAGCAGGCGATCAATTCGCGGCCGGGTTCTTGTTCGGGTTGGCGCGAGGCGCGTCGCTAGAGGTGGCCGGAAAAATGGGCTGCGTGGCAGCTCGTGAAGTTATTGGCCATTATGGCGCGCGGCCCGAATGCGACATGGCGGTGTTATTTGCACAAGAAGGTCTGGTGTAATCGGGTTACGGCGACGGGGGTGCCGGGCTCGGGCCTGATAGGCCGTCGCCCGGCCCCGCTGCCGCGGTCGGCTGATCCCGTTGCTGTTGTTGTATTCATGTGTTGGGTTTGACCCGATGAATATGGTCGGACCGGGCTGCGAGAGGGTTTGCGGCCCGGTCTTTTGATCAAACATAAGCTGGCTTAGTTGCCCAGCTTTGCGTGGACCTCGCCCAGGTCGACCTCACCCGTAGGCATTTTATTGTCCGGGTTGTCGAAATCATATTTGAACAGCTGGAAATCCTTTTTGTAGATTTCCCACACAAGGTGGCGTGACAGATCGTCAAAATAATCGCTGATTGGATGCGCGCGCTTTGGGCCATGACCTTCTGATTCATTAAAGCGCGGCACTTCATCAAGGCTGATCCTCACCGGCGTCTCAACGGCATTCAGCACAGATTGCATGCCTTCGTTGAATTTCTCGGTGAAGAAAATATTGTTATAGCGCCCGCCGTTCACGATGAAGGTTGAGATGTGGCCCGACATGGCCGACCAGTGAATATCGGGATCCATCGGGCGACGCCAACGGATCGTATCGCGTGCAAACAGCAAGAACCGACGGAAGGACTTCACCTGATCGAAGGCGAAATCATCCTCGGGCGAGCCGACTTCGATACCGTATTTCTGGATCAGCTGTGGCACAAGGTTGCCGCGGTAGCGTTTTCCATTGCGTTGAATTCCTGCGATTTTATCGAAGAACGACGACAAGATCCGGCCGTAGGGATTGCGCACGCAGGTGAAGGCATAGGATTTGTTGCCCTTCACATTGCGTTCAATCGGACCTTGACTGTGCGGCAAGGACCATTTGTGCAAGCCGGAGGTCGCATCGTGAATATCACCGTCAAAGAAAACGCCGTGATCGGAATAATACATGATCTGCCCGATCGACGAGCAGGCACATTTCGGAACGACGCGATACACGACGCTTTCGCTCTCCGTCATCCAAGTGCCGGGAAAACCCATATGAACCGCCTCCAATAATCCGGGTGTCGCTTATGCCACCCTGGCATGTTAATTAGCCCTAAAGAGCAAAGAAACTCTGTTTTTTCAACGTATCTTGGCGTTATCACGGAAAGATAGTGGCAGGTTGGACATAAAGTTTCGGGATAATGGCCAGAATTGCATTCATTTTGTTAACCCACAAGGACCCAGAGGCGATCATTCGTCAGGCACAGCGCCTGACCGCTGCCGGGGATTATGTGGCAATCCATTTCGACGCCAACGCCAAACCCGCAGATTATCAGCTGTTGCGCGATGGGCTGGCAGATAATCCCGGTGTGGCATTCGCCAAAAAGCGGTTGAAGTGCGGCTGGGGCGAATGGTCATTGGTGGCCGCGACATTGGAAGCGCTTCGTGCTGCGGTGGCGACATTCCAAGACGCGTCGCATTTCTACATGTTGTCGGGCGACTGCATGCAGATCAAAACGGCAGAATACGCACATGCTGTCTTGGACGGCGACAGCGTGGATTACATTGAAAGCTTTGATTTCTTCAACTCGGATTGGATTCAGACCGGGTTCAAGGAAGAGCGGCTGATTTATCGCCACTGGTTCAATGAGCGCAAGCATAAGTGGCTGTTTTATCAAAGCTACGAATGGCAAAAACGGTTGGGTATCACCCGCCGCGTGCCAGATGATATTGAGATGATGATCGGGTCGCAATGGTGGTGCCTGCGCCGCGATACGGTGGAAAAAGTGCTGGAATTTTGCCGCACGCGTCCCGATGTGATGCGGTTCTTTTCCACCACATGGATCCCGGATGAGACGTTCTTCCAAACCATCGTGCGCCATGTCACGCCTGAACGTGAGATCCGGACACGCACCCAGACCTTTTTGATGTTCACCGATTACGGTATGCCGGTGACGTTCTATAATGATCACCATGATATGCTGCTGGCGCAAGATTACCTGTTTGCCCGAAAAATCAGCCCGGATGCTAAGGCGTTGAAAACACGGCTTGGCTTTTTATGGGGGGAAGTTGGCGTAACCTTTCCGATTTCTGACGAAGGGCGCGCGCTGTTTAAATTTTTGACCGGCAAAGGGCGTGAGGGGCATCGATTCGCTCCGCGGTTTTGGGAAACCGAATCAAGCCTTGGCCGGGGCCGGCGCTTGATGGTTATGGTTTGCAAAAAGTGGCATGTTGCCAAACGATTGGCCGATCAATTGCGAGAGCATACAGATTTGCCCGTCGTCGATTACCTGTTTAATGAAGAGGGCGGCTTGCCCGATCTGGGCGGGATTGAGCGCACGGTTGAAAAGCGAAATCGGCATCGGCGGGCGTTGGTGCGCATGTTGTTTGATTATCATCAACGCGATGATCTGGTGATCTGCATTGATCCGGCAGGATATGATCTGCTGTGTGATTTCGCCTCTGATAAGGCAGAGGTGAGGATCCTGGATATTGATTGTGAATTTAGCGACGATTACCTGATCGGACATGCAAAACGGGTCGGGCTTGCGGGGGAACAAACGCCGATCGAAGTGGTCAATCAGGTTCTGCCTACGATCCGCTTTGATCTGCAGTTTGAAAATGAACGCATCATGGATGCGCAGTTTGACCATTTCTGGCGGATGCGCGAAAGCGTTTCGGCAGAAGAAAATGCTGTGGCGTTGGCGGGGTTCTTGAATGTAGAGCCAGAGCTGGCGCAGCGCCTTGCCGCGCTGGATTACCTGTTTACCGATTAAGGAGATGTCCTGTGGCCTATGTCTATGATGACCAAAATATCTTTGCAAAAATCCTACGCGCCGAGATCCCGAACACCACAGTGTATGAAACCGAACATACGCTGGCCTTTCGCGATATCGCGCCTAAGGCGCCTGACCATGTGCTGGTGATTCCCAAAGGGCCATATGTGACCTTTGATCACTTTTGTCAGGCTGCAAGTGACGAAGAATTAACTGATTTTTTCCGCGCTTCAGGCGAGGTCTGTAAGATGATCGGCGCGGCTGCGGATGACACGGCACTGGGCTTCCGTGCGATCACAAATGCGGGCCAACATGGCGTGCAAGAGGTGCCGCATTTTCACCTGCATATTTTGTCTGGCCGGCCACTAGGCCGAATGGTTGAGGCCACCGACTAATATTCGCGGCATGTGATGGGGCAGGGTCTGCCCCATCGGCACAGATTATTCCTCGGTCAAGGACATGAAGACATCTTCAAGGTCTGGCTCGGTGGTGCCCACGTCTTCGACCTCGATGCCAGCGTTATGCACCGCTGTCAGGATCGCATTTGCCGAGACCTGTTTGGGGCGATAGTCAAAGGCCAGCTGCCCATTGGGGCGGCGCGTCAGATTGACCCCGTCGGGCAATGTGACATCGGGTGCATTGCCCGCCGGCGTGATCACCAGCGTTTTCGCATCCATCCGCGCCAGAAGGTTTTCGGTGCGGTCGCGGATGATCATCTCACCATGGTTGATGATGGCAATTTCGTCGCACATTTCTTGGGCTTCTTCCAGGTAATGCGTTGTAAGGATAATCGTCATGCCTTCATCATTCAGGCGTCGGACGTTTTTCCACAACATATTGCGTAACCCGATGTCGACCCCTGCTGTCGGTTCATCCAACACCAGAATTTTTGGCCGATGGACCAGGGCTTTGGCCAGCAACAGCCGCCGCTTCATGCCGCCCGATAATTGCCGGGCATAGGATTCTGCCTTGTCGGATAAGCCGACCAGCTCCAGAATCTCATCGGTCCAGCGTTCGGCTTTGGGCACCCCATACAGCCCGGCCTGCAAATCCAGCAGTGCACGGGGCGTGAAAAACGGATCCATATTAATTTCCTGCGGCATGACCCCGATGGCCGCGCGCGATTGGCGCGGATTGATATCCTGATCAAAGCCCCAGATTGTCACCTGTCCGCTGCTTTTGTTGACCAAACCCGCCAAGATGTTGATCATAGTGGATTTTCCTGCGCCGTTTGGACCCAGAAGCCCAAAGATTGATCCCTCCGGTATGGACAGATCAATTCCCTTCAGCGCCTGCTTGTCTGGCTCACCCTTCGCGCCCGCATAGAGTTTTTGTAAACCCTTGATCTCGATGGCTTGTCGTTGCACTTGCTCGTTTCCTTCCGTTCGCTAGAATGTGCCCCAGACACCGGGCGCATCTATTGCGTCCCTTTATATAGTGGAGCCGCCAATGTCTGCCACCGCGTCAAAGCCTGATGCCCCCGAAGCGCCTGAAACCGAAACCGTGACCCGCTGGAAAGTTGCCTGTGATGGCGGCGAAGGGGCGTTGGGCCACCCACGGGTTTGGTTGAATATTCCCCGTGACACGGGCTATGTCGAATGTGGGTATTGCGACAAGAAATACATCATCGACCGCGCCCATGCGCACGATGATCACTGATCCTATCATAGGGTAGAAAATCTGCGGATGATGATCTGCAAGGCGGTCCTATAGGGGGCCGCCTTTTGCTTTGCGCGCAGGGCGGATTTTTAACATACCGGTTTTACAATGAAACATGGACCCTACAGCAGGAGGTGACATGGATCACAAACAGATAATGCTGGTGCGCACCAGCTTCGATCAGGTAATTAAATCTCGGCCCGAATTGGTCGAAGATTTCTACACCCGCCTTTTCGTGCTCCACCCAGAGCTGCGGCCGCTGTTCCCTGCATCCATATCGGCACAGGCCGATAAGCTGACCGCAACGTTGCAGATCGCACTGTCGTCTCTGGATCAGCTGGAAGGTTTGACCCAGATCTTGCAAGATATGGGCAGGATGCATCGCGGCTATGGTGTGCAAGATCATCAATATCAAATGGTGTCAGAGGTGCTGATCGATACATTGGCAGCACAGCTTGGGTCGGCCTGGACGGTTGAAGTCTCGGCGGCTTGGGGAACATTGCTGGCGTTTGTAACGTACGAAATGATCGTCGGCGCGGCCTGTTCTGCCTGATGGCGCTGCGAATGTGTCCCATGACATAATGCGGTGCCACCCTTTGGCGGTATGTCGCGTCAAACTGCATATCCAGCCGTCGTCAAAGGCCGCAACATCTGGCAGAAGCTGCGTCTTTCTGGCATGAGCATTTCACATGGTTCATTTCACGGAGGGGCAGGCATGGATGATACGTTTGGCAAAGGATGTCATCTGCATCTGATTGACGGGTCCGCCTATATTTTTCGGGCGTATCATGCGTTGCCGCCTTTGACGCGCAAGACAGACGGCCTGCCGATTGGCGCGGTTTCGGGGTTTTGCAACATGCTTTTCAAATATATCGAGAATGCCAAGGGCGCAGATGCACCAACCCATGCGGCCGTGATTTTTGACAAAGGCAGCCACACATTCCGCAATGATTTGTATGATTTATACAAAGCCAACCGCGATGCAATGCCCGAAGATTTGCGCCCGCAAATGCCGCTCACGCGGGAGGCGACAAGCGCTTTTAACATCGCTTGCAAAGAGCTTGAAGGCTTTGAGGCTGACGATATCATCGCGACCCTCGCCTGCCAGGCGCGTGCGGCGGGCGGGCGTGTCACGATCTTGTCGTCCGATAAGGATCTGATGCAGCTGGTCGGTGGCGGTGTAGAAATGCTCGATCCGATGAAAAATGCGCAGATCGGCCCGGAGGAGGTCGAAAAGAAATTTGGCGTGGGCCCGGATCGGGTAATCGATGTGCAGGCCCTTGCAGGCGATTCGGTGGATAATATTCCGGGCGCACCGGGGATTGGCGTGAAAACGGCGGCGCTGTTGATCAATGAATATGGTGATTTGGAGACGCTGCTTGCCCGTGCATCCGAAATCAAACAGCCGAAACGGCGTCAAACTCTTATTGATAAGGCCGATCAAATCCGCTTGTCGAAACAGCTTGTGACGCTGGATACTCAGACACCGCTGACATTCACATTAGAAGATCTGGCCGTGCGCGATCCCGATGTGGACGCGCTGATGGCCTTCTTGAACCAGATGGAGTTCAGGTCTTTGACGCGGCGCGTGGCGGAGCGCTTTGGGGCCACGCCCCCTCCCGCGCCAGACCCTAAGATCGTTGCGGGCGGCAGCGGAACCGACGAAGCGGGGGGAAGCCCCGTTGAGGAGGTTCCATTTTCTCCCGACAGCTATGTCTGTATCCGGGATGCGCAGACCCTGTCTGATTGGCTTGACCGGGCGCGTGCTGCAGGCCATGTCGCGGTGGATACAGAGACAACCTCCCTTGATGAGATGCGTGCCGATCTTGTCGGTGTCTCGCTCTGTGTCACCCCGGGCGAGGCGGCCTATTTGCCGCTGGGCCATACTGAAGGCGGAGATGATCTGTTCGGCGGTTCACGTCTGGCCGACGGTCAGATGAGCCGGGACGAAGCCTTGGCGATGTTGAAACCTGTTCTAGAAGATCCTGCGATCGTGAAGATCGGCCAGAACATGAAATATGATTTCAAAATATTCGCTCTGCATGGCATCCGCACAGCGCCGATTGATGACACGATGTTGCTGTCTTATGCGCTGCATGCCGGTCTGCACGGTCATGGGATGGATCTGCTGTCAGACCGCTATCTGAACCATCAGCCGATCCCGATCAAAGAGCTGATCGGCGCTGGAAAAAGCCAGATTACCTTTGACAAAGTGCCTGTCGATAAGGCCACGCGCTACGCGGCAGAAGATGCCGATATCACATTGCGCCTTTGGCAGCTGTTCAAGCCACAGCTTCACCAAAACCATGTTACCACGGTATATGAAACCGAAGAGCGTCCGCTTGTGCCGGTTTTGGCCGATATGGAAATGGCTGGGGTGCGCGTCGATGCGCAGGTGCTGTCGCGCATGTCCAACGCGTTTGCGCAAAAAATGGCACAGTTAGAGGATGAGATTGCGGAAATCGCCGGACGCAAATTCAATGTTGGATCGCCCAAGCAATTGGGAGAGATCCTATTTGACGTGATGGGTGTGGAAGGCGGCAAGAAAGGCAAGACGGGTGCCTATTCCACCGGTGCCGATGTGCTCGAAGATGTGACCACAATCGAAGATCGTAATCCGGCGGCCGCAAAACTGGCCGCACGTGTGTTGGATTGGCGCGGGATTTCCAAGCTGAAATCGACTTATACCGATGCCCTGCAAACGCATGTGAACCCCGATACGGGGCGCGTGCACACTTCCTATTCCATCGCAGGGGCGAACACCGGGCGTTTGGCGTCCACCGATCCGAATTTGCAAAATATTCCGGTACGGTCTGAGGAAGGTCGCCGCATCCGCGAGGCTTTCGTTGCCGCCCCTGGGCGCAAGATCGTCAGCCTTGATTATAGCCAGATTGAATTGCGCATTCTGGCACATGTGGCGGATATTCCCAGTCTTAAACAGGCGTTTAAAGATGGGATCGACATTCACGCGCTGACCGCATCGGAAATGTTCAACGTCCCGGTCGAGGGAATGGATCCGATGATTCGCCGTCAGGCAAAGGCGATCAATTTCGGCGTGATCTATGGCATCTCTGGCTTTGGTCTGGCCCGGAACCTGCGCATCCCACGTAGTGAGGCACAGGGATTTATCGATCGATATTTCGAACGTTTCCCCGGCATCAAGCAATATATGGATGATACGGTGGCCTTCGCCAAGGCACATAACTGCGTCAAAACTCTGTTTGGGCGGAGGATCAACACGCCAGAGATCAACGCCAAAGGGCCTGGTGCGGGTTTTGCCAAACGTGCGGCAATCAATGCGCCTATTCAGGGGGCGGCCGCCGATATTATCCGCCGGGCGATGGTGCGCATGCCGCAGGCCATCGCGCATCTACCCGCGACAATGCTGTTGCAGGTGCATGATGAACTGATCTTTGAGGTGAATGAAAACGCGGTTGAGGATCTGATCACAGTGGCGCGCGACATCATGGAAAATGCGGCCCATCCTGCGATGCAGCTCTCTGTGCCGCTGACCGTGGATGCGGGGCAGGGGGATAGCTGGGCGCAGGCGCATTAAATGTGCCCGACCGTCGCGTGATCTTGGGCGGTGCGCCAAGCCTGAACCAAGGTTGCGCGGATGTGATTTGACCTGTGGTCAAAACCCGCCACTTTGGGTGAATAGTTTATATTGGATGACCATGCCCCACGATCACGCGCATCACCACCATCATCACCACCATATTGATCCGGATGCCGGTGATAAGCAGGTCGCATTCGCGGTGGTGATAAATCTGGTATTGACGCTGGCGCAGGTGATCGGTGGGGTGATTGCCGGGTCGATGGCGCTGGTGGCCGATGGGGTGCATAATTTTTCGGATGCGGCGGCCTTGATCCTTGCCTTTGGGGCGCGGCGTCTGGCCCGCAAAGGGCGTGATACCACAATGACGTTTGGCTGGTCGCGCGCCGAGGTTGTGGCGGCTTTCGCCAATTACGTCACCTTGATCGTGATTTCGATATGGCTGATGGCCGAAGGTGTGGGCCGGTTGATGGACCCGCCTTCTGTGACCGGTGGATTGGTGATCTGGCTGGCGGGTCTGGCACTGATTGTTGATCTGGGCACTGCCGCGTTGACCTTTAAGCTGTCGAAAGACAGCGTGAACATCCGCGCGGCTTTCTTGCACAATCTCGCGGATGCAGGCGCATCCGTTGCCGTGATTGTCGGCGGCATTGTGATTGTCTTGTTCGATTGGCGGCTGATTGATCCACTGCTGACCATCGCGATTTCCGTTTTTATCCTGTGGCATATCTTCGGGGATCTGAAACCCGTCTTACGGATTTTGATGCTGGGCGCCCCGGCAGAGCGCGACACGGATATGCTGAAAACCGCGCTGACCGGGGTTGATGGCGTTTTGGATGTGCATCATGTCCATCTGTGGCAGATCGACGAAAAGCGCAGCTCGGTTGAGGCGCATCTGGTGTTGGCAGACGGACAGGACTTTCAACCCGTCATCGCGCGGGCCAAAGCAATGTTGTCAGAGCGTTTTGGCCTGACACACGCGACGCTGGAGCCCGAGACGGTCGCGCGGGGCTGCGCGGATGTGACGCCGACCTAATAAGGCACTATGGGCCTGAAAGGGTCGGTTATTCGCGCCACACCTGATCGACCCATGGGGTCGGTTTCATCCAATGGCGCAGGTAGCGAAACAGCGACCCCTCCAGCGGGCTACGTTCTTCGCGACGCGCGACATGTTCGGACAAGGTCCATCCTTCACGCCCGGCCCAGCCGCCTTTAATGGCGACCTGGGGATGCAAACCGCCGGGGAAAATTACAATCCGCGCATCCCGGGGCAGATGCGGCTCCTTAACCCAGTTCAACGGCCATAATGGCACGCATTGGTTGCGGAAATGGCGGACCCATGCGCGCGGGAAAAGATCTACGCCGCCGGGCGCATTGCGGGTGACAAAACGCTGTTCCCAAACATATTCTTCTGCAATCCCTTTTGGGTCTGCGCAGAATTTCTCTTGGATCGGTAACAGTTTTCCGACCGGAAAGCGAAAACAAGAGGTCTGGCCAAGCCGCTCAAACGGGCGTGCCGGATTGCGCGACAAGATCACCTGATCGGGGTCGCCATAGGTGAAGAAATCATCCAGCGACCCGGTGATGACCAGATCCAGATCCAGAAACAGCACATTGCCCGTCAGATTGCCCAGCTTTGGCCCCCATAACCGGGCCTTGGGCCAGATACCTTTTTTGGTTTGCGGGATTTCCACGGGAATTTCGGGCAGGGGCTGGCAATCCACTTCCGGGCGCACACCTTCAGCCGAGTCACAAAAACAGGTGAAGCTGAACGGGGGGGTGATATTGCGTGCCACCATCGCATATAGTCGGTTGATGAATTTCGGACCGTATTTCGTGCCCCAATTGATGCAGATTACCTGTTTTATCATATGTCTTGCTTCTTTTTGGCACGCGGTTTGCGGGGTGACGCTTTGGAGGCTTTTTTCGCGGCTTTTGGGGCCGATGGCGGTGGTGGAGTGAACCACTCCAGACTGTCCTCGGTCGGCCCTTGCGGGCGGTACGCTGCGCTGACATAGCCGCTAAACCCGTCCTTGTCGAGCCGATCCAAAAGCGCATCATGCGCCTGTTTGTCAGGGCGCGTGCTTAGGCGCAGACAGCCCATATGCGCGCCAAACCGTTCTAAAACCGCATCTTGCCCGCCGCATTCCTGTGTCGCCTGCGCCAGATCGGCGCAAAGGAACAGGTTGTCGGCACCGACCTGGGTCAAGATCTCTGCCGCCTGGGCATGGCTTGTCAAAAATGCCCCTTCCAGATCAGGGTCATCGGGCGCGATCAGAAAACGCCGTTTTGGGGCACTTGTGGTGGCCAAAATCAGGTTTTCCACGAAGCAGTCATGGCTTTGCGCCCCGGCATCTGGCCCTGCGGCAATTGTCACAAAACGCGATTTCAACACATCTGCAAACCGTAACGCGCGACGTAAATCACGGGTGAAACGCTCTTTTTGTGCGGGGCTGGCAGCCCAGCCGGGTTCCCCACCGGTGTAATTGGGAGGCGGAGCCTCCAGTGCAGCCCATGCCAGATCGCGCATCACCAGCTGATAGGCCATATCCTGGGCCGCTGCGTCATAGGGGCTGCGCATTTCTACCATTTCAAATCCGGCCACATTCGCCGCCACGAACCGTTCCAACAGGGGCCGTTCTGTGAACAGGTGATCCAAGCTTGCAGAAATCTTGACCATATTACAGATCCGCCATTGCAATGATCGGGAAAAACACCCCGGCAGAGCGTAGGCCCAGCCATTGTTCCCCGTCATGTGTGCCGGGCCGGGCGATGTCTACAAGGCGATAGAAGCTTTTGCGATCAATCAACGCCTCCAGCCCGCGCCGCACATGTATATAGGGGGCGGGTTCGCCATCGGATGCATATGCCACGCGTATGGGATTGGCCGCATTGGCGCTGACGCGGTCCCCGACATTGGTCGTGAAGGTCACTGTTTGGTTCTCGCCTTCGTCAGTCAGGTCAAAATCCACGGCTACAAACGGGGCATCCACAACGCGAATCCCAACCTTTTCTACAGGGGTAACAAGAAAATACGCATCCCCTTCGCGTTTAAGCACCGAGGCGAACAGCCGCACAAGCGCTGGACGCCCGATGGGTGTGCCCAGATAAAACCATGTGCCGTCGCGACGGATTTCCATATCTAGATCACCACAAAACGGCGGATTCCATAGGTGAACAGGGGCTAGACCTTTCTGTGTGGCGCGTGTTGCCGCCTGCGCAATCCCCTCTGCCGAAGGTGTTGTCACGGGCTTTTGTGTCTGTGTCATGGTGCACCTACGTTTTCAGGTTTGGTTTCGGTCCGGAATCTGCTTTGCTGTACATCATACGTTGGATGGAGCATTTGTCATGACCGAGCCTACTGATCTTCTGGCCGATATTGATCGCCTTGGGGCAAAACTGATCGAGGCGCGCGCGTCAATCAACACCCGTTTCATCGGACAGGAGCGGATCGTAGAGCTTGTCTTGGCGTCGATGCTGTCGGGGGGGCACGCGCTTTTGGTTGGTTTACCCGGCCTTGGCAAAACGATGTTGGTCGATACGCTGTCGACGGTGATGGGGTTAGACGGGTCGCGCATTCAGTTCACGCCAGATCTGATGCCTGCCGATATAATCGGCTCAGAGGTGTTGGAAACCGCGCCTGATGGCAGCCGTGCGTTCCGCTTTATCGAAGGTCCGGTGTTCTGTCAGCTGTTGCTGGCTGATGAGATCAACCGCGCGTCGCCGCGCACGCAATCAGCGCTTTTACAAGCCATGCAGGAATGCGAGGTCACGGTGGCCGGCGAACATCGTGCGCTGGGCCGCCCATTCCATGTGCTGGCCACGCAAAACCCGATCGAACAAGAGGGCACCTATCCCCTGCCAGAGGCGCAGCTGGACCGGTTTCTTGTGCAAATTGATGTTGAATATCCTGATCGCGATACGGAACGCGATATCTTGTTGGCGACCACGGGTGCCACACAAGCGCAGGCCCATGCCGTATTCTCTGCCGCCGAATTGATCGAGGCCCAGCAGGTCGTGCGGCAAATGCCTGTAGGCGAAAGCATCGTAGAGGCGATCTTGGATTTGGTGCGCGCGTGCCGTCCGGGCGAACCCGAGGCGGCGGCCGCGGTGAAGGACACTCTGTCATGGGGGCCAGGTCCGCGTGCGGCACAGGCATTGATGTTGACTGTGCGGGCGCGGGCGCTGATGCATGGCCGTCTTGCGCCCTCGCTTGACGATGTGGAGGCGATGGCACAGCCGGTGTTGATCCATCGGATGGCGCTTGGCTTTGCGGCACGCGCGCGTGGCGAAACGCTGACACATGTGATTGCGCAGGTCTTGGCCGAATTGGCTGCAAAAACCACGAAGGAAGCTGCCGCGTGACCGTAATCGCCAAAGCCTCCCCCCAAATCCGGGCCCTGCGCCGTGCTGCGGACACCGAAGCGGCTGCGCTGCCGCCGCTGTTATTGGCGGCAGAGAAGCTGGCGCGGACGGTGCAAATGGGCGTGCATGGCAAGCGCAGCTCTGGCGTAGGGGAGGAATTTTGGCAGTATCGTCCGGTTCATGCCGGGGATGAAGCGCGGTTTATTGATTGGCGCCGCTCTGGCCGGTCTGATCAGCAGTTCGTGCGTGAACGCGAATGGCAATTGGCGCAGACCGTGCATCTGTGGGTCGATGATGCGGCCTCAATGACCTATACGGGGGAACAGGGCGGAAAACGCGCCCGTCCGACCAAATCCGAACGCGCACGCCTACTGGCGCTGGCGCTGGCCGTGTTGTCGGTGCGCGGCGGCGAGCGCGTGGGCCTGACCGGGCAATTGGCCGCGCCGCGCCCGGGCAAAGGCCAGATTTTGATGTTGGCGCAATTGCTTAGCGCGGCAGGCAGTGTGGATGAATATGGTGTGCCTGAAACCTCGGCGGTGCGGGCGCAATCCAAGGTCGTCATGATCTCTGATTTTTTTGGTGATCTGGACCGGTTGCAAGAAAGCCTGCGCCGGCTGGCGCAGCGCGGTGTGACGGGGGTGATGTTGCAGGTTCTGGACCCGCTGGAAGAAGATTTCCCCTTTGATGGACGCACCGTGTTTGAATCGATGGCAGGTAGCTTGCAATTTGAAACCCGTTCAGCGGGGGATCTGCGGGACCAATATCGCGCCCGCCTGGCCGAGCGCCGCGAGCGTTTGCTGCGCATGGCGCAGGCCGCGCATTGGCAATTTTCCACCCATCACACCGGAAGTTCCGCACAAGCTGCCTTGCTGTGGCTGCATCAGGCGCTGCGCTCGCAGGTTGCGGGACGGGGGCGATAAGAATGTGGATGCTTGGACCCATTGGTTTTACCACGCCATGGCTTTTATTGGGCCTGCTGGCGCTGCCGCTTTTATATGTGATCTTGCGCGCGGTTCCACCCGCGCCAGTGCGGCGCAGGTTCCCCGGTGTCGCGCTATTGCTTGGGTTGCACGACCGCGATGCAGAAGCAGCACGCACGCCGTGGTGGCTGTTGGCGCTGCGCATGCTGGCGCTGGCGGCGGCAATCATCGGCTTTTCCGGCCCGGTGTTGAACCCTGTCACCGTTGGTGCGACGGGGTCTGGGCCGCTGTTGATTGTCACCGATGGTAGCTGGGCGTCGGCGCGCGATTGGAGCAGACGTATCGATCGGATCGGTCGTGCTTTGGACGAGGCCGCGGCGGCAGGGCGCCCCGTGGCAATGATTTCACTGGCTGATCCACCACCAGAGGCCCCACCCTTTGGGGCTGCTACCGCCCTGCGAGAAACATTGCCGGGCCTGAAGCCGGCGCCATGGGAGCCGGGTGCAGATATCGATCCGGCATTGATATTGCCCGAAGGAAGTTATGAAACGCTCTGGCTGTCAGACGGGTTAGAACGCGATGCACGGCCTGATTTCTTGTCCGCATTAGAGGAACATGGCACGGTAAATGTATGGCAATCGGCCGCGCCTATATGGGCATTGGGTGCGGCGCGGATCGAAGATGGGGTGGTGAATGTGCCGGTTTTCTCTGCCGTTGCCTTGGCCAGCACAGTGGAGGTCATCGCGATGGGACTGGACCCGGCAGGGATCGAACGCGAACTGGCCCGTACAGAGGTGGCCATGGACGCGCGCACACAAGCGATTGCCAGCTTTGATCTGCCGCCCGAATTGCGCAATCGTGTCACCCGGTTTGAGGTCGCCGGCCTGCGTTCTGCCGGGGCTGTCAGCCTGACCGATGACGCGGTCAAGCGACGTAAAGTGGCGCTGATATCGGCGGGTGTCTCACGTGAGGGGCTGGAGCTACTGGACCCGTCGCATTTCCTGCGAGAGGCATTGGATCCCACTGCTGACTTGATCGAAGGGACGTTAGAAGATGTCTTATTGGCCAATCCTGATGTGGTGATCTTGGCCGATGTGGCTGAAGTTCCTCCCGCTGGCGCATTGCAAGATTGGGTCGAAGACGGTGGGCTTTTGCTGCGCTTTGCCGGACCGCGCCTGGCGATGACGGATACTGACCTTGATCCGCTTTTGCCGGTTAAACTACGCGCCGGTGGGCGCTCTATCGGGGGCACTATGAGCTGGGGAGAGCCGCGCCAACTGGCCGCCTTTCCAGCGGGTTCCCCGTTTGAGGGCCTGGAGGTGTCGCCCGATGTAACGGTCAGCGCACAGGTGATGGCAGAGCCTTCGCCAGAGCTGGCCGAGCGCACGATTGCCCAGCTTGCTGATGGCACGCCCTTGGTGACGCGCGCACGGTTTGGCGATGGAACGGTGGTTTTGGTGCATGTGACAGCCAATGCCGAATGGTCCACATTGCCCTTGTCGATCCTATTTCCAAAGATGCTGGAACGTTTGGCTGTGTCCACCCGGCCCACCCGGCCCGATGTGGCCGAATTGGAAGGTACGACATGGGTGCCACAGCGCGTGATCGACGGGTTTGGACGGCTGACGACGGCGGAAGCGGCCGCCGGCGTCGCAGGTGAGGATCTGGCGATGGGCCATCCCAGCGCGGATCTGCCCCCTGGTGTCTATGCGGATGATGACCGCTCGGTCGCGCTTAACGCTCTGGCTGCGGATCGGGTGTTGGCGCCGGCACAATGGCCCAACTGGATTTCGGTTGAGGGGGTCGAACAACCGCAACAAACGCCGCTGAAAGGTGCACTTCTGGCGCTGTCGCTTTTGGCGCTGATGGTGGATATCGTGGCGTCGCTGGCCCTGTCGGGACGGCTGCGTGGTCCGCGTGCCGCCTCTGCAATGATGGTGGCGTTGGCGATGATTGCCATGCCGCAACTGTCCAAGGCGCAAGAGGCAATGGCGCAGGACCGTGCGATTGCTGCAGCTGGAAATGTCGTGTTGGCGCATATCCTGACCGGCGATCCGCAAGTGGATCAGATTGCGCAGGCGGGGTTGACCGGCTTGACCAATACATTGACCCGACGCACAACGGTAGAGCCTTCGCCGCCGCTGGCGATTGATCTGGAACGGGATGATCTGGCATTATTCACACTGATTTACTGGCCCGTGACGGCCAATCAATCCGCACCATCACCCGCCGCCTATGCCAAGTTGAACCGCTATTTGCGCGGAGGCGGGATGATATTATTTGATACGCGCGACGCAGATGTGGCGAATTTCGGCGGCGCTACACCGGCGGGGCAGCGGCTGCAAGCATTGGCAGCACCACTGGATATTCCGCCGCTGGCACCGATTTCCAATGACCATGTGCTGACCAGGACCTTTTATTTGCTGCAAAGCTTTCCGGGCCGCTACGATCAACCGATTTGGGTTGAGGCCCCGCTGCCCGATGCCGAACAGGCCGAAGGCATGCCGTTTCGTAACCTTAATGACGGGGTGACGCCGGTGGTGATCGGCGGCAATGACTGGGCGGGCGCATGGGCGGTGGATAACAACGGCATTGCAATGTTTCCTGTCGGGCGCGGCCTGTCAGGAGAGCGGCAACGTGAAATGGCGCTGCGATTTGGGGTGAATCTGGTGATGCATGTGCTGACTGGAAATTATAAATCCGATCAGGTTCATGTGCCTGCATTGCTGGAAAGGCTTGGCCAATAATGAATGGAGTGTCGATCCTTTGGGCGCCGCTGGTCCCGTGGCCCTTGATCTGGCTGGCAGTCGCGCTGGTTGCGGCGCTTATGGTGCTGGCAATTTGGCGCCGCTTGCGTGGTTGGGCGCTGCGCGTTCTGGCGCTTTTTGCGCTTGTGGCCGCCTTGGCGCAGCCATCCTTGCAGACCGAAGATACAACGTCGTTGGCAGATATTGTTTTGCTGCTTGATGACCGCACCGCCAGCGCGGAGCTGTCGGACCGTACACAACAAACTGACCTTGCGCTGTCATCGATGTCAGCACAGATCGCGCGCCTGCCTAATACTGAACTGCGTCGGGTGACCGTGCCAGATGGCGCCGATAATGACGGATCCTTACTGGGCGCGGCATTGGCAGAAGCCTTGGCGGCCGAACCGCGCGCGCGTGTGGCAGGTGCCGTGATGATCACCGATGGGCAGGCCCATGATGCTGCCTTGGCCCCGCAATTGCCCGCACCGCTGCATCTTTTGCTGACCGGGCATCCAGATGACTGGGACCGCAGACTAGTCATCGAAACCGCCCCGACATTCGGGATCATCGGAGAGCCGGTCACGATTCAGCTTCGGGTCGAAGATCAAGGCGTTGTCCCCGATGCTGTAAGTGAGAATGCGCAACTGACGCTGGCTATCGATGGCGGTCCGCCGGAGCGGTATAACGTGCGCGTGGGCGAGGAACTTGAGCTGCCACTGACCTTGGAACATGGCGGTCAGAATGTTGTGCAATTTTCGGTCACGCCGGATGACGCAGAGCTGACAGATCGCAACAATGACGCTGTGGTGCAAATCAATGGCGTACGCGACCGGCTGCGGGTGTTGTTGGTGTCGGGTGAGCCCCATGCGGGGGAACGCACATGGCGCAACCTGTTGAAATCTGACGCAGCGGTGGATCTGGTGCATTTCACCATTTTGCGCCCACCGGAAAAACAAGACGGTGTTCCGGTGTCGGAACTGTCCTTAATTGCCTTTCCTACGCGTGAATTGTTCATTGATAAGATTGACGAATTCGATCTTATTATTTTTGACAGATACGGTGCGCGGGGGATTTTGCCGGCCTCGTATTTTGCAAATATCGGGCAATATGTGCGTGATGGCGGGGCGGTTTTGGTGTCTGCCGGTCCGGAATTCGCCACGGTCGAAAGCCTGTGGCAAACTGCCTTGGGCGATATTCTGCCCGCCCGCCCGACCGGACGCGTGATCTCCGACAGTTTTTTGCCCCGCCCAACCGAAGTGGGGCTGCGCCATCCGGTTACGGCCGGGTTGACGGGCGCACCCCCTGTGTCTGAGGATCTTGAAGACGGGCAAAGCGTCTATTGGGGCAAGTGGTTGCGCCAAATTGAGCTGACAAACCCTACCGGAGAGGTCGTCTTGCAAGGGGCGCAGGGCGCGCCGCTGCTTGTGTTGGATCGTGTGGGCACGGGGCGTGTGGCGCTTCTGGCCTCGGATCAGGCGTGGCTTTGGGATCGCGGCTATGATGGGGGCGGTCCGCAGCTGGAGCTGCTGCGCCGCATCGCCCATTGGGAGATGAAGGAGCCGGAGCTGGAAGAAGAGGCGCTGTTTTCAGAGGTCGAACCTGGCTCGATGACTATCACCATTGTGCGCCGCACGATGGAGGATACGGCAGAGCCTGTGACCATCATCGCCCCTGATGGCAGCGAGGAAATCGTAACACTGGAGGAAACCGCGCCGGGGCGGTTTACCACACGCTGGACAGCGCCAGAGGCCGGACTGTATCGGCTGCGTCAGGCGGATCAGGAACGCGTTGTGGCGCTTGGCCCAGCAAGCCCTCGTGAATATGAGGAAACAATTGCCTCTGGCACGGTGTTGGCCGCGGCGGTTCAGGGCTCTAACGGGGCCGTCACCGCGTTGGACGGCGGTATTCCGCAAATTCGGCAGGTCCGCGAGGGGCGCCCGACCACCGGGCGTGGTTGGATCGGGGTGACACCGCGCGGGGCCACGGCCACCACAGATATCCGCGTCAGTGCGATCTTGCCGCCGTGGGCATGGTTGGTTCTGGCCGCTGGGCTGACGATTGGCGCATGGATCATTGAGGGGCGGGGCCGGCGGCGTAAAACTGCTTAAACCGGTGTTATTTTGGCGGGTTCACCAGCAAAGACGCACGGGAATCAGAGGCAAATTCACGCCGCCACAGCATCGCGGTGGTGAATAGTGTCGATATGATCAACGCCTCTGGCCCTAGCAGCCAGGCCATCGACGCAAGGGCGAAATACACATTGCGCAAGCCGCGGTTAAAGCTTTTGGCAGCATTGATATTCACATCTGCGGCCTGTTCGGCGCGGGCATAGGCGATGGGATCATCGCAATCATTCGGCACGGCGGCCATCGCGATAGCGGCATAGGAAAACAGCCGGTGCGACCAGACGAATTTCTGAAACGCCAAGGCGCCGAATAACACCGCTGTCAGGATGCGCATTTCCCACAGCAGTTCGGTTCCCGCCGCCAGATCAAAGTCTGATGCCAGATCGGTCAGGGGTTTGGGGTCCGCGATCAAGGCCAGCCCACCCCCAATCGCGATCAGTGCGGTAGACGCAAAAAACGTGGTCGATTGGCGCAAACCATCCACCATTTGGCTGTCAAAGATCCGGTTCTGTCGTCCTACCAGCTGGCGCATCCATTCCCGCCGGTAATTTTCCATAAGCTTCCCGACCGAGATCCGCCCCTTGGGTGGGTTCTCGGTGGTCCATCCTATGCCCGCCCAACAGGCAAGCAGCAGTAGGACGGCAATCATATCCAGCACGGTCAGGGGGCCAAAGGCATATGCATATATCATCATCTTAGTGTTACTTTGGCTTTGCGCGCCATGCCAGATCGGTTTGTGCCGATGCAGATGTTTTGCACCGCCAATATGCAGAACTGCCACGCTGGCCATAGTTGCGCCATTATTAACGACTTTAACTTATGCTCAGTCTGGACCTATCTAGCCCCCTGTCGGAGGTGCCTGAATGCATGTAATTTTTACGGTTTTGCTGTCTATCATGGTGATATGCGTGCCTGCATGGGCCGAGGAGGGCTCTGCCGATCTGGGATTCGGGGCGATTCAACTGCAACCCAAGGCCGGGCCTTTGCGACTGTTGAAGACGGGTGATGACAGTCGCGGATGGGAGGCCGTGGGGCGCTTGGAACTGGGCAAAACCGGGTTTTGCACCGGAACGTTGATCGCGCCCGATCTGGTGCTGACGGCCGCACATTGTCTGTATTCCAACACGACGGGGCAGATGATTCCGGCTGAAAACATTGAATTCAGGGCTGGGTGGCGCAATGGTCGTGCTGTCGCCTACCGTCAGGCACGTCGCACGATCGCGCATCCACAATACCAGTATCAGGGCCCCGACCGGGTGGACCGGGTCGCATGGGATCTGGCGTTGATCGAATTGGCCCAGCCGATCCGATTGCCACAGGTCATGCCCTTTGCCACGGACACCCATATTGAAGCCGGGGATGAGGTCGAGGTCGTCTCATATGCGCATGACCGCGCCGAGGCCCCGTCGATGCAAGATGTCTGCGAGGTGATGCAGCGGCGAAACGGATTTCTTCTGATGACCTGTGATGTGGATTTCGGGGCCTCTGGCGCGCCGGTTTTTGCCAAGCGCAATGGTCGTTTTGAAATAGTGTCTGTGGTGTCGGCCAAAGCTGAACTGGACGCACGCAAGGTCTCGCTTGGGACGCTTGTGGATAATCTGGCTGATTTGAAAGGTGCGCTTGCCGCGCGCGGCATGGACAGCGGGGCGCCGACGCGACGGATGCCGGGGGCGAAATTCGTGCGCCCCTAGGCGGCGCGGGGTCGCCCGTAACTTGGGCCGCAAAAAACGCAGGCTTATGGTTTTCCGACCTCTTGAAAACAGTTTGCAGCTTTCCCAAATCAATTGGACCGGGTCGCCTGAATAGGGGTCTGGGACGTGGATTGCCGTGCCCATATGGGGCGGTCTGCTGCGTCAAACTGTCAACACATCGCTCAAGAGAGGATGATCCATGCGTAGTTTTGATCTTTCGCCACTATATCGTGCAACTGTAGGGTTTGACCGGGTTGCCGACCTGATGGACCGGGTTATGACCAATGATGTCGCTCAGCCCAGCTATCCCCCGTATAATATTGAAAAAACAGATGAAAATGCCTATCGCATTTCGATTGCTGTTGCAGGTTTTGCCGCAGACCAACTGTCGGTTGAAATGCGCGATGGCGCGTTGATCGTGGTCGGGCGCAAGTCCGATGCCGATGCTGAAAAGGCCTATCTGCATCGCGGTATCGCCACCCGCGCCTTTGAACGCCGCTTCGCGCTGGCTGATCATGTAAAGGTGCTTGGGGCCAGCCATGAAGATGGCATGTTGCATATCAATCTGGTTCATGAGGTGCCCGAGGCATTGAAGCCGCGCCGGATTGAGATTTCCGGCACCGCCTCTGGCCGTCCGGTTGCGACCCATACATCACAAACCATTGACGCGTAATCTGCACCTGTCATCGTGAAGTTTGGCGGCGCGGGGGACCCTCGCGCCGTTCAGCTGCGTGACAGATCAGCGCGGTCCATCGCCACCGCTTTGACGATTGCATGGCACGGCGTGCCCGAGCGCAATTGCAAGATGGCAGCAGAACGCGCGGTGATCCGCGCCAGCAATATCTGCCCCTGCGGTAAGGTCAGCTGCACGAAAACGCGCCCTGCATCGCCTGGCTGCACCTGCGTCACAGTCGCGGTTAGAATGTTAAGCGCGGAAAGCCCCTCCGGCCGGTTGCGCGAAAGAATGACATCACTGGCTTGAATGCGGATGCGCAGATCATGTCCCATATCCGGGCTGCTTTGGGGTAAAAACAGGGATTGCCCCCCAAGATGCAGCCGCGTTAGCCCGTCATCATCCACCCCGCCATGTGTCACGCGCAACACAGCGCCGGCTTGGGCACCGCCCAGACGCTGCGCCAATGTGGGATCGGACAGGATGTGGTGCGCGGGGCCTGCGGCCACCAGTTTCCCGGTGTCTATCAGCGCGATTGTATCGGCCAGCCGCGTGACCTCTGGTAGCGCATGGCTGACATAGATGACCGGTAGGCCGGCATCGCGCAACCGCTCCAAGAACGGTAGGATTTCCGCGCGCCGTGCCGGGTCCAAGGCGGCCAATGGCTCATCCATCAGCAACAGGCGGGGTTTGGACAGCAGGGCGCGGCCGATGGACACGCGCGCCCGCTCTCCGCCCGAAAGTGCGCCTGTGGGACGCGCCAAAAGCGGCGCAATGCCCAGCATGTCGACGACATCATCAAACGCCGGGCCAGCGGCCGCCTTGTGGGCGCGTTTGGCGCCGTAATTCAGGTTGGCACGCACATTTAGATGGGGGAAAAGCCGCGGCTCTTGAAAGACATATCCGATATTGCGCCTATGTGGAGGCTGGTCCACCCCAGTGGCAGCGTCGAACAGCAGGTCGGATCCCGCGCTGATCCGCCCTGCGCGCGGACGCAAAAGCCCCGCGACGGCATTCACCAATGTAGTTTTCCCCGACCCGGATGGGCCGTAGAGCGCGGTGATCCCCGGACCGGCCTGAAGCGAGACATCCAGATCAAACCCCGACAATGGATGATGCAGGCGAATGTCGATCATAGTGCGCCACCAATCCGGCGGGCGATGCGCCGCGTCAGCCATTCTGACAAGAATACCGCGCCAATCGCCAAGGTCACAGAAATCGCGCACAGCACGACAACCTGTTGTTCGGCACCGGGGATCTGTAGCGCACTGTAAATTGCGGATGGCAGCGTTTGCGTGCGCCCCGGGATGTTGGAGACAAAGGTGATGGTGGCGCCAAACTCACCCATCGCTTTGGCAAATCCCATGATGGCACCTGCCAGAATGCCGGGCGCAATCAGCGGCAAGGTAATGGTGCAAAACACATTCACCGGGCCTGCGCCCAAGGTCGCGGCGGCCTCTTCCAATTTAGGGTCGACGGCTTCGATTGCCAATCGGATCGCGCGCACCATCAGCGGAAATCCCATAACCGCTGCCGCCAGCGCCGCGCCCGTCCATTGAAAGGCAAATGTAATCCCCAATGGCTCTAGCAACCGGCCCACCGGCCCGTTTCGCCCAAACCCCAGCAATAACAGATAGCCGGTGACTACGGGCGGTAAGATCAGGGGCAGGTGCACCAGCGCATTTAACAGCCACAGCCCTGGCCATCGGCTGCGCGACAAAATCCAAGCCGTTGCGATCGCCACGGGCAAAGAGGCAATCATCGCAACGCTTGCGACTTGGAGTGACAATGTGATGGCCGCGATGGCCAGGGGGGAAAGCTCGATCATGGATCAGGGTGTAGCGTGAAACCCTGTTGGGTGAAAATGGCTTGTGCGGGGGGTGTTTGCAGATAGGCGGCGAAATCGGCGGCGGCGCGTGGATCGTTACCTCCGTCAAGCGCGGCCATGGGATAGATGATGGGGCGGTGGCTGTCGGCAGGGAACGTGGCGATTTCATGCACCCGAGGCTCTGCTTTGGCATCTGTCGCATAGGTAATGCCCAAAGGCGCCTCATTCAGTGCGACCAATGCAAGGGCGGCACGGACATTATCGGCCTGTGCGACCTGCGACGCAACCTGATCCCACAGGCCCAGATGGGTCAGCGCTTCCTTACCGTACTGTCCGGCCGGCACGCTGTCGACCAGTGCCATTGCCAGAAAGGCCGTTCCGTCCATCACCGGCTGTAAGGACGATGCAATCGATGACGTTGCGGCGTTAGTTGAGTTTCCATTTCCTATAAGCACCAATCGGTTGCCCAGCAGGTTCACGCGACTGCCCGGCGTGACCATACCGCTTTGGTCCACCGCGTCCATCCACTGCGGCGAGGCCGAAATGAACAGGTCCGCGGGGGCGCCTGCGGTGATCTGCCGGGCCAGCTGCGACGAGCCGGCGTAGGAAATCGTTACCGGCGGATGGGTCGTCGCCCATTGCTGTGCCGCCTGATCCAGCGCGGTTTTCAGCGATGCGGCTGCAAATATCAACGGTTGGGCCTGCGCGGTGGTGACAGTGCAAATGCCGACCAGGCTGAGGGCAAGGCAGGCGAGGAAGGGCAGGCGCATGAAAGATCCTTTGGCGGTGGGGCGGTACAATCATCGTAATCTTTGCATCGCGTCAGACAAGGTCACAGAGATCACATGGTTGCGTTTGGCCAAGACAAGTGATGCGCGGCGCGCTATGTCGGGGGTATGAGCACGCAGATTGATGTTATCGCCCCGAATTTGAAACGCCGCCTGTCGGGTGTCACCGCGACGGTGGTCCGATTGCTGCCGGTGCAGGCCCATCAGATCGGGATCGTGGCGACCGGCCCGGGCCTGCCATCACATGTGCCGCATATTTCGCTGTGGCGGCTACCATTTTTACCGCGCCATACGCGGGTGTGGCATGCCCGGCGCAATGTGGAAATGCTGTTGGGTCTGGCGCTGAAATATCTGTGTCGGATGGATTTGCGGTTGCTGTTTACCTCAGCCAGCCAACGCAAACATTCGGGCTATACGAAATGGCTGATTGGTCAGATGGACCGGGTTATAGCGACGTCATCGCGGACGGCGCAGTATCTGGACCGCCCTTGCGATGTGGTGCTGCATGGGATTGATGTGGACGGGTTCGCCCCCGCACATGATCGCGCGGCGTTGCGCGCGCGGTTGGGTCTGCCCGACGCGGTGCTGATTGGCTGTTACGGACGTATCCGGGCGCAAAAAGGCACGGGCGATTTCATCGAGGCAATGGTTCAGATTTTGCCACAGCGACCGCAGGCTGTGGCTGTTGTGATGGGACGGGCAACGGAAAAACATGTCGACTATCTGAAACAGCTTAAGGCGCAGGTTGCCGCTGCGGGGCTGTCGGACCGCGTGTTGTTCCCGCCAGAGGTGCCGGTGCATGAGGTCGCGGATTGGTATCGTGCACTTGATCTTTATGTAGCGCCGCAGCGCTGGGAGGGGTTCGGGCTGACAGTGCCAGAGGCGATGGCCTGCGCGGTGCCTGTTATCGCCACCAAGGTCGGGGCATTTGAGGAAATCGTCACGTCCGAATGTGGGGCTTTGGTCGACCCGGGTGATCCGGTTGCGCTGGGCGCAGGTATTGCCGCGTTTGTTGATGACCCGGACAAGTGCCGCATGGCTGGCGATGCCGCCCGCGCCCATGTGGAGGCGCAGTTCAAAATTGAGGGCGAGGCCGCGCGTCTGGTGCAGATTTACCGCGAGATGCTGGCATGACCCGTGCGGGGTTTTACCTTGCGCGGATGTTGCGCGATGATGATGCTTTGCAACGCTTGTCAGTTGCGCAATCCGTGCTGCTTGCCCCGCTGGCAGGAAAATCGGTTGCGCTGATTGGCAATGCCCGGGCGTTGGCCCAGCAGACGCATGGCGCACAGATTGATGCACATGATGTGGTGATCCGCATCAACCGCGCCCCGATGCCGCAGCCACGCAGTCACGGAACGCGCACCGATTGGCTTGCGCTGGCCACTCGGCTCTCAGCCGAGGATCGGGCACGGATTACCCCCGGGCGCTGCCTATGGATGAGCCATAAGCGCAAGCGCCTTGATTGGACCACCGCGACAAGCGATGGCTTCTATCTGCATCCACATCCTGATTACGCACAGTTAAAGACCCGTATCGGCGCACAGCCCACAACAGGGGCGATAATGATTGACCTGCTTGCGCGCTCTGCGTTGTCGAAACTATCACTGTTTGGGTTCGATTTTTTCGCCTCGTTGTCGCTGTCGGGGCGGCGCACGGCAGACCGTGTCCCGCATGATTTCGACGCCGAAGCGGTATTTGTCACCGGTCTGATCGGCGCGGATCCCCGTATTTGCAGGGTCTGACGGCCCGAAAACCCTTTTACTTTGGCCCCATTTGCATTAAGTGCCGACATGTTCTTTTGAGCAAGGAGGTCCTTATGGGCTATAAGATCGTCGTTGCCGGTGCCACAGGGAATGTGGGCCGCGAAATGCTGAATATTCTGGACGAGCGCCAGTTTCCTGCGGATGAGGTTGTTGCTCTGGCGTCACGCCGGAGCCTTGGCACAGAAGTCAGCTACGGCGATAAGACGCTCACTTGCAAGGACATCGAGGGTTTCGATTTTTCGGGCTATGATATTGCGCTTTTTGCAATCGGCTCTGACGCGACCAAGCAATATGCACCGATTGCGGCCAAACAAGGCTGTGTGGTCATCGATAACTCGTCATTGTACCGCTATGACCCGGAAATCCCACTGGTCGTGCCAGAGGTGAACCCGGAAGCGGTTGATAATTATACCAATAAAAACATCATCGCGAACCCGAACTGTTCAACCGCGCAGATGGTTGTGGCGTTGAAGCCACTGCATGACCGCGCCAAGATCAAACGCGTTGTCGTGTCGACTTATCAGTCGGTGTCAGGCTCGGGTAAAGACGCGATTGATGAGCTGTGGAACCAGACCAAGGGCGTTTATGTCCCCGGTCAGGAAGTCGAGCCCAAAGTCTATCCCAAGCAGATTGCGTTCAACGTGATCCCCCATATCGACGTGTTCCTGGACAGCGGTGACACGAAAGAAGAATGGAAGATGGTCACCGAGACCAAGAAGATCATCGACACTTCGATCAAAGTGACCGCGACCTGTGTGCGCGTGCCGGTTTTCGTCGGCCACGCAGAATCGCTCAATGTCGAGTTCGAGGATTTCTTGGACGAAGACGAGGCCCGCGATATCTTGCGCGAAGCGCCCGGTATCATGGTCGTCGATAAGCGTGAAGATGGCGGTTACACGACCCCGGTTGAATGTGTTGGCGATTTCGCAACATTCGTTTCGCGGATCCGTCAGGACGTAACCATTGAAAACGGTTTGAACCTGTGGTGTGTGTCCGACAATCTGCGTAAAGGCGCTGCGTTGAATGCGGTTCAAATTGCGGAAACATTGGGTAAGCGCTGCTTGAAAAAAGGCTGATTGCGCCCCTTTTAGACGATGTAAACCCCCGGTGTGCGCTTGCGTGCCGGGGGTTTTTCTATGCGCTGAATGCTGACCAGAACGTGAGCAGAGTTTTCTGGACATGCCCTGCCCGACCTATCAGGCTGCATGATGATCTGAGGGAGGTTTTCGATGATCCATATTCGCATGGTTGCGGCGCTTGTATTAACAGTATCCCCGGCCGCTCTTTGGGCGCAGGACGTGACCGCCAACGCCAAAATTCAGTCGGTTACGTTGTTCCCATGGGGCGCACAGGTGGTGCGCCAGGTCAATGTATCGGCAGAGAAGCCCCAGCAGATTATCGTACCCGGTTTACCCGAAGACACGCGGATTGATACGCTGCGCGTGGCGGGGGAGGGGCTGCAGATCGGCGCGTTGTCTTTAATCGATGACCGCCGCCCGCCCAGCGATGGTGCCGAAGATCCGGCGGTTGTTTCAGCCAAGGCCGAGGTGGACCGTCTGGAAGATGTTTTGGCGGATAAATTAGAGGATGTGGCGCAGATCCGTTTGCAGGCTCTTGCGGCGCAAGATCGCGTTCAGTTTCTATCGGGCTTGTCCACACAAGGGATGGATGCCGCTCAGGCACTAAGCCTTGCACAGCAGGTGGCCGAAGAGTCCCTGGCGGCACGCACCACAGCGCTGAAGGCTGAAGCCGCCGCGCGCCGTGCGGATGACGCACTGGCCCCGGATCGCAAGGCGTTGGAAAGCGCCCGCCAGACCTTGGCAGCAGTGCAAAACCCCAGCGATGACGGCGATGTTTTGCGCGCGACAGTGCAGGGGACGGGGGTGATGACGATCACCACCTATGTTGATAATGCGGGTTGGAGCCCATCCTATGATATGCATCTGGACCGCGCTTCGGGTCAGGTGACGTTGGACCGATATGTCTCGGTGCATCAAGCCAGTGGCGAGGATTGGCAGGGTGTCGATGTGACCTTGTCCACAGCGCGCCCGTCCGAGCGGGCGGACCCGACCTACCTGCCGCCTTTGCTGCGCCGTTCCGGCCCGCCGGTGGAGCTGATGGCGGCGCCCAAAGCGCTCGCGCGGTCAGCGGATATGGCAATGATGGAGGCCCCCGTAGCCGAGGGAATGGGCGCCCAGATGCAAGGAATGGTCCTGACGTATCACTATGCGCAACCCGTTGATATCCGCGACGGGGTGGAGGCGCTGCGGCTAAGCCTGGATCAGATGACATTGCCTGCCGATATCCGTGCGCAGGCTGTGCCTGTGTTCGATGATCGTGCCTATCTTATGGCTGAAATCAAGAATGGCACCGAGATTTTGCTGCCCGGGCCTGTGACACGTTATGTCGATGGTGCAATGGTTGGTGGTGGTCAATTGGATTTGGTCGCGGCGGGCGATACCTTTGATCTGGGCTTTGGCGCGATTGATGGCCTGACCCTAAGCCATGTGGTCGAAGACCGGATACAAGGGCAGGCCGGCTTGATTTCAAAATCCTCACAGCAATCCGAGACTACGCGGATTGAGGTGAAAAACCTGACCAATGAGACATGGCCGATGCGTGTCTTGGACCGCGTGCCTTATTCTGAGCAAGACAGTCTGAAGATCACCTATTCTGCAGATCCCGCCCCGACCACAGAACATCCAGACGATCGTCGCGGCGTTCTTGTGTGGGACTTCGACTTGCCGCCACAGGACAGTCAGTTGATCCGCGTGCAAACGGATTTGAACTGGCCCGATGATGAAGTTCTTCGGTGATGTCCTAGATTGAAAATTATGCCTGCGGCCCAAATTTCTGGGCCGCAGGCAAACGCATTTCGCAGCCCCCGCGACGAAACGCGCTGTCCGACTGAATGACGCCGGACACGGAAATCAGGTTAAAATTTGGCGCGCTTAAGCAGCCGATGACATGCCGGACGTGCGTTTAGAACGGAAAACGGGCATATGCGCGGCTTCAGGCTGCAGGCCGGGGAAGGGGGCGCGATACCGTGTCGTCAGCTCGGTCTGGCTTTGACCAATTTCTTCCAACTTACACAGGTGTTGATTGGACGGCCATTCGTTCAGGCTCAGCTTACCATCAGGATCGTGGCGCAGCACGAAACCCAGGGCGCGAAGCTGCGTTTGTAGGTCCAGCCAGCCATCCGCCAGATCGAAAGCGCGCGTAATGGCGACCCGCTGCGTAAGCCGGGTCGGGATGGAGGCGGCGCCCTTCATCAGGGCGTCCGTCAGGGCGGTGCGGATGATTTCCGCGGGTGCCATATCCTGAGCGCGGGCCGAGTTCTCGATCTGAGAGATCAGGTCTTTCGGCAGGCGCATCGTAACGAGTCGGTGCGATGAATGTGTCATGCAGCCAGATTCGCCAAACATCCTTAACGCCGGGTTTATTTTCCCGCTTTGGTCCCGCCTGAGCGAAAATATTCATTCAAGCGGTGTTTGCGAACCTTAGAGGTTTTCAAATATTTCGGACTGCGGATCATATTGTTTCAGCCCGCCGCCGCCGATGTCATGCCACAACCCGTGTAAAGACATCTGACCGCTTTGAACGGCATCTACGACAAAGGGGAATGTCATCAGGTTTTCCAAACTGACCACGACGGCCTCTTTTTCCAACGCAGTGATGCGCTCGTCATCTGGCAGATCTTTCACGCGTTCATAGCCCGGGCGCAGCGTGGCAAGCCATGTGCCAACGAATGAGGTTTTTTCCTCCAACTCCGGCGCGTGCCCGGTGCACATCGCGTCACAGCCTGCAACGCCGCCGCAATTGGAATGGCCCAGCACGATCATATGCGAGACCTTCAACGCCTTTACTGCATATTCCACCGCCGCCGATGTGCCGTGATGTTCACCATCAGGTTGATGCGGTGGGACCAAGTTGGCGATATTACGGTGAATAAAGAACTCTCCGCTGTCGGCACCGAAGATCGAGGTGACGTGGACGCGCGAATCGCAGCACGAAATTACCATTGCACGCGGGCGCTGACCCTCTGAGGCCAGTCGTTTATACCATGCTTGATTTTCGGAATAGGTCGTGGCTTTCCAACCGAGGAATCGCTGGACCAAATAGGCGGGCAGCGGCTTCACATGTTCTTTCATGCCGTTCTCCATGGTGATTTTGGCAAATCTAATCAAGCCGCGCCCTAAGTTCGAGAGGTTTCTTTTGGGTCATAACCATTTCTTGATATCTGGGGGGCATATTGATGTTGATTGATAGGATCACACCGAAGCGGGCGAAGCCTGCATCATAGGACCAGAACGGTTGCGCTGCGCCAGAACCGCGACATCGCACAATCTGTTTTATATGAATGTAGGAGGGCAGTTGGGTGGCTGATGTCATACGACTGCGCTGCGAAGAAACCGTTCGGATTGATTCCGACCGTATCGTGGCGCTTTATTCTCAAATGGGACAACACGCGGCAGAGCGGTTGATGTCCAAGGCGATTGAAGATCTTGCCGTGCAGATGGTCGCGGTTGACGTTGCGATCCGCGAAGGACGCCAGGAGGCGTTTGGCCGGGCGATTGATACGTTGATCCCGCTGGCGACGCAGGTGGGGATGTCCAAGCTGGTGCGCATTGCACAAGACCTGCGTGCGGCTGTGGCTGCACAAGATGCGGTTGCGCGTGATGCCTTGCTGGCGCGTTTGGTCAGGATCGGTGATCGCTCCCTCAGCGAGGTTTGGGGAATTCAGGATATGAGCCTGTAAATCAGGCACTTGTCGGTTTTTTCTGGGTGCGTTTGGAAAACAGATGACGGCAGCGTGAATGGGGAGCGACAGCGCTTGCAGCCCTTGATAAGGGCGTTATTTTGATCTGGTGTCGATTGCGCAGGAATACATCATGACCGCCCCATCTCCATCCCCTTCGGTATCTTTGCTCTCGGCCCGTCCAGCCATGACATTCGCGGGGGGCGATGCTCCCGGCCTGCCGCTATATCTGTGCGAGGATGGTTTCCCTGAAGGCATATCTGCCGCGCAGCAGGCCTTTACCAAGGCGCAGGGGTTCACCGGGGCGCTGGGTCAAATCTGTGTGCTGCCGGGTGACGGTGGCGAGATTGCGGGTGCCCTTTTTGGCTTGGGAAGCGATAGAGCGCGGCAGCGTGGCCGGTTTCACTTTGCCTTGGCCGCTGCCGGATTGCCGGCTGGTGATTGGCATCTTGTCGGGTTCCTTTCGGCACAAGAACAACACGAGGCGGCGCTGGGCTGGTTATTGGCGGGATATCGTTTTAACCGATATGCGTCGGCCCCCCCCCCAGTGGCCCGGTTGATTTGTCCAGAGGGCTGCGATGCGCAGCAATTGGAAATCATCGTGGCAGGCGAGGCGCTGACCCGCGATCTGATCAATACACCAGCCAATGACATGGGGCCGGCAGAGTTGGAGGCAGAGGCCTGCAGCCTTGCCGATATGCATGGTGCGAAAATTGAGGTCATCACCGGTGAGGATCTGTTGCAAAAAGGCTTTCCACTGATCCACACGGTCGGGCAGGCCAGCCCGCGCGCACCGCGCTTGATCGATATGCGTTGGGGTGGTGCGGGGCCAGAGCTGACATTGGTCGGCAAAGGCGTATGTTTTGACACCGGCGGGCTGAACCTAAAGCCCGGTGCCTCAATGGGGTTGATGAAAAAAGATATGGGCGGCGCAGCAACGGTGCTGGGTCTGGCGCATATGATCATGGCCTTAGATCTGCCGGTGCAATTGCGTGTCTTGATCCCGGCGGTGGAAAATGCGGTGGGCGGCGCGGCGTTCCGTCCACAAGATATTTATACATCGCGCAAGGGCTTAACGGTTGAAATCAATAATACCGATGCGGAGGGCCGGCTTGTTCTGGCCGATGCTCTGGCCTATGCGGATGAAGAAAATCCCGACCTTATTATCTGTATGGCGACTTTGACAGGTGCTGCGCGGGCAGCCTTGGGCGGGGATTTGCCGCCGTTTTACACCGATGATGACGATCTGGCCGAGGCCTTGTTTTCGGCCGGGCGCGAGGCCGCCGACCCGCTTTGGCGCATGCCATTCTGGACCCCTTACGAGTCGATGATCGAACCGGGCATCGCTGATTTGGACAATGCGCCGGCAGGGGGTATGGCGGGATCAATCACTGCCGCACTCTTTCTGCGCCGCTTCGTTACGCAGACAGAAAACTTCGCACATTTTGATATTTACGGCTGGCAGCGTAGCGCTGCACCCGCGCGGCCTAAAGGCGGTGTCGGGCAGGGTGCGCGGGCCATTTTGGCCGCCTTGCCAAAGGTGCTGTCACTATGATCATGGATGGATGTGATCCGCGCGCCGGGTTTGATCGACGCTTGACGCCGTTTTCGGGTCGGATCGCGCTACGCGATTGGCAAGACCGGGTAGAGGCCATGTCCTATACCGACGGTCAGCAGGCGCGGGTCGCGGTCCCTGTTCTGGATCTGATGTCGGCCCCCAACGGCACGCGCGATCGGCAGGTGCTGTTTGGTCAGCGCCTGACTGTGATCGAAACACGCGGCCCGTCATGCTTTGTTCAGACCCGTGTGGATGGTTATTGCGGTTGGGTGGACAGCGGTGCGATTGATGCGCCCAGGGCCCCGACGCATCGGGTGACGGCGCCTGCAACCCATGTCTATCGCGAAGGATCAATCAAGCGCGGGACATTGATGCGGCTGTCTATTGGGGCAGTTGTAACGGTTCTGCGTGAAGAGGCGGAATTTTACGTTACACCGGACGGTTTTATTCCAAAACAACATCTTAATCGGCTTGATGCGGTTGAGGCAGACCCGGTCACAGTGGCCGCGCGGCTTCTTGGCACACCCTATCTGTGGGGTGGAAATTCGCGCGATGGCATCGATTGTTCGGGTTTGGTGCAGCTGTCACTGCGGGTCAGCGGAATACCGTGCCCCGGCGATAGCGATCTGCAATGGAACAGTTTGGGCC
This sequence comes from Thioclava sp. SK-1, assembly GCF_001705665.1. GTDB lineage: Bacteria > Pseudomonadota > Alphaproteobacteria > Rhodobacterales > Rhodobacteraceae > Thioclava. The sequence continues at coordinate 216,367 of NZ_MDHA01000025.1, read as the reverse complement.
AAAAGTTACCCGATGATGCAACGCCCCAACGTGGCGACTTCCTGTTTTGGAAAGGTCACGTGGCGATCGCATGCGATAGTAGCACATTGATTCATGCAAATGCGGGCGCTATGGCGGTGTCCTATGAAGATATCGCGGCAACATTGGCGCGGATAGACGCCGCACAAGAGGGGCCATTTCTGGGTATACGCAGGCTGTAATCCCCTAATCAACGGGTCGGATCAGCTTCCGTTCCAGGACATAGAGCACCTGCCGCAGATCTGATCCGCGTTTTAATACCCGGCCATCCATCGCGATCACCGCATACAGGCCTTGTTTGTTGCGCAGGGCAGGCCGCTTCTCAATCCGATACAGCGGCGTCTCGGTTGCCCGGCGAAACACCGAGAATACCGCGACATTGCGCAGGAAGCTCATGGCATAGTCACGCCATTCACCAGCTGCGACCATTCGCCCATATACGGATAGGATAACGGATAACTCCGTCCGGTCAAACGCCACCTGTGGTGGGCTTGGGCGGGGATGAAGGGGCGTTGGCTCTTGCACAGTCATTTATTAATGCTGCCATCGTGCGCGGGACCTGGCAAGCCCTTCATGATCGCGCGTCGATCAAATCCGCTTGTATTTTCGCCTAGAAACAGTTATCTAAATTTTCGTGGTTAAACAGATATTCACGCCGTTAGGCATGCCTTTTTTCTGCCGCAAATATTCCGCAAAAACGCCTGGTTTCGATCAATTTTTCGCCATATTCGTCCGTGATAGTCGACGTAGCGGAAATCGCTATAGTCCCGATGGCGCGGATAACAGCCCCCACCCAGTACGCGCCGTCGGGACGCAAATTTTCCAAATTTACAATCTAAACCAACGGCTCTGCGGCATATGTTTCGTGCATAATCCGCTGCAGTTCCTGACATTTCAGTGATCAAGGACGTGTTTGGGGTGTATTTATGGTGTCTTCAGCTAGGCTTCAGCTGTAACGCAACAGTGTATTTTCAAGATGCGACTGATCACAGACTAGGAGCCAGGTTATGACTCAAACTCTTTCACGCAATACGTTTCTTTTGGGACTCGGTTTGGCCGTGCTGTCCAGCGCCGCGATTGCACATGCCGCAGTAACGGACCCGACCGTCAAGGCTCGTATGCAAGGGATGAAAGACATCCGCACCCATTACGCCATCATGGGTGATATGGTCAAAGGAAAGACCGAATTCGACGCGGCAGCTGCTCAGGCCGCGATGGCTGAATTGGCGATTGAGGCCGAAAATATTCCGGCCTTGTTTGCAGATCCTGCCGCTGACCCGGAATCTGAGGCCAAACCCGCGATCTGGGACAATATGGATGATTTCGCGCAAAAGGCCGATGCGCTTTATGCAGCGGCAATGGCCGCGGATACCTCCAGCCTGGACGGTGCACGCGCCAGCATGAAGCAGATCGGCATGACGTGCAAAGCCTGCCACGACGATTATAAAGACTGATTACGCCGCAAGGTTGCGCAAATCAGATGTAAAACGGGGGTGCCATTGGCGCCCCCGTTTTTATCGGCTTAGCCGCAGTCAATATTGTAGATGTTGCCGTATTGATCCAACCGGAACACGACGCGGTGCGGGGTATAGATCTGGTCCTCTACGCCGCGCCATTCAACAACACGGTAGGGGCGATCACCCAGCCCCAGAGAAGGGATCACCGTTTCAGGTTGGCCCAGTGCCGTGACATATTCCTTTGCGTGGCACAGATCGGGTTCGCGCTCGACAAGACCACTATCGGTCGTCGATGTCTCCGGCGTCATATACGGTGTCGGAAGATTGGGGGTCGGCGCCAGCTCGGGCTCTGGTGGCGCGCAGCCAACCAAAAGCACACTCGCGGCAATGACGGAAACTCTGGTCAACATGTCGCACCCTTGCTTGTGTTTAATCGCCCAATAGAGCAGGCTCTGCCCCGATATATACATGGAGCACTTTCAGATGAGAACCCGTGCCGCAGTTGCTTTGGAAGCAGGTAAGCCACTTGAAATTATGGAGGTCGAGCTGGACGGCCCGAAAAAAGGGGAGGTCTTGGTCGAAATCAAGGCGACAGGGCTGTGCCACACGGATGAGTTCACCCGGTCTGGCGCGGATCCTGAGGGAATTTTCCCAGTGATTCTGGGCCATGAAGGCGCAGGGATCGTGCTTGAGGTTGGCGAGGGTGTCACAACGTTGAAGCCCGGTGATCATGTAATCCCGCTATATACGCCCGAATGCCGGGAATGCGCGTCGTGCCTGTCGGGAAAAACCAATCTGTGCACGGCCATTCGCAATACGCAAGGGCAGGGGCTGATGCCAGATGGCACCACGCGGTTCAAGATGCTCGATGGGACGCCGATCCATCACTATATGGGGTGTTCAACCTTTGCGAACCACACAGTGATGCCAGAGATTGCATTGGCCAAAGTGCGTGACGACGCGCCTTTCGACAAGATTTGTTATATCGGATGCGGTGTGACCACCGGCATCGGTGCGGTCATCAACACCGCAGGGGTAGAGATCGGCGCAACAGCGGCGGTATTCGGCCTTGGGGGGATCGGTCTGAATGTCATCCAAGGCCTGCGGATGGCGGGCGCGGATGTGATCATCGGCGTGGACCTGAACGATGATAAGGCGGAAATGGCGAAGAAATTCGGCATGACGCATTTCGTGAACCCGTCGAAAATTAAGGGCAGCGTTGTCGAGGAAATTGTCAACCTGACCAAGAAGGGCGCTGATCAGATCGGTGGCGTGGATTATTCATTTGACGCCACGGGCAATGTGAAAGTCATGCGCGATGCGTTGGAATGTTCACATCGGGGCTGGGGCGTTTCAGTCATTATTGGCGTGGCGCCGGCTGGTGCCGAAATCTCGACCCGGCCATTCCAATTGGTCACAGGGCGGGTTTGGAAAGGCACGGCATTCGGCGGCGCAAAGGGGCGCACAGATGTGCCAAAATTCGTCGATTGGTATATGGATGGGAAAATTGAGATCGACTCGATGATCACCCATACCCTGACCCTAGATGAGATCAATCACGGCTTTGATCTGATGCATGAAGGCAAATCCATCCGTGCCGTCGTGCAATATTAAAACGATGCAGACATACTGCGGGTGATACAATGGATAACAGGCGGCGCATCATGCACCGCCTGTTATCGTCTTTTAAGGCCCCTTGATCAAAGAGCAGGCGCATCCGCAGGCGTCACCATCGCCCCAAGGATAGAAGCGATATCGATCACCCCAGCTGGCGTGCCATTGCGGTCCAAAATCGTTGCCTGGGTCGCGTTGGCCTTGGTCATTTCGCGTGCGACCAGTTCCAGCACCAATCGGCCCGGGAGTTGCAGTTCTGGAAGCGGTGCGCCCGGTGGCAGGGGCTGTGCCAAACGATCCGCATGGATCACCCGGCCGCGGTTCACTTCACGCACGAACTCCGCGATATAATCATTTGCTGGGCGCAGCACGATATCTTGCCCGGTTCCCACTTGCTCTAATGCGCCATCGCGCAAAATGGCAATGGAATCGCCAAGGCGCAGGGCCTCGTCCAAATCATGCGTGATGAAGACAATCGTCTTTTTCAGCTCATCTTGCAGATCCAGCAGCACTTTTTGCATGTCCATCCGGATCAGCGGATCCAGTGCCGAAAAGGCTTCGTCCATCAGCAAAATATCCGCATCATTGGCCAACGCTCTGGCCAGGCCGACACGTTGCTGCATGCCGCCAGACAGCTGATTTGGGAAGTTATCTTCAAAACCCGACAAACCAACCCGATCAATCCAGCGGCGCGCTATCGGTTCGGATTTCGACCGTGGCAGCCCCTGAATATCCAAGCCATAGCAGGTGTTGTCCAACACGGTGCGATGCGGCAACAGGCCGAATTTCTGAAACACCATCGCGGTTTTCAGGCGCCGAAAATGCCGCAGCTCTGTTGGGTTCATTGAGACGACGTCTTGTCCCTCATACAGGATCTCACCAGCGGTGGGCATGATCAGCCCGTTAATATGCCGGATAAGGGTAGATTTTCCTGACCCTGACAGCCCCATGATGACCGAGATCTCCCCCGGTGCCAGATCCAAGTTGATATTTTGCAACCCCAAGACATGGTTGTATTTGTCGTTCAGCTCTTCCTTCGTCATCCCGGCTTTGACGCGGTCGACATATTTCGCGGGGTTTTGGCCGAAAATCTTATAAAGGTTACGGATTTCAATGCCAGAGCGTGTGTCAGTCATGGCCGGTCTCCGTATGTTTTTGCAACCGCTTCCCGAAGGCTTGCGATGTGCGGTCAAAGATAATCGCGATTGCGACAAGCGCAAAACCATTCAAAAACCCGATGGTGAAGAACTGATTGTTGATGGCTTGCAGCACGTTTTTGCCAAGCCCGCCAACCCCTACCATGGAGGCCACAACGACCATCGCAAGCGCCATCATGATGGTTTGGTTGACCCCGGTCATAATCGTCGGCAAGGCCAGTGGCAGCTGAACGCCCCACAGTTTTTGCCGGCTATCAGAGCCAAAGGCGTCGGCGGCCTCAATCACTTCTTGGTCGACCAGACGGATGCCCAGATTGGTCAGGCGGATCATCGGTGGGACGGCATAGATTACGACGGCAATCACACCGGGCACTTTGCCGATGCCGAAAATCACCACGACCGGGATAAGATAGACAAAAGACGGCATGGTTTGCATCACGTCCAACACCGGGGAGAGGACTGATTTGAACCGATCTGACCGCGCCATCATGATGCCCAGGGGCAGGCCCAGAATAATCGCGATTAATGTGGCAACAGTGACCATCGCCAAGGTGGTCATTGTGTCTTCCCACAGGTCAAAAATACCAATGAACATCAGCCCGGCGAACGCGCCAAGCACGGTCTTCCAGCTGCGCGATGCAGCATAGACAATGCCCAGCATTACAGCCATGACGATGAACCACGGGGTTTGGGTGAAAATATCTTCCAGCGTGTTCAAAAACACCTGAAGCGGCCAGGTGGCCTGATCGATAACATCCGACCAGCTTCGGACAAGGTCGCGAAACCCGCCGTCGATGGTGGTGCGCATTGTGCGCAATGATTTATTGCTGAGCGATGGAAATTCGCACAGTAGTTCGGGCAGTCCCCAGCATGATGCCATGTGTCAGGTCTCCTGTCTGGCATTCTTTATGATCGGCGTCTGTTGATGGGAAATGGGCGCGGAAATTTCCCGCGCCCAAAATCCGTCATCACAGTTCGTCTGCGATCTTTTCAGCGGTCTCTTCCGCAACCCAGCTTTTCCAGATGTCATAGTTTTCAAGGAAATAGTAAGCTGTGTCTTCATTCGTTGCCTGGTTGTCATCTTTCCAGGCAAGGATCCCATTCACCGTGTCATTGTCCCATTGACGCGTGCTGAAATATTCAACCGTCATCGGATTGTTGTCCGCGAATTCCTTTGTCACGACGGTATTCACATCGGCAACCGGATAGGCATTTGGCTGTGGGTCCGCGCAATCTGCAATCGCGGTACAATTGTCGAAGGCCTCGCGGTCCAGCGGAACGCCCGCATCCAAGAGCACCATGTCATATTTGCCCAAGATCGCGGTCGGAGCCCAGTAATAGCCCATCCAACCTTCCTCGCGCTCATAGGCATTCGCAAGCGACCCGTCCAAGCCAGCCGCCGACCCGGTATCTACCAGATCAAAGCCTTTGTCCTCTGCGCCATAGGCCTCAAATAGGTTGGCTGTTGAAATCTGGCAGTTCCAACCCGCCGGGCAGTTATACACCCCACCGCGTGAGGGGTCTTCAGGCGCCGGGAACAGTTCTGGATGTTCAAGGGCATCTGCAACTGTTTTGATGTCGGGATGGGCGTCTTGAATGTATTTCGGGATCCACCAGCCCTGCACACCGCCATCTTTCAGCAGCGGAACGGTTTCGACTAGGCGGCCTTCGGCCTTTGCTGCATCCAGCGCGACCTTGACCGCGTCGACCCATAGTTCAGGCGCGACATCGGGTTCGCCTTTTTCATTCATCGAAGTGAATGTCGGCATCGTGTCGCCGGTGACCAATGTCACATCGCAGCCATAGCCAGCTTCAAGCACGATCTTGTCGACCCACGCGGCGACGCCGGCAGATGCCCAGTTCATTTCCGCAATTTGCACATCGCCGCATTCGGCATCTTGGGCAAACGCCGGCGCTGCCAGTGCGCAAAATGCAGCGGAAAGCAAATATTTCGTTGGATTGGCCTTCATCGGGTTACTCCTTGGGACAGCATTATCAGTGTCCAATCATGGGGCGGCTGCCGCGTCCACAGATGGATGATTGCAATAGCAACCTAGATCTCGGTCACGAAAATGCGAGAAATTCGCATCATTCTATAGGCTGACGTTACAGGATGCGACCGAATTGGACCAAAAACGACATTATGTGTCGCAATTTTATTCCACATGCGGCGGGTGCGGCACGAACCCAGCGTGACGACGGGCGCGCGGCAAACCCATTGAATTTTCCGGCGTGCTGGAAACCAGACGATGATCCGCGCGTTGATGGGTAAGAGTTTTGAACTTTGCCCAAGGGGTTTTGCCATGACACGCGCCGATTTACAGACATCCTTTGCCGCAGGGCGGCGCGACCTGCGGGTGTCTATTATTGCAAATCCCAAAAGTGGGCAAAACAGCCGTGCGCGTGAGCCGTTAGAGACGGCCAAGGACGTATTTGGGTCCAATGCCCGGATCTATTTCTGGAAACCAGGGGCAGAGATCGCACAGACGGTGCAACAGGCGCTGGAGGATGGCGCAGAGCTGGTTGTGGCGGCGGGCGGGGATGGCACGTGCATGGCCGTGGCGCAGGCAATGTTGGGTCAGCCGGTCCCGATGGCGGTCTTGCCATTGGGCACGTTCAATTTTTACGCGCGTGGCCTTGGCTTATCAGAGGATCCAACCGAAACAGCACAACAAATTCTGGATGGCCATGCCCATGATATCTCCGTCGGGTCGGTGAATGGGCAGGTGTTCTTAAACAATGCTTCTTTAGGGATTTATCCTCAAATCCTGCGCGCACGAGAGGCGATTTACCGTCGCTGGGGGCGTCACCGCATTGTGGCCTATTGGTCCGTCATTCGAACATTCTTACGGTTTCAGCGCCCGATGTCCGCCAAAATCACCACCGAACATCACGTTGCCTATCATAAGACGCCGCTGATCTTTGTTGCCCGCTCTGCCTATCAGCTGGACCGGTTCAATCTGAACGGTGCAGAGGCGATCGAGCAGGATAAATTCGCCGTTCTCATCGCACGTTCAAAAGGCCGCATGGGGCTGTTTCGTCTGGCATGGCGCATGGTTACGCGCACGATGGCTCAAGATCGCGACTATGATCTTGTGACATGTCGTGAAATCACGATTGAAACAAAACGCAAACGCGCGTTGCTGGCCTATGACGGCGAAAAACAACGCAGCCTTAGCCCGTTTAAATTTCATATGTCAAAAAAATCGCTGAAAATCATTCTGCCGCCGCAAGACGGCGCACAGCTTCAGGAGGCCGCTGAATGACACGCATCGTGCATCTATCCGATCTGCATTTCGGCCGTTCCGACCCGGAGTTGGAGCAGCCGTTGTTACAACAGATCCACCGGCTTGCGCCTGACCTTGTGATTATCTCAGGTGATTTTACGCAACGTGCGCGGCGCAGCCAATTTGCACAGGCCAGGGAATTCATTGATCAAATCAAACTGCCTGTCCTAGCGGTTCCGGGAAATCACGACACGCCCTTGGATAATCTTTACATGCGGTTTATCGCTCCGTGGCGGCGTTATCGCAATGCGATTGATCACCAGTTGGAACCGCAATGGCGTGATGATCAGGTGCATGTGGTCGGGGTGAACACGGTCAATCGCTTTGCGTGGCAGCGCGGTAAAATATCGCAAAGGATGCTGCGCCATGTGTGCCATGCCTTTGAAAACGGCCCAGACGCGCGGCTGAACGTCGTTGTAATGCACCACCCGCTGGAACATGGCCCCGACACCGATAAGAAACTGATGGACGGGGCGCAGGCGGCGTTGAAACAGCTGTCGGATTGCGGTGCGGATCTGGTCCTGTCGGGACATCTGCACGAAGCTTCCTCCGGTCCGTTTCGTGCCGCACCGGGGTTGATGTTTGTGCAGGCGGGCACGGGCCTGTCGACACGTCTAAGGGGCGCGCCCAACACGTTTAACATGATAGAGGAGCGCGGCGGAGAACTAACGATTACCCGCTATGAAGCGCCCGCAGGCCAAGGGTTTCGGGCGGTTGTGTCCGAAACCTTTGGAAAATTCGCCCGCGAATGGCGACCGGTCCCCGTAGCTGCGGCGACGCGATCGGCGCGGTGATTTATACGCTTTGTTAACCATCCATCGGCCAGCCTGTGGATCAGGAGGGTCCGATGCGTTTGGTTTGGTGGATACTGGTATGCGCTGGCTGTTCACATTCGCCCGCGCCGCAATTTTGGGGCGCGCAGCGTTCCGAGATAGTGCTGCAGGGCATCCGCTTCGCCGTCTATGATATTGGTGGCGCGGTAGAGGTGGTGCGGCTGGGATGGCTACCGCGGGCGGCACGCGATCAGGTGCCTGAATTGATGCGCAGCGCGGCACAGCAGGCCAGCGGTTGCACCGTGGCGGGGCCAGCGGCCGGGCCGCTGAAATCCCCCTCGCTTCCCGGCGATACCGGGGAGGCGCGCTTTCGTATGCGATGTTAGGCCTTAGCCAGTGATGAATTCTTGCACTACGGCCTCAAATTCACGGGGCTTTTCGGCGTGAAGCCAATGACCCGCGCCGTCGATCTTCGAAAATTCGGCCTGTGGGAACAGCGTATCGATCTTCTTACGTCCATCATCGGTAAGGTAATCAGACGCGCCTCCATAGACGAATAGGGCAGGGCGATCAAAGACAGCATCCACCTCAGGAAAGCTGAGGATCTTGTTCATCTCGGCTTCAAGCACGTCCAGATTCAGCTTCCAGCGTGCAGGCTCTGCCTTCAGGTCAAGCGATTGCAACAAGAAAGCGCGCACCGCTTCGGTGTCAATATCCTTGGATAGGCGTTTATTGGCCTCGGACCGCAGGGTCAAATCCTGCGTGTCCAGTGCCTTCATTGCCTTCACCAAATGCATTTGGGTATGACGATAGGTCACGGGTGCAATATCGGCCACGATCAGCTTGCCAATTTTTTCAGGCTGGGTCAGGGCCAGATACATCGCCGCCTTGCCGCCCATCGAATGGCCCAGCACATCCATCTGTCCGCCATGGGCGTCGATTACCTCAGCGAGATCGCTGGCCATATCGGCATAGCTATGCGTTTCAGTCCAGCCGCTATCTCCATGATTTCGTTGATCAACGGTGATCACCTCACGGTCTGAGGACAGCCGTTTTTGGATTACACCCCAGTTGCGCGCGGACCCAAACAGCCCATGCACAATCAGTAGCGGCGGTTGCTCGGTGGCCGAGCCCTGAGAGACAGTGTTCAACATAGCGACATGGCTAGCGCGTTGCGCAAACTTGCGCCAGCCCCGTTTTTGTTGTGCATCACAATTGTGGCGGATTGCTTGCCCTTGGTGGCGTGAAATCCTAACCTGCGCCACGCAAGGAGAGGCCGATGAATCCCGCCGATTTACAAAAAAAGATCAACCATATTTCCCGCCTTCTGGCACAGCGTCTAGGGGCCAAGGGCGTGGATCTACGCACGCGGATCGACAGCCGCTCGCGGAGCTTGCCGCGCAAGGTGCGCCAGGCCGGTCTACGTCTTGCGCAGCGCGAACAGATCATGGCCGCGCCAAAACTGGTGATGCAGCTTGATGCCCGCGCGGTGGAGCGTGATTTCAAAACCTGCGCGAAATATCTTGAACCGCTTGGCGCACAGGCGCGTTTGATGCAGGGTGCGCTGCGGGCTGTGACCTCCATCGTGTTTATTGTGGCGGTGACGGGCGGCGCGATGCTGGTCTGGGCCATGGCAACGGGCCAGATTACTCTGTGACACTTTGATACGGTGTCGCATCATGTAAAAAGGGCTCCGAAAACGGAGCCCTTCTAATTTTATGATCCGTCACATCACAGGTTGGGATACAGCGGGAAACGGGCGCATAGATCTGCGACCTTCGCGCGCACTGCGGCCTCAACTTCGGCGTTGCCGTCTTCGCCATTGGCGGCCAAACCGTCCACGACCTCAACGATCAACCGGCCGATTTCGCGGAAGTCATCTTCTTTGAATCCGCGCGTGGTGCCAGCTGGCGTGCCCAAGCGAATGCCCGATGTTACGGTTGGTTTTTCAGGGTCAAACGGGATGCCGTTCTTGTTGCATGTGATATGCGCACGGCCCAGGGCCTTGTCAGTGGTGTTGCCCTTCACGCCTTTGGGGCGAAGGTCGACCAGCATGACATGGGTGTCGGTGCCGCCGGTGACGATATCAAGGCCACCTTTCATCAGCTCATCGGCCAAGGCTTGTGCGTTCTTGACGACCTGCTGTGCATAGACCTTGAATTCCGGGCGCAGGGCTTCGCCAAAGGCCACGGCCTTACCGGCGATAACATGCATCAACGGGCCACCTTGAATACCAGGGAAGATCGCAGAATTGACCTTCTTCGCGATCGCCTCGTCATTGGTCAAGATCATGCCGCCACGCGGGCCGCGCAGGGTTTTATGCGTCGTGGTTGTCGCCACATCGGCATAGGGGAACGGTGACGGATGCTGACCACCGGCGACCAGACCGGCGAAATGCGCCATGTCAACCATCAGATAGGCGCCAACCGAATCTGCAATTTCGCGCATCTTGGCAAAATCGATCTGACGTGGAATGGCCGAACCACCGGCAATGATCATCTTCGGCTTATGCTCGGTTGCCAGCTCTTGCACCTGATCGTAATCCAGACGCTGATCTTGCTGACGCACACCATATTGGATGGCGTTGAACCATTTGCCCGATTGGTTCGGCTTGGCACCGTGGGTCAGGTGGCCGCCAGCATCCAGTGACATACCAAGGATCGTGTCGCCCGGCTGCAGCAGCGCCTGAAACACACCTTGGTTCGCCTGGCTGCCCGAATTGGGCTGCACATTGGCAAATTCACAGCCGAACAGCTGTTTCGCGCGGTCGATGGCCAGGTTCTCGGCAACGTCTGCGAACTGGCATCCGCCGTAATAGCGGCGGCCCGGATAGCCTTCGGCATATTTATTGGTCAGGACAGAGCCCTGCGCTTCCATAACAGCCGCCGAAACGATGTTCTCGGACGCGATCAGTTCGATCTCGTCACGCTGGCGGCCCAGTTCGTTGCGGATCGCGCCGAACAGGTCGGGGTCACGGGTTTCAAGGCTTTCAGTGAAGAAGCCGGCATCGCGCTGATCGGTCATTCTCAAGATCTCCCAGGAAGGAATGTCGCGGGTCGTTTATCGCACAATTCGCCGGGCGAAAAGCGTCAGAGACGACAAAATCGCGACAAGCTGCGGCAGATGCCCAAAAACTTCGGGTTTTACGGCTTGTGTTTTGCCAATGGCATTGGTCTATCCTTGGGGCCGGCGATGGGCCAGACCAAGGAGGAGACGGGCTTGATCAGGCCAAGAAAGATGCATTTTGCCGCCGCGATGCAGGCAAGCGCACAAGAGGCTTTGGGGGAGCTGACCGGCTATTATGGTCAGTCCGAGCTGGAAGAATCTGACGTGGTAATCGCCTTGGGTGGCGATGGGTTCATGCTGCAATGTCTGCATCAAAACACGGGCTTACCTGTATATGGTATGAATCGGGGCACCATTGGTTTCTTGATGAACAATTATGCGCCCGATGATCTGCCAGACCGTCTTGAACTGGCTGAAGAGGCCGAGATTAAGCCGCTGTCGATGCGTGCATTGACAACCGATGGGGAGCTGCATACCGCGCAGGCCTTTAATGAGGTTTCATTGCTGCGTGCTGGACCGCAGGCTGCCAAGCTCAGAATTTCCGTGAATGGCAAAGTGCGCATGGAAGAGCTGATCTGTGATGGCGCGATTTTATCAACGCCTGCCGGGTCGACCGCCTATAACTATTCGGCGCATGGCCCGATTCTGCCGATTGGGGCGGATGTTCTGGCGCTGACCGGGATCGCCTGTTTCCGCCCACGCCGCTGGCGCGGCGCGATCTTGCCCGACACGGCCTCGGTTCGTTTCGACGTGCTGGAACCCGAAAAGCGCCCGGTGATGTCTGACGCGGATTCGCGCTCGGTGAAATCGGTGTTATGGGTGGAAATCAAAGCCGAGCCTGTGATCAAACACCGCCTGCTTTTCGACCCGGGTCATGGGCTGGAAGAGCGTCTGATGAGCGAACAATTCGCCTGACCCCTCCTAGGGGACGTCGGTTTTTTTCCAATGATCGATTTTTCGATAGAGGGTTGATGGTGCGAGGTCCAGCTCACGCGCGGTTTGGGATACGGAGCCGTCGTGGCGGTGCAGGGCGTCTTCGATCACGGCACGTTCTATTTGCGCAAGGGTTTGTCCGGCAAAGCTGGGATTGCCCGTGGGGGCTGATTGTGGGCCGCGGCCGGGGCTGGCCAACACGCTTAGGTCGCTGGGCAGCATAGCTGATACCAGCTCAGGCGCATCATGCAGCACGGTGATTGACCGTAGCACATTGGTCAATTGTCGGATATTGCCGGGCCAATCCTGGGCTTGCAAAATTGCATGGGCCTGCGGGCTGATGCGGGTGAAGGCCCGGTTTTCAATCGCGGCGAATTTGCGCAGCAAGGTTTCAGCGATTGGGCCGATATCCTCGGGACGCTCGCGCAGCGGTGGCATCTGAATTGGCACGACGCAAAGCCGGTAAAACAAATCATTTCGCAAATGCCCGCCTTCGATCGCGGCATGGGCGGGGCGCGTGGTGGATGTGATCAGCCGAATATCTGCTTTGCGCGGTTCGGTTGCGCCCAGTGGGCGAAAGCTTGTGCTGTGTAAAAACCGCAGCAGCTTTGCTTGCAGCCCCAGATCCAGTTCATCTATCTTATCCAGAAACAAGGTGCCGCCATCGGCACGTTGCAGCGCGCCGGGCATATCCGCAGTGGCCCCGGATACAGCGCCCCGCAAATGGCCAAATACCTCGGAATCGAAACGGTCCGTGCTAAGCGATGACCCGTCGAGCACCACGAATTTCTCTGCCGCGCGTGGGGAAAGCGCGTGGATCGCTTCGGCGCATAGCTCTTTGCCGGTGCCGGATTCGCCCGTGATGAAAACCGGGGCCATTGACCGCGCGGTAGAGCGGATCATGTCATAAACCCGCGTCATTTTGGCAGAAGTGCCGATGAACCCCGCCAAGGCCCCGGCCTGCGGACCGTGGTGGTCGGGTTGGGCCATGGCCACGGCCCTGCGGGCGTTTTGCACAACCGAGGCCAACCGGGTTTCGGCCACCGGTTTTACCAAGAAATCCTGTGCGCCAGATCGCATCGCGGTGACTGCCCGATCCACCGAACGATCCGCCGTCACGACGATAATCGCAGCACCGGGGCGCATCCGCAGCATATCGCGCAACATTTCGAGCCCGTCGCGATCGGGCAGAAGCAGATCCAGAATCACCACCGGGGGGGCATATTCCGCGAAAATTTGCATCCCTGCAGCGGCCGTCTCGGCGGTTGCGACCGTCAGCCCCATCGACGCCAAATATTGTTCATATATCAACCGCAGCGTCGGGGTGTCTTCGATCACCAGAATATCGGGTTCAAAGCCAGCGTTGCGGCGGGTGCTGGGCAGTGTGGCCTCAGCGGGGTTTGGGGCCTGTGTCATGTTGGCTGACCCTTTCGCTGCGTTTTGAAGGTGCCAACGTAATGGATCATCTTATCCAATTCTGCCATCAGGCTTTGTGCGGTATCGGAATGCAGTGCGGGTGTTGCGTCGCTTATGTTGTCTTGCATGGCGTGGGACAATGCCAGCAGGCGGTTTGCCCCAACGGCCCCCGACACCGCAACCAATACATGCAGCTGTTCGCGCACACGCTTGGCGTCGCGGTCGGCCAGGGCGGCAATCAGCCCGCGCTCTACCCGTTGCAGATCATATGACAGGCGGTCCAAAAGCTCTGATCGGCCATCAACGCCCGCGATTTCCAGCAGATGCTCCAACTGTGAATGATCCATCGCAGGCTCTGGCCAGCATTGTGCCGTGCTGCGTAGATGCGGCATGGTTTGGCGCAGCGCATCGGCCAATGCATCGACCCGTGTCAGTGGCTTGGCCACAATCGCATCTGCGCCTTTTGTCATAATGGCTTCGCGGTTGGCGCGCAGCACATATGCAGTGCAGGCAATCACCGGAAGATGCGCCCGTCGCGCATAGGATTTTATCCCCGCGATCAGGTCCAGACCCGACAATCCGGGCAATTCAATATCTACGATAGCCGCATCGAAATGTTCCGATCTCAGCCGGGTTTGTGCGCTTAGACCGTTGTCGCACAGTTCCACCTGTGCCCCCATCATCACCAGCATTTGGTTTAAAACCGCCTGATTGATCTGACTGTCTTCGACGACCAAGATGCGCTTGCCATGCAGATTGGGCAGGGGGGAATGGCTGGGCGATGTGGACGCGGCCGGCGACTGAATGGGAATGGTCAGCGCCACCCGCGCGCCACGATCGGCGCGATTGCTTAGACGCAACTCCCCGTCCAGACGTTGGGCCATTTCATGCGCGATATATAAGCCCAAGCCTTGTCCTTGCCGCATCCGATCCGTGTGATGCAGGGCCTGATCGGGGGGAAGATGCAGCAGCCGGTCTTCGAATCCGGGGCCGTCATCATCTACGGTCAGCAGCAGATGCGCCGGGTCTTGCGGTGTGACGGTCAGACGCACCCCGCCCTGATCGGTGAATTTGATTGCGTTTGAAATAAGGTTCGATACGCAACGCTCAAAGGCCGTGCGGTCCACGATGACCACGTCCGGCAAATCAGGGGATAGGGCGATATCCAGCCGCAACTGTTTTTCCTGCGCCCGGCCCAACCACCGCATTTCCAGATCGTGCAGCAACTGCCCCATATCCGAAGGCACGGAGTCAGCCACACCAATATCTTCGGCCACCAGATCCAGACCTTGTTCCAGAAGGCGGGCCATTGTTTCACTGGCAGCGCGGACGCGTGCAAATTGCATCTGCATCTGTGGTGGCAAACCATCGCGTTCGATCAAACGCAGCCCACCGATGATGTCAGAGGCAGCGGCGCGCAGATCATGGCCCATCAATGCCGCACGTTCGCGCCGTGTCGTGACCTCGGCACTATTGGGCGGCGCGGTGTCGCTGGGCGATAGGGAAGGGGGCAAGGGCATAATCTTCAACATACGGGCTTAATCGCTTTGCCGTATACGGCAAAACGTCTTCGTAACATGTAAGATAATCGGAATGTGTTTCAAAAAAATATATCACGCCGGGTGATGCTGCCCAAATGCCACGCTTGAATGGCCTGGGCGTTCATGGCGTTTGCTGGCTTTGGCACCGAATGCAGGACGCCAAAGCCTGAGGTATCACGCAGCATGGCCTTTGAAATTGGGATAGCCGAGGGCGCGCAGCGCCATCGAAACCTCATCCAAAATTGCCGGATCATCAATCGTCGCAGGCATTCGGAAGGGCTCTCCATCCGCGATCTTGGCCATTGTAGCGCGCAAAATCTTGCCAGAGCGCGTCTTGGGCAGGCGATCCACCACGCAGCCGAGCTTGAACGCCGCAACCGGACCGATTTGGTCGCGCATCATCTGCACGCAATCTTGAATGATCTGTTGATGCGGTTTGGTTGTGCCTGTGTTCAGGCAGACAAAGCCGATTGGAACCTGCCCTTTCAGCGGGTCCGCCGCACCGATAACAGCGCATTCTGCGACATCGGGATGGGCGGCCAGAACCTCTTCCATTGCGCCGGTCGACAGACGATGCCCGGCGACATTGATCACATCATCCGTGCGCGCCATGATGTAAAGATACCCATCGTCATCCATATATCCTGCGTCGCCGGTCTCATAATATCCGGGGAATTGCTGCAAATAGCTTGTGCGGAAGCGATCTTGAGCATTCCACAATGTTGGCAATGTTCCCGGTGGCAAAGGCAGTTTGATCGCGATGGCGCCCAATGTGCCGGATTTGACCACATGGCCGCCTTCATCGAGCACGCGCACATCATAGCCCGGCATCGCAACGGAAGGAGAGCCGATCTTTACCGGCAGTCGCTCAATTCCAAGCGGGTTGGCGGCAATCGCCCAGCCGGTTTCGGTTTGCCACCAATGGTCGATGACAGGCACGTTCAAATGTTCTTGCGCCCATTTTATCGTGTCAGGATCGGCCCGTTCCCCGGCCAGAAACAAGGCCTGAAGGTCATGCAACTTATACCGCTTGATCCATTCGCCTTTGGGATCTTCGCGCCGGATTGCGCGCAGGGCTGTTGGCGCGGTGAAAAAGCTTTTGATGCGCATGTTCTGGATAGTGCGCCAAAAGGCGCCCGGATGTGGGGTGCCCACTGGTTTGCCCTCAAATACCACGGTCGTCGCACCGGCGATCAGCGGCCCATAACAGATATAGCTGTGGCCAACGACCCACCCAACATCAGAAGCCGCCCAGAACCTGTCGCCAGCTTCAATATTGTAGATATTCTTCATCGACCATTGTAGCGCGACCAGATGGCCCGCCGTATGGCGCACCACACCTTTGGGCTGTCCGGTGGTTCCGGATGTATATAGGATATAGGCCGGATGATTGCCCTCGACAGGAATGCAATCGGCGGCTTTGACGCCATATTGGAACCCATGCCAGCTAAAATCGCGGCCGGGGGTCAGCTTCGCGACCTCTTGCTCGCGTTGGAATATCACACAAAATTCCGGCTTGTGCTGTGCTTGGTCAATCGCCGCATCGACCAGGGGTTTGTAATGCACCACGCGGCCCGGTTCCAATCCGCAAGAGGCCGCGATAATGGCCTTGGGCGTGCAATCGTCAATGCGCACCGCCAATTCCGCCGCTGCGAATCCGCCAAAGACCACGCAGTGAATCGCGCCAATCCGTGCGCAGGCCAGCATGGCAATCAAGGCTTCGGGGATCATCGGCATATAGATGATGACACGGTCGCCTTTTTCAATCCCGCGCATTTTCAGCGCCCCGGCCAAGGTCGCAACGCGGTCGCGCAGCTCTGTATAGGTCACACCTTTGGTCGCATGGGTGATCGGGCTTTCATGTTGTATTGCGATTTGATCACCGCGGCCTGCTTCGACATGGCGGTCCACCGCATTCCAGCAGGTGTTGACCATCCCATCGGAGAACCATTCGTAATTCGGGTGGTCTGCATCAAACAGCGCTTTAGAGGGGGGGCGATCCCATGAAATTTCATCGGCAGCCTGCATCCAGAATGCTTCTGGATCCGCCTTCCACGCGTCACGAACGTCTTTATAGCGCATCTTGCCCTCCTCCTAAGTGCGATCTTTTGTAATGCAATGGTTCATATGCGGGCAACATTATTGCAAAGTAAATTCACCCTATGGATGAAATCCTTGCGTAGATCTCGCGAAATATTTGCAAAAGTATCGAGTTGCATACTTGGGGTAAGGTTTTGCAAGGGATTTGCAAAGCCGGGCGTGGCGATCGCGCTACGCGTCTGAAACCCATAAAGCCCAAGACGAAAAACGCCTGCCAAGAGATCTTGGCAGGCGGGACGCGCATTATGTCGGGTTACCGGCTTTGCGGGCGGCGCTTAGCCATATTGCGTAACGGGCGTGCCTGCGATGGCGGCCATATTTAGCAAGCCACGGGTAGAAATCGACGGCGTGACGATATGCGCCTGGTTGCCCATCCCCATCAAAATCGGTCCGACTTCCAAGCCGTTCGCCTTGGTCTTCAAGATGTTGCGCACAGCAGATGCGGTGTCGGTAGAGGCAAAGACAAGCACATTCGCGGCACCTTCAAACCGGCCTTCAGGCAGCAGACGTTCGCGCAAGGGCTGTTTTAATGCCGCATCCACATGCATCTCACCTTCAAAGGCGAAATCGACTTCGCGCGCCTCCAGCAGGTTCATTGCGGCCCGCATCCGGTGGCCAGTATCAATGTCAAGATTGCCGAATTGGCTGTGCGAACATAGCGCGACTTTCGGCGTCAGGCCAAAGCGGCGGACATGGCGGGCAGCACCAATACATGTCTCCATGATCTGTTCCGGCGTCGGTGTGTGATGCACATGGGTGTCCGCGATGAACAGCGGGCCGTCTTCCATGATCAACAGCGACAGCGCGCCTTGTGGATGGCGGCCTTTGCGGGCCAGGATCTGACGAATGTAATTCAGGTGCCAGCCAAACTGGCCAAATGTGCCGCAGATCAGGGAATCTGCTTCTTCACGATGCACCATGACCCCGGCAATGGCGGTGGTATTGGTGCGCATAATGGCGCGGGCCAGATCCGGCGTGACACCCTGACGCGACATCAACTCATGATAGGTGTTCCAGTAATCCCGATACCGTGGATCATTCTCCGGGTTCACAATCTGTGTCTCATTCAGATCTAACGTCAGACCCGCGCGTTCGCAGCGCATGGCAATGACATCGGGACGGCCAATCAGGATCGGCGTCTCGGTGGTTTCTTCCAACATGGCCTGTGCGGCACGCAGCACGCGCTCATCCTCGCCTTCGGAGAAGACGATTTTGCGGTTGGTATGGGCTGCGGCCTCAAACACCGGACGCATCAGCAGGGCAGATTTGAACACCGTGCCTTCCAGCTTGCGCTTATAGGTTTTCAGGCAGTCCAGCGGGCGCTGGGCGACGCCGGTATCCATCGCGGCCTTGGCAACCGCGGTGGCGACAATGCCGATCAAACGCGGGTCAAAGGGTTTGGGGATCAGATAATCGGCCCCAAATGTCAGTTTCTCCCCTTGATACGCGGCGGCCGCCTCGGCAGAGGTGGTGATCCGCGCCAGCTCTGCGATGCCCTCGACACAGGCGATCTGCATTTCGTCATTGATCTCGGTCGCGCCCACATCCAGTGCGCCACGGAAGATGAATGGGAAACACAAGACATTATTGACCTGATTAGGGAAATCCGAACGCCCGGTGGCGATGATCGCATCTGGGGCAATCTCTCGGGCCAGGTCGGGCATGATTTCAGGATTGGGGTTGGCCAGGGCGAAAATGATCGGCCGTGAGGCCATTTTCTTGACCATCTCAGGCTTAAGCACATTGGGGCCCGACAGGCCAAGGAACAGATCCGCCCCGTCGATCACATCTGCCAGATCGCGTTTGTCTGACACCTGGGCAAAGGCAGATTTATGTGGGTTCATGTCAATTTCACGGCCTTCATAGACCAGTCCGTGAATGTCGCACAGCCAGATGTTTTCACGCTTTACGCCCAGCTTGATCAGCATATTCAGACAGGCAATGCCCGCAGCGCCGCCGCCGGTCGACACGATCTTGATGTCTTCCATCTTTTTGCCCGCGATATGCAGCGCATTGGTCGCTGCCGCGCCGACAACGATGGCCGTGCCATGCTGATCATCGTGGAATACCGGGATGTTCATCCGCTCACGGCAGATTTTTTCGACGATAAAGCAGTCGGGGGCTTTGATGTCTTCAAGGTTGATCGCGCCGAAGGTAGGCTCCATCGCGCAGACGATTTCGGCCAGTTTCTCAGGGTCTGATTGGTCCAGCTCGATGTCAAAGCAGTCGATATGGGCGAATTTCTTAAACAGAACCGCCTTGCCTTCCATCACAGGTTTCGACGCCAGCGCCCCGATGTTGCCCAGACCCAGCACCGCCGAGCCATTGCTGACAACCCCAACCAGATTGCCCCGCGCAGTGTAGCGCGATGCATCCGCAGGCGTGTCCTTGATCTCAAGGCAGGCTTCGGCCACGCCCGGGCTATAGGCCAGGGCCAGATCGCGGCCATTGGCCATCGGTTTGGTCGCGCGGATCTCTAGCTTACCGGGCTTGGGGTATTCGTGATAATCCAAAGCCGGATGGCGTGGGGTGTCGCTGCGTTCTTCAACCATGAGCGGGGCCTCCTCATCAGTTGGTTTAATGTTAAACCAGTTTTGCATTCGCAATGACCCAAGCGCCGCTTTTATGCAAGGGTTCTCGCAGTGGGCGAAAGGAAACAGCGTCAACACCGCGTGAATTGGTTGCTTATTCTAACCAGTTTTGCACCGTCTTTCGGGCGTGACAGCTTTCGTCGCAGATTCGCATGGGCGCGGATGGATGCTTGCATCGGCTTGCGGTGCGTTGCAGTTTCACCGAAAGTGAACCGCGTCACTAAATCTGCCCCACCAAGCCAAGGATGTATTGATGTCGCTACTGGATGATGCTCGCGCGGTGCGCCCCAATGCCTATGCGCCCTATTCAAAATTTTCTGTTGGCGCGGCGATCCGCAGTGCGTCGGGGCATATCTATCGCGGCGTCAATGTCGAAAACGTCGCCTATCCAGAGGGCACCTGCGCCGAAGCCGGCGCAATTGCTGCGATGATTGCCGCCGGTGAAACGCAGCTGGTCGAGGTTGCGGTGATCGCTGATAGCCCCAGCCCTGTGCCACCCTGCGGCGGGTGCCGGCAAAAGCTGGCGGAATTTGGCGCAGGCGATGTTGTTGTGACATTGGGCACCACGGCAGGTGCCACATTGCAAACCACAATCAGTGATCTGTTGCCCGGCCGGTTCGATGCTTCGCATATGGATCACAGCTGATGGATGCGCGCCGGATCATTCAAACAGTGCGGGACGGTGGCGGTCTGTCGGCCGAGGACGCACGGTGGTTTGCCCATGGTCTGGCAAATGATCAGGTCGGCGATGCGCAGGCGGGGGCCTTTGCGATGGCCGTGCTGCTGCGCGGGATCGGGGTCAGCGGGCGTGTTGCCCTGACCGAAGGGATGCGCGACAGCGGTCAGGTGCTGAACTGGGATTTGCCCGGCCCAGTAATCGACAAACATTCCACGGGCGGAGTGGGCGATTGTGTCTCATTGTTGCTGGCGCCGGCACTGGCGGCATGTGGCTGTTATGTTCCGATGATCTCTGGCCGGGGTCTGGGCCATACCGGCGGCACATTGGATAAAATGGAGGCAATTCCGGGCTATCGTGTTGATCACGGTGTAGAGGGGTTGCAAAAGATCGTAGGTCAAGTGGGGTGTGCGATTGCAGGTGCCAGTGACGCGATTGCGCCTGCCGATCGCCGATTATACGCGGTGCGCGATATTTGCGGCGCGGTGGAAAGCATTGACTTGATCACCCCGTCGATTTTGTCGAAAAAGCTGGCTGCCGGGCTTCAGGGATTGGTTCTGGATGTCAAAGTGGGCTCTGGCGCGTTCATGACGGATATGGATGATGCGCGCGCCTTGGCACGGGCCTTGGTGGAAACGGCGAATGGGGCAGGCTGCAAGACCTCTGCGCTGATCACCGACATGAACCAGAGCCTTTCGCGCACGGCGGGCAACGCGCTAGAGGTGATCGAGGTCCTGGAGACCCTGACCGGACAGGATGTCAATGATGCGCTATGGGATGTGACCTCGGCGTTGGGTGGTGAAGCGCTTTTGTTGGCCGGGATCGTCAAGACGCGCGAAGACGGGTTTGCGCGGATTGATCAGGCCATCGAAAGTGGCCAGGCGGCAGAATATTTCGGCAAGATGGTCGCGGCCATGGGTGGCCCAGCGGATTTTGTAGAGCGGTTCTTGGATCGCCTGCCCTCTGCGCCGGTGCTGCGCCCTGTGCCCGCAGCGCGTGACGGTGTTGTGTCGCGGATTGATGCGCGGATTCTGGGGGAGGCTGTGGTGGATCTTGGCGGCGGGCGTCTGCGTGCTGGCGACAAGGTCAATCCCAGCGTCGGCCTGTCGGGATTGGCGCGAATTGGTCAGCAGGTCGAGGTGGGCGAACCGATTGCACTTATCCACGCCGCTACGGAAGAGGCCGCACAGGCCTGCGCCCGTGTGGTGCAGCGCGCCTATCATGTCGGGGCGGCCCCGGTGCCGGAGCCAAATTTGATCCATGAAAGGATCACCCAGTGACCCGGGCGTTCCTGATCGTGATGGATTCGGTGGGTATTGGGGGCGCGCCCGATGCCGGGTCGTTTTTCAATGGAACCACGCCCGACACCGGGGCGAATACGCTGGGCCATATCGCACAGGCATGTGCGCAAGGCGCAGCGCAGGGCGGGCGGCGTGGCCCGTTGCGTATGCCGGTTTTGGATCAGCTGGGCCTTGGGGCGGCTTTGGCTTTGGCAAGCGGTCCGTCTGAAACAGAGGCGACGGATGCAGATCCGGCAGGGATGGGTTTGGGCGCAGTGCCGCAGGGGCTGTGGGGCGTCGGAAATGAGCACTCCAACGGCAAAGACACCCCCTCTGGTCATTGGGAACTGGCCGGTGTGCCTGTTCCGTGGGATTGGGGTTATTTCCGCGATAAAACCAACAGCTTTCCTGCCGATGTGGTCGATGCGGTGATGCAGATCGCCGGCACCCAAGGGATTTTGGGCAATTGCCATGCTTCTGGCACAGATATTCTGCGCGCCCTTGGGGCGCAGCATCTGCAGACGGGGTGGCCGATCTGCTATACCTCTGCCGATAGTGTGTTTCAGATTGCTGCGCATGAAGTGGCCTTCGGGCTGGACCGCCTGCTGTCGCTATGTGAACAGCTGGCTCCGATCTTGCATCAACGTAAAATCGGCCGGGTGATCGCACGCCCCTTCCTGGGCACTCCGGGAGCGTTTGAGCGCACGCCTAACAGGCGCGATTACGCGATCGCCCCACCGCAGCCCACGCTGCTGGATTGGGCCACGCAGGCCGGGCGCGTCACCCACGCGGTTGGCAAAATCGGCGATATTTTCAGCCATCGCGGCATCGCGCATCTGCATAAAGGGGCCGGGGATGCCGCCTTGATGACGCATCTGCAGCGCCTTGCGCTTGAGGCGGAGCCGGGCAGCCTGACATTTGCGAATTTCGTCGAATTTGACAGTCTTTGGGGCCATAGGCGCGATGTGTCAGGCTATGCCCGCGCATTGGAATGGTTTGATACACAGGTTGGGATCTTTCTGGCCCGTTTGCGCCCCGGCGATCTGGCAATTTTTACCGCCGATCATGGCAATGATCCTAGTTGGTGCGGCACAGACCATACGCGCGAACGCGTGCCGATCCTTGGCTGGGGGCGTGGCGCACGCGCCATCGGTCAGCGCGATTTCACCGATATTGCGGCCTCTGTGGCCGATCATCTGCAAATCCCGGCGGCAGGGCCGGGCCGAAGCTTCCTGTGAAGGAGAAGACCTTGAGCACTCATCTGACCGTCGTCACGCATCCATTGGTCCAGCACAAACTGACGTTGATGCGGAAAACCGAAACCTCGACTGCATCCTTTCGTCAATTGCTGCGCGAAATCAGCTTGCTATTGGCCTATGAGGTAACGCGAGAGCTGGATCTGACGCAGACCACCATCACCACACCTATGTGCGAGATGCAGGCCCCGATTTTAGAGGGCAAGAAGCTTGCGCTAATCTCTATCTTGCGGGCCGGGAATGGGCTGATGGACGGTATTCTGGAACTGATCCCGGCGGCACGGGTGGGGTTTGTCGGGTTGTATCGTGACCCACAGACGCTGCAACCGGTGGAATATTACTGCAAGCTGCCCGCAAGTTTGGAAGAGCGGATGACGATTGTGGTTGACCCGATGCTGGCAACGGGGAATTCCTCGGTCGCGGCGCTGGATCTGGTAAAGGCAAAAGGCGCAAAAAACATCAGGTTCCTGTGTCTTTTGGCCTCCCCTGAAGGCGTGGAGCGCATGCGTCAAGCCCATCCCGATGTTCCGGTGATCACTGCCGCGCTGGATGAGGGGCTAAATGATCACGGTTATATCATTCCGGGTCTAGGGGATGCGGGTGACCGTATGTTTGGCACAAAATAGGGCGTAGTCCCTTTACTTGCGCGGTGTCATCCGGCATCTTCGCTGAAAGGTATTTGCGGGGGCAAAAATGCATTTCGGTTTGGGAATTACGGCGGCTGTTATAGCGGCGATCATCGGTATCACACCCGAGCGTGGCCTCGCGCAGGGCTCTGCCCCGATGGAGCTGCCGCCGGCATCCTATTCCGGGCGGCAATATGTCGATAGCGCGGGCTGCGTCTTCGTACGTGCAGGCTACGGGGAGAACGTGCGTTGGGTGCCACGTGTGAACCGTGACCGCACGCCCCTGTGCAATTATAAGCCAACATTCGCAGGCGAGGCCCGCCCCGTTTTAGACATTGCTCGTACCGCGCCAGCACCGCAGGCCGACACAGCCGAGGTTGCCTCTGCACGGCCCACCACAGCGCCAGTGACGAAACCGGCGCGTCCAGCGGCCTCTGCCACAAGCTTTGGCACGGCAACCGGTGCCCCGATGGAGACGATCGCTTCTGCTATGGTGCCAAAGCCTGCCCCGCGCCCAACAGCCGTTCGCAAGGTCACCGCGCCAGCCCCCGCCGCGCCGCCTGTCGATCGCGTGATCACATCGCTGAATATGCCCCATTCCCCTGCGGTGCCAGCTTCGGCGGGGCAGTATGTCTCGCCATATGCGTTTACAGGCGGTACGGATGTGGCGGAAATTGCATCAGTGCGCACTGTGACAACGACGGCCTGCCCCAATGGTGTGACTTCGGCTCAGCGGTATAGCCTGTCCAACGGGCGCACTGTTCTGCGGTGTGGCGCACCGGTGGAAAACCCGGCGGCGTTTATCAATGCCGCTGCCGTTCCGGGGCTCAATGTGGCCCCGGCATCGGGATATGTCTCTCCCTATATGGCGGGCGGCACGGCGCAGGCGACCATGCCGACCCGTTCCACGGCAATGTATCGCAATACCACCGCCTTACCGACAACCGGTGTCACTTCGGTTTCCCCACAGATGCCGGTGGCTGCGGCGCAAAACCCGCAGCAGGCCTATGCGCGGACCAGCCCCTATGCCGCCGAGCTGATCCCGAATGAAGTCTATGTGAAACTGCCGTCCGGGCCTGCAACCTTAGCGCCGGTGACGGTGGCAACCAAATCGCATGGCGGCACAGGCTATCGTCCGGCGTTTTCCGATGGGCGTTTGAACCCTTATCGCGGCCCACGCGCAGATGCGGGCGATGCGCAGATGGCGCAGATCTGGACCAATGAGGTGCCTGCGCGTTTGGTCACGCGTAACACGCCAGTGCGCCGGAAAATTGCAGTTCAGGTGCAAACAAGCGCGGCCCAGACTGATTACAATGTGGTGCAATACTCGTCCAAAAGCAGCCCGGCGCGGCCAGCAGCTGCGGCCAAGGGGCGTTATGTACAGGTTGGCAGCTTTGGTCAGGCGGCGAATGCGGCCGGAGCAAAAGCGCGTCTGTCTGGAATGGGTTTGCCCGTGACCAGCGCGCGCAGCGGTGGGTTGCAGGTTGTTCTGGCCGGGCCGTTCTCTTCTACGTCGCAGCTGCAATCGGCATTGCGTGCGGCGCGGGCGTCGGGTTTCGGGGATGCGTTTATCCGTTAAACCCGATGTGCGAGTATGTTGAAGCAAATCTAAAGGGCGGCTGTTGGTGCCGCCTTTTGTATGTCAACTTTCGCAAATGTCTTGCAAAGCGACCCATTGCGCATCGCGCAGCACGGGGGTGGGGGCTGGCGCGCCTTTGAACGGGTCGGCCTCTATCAGGCCCAGGACCGTTTCGCCGCTGGGATCCAGGGAATACGCATAGGGGGTGGATGACACACCCGCCTGTGCGAAGGCCTGCAACAACATAGTATCACTGGAACGAAGGGGCGAGGTTTGCAAAAGTTCTGCGCCATAGCCGCGGATCTGCTCTTGTGGCAGTGCACCTGTGGTTAGCAATGTAAAGGCTGCACGCAGTCCAGCCCATTGCAGGAATTTTTCCAGCGGATCTTGTTGTGCAACAGTCAGCTCTGCCGCAATAACCTGCCCTGCGGCGACTTCGGGCGTGTCCACTGTATCAATCGCGCCGCGCCCCAGAACGGTGATTTTGCCAGGCAATCGCCGTGCGCTGTTGATCCCGCCGGGCAGCACAATGATTGTTTCTGGCCCCTGAAGCCGCGTTGCCAAAGCATGCAGCGCAGCCATGCCTGCCGGGGCACGGCAGGGCGTTCCTGTCAAACTGCTCATGTCGGCTAGGATCTGTCGTCCGATCTCTGCCCGGATCGGCATGGGTGCGACGCGGGCCGCATGTTCCACCAGCGCATTGGGCAGCCATAATACACCCAATGCCACGATCGACACACCGGCCAGACCGAAAAGAACACCGCGCAAGCGCCCCGGATGCGGGCGTTTGGCGGCGATAACAGCATGGACCTTTTCGATCGCTTCGATCATCACATCATCGGTCAGCTCCAGCTCTTCGCTGGGGTCTTCGCTGGGGGCGTAAATGGCTGGCTGCTTGCCCGGATTGCGCCGGATCATTGCAGGCAGTGACCAATGGGTGATCGCCTGTCCGGATTTTTCATCTGCGATCACTAGGGTCGCATCGCCAAAGGATACGATAACGTCCCGGCGCTGAGCGTCGGGCGTCTCGCGCCATAACCCAATCGATTCCAGACGGTCATACTGCGGAAGGGCGATCATGCTGGCTCGATCTTTCCAAATAAACTGCTTTTTATCGTTACTATAGATTGTAGCGCATCGCAGCGGAGCGTCAATTGATGGTGACATGACTTCGGGCCGTTCTACTGCGCATTTGCGCCATTGTGGGGCTTTTCCAGGGCAGCGTTTTCGGGCATCATTTATGGTATGATCGTCTCCCATGGCCGCAAGTTCATTTTTGTGCATATCCCGAAAACTGGCGGCACGGCTTTGGCTCTGGCGTTAGAGTCACGGGCGATGGCCGATGACCTTATGGTAGGGGACACGCCCAAAGCACAGCGACGTAAGCGCAGGCTTTCAGATGTCACGACACAGGGGCGGCTGTGGAAACATTCCACCCTTGCCGATGGGATCGGGCTATACAGCTTGGATCAAGCACAGCGCTATTTCACCTTTACACTGGTGCGCAACCCGTGGGACCGGATTGTCAGTTATTACCATTGGTTGCGGCACCAACGGTTTGCCCATCCCGCGGTGGCCTTGGCGCAAAAGGTCGATTTTACTGCATTTCTTGCTGATCCGAAGATACAGCACAGCCTTCGCGCCGCCCCCTATAGCACCTATATGACCCTACCCAATGGGGCAGAGCACTGTAATGCCTATCTGCGATTGGAACATTTGGACGAAGATGCCGCCCCGCTGGAGGCCCATCTGGGGTTCAATATCACACCGCTTGCCCGGGCCAATACCTCGGATAGGGGGCGCGATTGGCGCGCATATTACGACCCGCGCCAGCGTGATCTGGTGGCCGATCTGTGCCGTGCTGATATCACGCGCTTTCACTATAGCTATTAACCGTGATTGGGCGTCCAGCCTGTCCTTGCGCCCAGACTGAACCAGTTGACCCAAGGTCGACGGGAACAATTTCCCCCTTGGCCGATGTTTGTTGCCAAGCTTTGCTGTATTGCCCTTTTTTGGCCTAATTATGGCCCACGAATCATCCCGAGCCGTTGGTGATATTAACCACAACGGGAACGCCCTGATTCAGTTGGGCATGCATGGGACGCACGCGATGTTTGGATTGACGACCAAAAGCCGCACCACATGGGGTCATGAGGCGCTGTATGAGGCTTCGGACTATGTTGACGGTTTTACGCAGGCCGAAACGGTTCAGGCCGAGGGTATCGTAAGCGGCACGAAAATTCACAGCGAACACGGCTGGCGCCCGATTGAGGCAATTCAGCCGGGCGATAAAATCACCACTTTTGACAATGGGCCACGTGCTGTTGCGCAGGTGAAACGTGCACAGCTTTGGACCGGGCAGGGCAATTGCCCGCGCCACGCTTTGCCATTGGCGGTTCCCGCCGGTGCCTTGGGCAATGCAACGCCGTTGCTGCTTCTGCCTGAGCAAAACGTGATGATCGAAAGTGACCTAGCCGAAAGCGTCTTTGGCGACCCCTTTGCCATGATCCCCTCTGCCGCGTTGGAAGGTTATAACGGCATCACACGGATTGAACCAATGGGCACCACCGAAGTCTTTGTTCTGGAGTTTGAAGAAGAACAGGTCATCTATGCCAATGGTGCCGGAATGATCCATTGTCAGGCCGCCGCCCATGATCGCCGTGGGATTGAGGTGTTCTTGGAAGACAACACACAGGGTTATGCGTCCTTGCCGATTGAAACGGCGCGGGCCTTGGTCGCGGCATTGGACAGCTGCGAAGGCTGATCCTTTGCGAAACAGATATGTCAAAGCCGGGCCTCGTCAGCCCGGCTTTGGTCATTTTACGCGCCTGTGATCACGCGGCCTGCTGGCCGCTGCCGTAACGATCATAGAATTTTTCGCCTTTGGCGGCCATTTCGCGCAGAAGGGCCGGGGCAGCAAAGCGCGGACCATGTGCTGCCTCTAATGCGGTGCAGATATCAACGGCCCGGGCCGCGCCAATGATATCCAGCCATGCAAACGGGCCGCCCGACCATGGGGCAAACCCCCAGCCTAGGATCGCGCCGACATCGCCTTCGCGGATATCGGTCAAAACGCCAGCCTCAAAGGCGCGAACCGCCTCTAGCACCTGCGCCATCAGCAGGCGATGTTGTACTGTCTCGACGCTGGGCTGTGCGCCAGGCGTGTAGTGCTGTGTCAGCCCATCCCACAGCAATGTGCGTTTGCCCGCATCATCATAGCTGTAGAAGCCTGCCTTTGCTTTGCGGCCCAAACGCCCCTGATCGGCCATCCAGAACAGGACCTCATCGACGGCACTGTCGGGATAGGCATCGCCCATCGCCGCTTTTGTCGCCTTGGCAATTTTTACGCCCAGCTCGATCGAGGTCTCATCTACCAGTTGCAAGGGGCCCAACGGCATGCCAACCATTTTCGCCGCGTTTTCAACCAATGCCGGGGCAACCCCTTCGGACACCATCCGCATCCCCTCATTCAGATAGGGAATGATGCAGCGATTGGCATAGAAGAAGCGTGCATCATTGACGACAATCGGTGTTTTGCGGATCTGGCGCACGAAATCCAACGCTTTGGCCACCGCGACCTCACCGGTTTCGGCACCTTTGATGATCTCGACCAGGTTCATTTTCTCCACCGGAGAGAAGAAATGGATCCCGATGAACCGCGTGGGGCTGGTCGCGGCTTTGGCCAACATTGTGATCGGCAAAGTGGATGTATTGGTTGCGAAAATCGCATCTTTGGGCATCGCCGCTTCGGCGCGGGCGGTGACCTCTGCCTTTACCTTGGGATCTTCAAACACCGCTTCGATCACCAGATCGCAATCGTGCAGCGCGGCATAGTCTGTGGTCGCGGTGATCAGATCCAGAACGGCGGCCTTCTTTTCGGGTGTTGTCTTGCGCCGCTTGATCCCCTTATCCAGATAGGCCGCACTATAGGATTTTCCGCGCTCTGCTGCCGTTTGATCGGCATCAATCAATATCACCTCAATGCCAGCCATGGCTGATGACAGCGCAATTCCTGCGCCCATCATCCCCGCGCCCAAAACCCCAAGCTTGCGTACGGTTTGGCTTGGCACATCGGGGCGGTTGGCACCTTTTTCCAATGCGGTTTTGTTCAAGAATAACGACCGGATCATCGCCGAGGAAGACGGGTTCATCAAAACCGAGGTAAACCAGCGCGCTTCAATTTTTAGGGCTTGGTCAAAGGGCACCAGCGCCCCTTCATAGACCGAGGATAACAGCGCCTTCGCGGCCGGATACACGCCTTGTGTTTTGCCGTTGATCATCGCGCTGGCGCCGACAAAGGTCATGAACCCCGCAGGATGATAAGGCGCGCCGCCAGGCATTTTATAACCCTTGGCATCCCAGGGTTTTACCAGATCGCTATCTTTGGCTTGCAAGACCCAGTCACGTGCGGCTTGCATTGGATCGGCGCTGACCTCATCAATTAAACCGCCTGTTTTTGCGGCCTTTGGGTTGGACAGTTTGCCTTCCAGCAAATATGGCGCAGCAGCCATCGCGCCCAGTTTGCGCGACATCCGTGTGGTGCCACCTGCGCCGGGGAAGATGCCAATCATGATTTCAGGCAGGCCGATCTTGGCCTTAGGGTTATCGGCGCTGAAAATCCGGTGACATGACAGCGGAATTTCCAGCCCGATGCCCAAGGCCGTGCCCGGCAGAACCGCCACAATCGGCTTCCCACCTTTCAGGGTTTTAGGATCCATTCCGGCGCGTTCAATTTTGCGCATCAGATGATGCATTGCCATGATACCGTCAAAGACACCTTGCGCGCCCTGGGCTTGCATCCCGGCCAAAACATTCAAATCCATCCCGGCCGCAAAATCCTCTTTGCCAGAGGTCAAGATGACGCCTTTGCATGCCGCGTCCGCAAGCGCCTGATCGATCAACCCATCAAGCACCGAAAGCCCTTCTAAGCTTAGCACATTCATGGATTTATCCGGGACATCCCAGGTAATCACACCCACGCCATCGGCACCGAGTTCATAGGTAAAATCAGCCATTTTTTCCTCCCTCGGGCAGATCTGCTTGCCCGTCCATATGCGTGGAACGGCTGTAGCCGTTCACAAAATGCACGTTCTGATTGCGTTTTGAAGCGGTGCAGCGGTTCGGTATTGCGTTGATCAGATCCATGCCCGGCCTCACACGCGTTCGATGATTGTGGCGGCACCCATGCCCGAGGCGATGCATAGCGTCGCAAGGCCCGTGGTCAGGTCGCGCCGTTCCAGTTCATCAAGCAATGTGCCGATGATTATCGCTCCCGTGGCACCCAAAGGGTGGCCCATCGCGATAGAGCCGCCATTCACATTTACACGGCTTTCGTCGACATCAAACGCCTGCATGAATCGCAACACCACGGCCGCGAAGGCTTCGTTAACCTCAAACAGGTCGATGTCTGAAATCGACATGCCACTGTCGCGTAGGATCTTTTGCGTGGCCGGGACAGGGCCTGTCAGCATTATGGTGGGGTCCGTGCCGATTTTACATGTGGCGCGAATTCGCGCGCGCGGTTTCAGCCCATGTGCCTCGCCAAATTCCTTGTTTCCAATCAACACTGCCGCTGCGCCATCCACAATCCCAGAGGAGTTCCCGGCATGGTGGACATGGTTCACCACCTCTAGATGCGGGTATTTCAGCTTTGCCACAGCATCAAAGCCGGGCATCGTTTCCCCCATATCCTTGAAGCTGGCTTTCAGCGCCGACAGCGCCTGCGCTGTTGTGTCCGGGCGCATATATTCATCACGGTCCAAAATCGTCAGCCCGTTTTGATCGGTCACCGGGACGATGGATTTCGCAAAGCGATTGTCCGCCCAAGCCTGCGCCGCGCGTTGTTGTGAAAGTGCTGCCAACGCGTCGCAATCCTCGCGGCTAAAGCCGTATTCGGTTGCAATAATGTCAGCAGAGATGCCCTGTGGCACGAAATAGCTGTTCATCGCAAGGCTGGGATCTACCGCAATTGCCGCCCCGTCGGATCCCATTGCAACCCGGCCCATCATTTCGACCCCGCCAGCGATATAGGCCTGACCTGCACCACCACGCACCTGATTGGCCGCCAAATTCACCGCCTCCATACCGGAGGCGCAAAAGCGGTTGATAGACAGGCCCGGAATGGATTCGTCCAGATCAGATGCCAGCACGGCAGAGCGGGCCAGGCATCCACCCTGTTCCCCAACCTGCGTGACATTGCCCCAGATTACGTCCTCTACCGCGTGGCCCGTCAGGCCATTGCGCGCTGCAACCGCGTTCAATATCCGCGCCGATAGCGCCAGCGATGTTACCTCATGCAGCGCGCCGTTTTTGCGGCCTTTGCCGCGCGGGGTGCGGCAAGCATCATAGATATAGGCTTCGGTCATCTTCGGTCCTCCTCCAACCGGAATGCATGGGCGCGGTTCAGGCGCGGTCTGCAGGGCTTCCGGGCATCATGTCATAGGGGTGTTTCCAACCTGGTATGGCGCTAATCTGGTCCAACCACGCGGCGATATTCGGAAATGTTGTGGCGCTATAGCCAAATGGTTCAGGGTAATAGAGATAGGCGCAGCAGGCAAAATCGGCCAAGCTGGGGCCATCACCCGCAATCCAGTCACGCCCCGCCAAATGATCATTCAATGTGGTCAGTGCGGCCTGAACCCGGCCCGATAGCCATCCAATCGCCTCTTGCGGGCGTTTGTCTTCGGGCAAGAAATTCATCATGAAGCGTAGGGCCCCAAATTGCGAGCTGCCCTTATGGTTGTCCCAAAACAGCCAGCGCATGACCTCGGGCGTGGGGGTGAATTTTCCCGTGGCCTCGGCCACATGCAGTTGGATCATGCCTGATTGGGTCAATGTCTGGCCCTGATCAACCAACACGGGGCATTCGCCCATCGGATTGATGGCGCGAAATTCCGGTGTTCGGGTTTCGCCATTGAAGAAATCGACATAGACGGGGCTCCATTCAAACCCGGCCAATGTCATTGTCAGCGCTGCCTTATAGGCATTACCGCTTTCCCCAAAACAATAGAGTTGTGCAACCATCTGGCTCTCTCCCCCTGTCCGTCCCGATTGCGGGCGGCGTGTGACTATATTTGCGGATGATTGACCCGCAGGTAAGGGGAGGCAAGCCTATTCGCCGCAACGTCACATGGGCGTGACGTGGCGGCGCGACTAAGCGGTCAACGTTTGCGGTCGGCAAGCTCTGCTTTGAACAAGCGCAAACGGTGGCTAAGATTGTCTGACTTTGTCACGGAGCCAAAGTTTTCAAATAAAAATGTCAGCGCCTCATCCGGCGTGATCTCGGCTTCAGCTGCGAATTGACCCAGTCGACGATAGGCTTTGTTGGTCATCGCGGCGGGGAATTTTCGGGTCAATTTAAGGCGTTCAGGCATCTGCTCACTTTCGGCTTTGGGCATCAATATCCAGCTATTGTGGCAAGAATTTGAACCGGGCATGGGCGGCGCGGCGCATGTGCGCACAATTGTGTGATGGAACCAAGCACCTGATCAGGCGTCTAACCTTTAAATTGAACGTGGAAGGTTTGAGGAATGAAAATCATGAGCTTAGCAATGATTGCAGCGAGCGTTCTTACACTGTCCGCCTGTGGCCACAATGCGACGGAACGGGCAGCGACAGGCGGTCTGGGCGGTGCGCTTGTGGCAGGCCCGGTCGGCGCGGTTGTGGGCGGCACAGTGGGTGCGGCCTCTGCCAAATAAAATGGTTTAGGGGCGCGGTGATGGATCTGCCTGTGCGGGTCCCGCCATCCATGCTGCGCTATGTGGTGACACCACAAGCCGTCGTAATGCGGCTTGTGGCAATCGCATGTGGCCCGTAGGGGCCGGTATTAAAATTGATCTGCGGGCAGATCCATAACTGGCTCTGCGCCACTTTCAATCCGGGCTAAATGCATGGCGCAAGCAGGCATCTGCCGCGCCATATAATAGCGGCCAGTAGCCAACTTGGCGTCCAGATATTGCGCGTCACCTTCGCCCGCATCCAAGGCCGAAATCGCTGACGCTGCCATTCTGGTCCACATCAAGCCCAGACACACATGTCCCATCATATGCATGAAGTCATAGCTGCCAGACAGTGCGGCATTGGGTGTTTTCATGCCGTTTTCCATGAAAAACATCGCAGCGGATTGCAGCTGTTTGGAGGCCGCCTTTAGCGCATCGGTGAACGGTGCCATACGCGCATCGTCATGCAACTTGCACTCTGTTTTGATCAGGTCAAAGAAGGCCATGATCGGTTTGCCACCATCAGCGGCCAGCTTGCGCCCAACCAGATCCAGGGCCTGAACCCCATTCGCCCCTTCGTAGATCATGGCGATCCGCGCATCGCGCACGAATTGTGACATGCCCCATTCTTCGATATAGCCGTGTCCGCCAAAGACCTGCTGTGCCTGCACCGCGCTTTGGAAACCCTGATCGGTCAGGAAGCCTTTGATCACCGGGGTCAAAAGCGACACGAGCGCATGCGCCTGCTTGTCGCCCGCATGGCCCAGATCTATCAGATGCGCGCCCCAGATGGTGAAGGCTCGCGCGGCTTCGACAAAGCTTTTCTGATCCATAAGGTTGCGACGAATGTCGGGATGCACGATCAACGGATCGGCGGGTTCGGATGGTTCTGCGGCGCCAGTGACCGCACGCCCCTGACGGCGATCCTTGGCATAGGCCAAGGCATTTTGATATGCGGCCTCGGCCACGGCATAGCCCTGCAACCCGACGCCCAATCGCGCTTCGTTCATCATCGTGAACATCGCACGCATGCCTTTATGCAGATCCCCCAGCAGCCAGCCAGTCGCCCCATCGTAATTCATCACGCAGGTGGAATTGCCGTGGATCCCCATCTTTTCTTCGATATTTCCAACACTGACAGCATTGCGTGCGCCCAGGCTGCCATCGTCATTGACCATGACCTTTGGCACGATAAACAGGGAAATCCCTTTGGTGCCTTCGCCACCGCCCGGTGCCTTGGCCAGCACCAGATGGACGATATTTTCAGCCAGATCGTGATCACCGGCGGAAATAAAGATCTTTTGCCCGGTGATCTTATAGCTACCATCCGCTTGCGGCTCTGCTTTGGTGCGCAACAGACCCAGATCTGTGCCGCAATGCGGCTCGGTCAGGTTCATGGTGCCGGTCCAATCACAGGACGCCAGCTTGGGCAGCCATTTGGACTTTTGATCCTCATTGCCGTGGGCATTGATGGCGGAATAGGCACCATGGGTTAGCCCCTGATACATATTAAACGCCATATTGGCCGATACGAAAATCTCATTCACCGCAGAATACAGCGCAAAGGGCATGCCCTGTCCGCCGTGTTCAACATCACAGTCCAGCGCAGTCCAACCGCCGTCTTTCATCGCTGCAAAAGCCGCATCGAACCCTTTGGGCGTGCGCACGACGCCATTGTCCAGCACGCAGCCCTCTTGATCCCCAACCACATTCAGCGGCGCCAGCACATCCTCCGCGACTCTCGCAGCAGCCTCCAGAACGGCCCCGGTGAAGTCACGTTCCATCTCGTCATGTCCGGGCAGGCCCGAAGCCGATATGTTCAACATATCATGCAAGATGAATTGCATGTCTTTGGTATTGGCTTTGAAAGTCGGCATGTCTCACTCCCTTAGTTAGGCAGCAGACACCTCGCGCGACTTCTTTGCGAGCGCCTGCTCTCCCATGTCAATCTGCTCTCGCAGCTCGGCAATTGCCGCCCCCAATTCATCGCGTTGCGCTTCCATCTCGGCCTGGCGTTCACGGGCCAGTTTGAGGGTCTCACGCAATTGAGTCACCTGCTGGTCCCCGATCGAATACAGATCAAGAAGTTGGCGGATGTCTTCCAAGCTAAAGCCAAAACGCTTACCGCGTAGAATAAGCTTTAACCGGGCACGGTCACGACGGGTGAACAGGCGTTTCTGTCCTTCCCGGATCGGAAACAGCAGCTCCTTGCTTTCATAGAACCGCAGGGTGCGCGGCGTTACGGCAAACGCATCGCACATTTCGCGGATCGTCATTACTTCATTTTCCATTCGCGGCCTCTCGCATTTTTCCTTTTTGAGCGTGAAGCGCGACAGATTCGATTTCCGTCTTCACACTACAATGGTGGTTGACGTGAACGTCAGCGAAACGTGACGTCACAAAAAGGACTGACGTGATGTCAGGGCTGAAAGAACGTCTGGAAAAAAATTCTTTTGCTGCGCCGGGAGGATGAACGCAACAATCAGGCCAATAAAACGGCCTTACTCGTTATAAATTGATGCCGACTGGGCGGTGTCTGTTCCTTTGGCGGCGACCTCATCGCGCAGGTTCTTCAGATCTTCGATGGCCTGATCCAGCTCATTGCGTTGTTCTTGCAAAACGCTGATTTGGCGGTCGGACATCTTGACCAAGGTACGCATCTGTTCGTCCGTTCCTTGGCGATCATACATCAGCAGCCATTGCCGGATTTCTTCCAGGCTGAAGCCAAACCGCTTACCCCGTAAAATCAGGGTCAGGCGGGCAACTTCCCGAGGGCCGTAAAAACGGCTGCGGCCCTCCTTTTGGGGCGACAGAAGTTCGATATATTCATAATAGCGCAGGGTGCGCGGGGTCACGTCGAAACGTGCGCACATTTCCTTGAAACTCAGCGTATCTGTCATATCGTTTTCCATTGCCCGGTGAAACTAACGCGCAAAGCGGCCTGTCGCAACCTGACTCTTCAGTCAAGTTTGGGATGATTGGCAGTCTTGCGCCGACATCTTCGCACATAGATAGTCGCGCTGAACAGGAAATGGAGAGCGCGATGGCAGATCAACCTAAACGTGATGAAGAGCTGCGCTTACGCGTCGCGCGCGACTTCATCGATGCGCTGCCCCATGCGCGGACCCTGGGAATGCAAGTCGCGCATCTGGGCGAAGGGGAGGCTCGGATCGTCATGCCCTGGAATGAGAAGCTGATCGGGGATCCGCAAACGCGGGTGATCCATGGAGGAGCCGTGTCGGCCCTGATGGACACATGTTCTGGCGCGGCGGTGATGGCCCATCCAGAGGCACCGGTTTCAACCGCCACGATCGACCTGCGCATTGATTACATGCGTGCGGCCGTGCCAGGCCAGGTGATTACCGCGCGCGCCACCGTGTTTCACATGACCCGGACTGTCGCTTTCATCCGGGCGACAGCCCATGACGAAGAAGGGCTGGATTTGCCCGTGGCCACTGCCACCGGTGCCTTTACCGTGGAGCGCGCATCATGAGAGCCCCCGTCGAACCCGTTCAAGTGGTGAAACAACGCCGCGACGCTGCCTTGCAACGCCTGGTCAGTGCCGTGCCCTATATCGGATTTCTGGGCGTGCATTTCGATCGCCGCGGCGATGAGCTGACAGGGATCTTACCCTTTGATGAAAGCCTGATCGGCAATCATGCCCTGCGCGCCTTGCATGGGGGTGCCACTGCCGCCTTTTTGGAGGTGACTGCGATTATCGAACTGTCTTTTTCTACCTATTGGGGCCAGATCGAGGCTGGCGGTTTGATTGATCATGCCGATGCACCCTTGCCTCTGATGCCCAAGACAATTGACTTTACGGTCGATTATCTGCGGGGCGGATTGCCGCGCGATGCCTATGCGCGGGCACGGGTCAACCGGTCTGGCCGGCGCTATGCGTCGGTCCATGTGGAGGCATGGCAGGACAATCGCACGCGTCTTTTCGCGCAGGCCACGGGGCATTTCCTAATGCCTGAAAGCGCGGTAGATACGCTCTGATGGCGGCAATGGTTCAGGGGGCGGGGACGGCGATCACCCATCGTCGGGTTTTAGGCATCGCATTACCCATCGTGCTGTCCAATGCCACGGTGCCGATCCTTGGCGCGGTGGACACAGGCGTCGTGGGCCAGCTGGGCGCGGCGGCCCCGATTGGGGCTGTGGGCATTGCGACGGTAATATTATCCTCGGTCTATTGGATTTTTGGATTTTTGCGGATGGGCACATCCGGGCTTGTGGCACAGGCACATGGGGCGGGCGATCACACCGAGGTCAGTGTGACCTTGATGCGTGCCTTGCTGATTGCAGGTGCAGCCGGGTTGGCATTGATCTTGTTGCAGATGCCACTGTTTGCCGCAGCCTTTCATATCGCCCCCGCCAGCGCAGAGGTCGAAGGCCTGGCGCGCAGCTATCTGGCGATCCGCATCTGGGGCGCGCCGTTGACGATCGCGCTTTATGCGCTGACAGGGTGGCTGATCGCGCTGGAGCGGACGCAGGCAGTTTTGGTGCTGCAATTGACGATGAATGCGGTCAATGTCGCGCTTGATCTTGTCTTCGTACTGCAGTTGGGCTGGGGTGTGGAAGGTGTGGCCAGCGCGACATTGATCGCCGAGATCATCGGCGCAGCCATTGGGTTTTGGTGCGTACGCGATGCTTTTGGCCCGATGCGGGCCTTGGGCGCAGCTGTGGTGGCACGCATCTTTGACCGGGCAAAGCTGATACGGATGGCGCAGATCAATGGCGACATCATGATCCGCTCTGTTCTGTTGCAGCTAAGCTTCACCAGCTTCATGTTCCTGGCCGCGCGGCAGGGCGATGTGCAATTGGCGGCCAATCAGGTCTTGCTGCAATTCCTGATGATCACATCCTTTGCGCTTGATGGGTTTGCCTTTGCGACAGAATCCCTTGTGGGGCAGGCATTTGGCGCAAAATCCATTGTGCAGTTGCGCCGGGCGGCATGGGTGCCCGCACAATGGGGGATCGGGGCTGCCCTTATCCTGGGCGTGGTATTTGCCCTTGCCGGACCGCAGACCATCGCACTGATGGCCAGTGACCCGCAGGTGCAAGACAGCGCGCGCCGCTACTTACCGTGGCTGGTCGCCGCGCCTTTGCTCAGCGTGGCAAGCTATATGCTGGATGGGGTGTTCATCGGCGCGACCCTGACCCGAGAGATGCGCAATGCCATGCTTGTCTGCGTGGGGATTTATGGCGTTGCGGTCTATGTCTTGCCAATGTTCTGGGGCAACCACGGGCTTTGGGCGGCGCTGATGGTGTTGAATGCGGTGCGCGGGCTGGCGATGGGGTGGCTGTATCCCCGGGTCGAAGCCGCCGCCCGCGCGGCCGGTCAATAGCCGCGGCTGCGGTCAACGCGGTGAATGAAGGGCTGTCCGGTTTCACCGCGATGGATGTTTTCCGCAATCACCCGTGCTGCGGTCAGCGGCCGGGTTTCTGCAGCGATATGGGGCGTGACCGTGATGTTGGGATGTGACCAGAACGGATGATCGGCGGGCACGGGTTCGGTGCGGAATACATCCAATGTGGCATGGCCGACCTGGCCCGTGTCCAGCGCGGCGATCAGATCCTGTTCCACCAACACAGTGCCCCGCCCAGGGTTCAAGATCACCGCACCTTTGGGCATCAATGCCAAGGTCTGCGCGTTCAAAAGATCAGTTGTTGCCGGAGTGTCTGGCAAGATCGTCGCTAAGATCTCGGCCTGTGCCAGAACATCACGCAGCCCTTCGTTGCCAAAGTGACATTCGACACCTTCAATGGATTTTTGGGACCGGCTCCAGCCCAGAACACGAAAGCCCAAACCTGCCAGCTGGCGGGCACAAGCTGCCCCCAATGCACCAAGGCCCAAAACCGCAACCGTGCGATCTTGTGGCAGTGGAGGCTGAATTTGGCCTTGCCGCCAAACGCCGTCTTGATGCGACAGGTAGAAATCAATGTCCAAATGGTGGCGCAGCGTATGACCGGCCACCCATTGCACCATTCCCAGCTCTAGCCCGTCATCGACCATTCGACACAGCGGCTGCGTCAGGCTGTTGTTACCAACGATTTTTTCAACCCCCGCCCAAAGCGACAACACCGCCTTGGCCGAAGTGAATGCCGCAAAATCCTGTACCGGGCCGCGTGGATTGTAAATCACATAATCAATCGCCGCGAAATCGGGCGCGGGCTGATCCCACGGACGGTGGATTGTTGCCGTGATCCCCTTTTCGTGCAGCGCCTTGGACAGGGGTGCTGCGTAATCGTCCCAATCGGCGGTGGGGGCGTTGAACAGGATCTGGATCATGGGAACTCCTAACAGGGACTGTGCCCGGCGAAGCCTAGCGCGGGCGATGGATATGGGCCGATTGCACCAGCCCGAATGCAGCCAGTAAAATCATCATAGCCGTACCCCCGTATGACACGAGCGGCAAGGGCACCCCCACGACAGGCATCAACCCCATGACCATCGCCATGTTAATTCCAAAGAACAAAAAGAACGTGCCCGCGATCCCAAGCGTTAACAGCGATGAAAACCTGTCTTTATTCGTGACGGCCGCATGAATGCAAAAGGCCAAAATCCCAGCATACAGCAGCAGCAACGATGACGCGCCGATAAAGCCAAACTCCTCGGCCAGGGTGGTAAAGATAAAGTCGGTGTGTTTCTCAGGCAAGAAGTTCAACCGTGATTGCGTGCCTTGCATAAAGCCGCGGCCGTTCCACCCGCCTGACCCCAGCGCGATCTGAGCCTGCGTGATGTTATATCCCGCACCCAACGGATCGGCGGCAGGGTCAACGAACGTATCAATCCGGCGATATTGGTAATCATGCAGCAATTGCCAATCTGTGCCACGGCTTTCCAGAACGGCAAAGACCAGCGCGACGACAATCGCGATGACCGTCCCGAAATACCACAGGCTGACCCCGGCGGCGAACATCACCAGCCCGCCGCCCAGAACCAATAACACCGCCGTGCCCAGATCGGGCTGCATCAGCACCAAAAATGTTGGCACCAGGATCAGCACCACCGGCAATAATACCCAAATCGGGCGCGAGACCTTATCGACATCCAACCAGTCGTAATAGGCCGCCAACAGCATAACGATGGCGATCTTCATCAATTCGGAAGGCTGCACGCGGATCGGTCCCAGCTCTAGCCAGCGTTGCGCCCCCATCCCGATGGCGCCGAAAAATTCCACTGCCAATAGCAGGACAAGCGCCACTAGATAGACCAAGGCCGAGATATTGCGCCAGAACCAGATTGGTGTGAAAGCCACAGCGAACATCGCGGCCATCCCCACGCCAAAGCGTTTCATCTGCGGCTCGGACCAGGTTTCCAATGTGCCGCCTGCGACGGAATACAACATCAGAAAACCGACCGAAGCGACAGCCGACAATAAAATCACCAACGGCCAGTTGATGAACAAAATTTTGCGCATCCCGGTCGGGACTTGTTTCAGATTGGATTCAAGATAGCTCATGCGCGGCTGGTCCCGGCGTTTTGGACCGTGGCGGGATCCACCAAATCCAATTCTTCATACATGGTTTGGATACGCCCGCGCTGGCTGGACGGATAAGCATCCATCGGAGGTTTGCCGCCCGCCAGAGCAAAGAGCATTACATCGCGGCCAATCGGCGCGGCAGCGGTTGATCCGCCTGAGCCATGCTCCACCACCACGGAAACGGCATATTTCGGGTTATCAACGGGGGCATAGCAGACAAATAACGCGTGATCGCGCCGGTTCCAGGGCAGTTGGCTGTTGGAAATCACGCCGCGTGCACGTTCGGCGGCGGTAATGTTGCGGACCTGACTGGTGCCGGTTTTGCCCGCCATTTTCCACTCTGCCTTCGCGATTTTGGAACGTCCTGCGGTCGCATGGCGCCCATTGACGACCGCATTCATCCCACGCCGGACATAGGTCAGATTTTCAGGACGCACGCCCAAGGGGGCAGCTTCAGGGCGCGGTGTCTCCACGCCGTTTTCGCTGCGTATCAGATTGGGCTGCAAGGCTTTGCCCGAAGCCAGACGCGCCGTCATAATCGCAAGATGCATCGGTGAAGCCAGCACATATCCCTGACCGATCGAGGCGTTGATCGTATCCCCGATCAGCCATTCCTGACCGTATCGGCTGCGCTTCCAGTCCTTCGTCGGTGCCAACCCCTCTTGCACCGCCGACATCGGCAAGTCAGGGCGAATACCAAGGCCCAGGCGCTGCGCCATCGCACTGGTTTTATCAATCCCAACCCGTTGAGACAGCTCGTAATAATAACAGTCGCAAGATTGTTCTAGGCTTTGCGACAGGTTCAAATATCCGTGGCCCGCGCGCTTCCAGCAATGGAACCGACGCCCGGCGATCTCGCTAAAACCACGGCAATATATGGTTTCTTCGGGCGTCACCAACCCTTCTTCCAGCGCGGCAAGCGCGGTGACCATTTTATAGGTCGAGCCGGGCGGATACAGGCCTTGCACCGATTTATCGGCCAATGGGCGGTGATCGTCTTGCGTCAATTCGCGGTAATCTTTTACTGAAATTCCGCGCACAAACAGATTGGCATCAAAGCTGGGCGCCGAAGAACAGGCCAGCACATCGCCATTAGTGACATCCATCACGACCACCGCGGCAGATTCATCGCCCAGCCGTTTAAGGCAGAAGTTTTGCAGCTGATAATCAATCGTCAGCTGGACATTTTCTCCCGGTGTGCCCTCGCGGCGGCCCAGCTCACGCATCTCGCGCCCGGCGGAGTTGACCTCGACGCGACGCTGCCCGGCTTTGCCGCGCAGATCATCTTCCAGCTTTGCCTCAACGCCCAATTTGCCAAGCTGAAATTTCGGGATCATCAACAGTGGATCCGGGTTTTCGATCTTTGACAGGTCGTAATCCGAGACCGGCCCGACATAGCCCAGAATATGCGCGCAATCATCGCCGCGCGG
Source organism: Thioclava sp. SK-1 (assembly GCF_001705665.1). Lineage (GTDB taxonomy): Bacteria > Pseudomonadota > Alphaproteobacteria > Rhodobacterales > Rhodobacteraceae > Thioclava. The sequence continues at coordinate 174,362 of NZ_MDHA01000025.1, read as the reverse complement.
ATAAATCCGTGACAATCCTACCTCTGGCGTAACGCCGGGCAGGGCAGGGGCGTTTACCGCCACGCGGGAGAATTCTTCCCATGTTACACGGTCTGCGACGGTCACCGGCACGGTGGGCGGGCGTTTGCGCAGTTCTTCCAGCATCTCTTCGGCCTGTGCCGGGGTCATCGGGATCAAACGGCGCAGATCGGAAATGACCTTTTCCAGATCTTCGGTGTCCTCGCGCGTGATGGTAATACGGTAATTCTGTTCATTTCCTGCCAATAGCACGCCATTGCGATCATAGATCAGGCCACGCGCAGGCGGGATCAAACGAATTTTGACCGAATTGCCTTCGGCCAGCATCCGGTAATTATCCGCCTCTTCCAGCTGCATCTTGCGCATGCGCATCGCCAAGGTGCCGATCACCGCCGCCTGAATGCCGCCCAACATAAGGCCGCGCCGCGTGATGCGGATCTGGCTTTCGCGAACGGTGCGCTCTGTCTGTTTCATGGCATCCTCCTTGGCAATCGCCGGTCAGATATGGCTTAGATCCGGTGGCCAAGGTCATCGACCTCGCCCGGCACGGCACGGCGCAAACCAAAGCCCAGATGGGACAGCGCCAAAACAAAAGGGTATGCGGCCAAGGTGGTCAGGGCCTGTAACAATTCGCGCCCCAGCTGAGGCTGTTCGACCATCATCACCCCCAGCGCAAGCCTGTTCAACATCACCATCGCAACCAATATCATGCCAACCATCGCCAGCTCTGTCAGCAGTGACATTTCGCGCAGGCTGTGTTCGCGGGCCCGCAGCCATTCGGTGGCGCCCAGAACGATCAAAGTCCACAACCCAGGCGTGCGCCAAAACGTCAGATCGTCCAGAAAAAACATGGTGACAATCAAAAACGCGGGCACATAATCGGGACGGCGCTGCACCCATGCCAGGGTCAAGGCAAGTGTCAGATCCGGCCCGGGAATGCCATGATAGGTTGGTGAGATCGGCAACAGGCGCAAAAAGATGATGATCAGCGCGATGCCGATGAACAGGCTACGATAGCCCCATATGCGACGGGTCAGTGGATCAACCATCGGGTTTTTCCGCTGTTGCAACTGTGTCGGCGGTATCGGGCGGCGGTATCAGCGGACCGACATCCAGCAGCAGCTCATGCGGGTGCGACCGCAATACGCGCAGAAAATCCAGCCGTTCATAATCCGCAGACAGGCGCACACGCAGCCGGCCATTGGATTCCATCACCTGCCCGACCAGCAATCCCGATGGGAACACCCCGCCATCACCCGAGCTGACAACGCGGTCACCGGGGCGCACCTGTTCGGGATGTTCGACGAAATCAATCGGCGGAAAGGCCGAATTATCGCCAGACAGGATCGCTTTTTGCCCAGAAGGCTGCAAGGTCACCGGGATACGGCTGGACGAATCGGTCAGCAGCACCACGCGGGACGTGGTCTTCCCCACGCCAGAGATGCGCCCAACCAGGCCCAGCCCGTCCATCGTGGCCCAGCCATCCACGATCCCATCGCGAGACCCCACATTCAGCAGCACTGATTGGCGGAACGGTGAGCCGCTGTCAGCAAGCACTACGCCCGAGACGGTTGTCAATTTCGGATCCAGTCGCACCTGATTTTGTGCCAGAAGCTTGGCGTTCTCTTGCTCCAGCTGCACCGCGGCCTCTTTCCAGGCCTTCATCTGTTGCAATTCGCGCCGAAGGTCTTGGTTTTGTTCGTAAATCCTGGCGTAGGATTGAAATCCTTCGACCATGTTCAACGTTTTGGTCACCGGCACCATTGCCCAATCAAAACTGGGAACAAACCGGTCGATGAAAGCGATGCGCAAACGTTCAACCCGGGGGCTGTCAATCCGCCAGACAATGACGGTTACGGCCAGAACCATCGCGATGATCGCGATGAAAATGCGGCGCAGGGGGCCGAAATAGTCCTCGTCATCGCGGTCGCGCGCCACTTACGCCTCCGTCAGGAATTGGGTTTCTTATTTGGGGTTAGACGCCCCTATACACTGAAACGGGCGTCCCGCTCAACGCGTCTGACGCCCGTTTGTCTTCACGAAATGTAAGGTTACGCGCTTAGCTGTCGTAATCTATCACATGACGCAGTTGTTTTTCATATTCCAGCGCCTTGCCGGTGCCCAAGGCAACGCAATTGAGCGATTGATCCGCAATCGAGATAGACAGGCCGGTTTGTTCACGCAGCGCCAGGTCCAATTCCCCCAGCAACGCGCCGCCACCGGTCAACATAACGCCCCGGTCCACGATATCGGCGGCCAGATCGGGCGGTGTGGTTTCCAATGCCTGCATCACGGCATCGCAAATCTGCTGCACCGGTTCCGCCAAGGCCTCGGCGACCTGGGCCTGAGTTACCTCAACCTCTTTGGGAACACCGTTCAAGATATCGCGCCCGCGCACCGAAAGCGATGTGCCGCGCCCATCATCGGGCATCCGGGCGGAACCGATCGTGGTCTTGATCCGCTCTGCCGTGGCTTCCCCGATCAACAGGTTCATATTGCGCCGCAGATATGAGATCACCGCCTCATCCATGCGGTCGCCGCCCACACGAACCGAACGCGCATACACAATATCGCCCAGTGACAGCACTGCGACCTCGGTCGTGCCGCCGCCGATATCGACCACCATTGACCCGGTGGGGTCCGTGATCGGCATCCCGGCACCAATCGCGGCAGCGATCGGTTCAGCAATCAGCCCAGCACGGCGCGCCCCGGCAGAGATAACGGATTGACGGATTGCACGTTTTTCTACTGGCGTGGCGCCATGTGGCACGCAGACGATGATTTTGGGTTTGGACAGGGTCGACCGACGATGCACCTTGCGAATGAAATGTTTGATCATCTCTTCCGCACTGTCGAAATCCGCGATCACACCATCACGCATTGGACGGATGGCTTCAATAGAGCCGGGCGTGCGGCCCAGCATCAGTTTTGCGTCCTCGCCCACGGCCAGAACTTGTTTCTTGCCGTCCTTGACATGGTAGGCCACCACCGAGGGCTCGTTCAAGACGATCCCTTTGCCCTTTACATAGACCAGCGTATTCGCCGTGCCGAGGTCGATCGCCATGTCCGAGGAAAAGATCCCGCCGAATGTTACCATGTCCTATCCCACAATATTTAGTCGTTCCACGACTCGAAAACCGGGCCGCAGTTGAGTTTGTTCTATAGTGCGTGGGGTTCCAACGGGAAAGGTGATTTCCCTATGGTTCTGGGCCTCCTGCGGCATTCCGCCAGTCACAACCCGGTGACATTTCATTTTTCAACTTATTTCTGACTATGCCGGTGATTGAACCGCAAAATATGTCATTTTTACGATATGCACGATTTTCCTCTTCGAAAAGAATTTCCTGAGCTGACAGCGCGAGGCGGTCAGAGCGGGCCGGCAAGCACCCATTTGTCGCAGGCCGCCGGGCGGCCAAATCGGGTCTCGAATCGCGGGATCGGTGTGGAGGGCGTAAAAAAGCGGCCCGGTTTGGGCCGCTTTGATGTCATGGAAACGGTCTCGTTACTCTTTGAAAGAGACCGTTTTCATATCTGCGTCGGGTGCGGTTTTTGTGCGCCGCACGATCAGGCGGTTCAACGCCCCAACATAGGCTTTGACCGAGGCAAGGATGGTATCTGTATCGGCCGCCGACCCGGTGACGATACGGCCATCTTCTTCCAGACGAACCGAAACAGTGGCCTGCGCATCGGTGCCATCGGTGACAGCTTGCACCTGATACAGCTTCAACCGGGCGCCATGCGGAAAGATTTCTTTGACGGCGTTAAAGCAGGCATCGACAGGGCCGTCGCCTTCACATGTGGCGGAAATTTCTTCGCCACCAACGCTCATGGTCAGGGCGGCTTCCTGACCGCCGGTGCCACAGATGACACGCAGCTTTTTCACCTGCAACTGATCTTCGCCAGTGTTCGCGGCGCTGTCGGTCATCAAGGCGATGATATCTTCGTCATAGACCTCTTTTTTGCGATCCGCCAACGCCTTGAAGCGCACGAACACATCTTGCAGCTGGTTGTCGGCCAGCTCATAGCCCAGATCTTTCAGCTTGGAGCGCAGCGCGGCACGGCCTGAATGTTTGCCCATCGCGATATTGCTATCGGTGATGCCGATATCGGAGGGGCGCATGATTTCAAATGTCTCGACATTTTTCAAAACGCCGTCCTGGTGAATGCCGGATTCATGCAAGAATGCGTTTTTGCCGACGATGGCTTTGTTAAACTGCACAGGAAAACCTGAAACCTGCGCGACGCGGCGCGACAAGTTCATGATCTTGGTCGTATCGATCTGGGTGGCATAGGGCATCAGATCGCGGCGCACACGCATGGCCATCACGACCTCTTCCAAGGCGGTATTCCCGGCACGTTCGCCCAAGCCATTGATTGTGCATTCGATCTGGCGTGCGCCCGCATTGACCGCGGCCAAGGAATTCGCGGTCGCCATGCCAAGGTCGTTGTGGCAATGGGTTGCGAAGATCACCTGATCTGCACCGGGGACACGTTCCACCAGTTCGCGGATAATCTCGGCCGATTCTTCGGGCAGCGTATAGCCGACCGTATCAGGGATATTGATCGTCGTCGCGCCGGCTTTGATCGCACATTCCACCACACGGGCCAGATAGTCGCGCTCTGTCCTGATCGCATCCATTGCGGACCATTGCACATCTTCACACAGGTTGCGCGCATGGGTCACGGTCTCGTGGATCCGCTCGATCATTTCTTCTTGTGTCAGCTTGGTAATTTCGCGGTGGCTGGGCGAGGTGCCGATGAATGTGTGGATCCGTGGTTTGGCGGCGTGTTTAACCGCCTCCCAGCAGCGGTCGATATCTTTGAAATTGGCGCGGCTTAGTCCACAGATCACCGAATTCTTAGAATTTTTTGCGATTTCAGAGACAGCGGCGAAATCGCCCTCGGATGCGATCGGAAAGCCTGCTTCGATTACATCAACGCCCATGTCATCCAGCAGCGTGGCGATTTCCAGCTTTTCAGCATGGGTCATGGTGGCGCCGGGCGATTGTTCGCCATCACGCAGGGTTGTGTCAAAAATCAATACGCGGGATGTGTCGGTCATGTTCGCAGCCATTTTGGAAATTCCTTACGTCGGGCTCTTAGCGTGATTGGACACCAGATTCCAGCAATCGCGTGGAGATCCGGGGAATGGGCGCTGTCTACCTCCGAGCGGTCGCGCCCGTAAGGCACGCTCAGAGGAGGCTAAGAAGGAGGAGGCCACGAAGCGACAGGCCGCGCGCCGTGGCGTGGGCAGTCAGCTGAACATATGCAGGGCTTCGTGTCATGGCGGTGACTATACGGGCGCAATCGTGAATGAAAAGTAGAAAATGACCACATCGGCCCTTTTTTCTGATGCAAGCTGCAGGGGAAGGTACAGGAGGACAGTCAGATGCGATCATTGGTGATCGGAGATAGCGGCGGCATTGGTGCGGCGTTGCGCAATCGGTTGGCCGCACAGGGGGAGGTGATTGGCTTGTCGCGCTCACGCGATGGTCTGGAGATCACCTCTGAGGAAAGTGTGGCGCAGGCTTTGGGTGCGCTGAGCGGTGAATTTCAGATGGTTTTTATCGCTACCGGGCAGTTGGGGCAGCCAGAAAAGTCACTTTTGCAACTTTCGTCGGAAAGCTTGTTGGCGCAATTTTCGGTGAATGCCATCGGGCCGGCACTGGTGCTGAAGCATCTGTCGCGGTTATTGCCACGTGCTGAGCCATGTCATGTTGGGGTGCTGTCAGCGCGGGTCGGCTCTATCGGGGATAATGGGCTTGGCGGGTGGTACAGCTATCGAACGTCGAAAGCCGCGTTGAATCAGCTGGTGCATACAGCGGCGGTTGAGCTGAAACGCAAACACCCGCATGGCGTCATGGCCTGTTTGCATCCCGGCACGGTGGATACCGAGTTTACCGCAGGCTACACGCGCGACAAGATTGCGCCCAATGTGGTGGCGCAGATGTTGATTGATGTTCTATCGGGTTTGTCTGCGGCGCAGTCGGGTGGGTTTTTCGATTACCAAGGTAAGCGGGTGATGTGGTGAGATGGCAATGGGGCGCTGCCCCACCCCGATCCACGGGGCAAAGCCCCTCGGTTCGGGGCTCCCCGGGATATTTTTGGCAAGATGAAAAGGGATCACAGCCCCAAGACATCCATCATGTCATATTGACCCGGTGTGCGGTCTTGTCCCCAGAGTGCGGCCTTGAGCGCGCCACGGGCGAAGATGGCGCGGTCGGTCGCGACATGGCGTAGCACGATGCGTTCACCCAGACCCGCGAAGAGCACATCATGTTCGCCCACGATATCGCCGCCGCGAATGGCGGAGAAACCGATGGCGCCGGGGGCGCGCGCCCCGGTGATGCCATCGCGGCCCGATTCCGTATTTTCAGCCAAGGCAATGCCGCGCCCCTCGGCGGCCGCTTCGCCCAGCATCAAGGCCGTACCTGATGGCGCGTCGACCTTGCGGTTGTGATGGGCCTCGATCACTTCGATATCCCAGTCGGCATCAAGGGCCTGTGCGACCTTTTTGGTGAGCTGGGTGAGCAGGTTCACGCCCAGGCTCATGTTGCCGGCGCGGATCTGCACCGAGTGGCGTGCGGCGGGTTTGAGCGCCTCCAGTTGCGCATCGCTGAAGCCTGTGGTGCCGATGACATGGGCGGCGCGGGCCTGCGCGGCCAGCTCGGCAAAGCCAAGTGTGGCTTCGGGGGCGGTAAAGTCGATGACAGCTTGCGCGGTTGAGAAGGCTTCGAGCGGGTCATCGGTGACTGTTACGCCGCGTGCACATCCCATGATATCGGCCAGATCCTGTCCCACCCACGCATGTGCGCTGCGTTCAACGGCACCGACCAATCGGGCCTTGTCGGAGGCTGCAATCGTGCTGATAAGCATTTGTCCCATCCGGCCAGAGGCCCCGACGATGACGATTCCGGGCAGGTTGCTCATTGTTTTACTCCTTCGTGATCGGGATCTGCTTATATTGGGTCAGTGGGGCGGGTAAAGCCCGTTGCAGTGTGCATTGGGAAGGACTATGTGCAGCCTATGTCAAAGAACCATTCTTCTTCGGGCCGCGGGCCCACTCAGCGGCAGCTTCGTGTAGGCGAATTGATCCGTCGGACTTTGTCCGATGTATTGGTGCGTGGCGATGTGCATGATCCGGATTTGGCGCGCGTGTCGGTGACCGTGGGCGAGGTGCGATGCTCCAATGACCTGAAGGTCGCAACGGTTTACGTTGCGCCACTGGGCGGGGGCGATGCCGAAGGGCTGATTAAGGCCCTGGCGCGCAACAAGGGGGAGCTGCGCCATGTTGTGGCCAAAAACCTGACGCTGAAATTCGCCCCCGATCTGCGGTTCCGTATCGATGAGACCTTTGATCGAATGGATGAGACACGGCGTTTGTTTGCCAATGAGACTGTGCAGCGCGATATCGCCCAACCCGATGACGACAGCCCGTCAGATGATGATCTGGGCGCCTAAGCTGCGGTTGATAACCAGCGCAATTGTGGCGCTTTTCTTGGGTGCTGCGGCATGGGCGCAAGATGCACCGTGCCACGATATGGTCTTTGATGACGCAACGTTCACGGTGTGTCAGGTTCAGGCAGGTGACGATGTGCAATTGTGGTTGGATGATCCCAATGGTGCCGTGATCGGCACCTTTGAGCGATTACAACAACAAATCCCGCAGGGGCAGCATTTGGTCTTTGCGATGAATGCAGGGATGTATCATGCGGATCGGGCCCCGGTTGGGTTGTTCGCGGAAGATGGGATTGAGCAGCACAGGCTTGTGACCTCGGCAGGGCCGGGAAATTTCGGCCTGTTGCCCAATGGTGTGTTTTGTATCTCTGATCGTTTGCGGGTGATCGAATCGCGCGCCTTTGCCGCCGATCCACCCATGTGTCGCTATGCCACGCAATCTGGTCCGATGTTGGTGATCGACGGCGCGCTCCATCCGAAATTCATGCATGACAGCGATTCGGTTCACATCCGCAATGGTGTTGGCGTATCACCCGATGGGCAGGTTGCGTGGTTTGCAATTTCCGATCAACCGGTTAATTTCCACTTGTTTGCACGATTGTTCCGCGATGGCTTAGGGGCGCAAAACGCGCTGTATTTCGATGGAAAAATATCGCGGTTGACGGTTCCCGCCCTAGGCCGGGCGGATTTGGGTCTGCCGATGGGACCGATTGTTGGTTTGGTTGCGCCTGACGTGCCCTAAGTGGCTGGCTCATTGATTGACCGCAGCCACGGTTTTGGGTAGCAGGCCCGCCAGACATACCCAAGACACCAAGCATCTGGAAAAGGAGCGCTGGCCGATGGCACGCAAAAAAGGTCGTGATATTTCTGGTTGGTTGATCGTGGATAAGCCAGCGGACATGACTTCGACATCCGTGGTCAATAAAGTGCGCTGGGCGTTTGGGGCGAAAAAGGCAGGTCATGCGGGGACATTGGATCCGGCTGCTACCGGGGTGTTGGCCATCGCATTAGGGGAGGCGACGAAGACCGTTCCCTATATTACCGACGCATTGAAATGTTACCGGTTTCAGGTCCGCTTAGGGGCTGCAACCAATACCGATGATGCCGAGGGAGAGGTGATCGAAACCGCCGATGCGCGTCCGTCAGATGACGATATTCGCGCCGCGCTTGGGGCGTTCACGGGGGATATCATGCAGGTTCCGCCGCAATTTTCAGCGGTGAAGGTGGATGGTGAACGCGCCTATAAGCTGGCGCGTGCGGGCGAGGAGATGGAGCTGGCGGCGCGAGAGCTGTGGGTCGATAGCCTGGAGATGATCGCACGCCCTGATGCTGATACGGTGGAACTGGAAATGGTGTGCGGGAAAGGCGGCTATGTGCGGTCTATCGCGCGGGATCTGGGGCAGACGCTGGGGTGTTTGGGCCATGTTCTGTGGCTGCGGCGCACATGGTCTGGCCCGTTTGAGGCAGAGGATGGTTTGACAATGGCGCAGGTGGAGGAGCTGGCAAAGACGCCAGAGCTGGACGCCAAACTGCTGCCGCTTGAACTGGGGTTGGAGGATCTGCCAGAGCTGAAATGCACACCTGAGGGGGCGGTTCGGTTGAAAAACGGCAATCCGGGGATGGTTTTGGCCTCTGACGTTGAATATGGCGATGAGGCATGGGTGTCTTATCAAGGTCAGCCGATCGCCGTGGGCATCTATAAATCCGGAGAGGTGCATCCCAGCCGTGTGTTCAACCTGTAACACCTGTCTGCGGCGGGCTGGCACGGAGGTTAGCCGATGATCACGCGTGAACATCTGAAGGGGGATGCAGCGTCCATCGCGGTCTATTCAGACTGCGAGTCCTATCGTTATCTTCTGACACGTGTCTGGGACGGGGATCTGCCGCGGGCGTTGTTTATCATGCTTAACCCCTCTACCGCGACAGAGGTGCAAAATGATCCTACCGTGGAACGCTGCGAGCGGCGGGCGCGGGCGTTGGGATTTGGTGGTTTCCGTGTAACCAATATTTTTGCTTATCGTGCAACTGATCCCAAGGTGATGCGCGCGCAGGCCGATCCGGTTGGGCCTGAAAATGATCAGGCGATTTTGGACAGTTTGGATTGGGTCAACGGGACACAGGACCGTGTAATCTGTGCGTGGGGGGCGCATGGGGCGCATGGGGCGCGTGGCGCGACGGTCGAGGCACTTTTGCGTGCTTCCGGACATCGGCTGTATCACTTGGGGCTGACCAAGGCCGGCGCGCCCAAGCATCCGCTGTATATTGGCTATGAAACGCAGCCGCAGATCTGGGCCTGACCTATATTGAAATTTGCACCATAAATTGGCGCAGATGTTTCCGAAGCGTCAACAATGTTCATGTAATGTCCTGTTTGTCGAAAGGGGCATTACATGTTGTTGCTATCTGGTCTGTTGGGGCTTTTGGTTGCTGGCGTCTCATTGGGGCTGGTGTTTGACCGTGTCATTGGCGATGGCGATGGCGACGACGCCGATGCGATGTTGCAACGCGATGCGCCTTTGGACACGTCCGAAGCGGACGACACCGGCGACAGCGATGCGCAAAACGATGCAACCGCCGCCATTTTCGCTGGGCCGCCTCGTGGCGCCTCTGATGCCACCAGTGATGCAGGCGATGTGCTGTGGGGGGATGAGGGCGCCGATACACTGGCCGGCGGGGCAGGCGGTGATCAGATAAACGGATATGCGGGGGATGATCTGATTGCGGGCGAAGATGGTGGCGACAGCCTGTGGGGCGATACCGGGGACGACACGTTGATTGGCGCGCAAGATGCTGACTTGCTACAGGGTGAGGATGGCGATGACATGGTGTTGGGCGGTGCGGCCAATGACACGCTATCGGGTGGCTTTGGGGGCGATGTTTTGCACGGTGGCAAGGGTGATGACAGCGTCCTGGGTGGGGCCGGGGTCGACAGGCTTTTGGGCGACGAGGGGGACGACAGCCTATGCGGTGGCGACGGCGATGATATCTTGATCGGCGGGCTTGGCGCGGATGAATTGGACGGCAATGCGGGCGACGATTTTTTGGTCGGGCTTGTGCGGGGTGCGGAAACTGGCGAAAGTGACGTAGATCAGGCGGATTATTTGAACGGCGGCAGGGGTGCGGACACGTTAATGGTGGGGACGGGGGATTGGGCGTCCGGGGGCGAAGGTGGTGATCTGTTTGCCCTGGGGGAGTGGACAGACCCGGACAACCCACCGGTCATTGTGGATTATGATAGGGCGGTTGACCAGATTGCGGTGATCTATGACCCTGATGAAGGGGCTGCGCCCGATCTTACAATAGAGCCGTCGCAGGAAACAGAAAACGCTGCGTGGATTGTGCTGAACGGGCTGCGCATGGCGCAGGTTTTGAACGCTGCGGATCTAACGATCAAGGATGTGATGTTGGTCACACCAGCAGATTTTGCCTATTTGTGAACAGGGGAGCGGGGCGCATTTAGGCTTGCTTTTTTATCCAATTTGCCGTAGCTGCGCGCATCCGCACTTGTGGCGGTGCTTATGGACCTTGCTGGACGACATCCCGGCTTGTGCCCCAACCCTTTATCTAAGGAGATCCCGATGTCGATCACCGTTGAAGACAAAAATGCCCTGATCAAAGAATACGCAACCAAAGAAGGCGACACCGGCTCGCCCGAAGTTCAGGTTGCGATCTTGACCAAGCGCATCACCAACCTGACAGAGCATTTCAAAACCCACAAAAAAGACAACCACTCGCGTCGTGGTCTTTTGATGTTGGTTGCTCAGCGTCGTAAGCTGTTGGACTACACGAAAAACAAAAACGAAGCGCGCTACCAGTCGCTGATCCAGCGTCTTGGCATCCGCCGCTAAGCTATTCGGCCTGGCCGATTGAAACGCCCGCCTTCAGCAGAAGGCGGGCGTTTTTATATCTGCCTCTATTATGCGCATCACATCCTTGCTTAGTCGTCTTGCACATGGATGAATTCATGATGTTTCAGATCAGCGATTGGTTGCAAATTTTGAAAATGCCGCCGCGAGCATCTGTCACAGTGCCGATTGCGGTGCGTGGGCAATCGCTGCTTCCCTACAGCGCCGTTTTCGTGTATGGCCAGCCCTTATCTGAGACATGCGGCCCAAGCCCCCGGGCACATGCAAGAGGATAAGGGGGGCGGCGGCAATGGGGCCGCCATTCAAACGGGAGGCACGGGATACGCCTGTGACCTTCCAGACAGGATACGCTGAATGTTCAACGTTACGAAAAAATCCATCCAGTGGGGCGAAGAGACGCTTACGCTGGAAACCGGCAAGGTTGCACGTCAGGCCGACGGCTCTGTGATCGCCACTCTGGGCGAAACGAGCGTTATGGCCAACGTGACATTTGCCAAGGCACCGAAGCCGGGACAAGATTTCTTCCCGCTGACGGTCCACTACCAAGAGAAATATTACGCCGCCGGTAAAATTCCAGGCGGTTTCTTCAAGCGTGAAGCCCGCCCGACCGAAAAAGAAACACTGACGGCGCGTCTGATCGACCGTCCTTGCCGTCCGCTGTTCGTTCCGGGCTTCAAACATGAAGTGCTGGTGATGTGCACCGTGTTAAGCCACGATCTGGTCAATGAGCCGGACGTTGTTGCAATGATCGCCGCATCGGCTGCGCTGACGATTTCGGGCGTGCCTTTCATGGGCCCAATCGCCGCGGCCCGCGTTGGTTTTGCCGATGGTGAATATATCCTCAACCCTGAAGTTGAAGATATGACACAGCTGCGCAACAACCCTGAGCAGCGTCTTGATCTGGTCGTTGCCGGCACCAAAGACGCCGTGATGATGGTTGAATCCGAAGCCTATGAGCTGTCGGAAGAAGAGATGCTGGGCGCGGTCAAATTTGGCCATGACGCGATGCAGCCCGTTTTGGACCTGATCATCGATCTGGCCGAAGCCTGTGCAAAAGAGCCCTTTGATTTCCAGCCGCCAGAATATTCGGCGCTGTTTGATAAGGTCAAAGCAGCAGGTGAGACGCAGATGCGTGCAGCCTTTGCTTTGAAAGACAAGCAAGAGCGTTCGAACGCAATTTCGGCTGCGGTTGACACGATCAAAGCGGCGTTGTCCGAAGACGATCTGGCAGATGCGAACCTGGGTTCGGCTATCAAAAAGCTGGAATCGGGCATCTTGCGCGGTGACATCATCAATGGTGGCGCGCGTATCGACGGCCGTGACAATACGACCGTACGTCCGATCCTGTCGGAAGTTGGCATTTTGCCACGCACCCACGGATCGGCGCTGTTCACCCGTGGTGAAACGCAGGGCTTGGTCGTGACCACGTTGGGCACGGGCGATGATGAACAATTCATCGACGCGCTGGATGGCAACTACAAATCCAACTTCATGCTGCATTACAACTTCCCTCCCTATTCGGTGGGTGAGGTTGGTCGCGTAAGCGGTCCGGGTCGTCGTGAAATCGGTCATGGTAAATTGGCATGGCGTGCGCTGCAGGCTGTATTGCCAGCCGCGACCGACTTCCCCTACACCATCCGCGTTGTCTCTGAGATCACCGAGTCGAACGGCTCGTCCTCGATGGCATCGGTTTGCGGTGGCTCCTTGGCGATGATGGATGCGGGCGTTCCGCTGAAAGCACCGGTAGCGGGTGTCGCGATGGGCCTGATCTTGGAAGATGATGGCCGCTATGCCGTCTTGACCGATATCTTGGGTGACGAAGATCACCTTGGCGATATGGACTTCAAGGTAGCAGGCACCGAAGCCGGGATCACCTCGTTGCAGATGGATATCAAGGTTGCAGGCATCACGCCGTCGATCATGGAGCAGGCGCTTGCGCAGGCGAAAGACGGTCGTTTGCACATCTTGGGCGAGATGAACAAGGCGCTGGCCGCTGGCCGGACCGAATTCTCAGAGCACGCTCCGCGTATCGAAACCATGCAGATCCCAACCGACAAGATCCGTGAAGTGATCGGTTCGGGCGGTAAAGTCATCCGTGAGATCGTGGAAGTGTCGGGCGCGAAAGTCGACATCAACGACGATGGTGTCATCAAGATTGCCTCCGCCAATGGTGAAGCGATCAAGAAGGCCTATGAGATGATCCACTCGATCGTCGCAGAGCCGGAAGAAGGCGCGATCTACACCGGTAAAGTCGTGAAACTCGTCGATTTCGGCGCGTTCGTGAACTTCTTCGGTAAGCGTGATGGTCTGGTCCATGTGTCGCAAATCGCAAACAAGCGTCTGAACCACCCGTCCGATCTGCTGAAAGAAGGCCAGGAAGTGAAAGTCAAGCTGCTGGGCTTTGACGATCGCGGCAAGGTCCGCTTGGGCATGAAAATGGTCGATCAGGAAACTGGCGAAGAAGTCGTTGCTGAAAAAGCCGAATAATTTTCGCTAGAACTGACTGTTGAGGGGCCCTTCGGGGCCCTTTTTCCTGACCAGAGGTCCGCTTTCGGGATTGCTCTGGCGCGGGCCGCCGGGCAGAAGGTTTAAAACGTCACATAAATCTTTGCCCTGGAATGTTGCCTATGATCCCTGCCTGGAAAGTCAAACGCGAGATCCTTCGGTTCGGAAAGCAATTCAAAGCTGTAGTCCCCATACTGAAGGGGTGGCCGGACCGAGTTCGCTATGATGTGCAGATGCGCCCTCAGGTGATCCGCACAGAGGGAAAGCTGGTGTTGGGCGATCATGTCGCGATCGTTCTGATGTATCAGCCCAGCGGGCTGCTGCCGTCATTCCTGCGTCACCTAGACCATCTGCGCGACAAGGGTTTCAACCCGCTGATCGTGTCAAATGCGCCAATTGCGCCAAGTGATCTTGAACGGCTTAAGGATCACGCGGCATTGATCGTTCAACGCCCCAATTTCGGTTATGATTTCGGCGGTTATCGCGAGGGGGTCATGACCCTTGCGGACCGCGGGCCAATGCCTTCTACGCTGATCATTATGAATGACAGTAATTGGTTTCCGCTGCGTGATAATTGCACCTTGATCGAGACCGCGATGGCTGATCCGGCCGATCTATATGGCATTTTCTATAATACCAAGCACATCAAGGTTAATCACCGCCATGTGCAGTCCTATTTTTATCGTTTTGGGGAGAGGGTTCTGCACTCACCTAATTTCCTGACCTATTGGCGACGTATGCCGTTGTATAACGACAAGTTTCTGGTGGTGCGGCGCGGCGAGGTCAGGCTGAGCGGCTGGTTTGCAGAGCGAGGTTTCACGATCAACACTTTGCTCAAGCCCGAGGCAATCCGTGATGCAGCCATTCAAATGTCCGATGATGAGGTGCGCCGGGTTATTGATATGTCGATGAAGAGCGATCTGCGCGAGGCTCATATTTTTGCGGGGGTCATAGCTAGGATTGAGGCAGGGCAACCTTGGCGCGAAGAAGCTGATCGTGTTTTGCAAAACAGTCGCTTTGCATATTATCTGATGAATGCGCACCCGGCGTTGTTCCTTGGTCGGCTGAACATGCCTGTGATGAAAAAAAGCCGTGAGCTGGTCTTTTGGAACCAGCGCCGTGTGGTGATTGAAGAAGGTTGGCTTTCGCAGATTTCACCGATGCTGCGAGACGAGGTTCTCCATTGGGATGACGATTTTGTGCCGCCCGAACTGTCGGCGCAAGAGGTGGTCAAAGGACAGCACGGTGTCATTTCGTCAAGGACTTGACCTTGGCTGCAATCTGCTGGCCCAGATCATCGGGCAGATCATCGTAGCGCCCGTGGACCAGATAGTCATTCCATAGGTAGCCGATGAATTGCCGCGCCAGCTCGGGGTCGGGCTGCCAGTTGGCCCGCAGTGTGGCATCCAGCGCGGCCGGGGTCTCTGCGTGCTGCACCAGCCCGTCAATATTGTAGCAGGCATGGCCCAGCGTGATTACCGGGGTGCCGATCAGCAGCGCCTCAATCCCGACGGTGGAATTAAGGGTGATGACGGCGCGGGCGTCGCGGATCAGGTCAGAGGTGGTGTTGCCATTGGCAAAAATAACCCGCGGATGATCGGGGCGGGTCCCAATGACCGAGCGTTTGAAGCTGGGATGTTCCTTGATCACAAAGGTCTGGTCGGGGTTGCGCTGTGCAGCGGCCAGGATCGCGTCATAGAACTGTGCCATGTCACGGATCCACGGGCTATGCAGCGTGACCTGCATATCTGAAGGCACCTGAAACGGAACAAAAACATAATCAGTTGGCAAGGTGACGGGCGCAAAGCTGGATTTGGACGGGCGGTTGTTCACAGCCTGTGGCAGGCCATTTGCTGCAAAATCACGGCTTGGGTCCAGATAGAATTGTGGATCACGCGGCACCGAATTGGCACCATTCAATCCGTTGGGGTCAATCTGCAATGTGGCGGGGAAAAAACCGCCCTCTACGAACACGCGGGGCAGATCATGTGACACATCTGCCAACACGGATTCTGGAAAATTGGAGCCATTGAAAATGATAACAATCGGTGGGTCTTGGGCCAGTCGCAGGCGAAGGTAGCGATGTAAAAGTGCGGCCTGTACCAGCTTGACCCAGCCATAGATACCGCTGACGACGGGGTTGCCAAACAGGCCGGGCAGGCGAATGCGTTTGCGGGTCAAATTGCCTGCTATCATCGCGCGGTAACGGGTTTTGTCGCCCAGCACGGCGCAGCCCAATGCCTGTATCGCGGTGCTGATGCTGCGGTATTTGGCGATCCCCTTCAGTACGGCCAATGTGCCCGTGTGAACGGTTTCCACCTGGTCTTCCAAGACGGTATCAAACTGTCCGATGACGCCAGTGTCGAGCTTTAGAAACATGGGCCACCCCGCAGGTCAAATAAAGGCGGCGCGCGCGATCCCGCGCGCGCCATAGATCATCTAGGCGCGATCAGGCGGGTTTCTTGGCAAACCGCAGATAGGGCAGTTTGATGTCCAGGTCGCCGTATTTCGCCTTGGCGTCTTCATCTGACACAGACAGTGCAACGATGACATCCTGGCCCGGCACCCAGTTTGCGGGTGTCGCAAATGGGGCGCCATCTGTGGCCTGAACCGCGTCCAGCGCGCGCAAGATCTCTGCGAAATTGCGGCCCACGGACATTGGATATGTCATGGTCAGGCGCACTTTTTTGTCCGGGCCGATGATATAGACCGTGCGCACTGTCGCGGTATTCGCAGGGGTGCGCCCTTCGGGCAAATAGGCCTCTGCGGGAAGCATATCAAAAGCCTTGGACACGTTGAGTGATGTGTCATCAATGATCGGAAAGCCGGCAGGTTTCCCGGCAAAGCTTTGGATGTCCTCTTTCCATTTCGTATGCTCTGCCACAGTGTCGACGGACACGCCCAGAACCTTGGTGTTGCGGCTGGCCCATTCGTCCGCCAACTGCGCGACCGCGCCAAATTCGGTCGTGCAGACCGGGGTAAAATCTTTGGGGTGCGAGAACAACACCACATAGCTGTCACCGATCCAGTCATGAAACTTGATCTGGCCTTCGGTGGAGTCGGCGGTGAAATCGGGTGCAATATCGTTGATGCGCAGGCCCATGGGTCCCTCCTTTGAAAACTGTCCCAACCGATATAGGCCGCGTCAGCGCGGTTCGCCAGTGGGGGCGGGGGCGTTTTCCGTCTCTGCACAGCTGTCTGGTCTGTGGGCTGTGCTGCGGTCAAGCCGTGGGTTCAGCCGGATCATGGCCCATGCCATCAGCAATGCAATCAACCCTGCGCCCAGCCAGGCAAGCGGCTGATCGCTGAAATTGGCGATCAACTGCGTGACCAGATGCAATGCGCCGAAGGTCAATGCGATGTTGAATTGGACCCGGTCTCCCAAGCGCGCAGTTACGAAACCGCTTAGTGCCAATACCAAGGCCCAGACCACCGATGCGACCCATGCTGGCACAAACAAGATTATGTCTGTGCCAAGCAATGTCGCCGCCCATGCCCCGATATGCGCCGCAATACAGCCCATGATGCGCAGGGTTTGGGCGTGGCGTTGCACCTTTGGCGGCGCATGGCGTGTAAAAGCCGACGCGATCACGATCAATGCCAACGCCGGCGCGATAATCCGAAGCGGGTCGAATTCGGCAAATATTTGCGCAGCGGGCGGCGCACATGCGATCAGCAGCGGGACAATTGCCAAGGCGGTGACAAACCGAATATCGGTGGCCAGCCCGGCGGCAATCGCGATCCCAGTACCATAGAACCAGATTACGCCTGTAAGTTCGGTGTTTTCGGCGCTAAGCCCCAGCCCCAACAGATGCACGGCCACCCCGATCAGCAAACACAGCGATGCGATCAGACGATTGGGCCATGCCACACGGCGCGCGCCATAGGCCAACGCTGCAAATATTGCACCAGCGATCAAAAATCGTGGCGCGACCAGTTGCGACGGCAGATCACGCTGCGCCGCCATGACCCCGCCCACGCAGGTCATAATCCCCACGCAAATAAGGGACGTTGCCAAAAAGCCGCCCCTGGGCCGAGAGCGGACAAAGATCATCGCGCCAAGGGCGATAAGAACCGCGCCCAATCCGGCCACTGCCGTGGCATCTTTCATCCAGGCGACAATGCCACCTCCGACTGCCAAAATACCGGCGAATGTCACAACATTGATCGCCAGCCGGACCATCTCGGCGCGGGCCCTGACGCGGATCTCTTCGGCCTGTACGCGCGTTATAACCTTGTCTTGAACAAGCTTCTGGGTATCGATCAAAACGCGCATAGGGCCCTCAATACTGCCTTGCTCTATGTAGCTACTGAACCGCGCGGCGATGTAAAAGCATAATCTGCCGCAAAGCGGGATTGGATCAATCACGACTGCTGTGATCCCCGCCGAGTCTCACTTGCCCCAGCGCGGGGAACCTGTCACGCTCTCGCGCAAATCAGGAGGTCGACCATGATCGAGAAACGCGAATTTTATATTGATGGCCAGTGGGTCGCACCGCAGATGGCGCGTGACCATGCAGTGATTGATCCCGCCACGGAAGAACCCTGTGCGACCATCAGCCTTGGCACCGAAGCCGATGCAAATGCTGCAGTTGCCGCAGCCAAGGCAGCATTACCCGCATGGCGTGCCACCCCGCCGGCCGCCCGTTTGGCAATGGTTGAAAAGCTGTTGGAAATTTACCAGGCACGCGCCGAAGATATGGCGCAGGCGATTTCTCTGGAGATGGGCGCACCGATAGATTTCGCGTTGAAAAATCAGGTGGCCTCTGGGACTTGGCATATCACCAATTTCATCACTGCAGCGCGGGATTTTGAATGGATTCACCCGCTGGGCGATGGCACGCCGGGTGCGATGATTGCCTATGAACCGATTGGCGTTGTCGGGTTGATCACACCTTGGAACTGGCCGATGAACCAGATCACGCTGAAGGTCACGCCAGCATTGTTGGCGGGCTGTACCATGGTGCTGAAACCGTCCGAAGAATCGCCGCTTTCAGCCATGCTATTTGCGGAAATGGTGCATGAGGCGGGCATTCCAGCGGGCGTGTTCAACC
Organism: Thioclava sp. SK-1; assembly: GCF_001705665.1. Lineage (GTDB taxonomy): Bacteria > Pseudomonadota > Alphaproteobacteria > Rhodobacterales > Rhodobacteraceae > Thioclava. The sequence continues at coordinate 155,461 of NZ_MDHA01000025.1, read as the reverse complement.
TTGTGAATGGCGATGGTATGGGCGTTGGGTCAACCTTGTCTGGTCATGAAGATATTGAAATGATCTCGTTTACCGGCTCAACGCGGGCGGGGCGCGCAATCTCGAAGAATGCAGCGGAAACGTTAAAACGTGTGACGCTGGAACTGGGAGGCAAAGGGGCCAATCTGATCTTTGCTGATGCGGATGACGATGCCGTGGCGCGGGGCGTGAAACATTGCTTCAACAACTCGGGTCAAAGCTGCAACGCGCCAACGCGGATGTTGGTTGAACGCGCGATCTACCCTAAAGCGTTGGAAATCGCCAAAGCCACGGCGCAGGCCACAAAGGTTGGCAATCCGCGCGAACATGGTGCCTTTATCGGCCCGGTGATCAACAAGGCGCAGTTCGACAAAATCCAAGGCCTGATTGAAGCCGGGATCAAAGATGGCGCGACACTTCTGGCCGGCGGGCCGGGCTTGCCAGAGAATATGAACCGTGGCTATTTCGTGCGCCCGACCATCTTTGCTGATTGCACGCCGGACATGACCACAATGCGGGAAGAAATCTTTGGCCCTGTTTTGTCGATCATGCCATTCGATACCGAAGAAGAGGCAGTCGCAATCGCCAATGACACCGATTATGGTCTGACAAACTATGCGCAGACCCAGGACCCGGAGCGTTTGCGCCGGCTCGGGCGCGCTTTACATGCGGGGATGGTGGAACTGAATGGCGCGCCACGTGGAGCCGGGGCGCCATTTGGCGGGGTAAAGGCCTCGGGGCGTGCGCGTGAAGGTGGGCGTTTCGGGATCGAAGAATTCTGCGACATCAAATCCATCAGCGGCTGGGCACAAGAGGCCTGATCACAGCCACTGTCACGGTGAAATACAGCCAGCCCGGTGCGTTTGTCGCGCCGGGTTTTTTCTGGCGTGGATTGGTCGGCACCCCCCCCTAAAACAGTGATTCTTTTGCCCGTTTTTATGTCTGAACTAGGGTTGTTTGGGTAAGCGTTGTGGGCTGATCGTCCTATTTGCCTTGTGGATAACTATGCAAGCCGGGGTAGGCCTAGGGGTTATCCCCAGATATCGTGTTTAACTACAAAGTTATCCCCTACAATTTGCTTTACAGCCCTGCACAGCCATATCACGATATATGGTAGAGGACGGTCAGCAGAACGCCGTTAGTAGTAAGAAGACCAAATCTTGGGGCTCCGCCCGGGGTGCGGCAAATGCGAGCAAGGGACAGATCATGGCACTCAGCGACGATTATTTTGGCGGAGATGCGCACCCAATTGATGTGGTGGAGGATCTGGCCGAAGCTCATGCGTGGGAATTCAACCGTGTTGCTGATGATCAAATTGCGATGATGGTGGAAGGCCAGTGGCGCAGCTATTCTATCACGCTGGTATGGTCGGACCGTGATGAGATGCTGCGGCTGATCATGACCTTTGAAATGGATCCGCCAAGCGAACGTCTGCCCGTGCTTTATGACATGATGAACCGCGCCAATGATCAGGTCTGGTCTGGTGCATTCACCTATTGGCCCGATCAGCGATTGATGGCATGGCGCTATGGTCTGACGCTGACCGGCGGACAATGCGCGACGATTGAACAGCTGGACCATATGATTGGCGAAGCATTGATGTCGGCCGAACGCTATTACCCGGCGTTTCAGGTGGGATGCTGGGGCGACCAATCTGCGGAATCTGCGATCCGGGTGGCCATTGCGGATGCTGTCGGCCACGCTTAATCTGCACCCGAAACTGATCTGACGATCCGGTCAATAGGGGTGCCAATGACATTTTCCGATATTTCCGAGCGCGGGCTTGTTCTGCTGGGTTGTGGCAAGATGGGCTCTGCAATGCTGGCGGGCTGGCTGTCGGGTGGATTGGCGCCATCAGCGGTGCATGTGATTGACCCGAATCCCTCCGATTGGCTGAAATCGACCAATGTGAATATCAATGGCGACTTACCTGCAGCCCCGGCTGTGGTGTTGGTGGCGGTCAAGCCGCAGATGATGGCGCAGGCCTTGCCCGCATTGCAGGCGATGGGGCAGGGGAAGACCCTGTTCGTGTCTGTCGCGGCAGGGACCACACTGGCCCGATTTGAGGCGATGCTGGGCAACACCACACCGATCATCCGCGCAATGCCCAACACTCCGGCGGCCATTGGCCGTGGGATCACCGCGATTTGCGGCAACGCGGCCAGTGACTGTGATGATCTGGACACGGCGGAAGGCTTGCTTTCGGCGGTTGGGCAGGTGGTCCGGTTAACTGCCGAGGATCAGATGGACGCTGTGACCGCGGTGTCTGGCTCTGGCCCGGCTTATGTGTTCCATTTGATCGAATGTCTGGCACAGGCGGGCGTGGCCCAGGGCCTGCCAGCGGATCTGGCGCTGACCTTGGCGAAGGCTACAGTGGGCGGCGCCGGGCAATTGGCCGAAGATGCGACGGAAGATCCTGCGCAATTGCGGGTCAATGTGACCTCCCCCGGGGGCACAACGGCCGCGGCTTTGGCCGTGCTGATGGATCCTAATATCGGGTTCCCGGCGTTGCTGAACAAGGCGGTGAAGGCGGCTGCGGATCGCGGAAAGGAGCTGGGAAAATGACAATTGGATTTGATGATTTTTTGAAGGTTGATATTCGGGTGGGCGAGATTGTCCGCGCCGAACCCTTTCCCGAGGCACGCAAACCCGCAATCAAGCTTTGGGTGGATTTCGGCGCAGAGCTGGGGGTCAAGAAATCCTCGGCGCAGATCACCAAACATTATACGCCCGATGTGCTGATTGGTCGTCAGGTAATGGCTGTTGTGAATTTCCCCCCGCGTCAGATCGGCCCCGTGATGTCAGAGGTGCTGGTGCTGGGCGTGCCAGATGCGGATGGCGAGGTCGTGCTTTTAGGACCTGGGCATGATGTGCCGATCGGCGGTCGGCTGTTCTGACGTATCGTTTTCTTGCAGCAGGGGTTGACCCCTGTCGTTGCGGTCTTTGATAGTGATGGACCGCAGCGGAGGATGATTATGCACAGGCCAGCACTTACCGGCAGCGGGGTTTTTACCCCAGCCGACACGATCACCAATGATGAGCTGGTTACAAGCTTCAACGCCTATGTGGAGCGGTTCAACACAGATAACGCGGCCGAAATTACTGCGGGCCGCGCCACCGCACTGCAGCCTTCCAGTTCGGAGTTCATCCATAAGGCATCTGGCATCGAACAACGCTATGTCATGGATAAGGCCGGGGTTCTAGATCCGGCCCGCATGTATCCCCGGCTGGATCAACGCGGCGATGATCAACCGTCTATCATGGCGGAAATGTCTTTGGATGCGGCCAATAAGGCATTGTTGCAGGCTGGACGACGCGGGGCAGAGGTTGACCTGATCATCTGTGCGGCGTCGAATATGGAACGCGCTTATCCGGCAATCTCCATCGAGGTGCAGCAGCTTTTGGGGGCCACGGGTTTTGCCTTTGATATGCAGGTGGCCTGTTCCTCTGCGACATTTGGCATTCAGGCAGCGGCGGATATGATCCGCTCGGGGTCGGCACGGCGTGCGCTGGTGATCTCGCCCGAAATCACCTCGGGCCATTTGGAATGGCGCGACCGCGACTGCCATTTCATTTTTGGCGATGTCTGCACTGCCGTGTTGATTGAACCGCTGGACACGGCAATGGGCCGTGGGTTTGAGATCGTATCAACCAAATGTGCCACGCAATATTCCAATAATATCCGCAATAACGAAGGGTATCTACGCAAGACCCGACCTGATGGCTTGGCCGATCGCCGGGATATGCAATTTATGCAAAACGGGCGTCGGGTGTTCAAAGAGGTGCTGCCGATGGTCTGTGATCATATCCTGACGCATTTGAGCGACAGCGAGCTGTCGGCGTCGCAGATAAAACGTCTGTGGCTGCATCAGGCAAATAAGACCATGAATGATTTCATCGGACGCAAGGTTCTGGGCCGCGACCCGCTGCCCGGCGAGCAGCCAAATATTTTGCAAGATTATGCCAATACGTCATCGGCCGGGTCGATCATTGCTTTTGACGCTTTTCACGCGGATTTACAGGCCGGAGATCTGGGGCTGATCTGTTCCTTTGGCGCGGGATATTCCGTGGGGTCTGTGATCACACGCGCGTTTTAATGCCTTGCTATACCGTTCGCACAGATCGGGGCGCGCGGGGTTCACGGTGCATGTCATCAATTCGGACCAGGCATTCAAACGGATGAGCCAACACCGGATATCGCGTGATTTTCAATACGGAAAGATACAAGAACCTGCGCTGTGTTCCTTGCGGAGAACCTGAGCGACCCCATTCACCCAAGCGCAGGCCCTGAACAGAATCGACCGCAAAGGGGGAGGTGGCCGATCACTCATCTAACCTTAATTTACACGATTTTTGACTGACTCGCAAATTTTTAAATCTATCTGATGAATTCGGATATTTCACAACTATTGCGGGTATTTAGTTGCGATCCGCAGTATCAAGCCAAATTGTGATCGGCCCGTCATTGGTTAAATTCACCGCCATATCGGCTGCAAAAATACCGGTTTCGACGGGCAGCGACAGTTCACGCAGGGCCTGGGCGAAATGCTCGTAAAGATGTTTGCCCTGTTCCGGTGGGGCGGCGGTGGAAAACCCCGGACGATTCCCACTGGATGTATCGGCGGCCAAGGTGAATTGGCTGACCACAAGGCAGGCCCCGCCCACATCGGTAACAGAGCGGTTCATCTTACCTAGGTCATCTTCAAAAATGCGTAGCTTGGCGACACGCGCGGCGAGTTTCTCTGCCTGCTGCTCGCCGTCTCCGCGCATGGCACATATAAGTACCAACAGCCCGTGATCGATCTCACCGCAGACACTGCCGTCCACGGTGACCTTGGCATGGGTGACACGTTGTAAAAGGGCGCGCATCGCAGATATGTCCTGACAGTTGAAATGGGGGGGCAGCGTTTCACGCGGCATCGAGCCCCGTAAAACGCTGAAGCCTGGCCGGTGCGGCCATGCTTCGGGTGCGGGTGTTCAGCGGCTTACATAGAAGATCAGGGCGCCGATGACTGCGGCTGCGCCAATCGCCAAGGCAATTTTCCATGCTGACCACGGGCGGTCGCCTGAAACTTGGCCAGTTTGCGCATTGATAATGAAGCGGTAGCTTTGGCCGCGGAATTTATAGGCGGCGGTCCATAGCGGAAGCAGCACATGTTTGAACGTTTCCGCGGCGAAATGTGGATCAATCTGCGCGATCCTTTGTGTATCGCCGCCGATATCGCGGCGCACATCGCTTTGGATCACCCGCAGCATTTCGGCACGGGCCAATGTGTGGCCTTCCGGCAGTTCGACTGTGTAGCTTTCGGCGGAAAAGCCGGACAAGTAGTCGCTGCGATAGGGTTTCAGTGCGGCCAGATCCCACGGTTGCAGTCGCGTGATATGATCAGGGGGCAACGAGCGGGAGGCATAGATCAACACGTCATCAAACATGCGCGACACACGCCCTGTTACATGGGACCAGCGTGTTTTGCGCACGCGTTCCGTCCGGCTGCTGTCGCCCCTGCCGACACGGCGTGTTTCGTAATAGTAATCTCCGCGTTGCCCGACATATCGGGTTTGGCTTTGGGCGTCGAAGGTCCAGAACGGCGCATAGACCCCCGTCATCCGACGTCCCTTACGGGCAAATTGCGCAAGGCCATTTGGCGCGAACCAACGTGTTTTTAACCATAGTGCAAGGGCCTCGCGCGCGGCATTTTCGTCGATCATGAACGGGATGACGCCCTGTGGCTTCAACGCCCGCTGAGTGCCGGTGTCGATCACAACCGGCGTGGCGCAAAACGGGCATTGTGTGGCATGCTCATTGGGCGCAAGTTCAATTGAGGCCGCACAATTGGGGCATGTCAGGCTGTGGCCATCGGCTGTGGCTTGTGTTGGCGCCTCTGGACTGGGCTGTGCTAGGCCTTGGGCCAATGGCAGCTCTTGCAGTTGGGCGGCTCCGCGATGGGTTGCAGCGGGAATATCCTGCACATGTCCGCAGTGGTCACACACCAAGCGTGTTTGACCAGGGGCAAAGCGCAAGTCACCCCCGCAGGCATCACAAGGATAATGATGGTCTGTGTGTGCGACGGCGACCCGCTTGCGGGGCACTTTGGGCAATTGCATCAGCTTAGCTCATCGGTGGTGGGGGTGGTGGGGCAACGGTGAACAGGCGCGCAAGCTCTGGCACATCATCTGCGGGCACCCAACCTGCATATCCTGGCGCCCAGACCAATGTTGCGCGACTGAATTGACCGTTTGTTACCATCCGACCCAGATCGCCACGACCAAATGGGCCCTGCGTCTGACCGTTCACGGCGAGATGCCACACTGTTTCGACCGGAGGAGCGGGAGGAGGCACAGGCGCGCCGGCGCCCGCCGGCGCGCCTGTGCCTCCGGGCGCGTGGCGCATGCCAGGCGCAACCCCTGCCTGTGCAGGGGCCTGGCCCCATGGGCCAGTCATCTGACCGCCCATTGCCATGCCCATACCTGCACCTATACCGACCCCCATCGCCGCGCCCATACCAGAGGTGGCAGCCGAACCGGGCTGACCCATTGCCTGTGCGGCATTGAACTGCAAGAAAGCGTTCAGATCGCCCACAATTCCCATGGATGTGCGTTTATCCAACACCGCCTCTACCGCTTCGGGCAGGGACACGTTTTCAATGTAAAACTCTGCGATAGACAGCCCGTATTCAGCCACGGTTGGCGCAATCGCGGTGCTGACCAATTTGCCCAGATCCGCTGTGTTCGCCGCCATATCCAGTATGGGCAGGCCAGAGCTGGCAATCACGCGGGAAAATTCCTGCACAATGATATTTCGCAGCTGAAAACTGATCTCATCGGCGGTGAATTCCCCGTCTGTGCCAACAATTTCGGTCAGGAACAAGGCGGGATCCGCGACCCTCATCGCATAGGTGCCAAAGGCGCGCAGGCGCACCGGGCCAAATTCAGGATCACGCGCGATCACCGGATTCTTGGTGCCCCATTTCAAATCGCCCATACGGGTGGTGTTCACGAAATAGACTTCGGATTTGAACGGCGAGCGGAAGCCGTGATCCCAATGCTGCAAAGTGGTCAGAATCGGCATATTGTTAGTTTCCAACATATACAGACCCGGCCCAAACACATCGGCCACCTGACCTTCATGGACGAAAACAGCCGCTTGGCCCTCGCGTACCGTCAGCTTGGCGCCATATTTAATCGCATGGCCTTCACGTTCAAACCGCCAGACCATGGTGTCGCGCGTGTCATCCACCCAATGAATAACGTCAATGAATTCGCCGCTAAGAAAATCCAAAATGCCCATGTTGCGCTCCGCCTAATTCGTCAGTTCAACCCGTTGCTTCGGGTAATTCGGTGTCAATGAACCGCCGGTCATCGCGGCGTCCTGCAATATCAATCAACAGCCCGCTCAGCGCACCATCTTCGTCATAAAGTGGCACGGCCGCAAATCCACCATCCGTCCCGGTCGAGGCCAGAAACATCTGCGGTTGCTCCGGGTCGGTGATTCCCACCCAGCGGGCAAAATTAGGCATGTCAGGATCCAGATGCGAGGCCAGCCAGCTCCAGCTGTCTTTGCCTCCCTGATCTTGAAGCTGTGTATCAAAGGCCACGAAATCGCGGGCAACATCCAGATCGCATAGCGCAAAACATCCGGCATCCACGTTGAAATCCAGTTGCGGCCCTTTCAACGAGGGGCGCGTACCGCGCAGTTCCAGCCAGATGCACAGGTTGGTCTGGGCAAAATGCATCTCGGTCTCATCTGCGACGGTGAAGGACCAGATATCGATACTGCCCACCGGGAGGGGCAGGGGGTATCGGATCAGGTAATCATGGCCATTGGACGGATCATCACAGATCAATTCGCCCGATGGTAACGCCAAAGCGCCGTGATGGACCCATTGGGCCATGTGGCCAGAAACTTGCGCGATCCAGTCCCGCGCGCCTGTGCCATCACCATTCGCGCTGTCGGGGGGGGCGTCTTGCGCGGGCTGGGGCTGTTGATCGGGCGCTTGTTGCGTTTCAATGTCTTCGGCGGTTTCTGCTGGGGGGGGCAGATCCTGTGCCCCCTCATCGCCTCGCATGTTGTGGCGCCGGCCGATCAGACCGCTTAAACGTGATAGAAACCCGCTCATAATGTACCTGCTGCAATCTTTGCTGGTGCCTCGCCCATCAGCTCTTTCGCGATTTGTGACACGATGGGCCGCGCCTGCGCTTCATTCATGCCTGGCCGCAACCGGGGATCATATAGAATTTGCAGCAACAGCTCATCATGGCGTGTCAAAAGCGCAAACTCTTCATCATCATTGAAGATCGACGGACGGGCACGCGGATAATCATTGGCCAACCCAAGCCCCTGTGCCAGCTCTTCATGCAAGCAGCTTAAGCGCAGCGCGTCAGGGTGTTCGCCGCGGATCACGGCCACCGCGCGCGAATAGGTGGGCGCCGCGCCTTCGCTAAAGGCAAAGACCACGCAAAACGTGGTGGGCGGCAGATCTGTGATTGCCCGAACCGAGGTCGAATCGATCCCCGGCACCAGTTCTTGTAGCAAAGGGCCGGCGGCGCGGCGTTCATCTTCATTCATCACCAAGACGGTGAAATTCCCGCCGCGATTTACTGCAGTGACGGGGAAGTGGCTAGCGCGGGCCAATTGTCCGGCATATGCGGAAATAGTGGCACGGTCTTGTGCCTGGCGCTGCGATGGGATCGATGCGCTGAACTGCACGTCGATTTTCACCGGCTCGGCCCAGCGACGCAGATGCGACGGGCTTGCAGTGGCTACAAAAGCGCCGCCACGGTTCGAATACTCATCATAAAGCGCAATGTGAATGAAGTCTTCTGTCAATTGCCGCGCTGTATAGGGGGCATCGCGGGGGGCGACATCACGGCGCAACAAGCCTTGACCAACAAGCGATTGCTCAACTTGCATGAAATAAGCTTCCATTGCCACGCTTTCCGCCGAACGCGGTGCGGTTGTTGCCAAATCCTGTGGCGCGGATTGTGGACGCGGGCTGCTCAATGGTCCCAGGCCCGCCCCAAGCGTGGGCAGCCCACCCTGGCAGGCCGCCAGGGCAAGCATCGCGGTGCTTGCCAACGCAATAGCCCCGCCACGTCCACGCGTCATGCGCATCTTCAGGACGCCTTATCCGCAGCAGCAGAGCGGCTGGATCGGGATGCGGCCAATGTTTCGCGCAATTTGCCCTCCATTTCGGCCAGCTCTTTCTCGGCCTCGACCCGGCGGCGCTTACCCTCATCCGCGATTTGCAGACTGTCTTCGATTGTGGCGATCAATGTCGCATTGGCGGTTTTCACAGCCGCGATATCGAAGATGCCGCGTTCCATCTCGGTGCGGACCATTGTATTGGCTTCACGCAGATTTTCGGCATTCGCGGTCAATAGGTCATTGGTCAGATCATTGGCGGCTTTGACCGCTTGCGCGGCCTCGGCCGACCGCTGGATGGTCACGGCTTGCGCCAGCTGCGTTTCCCACAGTGGGACGGTGTTGACCAAAGTCGAATTGATTTTCGACACCAAGGATTTGTCGTTTTCCTGCACCAACCGGATAGAGGGCAAAGACTGCATCGTGACTTGACGGGTCAGTTTCAGATCATGCACCCGGCGTTCCAGGTCATCGCGTGCGGCACGCAGATCGCGCAGCTCTTGGGCGCGCAAAACCTTGTCATTTTCGCTGGCGGCTTCCACTTCGGCCTCTTTGGCGGGGATCAGTTGCGTATCAGCCTGACCCAACTTCTCTTCTCCCGCCGCGATATACAGGCCCAGCTCGTCGTAAAACTTCAGGGTTTTATCATACAGCAGGTCCAGCGATTTGATGTCCTTGAGCAGCTTTGTCTCATGCGACAAAAGCTGATCGGTGATTTTGTCGATCTGGCCTTGGACCTCTTCGTAACGTGCCAGAAACTTAGCAAAAGGCGCGACGCGGCCGGTCAGCTTTTCCCACCATTTCTGATCGCGCCGCACATCGAGTTCGGATACGGAAAACCCGCGCAATGCCGTCACGATAGAGCGCAAACTGTCGCCTGCTGGCCCAACATCCTTATTCTTCACATCGACCAGCATCGCTTGCGAGATCTGCTGCAGCTCCCCTTGGGCGCGTGAGCCAAACCGGATGATTGAACCCGCGTCGCTCAATTCAATTTCTTCCATCCGCGACCTGATCTCTATCGCCGTTGGCGTTGCTGCGTCAGCCAGTGGCGTGACAGCCTCTTGTGGATCGACCAACACGACCGAGGCAACGGTCTCGATCTCGGCGACATTATTCGCAGCAGCTTCACGCACGGTATCGTTCATTCATTCCTCCTGGGCGCAGTGCAATCATGCACATGCTACCGACTGTCCTTTTGTTGCGCGGCTGGTGCAAGCCCTTCGCGCGCTAATCTCTCACGTAATACGTCAATTTCAATCTCAAGCCCTTCGCGGCCATTTTCAATCAGGCTTCGCGTGCGCGCTGTGAAATTTGCCTCCAGATCGGTCAAAAGCGCGTCATAAGCGGTCAATGCCTGTGGATCATGCGTTTGCGCCCAATGATCGGCGAATTTCACCGTGGCATCGCGCGCACCCTCTAAATACACACCCATATATCGCCGCGCGGCCGTCAGATCATTGGGATCGTCTTCGACCGCGCGAAACAGGTCACGGGCGTGGGTGGCAAACACCTCGATACGGCTGTTCATACGCGGCAGGTTGGCGCGAGTGATCGCGTCTTGCATGGCGCGCAGATGATCTTCGCCGATTTCAACCGCGCGTGCGACACGATCTTGTTGGAACGGATCAATCCCTTCCATCCCCTTGTCGCGCATCGGATCTGTGCCAAAGGCCAACAGAGCCAACGCCGTGCCGATCACTCCGGTCAGTCCTACGCCGACCATTCCCATAGACGGATCCTGCGCCCCGGCGGCAAGCCCACACCCCATCAGCACAGCGCCCAAGATTTTACGCGGCAAGACAGGCCTGCGTGCCACGCGGCGGGCATTAAATTCCGCTTGTGCGCGCAGGCCCTCGCGCAGGGTATAGGCCCCTCCCGCCACCAAAGCGAAGGAGATCAATGACAATGCTAGTGCGGTGGCACCATCGCCAAACGCGCCCAGCAGCAATGGTGCCGAACACAGCATGATCCAAAACGGGCGCCCCTCCAACGGATGTTCGGGTCGTGGCAGGCGCTCCGCAGGAATGTCGGCCTGTGTGGCGTCGCGGCGCGGTGCTGTTTGGGCATTGGGACTGAATTTGCCACCAAAACGCTTTGCCATAGGTCAGACCCCGCCCGTGAATGCGACCGAGAGTGTCAGCGCCAAAAGAAGGTAAAACGCGATACGTTGGACGGTCTTACTGGACATGAGGCCTCTTGAATTATCCCAGGCGGGCATCCGTAAAGGACCCCGCCTGGGACAAAGAATAGGCATTCACCACGCCCTATGCCAGTGGCTGTGATGTAGATTTCCGCGAATGGCGCGTTTCTTGCCGATGATTTACCGGCGAGGGGACGCGTTTTGATCAGTCGCGGCCGCGATAGGGCTTGCCTGATGGTTTGCCACCCGGCTTGCCGCCGGGCTTTGCGCGGAAGTTGCCGCCGGGGCCACCGCGCGGTTTAAATCCGCCATCACGATTTCCGCCAAAGGATTTTCCCTCGCCGCGTGGCTTGTCACCATCGCGTCCGCGATATCCTCCGCTGTCACCGTCACGGCGCGGTTTGAACCCGCCGTCGCGGTTTCCGCCAAAGGATTTTCCCTCGCCGCGTGGCTTGTCACCATCGCGCCCACGATATCCGCCGCTGTCACCGTCACGGCGCGGTTTGAACCCGCCATCACGGTTTCCGCCAAAGGATTTTCCCTCGCCGCGTGGCTTGTCACCATCGCGCCCACGATATCCGCCGCTGTCACCGTCACGGCGCGGTTTGAACCCGCCATCACGGTTTCCGCCAAAGGATTTCCCCTCGCCAAAGGGTTTCCGAGGGGCACGGTCTGGGCGTTCCCCGCGATCCGGACGTTCCCCATAGGACGGTTTGCGATCATCGCGCCCAGCGAACCGTCCACCCGGACGCTCGCTACGAAAACGGTCACCGCGGGGCTGATCGCGCCCAGAGCGGTCATACCGGCCGCGGTCATCATCCGCATCTGTGCCGGTCGGTGTCTCTTCCAGCAGCGTACCAAGTTGATCACGCAAGACGCGGCGTCGAATTTCGGTCACGTCACCCGCAATCATGTCATTTAAACGGAACGGGCCATAGCTCAAACGGATCAGCCGGTTTACCGTCATGCCAACTTCAGACATGGCGCGGCGAATTTCGCGATTTTTGCCTTCACGTAACCCAACCGTCAGCCAGGCATTCGCGCCTTGCTGACGGTCCAGCGTGACCTCCATCGGTTGAAAATCCTCACCATCAATGGTGATGCCACGGCGCAGCGGATCAAACGTAGCCTCATTCGGGCGCCCGTTGACGCGCACGCGATATTTACGCAGCCAGCCGGTTTCGGGCAGCTCCAATCGGCGTTTTAATCCGCCGTCGTTGGTCAACAGCAACAACCCTTCGGAATTCATATCTAGTCGGCCGATGTTTAGAACGCGCGGCATTCCTTCGGGCAGTTCGTCGAAGATTGTGCGACGGCCCTGCTCGTCCTTCTCTGTCGTTACTAGACCCAGCGGTTTGTAATACAGCCACAGTCGGGTTTCCTGCGGCGCGTCAATGGGCTGTCCGTCGATCGTGATCTTGTCTTTGATGCCGACATCCAGCGCGGGACTATTGATGGTCTTGCCATTCACCGCAACGCGGCCGGCAATGATCATCTTTTCAGCGTCACGGCGCGAGGCAACACCAGAGCGCGCAATGGTTTTCGCAATGCGCTCGGAAATAAGCGCCGGTTTGGCGGGGCTGTCGCTCATATGTCTGGTCCTTCTGGGGGAATGGCGCGCGAGAATCTCGGGCGCAAGGACAAATCTATACAGCGCGCTCCTCGTCAAATAAAGTGCCTAGCGAAGAATTGATTTACAGATTGGCCAAGAATGCAGTTCACATCCTTCATGGCGCAAGCTCTGGAAGAAGCCCGCGCCGCAGGCACGCGCGGAGAAGTGCCCGTCGGGGCGGTTATTGTCGGCCCTGATGGGACAATCTTAGCGCGTGCCGGAAACCGTACCCGCGAATTGAAAGACCCAACTGCACATGCGGAAATACTTGCATTGCGTGCGGCGTGCAAAACCATGCAGTCAGAGCGTCTGCCGGCATGTGATGTCTATGTGACGCTCGAACCTTGCCCAATGTGCGCCTCAGCCCTTTCCCAGGCGCGGATCGCTCGGATCTACTATGGTGCCGCAGACCCGAAATCGGGAGGGATTGCACAAGGTCCGCAAATTTTTGTACATCCTCAGTGCCATCATCGCCCCGAGGTCTATGATGAAATCTCTGCGTCAGAGAGCCGGCATCTCCTGGAAATGTTTTTCAAAGCGCGACGCTGAAATCAAGTGGGCGGGGGCCAGCCCCCGCAGGCCTCCGGCCTTGCCCCCGGGATATTTTGGGCAAGCTGAATAAGTGGCCAGTTTCATCTTGCGATAAATATCCCAGGGTGAATTTCGGCCTTGCCGAAAGAGGGGCAGCGCCCCTTTTTTCTAAGCCTTACAAATCTATCGCGGTTAGTATTTTCGGTTCGACAACTCTTATGTGTGGTAACGCTGCGATCATTGTTTGTGCACTTTGTTCAAGAAGAGGGAAGGTTTTGTAATGGCATGGGATCACTACCTTGAAGTCGAAATATTTTTTGGCTGCGAAGGCTGCGCGTTTCATGTCCATCGTGAAATGGCCACCAGCGCACAGGATGCCGATGTCGGGCTGATGGTATTCCGCCATCCATTCCATATCTGCCATGATATCTGTGTCGCCTGACGCATAAATCACATGACCATCACCGGCAATCATAAAGCCTGCCGGTTGCCCAGCATAGATAGGTGTGCCGCCCTGGTAGTCGATCGACGAAGAATGGGTCGCATTCACCATCGTCACCTGCGCACCATTTAGCTCAACCGTGCCGCCTTTTCCAAATCCGACAACCTCCAGCCCCTCTTCTGCCAGCAGGAGGGAAAGCTCGTGGATGCAGTAGATCGGGATCGATAGCTCGCGGGCAATGGCAACCGCGTCAGCGCAATGATCGCCATGTCCGTGGCTGATCAAGAGATGTGTCGCGCCTTGTATTGCCTCGGCGCGGCGATCATCGGGAAAGCTTGGATTTCCAGATAAAAACGGGTCCAGCAAAATGACAGCATTTTCGATTTCGATCCGAAAGCCGGAATGGCCAAGCCAAGTGAGTTTCATGTCGTAGGTCCCATCTTCAGTTCCGTTGAAGTCAGCTCAAAAGCTAGGGCGTGGTGCCGTGTCCTTCAAGCCGAGTATAGTCTTAAGGCCACAGCTTCTTGAAAGCCTGCGCGACAGCCGCTAAACCAACCTCAAAGTCAGCGGAGACACATATGTCCATCGACATCGATACCGCCCGTAAGGTGGCACATCTTGCCCGGATCAACGTGGCAGACGAAAAACTTCCAGAGCTCGCATCAGAGCTGTCGGGGATTTTGAATTTCATGGAACAATTGAGCGAGGTTGATGTCGACGGCATTGAGCCGATGACATCTGTCACGCCCATGCGTTTGAAGCGCCGCAAAGACATCGTTACGGATGGCGGGTATCAAGATAAAGTCTTGAAAAACGCGCCCGATGCCCGTGAAGGGTTCTTTGCTGTGCCGAAGGTGGTCGAATGACGTTGAATACATTTAAAATTTCTCAGGCGCGTGATGCACTGCGCAGCGGTGAAACAACCGCAGTGTCTTTGACCGAAGCCTGTATTTCCGCGATTGAGGCGGCGGGCCAATTGAACGCTTATTGCGCCCAAACGCCGGAGATCGCGCTGGAGCAGGCCAAGGCTGCTGATGAACGGATTCAGGCCGGTGATGCGCCCAATATGTGCGGTATCCCGCTGGGCATCAAAGATGTTTTCGCGACCAAGGGTGTTTCGACGCAAGCCGGGTCCAATATTTTGAAAGGGTTCAAGCCGGAATACGAATCCACAGTGACACAAAACTTGTGGGATGCCGGTGCGGTTATGCTTGGCAAGCTTAGCATGGATGAATTCGCGATGGGATCGTCGAATGAAACCGCATGCTATGGCCCGGCGGTGAACCCGTGGAAGGTGGACGATCAGCTGCGCACACCAGGCGGCTCTTCGGGCGGGTCTGCAGCGGCTGTGGCTGCGGATCTGTGCCTTGCGGCCACAGGAACGGATACCGGCGGTTCAATACGCCAACCTGCGGCCTTTACCGGTATCACTGGGATCAAGCCAACCTATGGGCGATGCTCGCGCTGGGGCGTGGTGGCCTATGCGTCATCACTGGATCAGGCGGGTCCGATGACAAAGGACGTTCGCGATGCGGCGATCATGCTGAGCGCGATGTGCAGTTATGATGCCAAAGATTCGACCAGCGCCGATATCGTGGTGCCGGATTTTGAAGCCGCATTGACCGGCGATATCCGCGGCCAAAAGATCGGCATCCCCCGCGAATATCGTCTTGATGGCATGTCGGATGAAATTGCAAAGCTGTGGGACAATGGCATCGCAATGTTGAAGGATGCCGGGGCCGAGATCGTGGATATCTCATTGCCGCATGCGAAATACGCGCTGCCGGCCTATTACGTCATTGCCCCTGCCGAGGCATCTTCGAACCTCGCGCGCTATGATGGGGTGCGCTACGGTCACCGCGCCACCTTGGGCAAGGGCGATGGTATCGACGATATGTATGCTAAAACCCGTGCGGAAGGCTTCGGCCCCGAGGTGCAGCGCCGCGTAATGGTTGGGGCCTATGTCCTGTCCGCCGGTTTCTACGACGCCTACTATAATCGTGCCCGCAAGGTGCGCGCATTGATCAAGCGTGATTTCGAACAGGCCTTTGCCTCAGGGATCGATGCGATCCTGGCACCAACGACCCCATCATCGGCATTCGGATTGGGTGAGATGCGATCGGCAGACCCTGTTGCGATGTATCTAAATGACGTATTCACAGTGACGTTGAACTTGGCAGGCCTGCCGGGGATCTCGGTCCCGGTTGGGCTGGATGCCAAGGGCTTGCCACTTGGGTTGCAGCTGATCGGTCGCCCTTGGGAAGAGGGTGCCTTGCTCAATCAGGCGCTGGTGTTAGAGCAGGCGGCAGGCTTCACAGCCAAGCCTGAAAAATGGTGGTAAGGAGATAAACCTATGCGGATCCTCATCTGTGCCCTGCCTATGGTGCTGCTGGCGGCTTGCCAGCCCAGCGTGCCCAATTCCGGCGCAGGTGTAGGCTTCGGCAGCTATGAGGAATATCTGGCCGCGCGCGAAGCAGAGCTGCGCGGTCAGCAAACGCCTCCAGCCGTAACGCCAACCGGTGCACCGCTGGATGCTACACATGGTCCGGCCTATGGGGGCGCGGGCTATGGGGCATCGGTTGCTGACCCAGCGCAAATTGGCTCGGTTGCACCCACACAGCCGATGAATGACGCGCAACAATTGGGCGCCGATACATTGGCCGCATTGAATGCCACGGCGGCAGAGCCGATCACGGTGCAACCATCACCTTCAGTGCCGCCTGCAGCATCCTCTACTGCGCTGCCTCAGCTCGATGTTCAATCTCAGGTCGTCGGTCAGGCAGGGCCAAATCTTGCGGCCTATGCACTGTCTGTCAACAACCAGCCCGGCCAATCGGTCTATCGTCGTGGTGGGATCAAATTGACCTCAACAGCGCGCGCCTGCGCAAAATATGTCGCGCCCGATCTGGCGCAGATCGCTTTCTTGGATCGCGGCGGCCCTGAACGTGATCCGGGCAATTTGGACCCTGACGGCGATGGCTTTGCCTGTGGCTGGGATCCCAGCGCATTTCAAAACGCACGCGGAAACTAAACAGTGGCCTATCCTTCGCCGAATTTCACTGTGCGGCGCAATGGGCTGACCCCAACATTAATCGTGCTGCACTACACCGCTATGCGTAGCTTTCAAGATGCGTATGACCGGCTATGCGACCCACAGGCCGAAGTCTCGGCTCATTGGCTCATCGGTGCTGACGGCAGTTCCCACCCGCTCGTGGATGAGGCCGCGCGCGCGTGGCATGCCGGCGTCGGGGCATGGCGCGGTCAAAACGACATCAACTCGCGCTCGATCGGGATCGAACTCGACAACCGGGGCACCCACCCGTTTCCGGCGGCACAAATGACAGCACTAGAGCAGCTCTTGCGCGCGCTGATGGCGCGCTGGAACATCCGCCCCGATCAGATTATCGGCCATTCCGATATGGCCCCTGACCGCAAATCCGATCCCGGCCCGCGCTTTGACTGGGCCCGGCTCGCCCGCCAGGGCCTCAGCATTCAACCCCGGATCACCCGCTATTGCGGTCCGTCAGATGCCGCGCATTTCTACACTCTCGCGCGCCGCTTCGGCTACCCCGATGCAACAGCGGCTGATCTACTCACCGCAATGCGTCTACGTTTTCGCCAGGGTCATGATGGACCGCTGGACAGATGTGATATGGCGATTATCACCGATCTGGCCACGCGATACGGGTCGGATCATCCTGGCGATCTATAGCTTTCATCTTGCTCTAAATATCCAAAACTCCGCACTGTCAGCCGCGACTACGCTAAAGGGCTTGACCCGACCAGATGACCTGCGTATGGCGCTGTCTTGCGCGGATGGCTGGATGACCGCGGTGCCCCGTAGCTCTGCCTCAAAGCAGATAGCCGGATCACCGAGGAAAGTCCGGACTCCATGAAGTAACGGTGCCGGGTAACGCCCGGCGGGGGCAACCCCAGGGAAAGCGCCACAGAAAACAAACCGCCCCGTGGATGGCCCGTTGGCCGTCACACACACGCGGGTCAGGGTGAAACGGTGGGGTAAGAGCCCACCGCGGGACTGGCAACAGGACCGGCACGGCAAGCCCCACCGGGAGCAACGCCGAATAGGGATCGCGTGCTTGTGGGCAACCACATAGCAGGGGAACTTCGCCCCGAGCGGTCCGGGTTGGCAGCTAGACCCTACAGGCAACTGTAGGGCCAGAGGAATGGTCATCCAAAGGGGGCAGCCCCTTGGACAAAATCCGGCTTATAGGCCGTCCGCGCATCTTCGTTTCCCGCTGCCGATACGTCATTTGGCAAAAAACGCTAGGCGGATCGCGGTTTTCAGGCCAGTTTACCCCTTGAGGATTGGCAAAACCAAAGGGGGGACTACGATGAGCTTTGTCAAAATACTGGCCACGCTGTCGGTCGGCATCGCCGCCATCAAAGGTACGGAAAAATTCAAAACGCTCGGCGGTATCGACGGGATGAAATCAAAATTGGCCGAGGCGCTGCCGGGAGCGGGGGCGATGGCGGATCAGATGTCGTCACAGATGACCAGCATGGCGCAATCCTTCGGTATGGCGGATATGCAAACCGGTCTGCGCGACATGTTTGATAAGGTTAGCGCGCAAAGCAAATCATCGGGTGCCGCCGCCGAAGCAGGCCTTGGCGCAATGATGTCAGCGATGACGGCAGCCGCGACAACCGGCGCGGCGGGCCTGTCGGACATGGTCACGACCCTAACCAAGGGCACACCCGCCAGTACGATGGCCGAAGACCATGCGCGGCTGATGATTACGGCGATGATTCAGGCTGCCAAAGCCGATGGCAGCATTGACGCGCAAGAACGTGCGCAAATTTTGGATCATCTGGGCGATGCCTCTGACGAAGAGATCGCCTTCGTCGAGGCACAGCTGGATGCGCCCGTAGATGTCGCAGCCTTGGCAGGGCAGGTTGCGCAAAGCGCCAAGGCGCAGGTCTATTCTGCCGCGTTGATGGTGATTTCCGTCGATACCGAAGCAGAGCGGAGTTATCTTGCCAACCTCGCCGCAGCAATCGGGCTGGAGGCGGAAAAAGTCCTTCAGATCCATAAATCCATGGGCAAGCCGATCACCTGACCTGTGCAGGCGAAAAATATGTCGTGTTTTGGAACAAAAAACGCCGCATATTCGGATTCTCTGTTGACTCCACCCCCTGTCTAGCTAAAAGGCGGCATTCAAGGATTTCGGGGTGATCAGGCAGACGCGCCGATCACTCAGCTGAGGAGTTATAAAATGGCGAAGCCGACGACGATCAAGATCCGTCTGAACTCGACGGCGGGCACCGGGCACTTCTATGTGACCAAGAAGAATGCCCGCACCATGACTGAAAAGATGACCGTGAACAAATACGATCCGGTTGTCCGTAAGCACGTCGAATACAAAGAAGGCAAGATCAAGTAAGATCTTCCCTGACTTTGACAGATTTAAAAGCCGTCCTGTTTCAGGGCGGCTTTTTACTATGCTCGCACGGGGGAGGGCGGGGCGGGCTGCGCCACCCTATACGCTGATAAGATGACCGTGGAAGCCCCACCTGTGCTGCCGCAGCTCCTTCCCCCCCCAGACACAGCCCAGGATATGGGCCTGAAATAAGCGGTGATGACCGCGCCGGACCAGAGCTGCCCAAATACCTTATAAAAAAAATCAAGTTTACTTTTTCGACTATTTGCGTCAGTTACCCAATAACAGAAATCTAAGACCTGAGGACACCATGACCCGGATGATGACCGCCCTTTTGGCCGGAACCGCCCTGACTGTCGCGCCTTTGGCTGTTTTGGCCGATGCCCCTTCAAATGCGGATGTGTTGGAAAATTACGCCAATATCGCACATGCGGGCTATGACGACAGCTTGACCACTGCCCAGGCGTTGAAAACCGCGATTGACGCCTTTGTGGCCAATCCCACGGCAGACACCCAAGCGGCAGCAAAATCGGCATGGATTGCCGCCCGCGCCCCGTATCAGCAAACCGAAGCTTTCCGTTTTGGCAATGCGATTGTGGACGATTGGGAAGGTCGCGTGAATGCCTGGCCGCTGGACGAAGGTTTGATCGACTATGTCGATATGGATTCTGCGGCCGTGAACGAAGAAAACGACCTTGCCTTGCTTAATGTGGTGGCCAATGCCTCGATCACGGTTGGCGGCGAAACCATTGATGCTTCTACCATCACGCCAGAGCTGCTGTCGGGCACGTTGCAAGAGGCTGAAGGCATCGAATCCAACGTGGCGACCGGCTATCACGCGATTGAATTCCTGCTGTGGGGGCAGGATCTGAATGGCACCGATGCTGGCGCGGGCGAACGGTCCTATACCGATTACCTGTCGGGTGAGGGTTGCACCAATGGCCATTGTGACCGCCGCGGTCAGTATCTGACAGCTGCGACAGATCTGCTTGTCGCGGACCTTGAAGAGATGGTTGCGAATTGGACGCAAGACGGCGAGGCGCGCAAGACCCTTCTGGCCGATCCGGCAGCAGGTATTACCGCCATCCTGACCGGCATGGGGTCGCTGTCCTATGGTGAGTTGGCGGGTGAGCGGATCAAGCTTGGCCTGATGCTGCATGACCCGGAAGAAGAGCATGATTGCTTCTCGGATATGACGCATATCTCGCATTACTACGACACTGTCGGCATCCAGAATGTCTATACCGGTAGCTATGCGCGTGTAGATGGTTCCACCGTCGAAGGCCCATCCTTGTCGGATCTGGTCGCAGCACAAGACGAGGCGATTGACGCGCAGCTGACCTCGGATCTGCAGGCTTCGGTTAAGGCAGCCGATGCGCTGAAAGCGGCGGCGGAAAACGGTATGGCCTATGACCAGATGCTGGCGATGGGCAATGACGAAGGTGCCGCGCTGATCAACGGCGTTGTTGATGCGCTTGTGGCGCAGACGCGGACCATTGAACGTGCGGTTGCCGTTCTGGGCACCGAGGTCGAAATCGAAGGCTCCGACAGCTTGGATGACCCGGACGCGGTCTTCCAATAAGATCGGCAGGACTTACTGTTTTTGCCTCTACATTGTGCCCCTGCGGATCTCTGCGGGGGCGCTTTCTTTGGGATTGCCTTTGGGCTGTGGCTGCGGCATTTGGCGGTGATGATGCGCTTTGGGGTTCTTCTTGCGGTGACGGCTGTGGCCCTGCCTGTAACGGCGCAGGTTTTGCCACCGCCAGCGCATAACCCGGCCGATCAGCCCCGCGTACAAGACGTGATCCGGCCCGCCCAGACCTTTACGGCTGCAGAACGGTTTGAGGCCAGACCGGCAGGGGCTGGCACATCGCGCGGCACCGCCTTTTCCCAGCCCTTGACCGGGCTGGATGACACGCTGGATTTTCGGCTGGGCGAGGCATTGTTTGATAAGCTGTGGGTACCATCGCCGTCTTCAACGCGCGGGTCAGACGGGCTTGGGCCGCTGTTCAATGCACGGGCCTGTGCCAATTGTCATCCTGCCGATGCACGTGGTGCACCACCTGCTGTCCCGGGGCAGCTTTCGGGCATGGTGCTAAAACTGTCTGGCGCGGGGCGGGGCGTGGGGCATCCGCTGGCCGATCAGCCCGGTTTCCATCCCGTTGCCCCGGATCCGCAACTGGGCCTCCAGTTGCAAGACCGTGCTTTGCCCAGCTTGATGCCTGAAGGGGCACTGCAACTGTCATGGGTGGAACATGACGTTGGGATCAATGGGGCGACCGTGTTACTGCGCAGACCTCTCGTACAGCGGCCTGACAGGCTCGCCCCTGACAGTGTGACCAGTCTGCGGGTTGCGCCACAGTTGATCGGCCTAGGGCTGTTACAGGCGGTGCCCGCCGCACAGATCACCGTCCGTGCCGATCCCGATGATACCGACGATGATGGCGTGTCCGGGCGGGCGCAATTGGCATGGTCGCCCAGTGCGGGGCGCGCGATGTTGGGCCGGTTTGGTCATAAGGCGGACGCGGCCAGCCTGCGGGATATGGCGGCTGCGGCATTTGTCACGGATATGGGCCTGTCCAGCCCCGCAGCCCCCTTTCCACAGGGTGATTGCACCTTGGCCCAGCCGGCCTGCCTTGCGCTGCCCAATGGCGAAGATGCGGGCCTGCGCGACGGGCATGAGGTGTCAGCGTCCACGCTTGATCTGGTGGCGCTTTATGCGCGGTCTTTGGCGGTGCCTGCGCGGCGCGATGTGGCTGATCCGCAGGTGCTGCGGGGTAAGGCGGCGTTTTACGGTGCGGGATGTACCGCATGCCATACCCCAAAATATGTGACAGCACGCGGCGATGTGGCCGCGACGAGTTTCCAATTGATCTGGCCCTATACCGACATGTTGCTGCACGATATGGGGCCGGGCCTTGCGGATGGGCGTACAGAAGGGCTGGCCAGCGGTGCGGAATGGCGCACCGCACCGCTATGGGGCATTGGCCTGACCCAAGCCAACACTGGACAGCCCGCCACATATTTGCATGACGGCCGTGCCCGCACCCTGTTAGAGGCCATATTATGGCATGGTGGCGAGGCCACCCAAGCCCGTGATAAGGTCGCCGAAATGTCCCCCGCCATGCGCGATGATTTGATCCGTTTTCTGGAGAGCCTGTAATGCGTTATGCTGCCCGCTTGCCCCTATGCCTGTTGCCCTTGGTTCTTGGGCTGCCTGCCCAAGCCGATGTGCCAGAGGTGATCCATAAACAGATTGAACCCGGATATGCGGCCTTTGCCGATGCCACCGTCGATCTGGCACGCACGGCGCAAGAGGATTGTACAGTCGCAGCGATGCGCGCCCCTTGGGATGCAGCCTTTGACGCATGGTTGGGGGTGCAGCACGTGCGTTTGGGCCCGGTTGAAGAAAACGGCCGTGCGTTGGCGATCTCATTTTGGCCTGACCCAAAGGCAATTGGCCGGCGTCAGCTGCGTACACTGTTGTCCGGGCACGATCCGCAATTCCTGACACCAGAGGGGATCAGTGCAGGCTCTGTCGCGGTGCGCGGGCTTTTCGCGCTGGACACGTTGCTGCATGGGGATATGGCCGATGACGGCACCTATGCGTGCGATTTGCGGCGTGCAATCGCGACGGATCTGGCGGATATGGCGGGTGATATATCTGCCGCGTGGGTCGATGGGTTCGACCAGATGCTGCTGGCGCCGGGGACCGGTGGCAATACGCTGTATCTGGACAGTTCAGAGGCGCGGCAGGCGTTGTTCACACAATTGGTGTCGGGGTTGGAATTCAATGC
This sequence comes from Thioclava sp. SK-1, assembly GCF_001705665.1. Taxonomy (GTDB): domain Bacteria; phylum Pseudomonadota; class Alphaproteobacteria; order Rhodobacterales; family Rhodobacteraceae; genus Thioclava. The sequence goes on along the minus strand of NZ_MDHA01000025.1, from coordinate 132,377 downwards.
GACTGCACGGCTGGGCCGTCCCTTGGGGACGTTTGACCATCCACGCCCCGAACGCGCCGAGCTGATCGAGACCGGGCGCAGCCTGCACAATCTGCGGCTGTCGATGCAGGCACTGCACGCCTATGCGCAGTCACTGGCGCAGGGCCTGGGCGCAATCCCCGATACCGAAGCCGCTTTTGCCCGCAGCTTTGATCTGATCGACGATTTTGATGATCCGGTCTTCGCCTCGGTCGCAGACCCGATGGCGCGGCTGCGTGTGGAGATTATTCAACAACAGATCCAAGCGATCGTTGAAAATGTTGAGGTGGAGCTGGGCGCAGTGTTGGGTGTGACCACCGGTTTCAATGCCGCCGATGGGGATTAAGCGATGAAACGACGCGCATTTTTGGCATCTTTGGCTGCGGTTGGTGCGGTGCCCCGTGCCACCTGGGCCGATGTCGGCAGCCCGGCGTATCTGGCGGCTGCCAAAGCGGCGGATGGTGCCTTTTCCATCTGGGGGCTGTCGGCTAGCGGTGAGCGGCTGTTCCAACAACCGCTACCCGCACGCGGGCATGCGGCCACGGCCCATCCTATGCGACCAGAGGCCGTGGCCTTTGCCCGCCGCCCTGGCACATTCGCGTTGGTCATAGATTGCGTCAGCGGGGCCGTGACCGCCCGCCTGACCCCGCCGATGGGACGACAGTTCAATGGGCATGGCGCGTTCTCCGGCGATGGCCGGGTGCTTTATACCTCTGAGGTGGTCGCGCAAGGCTCTGCCGGGCGCATTGGTCTGTGGGATGCGGCGCGCGGCTATCGCCGTATCGCCGAGATCACGTCGAACGGCGTCGGCCCGCATGAAATTCACCGCCTGCCGGGATCGGAAACCCTTGTGGTGGCGAATGGCGGTATTCAGACTGACCCGCAAGACCGCACACCCCTGAACCTTGATGTGATGCGGCCTAACCTTAGCTATCTTTCTGCCGATGGTGCGGTGCTGGATATGGTCGAGCTGCCAGAGCTATCGCAAAATTCGATCCGGCATCTGGCGCTGCGATCGGATGGGTTGGTGGCCTTTTGCATGCAATGGCAGGGGGATCTGTCGCAATCTGTGCCATTGCTGGGGTTGCATCGGATGGGGCAGGGCGTGACGCTGTGCCATTCCAGACCGGGCGAAGACTATGCGATGAAAGGCTACGCCGGTTCGGTGGCTTTTGCGGCAGGGGGGGCGCAGATCGGCATCACCTCGCCGCGGGGCGGTTTGGTGCAGGTGTTTGAAGATACCGGCAGCCCGGTATGGTCTGTGCGCCGGGCGGATGTCTGCGGGCTTGGAACGGCGCCTGCGGGCCTTGGCGGCGGGTTCGTCGCCACGGATGGGCAGGGGCTGGTGGCCCATTTGCGCGATGGGGGCCTGACGCCATTGTCACGCGCCGATCTGGCATGGGACAATCATCTTGTGGCGCTGCGCTGATCGCTACAGCTGATATTCCCAGCTAAGGCTCAGCCCGACAGTGTCCAGCGGTGCGCCTTCGGCGCCGTCAATGCCCAGCTCGGTGCGTAAGATGCCAAACGTGTCATCCTCATAATCCAGCCCGATTTCAAAGCGCGAGCTATACCCGTCGGAGCGGGGCATGATTGTCGCCGCCAAAGCCGTGCCTTGACTGCGCTGCGCATTCAGGGACAGCCCGCCTTTGACAGTGATGGCACCCAAAGCCCGGACAGGGACGGAGCGATCAAAATCCAGCCCCGCGCTGAGTTGAGAGATCTGCACGCGTTGCGCGGGAATGATGGCCCCGGCGCGGTTGCGCATTTTGGGTGTGCGCCCTGAAACCTGTAGTGCCAGAATATTCGGCGTCAGTTCCAGCGCGCCCAGCTCCAGCGAACCTTCGATCCTGCCTCGCACAAAGGTCCGATTGGATGTTGCACGGGTGGCTTGCTGCCCCAAGGGAGAGGTCGCAACACGGCCCTGCCCTGTGAGGGCCTGCATTGACCAAGACAGCTCTGTCCCCGGGATTTGCCCCACCAGATAGGGTCCCAACATCCACCCATCGCCCTGGGTCTGGGATGGGCTGACATCACGCAACGCATGTTCAATCTGCACCATCGCGCCGCCTTTCCAATGTTTGCCCATCGGCACATGGCGTCCGGCTGCGGCAAAGGCATAGCGTGTGCTGGTTGTGTCGCTGCGCGCCCAATGTGTGGTCAGCACCGACCACACTGGCTTGCCCGGGCGGGTGCCGAAATCAACCGTGCCGCTGCTGTCATTCACGGCCGCGTCAAAATGCGATTGATCGGACCCAAAGGCCAGGCGGATCAGATCAGGTTGCTGAGTGATCTGCCGCTGATGGCGCATTTTTTCAAACCGCGCGAGTGTGGCGGCGTTTTGGGCCGCGGTTGCGATGCTCTCGCTCGCATAGGCTGGGCTGAGGGCGGATAGCAGCAGTGTGACCGTACTGATCACGCGTGAGAGGCCGGGCAGGGGCATGTCTGGTCCTTTCATCGCCATCGCGCATAGGTAATTCCCCCGGCCAAGGCCGCTTTTGGGGGAGGTTTCGGTGTTCGTGTTACCTGATATTACCCATGCTCAGGCCGGGCTGGCAAGAATTTGCTGACCCAAAGCGGAAATTGTGAACAGGTTTCAATAAATGCGATGTGTGAATGCGGCAGATGCCGCAGTTACAGCCGTCATCTGGCACATATGCGCCAAATGGCGACTGTCGACACCATGCGTTGTATCACCGATTCAGCGCATCCAGACGGGCACGCACAGACAGCCCATGTGCCTCAAGGCTTTCAGATTGTGCCAATTGTGCGGCGGCTGGACCGATTTGGCGCAATGCCTCCGGCGTCATCGACGCCAATGTCGTGCGTTTGACGAAATCCAAAACTGACAGCCCAGAAGAGAAGCGCGCAGAGCGCGCCGTGGGCAACACATGGTTAGGCCCGCCGATGTAATCGCCAATCGCCTCCGGCGTCCATGCGCCAAGGAAGATTGCCCCCGCATGGGTGATCTTGGCGCTTAGCGCATCGGGGTCGGCCACGCAAAGTTCAAGATGCTCTGGCGCAAACTGGTTGGAAATTTCGGCGGCCTCATCCAGATCACGGCATAGGATGACGGTGCCAAAATCACGCCAGCTTGCCCCGGCAATCGTGCGGCGTTCTAACGTTTCCAACCGAGCCTCTACTGCGGCAATGACCTTATCGGCAAAGGCCGCATCAGGGGTGATCAGGATGGATTGGGCGGATTCGTCATGCTCGGCCTGGCTTAACAGATCCAGCGCGATCCAATCGGGATCATTTTGCGCATCGGCAATCACCAAAATCTCTGACGGGCCGGCGATCATATCAATGCCGACCTTACCAAAGACACGGCGTTTGGCGGCGGCGACAAACGCATTGCCCGGGCCGGTGATCTTATCGACCGGGGCGATCGTATCCGTTCCATAGGCCAATGCGGCTACAGCCTGCGCGCCGCCGATGCGATAAATTTCATCCACGCCGGCGATTTGACATGCCAGCAGAACCAGCGGATTGACCTTGCCATTCGGGGTTGGACACACCACGGCCAGCCGTTGCACACCCGCAACCTTGGCTGGGATCGCATTCATCAGCACCGATGACGGATAGCTGGCAAGCCCGCCGGGCACATAAAGCCCTGCGGCAGAGACCGGGGTGAATCGCCAGCCCAGCTTTGCGCCACTATCTTCTTCCCACAGCGCATCTTCGGGGATTTGACGTGCGTGATAGCCGCGGATCCGCTCTGCCGCCAATTCCAACGCGGCCCGTTCGGCGGCGGGCACACGTGCAATTTGCTGCGCGATCTCCTGGTCTGAAAAGGCCAATGTGTCGGGTGTCAGATCCAGCTTGTCGAATTTTGATGTCAGCTCGATCACGGCGGCATCCCCGCGCGCGCGGACATCTGCGATGATATCGGCCACAGCCGTATCCACATCCGGGCTGTCTTCGCGTTTCATACCCAAAACTGCGGTAAGGCGGGTTTGAAAATCAGCGTCAGAACTATTGAGGATATGCGGCATGATCGGTCTCCTTATCGGGCAACCGTGTAGACAAGGATAGGGCGCGAGACAAGAGCGCGCACTACGCACGCGCCCGTTCACCGGCTACAGGGGATGGGCCGGGGCCTTGCCCGATACCGCCTTATAGGGGCGGGTGACATCGCGCAGATCTATCGACAGGGTTTCGGCGCTGACACGGATTGCTCCATCGCCCGCCAAGGTCAGCAGTAAATCACCGGTGCCATCTTCGCCCGGTAGCCACTCCATATTGAGGATGGACAAGATAACGTCCTTCTCCGCGCGGTCCACACCCTGACTGCATACGGCCGTTACATCGCTTATGGTCAGCAATGTTTGGACACGTTCAAACGGGCGGTTTTCGGCTTCGGCATTGTCCTTATCTTCCCAGCGGAACCGGTTGATCAAGGACACAAAGCGGCGGGTTTTGCGATCCCACAGGATTTCTGTCACCGGTAAGACGGCATCTTGCACCAGCGCCGCGATGATCGGCAGATCCTCTGTGGTTTGCGCGCGCAAGCTAAGCGCACGTTCAGCACCGTCTTCAAATTTTGCATCCATTACCGCACTCCATCTGTCGTCTTGCAGCAAAGGTAAGCACCTGCCCGGCGGATACAAGGCCGGGCAGGTCGAAGGTTTATTCGTGGATACGTTCGATATCGGCGCCAACTGCGCTGAGCTTGCGCACCAGCCGTTCATAGCCGCGATCCAGGTGATAGACGCGGCGGACTTCGGTTTCGCCCTCGGCGGCCAGCGCGGCAAGGATCAATGATACAGAGGCCCGAAGATCGGTGGCCATCACGGGCGCACCTTTCATCTTCGAAACCCCATGCACGGTTGCATGCCCGCCGTGGACCTCAATATTGGCGCCCATACGCATCAGTTCCGGTGCATGCATAAAGCGGTTTTCAAAGATTTTCTCTTCCAAAACCGAGGTGCCTTCAGCGGTGCAAAGCGCTGCCATAAGCTGGGCTTGCAAATCGGTTGGAAAACCGGGGAAGGGTTCGGTGACAACATCCACAGCCTTGATGCGGTCGCCGCGGTTCTTCACCTTTAGGCCTTTGTCAGTTTCGGTTACCGAAATCCCAGCCAGATCTAACTTTTCACAGAAGGCCGCGATCAGATCGATCCGACCGCCAATGCATTCGACCTCGCCGCCCGCGATCACCGGGGCCAGCATATATGTGCCCAATTCGATCCGGTCTGTCACAACAGGGTGGGTTGCCCCATGCAAAAGGTCCACGCCCTGAATTTCGATCGTCGAGGTGCCATCACCGGAAATCTGCGCCCCCATCGCACGCAGGCAATTGGCCAGATCCACGATTTCGGGCTCACGCGCGGCGTTTTTCAGCACCGATGTGCCTTTGGCGAGTGATGCGGCCATCAAGAAATTCTCGGTCGCGCCGACAGAAGCGAAGCGCATTTCGTGAACGGCCCCTTTTAGGCCGCCTTGGGTTTTGGCGTGAAGATAGCCTTCCTTCAGCTCAATCTGTGCACCAAGGGCCTCCAGCGCCTCAATATGGATGTCCATCGGGCGCGCGCCAATCGCACAGCCGCCGGGCAGCGACACGACCGCATGGCCCAGACGCGCCAAAAGCGGCCCAAGCACCAGATTGGACGCCCGCATCTTGCGCACGATTTCATAGTCGGCCACCGGATTGATTTCGCCGTGGCAGCCCGATGCCAACACTTTGCCGCCTTGCAGCTGCGTGACCTCAGCCCCAAGGCTCGCAAGCAGCTCGGTCATTGTACGAATGTCTGACAGCCGCGGCGCGTTGGTCAGGGTCAACGGTTCTTCTGATAAAAGCGTCGCCGGCATCAGGGCAAGACAGGCGTTTTTTGCGCCGGCAATCGGGATTTGCCCTGACAAGGGCCCGTTGCCCCGTACGATAATGCGATCCATTTAAGCGTCCTTCTTTTCCGGCCCATCCGCTTGAGGGGCTGCCTTACGTGCCCGTGCCTGTGATTTGCGCTTTTGCAAGTTTGCGCGCAAGGCCTGACGCAGCCGTTCTTCACGGTTTGGTTTGGCAGGCTTCGCGCCATCGCTTGGGGGGGTGGTTTTCTCTGTCATGGCACCTTCTGTAACGTCATTGCAATTTTCTGTCGAGAGATGCTGTTTTTCCTCTTGCCCCGCGCGACATATACGTCTAAATCCGCGCCACGGTCCAAGGGGCAGCGAAAACCATCCGCGCCAAATTGACCAAGATGCTGCCGTAGCTCAGGGGTAGAGCACTCCCTTGGTAAGGGAGAGGTCGAGAGTTCAAATCTCTCCGGCAGCACCATAAAAATAATCATTATAATCAGTTGATAAGTCAGAACGCTGGGGCGTCCATCCACCTTACAGTTCGCTTTCGGGATCGCGGCATATTTTGCCGCCTTGACTGTAATTTGGAGTCTCTCCACAGCTCGCTGGGCAAATTCTAAAGCCGGCGGCGCGCTGGCTCGGTAATCCCCCGCGTTCGGGTGGGGGCCCGGCGGACGAGGCTAACTTCAGCTTGACCCCGGTTTGGGCGAGAAGATGCGCCAACCTTCGGTGGTAGTTTTTAGTCGCCTCAAATTCGATCCTCACTGGCTGCCACCGCTGGCAATAGCCTGAAACAAGTGTTGGAAGTCTTTCAACGTGTTCATGTCCGTCATGCGTCGACGACGCTTCGTGCCTGGGACGCCGATCGGGACCTCATCGCGACGCTTAAAAATATCAATGCTGACCGCCAGGCCGAATGGCATTACATTGCGCCGGTAAACCTATGCAAAACGGTGTCGTGGAGCGCTGCTCAACGACACCATGTTTCGCAACCTGACCCATGCCCGCATCGTGATCTAAGCGCGGGACAAAGACTACGACACCGAACGCCCGCATTCGGCCTTAGGTTCCGAGGCCCCGGCCAACTACGTGCGGACCCTGACCACAGCAATCGCCAAATAGCGTAAAAAATAATTGGGCTAAGGTCGCGGCTGGAGGAACGTTCAGTGGCAGGTCAAAGGCGCCCCCTCAAGAGATATCTTGGGACTGCGAACTGATTTTGCAGGCTTCGACCGGGGGAGGGGACGTCACAGACGTTGCCGCAGATCGCAACCGTTCAGATCAACGCAGGGGCGGGTATAAATCAAAGACAATATGGCTTTGCGCGATATTATACGGTGATTTGTATTTAAATGGTGCCCGAAGGCGGACTCGAACCACCGACACGCGGATTTTCAATCCGCTGCTCTACCAACTGAGCTATTCGGGCACCGGAGAAGATTTGGCGTTGCCTTATCTTCGGTGAGGGGTGTTTAGACAAGGGCGGCGGGGCTGTCCAGAGGGTTTATGAAGTTTTTTCGACTTTCTTCAATTCGCCCGCCAAGCCGTTGGAAAACTTGTTAATGTGGCCTGTCGTCCAGCGGCAGATCTGTAGAGAGCTGTTCATCTTCCTCGGCCAAATCGCCCGGAATCACATAGGACCCGTTCAGCCATTTGGCCAAGTCGATATCGGCGCATCGACGCGAGCAAAACGGACGATACTCTGGGTTGGGATCTTTGTTGCAAATTGGACAGGCCATCACGCACCTGCTCCAGACAACAAGACCTCCAGTGTGATCCGGTCGCGCTTGCGTTGCATCTCGTGATTGCCCAAAGGTGTCCAGCCGGACAGGTTCGTCTCGGCCTCCCCTTTGATGGCGCGGCGCAATTGCTGTTCCAGGGCTTGCCGGTCTTTCTTCGGCATCGGTGCGAAATCAACCGTGATCTGGCCGCCAAGGCCACGCAGGCGCAATTGCCGGGGTAGGGCGCGTGCGGCAGCAATATTGGCCTTTAGTGCCGCTGCCGGAGAGGTGTCTCCCCCGGTGTTCACATCCACCGCAATCAGTGCGCGGGTCGGTTCGATCCACATATGTGCGGAACCTTGCAGCGCGACACGCGGCGTCAGAAGTTTTTCGACTTCATCCAGAACACCATGCTGGGCGAAATCCCCTGTAATCACCTCATCCGGTTCCGGGTCGGCCCAATCGCGCCATGCTTCTTCATGTGGCCCAGGCACATCAACCAACAGCTCTGGCGCGCCTTGTGTGTCGGCCAACACCGCTTCGGCCAATTCGCGCATGGCATTGATGTCTTCGGCTAAATCACCGTCATCGGCACCTGCAGCCGCCGATCGCACGATCAGCCCCATATCCGAGCCATCCATGACCACATCGGCCAGTCCTTGCAGCCGTTCGCGCAGATCCTCGTCGCGGATCCGGCGCGAAATATTCAACCCCGGCGCGCCGGGCGTCACAATCGCATAGCGCGACTTGAACAAGACACGCAAAGAGATAGGCAAGGCCTTGCCGGGTTCCGCCCCGCCAGAGACCATGCAAATGATCGGCTGTCCGGGCGCAAGCCCCTTCACTTCGCGTAAGAACCCGCGCTGACCGGCAGGAAGGTCGACGAAGACACCGCCTTGGCCCTTCATCTGTCGGCCCACTTTGCCGCGGCAGATTGCGCCGGGCTGCAGCGGTGTATGTGCGGAGGCATCGACGATCAGATCCTCGAGCTCCCCGTCAATCATCAGCGCGGCGGCTTCAAGCCCGCGCAGTTCACCCAGAACGACGACACGTCCCTTCATGATGTCACTCCTTGCGGATGCCTGCGGATTTCAAAAGTGTCCAGGTCTCGGCCAGCGGCAACCCGACAACCCCGGTAAAGCTACCTTGGATCCAAGGCACGAATGCGCCCCCCAGACCCTGAATGGCATAGCCACCAGCCTTGCCCTCCCATTCGCCGGAGGCAAGATACATATTCACATCTTCGTCTGAAAGCGGGCGGAATTTCACCACCGTATCCACCAGACGTTCGCGCACACCTGATGCGGTGCGCACAGCCACGGCGGTCAGCACATGATGGCGCCGCCCAGACAAAAGCCACAGAAATTCTGCCGCCTCGCCAGCGTTTTCAGGTTTGCCCAAAATGCGTCGGCCACAGGCCACGGTGGTATCGGCGCATAGCACCACCTCATCCCCATCACAGTCAAGCGCCGCCGCCTTTTCACGTGCCATACGGGCAACGTAATCGCGGGCCAGCTCACCTTTTGTAGGGGTTTCGTCAATGTCGGGGGCGCGGATGGCGTCAGGCACCAAGCCAAGCTGCCCCAGAAGCTCGCGCCGCCGGGGGCTCGCAGAGCCGAGGATCAGCTTCACGGATTTACTTGAAGCGGTAATTGATGCGACCCTTCGACAGATCGTATGTGTTCATTTCCACCTGAACTTTGTCGCCAGCCAGAACGCGGATGCGGTTCTTACGCATCTTTCCTGCCATATGCGCGATGATCTCGTGGCCGTTTTCCAGCTCGACCCGAAACGTCGCATTCGGCAAGAGTTCCTTCACGACGCCGGGGAATTCGAGCATTTCTTCCTTGGCCATGATCACTCCATGTTTGATTTCGCACGAATAGTCCGAGCGCGGGCATTAAATGCGCCCGGTTGCGACAAAATTCAAGCGCTATGTCAAGCAACCGGAGGGTTTTCCTGCGCAAACAGGCCGGATTTCCGCCCCTCGCCGGGTTTGAGCCGATATATTTTGGGTGAAACAGGCCGTTTTGCACCAAAGCACGGCGGTGAGCTCTTACCGCTGAGTCGCTGTCTGGGCCGGCGAAGTACGCCGAAACAGCACAAATTCCAGCGTATAAGATCAGTGCGCGGCTAGAAAATCGGTTGGCCGAATTTGCCGATCAGGCGATCACGGATTTGGTCGCGGGTTTGGCGATAGGCGGTCAGGCGGGCCTCGCGTCCTTCGCCCATGCCCGTAGGATCCATAATGGGCCAATATTCTATGTCCATATGGAACACACGGGTCAAATCCAGCACTTTGCGTTGTGATGCGGGGGAAAGGGCGACGACCAGATCGAAGGTCGATAGATCATCCCCCCATTCTTGCATATCGTCAAAGCTGCGGGCGCGGTGTTGTTCCATATCGATGCCGATTTCATGCATCACGGCAATGGTGAAACCGTCGATCTCCAGATCCGATTTCACGCCCGCCGATTGCACATAGACATCGCGGCCATAGAAACGCTTCATCATCCCCTCTGCCATAGGCGAGCGCGTGGCATTATAGTCACAACAAAACAGGACCGAATGCGGGAAAGCTGCCATTATTTCACCGGCGAAAGCACACAGACCAAGGTGAACAGGCGACGGGCGGTGTCTAGATCCAGCGCAACCTTGCCTTCCAGCCGTTCTTGCAGCACGCGCGCCCCTTCGTTGTGAATGCCGCGCCGCGCCATGTCGATCGCCTCAATCTGGCTGGGCGACAGCTTTTTCACGGCTTCAAAATAGCTTTCGCAGATTTGGAAGTAATCCTTGATCACCTGGCGGAAGGGGCCAAAAGACAGATGGAATACGGCCACGGCGGACCCGTCTTCTGCCGTGGTGTCGAACACCAATCGCCCGTCGCGCACGGCCAGATGCAGATGGAACGGCCCTTCGGGTGCAGGTTGATCGGGGCGACCGGGCAAGACATAGCTGTTGTCTTCCAGCAAATCGAATACAGCGACGCGGCGTTCTTGTTCAATTTCGGCAGAGGCGGCAGGCAAGCCGGCGTCGTCAATCTCCAGCTTTACAATCCGGGACATGGCGTGCTCCTTCGTTACCCGCAGGCATGCAGTTATTACAGGCATAGCCTTGGTCATGTCCTATGGCAATCAGGGATCTTGCCGCAGTCCGCCCATGATCTGCGCTTCGACAAGATCTGGCTTAATTTGCCGGACGTTCGGCCCAGCCTGCGAAGATTTTTTCAAGCGCTACTACGGCATAATACAGCACGATCCCCAGCACCGCGAGCGCGATTAGAACTGCAAACATCAATGGGTAATCCCCATTCGTTTCACCAGATTTGAACAGCGCACCCAGGCCACGGCCATGAGGCGAGACGATCTCAACCAGGTTCGTGCCAATAAAGGCCAGGGTCACAGACACTTTCAGCGCCCCGAAAAATTCTGGCAGGGTTTTGGGCAGGGCGATCTTCCAAAATATCGTGACTTTGGACGCCCCCAGCGCACGCAAAATGTCACGATATTCCGGCTCTAATGTCGACAGGCCGATCCCCACTGACACGGCAATCGGAAAAAAGCTGATCAAAAACGCCATCAACACGGTGTTGAAATCATGCTGGCCGATGAACAGTAACGCAATGACAGGGACCAATGTTGCCTTGGGCACAGCATTAAAGCCGACCAACAGCGGATACAGCCCTTGCCGTGCGATTTGGGAAAACCCCATAATCATCCCGATGACGGTTCCGAAAATCACCGCCAAAACCAGCCCCAAAACAGTACGCCACAGCGTTTGCCATCCCATCACAAGGAATAATTTCCAAAACCGTTCATAGGCGGCAGGCAGATCAGAGGGCGACGCCATCACATAATTGGGCCAATCATTGATCCAGACGATGCCTTCCCAAAACAGTAAAAACAAAATCACCGCCACCAAGGGCACGCCGAATTTTTGCAAACGGTTCATCAATGCGCCTCCCGGCCTTGGGCAATGCGGATCTGATCGCGTAATATATGCAGCATTTCAGAGGCTTTGGGTTCATACAGCACATCAATCGTACGATCCGCAGGCAAATCGACATTCAGCACGAATTGGGCTTTGGCCGGGCGGCCAGACAGGACGACAACCTGATCGCCTAAAAAGACGCTTTCGCGCAGATCATGGGTGATCAAGACGCAGGTGAACGGCTCTGCCGCGCGCAGCTCTCGCATGGTTTGCCACAGATCTTCGCGGGTGAAATTGTCCAATGCGCCAAAAGGCTCATCCATGATCAGCACATCTGGCTTATGCACAATCGCACGGCATAATGAGGCGCGTTGGCGCATCCCCCCCGATAATTCCGATGGGCGTTTGTGTTCAAACCCATCCAGCCCGACCATTGCCAGAAGATGATGCGCGCGGGCCTCACGTTCGGCGCGGGGCATCTTTGGTGCAACGATTTCCAGCGGCAAAATCACATTTTCCAAAATGCTGCGCCATTCCAGAAGGACAGGGTTTTGAAACGCCATACCGACAGTTTTGCGCGGGCTGGTGATCTGCTCCCCATGCAGCCAAACTTCGCCCTGATCAGGTTTCATCAATCCTGCAATCAATCGGGTCAGCGTGGATTTCCCACAGCCAGAGGGGCCAACAACGGCGCAAAACTCCCCCTTTGGAACGCATAGGTCTAATCTATCTAAAACCGGTAAAGGACCGTTTTTCGTGCGATAGGCGTGGGTGACGCCCTTAATCTCGATCAAGTTTTGCATATAGATCCTGCTATGGAAACGGCGGGCAGGGGGCACGCCCCGCCCGCCGGATGTCTTAATGTGAGGTTATTCCAGCATCAGCCCATCAGCAGACAGGAAACTGCTGTCAAAATAGGCCGAGGCATCGGGGGCGTTTTGGAACTCATAAACCATCGCAGTTTGCTCAATGGCGCTGGTCATCCGTGCCTGATCAATTCCGCCCATCCCATTGGTTTTGACGTAATCGGTCAGCACATTGTCCCGGATCGCCATTTCCAGACGCTCTGTCTCAAGCCCTTTATCGGCGGCGACATTGCGCACCAAAAGCGCATCAATCGCGGCTGCGGGATCTGCAACCGCGTCTTTCCAGCCCATCGCGGTGGCTGCGATGAAATCTTTCACCGCTTGCGGATTATCGGCGGCGAAATCGGTATTGACGATCACTGCATTGCCGTAAAGATCGACGCCATAATCGGCCATTAGCAGGACCGTCTGTTCATCCAGCGGCACGCCAAGGCGTTTGAGATTCAACGTGGAAGAAAAGCTGAAGCCTGTAACCGCGTCGACCTTACCTTCTGCCAGCATCGGCTCACGCGTGGGGAAGCCTACCGGTTCAACGGTGATTTTCGTCATATCCAGTTCGTTTTGCGCGGCAAAGATCGGGAATTGGGCCCAGGCGCCATCAGGCGGCGGGGCGCCAAGAATTTTTCCTTCAAGATCCTTGGGCGCGGAGATGCCCAGATCCTTGCGGCCGACAATGGCGAAGGGCGGCTTGTCATAGACCATCATCACTGCGGTAACGGGCGCACCGGGGTTTTGATCCAGAAATTTCATCAATGAGTTGATATCGGCAAAGCCCACCGGGAAAGCGCCGGTGGCAACCTTTGGAATGGCGTCAAGCGAACCGGAGCCCTCTGAAATATCGACGGTTAACCCCTTATCGGCATAATAACCTTTGTCGAGCGCGACGAAATACGGCGCGGCTGGGCCTTCAAATTTCCAATCCAGCGCGAAAGGCATAGCCATATCTGCATGGGCTGCCCCCGCGCTGAGGGCGATCAGGCCGACCGCCGCGAAGCTTCTGAATTTGAACATATCTCTCCCCGTCACTTTCTTTGCTTTTGCTGACTGTGACGTGAGAAAATCATGCCGCAAACGGGCGTGTGATGTTGACGCTGTGGAATTGGGGATAATATTCTACAGAAGCACATTTTTTGCGCGAATATTCAAATATTGGCGCAAATCTGTGCGATTTTTCGCATATAAATAAGGCAAAACTAAAAGTTTAGCCGCATCTGCAAAAAGCCAGACGGTGTTAGGGCAAGCGGCGTAACCGTTTGCCCTGGCATCTGCGCAAGGAAATCGCGGGCGCGCGGCGATGTGTTAAACACTGCCGATGTGTTGGGATGGTGGGCAAATGTCCAAACATCGGCGGCTTGTGGCGCGATCTCTTCGCAGCGCTGTACATATTCAGAGACAAGGGCGCGCACCGTGATCGGTCGTCCCAAATTCAGCGTTTCAGCAGTCATGCCGGTAAAGGGCGTGCCAAGCCCGGCACGGTGATCATTGGTCGCGACCACAAATTTTTGTTCGGGGTCAATCGGTTGCCCCTGATAGCGTATATCATGGATGCGGTGGCAGCCAGGCCGCGTTAGATAGCCTGCATCATCATATCGGGCAGGTTGCGTCGGGTCGATTGTATAGGTCAGCCCAAACAGTGTGTCGAAATTATATATTGGGCAGGCGTTGTTTAAAAGAGACTGGTTTTCAATACCTTGGGTCAAGTGGGAAAAAATCCGGGCGGAGCGTTCTAACCATTCCTTCACATCCTGCCCCGTAGTGATAATCGTCGCGACACGATTGGGGAACGGCAGAATATCCATGATGTTACGCACTGATAACACGCCTGGCGCGATATCCAGAAAATAATCCGGCCCGCCGCGCCCGCCGCATTTGAAAGGGGAGGCCACGGCCAGCCGGGGTAGGGTGGCCTCTGGCCGGTCGCGCAGGGCGAAATCCAGATAGTCCAGCTTGGCAGAAGCAATAAGCGACAGCGCAGCATCGGGCTTGATCGCTGAAAAATAGCTGTGCAAATGCCCTTTCAACGTGCCGATGACGGTGCGCACATGGTCCAAAACCTCATTATGGGCAGTTTCGCTCAGCCGCAGAATCGCTGGGGATTCGGGGACGCGCTCTTGCGGCTCCCCGTTGGCGCTGCGTGTGAAGATCGGCTCCAGACGGCTTTGCGCGGTGGCGATTTTCCACCCGTCAGGGGCTTGTTCCAAAGTCAGATCAATCACGCCCAGATGTGACCCCCAACGGCCCGCGGATACGGCAGGCTTGCCCGCAAGGGTGCCGCGAAGCGGGTCGATCCCGTCTTGAACTGTGGCATCGGGCTGCGGGAAAGGCACATGGTCATGCCCGCATAGGACAACGTCGATATCGTCCAGTTGCGCCAGATGCAGCGCAACATTTTCCGCGCCCTGTGGGGGCAATCCGGGGGTGGATTGATCCGGCTCTATGCCGGTATGCGCCAAGGCGATGATCAGATCCACACCATTGGCCCGCATGCACGGCAAATGTGCCCGCGTGGCCTCTACCATGTCTTGTGCGCTGATACGGTCATCAAGCACCAACCGGTTCCAAAGGGTTACTTGTGGTGGCAACACGCCAATCACACCTATGCGCAGCAAATGCGTGTTGCCCCGATCATCCACCATATCGCGCTGCAAAATTACCCAAGGGGGCAAGACATGCTGCATGTTGCTCCGCTCCTCCGGATGCGCCGTCAGCACATTCGCGCAAACCATCGGATGGGCGGTATCGCGCAAAATACGCTGCAAAAACACCAAGCCATAGTCAAATTCATGGTTTCCCGGGGTTCCAGCATCGTAGCGCAGCGTGTTCATCGCAGCGATGAACGGGTGCACATCTGTGGCGGAAAGTGCACGTTCGCGGGCATAGAAATCTGTCAGGGGCGTGCCCTGAAGCGCATCGCCATTATCAAACAGCAATGTATTGGGATGATCGGCGCGCAGCTGTTCAACCAGTGTGGCGATGCGACTTAATCCGACCGAGGAATTGGGGCAATCGCGGGCATAATCATAGCCGCGCAAATGCCCGTGCAGATCTGTCGTTTCCATCAATCGCAACGCGATCCGCGCGCCTGCTTGGGCATGGACCGATGCATTTAACGAAGTCTGTTGGAAAGTTCCGCCATACACTCGGTAGGCTCCCTTCACGTATTGGCGTTAACCCAACTTCGGGAGAGCGAACTATTAAAAGGAATGTGCACAACTTATGGTTGAGCGGTATCGGTCTTTTTAACGGTGATACCAAGTCTGGTCAAGCAATGACCTTCATGACACAAGGGTTTAGTGATTTTGGCAAGCCTAATTCGGGTAAAAACATCTTAAGGTGGGACACAAGATATTGGTGGACGCTGAACTTGATACTCTTCGTGCGGCACAGCGCGCGCGCGGTCCGGGCAAGGCCCCTGGGGGCAAGGCCCTGGGCGGGGCCGCGATGGCATTTGCCGGCTCTGGCTTGGATCGTGCGGCACATCTGCGCAGAAATACCGCGGTGTTGGCCCAGTATCTGCGTGATCCGGCGACGTGCGTCTTGCCGCTTTGGCATGGGCGGCCACTATTTGCAGCCCCTGGGGCTGCGGTGGATCCGGTTTTGGGTCAGGGTCTGGCATCTGTGCCACCGGGGCATCATTTGTTGACCTCATCGCAGACAGCGCCACTGTTTTTAGGCCATTCGCAAGGCGTGCCGGTCTTCGCGCAGGATGTCACGGGCTGGGTGCCCAGTGGACCCTTGCCTGATGCTTCGGTGTTTTTGGACGCCAGCGAACAGGCCCATCCGGATTTGCCGGCCGGTGCGGTCTTCGCAGAGCTGCGCGGCCGGTTGACCTTCCTGGATGCCCGCGCGGGTGAGCTGGCAGCGACTGCACGCGGTTTGCTGTCGTGGCATTCCACCCATCGGTTTTGTGCCGCCTGCGGATCGCCCAGTGCGATTGAACAGGCCGGCTGGGTGCGGCGCTGCCCCGATTGCAGCACGCAGCATTTTCCGCGCACCGATCCCGTCGTCATCATGTTGGTCACGCAGGGCAATCAAGTTTTACTGGGGCGTTCGCCGGGCTGGCCAGAGGGGATGTATTCTTGCCTGGCCGGGTTCATGGAGCCAGGTGAATGTATCGAAGATGCCGTGCGCCGTGAGGTGATGGAAGAGACGGGTGTAAAAACCGGTGCCGTGCATATTATCGCATCACAGCCCTGGCCCTTTCCGGCCTCATTAATGTTGGGCTGCCGTGCCGAGGCCACCAGCACCACAATTGAGGTCGATCCGATTGAAATTGAAGATGCGCTTTGGGTCAGTCGAGAGCGGCTTTTGCAGATTTATTCTGGGGCGGATGGCGTGATCGCTGCGCCACGGGTTGGCGCGATTGCCGGGTGGTTGATGCGCGAATGGCTTGCAGATCGTCTGGATTGACGTAAGAACCCTTAAGACGTGCATAACGTTAGCTTTCGGTAAAGACCCGCAATCGTCGTGGGAAAGGAGTGTCAGATGAAATTCTCAACGCGTGAGGACATTACCGCTCCTATCGATTTCGTCTATGATCAACTGACGGATTTTACTGCGTTTGAACAGGCGGGGCGGGATCGGGGCATCGATTTCCGGCGCACCGATGATCTGACGGTCGCAGGGCTTGGTATGGGTTGGGATGTTGATTTCCACTTCCGTGGGAAGGCGCGCCAGATCTCGATGAAGGTCACACGGTTTGAACGGCCAGATGCGTTGGAATTCACCGGACAATCCTCCAGCTTTGATTTGTCGATTGCGGTGCTTCTGACCGCGCTTTCCAGCGCGCGCACACGGGTGCAGGTGGGCATAGACGTGCGTCCACGCACGCTGGGAGCACGGCTGATGTTGCAATCGGCCAAGCTGGGCCGGGCCAGCCTGGATCGCAAATTTGATCGCCGGATCGCCGCCTACGCGCGCGAGATAGAGGCGCGGCATCTGACGGCATTGTCGTAAGACAAACGCTGTTAGGGCCGGGGCCTTGCACGGCCCCGACCAGCGAAATCACCCGATTTCGGCGCGACGAGGATCTGCCGGATATGTGCCTAAAATTTCAAGGTAATCAGTGAAATATCCCAGCTCCTCTAAGGCGCGCTGAACCGCGGCATCGTCTGGATGGCCTTCAATATCGGCATAGAATTGTGTCGCGGTAAAATTGCCCTTCACCATATAGCTTTCCAACTTGGTCATATTCACGCCATTGGTTGCGAACCCGCCCATCGCCTTATACAGCGCGGCAGGAATATTGCGCACCCGGAACACAAAGCTGGTCATCATCCGCTCCGCCCGGCGTGACATATCCGGGGTCGGTGACATCACTAGGAAACGCGTGGTGTTATTGGCCTGATCCTCAATATGGCGGGCCAAGACCTCAAGACCATAGATCTCTCCGGCCAATTCAGAGGCCAGCGCGGCTGTGGACGGATCACCCAATTCTGCGACAATTTTGGCGGAACCCGCTGTATCGGCGCCCACGCGGCGCTTCAAATCATGCTTTTGCAGAAAGCCCCGCACCTGACCCAGCAAGACAGTATGGCTCATCGCGGTTTTCACCTGTGAAAGCTTCGTGCCGGGCAGGGCCAGCAGGTTCACATGCACCCGCACGAATCCCTCTCCGATGATGTTCAAACCAGATTCGGGCAGCAGATGATGGATGTCTGCGACCCGGCCATAGGTTGAATTCTCCACCGGCAGCATCGCAAGATCTGCGTCATTTGCGCGCACAGCTTCGATCGCGTCCTCAAAGGTCCGGCAGGGCAATGCCTCCATATGTGGATACGAATCATGGCAGGCCTGATGCGAATAGGCCCCTAATTCCCCTTGGAAAGCGATCCGGTTGGTGCTCATTTTTTGTTCCCCGATATGCGTCAATCGCGTGGTTTTACGGACAAGACTGCCTAACCCGTGTCTTCACACAAGAAAAGGCCGAAGGTGGGGGGTGACGTTTCCACATGTCCGCGCCATAATACAGCAAATACAGCAAATACGGCGGGGAGGCCGTAGAGGAGACCTTCAGGAGATTGCATCTGGTCCGCCAGAAAAATCACGTTTGTCAAACTTTTCTTGAAAGAAAGCTGACAAGCTGACTACATGCGATCAACTGAACAGCCAATCAGGGACGAGCCATGTTCAATTCTACCAATTTCCTCAAAGCAGCGGGTGCGTTTCTGAGCGCTTTCCTGTTCTATCTTCTAAGCAGCTGGGCGGCGAGCGCGCTGTTCGCCGTAGGTGGTGGTCATGACAGTGGCCACGAAGGGGAGGACCATGCCGAAGTTGCCATGATGACGGATGCACCGGGCGATTTATTGGCCGTCGCAGATGATACCGCCGAGGCGGAGGACGAAGGACCGCAAATCGCACTTGGGACCGGCGATGCTGCCAAGGGTGAAAAAGTGTTCAACAAATGCAAAGCCTGCCACAAGATGGATGGCAGCAATGGCACCGGGCCGCATCTGGACGGTGTTGTGAACCGTGCAATCGGCGGTGTGGATGGCTTCGCCTATTCCGACGCGATGGCCGGGCATGGTGGCACTTGGGATTATGCAGCGCTGGACGCATGGTTAGAAAAGCCGAAAGACTTTATCCCGGGCAATAAGATGTCTTTTGCAGGTCTGCGTAAACCCGAAGATCGCAATGACCTGATCGCCTATCTGGAAAGCGTGCAGTGACATCGTCCCTGATTTAGGGAGGGGATGCACCGCGATTTTGGGCCATGCCGCAAGGTGTGGCCTTTTTTCCATCGCCAAGCTTTGGTCGCAGCTGCGGCCAAAGATCGAAATTTCATAGAAATGTCGCGATCACGGGCCTGTTCACGCAGAAGCAACTTGAAGCTTTGGCCATTGGGCCTTTACCTATTCCCGACAAGCGGAAACGCGTGCAGTTACAATAGGGGACGCCAAGGATGACATCACAGGCAATCGCGACGGCCAAACAGCTTGACCATTCCGCAAGACGACAACGGATGGGGCTGGGCCTTCTGGTTTCTGTGGGTCTGATGGTGGCGGGCGGACATGTTTGGGCGCAAGACACCACTGTGGCCTCTGGCATCGCGACGCTGGGTGAACCAAGCTACGCCGATGATTTTGCGCATCTGAACTATGTGAACCCTGATGCGCCCAAGGGCGGTGAACTGTCGGAATGGACCACTGGGAATTTCGATACATTCAACCCCTATACCGTGAAGGGGCGTCCTGCCGCCTTGGCCACTCTGCCCATCGAAGCGATGATGGAGGGGACCGCTGACACGGTCGGTGAAACCTATTGCCTGCTGTGCAAAACCCTGGAATATCCTGACAGCAAGGATTGGGTGATCTTTACCCTACGCGACGGCATTACCTTTTCAGACGGCACGCCGATGACCACTGCCGATGTGCTGTTTTCCTATGAACAGTTGCGGGACAAGGGGCTGTCATCTTTCCGGCAGGTCATCACTCAGATGGTCGATACGGCCGAGGTTCTTGATGATAAGCGGATCAAATATACTTTTCACGAGGGCTATCCTCGGCGCGATATTATTCAAACGGTGGGCAGTTTGCCGGTATTCTCTCAGGCGCAGTTTGAAGCCGAAAATATCGATCTGGAAGACAGTCTGAATACCGCGTTTATCGGCTCTGGCCCCTATGAATTTGACAGCGCGCGCGATGGCCGAATGGTCGCATGGAAACGCAATCCAGAGTATTGGGGTGCGGATCTACCGATCAATCAGGGCCGGTATAACTTTGACCGGATCCGGATTGAATATTTTGGCGATTATAATTCCGCCTTTGAAGGGTTCAAGGCGGGCGCCTATACGTTCCGTAACGAAGCCAGTTCGATCAACTGGGCGACCGGGTATAACTTCCCCTCCTTTGAAAAAGGGCAGGTGGTGCGTGCAGAATTGCCTAATGGCAATGTCGCGTCGGGTCAGGCCTTTGTGATCAACCTGCGCCGGGAGAAATTCTCGGATCCTAAAGTCCGCGAGGCGCTGGGCCTGATGTTCAATTTCGAATGGTCGAATGAAACGCTGTTTTACGGCCTGTATGAACGCGTTGAATCCATTTGGGAAAACTCTGAGCTAGAGGCCAAAGGCGCGCCATCCCCGGAAGAGCTGTCCATTTTGCAACCTTTGGCCCAGGAATTGCCCGAAGGCACGCTGGATGATGCGCCAGTGATGGCGCCCGTGTCAGGGGCGCGGCAGCTGGACCGTAAAAACATGCGTAAGGCGGCCGCGTTGCTGGACGAAGCGGGCTGGAGCGTGGGCGATGACGGCCTGCGCCGCAATGCCGATGGCCAAACCCTGCGTGTAGAGGTGATTGACGACAGCCAAAGCTTTGACCGTGTGGTGAACCCCTATGTTGAAAACCTGCGCGCCATCGGCGTGGATGCGGTTTACAATCGGATTGATGATGCTGAACTGGAAAACCGCCGCCGTAGCTTTGATTTCGATATGATGACCACGCAGTTGGGGCAGGGGCTGTTGCCCGGATCCAACCTGCAGCAATATTTCGGGTCGAAATCGACCAATGACGTTTTCAATTTGATGGGCTTTGCCAATGAGGGCGTGGATAAGCTGATCCGACTGGTTGAAGAGGCACATACGAAAGAGGAACTGGTTCCACGCGTGCATGCATTGGATCGGGCGTTACGCGCAGCGCGGTTCTGGGTGCCGCAATGGTATAAAAACACCCATACCGTTGCCTATTACGATATGTATGAGCACCCGGAAACCTTGCCCCCCTATGCGTTGGGTGAGATGGATTTTTGGTGGTATAACGCTGATAAGGCTGAAAAATTGCGGGCGGAAGGCGCGCTATAATTGCGCCGAGCTGATGTCATGAACCTGCACTAACAAGAAGGGCAAAACCCCCATGGGCGCCTATATCCTCAGGCGATTGCTGCTGGTCATTCCGACCTTGATCGGCATCATGATCGTCAATTTCACCCTGACACAATTTGTTCCCGGCGGACCAATTGAACAGATTATCGCCCGTGTTGAAGGCGGCGCGGACAGTTTGCGCAACATCGCAGGCGGCGGTGATGCCGGCGGCGGACAGGGCGGTGTAGATGACAGCGGCTATGAGGGGGCGCGCGGGATCAGCCCTGAACAGCTGCGTCAGCTAGAGGTTGATATGGGCTTCTCGCGGATCGTCTGCGAGACAGGCTTTACCGGGGCCCCATCGGTGCGCGCGCCCGAATGCACCACGGAAAAGATCCCGGCAGTCACACGATTTTTCATCATGATGGGCAATTACCTGACATTCGATTTCGGTGAGAGCTATTTCCACAGCCAATCGGTGATGTCGCTGGTTATGGATAAAATGCCCGTATCGATCACTTTGGGCCTGTGGTCGACGCTGCTGGCCTATCTGGTGTCGATCCCCTTGGGCATCCGCAAGGCGGTGAAAGATGGAACGGCCTTTGATACATGGACCTCTGGCGCGATTATCATCGGCTATGCCATCCCCGGCTTCCTGTTCGCGGTTGTGCTGATGGTCCTGTTTGCGGGGGGATCCTATTGGAAAATATTCCCTTTGCGCGGGCTGACCTCGGATAATTTCGATCAGCTTTCGCTGCTGGGTCAGGCCAAGGATTACCTGTGGCACATTATTTTGCCGGTGGTCGCCACGACCATTTCCAGCTTTGCGACGCTGACGTTGCTGACCAAGAATTCATTCCTGGATGAGATCAACAAGCAATATGTCACCACCGCGCGCGCGAAGGGCCTGACCGAAGGACGGGTGCTGTATGGTCATGTGTTTCGTAACGCGATGCTGATCGTGATTGCAGGCTTTCCAGCCACATTCCTTGGGGTGTTCTTTGGTTCATCCATCATTATCGAAACGATCTTTTCGCTGGACGGGCTGGGGTTGTTGGGCTTTCAGGCCGCGGTAGAGCGCAACTATCCGGTGATTTTCGGCACGCTTTATGTGTTTGGCCTGATCTCACTGGTCGTGGGGATCTTGTCAGATCTGATGTATATTTTTGTTGATCCCAGGATCGACTTTGAAAAGAGGGCAGGTTGATGGCGCTCTCCCCGCTGAACCAGCGTCGCTGGGACAATTTCACCGCCAATCGCCGTGCTGTGTGGTCGCTTGGGATCTTCATCGTGATCTTTGCGATTTCGCTTCTGGCAGAGGTGGTGGCGAATGATAAGCCGATCGTGGTGAATTATCACGGTAAGTATTTCTTTCCCGCCTATAATTTCTATCCTGAAACTGCCTTTGGTGGGGATTTCAAAACCGAAGCTATTTACCGCGATCCGGCGGTGCAATGTCTGATCATCACCGGCGGGCGCGAAGAATGCTGGGATGACCCCGAAGCCTATATCCAAGAGGCCGAGACCAAAGGCACGGTTGAGGGTGAGAAAATTGACAAGGGCTGGATGATCTGGCCGCCGATTCCCTATCATTATCGCACGATCAACAACGTTGGCACCGCGCCATCGGCCCCTGATGCGGCGCATTGGCTGGGCACGGATGATACGGCACGCGATGTTTTGGCGCGGGTGATCTATGGGTTCCGAACCTCTATTTTATTCACCTTGATTGTCACTACCGTGGCCTCTGTTATCGGCATTGCGGCGGGTGCGGTGCAGGGCTATTTCGGTGGACGGACGGATATCATCTTCCAGCGCGCGTTAGAGATATGGGCCTCTACCCCATCGCTTTATGTCATCATCATCCTATTTGCGATTTTGGGGCGCGGTTTTTGGCTGCTGGTGTTTGTGTCCATCCTGTTTGGCTGGCCTGCGCTGGTCGGTGTGGTCCGGGCCGAATTCCTTCGGGCGCGTAATTTTGAATATGTGCGCGCCGCGCGGGCCTTGGGCGTGTCTGATAAGGTCATCATGTTTCGGCATATATTGCCCAATGCGATGGTCGCGACATTGACGATGCTGCCCTTTGTCATCACCGGCACGATTTCGATGCTGGCTTCGCTTGATTATCTTGGTTACGGCCTGCCGTCTTCCGCCCCATCCCTGGGGGAGCTGGCGTTGCAGGGCAAACAAAACCTTCAGGCGCCTTGGCTGGCATTTTCGGCCTTTTTCAGCTTTGCGATTATGTTGTCCTTGCTGGTGTTTATCTTTGAAGGTGTGCGCGATGCCTTCGATCCCCGAAAGGTCTTCAAATGAGCGATGCAATTTTAGATGTGCGCGATCTGAAGATCTCCTTTCAGCAGGGCGGCGCAATATCACCTGCGGTCAAAGGCGTGACATTTTCCGTTCAGCGGGGACAGACCGTTGCCTTGGTTGGTGAATCTGGGTCCGGGAAATCCGTCACCGCTTTGTCGACCGTGCAGCTTCTGGGACCCAATGCGCGCATGGAAGGCTCTGTGATCTACGAAGGTCAAGAGATGGTTGGCGCCAGCGACAAAATGCTGCGCAAGGTGCGCGGGAATGACATCAGCTTCATCTTTCAAGAGCCGATGACGTCCCTTAACCCGTTGCACACGTTGGAAAAACAGCTGGGCGAAAGCCTGGCCTTGCATCAGGGGGTGCGCGGATCCAAGGCGCGTGGCCGGATCATTGATTTGCTGAACAAAGTCGGCATCCCTGACCCCGAAACGCGGTTGGATGATTATCCGCATCAACTCTCGGGCGGCCAGCGTCAGCGCGTGATGATCGCAATGGCTTTGGCCAATGGGCCAGATCTGCTGATCGCAGATGAACCGACCACCGCATTGGATGTCACGATCGAGGCGCAGATCCTGGAACTTCTGGCCGATTTGAAACGCGAAATGGGCATGAGCCTGTTGTTCATCAGCCATGATCTGAACGTCGTGCGCCGCATCGCAGATCATGTCTGCGTCATGAGCCAGGGCGAGATTGTGGAACAAGGCCCGGCAGAGGAAATTTTCTCAAACCCGCAGCACCCTTATACCAAGAAACTGCTTAATGCCGAGCCGCAGGGCCTGCCTCAGCCGGTGGATGCCAGCGCGCCAGAGCTGGTCCGGACCGACGATCTGAAGGTCTGGTTCCCGGTGCAACGCGGATTGCTGCGCCGCACTGTGGGCCATGTGAAGGCGGTTAACGGCGCAAGCCTGTCTGTCCGTGCGGGGGAGACGCTGGGTATTGTGGGCGAATCTGGATCGGGGAAAACGACGCTGGCATTGGCTATAATGCGGTTGATCCAATCGGATGGCCCGATCCTGTATCAAGGCGATGATATTTCGCAATGGGGATCGGGGAAGCTGCGCGATCTGCGCCGCGATATGCAAATCGTATTCCAGGATCCCTTTGGCTCGTTAAGCCCGCGTATGACGGTCGAGCAGATCATTGCAGAAGGTCTGACGGTGCATGGTGTTGAACCTGGCCGCGACCGCAGTGAAATGGTCACTCAGATCATGCAAGAAGTCGGCCTTGATCCACAGGCACGCCATCGTTACCCGCATGAATTTTCGGGCGGTCAAAGACAGCGGATTGCCATCGCGCGGGCGATGATCTTACGGCCCAAAGTGGTCGTTCTGGACGAACCGACGTCGGCGTTGGATATGACAGTGCAGGTGCAGATTGTTGATCTGCTGCGCGATTTGCAAAAACGCTACGGTCTGGCCTATCTGTTTATCAGTCACGATCTGCGCGTGGTCCGGGCTTTGTCGCACAAGGTAATGGTGATGAAACGCGGCGATGTCGTCGAAGCAGGCGCCGCCGTACAGGTCTTCAATTCGCCACAAACGGCCTATACCCGGGAGCTATTGGCCGCCGCCCTCGGAGAGACCGTTTGAAGATCTTATTCGTGCATCAAAACTTTCCCGGTCAGTTCCCACATCTGGCCCCGGCACTGGCGCAGCGTGGGCATGATGTTGTGGCATTGACGGCAGAAACCAATATGCGTCAATCTCCGGTCCGGGTCGTCAAATACCGGACACCGGCCGAGGTCACACTGTCCTCCCCGCTGACAAACATGTATGCCAAATCTTCGGAACGCGGTCTGAAGGCGGCACGGGCCGCACGTCAGATGCGCGACACGCATGGCTATCATCCAGATGTCATCTTCGGCCATTCCGGTTGGGGCGAAACGCTGTACCTCAAAGAGGTCTGGCCGCAGGCCAAACTCCTGGTCTATGCTGAGCTGATGTATCAGACCGCCGGGTTGGATACAGATTTTGATCCTGAATTTCGCCGTAAAAACCCGCTCGATACGCGGATTTCAACGACGGCACGCGCGGCCCATCTTATCCAATCCATGGTACAGGCGGATGCCGCCCTTTCGCCCACCGCATTTCAGGCCAGTACCTTTCAGCCGGAATTTCAACCCAAGATCACCATCTGCCACGATGGCGTGGATACAAATGTGGTGTGCCCCAATCCCAACGCACAGTTCACCGTACCTAACGGCCCGACCTTTCACACAGGCGACGAAGTGCTCACCTTTGTGAACCGCTCTTTGGAACCCTATCGCGGCTATCACATCTTCATGCGGGCGCTGCCCCAGGTTTTGAAAAGCCGCCCCAACGCGCATGTGTTAATCGTGGGCGATGAAGGTCAAAGCTACGGTGCCGCCCCGCCTGGCGATAAAAGCTGGAAGCAGATCTTTCTAGAGGAGGTCCAACAAGACCTCGACCTGTCACGCGTGCATTTCCTTGGCCGTATCCCCTATACAGACTACGTGTCGATGCTCCAGGTCAGTCGCGCACATGCCTACCTAACCTACCCGTTCGTCCTCAGCTGGTCGCTGATGGAAAGCATGAGCGCAGGCTGCGCGGTCATCGCCTCGAATACCCCCCCGGTGCAAGAGGTCATCAACCACGGCCAAACTGGTCAGCTGGTGGATTTTTTTGACATCAATGGCTGGTCCCAGGCACTCAGCCGCGCATTGGCAGATCCCAAATCCTTTCAGGCAATGCGCGGCGCAGCCCGGCGCAAAATCGTTGACACCTATGATCTGAAAACGATTTGCCTGCCCAAATTGATCGAATTCGTTGAATCCGCTGGCAATGCCGCGCCAACGCGCCCTATTCATCTTGCCAAAAATATCCCGGGGTGAATGGGGCCAAAGGCCCCAAAGGGGCAGCGCCCCTCGTGTCCCCGACACCATCAGATTGCCAGGCTATGACCAGCCTGCGCCATATCATAACAATCGAAGTGCTGTGCAATGATCCGGGTCAAGGGGCGCGCTTTGGGCGGGAGTATCAGACGCCTGTTACTCAATACCACGTAGTCGCCAAACCGTGCTTGACACTGTTCGAATATCCGGCGCAGGCGTATAGGGTCTGCGTTAAACCGCGCCTGTAGCTCGTCCAGATCCACGGCGAAATCACACATCAAGGCTTCGATAATCCGCCCGTGGATATGGTCCGCAGGCGTGAAAATATGGCCCTTCGTGGTTGAAAATCGTTGCTGCTCAATGGCGGTGATATGTGCCCCGGTGGCGGGCGCATTTTGTGCATATCCGTGTGGAAAACGGGAAATGGCGCTTGCTCCCAGCCCAATCAGCACCTGCGATTGATCATCAGTATAGCCTTGGAAATTGCGCCGTAACTGCCCCGCGTTTTGGGCGTGCATCAGCGCATCTTCGGCAAGGGCGAAATGATCAATACCAATCGCGTGATATCCATCGGCGTGAAACAGGGCCGCGGCGGTGTCAAACAGGGTCAATCGATCTTGTGCGCTGGGCAAATGCTCTTGCGGGATCATCACTTGGCGCCGCGCCATCCAGGGCACATGGGCATAGCCATACAGCGCCACACGATCAGGTTCTAATGACAACAGCTTTTGCACCGATTGCGACATCCGATCCGGGGTCTGATGCGGCAGCCCGTATAGAATATCGGCGTTCAAACTGGTGATACCGCGCTCTCGGATCAGATCTACGGCGCGGCGTGTCATTTCATAGCTTTGGCTGCGCCCGATCACGGTTTGGATCTGGGGATCAAAATCTTGCACACCGATAGAGGCCCGCGTTAGCCCGCAGTCGGCCAGAACATCCATACGCGCGGCGTCAATCTCATTCGGATCGATTTCAATTGAAAATTCGGCGCCTCTGGCCAGCGGAGCGGTCTCTAACAGTGCTTCCGTCAATTGGCGCATCAGGTCTAGGGGCAATAATGTTGGTGTTCCACCACCCCAATGCAACCGCGACAGCTGCACCCCCGCCGGAAGCCGCGCGCGCAGCAATGCGATTTCCGCCAAAAGCGTTTTGGCATAGGCTCGCACGGGGGCGTCGCTTTGCGTCCCTTGGGTACGACAGGCGCAAAACCAGCATAATCGGCGGCAAAATGGCACATGCAAATATACCGAGATTTGCGCCCCTGCCGGGATCGCCTCAACCCATTGTTCAAATTGCGCCGGACCGACCGCATCACTGAAATGCGGCGCGGTCGGGTAGCTGGTGTAGCGGGGCACCCGTGCATCGAAAAGTCCAAGCCGGGTCAGTTGCGAATGAATGTCCATGGGGCTAGGATATAGGAATATATCCCCGCGGAAATTGACCCAAATCAAATGCCCATGGTTCCTGATCTTGCCGCTGCTGCACCGCCTGCCTGTGATGAGTGCCCGATCCGGCACCGTGCCGTATGTGCACGCTGCGAAGCGGCCGAACTTACCCAGCTTGAGACGATCAAATATTATCGCAGCTATGAGGCGGGGCAGACCATTATCTGGTCAGGGGATCAGATGGATTTCGTGGCCTCGGTTGTGACGGGGATTGCGACACTGACGCAGACATTGGAAGATGGGCGTACGCAGATGGTTGGCCTGTTGCTGCCATCGGATTTTGTCGGGCGCCCGGGGCGCGACCGCGCGGCCTATAATGTTACGGCGACCACAGATGTGATGATGTGCTGCTTCCGGCGTAAGCCTTTTGAAACGTTGATGGAAACTACCCCGCATATCGCCCAGAGGTTGCTACAGATGACCTTGGATGAACTGGATGCCGCGCGCGAATGGATGCTGCTTTTGGGGCGCAAGACCGCACGGGAGAAGATTGCCTCCCTATTGTCAATTGTCGCGCGCCGTGATGCGGCATTGAAAACCGAAGCTGCACAGGTTGTCGCCTTTGATCTCCCCCTGACACGAGAGGCGATGTCAGATTACCTGGGGCTGACCTTGGAAACCGTCAGCCGCCAGATTTCCGCCCTTAAACGCGACGGTGTGATCGTCTTGCAAGGCAAGCGCCATGTGACCGTACCAAATATGGACCGCCTGTTGCACGAGGCCGGGGACGATTCGGATGGCGGCTATCTGATGTAGCCCCAATTGGGGTGGAAGCGCTGCGCTGACTGCCCAGCCCCCCAAAAAAAGCCCTGTCACACAAGTCCCACCACCCAAAACCGTGATCCTTGGGTGGTTTAATGCGCCATCAGCACCGGCACTTCGGCCATTTCCAACATATGCCGGGTTGCGCCGCCCAAAATCGCCTCGCGGAAGCGCGAATGGCCATAGGCGCCCATGACAACCATATCGGCATTGGTGTCGCGGACATGGCGGTTCAAAATATCCGACACGCGCGGCATGGTTTTGGCAAGGACCGAAACATCTGCCGCGACACCGTGGCGAACCAGCATTTGACACAGCCGTCCGCCGGGGTCTGACCTTTCTGGCCCATGTGCAGGCGGATCAATCACCGTCAGGTCCACGTGTTCGGCAGCTTTCAACACAGGCAAGGCCTGGCGCAGCGCGGTCAGGGCCTCATCCGACTGGTTCCAGGCGGCAACGATGCGCCGTCCACCCAGTTTTCCGTTGAATGTGTCGGGCACGATCAGCACAGGGGCGCGCCCTTCAAATAGCGCCGCTTCGACCACCGCCTCGTCTTCTTGGTCGCGGCCGATGCCATAGGGGCGGGCCTGCACGATGATGTCGCAAAACCGTGCCTGCATTGCTACCGCAGGGGCCAAAGCGCCAAGCTGGGTCACAAGGCTATCGCAAGACCAGCGGATATCTTCGGCCTGTAACCGCTGTTTGACCATGGCTGTGATCGCCTCCGCCTCCGCTTGCGCATGATCAAGCGTTTCTTGCTGCACAAAGGCCGTGGCCCCGGCGTAGTAGTATCCCGCCTGAGTGCGATCAAGCCCAAGGCACAGAACCTCAAGGTGGGCATTCCCATGACGGGCCATTGCCACAGCCGCATCCAGCTGTGCGGTGGGTGTCTCGACCTTGGTCAAAATGGTCAGAATGGATTTATAGGACATTGTGTCGCCTCATATGGTCATCACCTGCCATCAGCCTAAGCCGCGCCACCCGACGGCACATTGACCGAGGTCAAACCGAACAAATTTATCAAACCTGCGCCGCCAACGAATATTTGATGCAGATCAAGGCGACGATTGCGGCAATCGCGCACAAGCACCCCTAGCCAAGCCCCGACGCGCAATCTGCGCCGGGCAGCGGACAGGACGAAGGGATGCATTATGTGGGATTATATCAAGCTGGCACTGCTTGGTCTGGTGGCGGTGCTGGCAGCAATAGCCGCCAGTTATGGCCGCGATCTGGCCTTTAGTGTGAATGCGATTGAGGTGTTCATCGCAGCGATGATCGCCTTTATTTGGGTTTTGCGCGGGATTGATGTCCCAAACACAGATCCACAGAACGAATACCTAGATGGCGTGATCCGCGCGGGCGTGGTGGCAACCATGCTTTGGGCGTTGGTCGGTTTTCTGGTGGCGGTGGTTATCGCTTGGCAGCTGGCCTTTCCGGTGCTGAATTTTGAATGGGCCCAAGGATATCTGAACTTCGGCAAATTACGCCCGCTGCATACATCCGCCGTGATTTTCGCCTTTGGCGGGAATGCCCTGATTGCATCGTCATTCTATGTGGTGCAGCGCACCTCTGCCGCGCGGCTGTTTGGCGGCGCGGGTCTGGGGTGGTTCGTGTTCTGGGGTTATAATCTGTTCATTGTTTTGGCCGCCACAGGCTACATTCTGGGCGCGACCCAATCGAAAGAATATGCCGAGCCGGAATGGCATGTGGATCTGTGGCTGACGATTGTTTGGGTCGCCTATCTGGTGGCCTTCTTGGGCACGATATTCAAACGGCGCGAGCCCCATATCTATGTCGCTAACTGGTTTTATCTGGCGTTCATTGTGACCGTCGCGATGCTTCATATCGTCAATAATATTTCGATCCCCGTATCGGTATTTGGATCGAAATCGGTGCAGGTTTTTGCCGGCGTGCAAGATGCGATGACGCAATGGTGGTATGGCCATAACGCGGTGGGCTTCTTTTTGACGGCAGGTTTCCTTGGGATGATGTATTACTTCGTCCCCAAACAGGCGCAGCGCCCGGTCTATTCCTATAAGCTGTCGATCGTGCATTTCTGGGCCTTGATCTTTCTGTATATTTGGGCCGGTCCGCACCATCTGCATTACACCGCGCTGCCCGATTGGGCATCGACCCTGGGGATGGTATTTTCGATCATGCTGTGGATGCCCAGCTGGGGCGGGATGATCAATGGCCTGATGACCTTGTCTGGCGCGTGGGACAAGCTGCGCACAGATCCGATCATTCGCATGATGGTTGTGTCGATCGGTTTCTATGGCATGTCGACCTTTGAAGGTCCGATGATGTCGATCAAGGCCGTCAACTCGCTAAGCCATTATACCGACTGGACCATCGGCCATGTGCATTCAGGCGCATTGGGATGGAATGGAATGATTACCTTTGGGGTGATGTATTTCCTTGTGCCACGCTTATGGGGGCGTGAGCGGCTGTATTCGCTGCGCGCCGTCAATTGGCACTTCTGGTTGGCGACGATTGGGATCGTTTTATATGCGGCGTCAATGTGGGTCACCGGCATTATGGAAGGTTTGATGTGGCGTGAGGTCGACAGCCAAGGCGCCCTGGTAAATGCCTTTGCGGACACGGTGTCAGCCAAATTCCCAATGTATGTCGTGCGTGCTTTGGGCGGGGTTTTGTATCTGGCCGGGTCGATGATCATGGCTTGGAACCTGTGGGCCACCGTTGCGAAACAGCCGTTGGCCACGCCTCAGGGCCAACCCGTTCCTGCACAATAAGGAAAAAGTCACATGTCACTTTTGGATAAGCACGGTGTCATTGAAAAGAACGCGACGCTTTTATTGGTCGGTTCCTTCCTTGTGGTCACCATCGGCGGGATTGTTGAAATTGCCCCGCTGTTTTACCTGGAAAACACGATCGAAAAGGTGGAAGGGGTGCGCCCTTACACCCCGCTAGAGCTGACCGGCCGCGACATCTATATCCGCGAAGGCTGTTATGTCTGCCACAGCCAGATGATCCGCCCCATGCGCGATGAGGTCGAACGCTACGGCCATTACTCATTGGCGGCAGAATCGATGTATGACCACCCGTTCCAATGGGGGTCCAAGCGAACGGGCCCGGATCTGGCACGCGTTGGGGGGCGATATTCCGACGCGTGGCATGTCGATCATCTGACCGATCCGCAATCGGTTGTTCCCGAATCCGTGATGCCGAAATATGGCTTTTTGTCTAACCAATTGATTGATGCCCGCCATGTGACAGAGCGGGTGCGGACAGATGCCCAAGTTGGTGTGCCCTATACCTCAGATATGATCGCTGCAGCGCGTGAGGATTTCACCGCACAGGTCGATCCATGGGCCGATACAGATGGGCTGTTCGACCGGTATGACGACCGGGTGAATGTGCGCAATTTCGATGGGCAGCCCGCGTTGACCGAGATGGACGCGCTGGTCGCATATCTGCAAGTGCTTGGAACAATGGTTGATTTTTCAACCTTTGAACCCGCGGCAAGCCGGTAAGGGGGCCGACATGGATTATCATATTTTCCGCGAATTTGCTGACAGCTGGATGTTGCTGTTTTTGACCTTGGTGTTTTGCGGCGTTGTGCTGTGGGCGTGGCGGCCCGGCTCTCGCGCGGTGCATGACGACAGCGCCGACATCCCATTTCGCCACGCAGATAAACCTGCCGCCAAGCACCGTTAAACGCCTCGGCGCGACCACGACGACAGGAGGCGTGGACCGATCATGACCAAAACACCAAAACAAAGCCAACAGCCAGATGTCCAGACCACCGGACATTCTTGGGACGGTATTTCCGAATATAATAATCCGCTGCCGCGCTGGTGGTTGTGGACTTTCTATGCCTCGATCATCTGGGCGCTGGGCTATACGATTGCGATGCCCGCGTGGCCGTTGTTGAACGGTGCCACGCCGGGAATTTTGGGCAAATCGACCCGCGCGGATGTTGCGGCAGAAATTGCCCGGTATGATGCGGCCAATGCTGGCATTGAGGCCCGGCTGATGCAAACCGATCTGGCAGCGGTTCCTAATGATCCAGAGCTGGTAAACTATACCCAGAATGCTGGACGTGCGGTGTTTCAGACATGGTGCGCACAGTGCCACGGTGCAGGTGGGGGCGGGCAGCAGGGCCTGGGTTATCCCAACTTGTTGGACAGTGATTGGCTATGGGGTGGCACGGTGGATGACATTCATTTCACTATCACCCACGGCATCCGCAATGAGGATGATCCAGACGAAGAGGCCCGCTTTAGCCAGATGCCGGCCTTTGGCACCGATGATCTGTTGGACAATACGCAGATTGCGCAGGTTGTGCATTATGTTCGCCTGTTGTCGGGGCAGGGCTATGATGCGGATTTGGCCACTCCGGGTGCGGCTGTATATGCTGATAATTGTGCAAGCTGTCACATGGAGGATGGCACAGGGGACCGCGCACAAGGGGCGCCGAACCTGACCGATGCGATTTGGCTGTATGGCGGTGATGTCGCTACGCTGACCAAGACTGTGCATGATGCGCGATTTGGTGTGATGCCGAATTGGAACACCCGCTTGTCTCAGGCCGAGATCCGCGCTGTTGCAGCCTATGTCCACGCGTTGGGCGGGGGCGAATAAGTTTCTGGCGGGCAGTCATGCCCGTTGGATCGCACCGGTGCCTGGTCCTGTTCGCGCAATCCTTGGGGCACCGGTGCATTTCTATCTTGCACAGCGGTCCATGGCCTAGGTGGTGCAATGTGCCACAGCATTCGTCGCATGACGTTCAGATGGTGCCGTGCAGCCCAACCGTCCGTTGGACGCCTGGATAAACTTACATCACAAAACTGCCTTTCTTGACGTAGGTCAAAGCCCGATGACGCAGGCTCAGGCAAGAAGGGGGCATAAACGACGTCACCGGAGACACTTATCGTGAGCCAGCCATCCGCCCCGCCGCCGCTGTATGCCCCGCGAGAGCCGATATTTCCGCGCCGCGTCCAAGGGAATTTCCGCCGCCTGAAATGGTATCTGATGGGGCTGATGCTGGGAATTTACTATCTTACGCCTTGGCTGCGTTGGGATCGTGGCCCGGAGTTGCCCGATCAGGCGGTCTTGGTTGATCTGGCCCATCGGCGCTTTTTCTTTTTCATGATCGAGATCTGGCCGCATGAGTTTTACTTTGTCGCGGGTCTGCTGATCATGGCGGGGCTTGGGCTGTTTTTATTTACCTCCGCGATGGGACGTGTGTGGTGTGGCTATGCCTGCCCGCAAACAGTGTGGACGGACCTGTTTATTTTGGTGGAACGCTGGGTGGAGGGCGACAGGAATGCCCGCATACGGTTGCTGCGCCAACCTTGGACTGCGCAAAAATGGCGTAAGCGTTTAACGAAATGGGCCTTGTGGCTGTTGATCGGCTTGGCGACCGGGGGGGCGTGGGTGTTCTACTTTACCGATGCGCCGCAGCTGGCCCGCGATCTTGTGACCGGGCAGGCGCATCCGGTGGCCTATGTCACGATGGCGGTGCTGACGCTGACCACTTTTGTCTTTGGCGGTTTCGCGCGCGAACAGATCTGTATCTATGCCTGCCCCTGGCCGCGTATTCAGGCTGCAATGATGGACGAGGACACGCTGACAATCGGCTACCGCGACTGGCGCGGAGAAACCCGTGGAAAGCGGGCGAAAGGGAAAAAGCTGACCACCGCACAGGGGGACTGCATCGACTGCTATGCCTGTGTGAATGTGTGCCCGATGGGGATCGATATTCGCGATGGCCAGCAGATGGAATGTATCACCTGTGGCCTGTGCATCGATGCGTGCAATGATGTGATGGACAAGATCGGTGCGCCGCGCGATCTGATCGGTTATTTGGCGTTGAAAGATGAAACGGCAGAGCGTTTGGGTCAGGCCCCGACACCCCCGTTACGCCATATTCTGCGCCCGCGCACGCTGATGTATTTTGCGCTTTGGGCCGGGATCGGGATCGCGTTGGTGGTCGCATTATTCTTACGCCCGGCGATTGAATTCAATGTCACCCCCAACCGTGACCCGCTGTATGTGATGCAGCCAGACGGGGCGGTTCGCAACATCTACACGCTTCGGCTGCGCAACAAACAGCCGCAAGCGGCGGTGTTCATCATCTCTGTGCAAGACGAGGACGGGCAGACATTGCCGGTGTCGCTAGAGGGTGCGGCCCAAGCCCAAGCGCATATACCCGCGGATGAGACATTGACCCAACGGCTGTATGTGGAGGCCCCGGCGGGCTCTGATCTGGCCAATCACGATCGAAGCACTGTGCGGATTTGGATCCGCGATGCGCAGGGCACCGAACGTGTTTCCAGCGATACGGTTTTCAACGGTTTAGGACGCGATGACGCGCAAGGAGAAAATTGATGCGAGAGCTTACAGGAAAACATGTTCTGGGTGCGATGATCGCGGCCTTTGGTGTGATCATCGGGGTGAATCTTGTGATGGCCTATCAAGCCGTGTCGACCTTTCCGGGGCTAGAGGTGCAAAATTCGTATATCGCATCGCAAAAATTCAATGCTGCACGCGCCGCGCAGCTGGCACTGGGCTGGCATGTTGAGCCCCGCTACCACAATGGAGAGCTGTCCTTTGTCATCCGCGATGCCCAGGGGCTGCCAGCGCCGATTGCTGATTTGTCCGCGCTGGTGGGGCGCAAAACCTATGCCGGTGCCGATCGCAGGCCGCAGTTCTCCAATCAGGGCGGCGTGTATAGCGCGCCGATCACATTGACGCCCGGCGCGTGGCTTGTGCATCTGAATGCCACAGCGAAAGACGGCACTCAATTTCGACAACGTATTGATATGTTTGTGAAAGGTTAAGGAGATGGTCGATGTTGCAGCTGATATGCACTTGCCCGTTTCAGCATGTCCCGCCTGTGCTGCCGCCCCTGCTGCATGCGCCGTGGCGCAGCAGGCCGCGAGGGGCGGCCTGTTGCTGTCGTTGCCCGCGATTCATTGTGCCATCTGTATCTCGGATGTGGAACGTGCCCTGAGCCATCATCGCGGTGTGCGCTCTGCCCGGGTGAATTTGACGTTGAAACGGGTCAGTGTCGTGGCAGAGCCTACCGTGACGGCGACAGAGCTGATCACCTGCCTGGCGCAGATCGGATATGAGGCGCATGAGCTGGATCAGACGGTGCTGTCCCTTACCCAAACTGACAAGGCCGGGCGCGACTTACTGATGCGAATTGGCGTGTCGGGCTTTGCGATGATGAATATCATGCTCTTGTCGGTTGCGGTTTGGTCGGGGGCCGATCATGCCACGCGCGATCTGTTCCACTGGATCTCGGCGGCCATTGCCCTGCCCACAGTGATTTTTGCAGCCCGGCCCTTTTTCGCCTCGGCCCTGGGTGCCTTGCGTGCGCGGCGTCTGGGGATGGATGTGCCAATTTCGCTGGCGATCATTTTGGCCACGGGAATGTCGTTTTATGAAACAACACAGGCTGGGCATCATGCCTATTTCGATGCGGCGGTGATGCTGACCTTTTTCCTGCTGGTGGGGCGATATCTGGATTTCCGCACCCGTGCCGTGGCGCGTTCGGCTGCACAGGAGCTTGCCGCGCTGGAGGTGGCGCGGGCCACCCGGTTGCGTGATGACGGTGCAGAAGAAGATATCCCCGTGGCCGATTTGTGCCCGGGGGATCGGTTGCGATTGCGCCCGGGCGCGCGGGTGCCTGCGGATGCTGTCATTGAAACGGGCCGCTCAGAGATGGATCGCTCTGTCCTCAGCGGTGAGACCTTGCCGGTTACGGTCGGCCCCGGTGACAGCCTATGCGCGGGAGAGGTGAACCTGACCGGGCCGATGCAACTGCGCGTGACCGCTGCGGGGCGCGACAGCGCGTTACACCGTATGGCTGATCTGGTGGCGCATGCGGAATCGGCGCGGTCGAAATACACATCCTTGGCAGAGCGGGCGGCGCGGGCCTATGCCCCGATCGTGCATCTTCTGGCCCTATCCAGCTTTGCGGTGTGGCTGTGGTTCAGCCGCGATATGCGCCTGTCGCTGAATGTGGCGTCTGCGGTGTTGATCATTACATGCCCCTGTGCCTTGGGGCTGGCGGTTCCGGCGGTGGTGACATCGGCCTCTGGGCGATTGTTCCGCCGTGGGATGTTGATCAAAAGCGGCACCGCGCTGGAACGTTTGGCGCAGGTGGATACCGTGGTCTTCGATAAAACCGGGACGCTGACACTGGGTGAGCCGCAGCCCGTGGATCTGCCCAAGCTTGATCCGCGCGCCCTTTCGGTGGCGGCGGCCTTGGCGCAAGGCTCGGCGCATCCTCTGGCCCGCGCTGTTGCATCGGGTGCCAGCGCGCTTGGCGTGGTGCCCGCCCTCTTGGAAAATCTGCATGAGATCGCCGGCGATGGTATTGCCGCCACTTATCAGGGCCAGCCGGTGCGCTTGGGCCGGGCGCAATGGGTCGGTTGTGACAGCGTGGCTGCGACGGCAACCTATCTGCGCGTCGGGCAAGCGTGCCATGTGATCCGCTGCACCGACCAGCTGCGTGAGGGTGCAGCCGAGGTCGTCTCGGCGCTGATCAATCAGGGTATTCATGTGCTGTTGGTGTCAGGTGATGCCCCGGCGACAGTGCAGGATCTGGCGCAGAAATTGGGGATTGCCCAGTGGCATGGTGCCGCGCGCCCCGAAGATAAAGCACGGGTCATTGCCAATGCGACCGCAAACGGGGCGCATGTGCTGATGGTGGGCGATGGGTTGAACGATACCGTCGCCCTTAGCACAGCCTATGTTTCGATTTCACCGGCTTCGGCCTTGGATGCGGCGCGCGCGGCCTCCGATATTGTATTGATGGGTGCGTCCTTGATGCCGGTGGTTCAGGCGCTGCATGTCGCGCGTTCGGCCCGCCGCCGGATTAAGCAAAATTTTGCGATTGCAGCGGGTTATAATATGATAGCTGTGCCGGTTGCATTGGCGGGACTTGCCACGCCGCTTGGGGCGGCATTGGCGATGTCGGCATCATCCATATCGGTATCACTGAATGCGCTGCGCCTGAAATCGGGGCGATAAAGGGAAAATAATGGCGATCCTGAGCTATCTTATTCCAGTATCACTGCTGTTGGGCGGTGCGGGGCTTGCGGCGTTTTTCTGGGCCCTGCGGGCGCGCCAATATGAGGATCCGCAAGGTGATGCGCAACGGATCTTATCCTCTGATTACGACAATCATCCAAAGCCGTAACGCATGTCCCGCCTAAAAAAGCGCGCATGCGCCCCGGAATTTCAACCGGGGCGCATACTTTCTCTCATATATTGGACTAGGTCAAAGCAGGGCGCTTGGCTTAGGGCCCGACCACAGCGCAGTTCATGTCGCGCGCGGCAAGACGCGCACAGGCTAGCGATGCCATATCCTGTGTCAGACCGACAAAGTTCGCCTCATAGCCGCGGGTGCGCTTGGCCACTTTGCGCAAGGCATCGCCCAGGGTTTCCGACTCCATCAATGCGGTTTTTAACAGCGCCTGCTGTGCATGAAATTCCGAATTGTGCAGACCCAGGGTTATGCTCCAGTTACGGCCACCCGAGCTGGACCCACGCGCCACAACGCGTGGCTTTTGCGAAGGCGCCGCCGCAGGCGGGTTCAGCGCCGCTAAAATCATCGTGTCGGAGGGTTTCGTGCGTTCCAGCATCGCCAATGTTTCTGGTTGAACGGTAGAGGATTGCGCAAAAATCGGCCCGTCAGAGGGCGCATCGCCTTCGGCTACAGCATCGTCGAAGATGGACTCGTCAGGCTCACCTTGTGCGATCTCGATGGTGCTGGATTCTTCCTCAGGCTGTGGGGCAGGGGTTACAGCGGCCACGCGGATCGAGGATGCACGATTTGGGGCGCGCAGTGGACGCGGGCTGCTGTCCAGCGCATTGCTTGCAACCGTGCTGGCCAATTCGACGGCCTCTTCGGCAACCTCGGCCAATGGGGTCAGGCTTTCGGCCACGGCAGCTGCCGTCTGAACCGGCGCAATTGGGGCGGCCTGTGCGGCCTGCAACGCCAGTTGGATCGCATCCGCATCATGAGTGGCGATACCAGGGCGGGGCAGGGGGCGTGGGCTGGATTTCACCGCAGCTACGCGTGCCACAGATCCCGATTGCGGCGCAACCGCGATCAAACCCGGTTCGGCCGGTTTTTGCACCCGTGCACGGTCTGGCGCACGCTTAAAGCCCAGGTCCATCAGCTCGGCCATTTTCGCGTTCCGCTGTGCCGTGGATGTGCCACCAAACACGGTTGCAATGATCCGCTTGGAACCGCGCTTAGCCGAGGCTGTCAGGTTGAACCCTGCCGCCGAGGTATAGCCGGTCTTAATCCCATCCGCGCCCTCATAGGCATCCAGAAAACGGCGGTTGGTGGAGTAGACAGTCTTGATCCCAGCATCGGCAGAGCGACGCGAGAACAGGTTATAATATTGCGGAAAATCATAGAACAGGTGCCGGCCCAACAAGGTCATATCACGGGCGGTCGACATATGGCCCTGTGTGGTCAGCCCGTTGGCATTGCGGAACGTGGAGTTCTTCATGCCCAAAGCCTTGGCAGTCGCGTTCATCCGCGCGGCAAAGCCGGCTTCACTGCCGCCCAACGCATCGCCGATGGCCGAGGCCGCATCATTGCCCGATTTTAACGCAGCGCCACGGATCAGGTAGCGCAGCTTAATTTTTTGTCCGGTTTTCAGCCCCAGCCGCGATGGCGGCTTTGACGCCGCATTGGCCGAAACGGTAACAACCGAATCCAGACTGATTTCGCCATGCTCAATCGCCTGAAAAGCGATGTACAACGTCATCATTTTGGTCAAAGACGCCGGATGCAATCGGGTGTCTTCGTTCTTGGAATAAAGGACCTCACCGGTGCGCATGTCCATGACGAGCGCCGCATAGGGCGCAGCGGCCGCTAGAATCGGCGCGCACATGAGCATTACTGCGAATAGCCCGGATCGGACCCAGCATGAAAGCGTGGTCACGGTTCTTGTCCTTAATCTGCCTCAGGTGCTCCGCATTTTTTTTGACAGTCGGAGCTTATGAAGATCACGTTAACACGGCCCTTCATCCGTGAAAATGGCGGAATTTCAAAGACATTCGCTGCGACATTCATGCAATACCGCAAGATGTAGTGGCGGCGTTTCGCCCGATCCGCGACCTATAGGCGGGCTTGGCCTGTAACCTTATGTAACGCTGCCGTTACGGCAAGTGATGGCTGACGTTGCGGCAGATCAAGGGCGGGCGTTATGTGATTGGTTCGGATATTTTTGCGACCAAATCCGGCAAATCGGCCAATGAGTCGATTTCCGCGAATCGTGTGTGGTTTTCAGGGTGTTCGGCAAGTTCATAGCCCCATGTCAGCTCATGCGGGACATAGATCCCCCAGCCCCCCGCCGCGATCATCGGCAACACGTCAGAGCGCATCGAATTGCCGATCATCGCGCCCATCGTAGCGCCATCCGCATGGCGGTTGAAAACCGAGCGATAGGTGGCCTCGGTTTTATCGGACACGATCTCGACGGCATCGAACAGATCACCCAGACCCGATTGCGCCAGCTTGCGCTCTTGGTCCAGAAGATCGCCTTTGGTCACCAAAATAATGTGGAAATCGCGCGACAGGGTCTCGATCACGCTGCGGGCATGGGGCAGCAAATCGACCGGATGGGCCAGCATTTCGCGCCCAGCCGCTATGATGTCGCGGATGACCGATCCTGGGACGGTGTTGTTGGACACCTCCAGGGCAGTTTCGATCAGGGACA
This sequence comes from Thioclava sp. SK-1, assembly GCF_001705665.1. GTDB lineage: Bacteria > Pseudomonadota > Alphaproteobacteria > Rhodobacterales > Rhodobacteraceae > Thioclava. The sequence continues at coordinate 92,158 of NZ_MDHA01000025.1, read as the reverse complement.
GGGTAAAGCCCTTCACGCCAAAACCGTAATGCGCGATATTGCGTCGCTCGGCGGCAAGAAGACGGCTGGACAGGTGTTCGGGATCGGCATGCGGTGCCATCAGGTCGTGAAATCGGGCCTGAGTCAGATGAAAGAAGCGCTCATTGTGCTATAAGGTATCATCTGCATCGAAGCCCAGAGCGGTAAGTTTCTCCATGTTTTCATCCTCTTTAACCCATTGGTGGCAAACTGGCTGTGGATTCCGCTATGTGAAAGGGTTTTCATATCTGAGGATACCCCTATATTCCGCCAGATGAACATCAGCGATTCAAACGAGATTATGCGCGTGCGCGAGCCTGTATATATGATGGCCGATGACGGCGACAAAAATGGTGACAACCATGACGGCGATGCCGGTCTGGCGACGAAAACACGTCCCAAGACCCAGCGTCCGCCCATGTATAAGGTTCTGCTGCTGAATGATGATTACACGCCGATGGAATTCGTCGTGCATATTCTGGAGCGGTTCTTTGGAATGACACATGCGCAAAGCTTTGAGATCATGCTGACCGTGCATAAAAAGGGTCTGGCGGTTGTCGGCGTCTTCTCGCATGAGGTTGCCGAAACCAAAGTGGCGCAGGTGATGGATTTTGCCCGCCGCCACCAGCATCCTTTGCAATGTACGATGGAAAAGGAATGACCCCGGCGGTGTTGCATAAGGTGATGCCATGACCCATCCGCGTTTATCGCTTGTGCTGGATACCGTTCCTTTGCCGCCAGAGGGTCGGATCGTGGTGTTTGGCGCTGACGCCGGGTCGGATCTGGGGGATCTGCCTCGTGATCGGCTTGATGTGATTTGTGGCTTTGCGCCCGATCACGCAGCGCTGACGGCGCGGGGCTATAGTGTTTCGTTTTATCCGCAAGACGGTTACAGCGCGGCGCTGGTGTTTTTATCACGATCAAAACAGCAGATCCGCAATTGCCTTGCTGCTGCTGCGACATGCGTAACGCCCGGCGGTATGGTCTATGTTGATGGCGGCAAACATGACGGGGTGGATTCAGTTCTGAAATCCCTGCGTGATGCGGTTGCTTTGTCCGCACCCTTGTCCAAAGCCCATGGAAAGATCGCTTATTTTGCCGCGGCACCGCAGCTGCTGGTCGATTGGGTTGTGCCGCGTTTGACGCCCGCCCCGGGGTTTTTGACCGTGCCCGGCGTGTTCTCGGCGGAAAAAATAGACGAGGGTTCGGCGCTGTTGGCGCAGGCCTTGCCGGATAAACTTCCTGCGCGGATTGTGGATCTGGGTGCCGGCTGGGGCTGGCTGTCCGCGCAAATTTTGGCCAAGCAGGGCGTTGAGTCGCTGGAGCTGATCGAAGCCGACCGCGCTGCATTGGATTGTGCGCAGGCCAATATCACCGACCCAAGGGCCAGGTTTACTTGGGCGGATGCCACACAATACACACCAACCGAACGCGTATCGGCGGTGATTATGAACCCGCCGTTTCATGTCGGGCGTGCGGGCGATCCATCATTGGGGGCGGCCTTTATTGCGCAGGCCGCAAAAATGCTGACACTGTCGGGTAAGTTGTGGATGGTCGCCAACCGGCACCTTCCTTATGAGGACAGCTTGGCAGTGCATTTCCATCATGTTGAAGAAATCGGCGGCAACGGGCGGTTCAAACTGTTGCGTGCCGAAAAACCCATGACCGCCAGTGCCAGCGCACGGGCGATCGCACAAAATTCCGGCACGGCGGCACAGGGCGCGGCACGGCGGGGCAAAGCCTCACGCGCGCGTCGCTGATCTTTCTGGCAATAGCAACTCACGTCCACGGTTTACGGAGCGAATATGTCTCTTTCCATTTCTGGCAAGACTGCCATCGTTACAGGTGCGGCGCATGGGATCGGCCTTGCGGTTGCCCGGCATTTTCTGGACCGCGGTGCCAATGTCGTTTTGGCCGATATTGATGAAACCCGGTTGAAAGATGAGCTGGGCGATATGGCCAATGACGATGGCCCGGCGCGGTATTTCGCAGGTGATCTGTGTCAGAAGCTGACCGTTAAGAACCTGCTGTCCGCAACGATTGATGCCTTTGACCGTATCGATATTTTGGTCAACACCACACGCAGCTTTCAGCCCTGTGATCCGCTGGACCCATCTGAAGATGTGTTGGATGCAATGCTAAGCCAGAATCTGAAATCCAGCCTGCGGATCACCCAGATGACTGCCAAGCGGATGATTTCCCAAGCAGAGAAAGACGGGCGCACGGATGGTGAAATCGGTTCGATCGTCAATATCTCCAGTCTTGCGGCGCGCCGTTCGCAGCCTGAGCTACTGGCCTATTCAATTTCTTGCGCCGCACAAGAACAGGCGATTCGCGGATTGGCCGTGGCGCTGGCACCGCATCGGATCCGGGTGAACGGTGTGTCTTTCGCGTCGGTTATGAGCCGGTCGTTGCAGGATTCCCTGGCAGAACATGACGATTGGCGCGAAGCGATCATCGCCGGCACGCCCTTGGGCCGTATCGCATCGCCCAGCGAATTGGTGGAGACAGTGCAATACCTGGCGTCAACCGGTGCAAGTTTTACCACCGGGCAGATCGTTACGGTTGATGGCGGGCGCGGGATTATGGATGGCGTTCAGGTCCCTGCCTATTGATTGCAGCCGCGCGTATGATTTTCGGATTGAGCGGTGTTGGGCCAGGGTTTCTTTTGCGTCGCGTCAGGCGCTTTCAGGATAGGTCATTTTGCACGCCGCGATATTTGCGGCCGCTTGTTGTGACAATTGCTGGCTTTTGGCGATCAGCCCGTCACGTTTGCGAATCTCGGCTGCTGGATCAATCGGTACGCGCCGGCGCTCGGTCTCGGTATAGCGTTCCAGACAGCGTTTTTTGCGCCGCTCGACCGTGCCATCGGGATGAGTGATTTCTTCCACGGCGCAGGTTGACCAGCGACGACGCGTGACCTCATATTCTTCCCATGCATAGCCGCGGGCTAAATTCGCCTGAACTTCGTCCAACAAACGTTCAATTGTGCGCAATTCGCGGGTGGAGCGGTTGATACACCGCTCTTGCGGGGTGCCGCAGGCCGCGACGATGGCAAGCATCGGCAATATGAACAAAAATTTCGGCATGGGATCCTCCGTCATGGTGATCGTAACGTGGGAACGGAACGGGGGGAAGGGGGCCTGCCCTGCGTTTGTTTAGGCCTGCGTTCGTTGGGGCCTGAGCGTTTGGTCTGGCTTGCTGTTATGGGGTTAGGGCTGATAAGACGCGCCTGCGCAACCCAAAGGAACCTCGTCGATGTCCAATTCCGCCCCTGACAGTGATTTCACACAGCGCAAGGCGCAGGCCAGCGCATGGTTTTCGCAATTGCGCGATCAGATTGTTGCCACGTTTGAGGAGTTGGAAGACACGCAGCAGGCCGGCCCCTGTTCAGATCGCCCCGCTGGACGGTTTGAGGTCACACCGACCGCCCGCACGGGTCCCGATGGGGAAGATCATGGTGGCGGCAAGATGAGCGTGATGCGCAACGGCCGGGTGTTTGAGAAGGTGGGGGTGAATATCTCAACGGTTTGGGGGGAATTGCAGCCACCTGCGCAAAAGGCGATGGCGGCGCGCGGTGTGCCGGGCATTGAAGCGGATCCGCGGTTCTGGGCCTCGGGTATTTCTTTGGTGGCGCATATGCAAAACCCCCATACGCCTGCGGTGCATATGAACACGCGGATGTTTTGGACGCCGGGTACATGGTGGTTCGGCGGGGGGGCGGATCTGAATCCCTGTATCGAATATGAGGCGGATACGGCGGCATTTCACGCAGCGCTGCGTGGCGCATGCGACGCGCATAGCGGGGACTATTATGCGCGGTTCAAAGCCTGGGCAGATGAATATTTCTATATTCCGCATCGTGGGCGAGCGCGTGGCGTGGGCGGGATCTTTTACGATGATCTCAATACCGGGGGGTGGGAGCGGGATTTCGCCTTTACCAAAGCGGTCGGCGAGGCGTTTTTACCTGCCTTTGTGCCGGTGACACAGCGGCGTCGTGATCAGTCATGGAGTGAGGCGGACCGCGAAGTGCAGCTCCGCCATCGCGGCTTATATGCAGAATATAATTTAGTATATGATCGTGGCACGAAATTTGGACTGGAATCTGGTCATAATGCGGATGCGGTTTTAATGAGCCTGCCGCCCATTGCAAAATGGTATTGACGCAGCTGTTTCAGGCATGGGCCGTTATTTAGGGGCGCTGCCCCTTTGGGGCCAAAGTGGCCCCATTCACCCCGGGATATTTATCGCAAGATGAAAGGGGCCGGGTGGCGGGCGCATTTAGCTGTTGCGCACGGTGTCGATCATCAGTTGAACGTTTTCGGGATCGGCATCGGGGGTGATACCATGGCCGAGGTTGAAGATATGCGGCCCGTTGCGGAAGGTTTCTACGATGTGGCGCGTGTCGTCGATCAGGGCCTGGCCACCGGTGACCATATGGCGTGACGCAAGATTGCCCTGCACGCAGCCTGCGGTTTGCACATGTGCGGCGCCCCATTCCGGGCTGATCGAATTGTCCAGCGCGACGCAATCTGCCCCGGTTTTGGCGTGAAAATTGATATAGCCATTTGAGGCTTCGCGCGGGAAGGCGATGATTGGCAGGCCGGGGTGGCGGTGTTTGAGCGCGGCGATGATCTTTTTTGTTGGGGCGACGGCGAAATCTTCAAAATCTTGCCCAGTAAGGGAGCCGGCCCAACTGTCAAACAGTTTGATGACCTCGGCGCCGGCATCGACCTGTTTGGACAGGTATTCGATTGTGGCCTCGGTGATCAGGTTGATCAGGGCCGTGAAAGTGGCGCGGTCTGTGTCTTTAAGATGATGTGCCGGGGCTTGATCCGGTGTGCCGCGGCCTGCGATCATATAGGTTGCCACGGTCCAAGGGGCGCCTGCGAAGCCAATCAATGTGGTGGTTTTGGGTAGCTGTTGTGCAAGGCGGCTGACCGTTTCATAGATCGGTGCAAGGTGGTCATGGATGTCGTCCTTGGTTTTAAGACCGCGTATCCCGTCCGGTCCGGTGATGGTGGACAGTCGCGGGCCTTCGCCGGTGACAAACCATAGATCGGCACCAAGAGCCTGGGGTAGCAACAAGATATCTGCGAAGAGGATGGCTGCATCGAACCCGTAGCGGCGGATCGGCTGAAGCGTGACCTCGGTGGCCAATTCAGGGTTGTAGCACAGCGATAGAAAATCGCCCGCTTGGGCACGGGTGGCGCGATATTCGGGCAGATACCGTCCCGCCTGACGCATCATCCAGATGGGCGGGGTTGGCAGGGTTTCGCCGCGAAGGGCGCGCAGGATCGTCTTGTCGCTCATGTCTGTCTCCTGTGGATGCGCTTTACTTTGCGTGCGGGGGCATAATGTCAAGCATTCCAAGGTCGAAGAATTGCGACATATTGGCCAGAGGTGAGGGGCGTCTTGCGCTTGCACCGCCCTTCTGACGCAGCTAAGGCTGGGTGTATGACACAGGTTTTTGCTGATATGCCCTCCGCCCAATCGCCCCTGAAAATTGGCACGCGCGGCTCGCCGCTGGCGCTTGCGCAGGCGCATGAAACCCGCAACCGGCTGATGGCGGCGCATGGCTTGCCGATTGAGGCGTTTGAAGTGGTTGTGATCAAGACCACAGGTGATGATCGCGCGTTGATTGCAGCAGATGTTGCCCTGAAAACATTGGGCGGCAAAGGGTTATTCACCAAAGAGATCGAAGAGGCCCTTTTGGAGGGACGCATTGATATTGCAGTTCATTCGATGAAGGATATGCCGGTCGCGCAGCCGGATGGTTTGGTGCTGGATTGTTATTTGCCGCGTGAAGATGTGCGTGATGCGTTCGTGTCGCTGGAATGCGACGGAATTGTGGATTTGGCTGATGGGGCGGTTGTGGGCTCCTCCAGCCTGCGCCGGCGCGCGCAATTGGCGCATCGTCGACCGGATCTGAAGATGGTCGAATTCCGTGGCAATGTTCAAACGCGCATGCAAAAGCTGCAAGATGGCGTGGCACAGGCGACGTTCTTGGCGATGGCCGGTTTAAATCGTTTGGGTATGGATCATCTTGCGCGTGGGGCGATTGAACCCGAAGAGATGCTTCCGGCGGTTGCGCAGGGGGCGATTGGTATCGAACGGCGCAGTGACGACAGCGTGGTTGCTGCCCTTTTGGTGCCGCTGCATCATGGACCGACCGGGGATCGGCTGGCATGTGAACGGGCATTTTTGGCGCGATTGGACGGGTCATGTCAGACACCGATTGCGGGGCTTGCGATCTTGCAAGGCGACCAGATCTGGATGCGCGGACAGATTTTGCGCCCCGATGGATCTGAGGCCTTGTTTGATGAGGGCCATGCACCTGTCGCCCAAGCCTCAGCCCTGGGTGAGGCGATTGCCGAGCGGCTGTTGGCACGTGCCAGTGATGATTTTTTTGACTGGCGTGACTGACCTGCCGCGGATGGGTTTGGGCGCTGTGGTGAAAGTGATGTGATGACCGATATTTTGGATCAGTTGCGCAGCCTTATCGGCGCGGCCCATGTTTTGACCGGGGCGGATGCGGCGTCTTATGGGGCAGATTTTACGGGTCATTATCGCTGGCAGCCGCTGGCGGTGTTGCGCCCGGGATCGGTGGAGGATGTGTCGGCCATTATGGCGCTTGCCAGCCGGACGGGAACACCGGTTGTCCCTGTATCTGGTGGGACTGGCTTGAATGGCGGGCATGAGGCCCAGGGCCGGTTGATGCTGTCATTGTCGCGGCTGAACAAGATCACGCAGATCAACCCTGCGGCCCGCACTGTCGCGGTGGAAGCCGGGGTGATTTTGGAAACCTTGCACGCGGCGGTGGCGGAACATGGTCTGATGTTCCCGCTGTCTTTTGGGGCAAAAGGCTCTGCGCAGGTGGGGGGATTTTTGTCCACCAACGCCGGAGGGTCCAATGTGGTGCGCTATGGCAATGCACGCGCCTTGTGCCTGGGGCTAGAGGTTGTGCTGGCGGATGGCCGGGTGATGAATCTGATGACCGCGCTACATAAGGACAACACCGGCTATGATCTGCGCAATCTGATGATCGGTGCTGAGGGCACATTGGGGATTATCACGGCTGCGGTGCTAAAGCTGGTGCCTGCGCCGCGTGAGCGTGCCACGGCTTTGTTGGGGATGACCGGGTTTGATGCGGCTTTACGCCTGTTGAACCGGCTGCAAGAAGGGACAGGGGGCGCCGTTGAGGCATTTGAATATCTGCCCGATATCTTTTGGCCCCGATTGACGAAATATAAGCCAGATCTAAGCTGTCCGATCACACCGCAAAAGGTCAATATTTTGTTGGAAATCGCCACTACGGTGCCCGGCGATGATCCGCAGGCGCGTTTGGAAGACCTGTTGGAAGGCCCGATGGAGGCTGGTGAGATCGTCGATGCGGTTTTGGCCTCGTCCGAGGCACAGCGGGCCAAGCTGTGGCATATTCGCGAATCTGCGGCGGAAGTCACGCTGAACGAAATGCCGATTGTCGATACGGATGTGGCCTTGCCACTGGATCAGATCTCGCCTTGGCTTGATCACATGGGGGGCGTTCTGGATCGGTTGGATCCGAAGGCCCGGTTGATGGTGATCGGCCATTTGGGGGATGGCAATCTGCATTATACTGTCTTTCCCAGCGATGAGACCCTGGTGCAGCCGATCCGCGATGCAATCTCGCGTGAGGCGGTGGCGATGGGTGGAACCTTTTCCGCCGAACATGGGGTCGGACTGTCCAAGCGTGCCTCTATGGGGAAATACAAAGATCCGGTCGCGTTGCAGGTGATGGCCGCGATCAAATCCGCGCTGGATCCGCAAAACATCCTAAACCCCGGAAAACTTTTGCCATAAACGCTTGGCTGCCCTAGCGGCAAGTTCCAACAATTAACACTTCGTTAAGATCTTGGGGCCACCACGAACATATGTGTAGTGAGGGGCCGTGATGCGAGTGTTTGCGCCATTTCAACCGATTTTTCGGGATCCGGCCCTTGGGCTGGCGGCGGGGTTACTGATCCTGTTTGGCGCGCATATGGCCAGCATGCTGCCGCAGATGTCAGCCATGGCCGTGGCGGTGTTCGACCTCAGCGATCAGGCTTATTCGGTTATTTTGCTGGCGGCGGCGGTCGTGGCTGTGTCCAGCTCTGTCGTGTTTGGGATCGCGGCGGATCAGCGTGGGCGGCGCCGTGATATTGCTTTATTTTGCGCAGGTGCGATGACATTGGGCAATGCGATTGTGGCGCTGATCCCATCGCCGGCAGCCTTTGTTGTGTCGCAGGCGCTGTTGCTGCCTTTGGCCAGTTCATTGTTTGGGCAGTTGTTCGCCTTAGGCCGGTTAGCGGCGTCGCTGCGACCACAGGCCGAACGTGGCACGATCCAGACCACATTGCGGGCGCTGTTCGCATTGCCTTGGGTTGTTGTCTTGCCAATCTGGTCAGTGGTTTTTGAACGCGGTGCCGATCAAATGGTGATCTTCCCGATCTGCCTTGCCATTTCGGGGACGATGTTTTTGCTGGTCATTGCTTTTTGGCCGCGCGACGGGGCGACGCGCTGGCCAGATCCGAAATCGGGCCTGAAATTTCGCGATGCGCTGGCAGAGATGGCGGATCGCCGGATCATCGGTCGGGTTATCGCTCTGGGCGCGATCAACAGCACGATTGTGCTGTATATGGTTTTGGTTGGCTTGGTCTTTTTGCACCTGCCCAATCGCGGGGCCAGTGATGTTGCGATTTATGCCGGGGTGATCGCAGGGCTAGAGGTGCCCTTGATGCTGGCGCTGCCCGTGGTGGCGGCGCAGCTGTCGCGGATGACGCTGATCTTATGTGGCACGATCTTATATGCGTTGCATCTGGCACTGCTGCCAATATTGGCGGCAACAGATTGGGTCTGGGCGCTGACGATTTTGGCAGCCGCAGGCGGGGCGGTGATCTTGACCCAGCCGATGGCCTATCTGCAAGATCTGCTGGGCACGCGACCGGGCGCAGGGGCGTCGTTATTATCCTTGCAGACGTTGATCGGTGATACGGTGGCTGCGGCTATTTTTGCCATAGGCGCAGGTTTCGCGGGCTATGGTGTCGTCGCTATATTGGGGGCCAGCGTCGCCGTTCTGGCCTGTGTATCACTGTGGAGCGTGGATCGCCAAAGCACCGCGCTGGCCTAAGCGCGGCGCCCTTAGTGACTGCGGTTCCAGCATGTGACTCACGGTTGGTCGACACGCGACAATAGCTGCAGCACCTTTGGCCCCAAATCCTCGACAATCAGGGCGACGCCATCCGCGCTGGGATGTATGCCATCGTCTTGGACCAGTTGCGCCTGATCTTGCGGGCGCGCCATCACCGGCGCCAATAGGTTGGGCACCAGAACCGCATCATATTGTGCGGCCAATTCGGGATAAATCGCCAAAAACTCGGCGCGGTATTCGGGGCCGTAATTCTCAGGGACCGGAATCCCGGCCAGCAGAACAGGCAGCTCGCGTGCCGTGATCTGATCCAAGATCTTGGTCAGATTGGCGCGTGATTGGGCCGGGGGCAGGCCACGCAAAACGTCATTGCCGCCAAGCGCAACCATCACCGCATCGGTGTCATTACTCAGCGACCAATCCAGACGCGAGAGCCCGCCTGCGGTGGTATCGCCCGACACTCCGGCATTTACGATTGTCACATCTGCGTCATGTGCATCCAGCCAGGCTTGAAGCTGTGGCACCAGCCCCTGGGCCGGATTAAGCCCGTATCCTTGGGTCAAACTGTCGCCTAACGCCACAAGTTGCATCGGTTCTGCCTGTGCACGCGCCCCAAACCCAACGCCTGCGAAGGCAATTAGAACAATCGCAAGCTTGTGAAGCGCATATTTGCCCACATATGTCGAAAGTGACTTAAAAGTTCGATGGCTGGAAAAGTGGGGCAACATGGCGGATACGGTTCTTTCCTTGCAGGACGCAGAATTGACATTGGACGGCAATGCCGGTCCGGTTGAGATTTTGCGCCGTGTGACACTTCAGGTCAAACGCGGCGAAAGCGTGGGGCTGACGGGTCCGTCGGGGTCTGGAAAATCGTCATTGTTGATGCTTATGGGCGGGTTGGAACAGGCAACGGGCGGGGCGATTACGGCATTGGGTCAGGATCTTTCCGCCATGTCCGAAGATGCTTTGGCGAGGTTCCGTCGTGGTAATATGGGGATCGTGTTTCAAAGTTTCCACCTTGTCCCAACAATGAGCGCCGTGGAAAACGTCGCGCTGCCGATGGAAATCGCAGGCGTATCAGATGCGTTTGAACGTGCGCGTGCGGAGTTAGATGCTGTTGGGCTTGGCCATCGTATGGGCCATTACCCTGCAGAAATGTCGGGCGGGGAACAACAGCGCGTGGCCCTGGCGCGGGCTGTGGCCCCACGCCCTGCGATTTTATTGGCCGATGAACCCACCGGAAACCTGGACGAAACCACCGGAGCGGCCATCATGGATTTGCTGTTTGGGCTGCAAGACCGGCATGGCGCGACGCTGGTGCTTGTGACCCATGCGCGCGAATTGGCACAGCGGTGTGATCGGGTTATCCGCCTGCGCGATGGGCAGCTGGATCTGGCGGCAACATCGGTGGAGGCCACCGCATGAGCCTGTCTTGGCGGATCGCCCGGCGGGAGCTGCGCGGCGGCGTTAAAGGGTTTCGTGTCTTTCTTTTATGCTTGATGCTGGGGGTTGCGGCGATTGCCGCGGTGGGATTGGTGCGCGGCGCCATTCGCGGCGCTCTGTCGGATCAAGGTGCGATCCTGCTGGGCGGGGATGTGGAATATGAACTGACCTATCGCCGGGCCACGCCAGAAGAACGCGATTGGATCACCAGCCGCTCTACCGCCGTATCCGAGATTGTTGAATTCCGCTCCATGTTGGGCGGCAGTGGCGCAAACGCGGGCCGGATGCTGACACAGGTGAAAGCTGTGGATGGGGCTCACCCTTTGTTGGGCGCGGTGCAGCTGGATCCACCGGTAGGCATGCAGGCGCTGGACGTCGTTGACGATATGCCGGGGATTTTTCTGGCCCCGGCCCTGGCTGATCGGCTGAATCTGCGCATTGGTGACCGGGTCAACCTTGGGGGATTGGACTTTGCTTTCCGCGCCCGGTTGATCCGCGAACCTGATGAAACCGGCGGAGGGATCGGGCTTGGCCCGCCCTCTATGGTGGGATTGGCGCAGATTGAGGGCACGCGCCTGCTGGCGCCCGGTGCGTTATTTGAAACAGAATATCGCGCGCAGGTCGCGCCTGGCACCGATCTGGATGCGCTGCGCACCGAGGCGCGCGCCTTCTTTGACGGCAAGGGCATGCGATGGAGCGATTTGCGCCGCGCCTCACCTGGCGCGGACCGCTTCGTCAATCGTCTGGGGTCCTTTCTTGTGCTGGTTGGGCTTGCCGGATTGGCGGTTGGTGGGGTTGGGATCTCGGCTACGGTCAACGCCTGGATCGCGCGCAAGGCAGAAACTATTGCGACATTGCGCGCAATGGGGGCCGAAAGCGCGACGATCCGCTGGGTGTTTTTGTGGCAGATCCTGGTGCTGGGCATTGCGGGCATTGTTGCAGGATTGGCATTGGCGGTGGCCGTGGTTTTGGGCCTGTCCGGGCTGATCGAAGCCAGTCTGCCGATCCCGGTGCAAATCGGGCTGCGCCCCATCCCCCTGTTTGAAGCAGCGCTTTATGGTGCGCTGGTGGCCGCAATCTTTGCGCTTTGGCCAATTGCGCGGATGTCGGGGCAGCGTGCGGCACGGCTGTACCGCGATACCGATCGGCGCAAGAGGGGTGTGCCGGGGAAGGCCGCGATGGCCCTGATTGCGGGGCTGGTGCTGATTTTGGTTGTCTCTGCCGGGGCGTTTTCGGGGCTGTGGTTGCTGACGTTTGGTACATTGGGCGGCATTGTGCTGGCGCTTGTCGTCCTTTTGGCGGCAGCGACCGGGCTGAAGGGTTTGGCACGTTGGGGCGCGGGACGGGTGCGGGGGTATCCTGTTGTGCACACGGCGCTTGCCGCCATTGGTGGCCCACGATCCGAGGCCGTGGCCGTGATCTTATCACTGGGGTTGGGCCTGTCTGTTCTGGCGGCAGTGGGGCAGGTGGATAACGGGCTGCGCCGTGCCATCGCCGAAGATCTGCCCGCCGAAGCGCCGGCGTTTTTCGTCATTGATATCCAACCAGATCAGCTGGACCCATTCATGGCGCGGATGCAGGCCATCGAGGGGGTACGCAAGATTGAAACCACGCCGATGATGCGCGGCGTGGTGACACAGATCAACGGCGCCCCTGCGCGAGAGGGTCGGCCAGATCACTGGGTGTTGCGTGGTGATCGCGGTGTCACCTATGCTGCCACGCCACGCGAACGCATCACCGAAGGCACGTTTTGGCGACAAGACTACAGCGGCGATCCACAGATCAGTTTCGCGGCAGAAGAGGCCAAAGAGATCGGACTGAAACTGGGCGATCGGCTGACGGTCAATATACTTGGCCGTGATATCGAAGCGCCGATTACCTCATTTCGGGATGTGGATTTCGCGACGGGCGGGATCGGCTTTGTGATCACCTTTAACCCGACCGCGCTGCAGGGGGCGCCGCACACGCATTTGGCGACCGTCTATGCCCCGCCACAGGCCGAAGCCGATATCCTGCGCGCCCTTGGCGAGGAGTTCCCAAATATCACCGCAATCGGTGTGCGCGATGCGGTGGATCGCATGTCCGAGGCTTTGGCGACGATTGCGCGCGCCACATCTTTGGCTGCAGGGGTGACGTTGATCACAGGGTTTGTCGTGTTGATCGGTGCTGCTGCGGCTGGCGAAGGCGCGCGCGCATGGGAGGCTGCTTTACTGAAGACCTTGGGTGCGACGCGGCGTACCATCTTGCTGAGCTTTGCGCTGCGTGCGGCTTTGATGGGCGCGGCGGCCGGCGTGGTGGCAATCATCTTCGGTGGTTTGGCAGGCTATGCGGTGGTGGAATGGGTCATGGGGGCGCAGTTCCACTTCGCGCTGATACCAGCGGTGGTGATCGTTCTGGGCGGGGTGATCGCGGTGTTGGCTGCGGGGCTGATATTCGCCCTGCGCCCCTTGTCACAACGGCCGGCGGGTATTTTGCGCGCCCGCGATTGAACTGCCATTCTGTTCTAGCCGGTGGCACGCGCCGGGTTGGGGATTGACCCCACCCCGGCGCAGTCGAAGGCCGCTGATGCGGCCATCGACGGGGCGTGCGTGTGGGGTGGGGCCATCTGGGCCTAGGTGCGCAACCCGGTTTCAGTCAAGATGCCCCTGCGTTTGGCTTCGTAATAATAACCACGGGCATACCAGCCCACGGCGGCCTCTTCCGAACCATCTGCACACATCCAAGCACCGCGCAGGTATTTCACCGCCCAGCGGAGGTTCTCCTCTGCATCCAGAAGCTCATGCGCCTCGCCTTGAAACCCCATGCCACGCGCTGTTTGCGGCAAGATTTGCATCAACCCATAGTAGGGGCCATTGCGTGCCTTAGGGCGGTAATCGCTTTCGCGTTGCACCACGCGGTGGACCAAAGTTCGCGGTACCTGATACTGGTCCGCATAGCGGTTGATCAGCTTGCGCAGCTGCGCCGTTTCATTCGGGTATAATGGCAGTTTTGCGCTTGGCGTTTTTGACGCCATCCGGGCACGGTCTCCGCAGGCGCTCAGGCCAAGGCTGGCACCCAGCAGTGCTAGCATATGACGACGCCCGTAGCGACGCGGGCCACAGGCGGGATCAGAGGAGGGCGGTTGAATCATAGGGCGGGATCCGAATGGTTTCCGTTAGGTTAATACCCAATGGTGAGTAGCAGCGATCCGCCGGCATTGCCAAGCATGCGCATCGTCGCGCCGCGAGCGATTGAGCGGTTTCCTGCCCAAAACGGCGGGGCTGCGGCGAAACAAAAGACGGGACAGTGGTTGGACGCGTGGCACCCCGGCATCTGCGCCACCATGCGGTTGACGGATGCCAAGAAGCCCCTGTCATGTTGCGCAAAACCTTGGCGTGCTACCCGATGGATCCGTCAATCAAACCCAAAATATGCCAAAGCGAGCACATGAGAATGGCGCCCCACGAATGGGGCGCCATGAGCACAATCAAGGATCTGCAGATCAATTCGCGTTTGCGACCTGCAATAGATCGGTGATGCGGCGCACAGTCGCGCGGCGGTTTTGTTCCTCTGCTGATTGGGTGGCAATTTTTAAATATTCCTCGCCATAGCCTTGAACCACTAGGTTTTCAGCCGGGACGTTGAAATACTCGGTCAAAGCCAGAGCAAGCGATTCTGCGCGCCGATCTGACAGGGCCAGATTATAGGCGGCATTGCCGACCGCATCTGTGTGACCTTCGACCAAGAACAGCTCCCTTGGATTTTGTGTGATCCGCTCACGGATCGCTCCGCCCAGGCTGGCCAGCTCCTCCGCCTGTGCGGGCAAGATTGCCGCCGAACCACTGTTGAACGTTACCGTTTCAACAGACACTGCCGGGGCCAAGGCCCGGACCTGTGAGATCTGCCGCACCTGTGCCAACGAGAAACTGCGGTTGGTGTCGGCTTGACGTGCCAGCGCGGCGCGCAGCGCATCCTCATTGGTTGAAGTCTGCGTCGCATTCACGTCCGCGCGCGGTAGGTCATCCACAACCACCGGCTCATAGGTCTGGGAATCGTCGACCAAGATATATTGATCGCCGTTTTCCTCAATCCGGGTGCGTTTCACAATACGCTTCTGGTTGTCATATACGGTGACAATCTGTGCGCCATCGGCACGGGTCGATACCGTGCGGCTTGACCCATCATCATAGGTTTGCGTGCGCACGGTGGAGCCGGGCTGACGCAAGAGTGCGCCGTCATCCTTGATCACACGGTAAGTGCCGTCGGGCTGCTGCACCACGACACGGTCACCCGAGTTTACCGCAACCGAACTGCCATTATTGAGCACCGCGCCAACTGCCAGCGCACCCAGACCGGCAATGGCAATTTTTGCTGCGTCAGACAGACCATCATCCTTGTCTTTGGCCTGAGCCTGAGCCTGAGCTTGCGCCTGTGGCGCCGCGGCTTGGGAGACACCGTTCTGGAAATCCTCAGCCGAGCTGCGCGCTGTGTCTTCGGTCACGACCTCTTCGGTCGCATTTTCCATGTCGGCTTGCGCATTATCGGCGAGGGCGGCGTTTTCAACAGCGCCACCGGCTTCGATATCGGCATCTGCTTCAAGCGCCTGTTGCAGACGTTCTTGTGCGGCCTCTTGCTCCGGTGTCGGGGCTTGGGGTTCGGCTGCGGCTTGTTGCGTGGCGTCAGCTTGGGACGAGCTGGCAGGTGCGTCTGCGGTTTGGTCCGCACCGGTCTGATCTGCACGGGCGCCCTGTGCAGGTGCGGTTTGGTCCGCTTGGGCTGATTGCGTGTCGGTGGTGTTTGCACCGGCTGCTTTACGGGCATCCGTGTCAGCGGTCATGCCTGCGGCGGCGGGGGCTTGCGTGTCAGTCGCAGCGTCTGCTTCTGCTGCAACTGTTGGGTCCGTGATCGCAGCGCCGTCAGCCGCAGTTTCGGCCGCAGCACCGACAGGGTCCTTAGACGCTTCATCTTGTGCTGGTGCGGCTTCGGGTGCCGCGGCGGCTTGCGGTGTTTCGGTGGATTCGGCCTGTGCGGCAATCGCTGCGGCTGCGGCCTGCGCATCGCTCATCTGGGCGACAGGCGCGGGGTCTGCATCTGCAGGCGCTCCATCTGCCACGCTCTCTGGCGAGGCCTCAGGCGCGGGTGGGGTTTGCGTTTTTGCATCCGCAACAGGCGGCGTTTGCCCAGTCTCCATCTGCACGTCAGCCCCGCTTTGGGCCTGTGCCGCGTCAGAGCTTGCAGCAACATTACCCTGCGCAGGCATCGCCGCATCGGGCATTGCATCGGTTAGGTCTGCCTGGCATTGCGCGGCGGCGTCGGCCTCTTCTTGGCCCGTGGCACGGGCGGCGGCAATGCAATCGGCCAATGAAACCTGCTCGCCCCCCTGAGCGCGGGCACCGGTTTCCACTTGTGCTGCGGTCTGGGCGGTGGTCAGGGTCGGGGCCAATGCCGCCAGGCCCAACGCCAACGCGGTAGAATTTCTAAGATTGCGCATAAATCTCTCCCATTGTGGCGGTCTTTTGACCTGCCGTTGCCGGAGAAACCCCTTGCCATGCGCTGTGGTTCCTTGGGCATTGCCCAAACGCCCCATCACGTTGGTGTTATAAGATGCAAATATTTTCTGCTGAAAGCCTGAAAATTACGCAAGCTTATCTGATCGCCAATGCACGTGGCACCACGAAAAAGCCGGGCGCTAGGCCCGGCTTTGACAGGTGATATCACACCGGATTATTTCGGCAATTCTGCCGTGATCCCTTCTAGATAGAAGTCCATCGATGCCAGCGCGGCATCATCGGCCACTTCGCCATCTGCCAGCCACACGGTGCCATCTTGCTTTTTCAGCGGGCCGGTGAACGGGTGATATTCACCTGCGGCAATCGCGTCTTTCATTGCGGTGGCTTCTTCAATCACTTCGCTTGGCAGCGCATCGGTCATCTCACCGATTTCGACCATGCCTGTGTCGATGCCACCCCATGTCGCGGTGGAGGACCATGTCCCGTCCAGCATCGCCTGCACGCGTTCAATATAATAGGGCGCCCAGTTGTCGATGGTGGAGGTCACGCGCGGCATCGGTGCAAAGCCCGACATATCCGAGGCCTGCCCAAACGTGATAACGTTACCGGCCTCTTGTGCTTTCGCCTGTGGCGCGGTGGAATCGGTGTGTTGCATCAGCACGTCAACGCCATCGGCGATCAGGGCTGCGGCGGCGTCTGCCTCTTTGGCTGGGTCAAACCAGCTATAGGCCCAAACCACGGACATTTCGACATCCGGGTTGACCTTTTTCGCATGGATGTAAGCGGCGTTGATGCCCTGAACCACCTCTGGAATCGGGAATGAGCCAATATACCCGATTTTGTTCGATTTGGTCATGCGCCCTGCAATCGTGCCCTGAATCGCGCGGCCTTGGAAGAATTTCGCATCATAGGTCGCAACGTTATCGGCGCGCTTGTAGCCCGTGGCATGTTCAAACATCACATTTGGGAATTTTGCCGCGACATTCATCACTGGGTCCATATAGCCAAATGAGGTCGCGAAAATCATCGTGTTGCCTTCCAGCGCCAGCGAGGTCAGCGCGCGTTCGGCATCCGGGCCTTCTGGAACGGATTCGATGAATTTTGTCTCAACCTGATCGCCGAATTTTTCGACGATCGCACGGCGGCCTTGTTCGTGCTGATAGGACCAGCCCATGTCGCCAACCGGGCCAACATAGATAAAGCCGATTTTCAGCGGGCCGTCTTGGGCCAAAGCTGGAAGGCCTGCCGTGGCGAGCACAGTCGCAGCGGCCGAGGTTGTCAGAAAGGATCTACGTTTCATGGGTGTTCCCCTTGGATAGCGAGCGTCTTAAAGATTGCGCCCTGAGATAATGCACTTCAACTTGAGGCGTGGAAAGATTTTCCTAACGCCGCTGGTCCGGCCTGCGCGTTGCGGCCATGCACAGCAGACAGCACGACCAGCGCGAGGATCGTGATGATATAAGGCGCCATCGACAGCAGATGCACCGGGATCGCATAGCCTGCCGCCTGCAACTGCAATTGCAAGGCCGTGATGCCACCAAACAGATAGGCCCCAACCAGAACGCGCTGGGGCTTCCAACTGGCAAAAACCACGATGGCCAGCGCGATCCAGCCGACGCCGGCGGTCATGCCCTCGGTCCATTGCGGGACGCGCACAAGGCTGAGATAGGCGCCGCCCAAACCCGCACAGGCACCGCCAAAGGTCAGCGCGCCAAAGCGGACAGCAATTACCCGATATCCCAACGCATGGGCCGCATCATGGCTTTCACCCACCGCGCGTAAGATCAGGCCGGCACGCGTATATTTCAAAAATCCCCAGACCAGCACGACCAGCACGAGTGACAGATATACAACCCAATCATGCGAAAACAGCACCGGACCCAGCACAGGAATGTCACTTAACGGACCAAGGTCCAGTTTCGCAGTCGCCGGGGGGCGCACGCCTTCAAACCCTTTGCCAAGCAGCGCTGACAGGCCCAGTCCAAACAACGTCAATGCCAGACCGGTTGCGACCTGATTGGACAAAAACACCTGCGTCAACACGGCGAACAGCAAGGCCAGCGCCGCGCCAGAGACGGCACCACCGATGAACCCTAACACTGGGCTGCCGGTCATGACCGCAATGGCAAACCCGCCAACCGCACCACAGATCATCATCCCTTCAACCCCAAGGTTGAGCACGCCTGCGCGCTCTGCAATCAGCTCTCCGATCGCGGCCAGCAGCACCGGGGTCGAGGCCACCATCAGCATCGCGGCCAACGTGGTCAGATCAATTCCACCAATCATAATGCGGTCTCCGACAAAGGGGTGGGGGAGGGCGGGCGAAGCGGACCGGTGATCGGCCCGAGGATCAGATAGGCCAGTCCTAATCCGCAAAGTAACATCGCGCCAAATATTGTAATTTCGCTGCGGCCTATGCGTCTTTGCTGAAGCGGTTGTTCTGCCGGTGTGGCCGGGTCGCGCATGGCTGCGCGATCCGCCCGCGGTAGAAGACGCGGCACCCAGCGCAAGATCACGCGGCTGATCTCCCATACCAGTAGCAATGCGATAGCGGCGGGCAGGTAAATCGCCAGCATTCCGATGGCGCTGCCTGCGTAATACAGGCCCAATCCGGCCAATATCCCG
The DNA here is from genome assembly GCF_001705665.1 of Thioclava sp. SK-1. Classification (GTDB taxonomy): domain Bacteria; phylum Pseudomonadota; class Alphaproteobacteria; order Rhodobacterales; family Rhodobacteraceae; genus Thioclava. Next base: position 73,417 of record NZ_MDHA01000025.1, on the reverse strand, counting down.
GCCAATGCAATCACCGGCAGATGCAAAGATGGCAGCATCAGGCGGCTCCTGCGAATTTGACGCGGTAATTGGTCAAGACATCAAAACCCAGCAGAAAGAACAGCAGCATGCCTTGAAAGCATTGGATCGCGGCCGGGGGCAGTTGCAGCCGCAGCTGCGCGACATCGCCGCCAATATAAGTCAGCGCCATCAACAGCCCGGCCAACAAGATCCCCACCGGATGCAAACGGCCCAAAAACGCCACGATGATCGCGGTGAACCCATAGCCTGCATTGAAACTGTCGGTGATTTGTCCCGAAGGCCCGGCGACCTCAAATAACCCGGCGACGCCGGCCAAGGCCCCTGACAGGCCAAGGCAGATCACCACAAGCCGCGTGGGCACAACGCCGGCAAACAAGGCGGCACGCGGGGCTTCCCCGGCGACACGGATACGAAACCCTGCGATATGGCGATGCAGCAAAATATAGGTGAAGATGACAGCGATCAGCGCCGCAACCACCCCCCAATGCATTCCGGTCCCTGCGATCAATTCTGGATTATGGGCGGCGTCATATTGCTGCAAATTGCGCGATCCGGGCATACCAAAGCCATCGGGATTGCGCAGCGGCCCAAAGGCCACATAGGCAAGCAGGTTCTCCGCCACATAGACAAGCATCAACGAGACCAAGATCTCGGACACACCCAAAGTGACCTTCAATACTGCGGGGATCAGGGCCCACAGCAATCCACCCAAAGCGCCCAATGCGATCATCGCCGGGAATAACCACGCGCTTTCTGCCGGATATACCCGCAGCGCCAGCCATGCACCGCATATCGCGCCGATGATATACTGCCCCTCGGCGCCGATATTCCAGATGCCGGCGCGAAACCCGATCGCCAATCCGCAGGCAATCAGGATCAACGGTCCGGCCTTCACCAGAAGCTGACTGCGGAAATAACCGGCGTTCTGCCCTAGGATCGGATCCCAGAAAATCGCTTTGATTGCCTCTATCGGGTCTTTCCCCAAGGCGGCAAACAGCAATCCGCCAGCGATCATAGTGGCGATCACCGCAAGGATCGGCGTGGCCCATGACCAAAATTGCGAGGGCTGAGGGCGTTTCACAAGGGTAATCATTGCAACACTCACTGCAAGGCGGCTTCGGTTTGGGGCGCGGGCGGATCCATATCTTGGGCACCGCCCAACATCAGGCCGATTTGCTCCATCGTCAGATCGGCGGTGGAGCGCGGCGCAGACAGCCGCCCTTCATTTAGTGCTGCGAAATTGTCGGAAATTTCCATCAGCTCATCCAGATCCTGGCTGATAACGATAACCGCCGCACCTTCCGCCGCCAGATCCAGCAGCGCCTGGCGGATCGCCGTGGCTGCAGCGGCATCAACCCCCCAGGTCGGCTGATTGACCACCAGCACATCAGGCGATTGCAGCACTTCGCGGCCGATGACATATTTTTGCAGGTTCCCCCCCGACAGGGCGCGGGCGGCCACATCGGGGCCGGGCGTGCGCACATCAAATTGCGCAATGATATCTTGGGCAAAACGGCGTGCAGCTGCAAAGTTGACAAATCCGTTTCGGGTTAGTGGTTTGCGCACTGTTCCTGTCAAAATGGCATTATAGGTCAGGCTCATTGCCGGGGCTGCGGCATGGCCCAACCGTTCTTCTGGCGCGGCCAGAATTCCATGTTTACGGCGCGGATTGGGCCCAAGGCGCGACAGATCCTGATCGCGCAGCATAACGGTTCCCGGCGGGCTCAGCCGTTCGCCTGACAGCGCGGCCAGCAGTTCTTCTTGGCCGTTGCCCGCCACACCGCCAATTCCCAGAACCTCACCCTTGCGCAGGGTCAGATGCACCGATTTCAACGAGGGGCCAAATTGCGTGATCGCTGGTAGATCCAGATCGGTCACCCGCAGCAATGGCTCGCCCAACACACGGCCCGCGCGGTCGGTCACTTTCAGCTCGGCACCGACCATCAGTTCAGCCAGTTCTTTGGCAGTTTTCGCGCGCGGATCGGCATGGCCCACAACCTTGCCTCCACGCAGCACCGTGGCACGATCGCAAAGCGTGCGGATCTCTTCCAGCTTATGGCTGATATATAAGATTGCTGTGCCTTCGTGGGACAGTTGATTGAGCGTGCGGAACAAAATCTGCACCTCTTGCGGGGTTAAAACGCTGGTAGGTTCATCCATGATCAGCAATTTCGGATCTTGCAAAAGGCAGCGCACGATTTCTACGCGCTGGCGCTCGCCCGCTGATAAATCGCCCACCCGGCGGGCCGGGTCCAAAGGCAGGCCGTATTGGGTGGAAATCTCGCGGATGCGCCGGGCCAATTGCCCCAGCTGCGGCGGGCTCTCCATCCCAAGGGCGACGTTTTCGGCCACGCTAAGTGCCTCAAACAACGAGAAATGTTGAAACACCATCGCAACGCCTGCACTGCGCGCGGCGCGCGGCTCTGCTGGTGTATAGGCCGCGGCATTCAGCATCATGGTGCCGCTGTCAGGTTTGACCAACCCGTAGATCATCTTCACCAGCGTTGATTTTCCAGCGCCGTTTTCGCCCAACAGCGCGTGAATCTCACCCGGAGCAATCTGCAAAGACACCGCATCATTGGCCAAGACGCCGGGATAGGATTTGGTCAGCCCGTCAAGACGTAGCAACATATGGCTCACAATGCGCCTCCTTGTGTTACGGTAGCTGATGCGTGATCGGGCGCACCTGTGCAAGACATCCGTGTCAGTAACGCGGCTGTGATGGAAACCGCAATGGCCTGAGGATGCTTCCCAAACGTCGGATCACCAATTGGGCAGTCGATCTGGTCGATTTGCGTATCGCAATGGCCCAATACGGCAAGCTTTTTGCGAAATCGTGCGCGTTTGGTGGCCGAGCCAATCAAACCCAGCCGCCCAAACCCGTGACATAGCATCCTGTGGCACAGCTCCAGATCCAGCGCATGCGAATAGGTTAAAACGAAATGCTGGGCGTGTTTGGGCGCCAGCGACACCAGATCGGGCAGGTGATGCGCCGTGACAGGTCGCACGTTGTCAGGCATCCGAGGGGGGAACCGCTCTGACCCGGTATCGGCCCATGTCACCGCGATCCCTGGCAGTGGGGCCAGCACCTGAACCAGTGCACGTCCGACATGGCCCGCGCCCCACACCCAAATCGGCAGATGCGGCGTGACCTTGGGCTCAATCAACCAGCCATCCAGCAGGCGCGCAGGGGTATCCCCACGGTCGCGCGCGCGCGCCAAAGCACGGTGGACCGACAAGGGCATTGGCCCATCGCATAGCGCGGTCAGCTGATAGCCCGCACTTATGCTGCTCTGCGCAGTCGGGGGGACAAAGGCCAATGTTACGGATCCACCGCAGCATTGCCCCATCGCCGGACCCAGAGGGATGCGCTGCACCTGGGCCCTAGAGATCCGCCGGGCGGTCGAAATCGCCTCATATTCCAGCTGCCCGCCGCCGATTGTGCCCTCGATACGATCCGGCCAGACCAGCATCTCGGCGCCAATTTCGCGCGGGGCAGAGCCACGGCTATCAGCCACAATTACGCGGGTGTATGGAACCATCGCTTCGCTAGGGCCTGAAATCTTGTCGCCTAAACTCATGCATTGGCCCCACATGCTCGGCTTACGGCTGCTAAAATCGCCTCCGGCGTGGCCGGCGCACGCAGTGCAGGATAGCCTGGACCACAGGCGGCACAGGCATTTTGCAGCGCCAAAAAGGCGGAAATCGCCAGCATGAACGGCGGCTCCCCAACGGCCTTTGATCGATAGATCGTGTCTTCCCGGTTTGGTTGATCCCAAAGCGTCACATTAAATACTGCCGGACGGTCTGAACAGGCAGGGATCTTATAGGTTGATGGCGCATGTGTGCGCAGAACCCCGTCTGTATCCCACACCAATTCTTCGGTCGTCAGCCAGCCGGCACCTTGAACATAGCCACCCTCGATTTGCCCGATATCAATCGCCGGATTCAGCGATGTGCCGGCATCATGCAAGATATCGGTGCGCAAAATCCGGTTTTCCCCGGTCAGCGTGTCAATCGCCACCTCCGTGACTGCCGCGCCATAGGCAAAGTAAAAGAACGGTCGCCCCCGCCCCACCGCTGTATCCCACGCGATTTTCGGCGTGGCATAAAATCCAGTTGCTGACAGGCTGATCCGCGCCTGATAGGCCAGCAATGCGGCCTCGGCAAAGGTCCATCTGCTGCTGCCAGCGTGGACTGAGCCGCCCACAAAGACCACCTCCGACACCGCACAATTGGCCAGCGTCGCAATATGGCCGGAAATACGGTCGCGTAAAGTGTCACAGGCGGCCTTCACGGCCATCCCGTTCAGATCCGCGCCCGAAGATGCAGCCGTGGCAGAAGTATTGGGAACCTTGGACGTGTCCGTTGCCGTGATCCTGATGTCTCGCGCAGCCAGCCCAAAAACCGAGGCCGCCACCTGACAGCATTTCAAATGCAAACCCTGCCCCATTTCGGTGCCACCGTGATTGATCTGCACAGTGCCATCTTGATAAATATGAACCAAAGCACCTGCCTGATTCAAATGGGACAGCGTGAAGGAAATCCCGAATTTCACTGGCGATATGGCGATACCGCGCTTCACAACATCATGTGATGCGTTCCACGCCGCTACCGCAGCCCGGCGCGCGACAACATCTGCACGCGTTTCAAGGCGCGCGACCAAGCCGTTCAAGATGAAATCTTCAACCGGCTGCCCATAATGCGTCGCCTGAGGGGCTGCTTTCATCTTGCCCGAAATATCCTCGGGGGAGAGGACGGCTTCGCCGTCATCGGGGGCAGACGCCCCCTCTGGCATCATATCCGCATAGAAATTGCGCTTACGCAGCTCCAGCGGGTCCAGCCCCATTACAAAGGCCAGATGCTCCATCGCCGCTTCACATCCCAACATCCCTTGCGGCCCCCCAAACCCACGATAGGCGGTGTTGGACACAGTATTGGTCCGTAGCCGGTGGCTTTGGATTCGCATTGTGGGGAACAAATACGCACTATCGGCATGCAACATCGCCCGATCACAAACGGGGGGCGATAGATCCAAGGCCCAGCCGCAGCGTGCCAAATGGGTGAATTGAGCCCCCAATACCCGCCCATCTGCATCCGCCCCGATCCGGTAAAGGATCTTGAAATCATGGCGCTTACCTGTGATCACCATGTCATCATCACGATCATAGCGCATCTTGCACGCCCGGCCAGTTAGGCGGGCGGCCACCGCACAGGCAATGGCCAAATGGTTGCCCTGGCTTTCTTTCCCACCAAACCCACCGCCCATCCGGCGCATCTCAACGCGGATGTCATGCATATGCAGGCCCAAAGCCTCTGCCACCTTATGCTGGATCTCGCTAGGATGCTGGCTGGAGCAGCGGATGATCATCCCCTGATCTTGCGGCTCGGCCATAGCGGCCTGACCTTCCAGATAAAAATGTTCTTGCCCGCCGATCTCAATCTCACCCTCGGCCACATGCGTGGCCTGTGCCAGTGCGGCCTGCGAGTCACCATTTTCCCAGATCACCGGGCCACCTTGGTGATGACTGTCCGCTGCCAGCGCCTGCTCCACAGTAAGCACGGCGGGCAAGGTATCATAGGTCACGTTTGCGGCCCTTGCGGCGCGCCGCGCCGCTTGATGGGACCGTGCCACAACCAGGAAAATCGGATGGCCGACGTAATGCACCGTCCCTTCGGCCAGGACGGGTTCCACAAATGTCGGATTGCACGAGGCGTCGTTATGGCCGGGGATATCAGCATATGTCAGCACGGCGACCACATCGGGGCAGGCACGCACCGGTTCCAGATCCAGATGCTTAATTTGGGCATGAGCCTCGCTGGACAGGCCAAAGGCCAGATGCAGGCAGCCCTTTGGCTCGGGTAGGTCATCGACATATCGCGCCTGTCCGGTCACATGCAACCGCGCGGACTCGTGTGGCAGGGGTTTTCCGATGCTCATGGTTGGATCTCCAACACGGAAACAGGTTGCCCCAATAGATCTGCGATATAGCGTCGCGCCAGGCCCTGCGCGGCCTTGGTGCGATAGGCGGCAGAGGCACGCATATCGTCAAGCGGTGTGTAATCCTGCGCCAGGGCCGGCAGGGCGGCGAGGATCGTCTTTGCTGTCAGGGGCTGTCCGGTCAGCGCAGCTTCAAACCCTCGGGCACGGGCAGGAATGCCTGCCATCCCGCCAAACGCGACCCGAGCAGAGCGTATCTGCCCCGCCTGAACGTCAAAGTTGAAACATCCGCACAGCGCAGAGATGTCCTGATCAAACCGTTTCGAAAGCTTATAGCAGCGCAGGCCCGGTGCATGGATCGGCACGCTAAGCGTCTCTACGAACTCCCCCGGGTTGCGGTCTTGCTTGCCATAGGCGTGAAAGAAATCTTCCAGCGCGATCACGCGGCGCTGCGCCCCGTGGCGCAATGTCAAACGCGCGCCTAAAGCGATCAGCGCAGGCGCGCCATCGCCAATCGGCGAACCATTGGCGATATTGCCGCCGATGGTTGCAGCTTGCCGGATCTGCTCTGAGGCAAAGCGGCGCAGCAATTCCGACAGGCTGGGATGATAAGGGGCGATCACATCGCGCAGGGAGGCAATTGTCACCCCCGCCCCGATATGCAGCGCATCGTCGCGTAATTCGGTTCTGCTCAGCGCCTGCAATCCGTTCAAGAACACAACCTGATCCAGCGTGCGCATCTGTTTGGTGACCCATAGACCAACATCTGTGGCCCCGGCAATCAGTTGCGCGTCAGGGTTTTGCGCATACCAATCGGCAAACTTATCCAGATCGGTGGGGCGCATGGGCGTGGGGGCAGCGCTGGTCGCGGGCAGGGCGGCGCGGTCATCCATATGGGCGGGCACGGGCTTTTGTGCAGCAGCCTTGGCGGCCCGAATGATCGGCGCATAGCCTGTGCAGCGGCACAGATTGCCCGCCAAACGGTCATCATAATCCGTTGCGCCCAGCAGATGCCCCGCCGCCATCGAGGCCACAAAACCAGGTGTGCAAAATCCGCATTGGCTGCCATGTTCGTCAACCATTGCCTGCTGCACCGGATGCAACTGGCCGTCAGGTGCGGCGATACCTTCGACGGTGCGCAGGGCACGCCCATCCATTTGGCCCATAAACAAGATGCACGCATTCAGCGGTTTGACCGTACCGCTCGCCTCTGTGACGATCACAGTGCAGGCACCGCAATCGCCCTCATTGCAGCCCTCTTTCGTTCCGGTCAGCCCGTCCTCGCGCAGCCAATCCAACACTGTCTGCGTCGGGTCGGTCAAAGTGACCCGGCGGGTTTCTCCGTTGAGAAGAAACGAGATGTCCATACGAAGATCTTTCGCCACGATACCTTAGTCTTGCGCAATCCATTGCCCGATGTGGCGGAAAGCAACGGACGCCGCAGGGCCGTGGCCCCATGCTTGGCCTAAGAAGACCGGGTTGGCGCAGCCTTGGCAAGATAAAACCGCGCGACTTTCGCTTTGAAATTGCCCAAACGGTTAGATTTTGGGCAGGTGCCGTCCGTAACCCACCGTTTAGGCGGCATGGACGGCATCCAAAGTCCGCGCAAGTGCTTCAAGCTGCTTGGCAACGGCGGTCCAGCCCGTTTGAAAGCCCAGCTTGGCGTGGTTATCCGCTGTAGCGTCATCTTTGTGTCGCGCAATAACACGGTATTCGCAGCCACCGTCTTTGGCAGTAAAGCGGATATCTGCGGTGAAAAAACCGCTACCTTTGGGGCGGAACCCTTCCGATAGGCTGTCGGTGAAAATCAATCGCCCTGGCCGGTCTGGCGTGGGGCGGCTGGCGTGTAGAATACAGCCCTCATCTGCGATTTCTCCATGCACATCAAACAGCATTTTGGTAAAAAATCGCCCGCCCGGGCGCGGTTCGATCACCGCCTCCAGCGTGCGCCCCGGGGCAGGGGCAAAGAATTTTTTCAACAGGTCTGCTTCTGTCCAGCAGCGATAACACGCAAGCGGCGTCGCTTTCAGTTGGCAAACCAGCAAGAGATCGCGCGACACGGGAGCCCTCCTTTTTCGATCATGCTGCGGTTGCATGGCGCGTGCGTCAAGGCCAGAGTTGATCATCCATGCCGTTTTCGCCCCTTCCGCGTCACAGCCGCCACGCCTATTATATGGCGCATGAGCCAAACGCGATTCATCCACCTCCGCATTCACACCGAATATTCGCTTCTTGAAGGGGCGGTGCCGGTCAAAAAACTTATTAAGATGTGCGAGGATGCGGGAATGCCCGCCGTGGCTGTCACCGATAGCAATGCAATGTTCTCTGCGCTGGAGTTTTCGGTTACGGCACAGGGCGCGGGATTGCAGCCGATCATGGGCTGTCAGGTGGCGGTGGCCTATGATCCTGCACGCCCGGGTGAAAAACCGCGTTTGCCCGCGCCGATCGTGCTTTTGGCGCAAAATGAGGCAGGTTATGAAAACCTGATGAAACTGTCGTCATGCCTTTATATCGGCAAACATGGCGATCTGGTGCAGGTCACGCCTGACCAATTGGCCGCGCACAGCGAGGGGCTGATATGTTTGACAGGCGGGGCCGAGGGGCCGGTGGGCAAGTTCTTGCAAAATGGCCAGCAAGATCGGGCGCAGGCGCTGATGACCCGTCTGGCGCAAATTTATCCTGATCGGTTATATGTCGAATTGCAGCGCCATCCTGGGGACGGCGGGCAGCTGATGGCCGCCGAGCGGGCGACTGAACGCGGCTTTGTCGAAATGGCCTATGCGATGGACCTGCCCTTGGTGGCGACCAATGATGTCTATTTTCCAAAATCCGAAATGTATGAGGCCCATGATGCGCTGATCTGTATCGCAGAAGGCGCATATGTAGACCAAAACGATCCGCGGCGCCGTTTGACGCCGCAGCATTATTTTAAATCAGAAGCCGAGATGATCGCGCTGTTCGCGGATTTGCCAGAGGCGATTGATAACACCATTGAAATCGCCAAGCGTTGTGCCTTTGGCACCTATCGCCGCGATCCGATCTTGCCGAAATTTGCGGATGATGAGGTCGAAGAGCTGCGCCGCCAGGCCTGGGCGGGTTTGGATGCGCGCCTAGATGTCATCGAGGCGGTGGCACCACGCGCCGAATATGAAGCGCGCCTGAAGTTCGAGCTGGATATCATTGAGCAGATGGGCTTCCCAGGTTATTTCCTGATCGTTGCGGATTTTATCAAATGGGCCAAGACGCATGACATTCCCGTAGGGCCGGGGCGTGGGTCGGGCGCGGGGTCTTTGGTGGCCTATGTGTTGACGATCACGGACCTTGATCCGCTGCGCTATTCTTTGTTGTTTGAGCGGTTCTTGAACCCCGAACGTGTGTCGATGCCTGATTTCGATATCGATTTCTGCATGGATCGCCGCGAAGAGGTGATCAAATATGTGCAGCAGAAATATGGCCGCGAAAAGGTTGGTCAAATCATTACCTTCGGGGCGTTGCTGTCCAAGGCGGCGGTGCGCGATATTGGTCGTGTGCTGCAAATGTCCTTTGGGCAGGTTGATAAGTTGTCCAAGCTGATTCCCGTGGAAGGGGTCAAGCCTGTCTCTATTGTACAGGCGCTGACGCAGGAGGAACGGCTGCGCGAAGCCGCGCGTAATGAACCTGTTGTGGATCGGCTGCTGACCTATGCGCAGCAGGTCGAAGGGCTGTTGCGCAATGCCTCCACTCACGCGGCGGGCGTGGTGATCGGGGACAGGCCGCTGGATGCTTTGGTGCCATTGTATCAAGATCCGCGCTCTGACATGCCTGCCACGCAGTTCAATATGAAATGGGTGGAACAAGCCGGGCTTGTCAAATTTGACTTTCTGGGTCTGAAGACGCTGACTGTCGTGCAATCCGCGATGAACCTGATTTTCAAATCGGGGCGTCCGCTGCATGTCGATCCGGCGGGCACGCGGCTGTATGAGCCCGCAGCGGGCGGCGAGAACCAGATCAACCTGATCCCGTTGGATGATAAAAAGACCTATGATCTGTATTCCGACGCCAAGACGGTTGCGGTGTTTCAGGTGGAATCGGAGGGGATGAAATCCGCGCTGCGGCAGATGAAACCCACCTGTATCGAAGATATCGTGGCCCTTGTGGCGCTGTATCGTCCTGGCCCGATGGAAAACATCCCAAGCTATTGTGAGGTCAAACACGGGCGCAAACCCTTGGAATCCGTGCATCCCACGATCGACCATATTCTGGCCGAGACCCAGGGCATCATCGTGTATCAGGAACAGGTGATGCAGATCGCGCAGGAAATGGCGGGATATTCCCTGGGCGGGGCGGATTTGCTGCGTCGTGCAATGGGCAAAAAGATCAAAGAGGCGATGGATGCCGAACGCCCCAAATTTGAAACCGGGGCAGCCAAGAACGGCGTTGATAAGAAGAAAGCCTCTGAGGTTTTTGACCTGCTTGAGAAATTCGCCAATTACGGCTTCAACAAATCCCACGCGGCGGCCTATGCCGTCGTCAGCTATTACACCGCTTGGCTAAAGGCCAATCACCCAGTGGAATTCATGGGCGGCGTGATGAATTGCGATATTCACCTGACCGAGAAACTGGCAATCTATGCGCATGAGGTCAAAAAAGGCCTGGGCGTGAAGATTGTCGCCCCCTGTGTGAATCGGTCGATGGCCGGGTTTGATGTGGTGGATCAGGAATTGATCTATGCGCTGGGCGCGTTGAAAAATGTTGGTATGGAGGTGATGGAGATGATCGTCACGGCCCGTGCCGACAGACCATTTGTGGACCTGTTCGATTTTGCGCGGCGTGTTGATATGAAGCGTATCGGCAAGCGCCCGCTTGAAATGTTGGCGCGTGCAGGGGCGTTTGATGCGCTAAACCCGAACCGCAAACGTGTGTTTCAATCGTTGGATCGATTGGTGGCATGGTCGGCTGCGGTGATAGAGGCGAAGACCTCGGCTCAGGTGTCGCTTTTTGGTGAGGCGGGCGATGATCTGCCGCCGCCGCGTCTGGCCGATACCGATGATTGGTTGCCCGGGGAACGACTGGCAGAGGAACATAAGGCAATTGGCTTTTACCTGTCGGGTCATCCGCTGGATGATTACCTGCCTGCGCTGCGGCGCAAGAAAGTGCTGACGCTGGATGATATCATGGAGAAGGCGCGCGCGGGATCGCCCTTTGTCACGAAAATCGCCGGCAAAATTGATGCGGTGCGTGAAAAGATGTCGGCCAAGGGCAACCGTTTTGCCTTTGTGCTGTTTTCGGAACCCTCCGGCCCGTATGAAGCAACGATGTTCTCGGACACGTTGGAGGCTGCGCGCCCCTGCCTGGAAGCCGATAGCCTTGTCGTGGTCACGGTCAAAGTGGAGCCCGAGGGTGATTCCGTTCGGATGTTGGCCCAGGCCGTGCAGCCAATGGATCAGGTGGTGGCCGATGCAGGCAGCGCGGGCCTGTTGATCCATATAGACACGGCTGACGCCATCCCATCGGTCGCGTCATTGTTGCAGCGGCTGGAAGATGAGGGGAATATTCGTTCGCGCGGGCCGATCAGTTTCTTGGTTTTCGATGCCGAAAAAAACTGTCGCTATCAGCTGAGCACAGAGCGCGAATTCCCTGTCAATCCGCAGATCAAAGGGGCACTTCGCAGTCTGGACGGCGTGTCGGCGGTGACAGAGATCTAATCTGTCACAACGACAGTTTCTTGAAGAGCGCCTCGGGGATCGCACAGATGATCAGCATGATCAGCCGCCATTTCGCGCGGACGTAAAGAATGTCTTTGCCCTTGGTGACCGCGTTGAAAACGGCATCGCCCACTTCAGCGGGTTGCGCGGTAAGCTTGGACGGCAGGTCCATGCCTTGTGTCATTTTGGTGGCCACGAAGCCGGGCTTGACGGTCAGCACATGAACGCCCTTGCGAGCCAGGCGGTTGCGCAGCCCCGATAGAAAGGCTGTAAATCCGGCCTTGGCAGCGCCATAGACATAATTGGCCGCGCGCCCGCGGTCCCCGGCCACCGAGGAAATACCGACAATCGTGCCCGATCCGCGCAGGGCCATCCGCGTGGCAATCTGACCCAAGATCAGGGCAGGGCCTTCAAAATTGGATCGAATATCGCGGGTGGCGGCGACTAGGTCGGTTTCATTCACCCCCTGATCATTCATCGTGCCCACTGCACAAATTGCGATATCGGGCAGCTGCGGCAGGCCATCCAGAAACCCCTCGAACCCCTCGGTTTGCAGCACATCGAAATCATGCAGCGTGACTGGCTGGCCCGACAAAGTGGCCAGTTCGGATTGCACTTCGCTCAGGCTATCAGGGCAGCGTGCGGCCAATCGTATGCCATACCCTGCCTGTGCAAAGCGGCGCGCAATGGATTGCGCCATGAGCGAGCGCGCTCCAAGAATAAGAACGGTTTTGGACATCGATCCTCCGAAAATCGGTTACACAGACGCGGGGGTAAATACAAACCGCCGGTCCAGAAAATATTTCACGATATAGCCGATGCTCAGGCCCAGAACCGCGCCCAATTCACGCATGGTTTCTGTGCTGAAAATCAGCCAAAAGGCGGTTTCGGCGCCCCAGAAAATGGCCGTGGTCACCAGACCCATCGCGCTATATAGCCCGAATTTGCGTGAATGATTGGCCAGCCCGGTATCGGTATCGGCAAAAATCCAACGTTTATCGAGCAGGTATTTCGCCACTAGCCCGGCCACAGTGCCCAGAAAAACCGCCGCGGCAAAGATCACAACGCCATCGCCCTGACTAAGCACCAGCCGTTGCGCACCAAGGTTGATCACCGTCGCTACGACTGCAAACAGCGCATAAAGCAGTCCAATGTTCAGCGCGCTCATAACACGGTGCCTGCGACGCCTAGGGCCAGCATCAGCAACGCGCAGATCTGGCTGACACGGTCTTTCGCGGCAAAGACGACAGGGTCATCATGCATCTTGCCACGGTGGGTGATCATCACCATCCGGCTTAGCCAATACAGCAGCACAAGGCAGATCCCCCATAATGCGGCTGGTTGATTGTAAAACACCGTAACCTGCGGTGAATTTACATATAACGCCATCACCAGCACCGAAACGAACCCCGATGAGATGGCCATATTGGTAACGATCGGCAGGTCCTCGATCATATAGCCTCGACCATGCGCCTTGGATTTGCCCGAGGCCTTGCCATCCACCAGCTCGGCTTGACGCTTTACTGCCGCAAGAGAGAAGAAGAAGAAGATTGAAAACGCCAAAAGCCAGACAGATAGGGGCAGGCCTGTCGCTGCGGCCCCTGCGGCGATACGCATGGTATACAGCACGGCCAAGGTGCAGATATCCACGATCAGCTGCCGCTTAAGCATCAGCGAATAGGCCATTGTGACGATGTAATACAGCACCATGGTTCCAAGGAATGTCCAAGACACCAGCCAGGCCAGGCAAGCCCCGACTAACAGCAATACAGGGGCCATCCAGGTGCCATCCTGAATGCGCAGCGCACCGGAGGCAAAGGGTCTGCGCCGTTTGCGTGGATGCGCGCGGTCCGCCCCAAGATCCAGAAGATCGTTCAGTACATAGACGCTGGATGCGACAAGCGAGAAGGACAAAAACGCCATTAGCGATTGCATGAATGTCAAAACGGCAATGTCATGCGCTGTCAGCATCGGAATGAACACCAACAGGTTCTTCAACCATTGATGCGGGCGCATTGCTTTCAGATGTGGGCGCAGATTGCCTTCGGCGCGCGGGGCCATATGCACTGCTGGAACATCCAGACGCGAGACGGCACGTCGCAGGCGGCTGTCGGATCCGACACTGAGCGCGCGATTGGCGTGTTTCCATATATGCAGGTCGACATCGGTATCCCCGATATAATCAAACCCTTTGTCACCATAGCGTTGGATCAAGAACTCGGCTTTGTGCGTGCCTTTCAGGTTCAGATCGGCGGTGGTGCCAAAGACCTCATCAAACAGCTGCAGATGGTCGGCAATGCGTTGCGCGACCTGCGCGTCGGAGGCGGTGACAAGTGCAGTGCGCCCACCTGCGGCCCGCCATTCGCGCAACAGGTTCAGCACGTCGTCGATATAAGGCAATGTGGTGACGTCAATATCAGCGCGTTCCAGCATCGCGCGCTTTAGCGCAGGCTTCCCAAGCGGCAGGGCCTTGACCGCCGTCAGTGGTGTGCGCCAATCCTTCGCGAAAGATGCCCAAAAGCTTTCATACAGCATATCTGTCGCCAGCAAGGTATTGTCCAGATCGGCGACCAAGACAATGTCGCGCATCTGTTGCTGTGTCGTGCAGCCTTCAAGCAACTGCGCGGATGTATGGGCCAAATGGGCGGTCATTGTGTCTCTTTCATCGTCACGGCGCCGGGCGGGCTTTGTTGCCGAGTTATTCAATCATTCACAAGCAGGGCAAGAATTGGGCACTAAAACGGCAACAATAATTTTATGCCTAAGGCTTAGGGCACAGGCTGTGGGCATGGCCTGACAGATTTTTGCGTCAGGTTGGGGGCAGGCATGTATTTCGATGCTTGCCATGATCAAAGCATGAACATAAAATGAACAAATGGCAGTTAAAAACCTTGAACAGAAATTGGCCATCCTTTCGGATGCGGCGAAATATGATGCCTCCTGCGCGTCCAGCGGGGGGCAAAAGCGAAACAGTCGTGATGGGACTGGTATCGGGTCGGTCACCGGGTCGGGGATTTGCCATGCCTACACGCCCGACGGGCGCTGCATCAGCCTGTTGAAGATCTTGATGACCAATTTTTGCATTTATGATTGTGCATATTGTGTGAACCGGGTCAGTTCAAACGTCGAGCGCGCGCGGTTCACCCCCGAAGAAGTGGTCAGTCTGACGCTGGAGTTTTATCGCAGAAACTACATTGAAGGGCTGTTTTTGTCGTCAGGGATCATCCGCTCTCCTGATGATACGATGGGGGATATGGTGCGTATCGCACAAATGCTGCGACACGATCACGGATTTCGCGGCTATATTCACCTGAAAACCATTCCTGATGCCGATCCAACTTTAGTTGAGCAGGCCGGGCGGTTTGCGGATCGCTTGTCGATCAATGTGGAATTGCCCACGGATGCCGGCGTAACCGCCTATGCGCCAGAAAAATCACCGCAGCAAATCCGACGTTCGATGGCCGATGTGCGCAATCTGCGCGATGCGGGCAAAGACAAAAGCCACACGGGGCGGCGTGCACCGCGATTTGCGCCGGCGGGGCAGTCGACACAGATGATCGTTGGCGCGGATGGTGCCAACGATGCGGTAATCTTGCAAAGTTCAACCCGGTTATATTCTAACTTCAAACTGCGTCGGGTGTATTATTCGGCGTTTTCACCGATCCCCGACAGCTCCGTCGCGCTGCCCTTGATCCGGCCGCCATTGATGCGCGAGCATCGGCTGTATCAGGCGGATTGGCTGATGCGGTTTTACGGGTTTGATGCGCATGAAATCACGCAGTCCGCGCGGGGCGGTAATCTGGATCTGGAGATTGATCCGAAACTGGCCTGGGCTTTGCAAAACCGGCATATCTTCCCGGTGGATGTGAACCGCGCCAGCCGTGAGATATTGCTGCGTGTTCCCGGATTTGGCACGCGGTCGGTGCAGCGCATCTTGGCGACACGCAAACATCACGCCCTGCGCTATGGTGATTTGCAAAAGATCGGAGCGAATTTGAAAAACGCCCGACCGTTTATTGTGACACTGGATTGGTCGCCGCGCGGGCTGACCGATGATGCGGACCTTCGCGCGCGTTTTGCCCCCGCGCCGCAGCAATTGTCGTTATTTTAATGGTAACGGTTGTTCTGCCCACCGTCGGCACATTCACCGCATGGCGCAAAGCCGCACGAGAGCTGGCACAGGCCAATGTTCCGCCGCAGTCCGTGTTGTGGTCGCGCGGGGAGGACACGGTGGATCTGTTTGCCGACACGCCGCTTGTCACCGGGTCGGCGCGGCAGATTTCTGTGCCCAAAGGGTTTTTGGAACTGGCGCAGCGCGCAATCTGGCACGCCGACCCAGAGCGGTTTGCGCGGCTGTATGGCGTTCTATGGGCGCTGCAATCCAACCCCGTGCTTATGCGTGACCGCACACATCCGATGATTGCGCGGCTGTATATGATGGCCAAAGAGGTCAATCGTGATCAGCATAAGATGAAAGCCTTTGTCCGGTTCCGCGAGATTGACACCACTACCACCGACACGGCCGCGTCGCCGCGTCGCCGCTTTGCCGCCTGGTTTGAACCTTCGCATTTTACCTTGGAACCTGGGGCGCAATTCTTTGCCAATCGATTTGGCGATATGGATTGGGCGATTTTCACCCCGGATCTAAGCGCGCATTTCACTCAGGGCCGGCTGCGGTTTGAACCCGGCGCTGCCCGCCCCGAACTGCCAGCAGATGCGACTGAAGATCTGTGGCGCACGTATTTCCGCTCTATCTTCAATCCGGCGCGGGTGAAGGTGCGCGCGATGCAATCGGAAATGCCGAAGAAATATTGGAAAAACTTGCCAGAGGCCGATCTGATCCCCGACATGTTGGCCAAAGCACAGGAACGAGCCAATGCGATGGTGGCGTCGGCTCCCAGTTTGCCCCCCGTTCGGGCGCAAAAACTGCGTGACAGGGTGCGTGCGACCTATCCGCTGCGACCCGGCTCAAAGATCCAAGATCGTACACAAGACGATCTCTTTGAATGATCACTTTAAATTCAGCCGGTCCCCTATCAGCCGCGCCACTGTCACCGTCCATACGATACGCATGGCATGATGCACGGTAACATATAGAATCGACATCTGTAATGAGAGCGCGATCAGCGACATCTCGATCAGGCCACCGGGCGCAAAGGCCAAGAACACGGCCGCGCGTGGTTCGTCAATCAGCGGGCCCAGCACATAGGCGCAGGCAGTGGCCGTGCCGATCGACAGCGCCGTGGACACGCCTGACAGCCGCAGCGCCAGGCCAATCCGTGACAAAGGCATGCCGTTGAACCGGGTGCCAAGGCTGATGCCAATTACCAGCTGCGTGGCCGACACCAGATATGCAGGCGGTGCGCCCTGCACCAATCCCAAAAGATGCGCGATGCCCGACAGCACAATAGGGCCGGTGATCATCCCGGCAGGCAGGTTCAATCGCCGGCCCAAGATCCAACCCAAAACGCCCACGACAATCAGGATCGGCCAATCTTGCCAGCGTAGCGGCACGGTGTCCAACGTCACCCCCCCGCCAGAGCCTACGGCATGACCGGTCATCACCGTGAAGAAAATCGGAACGGACACCACTGTGATAATCAACCGCAGAAACTGCATCATCGTTAGAATGACCGGATCGCCGCCGCGCTCTTCGCCCATTTGCACGCTTTCGATCAACCCGCCCGGCGCAGTGCCGAAAAAGGCAGTGACCTTATCGGTGCGCCCCGTCGCCATGACCGACGCATAACCAAGCAGATGGATGATGGGAATGAAAAGGGCCAGCACAAGCAGGGATGGCCACCATTGCGCCACGGCATCCACGATTTCGGGTGTGAAATTCGCTCCGATCGCAACCCCGATGACCGGAATGACAAAACCGCGCCATTTCAGCGGCACCTGCATCGCGTGGCCCAGCGGTTTCCACCGGGTAAGCGAAATCCCCGCAACCGCGATCAACGATCCCAACAACATTGGCAGCGGCAGATGCAAGGCGCGCGCCAAGAAGGCACCAACCATCCCGATTGCGCAGGTCAATGCGACGGAGGGCCAGTGATAGGGCGCTTTCATCGATGGCGGGGCGGGGATGGGCATAGGATCCTCCGAGCGTGGCTGAACTGCAGAATAATTTTGTATACCGTTGCATACAAAATGACGCAGGCAAAGCCGTAACGCGCTGTCAAGGATCTAACGCTTTCGTGATCACGCTTAGTAATGTGGAGGTTTTTGATCCGCCAATGGGACAGAGCCACCAGCCGCGAATTCGCGCTCGGCCTCGCGTTCCATCAACATCTGCACCCGGCGCGACAGTTTCGCCAGATCCAGATCCTGACGCGCGGCGACCTCGGATAGATCATCATAGGCGCGGGTGAGATAAGCGAGCTGCTCTTCCAGCTCGGTGATACGGTCGGTCATGGAGGGCTCCGCTGCGGCTGTATTAGGGGTGCTTAGGCCGAAATAGCGATGAATGCGAGCCTGCAATCGCGCAAAATGGCCAGGCAGGCGGATGGATTGGCCTACGCGCCTTGCTGTTAGGACAGCAAGGGGCTATTCGGAGCCTTGAATTTCAGCAGTGGAACAGACCATGGCCAAGCAGAAAAAACAGCCCCGGCCCAAGGCCGAACCGCCGAAAGGCTTTCGCGATTACTTTGGTGCCGATGTCACCGAACGGCAAGAGATGCTGTCGGCCATCGCGCAGGTTTACCATGCCCATGGGTTTGATCCGCTAGAGACATCGGCTGTGGAAACAGTTGAGGCATTGGGGAAATTCCTGCCTGACGTAGACCGTCCGAACGCGGGTGTCTTCGGTTGGCAAGAGGAAGATGACGGCAAATGGCTGGCGCTGCGCTATGATATGACTGCGCCGCTTGCACGTGTGGCGGCGCAGTTCCGCAACGACCTTCCCAGCCCGTACCGGCGCTATACAATGGGTCCGGTTTGGCGCAACGAAAAACCGGGGCCGGGCCGGTTTCGCCAATTCTATCAATGCGATGCCGATACGGTCGGGTCTGCATCCGTTGCGGCTGACGCGGAAATCTGCGGCATGCTCTCTACCGCATTAGAGGCTGTAGGGATCGCACGCGGCGATTACCTTGTGCGCGTTAACAACCGCAAAGTCTTGAATGGCGTGATGGAGGTCGCAGGCGTTCTGGACCCTTCTGACCCGACCAAATTCGAAGACGAGCGCGGCATCGTTTTGCGCGCCATCGACAAGTTCGATAAATTCGGCGAAGAGGGCGTGCGCCTGCTGATGGGCGAAGGCCGTCTGGACGGGTCGGGAGACTTTACCAAAGGCGCAGGTCTGTCGGTCGAACAATGCGATATCGTCATGGGCTTCATGCAGGCCAAACGCGATAGCGGTTCGGCCACGGCGGCGCGGTTGCGTGAATTGGTCGGTGGTTCGGTGATTGGTGCAGATGGCGTCAATGAGCTGGAGCAGATCGCAGAATTGCTGGACATTCAGGGCTTTGGCGCGGATCGCATTGAAATTGATCCGGCTGTCGTGCGCGGCCTTGGCTATTACACAGGCCCTGTGTTCGAAGCCGATCTGACCTTTGAAATCCTTGATGAGAAGGGGCGCAAACGCTCCTTTGGTTCCGTGGCCGGTGGTGGTCGCTATGATGATCTGGTCAAACGGTTTACCGGGCAGGAAGTGCCTGCGACCGGGGTCTCTATCGGTGTGGACCGGTTGCTGGCGGCGCTGCGTGCCAAAGGACAAGCCGGCGCCAGTCACCAAGGCCCGGTGGTGATCACCGTGATGGACCGTGATCGAATGGGCGATTATCTGGCGATGGCCGCGCAGTTGCGCGCCGCTGGTATCCGTGCCGAAGTATATCTGGGAAATCCCAAAAATTTCGGCAACCAGTTGAAATATGCCGATAAACGCGAAAGCCCCATCGCGGTCATTCAGGGCTCTGATGAGGCCGCGCGCGGTGTGCTTCAGCTAAAAGATTTGGTGTTGGGCGCGAAGCTGGCTCAAGATGCCAGCCTTGAGGAATGGAAAACCCAGCCCGCGCAAATCGAGGTCGCCAGTGCCGATCTCGTGGCCGAGACCCGCAAGATGCTCGCCCGTTACGGAGACAGATAATGGCCACCAAAGCCCAAGCGCGCATCACCGGGCGGCGCCTGCTGCAATCTTTCGCAGCCGCCGGAGCGCAGGAAATCGAACCCGATATTATGCAACCGGCCGAAGTCTTACTGGACCTATACGGCGAAGACATCCGTGCCCGTGCTTATGTTACCCAGGATCCGACCTGCGGTGAAATGATGCTGCGGCCAGATTTCACCGTGCCCGTCGTTCAGGCGCATATGTCGCAAGGCGCGGAACCCGCCCGCTATTGCTACATGGGCGAAGTGTTCCGCAAACAAGATCATTTCGGCCAGGCACGGGTGAATGAATACACTCAGGTCGGGTATGAGGTTTTCGACCGTGAAGATCCGGCCAATGCCGATGCAGAAGTCTTCGCACTGTTTTCGTCGCTGCTGCGACCGCATGGGCTGCAGGCGACCATGGGCGATATGGGGCTGCTGCGTGCCGCCGTTGTCGGGCTGGAAACGACACAGGCGCGCAAGGCGGCGCTGTTGCGTCACATCTGGCGCCCTGTGCGCTTTCGCAAATTGCTGGAACGGTACTCTGGCCAGACCCCGATGCCACAGGCGCGTCGCGATCTTTTGGCCGGGGCGCGGACCAAAGGCCCTTGGATTGGTCTGCGCAGTCCAAAAGATATGGATCAGCGCATCGCCAGCCTCCGCGAGGATGCCAAAGCCCCCCCGCTGCCCGCCCAAGATGTTGCCCGGATTGAGGCGCTTTATACCCTGACTTGTCCTGCCGCTCAGGCGTCTGCACAGCTTCGCACGCTGAACATGCCCGTGCTTGACCCAGCGATCGATCTGTTAGAGGCCCGCTTGGCCGCGCTGCGCACCCGCCGCGTGGACCTGGAAGCGTTGCGCTTCGATGCAAGCCATGGCCGGACCACGATGGAATATTACGATGGCTTCACCTTCACCTTTGAAACCAGTCGCCGTGATTGGCCTGCGGTGGCCTCCGGCGGGCGGTATGATGCGCTGACGCGCGTGCTGGGGCAGGGACGCGAAATCCCGGCAGTAGGCGGTGTGATCCGCCCGGGCTTGCTGGCCGATCTGGAAGGAGCCGCGCAATGACACGGATTAAACTCGGTGTGCCCTCCAAAGGCCGTCTGATGGAGAAAACCTTCGATTGGTTCGCCCGGCATGACGTCACCCTCAAACGCACAGGATCAGAGCGCGAATATGCCGGCGCGGTCGAAGGGATCGGCGGGATCGACCTTGTCTTGCTTTCTGCCGGTGAAATTCCACGAGAATTGGCGGCAGGCCGTATCCACCTTGGCGTGACCGGCTCCGACCTGGTGCGCGAAAAATTGGCGGATTGGGACAATCAGGTGGCGTCATTGGCGCTGATGGGCTTTGGCCATGCGGATTTGATCATTGCTGTGCCTGATTGCTGGTCAGATGTCGATACGCTGGAAGATCTGGACGCGGCGGCCCATGCCTTCCGTGACACCCACGGGTTCCGGCTGCGCATCGCAACCAAATATCACCGGCTGGTGCGTGATTTCCTCACCCGTGAGGGCGTAGCAGATTATCAGATCACCGACAGCCAAGGCGCAACCGAGGGCACAATTGCCAACCTCACCGCAGAGGTCATTGCAGATATTACCTCCAGCGGCGAAACGCTCTCGGCCAACCACCTGCGCGTGCTCTCAGATGGGCTGATCCATCAAAGCCAGGCCAATCTCTTCGTGACCCGCGCTGTAGATTGGCTTGGCACGAATGCGGCGTTCCAGACGCTTGTGCAACGGCTAAACTTGACGCCACCAACGCTTTAAAGCGTTACTATTTCATCTTGCTAAAAAATATCCAAACCGGAACGCCAGCCAAAGGTCTTCCGGTTTGGGTCAGATGCGCCCTGCCACTTTGACATCAAACCTCAATGCCCAAAGACATCGGCAACGCCAATCACGCAAGCACCAAGCTCGGTCAACGCAGGATGACTCTGTGATAGAAAGCATAAATGGCAGCCCGTAGGGGAATCGAACCCCTCTTTCCAGGTTGAAAACCTGGCGTCCTAACCGATAGACGAACGGGCCGCAGATCGCGGCATATGAAAGTGGCAGCCCGTAGGGGAATCGAACCCCTCTTTCCAGGTTGAAAACCTGGCGTCCTAACCGATAGACGAACGGGCCACACTTGCGGCGTGGGGCGGTTCATAAGGCAGGCTGTCTGACCGCGCAAGGGCTTTTTTCGAGTTTCCGACAACTAAATGAAAGCATTGTGAAAACCCATAAGAAAACAAGGGTTATTCCGCGATTGCGGCATCTTCCAGCCGCAGCTGCACCTTCGTGCGGCCCCCCCAGGTGTTGATCTCCAGCCGGCCTGCCAAATGGAATCGTTGCGCACCGGGCTGCAACAAGGCGGGGCCAAGCGGGCCGTCAAAAGCGCCAAAGCAAATCGCCTCTAAACGCGGCCCCATCCCGTCGCTGAAGGAAAACCGCAAATGCTGCTCTCCAACGCGTTTGGCAAAGCTGATCGCGACCGATGGGAAGGCAAACCGTGGCGCAGGGGCACCCTGACCAAACGGGCCGGCCTGCTCGATATGCTCGATCAGATCTGGTGTGGCGGCTGCTGGCATCAACAGGCTATCCAGGCGCAGATCTCTTGGGCCGTGGCTGCCGGCGCCTTGTTTGGCCAGCAGGGCGCTCAGCCGCTCCATCGCAGCCTCCAGCTGGCCTTCCTCTACCGTCAGGCCGGCAGCCATCTTGTGCCCGCCGCCTTTCACAAATAACCCCTCTGCTGCAACCCGCTGCACACAGGCGCCCAGATCCACCCCCGTGACCGACCGTGCAGAGCCTTTACCGATTCCGTTCTCCAGCCCGATGACGACCGCAGGGCGGTTGGTGGCCTCTTTCAGGCGTGCGGCCACGATGCCCACCACACCGGGGTGCCAGCCCTCTCCTGCCGCCCATACCAGCGGCCCATCCAATCCTCGCGCCTGCGCCTGTTCCAGCGCCGCCTCACGGACACGGTTTTCAATGTCGCGGCGGTCGGTGTTCAGCTGGTCTAGACGCTCTGCCAGGGCTTCGGCCTCATGCGGGTCATTGGTGGATAGCAATCGCGCGCCCAGATCGGCCGCCCCAATCCGTCCGCCTGCATTCACCCGCGGCCCCAGCATGAACCCCAGCGCATATGAGGTGGGCGCCTTATCCATTCGTGACACATCCGACAGTGCCCGCAGGCCGGGACGGGCGCGCCGTGCCATCACCTTCAGCCCTTGTCGCACCAAGGCCCGGTTGCAGCCAATTAACGGGGCAACATCGGCCACAGTGGCCAGCGCCACCAGATCCAGCAAGGCAATCAGATCGGGACCTTTGTGGCCCTGACCGCGCATAAGCCGATTGACCTCCACCAACAGCAAAAACACGACCGAAGCCGCGCATAGATGCGCCAGATCACCGGTTTCATCTTGTCGGTTCGGGTTCACACAGGCCACACAATCGGGCAGGGTTTCTGCGCCAAGGTGGTGATCAAGAATAATCACATCCGCGCCTTTGGCTGCTGCAATCGGCTCATGCGAGAGCGTGCCGCAATCAACACAGATAATCATATCATGGTCCGCTGCCAGCGCCTGCATGGCGGGGACATTGGGGCCATAGCCTTCGTCGATACGGTCGGGGATGTATAAGGTTGCCTGCAGGCCCATATCGCGCAACCAAACCAGCAGCAACGCTGCCGAGGATCCCCCATCCACATCATAATCCGCGAAGACTGCGATACGTTCTTTGGCCTGCACAGCATGCAAGAACCGTTCGGCGGCGCGGTCCATATCCAATAATACGCGCGGATCGGGCAACAGATCACGCAGGGTGGGTTCCAGAAACTGTGCCGCCTCCATCGGGGTCACTCCGCGTGACACCAAAACGCGCGCCAGCGGCGCGGGAAGGCGGGTTTCCTGCACCATCGCCTCTGCCAGGCGCTCCGCCTCTAACGAGGGGCCGCACCAGCGACGATTTGTCAGGGATTGCTCAACACCAAGAAATGCGTTCATCCTCTTGCCATACACAGTGTCACGCGATCAGGCCAGTGGGGGCGACGTCAAAACCTGATCACGATGCCTCTTCTCGCTGTCCAAAACTGCGCCGCGAGATGGGCGTATTGACGGCGTCAGGGTGCGGGTTCGGGTGTGTGGCACACGATGCATAATTTGTTCCCATCCGGGTCACGCAGATAGGCGCCATAATAATCGGGGTGATAATGGGGCCGCAGCCCCGGTGCGCCCGCATCCGTGCCACCCAATTGCAGCGCATGTGCGTGAAAGGCGCGAACCGTGGCGTGGTCATGGGCCTGAAAAGCCACCATGGGGCCGTTACCCGGGGCGGGGGCGTTGCCATCAAACGGGCGTGTGACGAAAAAGATCGGACGGTCGGCTTTGGGCAGGGACCAACCGATCCAACCCGGCGTTGGTGCATCGAATCGCACGCGATAGCCCAACATGGCCATCAGCGGATGATAGAAAGCGCGGGCGCGTTGCAGATCCGAAATCCCAAGGCTGATATGGCTGAACATCATTCGGTCCTGTGTGGTGCAAGGATGGCCATAGCACCCAAGCGCGCATGAAATGGCAAGGGCCATCACGGCGCGGATAGGCCAGTAGACAGAACAGCGGGGCCCGCAGGCCCCGTCGTCTTAGTGCGCAGTTCTAGCTTTGATCAGACCTCTTCAATGCGCAGTGCAATCGGATCGCCCTCAACCACGCCGGTGGCGGGGAAGGCATCAATTGCATGATCAATCGCGTCGCGCGTGGTTTTATGGGTCACGATCAACACCGGCGCTGCCATATTGGCATTACCATATTGCCGCATCCGCGAGATCGACACGCCCGCCGCCCCAAGTGCCGCTGCGACCTTCGCCAATGAACCGGGCTTATCCGACAGGTTGATCCGCAGATAATAGGCCGCCGGGGCAGAGGCGATTGCCGGGGTAGCGCTGTCCAATGTATTGGCCGGCTGGCCAAAGGTTGGCAGGCGCAAACCACGGGCAATATCCATCACATCGCCCATTACCGCGCTGGCCGTCGGGCCCTCACCTGCACCTGCGCCACGCAGCACGATCTGGCCAACGCTGTCGCCCTCCAGCACCAGCATATTCGTGCCGCCAGACAGCTGTCCCAAAGGTGAGGTCGCAGGCACCAAACAGGGGGTCATGCGCTGCTCCAGCCCGCGGCCAGTTTTCTGCGCCACGCCTAACAGTTTGATTTTATAACCCATATCACCGGCGCGGCGAATATCGTCGATCGAGATCCGGCCGATTCCTTCCAATTTGACATCGTCAAAAGCCATCCGGGTGCCAAAGGCGATAGAGGCAAGGATCGCCAGCTTATGCCCGGCATCAATGCCGCCCACATCCAGCTGGGGATCTGCCTCCAGATAGCCAAGCTGATTGGCCTCTTCAAAGACGGTGTCATAGGGCAAGCCGGCCTCTTCCATCCGGGTTAGGATGTAGTTGCATGTGCCATTCATCACACCCATTACGCGGCGGATCTGGTTCCCGGCAAGCCCTTCGGTCAGGGTTTTGATCACCGGGATGCCGCCTGCAACGGCGGCTTCAAACCTGATCACACGGCCAAGGCTCTCAGCGGTTTCGGCCAAGGCCTGACCGTGATGGGCCAATAAGGCCTTATTGGCGGTGACAACATCTTTACCCGCCGCCAAAGCGGCCTCGGTTGCGCGTTTTGCCACGCCTTCATGCCCGCCCATCAATTCGACGAACACATCGACATCCTCACGGCGTGCCAGCGCCACGGCATCGGTTTCCCACGCATAGCCCGACAGATCTGCATCGCGGGCCTTGTTTTGATCACGTGCGCAAACGGCAGAAATGGTGATCGCGCGACCGGTGCGTGCGCTGAGCATCTGCGCGTGGCGCTGAATAATTTTTACGACACCAATACCAACTGTGCCCAGACCGGCAATGCCAAGACGCAGCGCGGGGCTTTCGAGAGCAGGGCGGGACATAGGAACCTCTTCGATGTCAGATCAGTCGCGACCTGTTAGCCGAGAAGCGGTCCGCTTGCAACGCGCCGTGGTGGTTTGGGCCAAGATTTGGACAGATGCGTGTGGCGCGCCACGCTGTGCAATGCCGCAAGATGCGCTACTGTGCGGCCTGATCGGGTGTGACTGTGCGTAAAACGCTGGCGCGAGCGCGCAGCGCATCGGCGCGGCGTTCAAGGCTCGCTGTTGGATCCGGCGTGCCCTCAGGTGCCTGTGCCAGGATTTGATCAATTGGGGCAAGCGGGGGCGTGGTGTCAAACGCGGGGTCATTGCAACCCGCGACACCCATCAACGACACCCCAAGTAAAAGAACAGACAAAAGACGCATCAGCCCACCACATCCGACATCAAGGTGCTTAGAATAGGGCGCAGGGGCAGGGTTTACCACCCCCTCGCGGCCGCAAGGCGTTTCAAACGCGTCAGGCGTCATCGCTCCATGTAACGCGCGTGACCCGTGGGCGGGTCACAACAAAATTGGTGTATTTGATTGTGCCCGCCAGTCCGATCCATGCCGCTTTTTTTGCGGCTTCTGGGCTGGAGCTGGGGAAATACAGCCCGCGGTCGCCAATGTCGAAAAGGGGGGCGTAAGTGTAGATCGTTTCCACCAAAACAGCCATATCCCCCGCCGCCATGCGCGGAATGCGGGAATGTTCATCATTGAAAGAGCCGTCATCATAGACCTGCATCTTTGTAGTATCTGTGGAATAGGGCTGTGTGACCGTAAATTTCTTATCCACACCGTCACAAGGGCGGGTGTCTACCGTAGCGCCGTTATCGGTTGTGCTGGCGCAGTTGAACAAGGTCACGCGGATGACCGTTTGTTCTGCATCGCGCGCATCAGAGACATAGTTGAACACTTTGCGCAGGCCGTGGATGTATTCCGGCCCGATCTCATTGTTCTCGCGTGAGATCATGTCGCTGATCGTATAGGCGGCCTTGGTGACAGTGGACCGGGTGCGAAAGGCATCCCAGAACTGAAATGCGACCACATACCACCCCAGCAGCAGCAAGGCCCCCATGACACCTTCGATTGCGGCACTGCCGCTTTCGTCGTCACGCAGTGCCTTGAACGAACGTATGCGAAAGCTTTTCATATTGGGCCTCAACCTGGCTCGTTGATGTAAAATGTGGTTGTCGTCAGGGTTGCTTCGCCATTCATATCGGTCAGCAAATAAGCGCCCAGCGGGTTCATTTCCCAAATGTAGTTTTTACCATCTTCGGTTTGTGACCCCGTCGACATAGGCCGAATTTTTAGGCAGGCGCGCAGCAACATCATTTGATCGTCATTGCCGCCATCAACCGTGGCCACCTGTGTGCTGTCGGGATCACGATCCACACAGCGCATGCCGGGATCGGGGTTAACCGTCGCCCATGTGTTTGTGTCAACTGCGTGGACCTCAACAAACAGATCGTCCATGCAATTGTGCAAGAATCCGATGTTTTCGCAAATGCTGCGCTTTAACGTCTCGGCAGAGGGGGTTTTTTCAATGCCAAGGCGTAGGATCCGCGTGCTCATATCCACGCCACGTTCCAGCATCGTCTGTTTCACGCTAAGAACCAGCAGCTCGACCGAGCTGACCATGATCATCAAAAAGAACGGCAACCACAGCAATGTCGGTAGCGTCACCGCCCCGGTTTCGCTGCGGCGCAAATGGCGCAACCAATTGCGCCGTCTGCGATCCATAGGTGGGGTTTGCGGGGCAGTCATCATGATCGCCCCTTTAATTCGTCAGACGCAAGGAGTTGATGGACGACGCGATTTCCGCAAACGCATTCAGCACTTCGGAGCTGTCGACATCATAGACGTAATCCGCACCTGACGCACATTGCTTCAAGATCTCCTGGCCGGCTGTCGGCGCGCTGACGGCGACGGTAAAGACCTTAATGTCATGGCTTTTCGCGGTTTTGCACAGCGCCTTCAAATCGGTGTCTTTATCTGCAAATTCCGACTGATTGGCGAAGTAGTCATATAATGTGGCTTCAGTGACATTGCTATTGAGCGATTGCACCGGCGCTTTGATATAATTGCGCAGAACATATTGCAGGGTATAGTTCGACGACCAGACATTCTGCCATGAGATATTGTTCAGGCTTATGCCGCAATTGTTGATCTGTGACAGGGTGTACCAGCTTTCTTTGCTGTAGGAATAATATTTGTCAGCATAGTCAGACCGGCCCAGAATATTGGCGACAGCGCTACTGTGGAAGAAACGCGACCCAAGGCTGCATGATGTGTCCTGATAGCCACCTCCGCCGCCACCGCCGCCTTTGCCTTTGGTATGGCGGATGTCGCTTAGCTCATTGGATGCAAGCGTGTAGCCATTGGCGGAATACAGCCAGGATTGGCCCGTGCGGAAGGCCGCTTTGGTCGAATAGGATCGGGTATTTTCACCATCCGTCATCAACACCAACACTTTCATCGCGGTGTTAGAGACATCTTGAGTCCCGTCGTCATAGTTGAACGGACGGTTTTCGATGCCACCGCCGGAACGGCCCAGCCCGTCAAAAATCGGCTGCGAGGCAGGGTCCAGAAGCGCCATACCCCAGCGTGCACCCACGTCAATTGCCGTATCGCCACCGGGCGTCAATTTGTTGATCGTGTCCACAATCGTGGCTTCGTCATTCGAAAAGGCCAACACATTCGCCATGGCGTTTTCCTGGCAGTTTTGGATATTGGTCGTTGTTGGGAAACCAAAGTTCAGACCATTCGCGGCTTGTCCGATGTAGTCGAAACTATCGCCAAACATCGTGCGCTGCAGTGCAGTCTTGTCACTGATGGCAATGGTATTGGTGGGCAAGATCATGACGTCTGCACAGGTATTCTGGCTGTGATCCGCTGACAGGTCATATTGCGCTGCCAATTGGTTCCCTAACACCACGTTTTGATTATAGGGGACCACCGAAATCATCAGCCGCCCTGCGGGCGCGTCCGGTGGCTGCACGGCATCGAACATACGATTGACGAAATTGGTTGCGGCTGGGCGCAGACGCTCCATCCGGGTGGGCGAAACCCCCGATTGGGCAGAGCCGGGATTGTTGATATTGTAGTTCATCGACCCGGAGATATCGAGCACGAGCGCAATTTCGACATTGCCCACGCTTTCCTCCGCCTGGCTGCGCCCATCTGAAGACAGCGAGGTCACGCCGACCAACGGGCCAAAGATTGTTGGCATGTCGTCATCAACCGTGATTGTCACGCGCCGCCATGCGCCGATATCACTTTCCTCTACATTCGTGACGTGTTTCAGATCCCCCAAACCGGCCTTGAGCATGTAATCGTCAACCACATCATAGGGGTCCAGATCTTGACTCAGCGACGCTGCAGCAAGGGCGGCACGGTCCAGTGTCGCCTGAATTTCCGTCCGGCGTTCTTCATGGCGCACAAGGTCAATCGCGATCCCGGTAGTGACCAGCATCAAAATGAACAGTTGCAGGCTTAAGATCATCAAGGCCCCATCTTCATCGGAGCGCAGTCGATGTAACGACAGGCGCTGACCGAAAGGACGGGTCGACCATTTTGGGCTCTTGAGACCGAACATTTCACTTCTCCACACTGGTCAAACGCCCCGGATACGAAGGGCTATAACTCACGGCTTAATTAGCACGGGCTTTGGGGCGGAAATGCGGCATTGAGCGGGCGGGATTGGTTAATTGTTCCGTGGACTTGCCGTAAACGCGGCCAAGGCGGGCCGTTCGTTTTCATTTCGTCAACAAATTGTGGGTCCTGCGGTTTCGACTGTTAAGTTTTCACAAATTATTCAGGACGATTCCGTGGCATCGCGTGGACCGATTCGCAGGCCGTGGTATGTTGGAACCCCTTGTGAATAAGGATAATGCCCGAAAATCGGCCGCTGATCACATCGCGAAGCCGGGAGACGGGGCCGCCATAATTGTTAATTTCGCCGTAATTCTTCTTGAAAACCTTGGTCCGGGACATAGTGACGGGTTTGGGGCGCGGGCCCTTGCACCCAGATGTGTATCTTCCTATCTCGCGGAGTCTGGACTTCGCCACCTCTAGGACCGATACCTGTTTCATGAGCTTGCCCGATGGTTTTCTTGACGAACTGCGCACCCGTATCTCGATCTCTCAGGTGGTCGGGCGCAAAGTCATGTGGGACATGCGCAAATCCAATCAGGGCAAGGGCGACATGTGGGCACCCTGCCCATTCCATCAGGAAAAATCTGCATCATTCCATGTCGATGATCGCAAGGGGTTCTATTACTGCTTTGGATGTCATGCCAAAGGTGACGCGCTGACCTTTGTGCGCGAAACGGAAAATGTAGGCTTTATGGAGGCAGTGGAGATTCTGGCCCGGGAGGCCGGGATGCAAATGCCCGCACGCGATCCGCGTGCCGCGCAGAAGGCCGATCGCCGCTCTGAGCTGGCCGATGTGATGGAAGAGGCGGTGAAATATTTCCGCATGATGCTATCCACCGGGGCCGGGCAGGGCGCGCGTGATTATCTTGCGGGGCGACGTTTAGGGCCCAAGGCGCTGGACCGGTTCGAGATCGGCTTTGCCCCCGATGCGCGACAGGGCCTGTTTCAGGCGTTGAGCAATAAGGGCATCGCGGCGGAGAAAATCGTCGATGCCGGACTTTGCGCAAAACCTGATGATGGTGGCGCCCCCTATGACCGTTTCCGGGGCCGTATCATCTATCCGATCCGTGACCAGCGGGGACGCTGTATCGCCTTTGGCGGGCGGGCAATGGATCCCAATGCACGGGCGAAATATCTGAACTCGCCCGAGACAGCGTTGTTCGACAAGGGAAGGTCCCTGTATAATCATGGCCCCGCACGCGAGGCCTGTGGCAAGGGGGCGCGCCTTGTGGTCAGTGAAGGTTATATGGATGTTATTGCGCTGGTTGAGGCGGGGTTTGGCGGGGCGGTTGCGCCGCTGGGCACAGCGATCACAGAAACGCAGCTGCAGCTTTTGTGGCGCATTCATGACGAGCCGATCATCGCGCTGGATGGTGATACCGCAGGCATTCGCGCGGCAATGCGGCTGATCGATCTGTCCCTGCCGCTGCTGGAGGCCGGCAAGGGGCTGCGCATCGCGATGTTGCCGGGCGGGCAGGATCCCGATGACCTGCTGAAGGCATCGGGATATGACGCGATGGAACAGGTCCTGGCGCAGGCTAAACCGATGGTCGATCTGTTATGGCAACGCGAGACCGAGGGTAAGCAATTCGACAGCCCAGAGCGCAAAGCCGCGCTGGACAAGTCCTTGCGCGCAGCGATATCCAAAATCCGCGATCCGTCAATCCGCAGTCATTATGGGCATGAAATCAAAGAAAAACGTCTGGCGCTATTTGGGCAGGGCCGGTCCTTTGATCGCGGCGGTTACAGCGATCGTGGCTTTGGCGGACCGTATCAGGCGGGTGGGGCCCGGCGTGGCAGCTATGTGAATGGGAAATGGACCCCCGCGCTTAGCCAGCCGCTGGCACAGACGCGCAATTCGATGCTGGCGATGGCCGAAGATGCCGCTGTCGCGGAACATTTGCGTGCGGCGATGGTCTTGGCAATCTGCCTGACCCACCCTACGTTGATCGCTGAACATGAATCACAGCTGTTTTCAGCCCCGCTAAGCGACCCGTTCCATGATGATCTGCGCAATCGGATGCTGCGCCATCTGGATCTGCCACCCGATGATTTGCTGGCAAGATTGCATGAGGACATGGGACGAGACCTTGAAACCTTGCTCAATCTGCCCCATGTGCGATCTGCGCCGCCTGTTATGAAGCGTGCCGATACCGCGCTTGCCCGGATGTGCCTGATGGAGGAGCTGGCAAAGCTGGATGCGGAACGGGCTGTGCGAGCGGAGGTAGAAGATGCAAAACAAGATCTGGAAGGGTTGGCCGATGAAGGTGTGACTTGGCGCCTAAGCCAGGCGACGCGCCGTCGGCAAAATGCAAACAGTTCAAAGATTACAGATACAAGTGATATGGGCGAGGACAGAGAGGCGCTTTCAGCGCTGTTGCAATCGGCCATAGATCAGCAAATCTGGCGAAAGAAAAAATAACCCCGGTGAAAGCTACGAATTGTGGATAATTTGGGGATAAGTTGTCGTGTGAATGCAACGTGTTGCGAATCATCGCTCCACCCTCTGTGATTCGCCGTGACGATTCGATAATACTGCAGGATGTGATTCGATCCTGCCAAAGCAGTGCTTGATGCCAAGCCGATCAAGGAGCGCCCATGGCCGCCAAAGACATCGACGATAACAAGCCGGACTCCGCGAATGACGAGGACACGTCCTTCGACATGTCCAAGACCGCGGTGAAGCGGATGATCGCCGAGGCGAAGGAACGTGGGTTCATTACCTACGACCAGCTGAACAAGGTGATGCCACCTGATCAGGTCTCGGGCGATCAAATTGAGGATGTCATGTCGATGCTCTCCGAAATGGGCATCAACGTGATCGAAGGCGACGATTCCGACGACGATCAGGCGCAAGAGAACGCGTCGGGCGGGGAATTGGCGACGACGGGCGGCAGCAATCGTGACGTTGCCGTGTCCAGCGGATCATCGGAAACATTGGACCGCACTGATGACCCGGTGCGGATGTATCTGCGCGAGATGGGCTCGGTTGAGCTGCTGTCGCGCGAAGGCGAAATTGCGATCGCCAAGCGCATCGAGGCGGGTCGCAACACGATGATCGCCGGGCTGTGCGAAAGTCCGTTGACCTTCCAGGCAATCACCATCTGGCGCGACGAACTTCTTAGCGAAGATATTTTGTTGCGCGACGTGATCGATCTGGACGCCACCTTTGGCCGGACCATCGATGGCGAAGAAGATGATGACGAAAGCGTCGTGCCCGGGGTTGCCGCCGGTGCGGGTGTTTCTGGCGATGATACATCCGCATCCGACAAATCGTCCGAGCAAGAGCTGGATGCCGATGGCAATCCGATCCAATCTGATGATGATGACGAAGATGACGCGCCCAATATGTCATTGGCGGCGATGGAAGCTGCGCTGAAACCGCAGGTTCTGGAAACGCTTGAAGTCATCGCGCATGATTACGAATTGCTGGCCGAAATGCAGGATCAGCGGATGTCTGCGACGCTGAACGAAGACGGCACTTTCTCGAAGAACGAAGAAGCCGAATACCAGCATCTGCGCAGCCAGATTGTTGAAATGGTGAATTCGCTTCATCTGCATAACAACCGTATCGAAGCGTTGATTGACCAGCTGTATGGGATCAACCGCAAGATCATGTCCATCGACAGTGGTATGGTGAAGCTGGCCGATCAGGCCCGTATCAACCGCCGTGAGTTTGTCGAAAGCTACCGTGGGTATGAGCTGGACCCGAATTGGGTTGAACGGATGATGGAAAAGCCGGGTCGCGGCTGGCAGATGTTGTTTGAAAAATCCTCTGATAAGGTAGAGAACCTTCGCTCTGATATGGCGCAGGTCGGGCAATATGTTGGTGTCGATATTTCTGAATTCCGCCGCATCGTGGCACAGGTTCAGAAGGGCGAAAAAGAAGCCCGCGCCGCCAAGAAGGAAATGGTCGAAGCCAACCTGCGGCTTGTGATCTCGATTGCTAAGAAATACACCAACCGTGGTTTGCAGTTCCTGGATCTTATTCAGGAAGGTAACATTGGTTTGATGAAAGCGGTGGATAAGTTCGAATATCGCCGTGGTTATAAATTCTCGACCTATGCGACATGGTGGATCCGTCAGGCGATCACGCGGTCCATCGCGGATCAGGCGCGCACCATCCGTATTCCGGTGCATATGATCGAAACGATCAATAAGCTGGTGCGGACAGGCCGCCAGATGTTGCACGAAATCGGCCGGGAGCCAACGCCGGAAGAATTGGCCGAAAAGCTTCAGATGCCGCTGGAGAAAGTGCGCAAGGTAATGAAAATTGCCAAAGAGCCAATTTCCTTGGAAACTCCGATCGGCGACGAAGAAGACAGCCAACTTGGCGATTTCATTGAGGATAAGAACGCGGTTCTGCCGTTGGATTCCGCAATTCAGGAAAACCTGAAGGAAACCACGACCCGCGTTTTGGCCAGCCTGACCCCGCGCGAAGAGCGCGTTTTGCGGATGCGCTTTGGCATTGGTATGAACACCGACCATACTTTGGAAGAGGTGGGGCAGCAGTTTTCGGTGACACGCGAACGGATCCGTCAGATCGAAGCAAAGGCGCTGCGCAAGCTCAAGCATCCGTCTCGCTCGCGCAAGTTGCGGTCCTTCCTGGATCAATAAGCCAATCAATATTGATGCAAATGCCCTCAGCCACGCTGAGGGCATTTTGCTTTTTGCGGGCTGTTTTGCGCAGGGGGCTTTTCACGCTTGGGCGATCCCTGCTAAGCCAAGACAACCCAAAGCTTTGAGGCCTTTCATGACCCGCATTTCAGTTATTCTTGCCGCCGTTGCCCTGACTGCCTGCACGGTGGATGAGAACGGAAACATTATCATGCCACCACCACAGGGGCAGGCGGCCGCGCCGCGCATGGATCAGGAGGGCACCTGTTTTATGTATGTTGAAGATCAGGGCGAAGGGCGCTACCGTCTGGTGAACGGGGTGGGCGACGGCACGCGCACTCCGCTTGCGATGGTAAAATCCGATCTGACCTCAGCCCAGCTGGACGCGCGCTATACCAAGGAGCGCGCGATCATGGATATCAATCCCGAATGTCTGGCAATCGTGGCCAAAGACCGCGCACAGGCGCGCCCGGTGCGCAAACCCAAAGCCCCGATGGGGGGGTGATGCATTGCAATTTTGACATCGCGACACAGGGGCAGGGGCTGTATGAATTCACCCGGCAGGTGCGCAGTTGGGCCGAAGGAAGCGGACAAGACGAGGCCGTTTTAACCCTGTTCATTCGTCACACATCTGCCAGTTTGCTTGTGCAAGAAAATGCCGACCCCGAAGTGCAGGTCGATATGCGTGAATTCTTTCATCGCCTTGTGCCGCCATCCAACGCGCCCTCGATGCGCTGGATAACGCATACATATGAGGGGCCGGATGATATGCCTGCTCATGTGAAGGCTGCGCTGCTGCCTGTAAGTGTTCAAATTCCGATGATCGGGGGCCGTTTGCAGCTTGGGACATGGCAGGGGCTGTATGTTTTCGAACATCGTTCGGCGCCCCATGTTCGGCAGGTCAGTGCGCTACTGCGCTGAGTCCTTGGTGCCACAATTTTGCTCAAGATTTGGTGGCTGGGCTTTTATGCTACCCAAAATCACGATGTATGCGTATGATTTGGTGATAAACGGGGCATAAGACCCCAAACTGAGGCGGTTTTATTAGAGAAGGGGGACGCGATGCGCTGCCCGTTTTGCGGAAATGTAGATACTCAGGTGAAGGATTCTCGCCCGGCCGAGGATCATGTGGCGATCCGGCGCAGGCGTTTTTGCCCGGCATGTGGCGGGCGTTTCACAACTTACGAACGTGTTCAGCTGCGCGATTTGGTCGTGATTAAGACCTCGGGCAAGCGCGAAGAGTTTGATCGCGATAAGATGGAGCGTTCGATCCGGATCTCTATGCAAAAACGTCCGGTTGAGCCGGAACGGATTGATCAGATGATTTCAGGTATCGTGCGGCGGCTGGAATCGATGGGGGAGACGGACATCCCGTCCAAAGCCATTGGTGAGATTGTGATGGAGACTTTGGCGCGGATCGACACCGTGGCCTATGTCCGATTTGCTAGCGTTTACAAGAATTTCCAGGCTGCGGATGATTTCGATAAATTCGTATCGGAACTGCGCCCACCAGAGACCGATCTGCCCTGATGATGGCCGATCAGCGCTATATGGCGCTTGCCCTGTCGCTTGGGCGGCGGGGCCTTGGAAATACATGGCCCAACCCGGCCGTGGGGTGTGTGATTGTGCGTGATGGTCGTATCGTCGGGCGGGGATGGACCCAACCCGGCGGTCGTCCGCATGCCGAACGCCGTGCCCTGACGCAGGCGGGTACACAGGCACGCGGCGCCACCGCCTATGTCACGCTGGAACCCTGTGCGCATTTTGGACATACCCCGCCCTGCGCACAGGGGTTGATCGACGCAGGTGTCATCCGTGTGGTGTCCGCAATGGTTGACCCCGATCCAAGGGTCGCAGGAAAAGGCCATGCGATGCTGCGCGCTGCTGGAATTGATGTCACTATTGGAACATTAGAGGCGCAGGCCCGCGCAGATCAGGCTGGGTTTTTGTCACGAATCGAACATGGCCGACCGTTTTTGGCGCTAAAGCTTGCGACATCTTTCGACGGGCGGATAGCGTTGGCCAATGGGGAAAGCCAGTGGATCACAGGCCCGCGCGCACGTGCCCATGTCCATAGTTTGCGGGCAAAATTTGATGCGGTCATGGTCGGGGCCCAGACTGCGCGGGCTGATGATCCATTGCTGACAGTGCGTAATTTTACACCCTTGCGCCAGCCGGTGCGCATTGTCGTGTCGCGCAAGCTTGACCTGCCGCGCGACCGCCTTGCTGGATCCATCGCACAGGCGCCACTGTGGTTGGTACATGGCGCGAATGCGCCGCATGACGACCGCGCCTATTGGCAAGAACGCGGTGCGGTTTTGATCCAATGTGATACCACTTCAGACGGGTTGGATCCGCACCACCTGATGCAGGTTTTGGGAGACGCCGGCCTGTCACGGGTGTTTTGCGAGGGCGGTGGGCGGTTTTCGGCCGCGCTGATGCAAGCTGGGGTGGTCGATGAACTGATCGGATTTACTGCTGGCGTTGCCCTTGGGGGGGACGGTCGGGCGGCACTTGGTCCGATGGGGTTGCACAGGTTGAAAAATGCGCCGCGATTCACATTGACGGAAAGCCGCGTCATTGGCGGCGATTTGATGCATCGCTGGCAGCGGAGTTAACGCCAGAGCCGCGTCCAGGATGCGGCGCGATCTTGCAGCGTCGACACGATTTTTAACGGCCAATACTGTCGCTGCGCGGCCCGATCTGCCAACCGCTCGATCACCAGCTCTGGTGGGCAGGAGCGCTGAGACACCGGATCAAAATAGCGTGGGTAGGCGATCAGCACCGCATGGACCAGATGCACCAGATCGGGGCGCGCGGTACGGCGCGCAGGCGTCGGGGACAGATCATGCGTCAAACCCCACCCCGCATAGAACGGCGCGCCAAGACAGGTTGTGGGCTTGCCCCGCAGTAATGCCTCAAACCCCATCAATGAAGTCATGGTCCAGACCTCATCACAGGCTGCGATAAGTGCAACTGGATCGGTATCTTCGCTGATGTAATCGGCGTATCTTAACGCAATATCAGAGGGGATGGCGCCGGGACGCAGCCCGGCCTCTACATCCGGGTGAGGTTTGAAAATGATTACTTTGTCGGGGTTTTCTGCCCGGGTCTTGGCAAGTAATGCCAGATTTGTACTGGTTTGGGCGCAGCCAAGCCGGATGGATGCATCGTCTTCTACCTGACCGGGAACCAAAATGCGATGTCCCGCAGGCAACTCTGGTGGCGGCGAGCCTTGGTTATATTTCGACAGTCCAGATTGGCGCAGTTTGCGTAGCAATTTGTCAGCCCGTTCACGTCCCCCTGGGGGGAGCGGCGCGGCAATCAGCGCCTCCAGTTCGGATGGGGTCGTCGGGTCATAATAGATCCCTGTGGTATCAGTGACCAACGACAGCGGCGGCACTAAGCGCGCACCCAACCCGCGCGAACGTAGAAAACCGTCTTCAACACGAATGGGCGTGGCCTGCGCGTCCGGTAAGGGCTTGGCCGACCAATGCAGCCAATCCTGACCATTTATCGGTTTGGCACGAAACCGAATAGGCGCGTGTTGCCCGAAAAAGGCCCGCATATGGCGGTGTTTCCAGCGGCTTATCCCCGTTGCAACATAGCCGTGCCGATCGGCCCGCCAACTGCGCAGATCGGCCTCTATCTGATCCAATGCGACTTCAAAGCTGCAGATTTCTTTGCGGCAGGGATCAAACCATGTGGGAGCCAGAATGTGGCTGACGGCAAAAAGCTGCGCGCGGGTCAGGCGACGCCGGCGCCGATCCACCGGATTTTCATCCTGGGTCAGCCCCCAACTGGCATAGAAGGGCTGGCCAAACACCCGCGGTTTATGGCCTGCCAAAATCGCCTCATACCCCAGTAAGGATGACACGGTGTAGACTGCAGTCGCGCCTTCTAACAATGCCCAAGGAGAGATGGGCTCGCGGAATAGGAATGTACGCTCGTCACAATGCTCGGGGCCGTAATGGCCCGGCCGATATCCGGCCTGTGTTTCGGGGTGGGTTTTGATCAAGATCCTTGCACCGGGGTTCTCGATCTGGGCCACGCCCAACATTTCGCGGAACAGCCGGGCAGAGGCACCGCCATAGGTGATCGACGCGTCGCCGCGTGTTTGATCAATCACCAGAACATAGCCCGGTGCAGGTGGCGCCGCGTTCGGGTCAAAATTGTTGTATTTTGATATGTGCGAGTGGCGCAGCCGGGCCATTCCATCGCGCGAACGTTGTAAAAGTGCTGTGTCGTCTAGCGGCTCTGACATCGCCAGATGCTCAATTAACGATGGGGTGCTGGAATCAAAATGTACGCCATAAGGATCGATCAACAGGCCCAACGGAGGTTCCTTGGCCCGGCCTGGATGGACTGAACGCACAAAGGCATCCTCAACGCGGATCAGCCCAAGCCCGCGTTTTTGCGCCACAGCCTCGCCGCGCTTGGCATAGGGGGAACGGCCCCAGACGGCCACATGATCACCGCATGAGGGCAAGCCCAAACGCAGATCCCAGCCCGCCGCGCCCAAAATCGCACGCAGCGGTTTTTGGCGCAAAAAACCTGCGTTGTAATAATACAGCCGCCGGGTTTCCCCGGCGGCTTGAATACGGTCTGGCCCTGACATCAGCGGTCAGTTTGCTAAGCTGTTCAACGTGTTCGCGGTGCCTAAAGGTGCGGTCATCGCGGACAGAACCTTTTGCCACTGCACGAAGGGTGCCTCGGTCACATAGACCGTGTCCCCATCGCGGATCGCAAAATCTCGGGCCATAAACATGCCGTTGGGTTCGGTCAGGTCCAGCACATAGATCAGGCGTTGATCGCCAATCAGGTCATTACGCCCCAAGACGACGGATGCAATTTCGACCGGTTCATTGCGGAACACAAAAACGCCCGTGGGGTCGGCCATGCCGCTTTGCAATCCGCCAACCGTGGCAATGGCTTCAAGTGCCGACAAGGTCTGGGTTTCAAACGGCACACGCGCTTGCGCACCTGTCGCGCCAAGGGATGTAAAGGCGCGGGTGTCTTGTTCTACCAAGATCACATCGCTGGGCCGCAGCGCGATGTCCATTTGTGGATTTTCATACAGGTCTTTCAACCAGACCGTTCCGGATTTCCCGGCCCGCTTTACGGTGATTTTGGCGATATCGGGGGTTACGGTCACGCCGCCTGCGCGCGCCAACATGGCCGACAGGGTACGGGTAGGACGTTCGATCGCATAGACGCCTTGCCCTGTCACAGTGCCCATCACCGATACGGTCGCGCCATCACCGGCCAAACGCGAGACAGAAACCTGCGGATCGGGCGTTTGCGCGTCCAGTTTCTCGGTGATGATCTTGCGCAGCCCATCAGGGGTGTTGCCCGCGGCTTTGATCCGTCCGGCGTAGGGAACAAAGATATACCCCGACCCATCCACCTGCACTTCGGACAATTGCGTGGCATTGGCACCTTGTTGTACCAACAACCCGTCATCCACGTTCTCCCAGATCGTCAGGGACAGCGTGTCACCGGGGGTGATCGTATCAGATCCCATCACACCCGCGTTGCGCAGTGATGCGGCAAACCCTAATGCGGGCTGCACGGCGGTGGCACGTGTGACGTGATCATTGACTTCGACGACAAAGGCATCGCCTTGCCGCATGACGGAACCGGAGAAAATTTCACGTTTGTTGGGGCCCGACCGTGGCAAGCCACATGATGCGACACCTAACACAAGCGCCGAAAGCGCCAAGATTTTGGCGCTACGGAAAATATTCATAGACACTGCTCGAGCTCCTCTTACCGGGATGCTACTTTTACATTTAGAGATAAGTTTACAGAAACATGGCTGAAAAGCCAGTTGTTCTATTTGATGACCCGCAACTGTTGCCGTGGGGACGCGTTCCCGTCGCGCAACGCATCATAAGGGTCTTCAGGGGACAGGATCATATCCACCACCTGACGCAGCAATGTGCGCCGGCCCTTGGCCGAATAAAACCCGCCCGGCACCTGGCTGGTTTCCAACAGATAATGGCGGTAATCGCGATAGGCGCGGCTGTCGGGGCGGGCAGGGGCGGCGAAAAACTCTGCCAGGGGCTGCGAGGAAACAAACTCTGGCTTATCGAATACCGCGCGGCCAAAGGCCTTGAGCGGCAGGCCACGCCACAAGACCTGCTGAGCGGCGGTTGAATTGACCGTGACGGCAGAACGGGCTTGTGCCAACAGATTGGCCAATTTTCCACCGCGCACGAAGCGCACCCGTCCCGTCAGTCCATGATGCAGCGTGGCTTTGCGGATGACATCGGTAATTGGCGCACGGCCATCTTCCAGCGGATGCGCCTTGAACACCAGGTGATGATGGGGCGGCGCGCCCTTGGCAAAGGCCTCCATCACCATTTCGACAAATTCGGTTTGGCTGTTGAAATTGGAATGCATGCGGAAGCTGGCGTCATGTTCCAACTGCAATAGCACGAGATGATAGGGGAAGCCGCCATATTTGATCGCACGGGTTTCCAGCCACCGCTGGATCATATGCGCAGGCATCAGCAGCAAACGCCGTAGATACAGCCGGAATTCCTGGACCACCGTCACGCCACGATGGGGGCGAAACGCACGGTAGCGCCCGTTTCGGATCATCACGAACAGATGATAGAGAGCGCCGTAAAAGACATGATGGCGCATATCCCCCCAGCGCGGCGGGGCATCGGGGAATTCGATTTCGGATTGTTCCAGCGCGCGGCGCATCTGCGCGACGGTCATCTCCATCAGCCGGGAATGGCCGTTGGACCCACCGCGTTCATAGCTGATCCAATAGGGCCGCAGATATCCTTCTTCAAACACATGCACGGTCACGCCGGCGGCGCGCGCGGCGTCGATGGCCTGGGCGTGGATGGAGCGTGTATCCCCATATAGCACAAGATCGGTAACATGTTTTTCGGCCAAAATCGCGCGCAACCGTTCGGGCCATTGCTCTGGTGTATCAGTATAGGGGATATAGCTGGCGCGGTCGGGCCAGAAGACCTCATCCCCGCGATTAAAGCCTACACGCCAGACCTGCGCGCCAGTGGTGCGCAACATTTTGCCAAGCTGATGAAACCACGGCCCATGTGGGCCTTGCAGCAGCAAGAAACATCTGTCGCGGTAATGGGTCATCAAAAAACTGTCCTGATCTGGCCCCAAAACGCCGGGCACGCCATCTATACTCTTGTCTATCGGGGTGCAAAACCACGGCAGCAATAGGGCGAGCCTATGACATATCGCGGTCGTGTCGCATAGAAAATGCACAAATTGACCGGTTAAGCCTGCGTCGGCTGCGCTTGCACGATGGGCAACTGCGGGCTAGGTGATGTTGACCGAAAAAGGAGATGTCGATGTTCACCGGGATCATCACCGATATTGGCGAAGTGCTTGCGCTGGAACAGCAGGGCGATTTGCGGGCGCGGATTGGCTGTCATTATGACATGGATGGCGTGGATATCGGGGCATCCATTGCCTGCGGTGGCTGCTGCCTGACCGTGATTGCCAAAGGAACGGACCCGCAGCCCTGGTTTGATGTGCAGATTTCGGCGGAAAGCGTCGCGATCACCAATCTGGGCCGCAAGATGTGGACCGTTGGCCAACCGCTGAACCTGGAGCGCGCGTTGAAGGTCGGGGATGAGTTGGGCGGACATATCGTGTCGGGCCATGTGGATGGGGTCGCGGATCTAATCGCGATGCATGATGAGGGTGACAGCACCCGCTTCACCTTCCGCGCGCCGCAAGCCCTGGCAGGATTTATCGCGCCTAAAGGCTCTGTTGCGCTGAACGGCACGTCTTTGACGGTGAATGAGGTGAA
Organism: Thioclava sp. SK-1; assembly: GCF_001705665.1. Classification (GTDB taxonomy): domain Bacteria; phylum Pseudomonadota; class Alphaproteobacteria; order Rhodobacterales; family Rhodobacteraceae; genus Thioclava. The sequence goes on along the minus strand of NZ_MDHA01000025.1, from coordinate 31,671 downwards.
CGGGACGGATTTTGGCGTGAATATCATTCCCCATACCAAAGAGGTCACGACATGGGGCACGGCGCAGGTTGGCGATGCGATCAACCTGGAGATTGACACCTTGGCCCGCTATGTCGCCCGTCTACAGGAGTGGCAGAAATGACGAAGACACCGGTGGATAAATCTGGCCTTCATGATGTGCCCGGCGCCGTGGAAACCAGCTATAGCGACGCAATTTCTTCGATCGAAGAGATCATCGATGACGCACGCAACGGCAAAATGTATATTTTGGTCGATCATGAAGACCGCGAAAACGAAGGCGATTTGTGTATTCCCGCGCAGATGGCCACCCCAAATGCGATCAATTTCATGGCGACCTATGGGCGCGGTTTGGTGTGCCTTGCGCTAAGCTCTGCACGGGTAGATGCGCTGGGGCTGCCGCTGATGGCGTCGTCGAATTCTTCGCGTCAGGAAACTGCCTTTACCGTGTCAATTGAGGCGCGCGAAGGAATCTCCACCGGGATTTCGGCGGCGGATCGGGCGCGCACCGTGTCTGTGGCCATCGACAGCGCTACCACACCTGCTGATCTGGCCTCGCCGGGGCATGTGTTCCCGCTGCGCGCGCGTGACGGCGGTGTCTTGGTGCGTGCAGGCCATACGGAGGCGGTGGTGGATGTGTCGCGTTTGGCCGGGCTGAACCCCGCAGGCGTGATATGTGAAATCATGGGCGATGACGGTGAAATGTCGCGCCTGCCGGATCTGATTGCCTTTGGTCAGCGTCATGGCATCAAAATCGGGACGATTTCTGATTTGATTGCCTATCGCCGTCGTCATGACAGCCTGGTCAAGGAAACCTCACGCGAGGAGGTGCATTCTGGCCATGGTGGCGATTGGACGATGCGGGTCTTTACCGATCAGACCGAGGGTCAGGACCATATCGTTTTGACCAAAGGGGATATGACCTCTGATCCTATGTTGACCCGTGTTCATGTGCTTGATCCCAAAGCCGATATGCTGGGCCTTGTGCCGGGGCGTGAAGGTGATCTGGGCCGTGCCATGGATGCCATTGCCCATGAGGGGCGCGGGGTTGTCGTCTTGTTGCGCGATACCGAAGGCACGATGCCCACCGCCGAAGATTACCACAGCCGCACCCTGCGCCAATATGGTTTGGGGGCGCAGATCCTTGCGGCCCTTGGGTTGTCACAATTAGAGCTACTGACCAATTCCGGCTTGCCCAAGCTGGTCGGGTTAGAGGGTTACGGGCTCGAAATTTCCGCCACGCGCGGTTACTGAACGGAGAGTATCATGGCCGAAGCCGAAGCGCATTACACCCTGCCCAACCCAGAATTTGACCGCCCCGTGCGGATGCTGCTGGTCGTTGCGCCCTATTACCGCGACGTGGCAGATAACATGATCGCAGGCGCGCGTGCCATGGCGCAGGCCTGTGGTGCTAGCGTGGATCTGGTCGAAGTGCCCGGCGCGTTGGAAATTCCTACGGCGATCAAACTGGCCGCGCGAATGGCCGATTATGATTGTTTCACTGCGATTGGCTGTGTGATCCGTGGTGAAACCACACATTACGATACGGTTTGCAACGACAGCTCTCGTGCGATTCAGCTGATGGGGCTGGAAGGGATTTTGATCGGTAACGGTATCCTTACGGTTGAGACCAAAGATCAAGCAGATGTCCGTGCGGACCCGAATGGTGCAAACAAAGGTGGTGGTGCGGCGCACGCGGCCTTGCATCTTTTGGCGCTTTCCCGCAAATGGGCCAATCGGACGAAAGGGATCGGCTTCCGCCCCAGTGGTGAGTCGTTTCGGATTGCCGGTGATAGTGAAGGATCGACGACCGCATGACTGACGACACGCCCCAGACTGACAGCAACGAAGAACCCGTTGCCCGCAAGCGCAAGCTAAGCCTTGAGGAAAAGCGCCAGCGGAAATCCGCAGCGCGGCTGTTTGCTGTTCAAGCGCTGTTCCAGATGGAGGCCGCGGGCCAAAGCGTCGATAATGTGCGCATGGAGTTCGAAACGCATCGTTTTGGCGCCGTCTACGAAGGCGATGAAATGGCCGAGGGGGATCCCAAGCTGTTTACCCGCATTCTTGATGATGCCGTTATGTGGCAGGGTAAGATTGACCAGGCCACAGATCGTGCGCTGGTCGAAGCATGGCCGATCAGCCGCATTGACCCGGTGCTGCGCGCATTGTTCCGTGCTGCGGGCGCAGAGCTGGTGACACCAACAACCCCGGCCAAAGTGGCGATTAACGAATATGTTGACGTGGCACGCGCCTTTTTCCCCGATGGAAAAGAGCCGAAACTGGTCAATGCCGTGCTTGATCACATGGCGCGTGCTCTGCAACCCGATGCGTTTTAACCGATACGCTTCTGGCCTCCTGCTGCAAGGATGCTGTGGGACGGTGTGCCGGGCGCCCCAAAGGGGGGGTGCCCTGCCGCTTACTGGGTTCGATGCCCAGAAAGCGGCATCCCCCCAGCCGTATTCTTGCGCAACGACGTAACGTTTTTTTACATCAATTTGACGTTCTCCCCCTTTGAAACTGCCACAAAACGATTACATTGATGCTGACACAGGAGAGTCTCCATGCCAGCACTTGTTCGCTTATTCATCCGCAGCATCGCTATTGGTTTCGCACTTGCCATTCTGTTCTTGGGGCTTGTGATGGTGTTTGACACTGCAGGACTTCGACAGCAGATTTTAACATCGGGCACGGGATATATGACCGCCGCCGTCTTGCTGGGCTTGACCACAGTCTTGTTTTCGGTCGTGCAATTCGCGCGTGCTCTGCTGTGCCGAAATGATGATGATGACAATGATGGCAACGGGCGTGGTGATCGCTTTCCACCGTCTTTGCACCATGAGCTGGTGCCGATCCCTGTGCGCCGTGATGAACAGCGCCGTCGTTGATCCCACGTTGACGATTTTGACGCAGCGCCAACAGCCGCTGACCCTAGGGTTGGCGGTTTCTTATTTGTAAATTGCCGCATTCAGCGCCATATGCACGTGACGCAAGGCCGATACCCCCTAAAAACCCGGCATTTACGATAGTTTTCCCTTTACCTGCGCAGGGCAAGGGTATATCTGCCGGGCTTCTTTAGCGCAGGACCACTCTGATGGAGAGGATGCGCTTGATGGGCGAGACAGGGACACAATCGCCCGTAACCGGTGCCTAACTGCACCCTCTCATTACGGATATACTTGCGTGAAACAGACTATTAGCGCTGCGCTTGAAGCGCGCGGATACACATCGTTGACACCCGTTCAGGAAGCTGTCAGCGACCCAAACCTTAGCCATCAGGATCTTTTGGTGTCGGCACAGACTGGCTCGGGTAAAACCGTGGGCTTCGGTCTGGCAATCGCGCCTACTATCCTTGGCGATTCCGATACATTCCAACGTGCGGCTCAGCCCTTGGCGTTGGTCATCGCCCCCACGCGGGAGCTGGCATTGCAGGTGCGCCGCGAATTGGAATGGCTGTATCGTGAAGCTGGTGCGATCATGGCGTCCTGTGTGGGCGGTATGGATGCCCGCGCCGAACGTCGCGCGTTGGAGCGTGGCGCACATATCGTCGTCGCCACCCCGGGCCGTTTGTGTGATCACCTGCGCCGCGGCGGTATTGACCTGTCGAAGGTTCGCGCCGTTGTGTTGGACGAGGCGGATGAGATGCTCGATATGGGCTTCCGCGAAGATCTGGAAACCATTCTGGACGCGGCCCCCGAAGACCGTCAGACACTTTTGTTCTCGGCCACGGTGTCGGCAGATATTGCGCGTTTGGCCAAGCGTTACCAGAAAGACGCGCAGCGGATTTCCACGATTTCGGGCAAGAAACAACACAGCGACATTGAATACCGCGCCGTGATGGTTGCCGATCGCGACGAAGAAAACGCAATCACCAACCTGTTGCGGTTCTATGAAGCGCCCAATGCGATTGTGTTCGCCAATACGCGTGCCACAGTGTCGCGCCTGATGTCGCGCCTGACCAACCGTGGGTTCAATGTTGTGGCCTTGTCCGGAGAGCTGAGCCAGCAAGAACGTAGCCATGCGTTGCAAGCGATGCGCGACGGTCGCGCGCGCGTCTGCGTGGCGACCGATGTTGCCGCACGCGGGATTGATTTGCCCAATCTGGACCTGGTGATCCACGCAGATTTGCCACAATCAGAAGAGGCGCTTTTGCACCGCTCAGGCCGGACCGGCCGCGCGGGTCGTAAGGGTATCTCTGCGCTGATCGTGCCGCCAAAGGGCCGCAAAAAGGCAGAGCGCCTGCTGCGCGGTGCCAAAGTTGAAGCCACATGGGAGGCAGGCCCCTCTGCCGAGGCGGTTTTGGCCAAGGATGAAGAGCGTTTGCTGGCCGATCCAATCTGGACCGATTCAGCAACCGATGTCGAAGCCAAAACCGTTCGTGAGGTTCTGGCCGCTCAATCCCCCGAGGCCATTGCGCTGGCGATGGTGCGTATGTGGCGCGGTCAGCGCTCTGCGCCAGAGGATCTGATGTCGGTCGCGCCGCGCAATGACAGCAGCGGCCCATTCGGCCCAAGCCGTTGGTTTGCAGTGTCAATTGGCCGCGGAGGCAATGCCAGCCCGCGCTGGTTGATGCCAAAAGTCTGCGAAGCAGGCGGCATCACGCGTTCGGAAATCGGCGCAATCCGTATTGGTGCGACAGAGAGCTTTGTCGAAATTTCGGAAAAAGCTGTGAACCACTTTCTTGACGCATTGGGTCCGGAAATGGAAATCGGTGACAATCTGACGCTGACGATGGTTGATGGTGTGCCCGCTGAAGTGCGCAACAAAACCGGGTTCAAGCCGGGCGGACGTGGCCCACGGCCCGAGCGTTTCTCGGGCGGCCCAGGCGGTAAGAAATTCGGTGGTAAGCCAAAGCGTGACTTTGATGATCGTGGTGGCCCCAGCGATGGCAAGCCGAAGGCCAAATACGGCGCCAAAAAATCGTTCAAGGATAAAAACGCCGGCGCGCCCAAAGGCAAACGCTTCAAAGACTAAGCCTTAGACGAATATGTGAATATTACGGCCCTCCTGATGGCCTCAGGGGGGCTGTATGTATTTTGGGCTGGCCGTGCGATTGTATGTCGAAAATTGTTGGCTCTGATCCCGGAAAATCGCGCCATTTGACGCTCAAATGTTCGGCTGTGAGTAAGCGTTCGCTGGCCCTCACCTTTTGCCCGCTTGTCTGACCTGCGATGCCATGTCCGATGGAGATCGGTGCAGGAGTTTCGCGATGGCGACTACGTTGGAGTTTCTCCGGGATTACGGGGTGGAGATAAGGACCAACGGACAGCGACGCTGGCCGGATGAGATAAAGGCGCGGATCGTTGCTGAGAGTTTGCAGCCGGGTGTGTGAGCGTGAATGCAGTTGCGGCGCGGTATGGGCTGCGGGCGAACCATTTGTCGGAATGGCGTGGTCGTGCGCGTGATGGCCGGTTGGTTTTGCCTGTGGTTGAAGATGACGGTCTCTGTTTTGCACCGATCGTGATGTCGGATGGTAGCGGCAGGGCGCATGTGCCAGCTGTTGCGGGGCAGCCAGTCACGCCCGCAGCACCACCCTAAGCATCGATCGAGATTGCAATGGGCCAAGTCACGATCCGATTGGACGGGGTGATGGCGCTGAACCATGCCCAGTTTGAGGCCCTGTTTGCCGGTCTGGACTGGCGTAAGGTAAAGGCCTTAGAGGCGCGCCCACCTGCTGCGGCAGAATGAACCAACCATATGTTTTTGCGTGATTTCACTGGGGTATCTGTGTAGATATGGCCCATGTAAACTGCCCCGTCACTTAATCTTTCCGCCATCCCGGCTGCGCAACGCGCGGGCGGGATGGCGTTGATCGAAAAGGTCGCAGCGCTCACAGAAATAACCCAACGGCAAGAGCACCTGATCGCCGAGCTGAACCATGCCCTGCATGGCAAACGGTCGGAAAAGCTGACCGAGGATGAGCGGCAGTTGGCGTTCGAGGATCTGTCGATCGCACTGGCCGAGGTCGAGGTGCAAAAGGAACATCTGGCTGACAGGTCAGGTGACAAAACGGCAACCAAACCTGCGCCAAAGCGCACCATCGGCAATCTCCCGGCCGCACTGCCGCGCATCGAACAGCGCATCGAGCCCGACAGCCTGATCTGCCCCTGTGGCTGCGGCGTCATGCACAAGATCGGTGAAGACCGCAATGAGCGGCTGGATATCGTGCCGGCGCAGTTGCGTGTCATTGTCACCGTGCGCCCGAGATACGCCTGCCGGACCTGCAGCGATGGCGTGACCCAAGCCCCCCCCCATCGCATCTGATCATGGGCGGCCTGCCGACCCAGGCGACCATCGCCCATGTGCTGGTCAGCAAGTCGAAGGGGACCGTGGCTCCAGTGGGGCCGCGTAAGCCCCGAAGACGCCGACCACCTGCCACTCTGCCGCCAAAGCCAGATCCTGGCGCGGGCGGGTCTTGATCTGCACCGCGCCGTGCTGGCCGATTGGGTGGGTAAGGCGGCGTTCCACCTCAAGCCCGTCGTTGACCGGCTTGCCGAACACCTGAAACGATCCAGCAAGCTGTTCATGGACGAAACCACGGCCCCGGTGCTGGATCCGGGACGCGGTAAAACCAAGACCGGCTATCTTTGGGCGCTGGCCCGCGATGACCGGCCATGGGGCGGAGAGGATCCGCCCGGTGTGGTCTACGTCTATGCACCCGGTCGGGCGGGGCAGAATGCCGAAACATTCCTGACGGGCTTTGATGGCATCCTGCAGATCGACGGATACCAGGGGTATAACCGGCTGACCAAGCCTACCCGAAAGGGCGGCGATCCCGTGCAGGTCGCCCATTGTTGGGCGCATGCCCGGCGCAAGCTAAAGGAAGTCTTCGACCGCGATGCATCAGAGATCGCCGCCGAAGGTCTGCGCCGCATTGCCGAAATCTATACCGTCGAAGCCGACATCCGTGGCATCTCCCCCGGCCAGCGATTGTCTGCCCGCCAGACCCGCAGTGCCCCGCTGATCGCGGCCTTCGGTGATTGGCTTCAAGCTGAGCGACGCAAGGTCTTTGCCAAATCCCGCTTGGGCGAAAAGCTGACTTACATCCACAATCACTGGGATGGGCTGCAGACCTTCCTGGCTGATGGTCGCGTCGAAATCGACAACAACCGCGTCGAAAACATGATCCGACCGATCGCTTTGAACCGCAAGAACGCACTCTTTGCCGGTCACGACGAGGGCGGCATCGCTTGGGGCCGCATCGCCTCACTGATCGAGACCTGCAAGATCAACGGCGTCGAGCCATTCGCCTATCTCAAGGCAACTCTCACAGCGATCGCAAACGGACATCCGCAAAGCCGGCTCGATGAACTCCTACCGTGGAACTTCAAGCTGTCAACCTAAGCCGTCAGTGTTGTCCAGCGAACGCTTACGGTATACGTCAGTGACAGCCTGATGGGATGGGCTGACCAGTAGGGCATGGCTCTGGTGCTACAGTATTGAATGCCCGAACATGCGCAACGGCCGTATCACACCCGTTCAGAAACTGGGAATGGCTGCGTAAACTCTACGTTCACGCTCTGGCAACATATGGGTAATACACCGTGTCCGGCGCGCGCACGTCTTGTGACAAACGTAACTGTTTTAGATATTGGACAGAAGGGGCGGCCGACAGCGGTGCTTTCGTCAGGTGAACATGCCACACAATGCTGGCAAATCAGTAGGCCAGAGATTGTGGCGTGATATTTTGGACAAATGCACCATTGGTGTCGCTGCCAGGCGCATCCGTGTGCGAGGCGTTTTCGATGAAACGTTGTAGCAAATAGGAGAAAAAGCCCATCTCATCACGCAGGCTATCCAGCCGTTCCAAACGTGCCAGAACCTGATCTGATACCTTTGGGTCTTGGATCAGATCCCGATCGGCGTCCAGCAGGTGTAAGCATGGCTGCAACAGCGCGGATAAGGTCTGCGCAGCCGTGGTTTCAAGCGCCTCAAGAGTGTGATGCTCTGTTCGATGGCCGGGGGCGAGAAGCGAATGCAACGCCCCCAGCGCTTTGGAAAAACGAACTGTCACGGCCTGTGTTCCGCTCCAGATTTTTTGGGTCAGGATACGCACCCCGCCAAGGATCAAACCGGGCAGTTCGATTACCAGCGTCGGATCGCTGAACACCTGAAACTCAAAACTCTTGGGTAAAACTTTGATCAGGTTTTCACGAAATTCATCTGTGAAGGCGTTGTTCAAGGGAACAGGCTGCGAAAATTGCACATTGTGGCTTAAGTTTTCGCGCTTAAAAACCGTTCTTTCCACAAACCACTCATGTGTTTCTTCGTCCCTAATAAGGGAAATGGAGACTTGTGACAGATCACAAGATTCCGATTGCCCGTCCTCGTACATCAAACAATCCTTCTACTCTACTCGGAACTCTAAACTAGATATCTCGCCAGCGTGTTAACAGAAGGTTAGTACTGGATATGCGCCAGACCATAGCATGTAGTTATGATTTTACATAGTCTCCCTACCTTAGATCAGCGAAATGGCGCCGTAAACATAGCGCGGTTCACCTTCGCTTGAGGCCGCGATATGGGCCGAAACGCGGCAAGGTGCCTGTGTTCCATTTGCCATTTGCACTGTTGAGTCAATGTCAAACCTGCGTCCGGCTTCAATCGCGGCGGAAAATTGCGCCTGCAGCGCGTCACGGTCGTGGTCCACCAGCTGTTCAATGGTCATCGCCAGCGTCGGCACCACCGATTTGTCTGTTCTCAGCAATTCATACAGCCGCGGCTTCCAGAACATCAGATCGTTGTAGATGTCATAGGTAAAGAAGCCAATTTCCTGATCTGCGGCCAGTTGGTTGTAATGCTGCATTAACAGCTGTTCATTGCGCATCTTCGAGAAGTCGCGGAAAACACCGACCAGCGCCACCGGCTCTTGCTGATCATTATACATCGCCGAGCCGGCGCTTTCTACGACGATAATCTGACCATCTCCGCGTTTCAGCCGCGCGTAGAAATGAAAGCTTTCGCCGGATTGAATCGCATGTTCAATGGCGGCTTTCACCTTGGGGCGGTCTTCTTCAAGATAGAAATCGATGCCGTCGGCCATGACCAGGGCGCGCTCTTGCTGGTCGATCCCATGAATGCGGTAAGTCTCATCGGACCAATCAACGGCACCGGTCAACAGATTAACCCGCCAGCTGCCAATCTCGCCAAAACGACGCAGCGTTTGGTTCAATACCGCATCGACCGACATATCGACCTGCTCCAACAACACGATCAGGCCAATCAACCCGTTATGATCGGTGGTCAATGGCGACACGGTCAGGGTGCATAAAACACCGTTATCTTCGAATTGGCGGGTGTGGTTTTTCCTGTCCAGAAGGGCTTGTGAACACAGATCGACCAAGGGCGGGAAATTCGCCGGCAAATGGCATTGCGACAGATGGCCAAGCGATGTCCCGCGTTCCCGAATATCGAATTGCCGTACCGCGCTTTTAGAGGCCTGACGGATCAAAAGCCCCTGATCCAGCATCATCATAACCGTGGGCAAACCCTTAATAAGCCCAGCCAGTTCTGCCGAGATCCGTTCCAACTGAGAGGTATTGACCAGCAGCTCTTCATTGACAGTGATCAGTTCTTCATTAGTGGATTGCAGTTCTTCGTTGGATGTTTCCAATTCTTCATTGGTGGATTGTAATTCTTCGTTTGAACTTTGCAGCTCTTCGTTCAGCGATTGCAATTCCTCGTTCGAGGTCTGCAATTGCTCGATCGTCACCTGCAATGTGTCGCGGGTGCGGGCCAATTCTGCTTCCAGATAGTCAAGGTAATCTGTCCGCTCGGTCGCGCTGGGGTCGGGGGCGGTGCGCATCTCGGTCTCAAATCCGATCAGCACCAGCGGGTCAGAGCCGTCATCATCAATGATCGGCCAGGCCGTCATCCGCACCGTGTTGAAATCGCGCCCGTCAAGCTCATGCCATTGCCCGGCGCGGCTTTCCTTTTGCTTTAAGGCAATCAGCAACATCGAATTGGCTTCGTAGGACAAGACCTTGCGCAGCACATCCAATGTCAGCCCGCCGTTGATCGGGTTGGTCATCTCGACGAACGGGGCGATATCGCCATAAATCTTGACGATTGTGCGATCGCGATTTGTCAGGAAGCCAACTTTACACACAGATCGCGCAAGGGAATCAAACCGCCACAGGTCGGTGCGATCCGCCGCAGCCGCTCGCGCCCGATGTCCGCCCGGACGCATAGGAAGGTTGCTTGCAATCGTGGTTTCAGGGGAAAGGGCATTGCCCATCTTGGCGGAGCGTTTGCGGAAAATCTTTGCGTATTGCTGTGTCGGCACGAAATAATTTTCCAACAATCCCGTGGTTTCAGACGTGCCAAGAAACAGCAGCCCGTCAGGGTTCAGCGCATATTGGATACGGGTCAACACCCGTTCTTGCAGCTTGGATTCAAAATAGATCATCACGTTGCGGATCGACACAAGGTCGATCGAGATGAAAGGCGCATCTTGAAACACGTTGTGACGTGAGAACAGCACAAAGGATTTCAGTCGTTGGCGCACCGTGTAATGATCATCGGCAAGATCGAAATAACGGGCTTGAAATTCTTCGGGGACATCATTGATGGCCGAAGACGGATATTGCCCCTTGCGTGCAATCGCCAGTGCACGGTCATCAATATCGGTGGCAAAAATCTGAAGCTGTTCTTTTTCAACATTCTCCAACCCGCCAAGCGCCTCAACAGCCAGAATGGCGATGGAATAGGCCTCTTCGCCCGTGGCGCAACCGGGGATCCAGATCCGGATCGGGTCTTTGTTATCTTTCAGTTTTTCAGCCAGCGTATTGCGCAGGGTATTGAATTGATCGGGATCGCGGAAGAAATGCGTGACAGAGATCAGCAAATCGCGATACAGCGCCTCGACCTCTTCAACAGAGCGGCGGCACAGTTCAACGTAATCGTTATAATGTTCAATGCCTTTGGCGATCATCCGGCGATGAATGCGGCGATTGATCGTGTTTTCCTTGTAGTGCCGGAAATCAACCAATGTATGCGCCAACAGGATATGGAACAGATCAGAGTTCTTGCCGTTCGGGGTGTTGATCTCTTTCAGCTCACCAAAATCGCGGCGCCGTTTCAAGATATCTTCCAGATGTTCGCCGATCTGGCGCGGGGTCAGGCACAGATCGACACAGCCGGTGCGCATCGCTGAGACGGGCATGGAATCATATTTGCACGAAGAGGGCTCTTGCGCGATGGTGATGCCGTCGGCCTCACGAATGGCCTGGACCCCGTAGCTGCCATCCGATCCCGTGCCAGATAAAACCACCCCTACCGCGCGTTCGCGCAGCTCCAGCGCGATAGATTTGAACAGCCGATCCGCAGAGGGTTTTGGCGCAACCAGATGCCCCTCTGGTGGGCGCAACTGCAACATGCCGTCTTCCAAAATGACATCGAAGCCGGGCGGTGGCACATAAATCGTATCAGGTTGCGGCAGTTCATGATCTTCAATTTCGCGCACGTTCAGCGTTGTTTCGCGCGCAAGTAATTGTACCAGCATGCTTTTGTGACTGGGTGACATATGCTGCGCCAGAACATAAGCGGCGCCCAATTTCGGGGGCAGGTTCTGCGCTAAGATCGACGTGGCTTCCAACCCACCAGCAGAGGCGGCAACACCGACAATCACCATTTTTTCAGTTGGCGCCTGTTCATTGCTGCTTGTGTTATCCTGATCGACCATCACAGTAATTTCTTTCCGAGAATACGAGTGAATATGCTCAACCTATGGGTAGCGTATAACGCGCTCAAATTACTAGAACAAACTCAACAGAGTTTTCCCGCTTATGGGACAAAACGCACAATATTCAATGAATGCACAAGTCAGAAAATTTGGGTCACAGACAAGTATACCCATCGGATTTTCAGAGGCCACGCGCTTTGCCGCAAATGCTGGCAGTCGGTGGTGGATAGGGGGCAAGCAGGTGCTTGATATGGTATATGGGCGGCGTGCGGGGCTATCCCAACACGCCGCCCATATAGCAATTTCATAAAATACCGTGGATTACAGCTCTGATTTCCAAGGCGGGTTGGCCCCTGCGCGCGACACGGTTATCGCGGCAACCTTTGCGCCGTTTTCCAAGGCCTGAATGGCGTCTTCAGGTGCCAATTTACGCAGGCCTGCTTTGGACAGGCAGCCCAACTCTGACAACATCGCCAATACGCCTGCGTTGAACGTATCGCCTGCACCGACTGTATCGACCACATCGACTTTTTTCGCGATGACTTCGATCTCAACGCCGTCTGCCAGCCAGGCCGAGGCCCCCGCACCGCCACGCGTGACAATCACCATCGCGGGTCCAAGTTCACGCAGACGGGCAACTTTCTGTGCAATGGAGTCTGCGCCAGGATAGATCCAGTTCAGATCTTCATCAGACACTTTGACAATATCGGAATGACGGACCATCTGTTCCAACCGCACGCGGTAGCGTTCGATATCGCGGATAAAACCGGGGCGGATATTGGGATCAATCATCACCGCGCGGCTGTCATGGGTATTGCCCAGCAAGGCGGCATATGTATCTGCGCCCGGTTCCACCGCAAGGCTGATACCGCCGAAATACAACGCGCTCACATCGTCGGGCAGGGTGGGCAGATCCTCTTGCGTAATCATGCGCCCGGCAGAGTTTTCATCATAGAACGTATAGGTTGCGTGGCCGTCGGTCAGTTTCACAAAGGCCAAGGTGGTGGGCCGATCCGATCGGATTGCCAAAGACGTATCGACATGGCTGGCCGTTAGCCCCTCGGCCAATTGCTGGCCGAACAAATCATCCGACAAGCCTGTCAACATCCCGGTTTGTTGTCCCAACCGCCCCAAGGCAATGGCAGTATTGAAAATCGCTCCGCCAATATGGGGCACATAGCCCATTGGCCCTGCGGCCGTGGGCGTCGGGATCATATCAATCAGGGCTTCACCGCAACACAGGATCATGGTCGATTTCCTTGGAACTATAATATGGGAAGGTGCGCTATTGAATGGCGCGAATGGCCGGGTAGGCGGCCTTAAATGCGTGATACTCGTCGTCGAAGGCCGCGTGCAAGGCGGTATTGGGGGCGATCACTTCGCCCAGCTCTGGCGGGGTTAGAACTGTGTTTGCATCGGCCTTTGTGGCGGCGATCAACCCAAGGCGCGCGGCGCCAAGGGCAGCGCCGAACTCTCCGTCTTTGGGCAGGGCCAGCGGGCAGTTCAGCACCGTGGCGATCATCTCAACCCATAATTTAGAGCCAGTGCCACCGCCAATCGCCAGCAATTGACCAAGCTCCGCCCCGGTCGCACGCAGCGCCTCTGCACTGTCACGCAGGCCATAGGCCACACCGGCCAAAACCGCACGCGTCATATGGTCGACTGTTGTATCAGTGCCCAATCCGGTAAAACTGCCCCGGATCTGCGCGTCATTATGCGGTGTCCGCTCACCCGAGAGATAGGGCAGGAAGCGCTCTCGACCCGGCGCCTGTAATTGTGGCAATGCGCGGGTCAGCTGCGCCGGTGTCTGTCCGGTGATCCGGGCCAGCCAATTCAGGCTGTCGGTCGCTGATAGCATCACACCCATCTGATACCAACGCCCGGGTACGGCGTGGCAAAACGTATGCAGCGCGGTTTCTGGGGCAGGGGCAAAGCCACCGCGTGCGGCAAGCAACACACCGGAGGTCCCAAGGCTGACAAAACCCTCGCCTTCATTCATCGCGCCAATGCCAACGGCTGCTGCGGCATTGTCACCCGCGCCCCCGGCGACAACCACGCTGTCGGCCACGCCCCAACGTGTGGCCACTTCGGGGCGCAGTGCGGCAGCCGCCTGACAGCCTTCGATCAGGCGCGGCATCTGTTCCCGGCGCAACCCGGTCGCAGACAGCAGCTCATCAGACCAATCCCGCGCTCCGGTATCCAGCCAGCTTGTGCCTGCACTGTCGGACATATCCGCCACATATTCGCCCGTCAGGTAATACCCCAAATAGGCCGCGGGCAGCAGAACCTTGGCGATTTTCGCGAATACTTCTGGCTCATGCTGGCGTATCCATGCCAATTTTGGCGCTGTGAAGCCAGGAAAGACGATATTGGCGGACAGTTCGCGAAAACGGGGCTGTGCGTCCAGTTCTGCGGCCTGAATATGGGATCGGGTGTCATTCCACAAAATACATGGGCGCAGAACATCGCCCGCCTGATCCAACACGGTCGCGCCATGCATATGGCCCGAAATCCCCACACCTTTCAGTGCAGAAAATGCCGGATGTGCGTTGCGCAGCGCGGTCACGGCTGTTTCCAGCGCGGTGATCCATTGCGCTGGGTCTTGTTCGGACCAGCCTGGAGCAGGGTTCGACACTGTGTAATGTGCCTCTGCCGCGCCAATGGCGGTGCCGCCCTCATCCATCAGCAAGGCGCGAAGACCCGATGTGCCCAGATCGATCCCAAGATACATGATTTGCCCCTTAGCCTAAATATGCGCTTAGGGCGGCATCCATGCCCTGCGTATGCATCAGCGTCAGCCATGTGCAAAACGGTTTGGCAAAGCGCGGCTCATCCGCCAGGTCACCATATAGAACACGGTTTTCCAGCCAGACCATCGGCGTATCTTTCGCTGTTATCGCCAAGGGTTGCAGGTCGGCCCAGAATGGGTCGTTGGGCTCTACCACGGTTCCATCATCGCGGGTGCCTGTGCAATAGCGCGCCCATGCGGCGGATACAAACGCCAGCCCTTCGACCGACACGCCTTTGGCCAGCCCTTCACGCACCGATGGCAAGATAAAGCCCGGATGACGCGATGACCCGTCAAAGGCCACACGACGCGTGGTGTCAACGATCATCGGGTTTGAAAAGCGCGTTTCGATCAGCTGCACATATTCCGCCGGTGTCATGCCCGGAACATCATGCACATGCGGAACGATTTCATCCTGCTCCACCTTGGTGAACAGCGCAGAGATTTTGGGATGCTGCATGCAGCCCGAAATGGATGGAACAGAGAGAACCTCCCCCACATCCGAAATCACCTGATGTCCGCCGTTCAAAATGCGGATTTTCATGGTTTCAAACGCATGCACATCATCCGAGAATGTCGCGCCCGCCTTATCCCAATCCGGACGCCCTGCGCAGAAATCATCCTCAATGACCCATTGGCGAAAATTCTCATGCGTGACCGGGCAATCATCTTCGATCCCGTAATCATCGCGCACCAATTGCAGCTCTTTCGGCCCAGTTGCGGGGACAATGCAGTCAACCATCGCATTAGGGAAGCTGCAATTGGTATCGATCCAATCGGCCAGTGCCGGGTCGGACAAGCGGGCAAGGGACACAACGGTCTGACGTAAAATCGCCCCATTGCCTTGCAGGTTATCGCAGCATTGGCCAGTGAAAGGGCCGGTGCCCGCGTCACGGCGCAGTTTCAGCGCAGCGACCATCGCCCCGAAGGCGGTTTTGGGACGCGATGGGTTGGCCGCATCATGCTGGATGTCAGGGTGGGTGGCATCAAAGCCCTTTGTCGCCGGATCGATGAAATATCCGCCTTCGGTCACGGTCAGCGCGACGATACGGATTTCCGGTTTGGCCATTGCCGCGATCAGGCTGGCGTTGCCTTCCTCAATCGGAATGTAATCGATCATTGAGCCGACAACCTCTGCGGATTGGCCCTTTGGGTCCAGCTCAATCAAGGTCGTCAGGCAGTCTTGCGCCAGCAATTTATCGCGCATCACGGCGTCAGGGGCGCGCACACCCGCGCCAATAATCGCCCAATCTAGGTAAAGCCCTTGCTGAAATAAGCGGTGCAGATACCAGCTTTGATGAGCGCGGTGGAAATTCCCAAGACCGATATGCACAATACCGGGTGTCAACGCAGACCGATCATAGGTCGGGCGTGTCACGCTTGCGGGAAGTTGATCCAATGTCGCAGTTGACAGACGTACCATAGCGGCACCTTTTCCATAAGTGGCAGCCCCGAAGGCCCGATGCAGGAGCGATGTTAGCGCTCCCATAGCTGTTTATACGATAAAATCCGGCGTATCCAGTGACCCCAAGCATCAAATGTCGGGGTTTGGGGGCAGGTCGGGCCAATATGGCCAGCCCGGTGCCGTGATTGGGTAGAATTGGCCCCGGCCATTACATCAGATACCGGGGCCTTGGCCGTTTAAAGCGTAATCGCCAGACCGTCTTCACCGAAACGGTGCAGGTTATGCTCTTGCGGTTGAAGATAGACGGTGTCGCCTGCGTGGATATCGGCCTCGCCCGACACACGGACATTCATCAGGCCGATCCCCTCACAATGCACATGGGCGAAAGTGTCCGACCCCAAATGCTCTGACACGCCGATCTTGCCGACAATCGCCCCCTCAACAGGATCGACGGACAGATCGATATGTTCAGGACGGATGCCAATCGTATGCGCGCCCCGTGATGCTGCCCGTTCCCCTTCGATGAAATTCATCTTGGGCGAGCCAATGAACCCGGCGACAAATTTGTTGCGTGGGTTGCGATACAGCTCCAACGGGGAGCCAACCTGTTCAATATGCCCCGCACGCAGCACCACGATCTTATCCGCCATTGTCATGGCTTCGACCTGATCATGGGTCACATAGACCATCGTGGTTTTTAACGTCTGGTGCAGCTCTGAGATTTCAAGCCGCATATTGACACGGAGGGCGGCATCCAAATTCGACAAAGGTTCGTCGAATAAGAAGGCCTGTGGTTCGCGCACAATTGCCCGGCCGATGGCCACTCGCTGACGCTGACCGCCGGACAGTTGACCGGGTTTGCGATGCAGATAATCGGTCAGGTTCAAGGCCTTGGCAGCCGCTGCAATGCGTTCCTCCTGCTCTGCGACCGGCATGCCCGCCATTTTCATCGGAAAGGCGATGTTCTTTTTGACCGACATATGCGGATACAAAGCATAGCTTTGGAACACCATCGCCAAACCGCGCTCTGACGGGCGTTTAGATGTGGCATTCACGCCGTCAATTTCAATCGCGCCCGAGGACACGTCCTCCAGCCCCGCGATCAACCGCAAAAGGGTAGATTTACCGCAGCCCGACGGGCCCACAAAGACGACAAATTCGCCATCTTCGATTTCCAGATCCAACGGCGGGATAACTTCCACCTCTCCGAAAGACTTGCGGACTTTATTAAGTACAATACGTCCCATGGTGTCTCGTCCCTGTTCTTATTTCACCGCGCCGAATGTCAGGCCGCGGACAAGTTGTTTTTGGCTGAACCAGCCCATGATAAGGATCGGTGCGATCGCCATAATCGACGCTGCCGAAAGCTTTGCGTAGAACAGCCCCTCGGGTGAGGAATAGCTGGCGATGAACTGGGTCAAAGGCGCTGCCGCCGTTGTCGTCAGGTTCAGCGTCCAAAATGCCTCATTCCATGCAAGGATGATGTTCAACAGCACCGTCGAGGCCATGCCCGGAATTGCCATAGGCGTCAGAACATACAGCACTTCTTCCTTCAGCCCGGCACCATCCATACGGGCCGCTTCCAAAATTTCACCGGGGATTTCCTTGAAATAGGTATACAGCATCCACACGATGATCGGCAGGTTGATCAAGGTAAGCACCACGACCAGACCGAAATGCGTATCGGTCAGCCCCAGCTTATTGAACAACAGCACCAGCGGCACCAGAACGCCCACCGGCGGCAACATTTTGGTCGACAGCATCCACATCAAGATATTCTTGGTGTGTTTGCTGGGCACAAAGGCCATCGACCACGCAGCCGGCACGGCGATAATCAGCCCCAAAAGGGTGGAGCCGACTGCCAGGATGACAGAGTTCATGAAGAACCTGAAATAGTTCGACCGCTCCATCACCAGGCCATAGCTTTCCAATGTCCAGCCCGAGAAGAACATCTTCAGCGGGGTGGCAATTGCGTTGCCTTCGGTTTTGAACGACAGGATAAAGATCCACAGGATCGGGAAAAAGATAGCAATCCCAATGGCCCATGCCACGGCTGTATTGATCGTCTTGCGACGGTTGGTAATTGCGCGTGCCATGTTACGCCTCCAGGTTCTTGCCGATCATCCGCATCAGGAAGATCGCAACAATATTGGCAAGAATGATCGCGATGACACCGCCGGCAGAGCCGCCACCCACATCAAACTGCAGCAAGGATTGCACATAGATAAGGTAGGTCAGGTTGGTTGATGCAACGCCCGGACCGCCATTTGTGGTCACCAGAATTTCCGCAAAAATCGACAGCAAGAAGATAGTCTGGATCAAAATCACAACAGTGATCGCGCGCGCCAGATGCGGCAGCATGATATACCAGAATCGCGACAGTGCGCTTGCACCATCCATCTCGGCGGCTTCCAGCTGCTCTTGGTCGAGCGATTGGAACGCGGTCAGCAAGATCAGCGTCGCAAAGGGCAGCCATTGCCATGCGACAATCCCGATGATCGATGCCAGTGGTGCCTGACCCAGAAAATCATAGGCAGGCAGGCCCATGAACCCTGCGATATGCGCAAATAACCCATTGACCGGGTTCAAAAACATATTTTTCCATACCAGCGCCGAAACGGTGGGCATGACAAAGAATGGCGCAATTACAAGGATCCGGACAATCCCTTGGCCAAACATCGGCTGATCCAGCAGCAGCGCCAGCAGCGTGCCACCGATGACGGTGATCAACAACACCCCGCCCACCAAAAGCAACGTGTTCAGCAATGCGGTAAAGAACGCCGGGTCTGTGACAAAAAATTCGTAATTCGTCAGGCCCGTCCATTCCTCCATGCCGGGCATCAAAAGATTATATCGTAGGAATGAGAAATAGAGCGTCATCGCCAACGGCACGATCATCCAACCCAGCAGCAAAAGCACTGCGGGCGAAATCATCAACCTTGCGGCGGCGCGGGAATGCTTTGTGGCCATCGGCTACCTCGGCGCGCGTTGTTTCGGATTGGGGTGTAGGATTGGAAAAGGCCCCCTCGGGGGCCTTTAGTGGGCGGGCCAATCATTTGGGATCGGCCCGCGCCGCAGTCAATTACTTGATGTAACCGGCTTTTTTCATTTCACGATCGGTCAACGCCTGTGCAGCTGCAAGGGCTTGATCCGCGTCCATTTGACCGGCAAGCGCGGCAGAGAAGACCTGACCGACTGCTGTGCCAATGCCCTGGAATTCCGGGATCGAAACGAATTGCGCACCAACATAGGGGGTTTCTTGGACCGACGGTGTTTCAGGCGTTGCTTCGTTGATCGTGTCGATTGTCAGCTTGGCAAACGGGGCCGCTGCGGTGTAATCGGCATTTTCGTAAAGCGACGTCCGCGTGCCGGGAGGGGCTGCGCGCCAGCCTTGTTTTTCCGCCACAAGCGCGGTGTATTCTTTCGATGTTGCCCATTCCACGAAGGTTTTTGCAGCATCCATTTTCTCGGTCGAGGCTGGGATTGCCAGGTTCCAAGACCACAGCCAGTTCCCGTGGTTATCAACACCTTCTTTGTTCGGGAATACTGCATAGCCGACATTGTCTGCCACAGTCGATTCCGCCGGATCGGTCACGAAGCCCGCCGCAACAGTTGCGTCAATCCACATGCCACATTTACCCTGCTGGAACAGCGACAGGTTTTCGTTGAAGCCATTCGACGACGCGCCGGGCGGGCCGTAATTGGTCATCAGATCCAGATAGTCTTTGAACGCATCTTGCCACGGTGCGGTGTCGAATTCCGGTTCCCAGTTCATATCGAACCAGCGCGCACCGTATGAATTCGCCATGGCCGAAATGAATGCCATGTTCTCGCCCCAGCCGGGTTTGCCGCGCAGGCAGATACCATAGATGCCATTGTCTTTGTCGGTCATCTTGGCGGCCGCGTCTTTAACGGTGGCCCAATTTGGCATTTCGCCCATGTCCACACCGGCTTTTTCAGCCAGATCGGTGCGATACATGATCATTGCAGATTCGCCATAGAACGGTGCCGCATAAAGCGTGCCATCGACCGACAACGCGCCGCGCATTGCGGGCAGAAGATCGTCGACATCATAGTCAGCCGGCAGGTCTGACAGCGGAGCCAGCCAACCACGTTCGCCCCAGATCGGAACTTCGTAATTGCCGATCGTCATCACGTCGAACTGTCCGCCCTTGGTGGCGATATCTTGCGTAACGCGCTGACGTAGAATGTTTTCTTCTAGGGTCACCCACTCAACTTTAATGTCGGGATGTGCTTCGTTAAATGCATCCATCATGCTTTGCATACGCACCATGTCGCCGTTGTTCACGGTGGCAACAGTGATGGTGGTTTCTGCTGCAGCTGCGGTTACAAGCGCGCCAAAAGCGCACGCGCCCATCAGGGCACGGATCGTCGTGTTCATGGTATTCCTCCCATTAGATGCGAGCATTTGCCCGCGTCATGGGCAAATATTCACTCGAACCTGGATTTAAGTCAAGAGCCTTGATTGACGAAATTTACACCTTGCATGAAATCAAGGCATCTCACGGCGAAACAGGCCGGAATTGCACCGACCTGCCGAACCGAACTGTCCAATGTGAATATGAACTCTGGGTTAAAAATCGATCTGTAGCAGAGTTTTCGCAGTCGATTCGTCGGTGATCAGATGTGTCATCAACCGCCCCTTTAACGCGGCTGTCAATGCGGGGATCTTTTTTGGCCCGCCTGCAATGCAATAGATGGGCATCACATCGTTATTCACCTGCACCCCAACAATACGGCGGTTCATCGCGTGATCCAAATAGCGCCCCTGCGCATTAAACGCATGGCCGCAGATTTCCCCTACCGCGCCGGCCGCGACCCAATCGGCATGTTCTTGTGCGGTGATAAAACCGTCCACCAGCAAGGGTGCATCAAGCGACATCTGTCCAATGCCCACAACTGCCAGATCCGCAGATTGCGCCAATGCCCGCGAGGAATTCACATGCGGCAGGGCGCGATACAGCTCCAGCTCTGTTTCGGATCCTGCGACCACCGGGATCGACATCGGAAAATGTGGCGCCGAGGTTTTTTCTGCCAGGCGCACAATCACCTCGTAAAGCGAGGCCGAGCCATCGGGTGCGACATTGCCGATCAATGACACCAGCTTATGATGGCTGCCGTCGATCTGTTGCATATGTTCAGCGATTTGGCGCAGTGTCCGCCCGGTGCCAAGCGCGATAACCTGTTGCGCGGGTACCTCGAACAGGCGCTCGATGACCGGCGCTGCGAATGGCGCAAGCCCGGCAAGCGGATCAATGCCACGCCCGGCGCAGGGGGCAACCCATGCGCCATCCAGATTGAACCGGTCAATCAGGCGGCGCTCCAGTTCCATGCAGGCGGCGATCGGATGATCAATACGCACCCGGATCAGGCCTTCCGTGGCCGCACGGGCCACCAAACGCTGCGCGCGCTGGCGTGAAATGCCCAGTTCTTGCGCGATCTGGTCTTGGGTCATGCCCCCGACGAACGACAGCCATGCAGCCCGTGCGGCCATATCGCGTGCGGCGCCGTCGGTCTCGGTTGTTTTGTCGTTCAAAATCATATCGCGCGATGTCCATTCGGCTGCAAACGGGGATCAAGATGATAGAAATCATCGAATGAGGCAAATGTTCTATGTGCCACCGCCGCAGGGTCATCGGGAATGGACAGGCCCGTCAGGTGACTGCCGCCGGTGAACCGCCACACTTCCATCCCTGCGGCAAGACCCGCGCGGATACCCGCAAAGCTGTCCTCGATTACCAGGCAACGCTCTGGGTTCACGCCACATTTCCGCGCCACATGCAGGAACAGATCTGGCGCGGGCTTGCCATGTTTGACCTCGCTTGCCGTGCTTGTCCGATTTGCGAATAGCTCGGCCAAGCCGGTGATCACCAAAGACTGCGCCAGACGCGGCGGACTGGAAGACGTGGCCAGATGATAAGGAAGCCCCATCGCGGATATTGCGCGGTGGACATGGGGCACCGGCTTCAGCTCTTTTTGGAACGCGGCGATCAGCCGGGCACGGTAATCGGCCTCAAACCCGTCTGGCAAGACTACGCCAAATTCATGACGGATCTGTTGCAATACGACTGGATAGGACCGGCCCAGAAAATGGCGCGCGATATAGGTCATGTCGACATGGATGTCATGCTTCGCCAGCTCTGCAATCAGCATTTTGGCTGAAATTACCTCACTGTCGACCAACACCCCGTCGCAATCGAAAATCACCAGATCAAAGCCTGACATCTGCCCCCCTAACGGACCCAATCACGGTCTATCTTGCTGCGCTTCTGGCCTGATCCGAAAGACAGCACAATAGAGCGCGGGCGCAAAAAGCAGTGTAATCAACGTGCCCGCCATGATTCCCCCCATCATTGCATAGGCCATCGGCCCCCAAAACACCTGTCGCGCAATCGGGATCAACGCCAGGCTGGCCGAGCCTGCGGTCAGCAAAATCGGCCTCGCGCGCTGGTCAGAGGCCTCAAAAATTGCTTGCCAGCGGCTGTGCCCTATGGCGCGCAGATCCTCGGCGGCCTGTATCAAGATGATGGAATTGCGGATCAAGATCCCCAGCAGGGCCAGCACGCCTAGAATGGCGACAAACCCTAAGGGCGCGCCAAACGGCAGCATCGCAGCGACCACGCCGATCAACCCCAGTGGTGCCACCGCCAGCACCACGAACAGCAGACGAAAGCTTTGCATCTGCATCATCACTAATGTCAGTAGGATCAACAGCATGAACGGCACAACGGCGATAATTGGTGCCTGTGATTTGCTGCTTTCTTCGACGGCCCCGCCCAACGCGATTGTATATCCCTGCGGTAGGGTTTGCCCGAAGGCTGCGATCCTATCCGATAACGCTGCGACGATCGTGGCGGGCTGATCCGCCGTCAAAACGGCGGCGCGCACAGTCAATGTGGGCACCCGATCGCGGGCCCGGATGATCGGCGGCTCTGTCGTATATTCGAGCCGCGCGATAGAGCTGAGCGGGATCGGCACGCCCGAAGTGTTGGCAAATTGCAGGTTTTGCAATGCCTCAATCGAACGGCGCTCCGCCGATTGTCCGCGTAGGGTGACATCGATCAAATCGGTGTCGTCGCGCAGCTGCGTGATGGTTTGGCCTTGATACAACGTGGTCAAAACCTGCGCGACATCGGATTGCGTCAGGCCCAATTGGCGCAACCGCGCCTGATCCAAGACCACCCGGACCACCCGCACCGGTTCGTTCCAATCCAAATCAATCGCGCCCAGGCGGCTGTCTTGTGCCAGGACCTGTGCCAAATTGCGCGCGTAATCCGGCAGCGATGCTGCGTCAGGGCCGGAAAGCCGGTATTGCACAGGCTTACCTACGGGCGGTCCCAGCTCAATCGATTTGGCAAAGAATTCAACGCCTGGACGGCTGTTACTATATTGTGTGATCTGTGCAATCAGGCGATCACGCGCGGCCAGACTGTCGGTTTCGATCATCACCTGCCCAACATTGGGTGTGGCGGTGGGCAAATTCAGCGTCAGCACAAATCGCGGCGAGGGCGTCCCGATATAACTTGCCCAGAACGCGACCCCGTCACGGTTGGCCAGCCACGCGTCAAAGGCCTGCACTTCGGCGTCCGTGGCCTCAATATTCGCATTTTGGCGCAGCGTGACATCAACCATGATCTGCGTGCGGTCGGAATTGGGGAAGAACTGTTGCTCAACATGGTTCAACCCCACCAATGACACAGCAAATATTGCGATTGTCAGCGTGATCGTCAGCCAGCGATGCACCATCGACCAGCGCAGCACCCTATGAAACCCGCGCCGCATCCGTCCCGGCTCGGCCGTGTGGCGTGACCATTTCGGCGGCAGGAATGTCGCGCCCAGAACGGGGGCAAATAGCACGGCCACCACCCAACTTAGCAGCAGTGAGATCGTGATCACATAAAATAGCGACCGGGTATATTCGCCGGCCTGACTGGCATTCAGCCCAATCGGTATGAACCCTGCCACCGTAACCAATGTGCCCGTCAGCATTGGCCACGCGATAGAGGTCCAGGCATGGGATGCCGCCCGCGCAAGGCTGTCCCCAACTTCCAAACGCGTGATCATGGTTTCAATCGCGATCATCGCATCATCTACCAGCAGACCCAGCGCAATAATCAACGCGCCAAGCGAAATCCGCTGTAGCGTAATCCCGATCATATCCAGCACAACAAATGTCAACGCCAGCACCAGCGGGATGGTCAAAGACACCACAAACCCTGCGCGCATGCCAAGGCTGATGAAGCTGACCGCCAGCACAATCGCCACCGCCTCGGCCAGGGCACGCAGGAAATGGGTGACGGAGTCTTCCACCACCCTAGGCTGATCTGCGACCTTATGCATGGTGATGCCCAGAGGCAGCTGCGCGGCCATCGTGGCCATCAGGGCATCCAGATCTGCGCCGAAATTCAAGATATTTCCGCCCTCTCGCATGCCCACGATAAGGCCAATTGCCGGCATCCCATCAAAGCGAAACAGCGCTGACGGCGGGTCGGCATAGCCTTGCGATACCTGTGCCACGTCGCTTAGCGTGTAAAAAATATCCCCTGATCGCAGCGGCGCCTTGGCCAGCGCGGTGGCGGAATCAAACTGCCCTGTAACGCGGATCACTACCTGCTCTTGCCCGGTCTGGATCACGCCTGATGGCACAATAGCATTTTGTGCCGAAAGCGTATTGATCACGGTCTGCCCATCCAGTCCCAGCGCGGCCAGACGCTGGGCCGAAAACTCGGCAAAGACTACGCGTTCACGCGTGCCGATCAGATCCACCTTTCCGGCCTGATCCAGCCGCAAAACCGCATCGCGCATATCCTCAACATAGGACTTCAGCGTCTGCGGTTGGAAATCGGGTGCAGTAAACGCATAAATATTGCCATAGACATCGCCGAAATCATCATTGAATCCAAAGCCCTGGAATTCATTTGGAAAGTCGGCGCGAATGTCCGACATCATCTGTCGCACACGGGTCCATGTTGGCGCGATCTGATCGTTGGGCGTGTCAGAGCGCAGCTCGACATAGACCACCGAACGGCCCGGATAGCTTTCAGACCGGGTGTAATCCAGCACATCCAGCTCTTGCAGCTTGCGTTCAATCCGGTCGGTTACCTGCGTCGCCGTTTGCTGCGCGGTCGCGCCGGGCAGGGAGGCGGACACAACCATCGTGCGGATCGTGAAGCTGGGATCTTCTTCGCGCCCCATAGAAATATAGGCGAAAATTCCTGCAATCATCGACACCAGCATCAAAAACCAGATGAAGGATTTATGGTGCAACGCCCAGTCAGACAGGTTGAATTTCATGGCAAACGCTCCCCAAGGGGCAGACCTTCGGTTAGGGCGGATACCCCGCGCAAGATGATTTCGTCGCCCGCGCTCAGCCCTTGGGTGACCGTGCGCCGGGTGCCATTGGGGGTCGACACCTTTGGCCCGGGTGTGATCGCGATACGCTGCGCGATGCGGCCTGGCCCGACACGCCAGACATAGCTTTGCGCGCCCTGCGTCACGATGGCGCTTTCAGGAACGGTCAGGCTGGGGCCGGTGCCCGGTGCAGGGCGCGTCTGGATCAACGAGCCGATACGAAAATCTGCTGGCGGGTCGCGCAGCACGATCCGCGCGCGCCGTGTGTCGATGCTTGTCTCGGTCAGCGGCTCGATCAACCGCAAATGTCCGGTAACGACGGGCAGGCCGGGGCTGCTGTGACGGATTTCAAATACCGCGCCGGGCGCAAACAGCATGGCCAGATCTGCGGGCAGGTCAATCACCGCCTCGCGCGCGTCATATGAGGCAAGCGTGGCGATCTCGGTCCCGGCAAGAACCAATGTCCCAACCTCCACCGAGGTGCTTAGGACGATGCCATCGCGCGGCGCGGTCAACGTGCCGTAACCGGCTGCATCGCGGGCCTGTGCCTGTTGGGCGCGGGCGCTGTCTTGTTGCGCATTGGCAGCGTCGCGATTGGCACGTGCCTGTTCCAATGCTGCGGTCGACGCAACACCGCGGTCAAACAATGTCTGCACACGGGTGAATTGCTGCGCTGCCAACTGCGCATCCGCTTGCGCGGCATCGACTGCCGCATTCGCGCTTTCCAGATCCTGCTGTAAGGTGATCTGATCCAATTGCGCCAGAACCTGCCCCCGTGTCACACGATCGCCCGCCTCCACCGTCAGCGTTGCCACACGCCCCGCCGCACGAAAGGCCAGTGCCGTTTTCGTGCGCGCCTGCACTGTTCCTGCGAAGGACCGCTGCACCACCGGATCAGCCGCGACGATTTCACTAACCACCGGATGCAGTGGCTGCGCGGTGCCGGGCTGAGAGATCAGCACAAGCATCAGCGAAAGGACAAGGGCGAAACAGCGCGGCATCACTGGGTTTCCTCCACCACACGGCCTTCATACAACTGATGCGCGCCTGCGCCCACAATCCAGTCACCCGCCTCCACCCCGTCGCTGATCTGCATCTGCGCCGAGGTATACCCGGACACCGTTATCTGTCGCAGATGTGCGGTCATATCCTGCGGGTCGATGATCCACACTGCCGGCCCCTGCGCGGAGGCCATAAGCGCGGTCCAAGGTAGGGTGATCTGCGCCGGCACTGGGGCGATGATCTGCCCGCGAACGCTTGCACCGATCGGCAATTGCTGCGTGGCATCGTTCAGCGTCAGCTTGACCCGCACCGTGCCCGTCTCGCTTAAGATCGGTGCGACCTCAGTGACAACGGCGTCCAGCGGCGGGTTTTGCCCCATTGTCACCTGGGCCTTTTGCGCGCGCAGTGCAGCAAGACCTGCAATATCAGGCGCTTGAACGATTACGACACGTTGCCCATCTGTGGCCAACGTTACCACGGCCTGTCCGGCAGCGACAATCTCATTGGGGTCCACATCGCGGGCGATCACCGTGGCAGGTTCCAACGCATGTAGTGCCGTATCCTCTAACCCTTGCTGGGCTGTTTCAAAGGCGGCTTGTGCCTGGGCCAGGGCGGATGTCACACTTAGCCATGTCTCAGTCGCTGTGTCCAACGTTGCCTGCGTGCCAGAGCCCGCATCCAGCAGCCCCTGCGCCCGGTCACGTGCCTGACGCGCCTGTTCCAATCGCGCCTTTGCAGCTTGCAATGACGCAAGGGAGGAGGCATGCGCGCTGTCCGCAACCGTCCGATCCAAGCGTGCGATCAACGCGCCCTGTGGCAGATGGTCGCCCACCTCAACCGCCAGCGTATCAACCCGGCCGGCGGTGCGAAAGGACACCGGATAGCTTGTTTGCGCCTCAACCGTTCCGATCAGGCTAAGGGTCTTACTGCTGGATCCCGGATGGGCGCGGATGATTTCGACAGGCAGCGCCGCTTGTGCAAAGACCAATGCGGGCCATGCAAATAAGCAAAGATACAAAGGGGCAACCCATCGCATGATGTGCGTTCCTGATACTATTTGGTCCACAGATGGGCGGCCATATATATCGCAACCCTTGCATGTTATGGGGGTGCGTTCACGCGCGCGTCAACCATGATCCGCGCGGTGTGACGCCATGTTGCACCCCAAGGTATATAATGTGCTGTCGTCTCAACGATGATATGTATTGCAAGGGCTTATGCGCCAATCAGATGCCGCGCCTGCGCCAATAGGATGCGTGCGCCATTGCCCAATGACACCCCGGTTTGATTGACCAAAACCGCCCGGGTAAGCACAGGATCCTCCAACGCCAAGGGCACCGCGCGCAGGCCCGGCCCGTGATGGCGATCCGCGCTATCGGCGCGGGCGGCGATCATGCCAAAGCCGCGCCCGCGTGCCACAGCGGCCCGCACGCTATCCAAATCCGGCAGATCAGCCCCGATATGCAGGTCCACCCCGGCCCCCTCTAACAGGTTGGGGAAATAATCCCGCGCAGGCGGACAATTGAGCGATATGAACGGCTGACCTGACAGCGCCTCTGGCACGATGCCGGGCGCATTGGCCAGCGGGTGATCAGCCGTTAGCAGCACATATGGCACAAGCGACAAAAGCGGGGCGACCGATAGCGTGGGCGGTAGGTTCACATCATGCACAAGCCCCAGCTCAATTCGCTGCGACAACACCGCCTGTATCACCCCGTCTTGGTCAGCATAGGTGATTTTTGGCGCAAGCCCGTCAAGCCCGACCAACAATTCCGGTAGCAGCCAGCTTGCGAATGTGTCCAGGCATCCCAAGTCCAGCGCCACCTTGTCGCCCGTCAGGTCAGGGGCGCGATCAAAGGTATATTTGCGACTGTAACCGCGCAGCGCCATTTGTATTGGTATGCCCAGCTCCCCCAGATTGGCACGATCCGGCATCGGGCTCATGCGCTCCACCGGGGCGCGGTCTGCGGCGCGGGTGTCGGGGCCGCGCGGATCACTGCCGCGCTCTGTCATATTGGGACGTAGGCTGTCTTCGGCCAAGGGCGGCACGGCGGTGCGCTGGGCAACATAGGCGGCTGCGACACCGGCAGTGGGGGGCGAAGGCAGACCAGATGGCGGGTTGGATGCGCGCAACATCGCCTCTGTCGGTGGGGCAGGGTGGCGCATATCCGGCGCGGCGGGTGTCGCACCTTGTGGTGAGCCCATTGCTGCGCTTGCGGCCATAGCGGCCGCAGTGCCGGTTGGCACAATCGATGGCGTGGCAGAGGCAGCTGAACTGGCCAAGCCGGGCGATGTGGCAGGGGATGGCGCAGCCGCGCGCAAGGCTGCGGCGGCAAAACTGGTGGGGGCGGGCTGTTGTGCCGCCAGGGCGGCCACCACGCCGTGTCCCGGGGGCGGTGCCGCTGTAGCCCCGGGCGTAGGTGCTCCCGCAGGGCGCACCAGCTTCGACAGGATCGACATGGCATCGGCCCGCAGGGAGGGGGGAATCATCGGGCCCCCGCCATCAACGTTCCGGGACAAAAGGATGAAAAGATCGCCACGCCGGGCTCCTGAACAGCACATAGATGACGCAAGAGACTGGCAAAAGAAGATTGAGGATTGGCAAAGAAAAACCGTTCAATTCTATCGGTTCTTCATGCCACGATCCGACATGCAAAAGGGCCCGTCGCGGGGCCCTTTCGTGACAAATCAATCCGATACGGCTGGTTACAGCGCCCCTTCGCGCTGCTTGATCATCATGAATGTGTCGTAATTATATTCCGACAGCTGCGCCCACAGATAGGCATCTTTCTTGAACTCTGTCTGGCTGTCATAGATTTTCTTAAAGTTCTCATTGCTTGAGGTCATCTCGGCATAGGTCTCTTGTGCGGCGTTGAAGCACGCGTTGAGCACATCGGCCGAGAACGGACGCAGTTGCGCGCCCTGACCCAGAAGCGACTTCAATGCGGTTGGGTTTTTATGGTCATATGAGGCCATCACATCGGCATTTGCGGCCTTACAGGCCACTTGCAGCGCCTCTTGGTAGGTGGCGGGTAGCGCATCATATTTATCCTTGGCAAAGAAGGAATGCAGCACTGCGCCACCTTCCCACCAACCGGGATAGTAATAATATGGCGCGACTTTTACAAAGCCCAGCTTCTCATCATCATAGGGGCCGACCCATTCGGTCGCGTCAATCGTGCCCTTTTCCAGCGCCGCATAAATATCACCGCCAGCAATCTGCTGCGGCACTACGCCCAGCTTTTCCAACACCCGGCCCGCAAAGCCGCCCAAACGCATTTTCAACCCTTTCAGATCGTCCACGGTGTTGATTTCTTTGCGGAACCATCCACCCATCTGCGCGCCGGTATTACCTGTGGGGAAGCCCACCGCATTATACCCGGCGTAAAATTCATTCATCAAATCGACGCCGCCGCCGTAATACATCCATGCATTTTGTTGGCGGGCATTCAGGTTGAACGGCACAGCCGTGCCCAAAGCGAATGTCGGATCTTTGCCCCAGAAATAATAGGAACAGGTGTGGCAGGCCTCGACAGTGCCATTTGATACGGCATCCAGTGCTTGCAGACCGCCGACGATCTCGCCCGCGGCAAACACCTGAATTTTGAATTTGCCGTCAGTGATTTCCTCGACATATTTCGCCATCGTCTCGCCGCCGCCATAAATCGTATCCAGCGATTTCGGGAAGGACGATGTCAGGCGCCAGTTGATGCTGGGCGTCTCCTGCGCAATGGCGGGTGCCGCAAGTGTTGTTGTCGCGGCCGCTGCGGCACCCCCAAGGGCACCCTTACGGATGAATGAACGACGATCCATGAAATCCTCCCAAGTCGTCAAAATTGACTGCGAAACCCATGTCCTCCGATCACGCAGTTGGGGCGATGTTACTTTACCAACATAACTTGTCTAGGGTGGTCGTATGAATTTCTAAGGATGACGCCACAGGGCGTGACGTAAAAAGCCCCGGGGATACCCCAGGGCTTTGGATCGGCCTGCCATTTCGGCATATGCCTGATTTCAGATCAGATTTACAGGGCGCCGCCGCGCTGCTGGATCATCATGAACGTGTCGTAATTATATTCCGCAACCTGCGTCCACAGATAGTGCTCGTCACGGAAGTCTTTGACCGATCCCCACATTTTTGCAAACCATTCATTTTCGGCTTCCATTTCCGCGTAGATATCTTGCGCGGTGTCAAAGCAGGCTTTCATGATTTCTTGTGAGAAGGGACGCAATTGCGCGCCTTCGCCCAGCAACGTGCGCAGCGCCTTGGGGTTTTCATAATCATATTGCTGCAACATATTCGCATCGATCCCCTGACAGATCGAACGTAGCAGCGATTGATAATGCTCTGGCAGGCCCTCAAACGCGTCCTTGTTGAACATGAAGTGGACCGAGGCACCACCTTCCCACCAACCCGGATAGTAGTAATACGGCGCGACCTTCACAAAGCCCAGCTTTTGGTCATCATAAGGGCCGACGAATTCGGTTGCGTCAATCGTGCCCTTTTCCAGCGCAGCATAGATGTCGCCGCCGGCCAATTGCTGTGGCACAACGCCCAGACGTTCCAAGATTTTTCCGGCCAGACCGCCGACGCGGAATTTCAGGCCTTTCAGATCATCGACCGTATGAATTTCTTTCCGGAACCAACCGCCCATCTGGGCACCAGTGTTTCCACCAGGATAGGCCACTAGGTTTTTGTCAGATAGGAATTCGTTGAACAGCTCGATCCCGCCGCCAAAATAATGCCAGGCATTCATGCCGCGCGACGACAAACCGAAAGGCAGGGTGGTCGGGATCGCCCATGCTGGATCTTTACCCCAGTAGTAATACGATGGGGTATGTGCGACCTCGACTGTCCCGATGGCCGCGGCATCAGCGGCTTGCAGGCCGCCGACGATCTCACCGCCGGCAAAGCTTTGGATCTGGAATTTGCCATCGGTGGCCTCGGATACACGGCGGCCCAGCTCTTGGCTGTTGCCATAAAGCGTCGCGAGCGAATTAGGGAATGACGAGGTCAAACGCCAATTGATCTGCGGGTTTTCTTGCGCAATCGCTGGGGCGGCAAGCGTCGTAGCAGCGGTGCCAATGGCAGCGGTCGAAAGGAAGGAGCGGCGGTCCATCATACTGTCCTTAATCGTCGGGATTTATTCGCGCGCGAGACATACATGTCTGACAGGTACTGTCCAGAGCATATGATTGCGCAACCATTGTGCGCCCGCACTTTAACGCCGTTTTCGGACGTTAAAGCGCGTTTACCGCTGTTTGTGTTATTTAGCTTTTTGTGTTTGCGATTTGGTCTCCGCGTTCGAACCATAATTGGCGCAGGGCGTTGGCCATTTCATCGATGCTTTCGCTGCCTGTAAGGTCTGAGGCATAGACATCCAACCCGACCGAGGCATAAAGGTT
>NZ_MDHA01000024.1 GCF_001705665.1 Thioclava sp. SK-1 | reverse complement strand
CTTCGGCGGCAATCTCTGATCCGTCGCGGTCGAAGACTGGACTTGCATCACTTCCGTTCCGGTTTTCTGTGAGCAATGCTCGCTTTGAAGGAGACTGGATATGGCAGCCAAGCATAGTGAAGATTTCAAGCGCGAAGCGGTTCGGATCGCGGCGCACAGCGGCCTGACACGGCGACAGGTTGCGTCGGACCTTGGGGTTGGTTTTTCGACCTTGGGCAAGTGGATGCGGGATTACTCGACCGATCCAACAGCAGCTGAGGCCGCGGAGTTGCGCCGCGAGAATGAGCGCTTGCGCAAAGAGAACCGTATTCTGCGGGAGGAGAGGGAGGTGTTAAAAACGGCGGCAATCTTCTTCGCGAGCCAAAAGCAATGAGATTTCAATTCATTGCGGAGTATCGCGGAGATCTTTCACGTGTGTATCTGTGCCGCCTGATGCAGGTTTCAGATCGTGGGCTACGGGCGTGGCGTCGCAGGCCGCCCTCACATCGCCAGCGTCGTGACATGATCCTTCTGGCATATATCCGCGAACAACATCGGCTCAGCTTGGGCAGCTATGGCCGTCCGCGCATGACGCAGGAATTGAACGAATTGGGCATCCACGTCGGCCAGCGCCGGGTCGCCCGGATCATGCGTGACAACGGCATTCAGGTTCTGCGCAGTCGTAAATTTAAGCGCACAACCGACAGCGACCACAGCTTCAACATCGCTCCGAACCATTTGAACCAGGACTTCACGGCGACGGCGCCAAACCAGAAGTGGGCCGGGGACATCACTTATATCTGGACCCGCGAGGGTTGGTCCTATTTGTCTGTTATTATTGATCTATATTCGCGGCGCGTGATCGGTTGGGCAATTAGTAATCGCATGAAGCAGGACTTGGCCCTACGTGCTTTGGACATGGCAATCGCGCTACGCCGACCACCGCCTGGCTGCATTCACCACACCGATCGCGGCGCGCAATATTGTGCGCACGAGTATCAGAAACGCCTTCGCCGTCACAAACTACTCCCTTCCATGAGTGGCAAAGGAAATTGTTACGACAATTCGGCGGTCGAGAGCTTCTTCAAATCTCTTAAAGCCGAGTTGATCTGGCGAAACACATGGCAAACACGCCGGGATGTCGAGGTCGCGGTGTTCGAATACATCAACGGCTTCTACAACCCGCGCAGGCGCCATTCAGCCTTGGACGGAAAATCACCCGTGGCCTTCGAAAAGATCGCCGCCTAAGATGAGCAACACACCGGAACAGAAACGGTGCAGGTCCAATGGACATTACCGTCCACGATCACCTCATCGTCTGCTTCGGGCGGGAGCAGGCCGCGTTCAGCATGCGGGCGGCGAAGGCCGGGTCCGAGCCCAAAGTATTGGATGCTGCATCGTGCACCTATGGGGTAAAGCGCAACCAAACATGCTTTGCATATTCGCGCACTTGGGCTAATCTGAAGTCTCTTCCAGACTGGTGTCTGTCGTCATATAAAATGGGACATCAGATCTGCTTGAACATTGGAGGCTCTGGTTCGGTTGCGTGATTGATTATGCGGCTTGTTTTTGATGTTGCAAGCGGCGCTGTCGGATCGTCAGTTTCTTGATCTTCTCCCTTTCTCTCAGAATGGCTT
>NZ_MDHA01000023.1 GCF_001705665.1 Thioclava sp. SK-1 | reverse complement strand
TCGCGTCGACCCCATGAACCTGAAAGACATTCTTGGCCAGATCGAGGCCGATCGTGATAGGCTGTTCCATGGATGGCTCCTTTCGGTGGCTGTACTCAGACCCACCCTGGCACATCGCGATGCCGTTTGGGGGGGCCATCCACACCATCAATGGCGGCCAAGGTCTCGTTGTTGAGCATGCGGTAGGCCCGCCCGTCTGCCGTCCGGTCTTGGACGAAATCATAGGACCAGACTTGGTTCGGCCGTTCAGCCCGCAGCCGCACGCAGGAGCCATCCGCCAGCCAAAGCCGCCCGCGTTTCTTCTGTTTCTGCGGCACTTTAAGCCCTTCGCGCCGCCAAATCCGCTCGACCCGCTTGTGGTTGACGCACCATCCCGCCTGAACCAGCAGGCCGGTGATCTGCCGATAGCCCTACCGTCCATATTTGCGCGCCAGTTCGGTGATGTCGGCCGTCAAAAGCGCTTCGTCCTGACGACCGGACGGGATCTTGCGTTGGGTCGACCGGTGCTGTCCCAAAGCCCGACAGGCACGGCGCTCGGAAACGCTGAGTTCCTGCCGGACGTGATCAATGCACTGACGACGACGCGAAGGGCTTAGAAGTTTCCCTTTGCGGCCTCGGTCAAAATCAGCTTGTCGAGCGTCAGGTCCGACACCGCCCGCCGGAGCCGCGTGTTCTCCTGTTCCAACTCCTTCAGCCGCTTGAGCTGATCGCGGTTCATCCCGCCAAACTCACGCCGCCAGCGGTAATAGGTCTGTTGGGTCACGCCAATCTGACAAACTGCATCTGCCAGCTTCGCGCCTGTCCCTGCAAGACCTCCACCTGACGCAGCTTCATGACGATATCTTCCGGCTTTTCGCGTTTGCCTGCCATCTAAGTAGTCCTCCATCATACGGGATAAACTATCCCAAAAGATGGACCACTTCAGTGGGGCAAGACCACCGGCGGGGCTCCGTTCCGATGATCCACACAGCGACGATTCATCAAGGCAGCCAGTACGTGATTTCATCCACCATGGATTACGATCCATTAGTTCAGCCGCAAGAGCTGGACGACTGGATGGCGGCAAATGGTGATTTCTACTTGCGTCGATCGATGCGAAAGCAGGCCCGGCTATGGTCTCAACGGGAATATAACGAGAGCGTAACACGCTATAATCACGATATTTTCTCGGAAGATGACCTGATGGTCGGTGGCGATTTGAAACTCCCGGGTGTCGGTTGTCGCGTTCGCACTGACATGGCGGCTTATGCCCATCTCATGCAGGTCAAGAAGCTCGTCGGCGATTGGCATGTCGGACGCAACACCTCGCGAACGCCGCGAGTTCGACCCCGGCACCTGCTGCCCGGATTGCGGCGGTGACCTGCGAGTGGTGGGCGAGGATGTCAGCGAGCTTCTCGACGTGGTTGCGGCGCAGATGAAGGTCATTCGGATTGCGCGGGTGAAGAAGTCTTGCCGCCGCTGTGAGCGGATGGTGCAGCCTTTGGCGCCGAGCCGTCCGATCCCCGGCAGCATGGCTGGGCCGGGGCTGCTGGCTCAAATCCTTGTCTCGAAGTTCGACGACCATTTTCCATTGTATCGTCAGCACGAGATCTACGCCCGCATGGGCGCCGACATCCCTGATAGCACGCTGCTGGACTGGTGCGGGCGCGCCCTGAAGGTGCTCGCCGCTGTCATCGAGCGGACCGAGGCCGAGGTGATGGCCGCGTCGGTGCTGCACGCAGATGACACCCCGATCCGCGTGCTGGACCGGTCACGTCGAGACCGCGGCCTCGGAAAGGGGGTCAAGCAAGGCCGGGTCTGGGCCTATGTCTCCGAGCAACGACCTTGGGCTGGCACCGCACCACCCGGTGTCGTCTATCGCTTCTCCCCTGACCGGAAAGGCGAACACCCCCAGCGTCATCTGCAAGACAGCGGCGGCATCCTTCAAGCGTGGTGTAGCCGTTCAGGATGGCGATACGGACCTGGAGTTCAGCGATCTGTCGATCGAAGTCTCGCGCCATGAGCCGCTGGCCCAGCAGTTTGACACAGTGCATCTTCGTTTCGACGCGGCTCCGGCGGTGGTATCCGCTCCATCGTCGCCACAGGGCGCGGCCCAGATACTTCGATGCCCGCAGGGCCTCATTGCGCGCTGCGGCTCCAGCGGTGCCCGTCTTCCAAGGCCTCGCATTCCGGCGAGGCGGGATGACAGCATGAGCGCCACGCTCGGCGATGGCATCATGGCATTTGCGGGTGTCGTAGGCGCCGTCTGCCGTGACACTGCCGATCTCTCGGTGATCTAGCTGAGCAGATCGGGTAGCACCGGCGCATCGCCGATGTGGCTCCCGGTGATCTCGACGGCCCGGACCTCCAGTGTTTGCTCGTCGACCCCGAGGTGGATTTTGCGCCAGACCCGCCGCTTGGGGCCACCATGCTTGCGCGCATGCCATTCGCCTTCACCCTCGACTTTGATGCCTGTGCTGTCGATCAGCAGGTGCAGCGGCCCCTTGGAACCACGATAGGGCATTTTGACGGCCAGTGTCTTCTGGCGGCGGCTCAGGGTGCTGAAATCGGGAACCGCCCAGTCCAGCCCAACCAGGCGAAGTAGACTCTCAACGAATCCGGTCGTCTGCCTGAGCGCCATGCCGAACAACACCTTCATCGACAGGCAGGTCTGGATCGCCGCGTCGCTGTAGTTCTGCTGCCGACCCCGCTTGCCGGTCGGCACGGCATTCCACCTCATCTCGGGATCGAACCAGATCGTCAGCGAGCCTCGGCGCTTGAGCGCTTCATTGTAGGCCGGCCAGTTCTTGGTCTTGTAGGTCGAGGGTGTCGGTCTGCTCATGACGCCCAGCTACCATGCTGGATTCACAAGATGAATCCTCTCACCGCATTTGTGCAACAGAGCCTCAGATAGAACAACGCGCGCGCCATTTTCTGCGAATCCTTTCGCAACGGAAAAGCCGATACCTTGGCTTGCGCCGGTGACAAGGGCTACCTTGTTGGTGAAATCGTAAGTTGCTGTCATTGTAGTACCAATCTCGTTCTATAGGCTCTGGTATTCAGGAAATTCCGGTATTTACCCCAAGATGGTCGGTCGGGTATCGGCGAGTTCCCTGTCATTCCGATAGGTAATCGGCGTCCGTGACACGATCTCCCCAGACGACCCCGCTGCCGTCCACGATGTCTTGAATGGCGAAATGCGTGACGTAGGTCGTGTCAGTTGCGCCATGCCAGTGCATCACGCCGGGTGGGGTCCAGATGACGTCTCCGGCTCTCATCAGAATCTTTTCAGCACCTTTTTGTTGCACCCATCCCGTTCCGTCAGCGACGACGAGATACTGCCCTGCCGGATGGGAATGCCAATTGGACCGGGCGTTTGGCTGAAAGGTCACTTTCCCCGCTGTTGTGTCGGAGCCGTCGTTCAGCCCGAACAGCTCGCTCACGATGACAGCGCCGGTGAAGTTTGCTTCCGGTCCGATGATCGTCGGGAGCTGTGGAGCTTGGGAATGGATCATGTCCTGCGCGGAAGCGGAGGTGATGCTCAACGCACAAAGCACGGAGGAGAGAGGTAGTGTCTTCATTTGACTTTCCTTGTTTTTTTGGGGGGGCGGGCGAAGGGGCGCAAGGCGCGGAAAGAAACCGGCGGGCCGCCGCAGCGGGTCGCCGGTTTCGGGCCGCCTCTTGGCTCACGCGGACAGGTTGTCGTCGAAGAAAGACTGCAGCTTGTCCCATGGAATGATGCCGACCTTGTCGTAAAGGTCGACGTGACCGGCTTCAGGAACCAGATAGAGTTCCTTGGGCTCTGCCGCGCGCTGATATGCCTGCTCACTGAAGAACAGCGAATGTGCGTTTTCACCCGCGATCAGCAGCACCGGCCGCGGCGAGATCATGTCAACATGATCGAAAGGCCGGAAGTGCAGGTAAGAGGCGTCCCCAGAGACGGCCATCGCCGTCGTGGCCCTGGGATGTGCGCCACGCGGCGTACGGTAGTAGTCGAAGAATTCGCGCGTGATCGGATCGGTGTCTTCGGCGAGGACTTCGGGCAAGGCCCCGTAGCGGACGGGGTCGCCATCGGCTTCGGCCCAGCGTTGCGCTCCGATCTCGGACAAGGTCTGGATGCGCGCCTCGTCGCTCAGGGGCTGCCCGTTCCAAGCCCATTTGGCGCCGCCCATGTCATACATGCTGACGGTTGCTACGGCTTTGATCCTGGGATCGATCTGCGCCGCCGCGAGGGAATAGCCGCCGCTCGCGCAGACGCCGATGACGCCGATGCGCTCCCGGTCCACGAACGGCACGTGCCCCAGGAAGTCGACGCCGGCGCTGAAATCCTCGACCGTCGCCTCCGGAGAGGAGATGAAATGTGGTTGTCCGCCGCTTTCACCGTTGAAGGAGGCGTCGTGGGCAATCGTGACGAAGCCACGTTCCGCCATGGTCTGAGCATAGAGACCGGCGGTCTGTTCCTTCACGCCGCCGTAGGGATGCCCGACGATCAGAGCGGCATGGCGCTGTGTCGTGTCCAAGTCCCGGGGCATGTACATGTCGGCGACCAGCTCGATCCCAAGCAGATTGGTGTAGCGGACCTTGCGATGGTCGACGCTGTCGCTCTGGGGAAACACCTTATCCCAGGTTCCCATGTACTGGGCCGAGGCCGGCGTTGCAGCGAAAGTTGCGGCGGCGAGACCAGCCCCTGAGAGCTGCAACAGCATGCGACGGTCGATGCCGCTATTCTTTTGGGGTTGTTCCATTTCATTCATTGAGGATAGCTCCTTCTTAGAGGTTCAAGAGGCGGTCGCCGCGCGGTTTTTTTGCAGCGGCAGTTGTGACAAGGCGGTGAGGGTGTCAGTCCCGGGTCAGCCGCAAGAGGCGGTCTTCCGAGGGGCCCTCTCCACGCGGGGAACGGTTGGTAGTTATGACCCACAGATCGCTGCCGATGGCTTCGACATCGCGGTAACGCTCGCCGGTCGACAGAACTGGCTTCAGAGAGCGGGTGGCTGCGTCCACGACGAACAGGCCCTGCGCGCCCAGAGCGGCAATCAGCAGTTCCTGCCCCGCAAAAGTTGCGCCGGAGGGTGCCCAAGTCCTGCCTCCGGAGTGTATCCACGGGGCGGTCATGCCGGCGCTCTGTTCATCGCCCTGATCGACGGGCCAGCCGTAGTTATGGTCCGGCATGATCCGGTTGATTTCGTCATGTGCCGATTGACCATGTTCGACGGCGTAGAGCGCGCCATCCGGACCCCATGCGAGGCCTTGGGGATTCCGATGCCCAAGCGACCAGACCGGGGAGCCGGATGTCGGATTGTCCGCAGGGATCGAGCCGTCGGGCGAGATCCTGAGGATTTTCCCGGCAAGGCTATTCGGATCCTGAGGCCGCTGACGATCTTCCGTCCAGCCAGTCGTGATATAAAGCATCCCGTCTGGCCCGATTCCGAGGCGGCCGCCGTTGTAAAGACGATGCCCGGGAATCCCGTCGATCAGAACGCGGGTTTCATGCCAGGTCTCACCATCAAGCTGCGCCTCGATCACCCGGTTGGACGATCCGTTCGCTTCTTCAATGCTATGGTAGAAGTAACCGGTTCGGTCTCGTGCGAAGGACGGAGATAGCGCCATGCCCAAAAGGCCGCGCCCCCCCTCCCGATAAATCGGACGGGTCGTCGAAAGCGACATGCGTGTCAGGCGGCTGTCCTCGACGCGCAAAATATCGCCCGCCGCTTCTGTTATATAAAGGGTTTCGCCATCGCGTGTGATGTCCCACGGGTAGTCGAGATCACTCGATATGACCTCGACAGACCAATCCTGAGGTGCAGACGCAAGGATCGGACGGTTTTCCTGCGCGTGCGCGCCACCTGCCATCGCAATGAGGCAGAGAATACTGATCGCGAGAGTGCGGGGCGATCCTTGGTGGGTCTGCATGCAGGTATGTCCTTTCCTATGGTCATGCCATAGAGGATAGGTTTCCCGGGTATTCGAGATAATGTGCGGTTTCCTGAAAACATTACTGAGCCATGCTCATCAGTCCTTCGCTGGCCTAGTAGGTTCTGTTACTTATTGCACCTGCTGCCAGTAAACAGGCGTCATGCCCCCCACCCAGAGCAATTCATGGGATGTGTTCATCACAGATATCAACGCGCCAGCATTCCGTAAGTTCTGCGGGAGCTTACCTCTGGTGGGATAACGCCAAAGGAGATCGTTGATGAAGAAAATCGCTGCTACCGCTCTGACCCTGTCGCTTGCTGTCCCCTTCGAAGCTGGCGCTGACCCTCTCCGCGATGCTCGTGCGTCTGTTGCCCCTGCACTGGATAGCTATGCTCAGGGTTTGCTCGATGCCGATGTCTGGCGCCGTGCGGACCTTACGCCTCGCGACCGCAGCTTGGTGACAGTTGCAGTCCTGATCGCACGCACCCAGTCAGATGAATTGCCCTTCCAGATCGAGCGTGCGCTGGAAAACGGGGTCACGCCGACAGAGATCGCCGAGACAATTACCCATCTCGCCTTTTATTCCGGTTGGGCGAATGCCAATGCCGCGATCATCGCCGCCGCGCCGATTTTCGAAGCGCGCGGAATATCTTCAGCCGACCTGCCCGGCGCAGAGGTCGACCCCCTGCCGCTGGACGTCGAGGCCGAAGCTGCACGTGAAGCGAATGTTCAGCAGAATTTTTCCGACGTCGCCCCAGGTGTCGTCGCCGACACGCGCGATGTGCTCTTTAACGATCTATGGTTGCGTCCCGGCCTCGATCCGCGTGATCGCAGCCTCGTGACGGTCGCCGCACTCATCGGTGGCGGCATGCAGGCGCAGATGGGCTACCACCTGAACCGCGCGATGGATAATGGGCTGACGCAGGAGGAAGCGGCAGGGATGCTGAGCCACCTCGCCTATTACGCCGGTTGGCCCAACATCTTCTCCGCCCTCCCGATCGCGCGCGACGTTTTCGATGCCCGCAGTGAGGGTTGACCGTCAGCCCCTGTAGCGCAGCGCCTCGATCAGCAATTTGAATGCTGGCGAAGCGTGGCGCCGACTTGGATAAAAAAGGTGCAGCCCGTCAAAGGGCTGTGACCAACTTCCGAGAACAGCTTCGAGACGTCCGGAGGTCAGATGGTCGGCCACGTAGAAATCAGGCATGAACGATACGCCGATACCGTCAAGTGTGGCGGCGACCATCGGCCCGATCGCGTTGAAGACAAGCTGCCCCGGCGTGTGAACGCGCAACTCCCGGCCATCTTTTTCGAATTCCCAAGCGTAGAGCCCGCCGTGTGAAGGAAGGCGCACGTTGATGCAATTGTGGTCCATGAGATCCTGGGGGGTTTCTGGACGTCCGTGGGCCTGCCAGTAGGCCGGCGTCGCGACACAGAGAAGCCGGACGTCCGGGCCGATCCGCTGCGCGATCATTCCCTCCGAGACGCGACCGCCATAGCGCACACCGGCGTCAAACCGTTCCGAGGCGATGTCTGTCAGATTGTAATCGACGATAATCTCTAGGTTTACATCGGGATATGCTTGGATGACGGGCATAAGTTTGGGCCACAGAAGGCCCTCGACGGCGAAATCAGGTGCCGTCAGCCGGATCGTTCCTGCCGGCGTATCGCGCATTTCAGAAAGTCTTCGGAGCTCGGCCTCGATCTGCTCAAGGTTCAGTGCGAGGGTCTTGAGAAGACGCTCGCCTGCTGGCGTGGTGGAAACGCTTCGGGTCGTTCGCGTGAGCAACCGCAGTCCCAACCGTTCTTCCAGTGCGCGAATGGTGTGACTGAGCGCGGATTGAGACACGCCGATCTGTCCGGCTGCCCGCGTGAAGCTGCGTTCCCTTGCAACGGCCGCGAACGCGATAAGATCGGTGATGTTCTCTCGTAGCATTATCCTGCATAGCTCACAAGTCTAGCGCGGAAGATATCCGCTTTCCCATATATACATGAAGACGACTTTAAAACTAGTGATTTCAGCTCATGACAGACTTCGTTTGGAGGATATTGTCTGCAGCGCATCTTCGGTTATCTGCATCGCTACAACACTGGCGCAATCGCCTCGTGGTCAACAGGAATGAAGCACATGGATATTAAACGAAGCGGTTCGGCACCTTCGAATGTCGGCAACAGCAACTGGTTCACCGGGAGCGTCCGGGTCGATCCTCTCTTCGCGGCCGAAGACCCGGGGCGGGTCAGTGGCGGGGCCGTGACGTTCGAGCCGGGTGCGCGCACCGCATGGCACACGCACCCGGCAGGCCAAACGCTGATCGTTACCTTCGGCCGTGGCCGGGTTCAGCGTGAGGGTGGTCCGGTGCAGGAAATTTATCCGGGAGATGTCGTCTGGTTTCCTGCCGGAGAGAAGCATTGGCACGGGGCTGCACCGGAAGTGGCAATGCAGCATATCGCGATCCAGGAAGCGATCGACGGACGTGTCGTCGACTGGATGGAGCATGTCTCCGAGGACGACTATCTGAGCTGAGCCCGTGTCGGCATACATTTCCCGGTAGCGTGGCGCACCCCTCGGTGTGCCTGCGGCGATGGGCTCGCCGTCGATACCCAGCCCGTGATTTCAAAAATGGAAGGACCTGACGATGACCGTCATGGCTTATGGTGCCTATGCCGCCGATACCCCGTTGGAGTCGATGCAGATCATGCGGCGCGCTCCCGACCCGCATGATGTCGCGATTGCCATCGTCTATTGCGGCATCTGTCACTCTGATCTGCACACAGTGCGCGGTGAATGGGAGGGCACGCTTTTCCCCTGCGTTCCGGGGCACGAGATTGTCGGTCGCGTGACTGCGGTCGGTTCCAACGTCACGACCTTTGAGGTGGGCGATCTCGTGGGCGTCGGCTGCATGGTCGACAGTTGTCAAAGCTGCCCATCCTGCGCGGAAGGGCTTGAGCAGTATTGCGAGGCCGGGATGGTGCCCACCTATAACGGACCGAGCGCGGATGCGCCCGGCCATACCCTCGGTGGCTATGCGCAGGCGATCACCGTGAACGAGAATTTTGTGCTGAAGATTCGGCATGGAGAAGAGCACTTGGCCGCAGTCGCCCCTTTGCTCTGTGCCGGCATCACAACCTGGTCGCCACTACGCCACTGGAACATCGGCCCGGGCATGAAGGTCGGCATCGTCGGCATCGGCGGGCTGGGACATATGGGCGTGAAGCTGGCCCATGCACTGGGGGTCGAAGTGGTCGCATTTACCACATCGGCTGACAAGTGCGACGCCGCGCTGGCGCTCGGTGCTGATCAGGTGGTCGTTTC
This sequence comes from Thioclava sp. SK-1, assembly GCF_001705665.1. Lineage (GTDB taxonomy): Bacteria > Pseudomonadota > Alphaproteobacteria > Rhodobacterales > Rhodobacteraceae > Thioclava. The sequence goes on along the minus strand of NZ_MDHA01000023.1, from coordinate 34,533 downwards.
GCGCAATGCGGACGAGATGGCTGCGCAGGCAGACAGCTTTGATTTTATCCTGAATACGGTGGCCGCAAGCCACGACCTGGACGCTTATACCGCGCTTCTAAAGCGTGATGGCACAATGACACTCGTCGGTGTGCCCGAGCATGCGCATCCTACACCAGCTGTTTTCAATCTCGTGTCCCGGCGCCGCAGTATCGCCGGATCGATGATAGGCGGCATCGCCGAAACCCAGGAAATGCTCGATTTTTGCGCCGACCAAGGCATCACGGCAGACATCGAACTGATCCGGGCCGACGAGATCGAAGCCGCGTTCGAGCGGATGCGCAAAGGCGATGTGAAATATCGCTTTGTTCTCGATACGGCCTCGCTTGCCTGACTTTTGACAGCCTCGCGTCGCTGCCGTTCGTGGGAGGAGGAGCAACGGCGAGGGGCATCCCAACCATGAGGAAAAACATGACCACCTCCTCCGATCCCCTGGACCAGCCGGCATCCGGCCGCGGCGCGGTTCTCTCGATGTCACTTTGTGTGGCGATGCTGATTGCGTCGGAATTCATGCCGGTCAGCCTGCTGACACCGATTGCTGACAGTCTGAACGCAAGTGACGGCCAGACTGGTCAAGCGGTCTCGATCAGCGGCTTCTTCGCCGTTGCTGCGAGTCTGCTGGTATCTACGGCCGCAGGTCGCCTAAACCGGAAATCGGTGCTGCTGACGATGACGGGGCTGATGCTGCTGTCGCTGGTGATGATCGCGGCGGCTCCGAATTTCATCGTGTTAATGATCGCACGGGCCTTGCTGGGCATTTCCATCGGCGGCTTCTGGTCTCTATCCACAGCTGTCATCATGCGTCTGGTGCCTGCGGACCGTGTTTCTGGTTCGCTGGCCTTGATGTTCGCAGGGCAAGCTACCGCAGCAGCCTTTGCGGCGCCAGTCGGGAGCTATCTTGGTGAAGTGATCGGCTGGCGCGGCGTCTTCTGGGCGCTGGTGCCGATCGTTGCATTGGACCTTCTGTGGCAGGCCGTCGCCTTGCCGTCGCTGCCCGCACAGGAAAGCCAGAGCCTGGGGTCCATGTGGCGGGTCCTGCGCCGCCCCTATGTTAGCCGTGCGCTGATCGCGGTGCTGTTCACCTTCTCTGGCGCCTTCGCAATGTTCACCTACCTGCGCCCCTTTCTTGAAACGGTTTCGGGGGTCGGTGTGCAGATGTTGTCGGTGATGCTTCTTGTGCTGGGCTGTGCCGGGTTCATCGGCACTTTCCTCGGTGGACGGCTGACCAACGGGCATCTCATGGCCCTGTTGCGCTATCTTCCGCTGGCGATGGCGGCGGCGACGCTGGCCCTTCTGGGCTTTGGCCATGTGCTGAGTCTTGTTGCGATCCTGCTGGCGGTTTGGGGCGCGATTAATACGGCCCTGCCGATCAGCTGGATGGGCTGGGTAACGCAGGAGGTCGGTGATGCGCCCGAGGCGGCCGGTGGGCTTATGGTCGGTGCGATCCAGCTTGCGATTCTACTGGGGGCAACCATCGGCGGGGCATTGCTTGACCATGTGGGCATCTCAGCCACGTTCATTTGCAGCGCCATTCTACTCGGGGTCGCCGGAGCAATCGTCGGATCTGGTCGCGCCCTGCGTGCATAAGCCTGAAAGATAGATGACGTATTCGTCCTGCGGAGCGGCCGGCGCTCCGCAGGACGAATATCAGTTGCGGGGTCTGGTGGCTAAGACTGCACAAAGCAGACAGCCCAGACCCGATAGTCCGGTGACGATGCCCATCGTCGCAGGCGTACCCGTGGCGAAGCCGCCGACAAGTGCGGAGCCCACCATGCCGCTGCCGTACTGGATCGCCCCGATCAGGGCAGAGGCGCTGCCGGTATCGGTCTCGACCTTCGACAAGCCCCCAGCGATCCCATTGGCAATTAGCAGTCCATTGACGGACACAACCAGAAAATTGCTGATGATGAGGCCCGATACCCCGGCAAGACCGGTGATGGCACAGAGGGTAAACGTCCCGCCGAACACAGCTGCGCCCGCCGCTCCGATCTGGAACAGGCGCCCGCTGCCGACCCTCTCCACCAGTCGCGCATTGGCCAAATTCATCACCATCAGACCGACAATCCCGCCGGCAAAGACCAACGCGTAGACCTGCGGGGTGAGGCCATAGAAATCCACCAGGGCAAAGGGCGTTCCAGCAATGATCCCGAATACACCCATGTAATAAAAGCCCATAGCCGCCGAATAGCCCATTAGCGCGGGGTTGCGAAGAAGCTGTCCATAGGTGGCAAAGGCGCGACGCAGTGGCGTCCGGGTCCGCCTTGGTATCGGCAGGCTTTCGGGAAGGGTCGCGACTGCCAGCGCCGTAACTGTGCCCAGCACAACCAGGATCCAGAAAATCGTGCGCCAACTGCTCCAGACCAATACCTGCGCCCCCAGGCTGGGGCCCAGAAGCGGTGCGATCGCCATCACCGTCATGAGTGTCGATAACACACGGGCCGCTTGATCCCGCCCATAAATGTCGCGGACCATCGCGCGTGCAAGCGCGACGCCCGCACTGGCGCCCAGAGCCTGCACTGTCCGGGCTGCGAGGATCTGCCAAGGCGCTGTCGCAAGCGCACATCCGGCCGACCCAGCGATAAACACCGCCAGACCGAGTAGGAGCGGACCCTTGCGCCCGATGCGGTCGCTTAGTGGTCCCCAGAATAACTGACCCAGACCAAACCCCAGAAGATAGGTGGATACTACAAGCTCGATCTGGCCCTCGCGGGCATCAAGCGCCTTGGCCATCCTCGGAAGTGCGGGCAGGAAAAGGTCGGTCGAGATCGAGGCGAAGGCCAGAAGAGATGCGAGAACTGTCAAGCTCCAGGGGCCGGCTTGGGCGCTCCCAACGACTGAAATATGGCTGGGCGAGGCCATTTCCGCTTGTTCTCTCATCGTCCTGAATAGCCCATGATGTCCTTAGGATAGCGCGCGCCCGTAACGTCGAACCCGGCCGAGAGGCCGTCGATCTCTGCGAACTCTGCCTCACTCAGCACAACATCGGCTGCGCCGAGGTTCTCCTGCAAGCGATCCACCGAACGAGTCCCGAATAGAGGCACGATGAAAGGTCGTTTCGTCAGGAGCCAGGCGAGAGCGACCTGTGCGGGTGTGGCTCCGATGCCTGTGCCGACACGGGCGATGGCCTCGATGAGGGCGCGGTTCTTGGCGATGGCCTCCGGCGAGAAGCGCGGCGTTCGACTGCGGATGTCGTTGGCCTCGAAGCTGGCAGAGGCATTGATCCTGCCCGTCAGAAATCCCTTGCCCAAGGGACTGTAAGGGATAAGACCTATGTCCAGCTTCTCAATCAGGGGCAGGATTTCGGCCTCAGGTTCGCGGGTCCACAGGGAGAATTCGCTTTGCAGTGCCGTGACAGGATAAACCGCGTGGGCCCGTTGGATCGACGCCGCGCCCGCCTCGGACATACCGAAGTGCCGCGCCTTGCCCTCTGCGATCAGATCTTTCACCGTCCCGGCCACGTCGTCCATCGGCACCTTTGGGTCCACGCGGTGCTGATACAGAAGATCAATGCAGTCCACCCGCAGCCGCCTCAATGAGCCCTCGACAGCTCTGCGGATTTGCTCAGGGCGGCTGTTCACATCGCCCAGATGTTTGCCGGTGGTCTGGTCAATGTCCCAGCCAAACTTCGTCGCGATCTGGACGCGATCCCGGACCGGGGCGAGCGCTTCTCCGACAATCTCCTCATTTGTCCAGGGGCCGTAGACCTCGGCCGTGTCAATCAGGCTGACACCTTGATCCACGGCTGTCCTGATGACCTTGATCAGATCGCTTCGGTCCTTGAGTTCACCATATCCCATGGCACCGAGCGCGAGGCAGGAGACCTCAAAGCCCTGGGCGCCTATTTTTCGCATCTGCATAAAATCGCTCCATTCCGATATCTGCCTTGCAGATATGTCTCATCGGATCGGCTGTATAATGGTTGCAGGGACCATTTCATTTATGTGTAAGGTGCATGAATGTAGTGGAAAGCAGGCAGCGCCGCCTAGCTGCCTTGACTATCGGCGCGGTCCTTTGTCGTCAGCCGAGTGGACGATCGGATCCACCCGTGAAAGGCTCACCATCTTGCACCGGAGAGCCGTTTTCAAGCACACGCCGGCGCTGCCAGGCGCCAAAGGCACCATAAGGGTAGCCGCCGGATGTGGGGCGGCTTACCTTTTCGAGGGTTTCAGTCGCCTCCGCTGCAAGGGTGATGTCGGCGGCTCCCAGATTGTCTTGTAGTTGTTCCAGCGTGCGCGCCCCGAAGATCGGAGCTGTAACACCCGGACGCATCGCCAGCCACCAAATATCTTCAGCAAACCGCGCACCTCGTTTGCCAAGTCCATCGTTTTCTTCAACAAGGCCTTTCTGGTGCTCAGCAGAGCCCGTAGCCCGTGCGCCTCCCGGCTCTTCATATGCACCGGGCTGAACCAACCCATCCGCAAAATCTGAGCAATGCCTTTCGCGTCCGTCTTGTCAGTCTTATTCCGCATCGCTGAAAGTGCAGCACTGACCTGGCGAGCCTCCATGCACACGATCTCGAATCCCTTGTCTTGCAGGCCGAAGAAAAGGTACTGGCTCAGCGCACCAGCCTCAAAGCCGATCCGCACGATCGGGTGGCCGAACGCGTTCAGGCAATTGGCGATTTCATCGACTTCACACGGGAGCTCTCGCTCCATGCAAACCTTGCCACGACCGTCCACAATGCAAAGCGCGCAAGACCGAAGCGACACATCCAAGCCAACGAAGTATTCCATCTTCTGTCTCCCTATCCTCACAGCAATGCTGCGATCTTATCGGGAGCTCGACCTTTGAGTAGGGTCAGCCCAATTACGCATGCTTTCCGCCCTTCCGGCAAAACTTCTCACAATAGAAAAATGTATTGACGGTCGTGCGACAGAAAAGGAATTCCAAAAATTCTGACCGTCCTGACCTCGTTCGACCTTTCAAACACATTCAGTCGAAATCCGAGCGTCACTCTGTCGTGCTGCGCTTGTCCTGTGCCGCAAGCCACTCTTCCATTACGCGACGAACAACTTCGGGTCGTGACGGAAGGTCTTCTTGTTCGCGGCGATAGTCATCAATTGCTTTCAGCATGCTCTGGTCCATGCGGATCGTCACAGGGGCCGTGTCGCGCGGTGGACGTCCCATCTTAGCCATGTCGAATCTCCTTCAAGAAACTACTTGACTAAATGACGTCGTAAACTTAATTTGTCAAGTACGACGGGAGCTGCAACCTTCCCGCCGTACTCTAACCACAACCGATCATAGGGAGATCGATCATGTCTGACACCTGCCTTACCACGCGCTTTGGCGCGGATGAACCCGCGTACTTCCGTCATTCCCCAGTTTCCGGACTGTTTTCGCAGTTGATCGCATCCCTTGCTGCCGCAATCGAAGCTGAGCGCGATATCGAGGATGGCCTCTGGTCCGATCCCAGCTTTGATCATTGGCTACGGCAAGCGGAGCTTGGGTGGGAGCGTGCAACCGGTCTGTGCCGCGCCGTCATCGACGCGCCCGCAACCCGCATCAGCGACGTGCCGCTGCAGCGTTTCGCGCGCCATCTGCATTGGACGCTCGGCTGCGAGACCTCTGCGGAACTGCGGACTGCGTGCCATATCATTGCCGGACATCCGGATCTGTTCTCCTGGAGCGAAAATGGCCCAGAAGGGCGGCGCATCTCGCAGATGCTCGCGCGGGGGCGGCAGCAGTTCGACGAAATTTGCATGCTTGAGATGCTGAACCCTGTCGAAGCCCTGGTCTCATCTACGGCTTCCCACGAAGACGAGCCATTCGCCGCCTGACCTCGGCCAAATCAACTAGGCACCATGTCGCCTTGTCCCGGAATGGGGCAGGGCCGAACAGACGTGGCCGAGTTCTCAGCCCATACATTTATTTAGGTATAGCAATGACTTATCCCACACATACTTCGTTCAAACCCGTCCCCGTTCGTCCGTTTATCTATATCGATGCAGCCGAGACCAGGCTGTTCCTGCCCCGTGGTTCCCGGAACCTTAGCCCGGAAGGTTGGTCACGCGGCTATTCAGGGTCAATCAAGGCAGAATGGAAGGCCATCGCCCAAGCCAAGGGGTTCGAGCTGATCCAGCGGATCCGCGATAAGTCCCACATTGTCTTGCGATGCCACAGCTGTGGTGAATTGACGGGACACAAGCTCTTCACCCTGCGCACCGCGCGGTTAGCTTGTGCGGCTTGCAGGCATCGAACCATCGTCGCGACCGCGCATGAGGCTGGTCTGGAATTTCTGGGCTACGACCCGGATTACCATAAAATCGGCATCTACCACGCGGTGTGCGGCCACACTGCGCTCCGGCAGTTCGGGCAGATCGAACGCATTGCTAGTGGCCAGTGCAAGTTGCGATGCGAAAGCTGTCATTCCGGGAAAGAGGCTGACGAAGCGGCCGACCGAGGGTGGCAACTGCTGGGAAGCGATCCGAAGGGGCATCCGAACTATCGCATGTACCAGCATGGTTGTGGCCACCGGCAGCGGATTGCCCGCGCGAACATGCAGAGCGGCCGCTTTCAATGCACGGCGTGCGGGGAAGGGTGGGCCACCGCGCCAAGCAACATTTACGCCATTCGCCTGGAGCTTCCGACGGGGCTGAAGGCCGTAAAACTTGGCTTTTCGCGCGACCCGCAGTCGCGCCTGCATCATCAACTCCTGCTTCAACCCGGGATTCAGGCCGAGCTTCTGCGGACCATTCCGCAGCCGACTGGCCATGCCGCACTGTGCCAAGAGAAGGCCCTACACCGTGCGCTGAAGAAATCTCATCCCGACGCGATCATTCCGCATGATCACTTCAGAGACTGGCTGTCGGTCAAAACCGAGATCTACGGAAGCGAGATCGAGCCACAGATCACGAAGTGCCTGGACAAAATTCGAAAGGAATGATGGCTCAACTGTAGCCTCATACCAGAAAAGATCAGTCTGAATCCGAAATCGCCACAGCTGTTCGGTTCCATAATCAGGAAACTCAACGGGCGTTCTGTTCCGCGATCATGAATCGCAATGGCAGCCCAGTCCCTCAATCCGGAAGCGCAGCCCGTTCGCCGCTACGTGCGTAACGGTTCAGCATGCGTCGATACGTCGACAATCATGACGGCCCCAAGTCACGTCCCGGAGTCTTCCTTCGCCCATCCATGAAACTGCGCCTCGGGCGCGCCTTGATCCATAAAGCATGGAGATGCAAATGACCCAAACTTCTTCACTATCTTCATCTCCGAAGAAAACGGGCGCCACGCGCCCTCAGTGGTGGGCACTTGCCCACGACTGCATCGCGCGCTTGCGCGCCACCGAAGCCGACATCGTCGATCTCGAGCGGCGTGCAGCGGCTGGCGATGCCGCCGCCATCGACACTCTGATGCAATATGAAGGTGGCGACGGTCCGAGGCCGCATTCTCGCCGCGGTGTGACACCGGCACCTTCCGACGCTAAGCTGATGGCGCGTGCCAATGGCGCGCGACATCTGCCACCCGAGGAGTGGGACGACATCGCGGCGGACGGCGGCGATCCCTTCGCCACAGCTCAGGACGGCGGCACTCGCGCTGCAATCCAGCTTCCCCTCCGCGATGTGATCCTGCTGGCGCGCCTTGCCGCGACCTTCCGGGATGAGGCGGGCTGGGCGGCGTGCCTCCGGCCCGGAGCGTTGACGGTCATGGTGGGCCTCGAACCCAGCCTTTCCTTGGGAAAGTTGCTGACTGCCGCCATGTTGCCGGAGGGCTGGTCGACCCAAAGCCGGGTGGCCAGGTCCACGCAGCACCGGGTGCTGCAATTGCCGGACCGACCGATTAGGGAGAAGGAGCTGGAGCGTCTGCTTCATCATCCGGCACCTATCCTGTTGCCGATCATGCGGCAGGAAGATCTGCCAGATCTTCTTAACAACGGCGCAATGGGCGCGGATGTTCTTTCTCTGGCAAAGCTGAATGCCGATATTCTCTTCTTCGTGCTGAGCATCAGCCACAGCGCGACCGGGCGGATCGATGCGGACAGCGTGCGGGCACTGTTGCCCAACGACGAGTGCCTGGCCAATTTGGAGGCGGGACATCTGGCTATGGCGTGCCGCGCGCCGACAGCCCGTGAAGTAGCAGAACGGATCTCGTTGATGACTAGGACGGCGCCTACCGACGAAGTCGCGCGGGTGCGCTCCGGTCCAGCCATCATCGACGGCACCACGCCTGCGCACCAGGCTGTCCGGAACATCGTAGAGGATCTTGCGGCGTGGCAGGCCGGTGATCTGGGCTGGAGCGAGATGTCCCGCTCGCTCCTCGTTCATGGCGCTCCTGGGACGGGCAAGACATATCTTGCCCGGCAGATGGCCGAAGCGGCTGGCGTCGCTCTGGTTGAGGGCAGCTTTGCCGAGTGGCAGGCTGCAGGACACCTCGGACACATGCTTGCCGCGATGATCAAATGCTGCGACGCGGCGATCGCGACAGCACCTTCTGTCTTGTTCATCGATGAAGTCGACGCTGCCGGTTCACGTTTTGACGGGGATCAGCATGGGATGAGCTACAGAACGCAAGTCGTGAACGGGTTCCTTCAGCAGATCGACCGGCTGGCACGCACCCCGGGCGTGATCCTGATCGGGGCATGCAACCAGATCAGCCGACTGGACCCAGCCATCACGCGCCCTGGCCGCTTTGACCAGATCCTGAGGATGCCACTTCCGTCGATCGCGGATATCAGGCGCATCATGGCCAAGGTGCTGGCAGATACGCTGCCGGAGATCGAGATCGACAGTCTGGCCCGCGCCGCAGTCGGCAAGACCCCCGCCGAACTCGACGCCGCATTGCGTGCCGCCACCGCCGACGCGCGGCGGCAACGGCTGCCCATGTCATCCGACCTGATGCGCCGACACCTCGGGATCGATCAGCCCAACCCGGAACTTCTTCGTCGTATCGCCGTCCACGAAGCCGGTCACGCGCTGGCCGCCGAGCTGCTGGTTCCGGGATCTGTCCTGAAGCTCAGCCTCTCTGACCGCGACGGTCGGACCGAACGCCGTTCGACCTTCGTCGAGCTGACAGTCGAGGAGATCGAAAGAGAGCTGCTGATCCTCATGAGCGGGAGGGCTGCCGAGAGGCTGGTGCTTAGCACGATCTCTGGCGGGGCTGGTGGAGACAAGGAAAGCGATCTTGCCCTGGCAACGGCGCTGGTCCTGCAGATGGATCGAGAACTCGGGCTCGGCCACAACGGTGACGGCTGGCTTGGGCCCGCGGATATGCGTCGGCTGACGGAAGAGGAGCGGCTGCGGATTCGCGCAAAACTGGATCAGGCTGCACGCAAGGCCTATGCCCTGCTGGGCCGCAGGACCGACAGCCTTGTGAACATCTCGAACGAGCTGATGCAGCGTCGTGAAATGAACGCTCATACCTTGGCGCAATTCCTCAGTGACGCAACGCCTGACCCGATGCAGCATCTTCCGATGGACGCGGTCGGATAATCGCCTGTTGGTATCCTCGTTCGTGCCCCGGTAATCCCCCCGTCTCGAACGCGCCACCTGAAATTTCCGACCATCACACCGGCCGTCGAAAATTTGTATTTTCGACGGCCGGTTTTTTCGTTTTCGGCGTGGCTGTCACAATCGCCGCGCCTTCGAGCGGCATCGAGCAGCGCCAAAGTTTTACCAAGAGAGACTTCTCCGGATAACAGGCAGAGTTCTCCACATAAATCGGATCTGCGCCGGAAATTCATGCTCTGACAGTTACTTGTCGGGTGGTAAGGTAAGCTCATGACCTCAACCGCAACAGCAAGCTTCCACATGATGATACCCCACCTTTCTTGCGCATCGACCGCTCAGTTCAGACCGAAACGGGCCCTCCACCCTTAGGTTCTAGCGCGCGACGCGTTTCCCGCTCGATAAACAATCCTTCCAAAAGCCAGTCGACCAGAACGCAGTTTCTCTGCGAACGGAGAAGATTACCCTGATGAACACCATGCCTGACGATATTGACAGCGCTGAGCTCCGCACGATCATTGCCAAGGTGCGCCTCACTACAGCTGAGGCCTTGGAACTCGACCGCCGGATCAAAGCCGCTGGCGGAGGAACGCGGGCACGGTATCTGCGTGAAGCCGCTCTGAAAAATCAATGCAGTGAAGACTTGGCGGAGTTGGTTGGGCGCATCGGCCTTGCCCTCAATCAGCTTGATCACGCCCCCGCACGACGCCTCGGTCACATCGCCCGACAGATCGACGAGATCATTTTCCTGATGCGTCCGGAGGACCGCTGATGCGCGCCTATACTGTCCGCCACGACACCGCAAAGTTCATTGATGGCTATGACCTGCGTGATGGCTCAGAGCTGATCGGCGGCACCGTCCTCGGGACCGGACGTCATGATTTGCGCCAAAGACTCGAACGCATCTCAGCTGGCGCGGGTTATCTGCATATCACCTTGTCTTTGCCGGAAGGCCTCCAGGCTAGCCGCGCCCAATGGCACCTGATCGCAACCTTTCAGTTGCAGCTGATGGGTATCGATCCACTCAGAACAGCTTGGATCGCCGTGCGCCACCGCGACGGAAACTGCGACCACATCCATATCGCAGTCTCGCGCCGGTCCTTCAGCGGCGGGATGCTAACCCCGCACTTGTCCAACGGACGCACCGAGCGCAATCACATCGCGATGGCCGCGCGCCTCGGCCTGCATCAACCGGACTATTTCAACCCGGCGGTCCCGACGCTTACCCCGCAAGTTCCTGCCCGGCGTCTGCAGGACCCGCGCGCCGCCAGACTGGTCGCAGATCTCGGGAAAGCCATCCGCGAAGGCTGGCCCCGCGATGTGGAAGAGTTCGACGTAGTCCTCGCACACGCCGATCCCCCGATCAAACGCCATGTTGGCATGAATCGTCATGACTTTGCGTCCTGGATCTTTGAACAGGAAGGGTTTGCCGCGCGCGGCGGGGCACTCGGGCCGGCTTATGAGCCACGCCACATCAAGTCCCGCCTTGCGCTCTGCGCCGCCCTTGAGCGCACCCGTCTGACTTTGGAACTCATGCGCTGCCTGTCTGCGCTCACCCCTTATCGTGCAAATCTGAAAGGCCTTCCCGATGCCCCACAATCCCGACACGCTGACCTTGCCCAACGAGGTCGAAATTCTGCTCAAGGCGCTCGGCACGACAGACACCAAAGTGGACCGGCTTTTGCCGTTGCTGGCGCTTCTGCAGACCGAAACCGGGGAACGCTCGGAACTTGGCGAGGCGCTCCTGACCGCGCTGCGACTGATTCAGAGCGAGCTCCACGCATTCCAGATCCTTCGGCAAGACCTCCAGACACAGATCGGCACCCTGACCGAAGAGTTGAAGGACCTTCGAAGCGAGACCCGAAAAAGCGCATCGATGATCCGAGAGATTCACGCCGTCCTGATGATGCCGCTGGAAGCCTGACCTGGGGCCGCTGGCTGGGAAATCTTTTGCGTCAGATACGACGTGACTTCCGGGGCTGGAGCTGGACCCGCATGCGCGGGCGCACGATCCGGGTACGATTTGCAGATCACAGCGAGGTCCTGTGCGCACCTCAAGCCTTCACGGAACTCAGTCCCGGAAACGATACGGACAGATTCCTAACTCTGGCTTCATCTCACCGCCAGGACGCCACGGCTGGTCCGGACGACCCTTCGCCTGACCTCTAACCTCTCCCTTTGGACCTTCAACCCTAAACCATGACCGTCGATCCGCGCATAAACAGGCCCTCGACCCGGACGCCCGGGGACGACCTCAGCCGTCTTCAGGCGGCGCTGCGGATCGTGGCCATTTTGCTGGTGGATGATCCGGTTTATGCGCCAGTTTTCGAGCGGCTCGAGGAAGAAATCCGTAAAGAAGAGGATGCCCTTGCCAATGGGCCGCAGGCCCGTGCCCGTATGCTACTTGCCCGCACCGGCGCAGGACTCAGAACGAAATCGGCGCGAGGCGGGATGCCACATCGGCCAGCGAACCACCCTGACCATAACGCACACGGTCGAGCGCGTGCCCCATGAGGTCACGACGGATCCGCTCGTCGATACGGGCCCCCAGCATGCGATCTTCGAAGGCATGACGCAGCCCGTACATCGTGTGACCGTCGGTCTCCTTGAGACCATTTTCCTTCAGGAACTTGTTGACGGTCGCACTTAACGACGCGGAATTCGTGCGATACCGATCTAAGCCCTCCGGGAAACTTCGAAGCGCATCCAGGGACACGCCCAGAACCGGGATCTTGCGCTCAGCATTCACGCTCTTGAGTTGTCGGTTCTCCGCGCTGATCTCGATATAGGGTGTGTTCGCCTGAAGATGGATCGTTTCGGCACTCAGTGCGGCAAGTTCACTCGGGCGGGCGCCGGTATTGATCATCAGCAGGAAAATCGCCCTGGCCTGAGCGTTAAGCCCATCCAGCGCTCCAGGAGCCAGAAGACGCTCCCTGATCCAGTCAGACGAGAACGGCAGTCGTGGACGCGCCTTGCCTTCCTTGAGGGCAAGGTCTCCAAGCGGCAGGACCAGTCCAAGACGTTTCATCTTGTTGACGGTCTTCAGGATGTCTCCCACATGTATCAGATCCTTGTTTGCGGAGTTCGCGCTTAGCCCCTCATCGTCGATGCGATCAAGCCACCAGCCCCGAAAAGCCAGCATGTCCTCGCCGGTGATCGCCGAAATGGGTTTGTCGCCGATGACAGAGATGAGGTTATTTGCGGCCTTGATGCGGGGATTGCGCCAGCGACGCAACTGATCCGGGCTTTTATCCGCAACCCGGTCACGCGTGAGACCCCAGTAATGCTCAACTGCACGCGACACCGTGATCTGGGGTGCGGGCACGGCCCCCAGAATTGCAGCGGATTCTTGGCGGTTCGGCTGTTGATCATGAACTGGAATGGCTTCGATCCGCTGCAGAAGATCTTCGCGCGGCAAATCAGTGACCTTGTTCAGTGGTAGCCATGAAAAACCACGCTTCGCTGCGAGTTCTTGAGCTGCCTGAAACCGCTTCTCGGCGTCTTCCGAGGCGCCTGCCAGACGTGCTTCCCAAGCCTCGATCTGCGCGCGCCAAATTGCGGGTGCCTTGGCCAGAGCTTCGGCTTTCGAATCTGTATGAAGGCTCAGCCAAAGCTCCTTGCGCGGCTCAACCGTCGCATAGCGGGCAGGAACGCGCTTGCGCAAATTCCAAGTGGTTCCACGCAACATCACCGTCATTAGCCACTCCACGTCAGCGCGCCAGTGGAGCAAAATGTGAGGCAGATTGTGTAGCAAGACAAGGTGTCAACCAGTGGCGTGACCGGCTCTCTACATCCAAGCGACTGATCTCATTAGTAAAATAAAATCACACCTGGATGTGTGATGGCGGAGACGAAGGGAGGCTCCACCATATTTCTAAGTTATTGACTTAATTGGACATACAAGAGCGAAGGTTACTCTGTTGTTCCACTTTGTGTCACACTACGGCCCGGATTGTGATGTTGTCAAATGTGATCTGAGTGTAAGCTCATTTGGGGAATGATAATTTCATAATAATCAATATAATATCAATATCTTATGCATTTTTGATATATGAGAATGTATATAGTATTCACATAAAACCATTCAGGAATGGATTAGACAGATACCACAAGGGTAAACTGGCCAAGACAGATACTAGGTAACCCTCTGTCTATATGTGAGGGATAGAGATACATAAATGAAAACAGATAGATACCGGGCTTGAATGACTGCCGTTTCTTGCGGCAGCCTAATTAGTCTGCAAAGACCCAGCGAACGATGCGGTACACTGTTCCTATGGCAATTCCTGCCAATACCCCAAGGAAGGTCGACAAGACTGGCACCGCCCAGACTTCTAGAGAACCGAATACACCGGCCCTTGGGATCACAAGGCCGATTACGAACCCCGCCACTGCGCCACTTAGCGCCCAGCGTATCACAAAGCAGGCAACGGCTTTGATAGCAGGCAACAGCTTATCTTTGTTCGCTTCTAAGCGCTCACGGCCAAGGTGGTAGGCCTCTGACAATCCGGGCAAGGCATGGGGGAACTGCACGGCAACGGTTTGTGTGTATCCCCCTTCAGAAAAATGTTCTGAAAAATTCTGATCCGACTTTGCCTGCGCTTGCGAGTGGGCAACATGCGCCATGTCAAAGCTGCTATCTCCGCTGTTGATTGCGAAGCCCTTCTCGCGGGCCTCATGTATCCACGGGAGTTGCTTTCCATTCGTTAGCCTATTTGCCTTGTCCATAGCATATCGAATTGCGGCGTTGTCTTCATCTGCACTGGAATGCTTGGTGAATAGTCGGGCTACTTGGCCATTGGCGCTATCCGCTCTCGCACCACTGTCGATGATTTCAAGAAAAAACACAGACCGCACAAACCGCTGCGCACGGCGCTTGTTGCTTTGCCACAGAAGAAACCCGGCGACGCAGACTATTGCGACAATCCACATGTGATGACCTTTCAAACGCCTGATCAAGCTCAACATCTTGTGCTGAGATAAAATAAATATCCTAAAATGGTATTATCCTAACTTAGGATTATCCGATTGCCTGAACCCAATCAACAGGCAGTCATTTGACCAAAACCCTTCGCACACCTGAACACGTCTACCTGTGCCAACGGCTCAGGCAGGTGCGCCTTGATGCTGGGTTGACCCAAGCTGATTTGGCTCAGCGACTGGACAAGCCTCAGTCCTTTGTGGCGAAAGTCGAGACACAGGAACGCAGGCTAGACGTGATTGAGTTTGTTAGATGGCTTGCAGCATGTGAAAGCTTGGGCGTAGTTACTGAAGTTGTTGCATCCATTGCAGGCGCAACTTTTAATTCGCAAGATCGCGCTGAACCGCTCTGATTACAGCGCTTGCTCAAGCCATTCCTTCTCAAAGCCCGTTAGTCTTGATGCCGGAGATTTGCATTCCTCCCATAGCCGCGCCCGAAGACGTCGCTTATCATCGCCATCAACGTAGTACCGTTCAGAAATTTGAATGGGTACACCTTCCTCATCAAGTTCTTTTAGTACTTCGGGCCGGAACCAACTAGCAACTCCACCTAGGAACAGGCTGTAGTCGGCTTCCGGGGCAACTTGGCGTACGAAGAGTTCAACAAGTGCGAAGTTTTGCGGTAGGCCATACTCGCATGCTCTGAGAAACTTGAAGATATTGTCTTGTTCTTCAGGTCTACCGGGGTAGCTTGCATCTTGGGTGAGTAAGAAGTTTTTGAGAGAATTGGCTTGTCTGAGTTTGTTGATTAGCGTGGCAAGCTGTCTGGTATTGAATGCGCCGAATGCACCTACTTTTTGTGGCCCGCAAAAGACTTCGCATACCTCCTGAATTTCAAGCCAACGTGGCCAACTGTTCCAAATCAAGAGATTGCTTTGGTGTAGCGACCTTCGCACTGCCTCTTTGATCAAAATTGACGTCTCTAAGCCTATGGAAGACGCAAGTTTCAAGTCATCACTTTCAAGTCCAAGGCGATCTCTAAAATAGCGAAAGCGGTCGTCTGACCTTTCTGAGCGATCAGGTTTGTCAATGTGGATGATGTATTCGTCCGGCAAGTCGTCGTCGTCCGCGAACATGGTTGGGCTTACTTCGAGTTCGGTCTTCTCTGGTACATCGTTAAAAACCATGACTTGCCCGACATGGTGTTGCCCCAATCTGCCTGCACGTCCACGTATGTTGGAAAAGGTAAAGAAGTCATAGTTATCGCGGTTGATTGTCTTGTCATAAATCATAACCGTTTTAGCAGCGGTGTTCACGCCTTCGATAAGGGTCGATGTGCATAGCAATACAGGTAGCTTTTGTTGATTGAACAACCGCACCATGTGAGCTGCAATGGCACGGGGAATACGTCCATGATGAACACCAAACCCATATTCTACGGCCTCGGAGAGGAAGTTCTTTGGGCCAATATTGCCTTTCAGCCAAGCCGCGAAATCTCCGCTTAGTTCAGACACAGCCATTTTTTCCGACAATTCAATTGCGAGCTTGTTTGCCTTACCCGGTGACGAAACAAAAACAAGTGCAGGCCAGTTTCGGTCTTCTCCTATCTCGTCAATCAATCTGTCACGCTTGTTTTCTACAGCCTTGAGGTCAAGAGTATCCACCGCAACTGTGGAAAATCGAGTTTTAAGGAACTCGAAGTTCCATCTTGCATCAGGCGCGACAGATACTTTGTCGATGTTGGGGCCTAGGAAAAAGAATTGTTTTGAGCGCTTCAACAAGCGGTACACGGCTGCATTAAGCGTCACGCTGCGGTCATCACGTCTGGCTGGATCAAGTTTATAGAACTCATCGACAACCGTAAGGTCCAGTTGCCCCAAATCCTCGCGAAGAATTAGACGCTCTTGCGTCCCAAGAAAAATAGTTGGTCCGTCTGTCGATGTTTCGCTTTGATGCATCACGATGTTGAATTTATCTGCAAAACGGTCGCGAAAACGACGCCTAAACTCATCAAGAAGTGCGATGGTCGGTAACACCACAGCAATGCGCTGATACTTGTTTGTGGCAAGTAAGGCATCAACCAGAAGACTTTTGCCAAAGCTAGTAGGCGCACTTAGGACCAGATTGCGACCAGCAAGCAGTGCGTCTAGAGCATTTATTTGTTCACGATGAAACGTAACGCCACCAAGTTCATAGGCCGTCGCGGCCTCAGCTACGAAAGCGTCACTTGCATCAGCTTTTTGGACGTCAATGTAATTCCATAAGCCAGTTGATCTCGCGAGCGAGCTAACCAACTGGTGATATGTGCCCAGTTCATGTTCATTTCGGCTGACCAACTCTGATAATCTAGGCACCGCTTCAAGTAGCGATGGATCGTCATGATCCGTGCTTTGAATGCAAAAAGCCGCCTGTTGAATGGCCTTAAAAGTGGACCTCTTGAGTTCAGCCCCCTTCAGGTCGCTCAGCGCATTCCAATCAATGTCAAGTTTAGGCATGTCGTTCGCCTTAATTCTGAAGCCCTTTCAGTCGGGTATCAAATGCAGTATTGAGTTTATCTTTGTCAGCAAGCGGGACGTAGATCAGCCTAAGCTTAATCTTCTTTGTTAGTCCCGAGGATGCCAAACGCTCCCAAAGTGCGCTCATCTCACGTTCTACGCCATCCGTGTAGTCGTCGCATGGTGCTGTATTGCCCGCTGTAGCATCACTATTTGCTGCAATGAGTACAGGGAAAACAGCATTTCCGATTAAGTCGTCCAGTGAAGTCTCCGAAGCCAGAAGCGCTTTGATCTTGTCACTGTAAGGTATGTCATCGGAAATTTGCGGTCCAAGTAGCAATTTCTCGTTCCGTAGAAAGCCCGCATTGATATGGCTCTCGATAGACGCAATAGCATCCTTAATTGCGCCATCACGGGATTTGAAGAACTTGGCTTCTCCCAGCCAAAGTTCGATCTGATCATCGTCAACATACCGTACATGAACCAAGTCGAACGCTTTAACTGGGTCGTTTGACGCGCTTAGGTAGTTGACACGTGCTGCAACTGGTATGGTGTCAAAGTAAGTCCTACAGATCGCATGTGCGGCAATCTCTCCCACTTCCCCACGCCTCTTGTAGTTCTCACTGATGTATACCCTTGAGGCGGCTTGCTTAAGTCGGACATAATTATTTGTGTGATTACTATTTCTCAGTTCGTCTGACTTAAGAGCATAATCTGTAATCCATTCCATGAGATTGTCGGCAAATCCGTCACATCGCCACTCACTGAGTTCAAATCCGGCGCAATAGCTTTCCGAAGCGCTATCATCGCTCACTAGTTGGGATAGAATACAAGGGGGCTTGATTTGGTAGGGGTGCGTCATGCTCATTGCGCTCTAAGAATTACTTTTCGCCAATATGGCAATATATGCCAATGAGCACAACAATTTGTGGTTGTGCAGCCGTAGAGTTGCAATATTGTGAAACTAGACCTTAAACCGCTCTATGGCTTCTCGCATCTGCGCCAGCGTATGCCCGCCCTTGTTGTAATACTTCTGGGTCACGCCGTGGCGCTCATGACCCACAATGTCCTGATATAGCGGTTCGGGTACATCGGCCTTGGCCAGCCGCTCAACCATCGTATGGCGCAAGCTGTGAAAAACCAGACCGCTTTCTTTCATTCCCAATCCCTTGAGGAACGGTCCATTGAACCAGCGCCCAAGGTTGCGGCCATACCCATCCTTGGCATTGTAGCTGAAAGACATGAACAGGCGCGGCTTGCATTCTTGTGACTTCACCCAATCGACAAAGCCCAGCTTGATCAGTTCAGAGTGTAGCGGGACTTTGCGTCTGCTGGCGTTTGCCTTGAGGCGCTTTTTGTCGTCGCCATCATCTGTGATGTTAAGAAACCATATTTCATCTTCACAGCACACATCGGCAACTTCAAGTTGGGCGATTTCGTTTAGCCGTGCACCTGTGAACAGCCCCAATAATGCACCCCACTTATGATCATCTTTCTTGACCAGTCCTGCATGATTTTGCGTTAATTCTGCATACAGCTTAGCTGTTTGCTCATAAGTGTAATCTTTGCGGCCCGGTGCAGGTTTCTTCGGTTTGGCGACCTTCATACGGTCGAACACATTACTCGGTGCATAACCATGCCGCTCAGCCCAATCACCAAAGCGTTGAAACATCGCCATGTGATTGTTGATAGTCTCAACTGATACCTTTTGAACACCTTCCACTTTGATTGCCTCTGACAAAGGCAAGTTTCGTGTCTCTGGTCTGGTGTTTCGGTTGACGGGCAAGGCTTGAACGATCTTCTTCAAGGCACTGGCGTCTTGGCGGGATATGTCTGCCATTGGGCGATCTGAGCCAAGGTGTTCCAGCATGACGGCCAAGAATGCCTGCGCTCTGTTTGCCATCTGATTTGACCATTGCGGAGTATGTTCCGACATAAAATCCGCCACAGCCTTGCTGAGAGCCTCGGAGGCCGCTTCTGCGGGGCTTGGCGCAACTTCTGGCGTCTTTGTGTAGGAATATCTATCAAGGTGCTCAGCGGCGCTTAAAATGGCTTTGATTTGATCCCGGCGGGCTTTGCGCAGTTCGTGACGCAGGGCAGGTTCATTTTCGGTCCATTGAGCGTCCGAGAGGCCCGCAGACGCTCGAAAGCTGTCCATAGTACCCGCGTCAAGGAAAAGCTCCGAAAGGTCATCATAGCCGTCACCAGCGCCTTCATGAACATCAAGCTCTTGACGCATGAGGTCCAACGTCTGATCTGGCAACCCGGTATCATTCAGCTTTTCGACATAGCGATCTAGCGAAGCCATGAAATAGCTGCGCACCATATCCCGCATTTCGTCTTGTCTGAGCCGTGCCAATGCCTTGTTATCCCTGATAATACGACCACAGGATGCAAGATGTCTGGCAAGATCGCCAGCCCTATCTGGACATTTGGTGCGTAAGGAAATCCGAACTGATCGGCGCTTGCGATCTGAGGATTTTGGCAACGGCCAACGGAAATACATGATACCGTGTCTAGACGGTGAGACATAGGCAGGCAGCTTCATGGCTTGTGCTCCACTCTGTGTCGCACTTGCAAGCCCAAACCCTAAGCCATTGATTTAGAAGGCGATGGCGGAGACGAAGGGTGGCGAACTTTTAGGCTAAAATGTTGTTTTATAAAGATAAAAATATAACCTGATGGTGTCATACCACCTTTTGAACCACATGCGTGCAACAAGCCGACAAGCATTGGGCTAGGAGTGCTGGCAGCAAACGACTGCAACAGTAACTGCAAGAGGCTCCTGAGCTCCCGCGAGACTGACGCGACACGTCCGGCGCGGAAGCGTCACAGTGTCGGCTTTTCGCAAGCAGATTGGAAGCACCGCGCCGAGACAAATCGGTGACAGTGGGACCCGACGCCGAATTGTCCACTTGCAGATCATACAACATGAGTTAAAAGAACTAACATAAGGGCAAAATGTTCAGGGTGATCGATCTCGTGGCACTCACACCGATCCAGTGCAAGATGGCTAGAGTTGGTGCGAGTCTGTCCCGCGCGAAGCTGGCCGAGCTTTCCGGAGTTTCAGTAGCTACGCTCGCCGACTTCGAGGCAGGCAAGCGTGAGCCGTATGATCGAACCGTACGAGACATTCGCGCCGCACTTGAAAACATGGGTGCAACGTTCCTGGCCCCAAATGACGATGGCCCGGGGGTCCGTATAAATGATGGAAAATAAGAAACTTCGGTTTGTGGACCTGTTCAGCGGTCTCGGCGGATTTCATCTCGCATTGAGCCGAGTTGGATGCGAATGCGTATTTGCTTGCGAAGTGGATAAGGGACTACAAGACCTCTATGTAATAAATCATGGTATTCGACCCGCATCAGATATTCGCTTCGCGTGGAAGGATGTCCCTGAGCACGATATTTTGTGCGCTGGTTTTCCCTGTCAACCTTTTTCAAAAGCGGGGTCGCAAAGAGGTTTTGAGTGTGAAACCTCTGGAGATTTATTCGAATACATCCTTAAGGTAGTGGATCGTCATCAGCCCAAGATGTTGATCTTTGAAAATGTACCAAATATAATTCGACATGACGAAGGTAGGACTTGGAGGAAAATCCAAGATAGCCTGTCATTGCGTGGTTATGATGTGAAAGCTAGCGAACTTTCGCCGCATCAATTCGGCGTTCCTCAAGTTAGGCCTCGCGCCTTGATCGTTGCCGCGCGAGACCTCAGCGCTTTCGATTGGCCTGAGGTTACCTCATCAGAACTACACTTGTCTTCCATCCTGGATGTCAACCCAGTAGGTTCAGATAAACTTCCAGATGATTATTTGAAATACCTAGAGGTCTGGGAAGAGTTTCTTCAGATTATCCCTGAAGACAAGAAACTGCCGTCGTTTCCGATTTGGGCCATGGAATTCGGAGCGAACTATCCTGTTGAGGACACAACGCCTAAGTCCTCCTCGAAAGACAGCCTATCCCGATTTACCGGAAGCTTCGGTGCAAGCCTTCAAGGAAAAACAAAAGGACAGCAGCTTGCGAGCATCCCTTCGTATGCGAGAGGAAGTGAAGCCAAGTTCCCCAGGTGGAAGATAAGATTCATTCTTCAGAATCGGGAATTTTACGACCAGAACAAACATCAATTGGACCTTTGGCTGCCAAAGGTTCGACAGTTTGCGCCTAGCTTCCAAAAGTTCGAATGGAATTGGAGGGAAGGTAGTAGAACCCTATGGGACAAGGTCATTCAATTCAGAGCTTCCGGCATCCGTGTTAAAAACCCGGCAACCGCACCGTCCTTGGTGGCACTAACCACGAGTCAGGTTCCAGTCATTCCATGGGAAAAACGATATATGACTATGAGAGAGTGTGCGCGCTTGCAAAGCATGGAGGGCTTAAAGCAGTTGCCTTCGAGTAAAACGAGGGCATACAAAGCTTTGGGAAATGCAGTTAACGTTGATGTTATATCTGCGGTGGCGGCAAACTTGATTTCAGCAACCTCTCCAAATGAGGAGCTAAAATGCAGCCAAAATCCTACAAATACAGCGCCGATAGCTGGGTTGGGCTGAGAGGAACGCTATGAAACAGAGAAAAATTGAATACGCTGATCTGTCACATATCGCACTGGACCCCAAGAATCCGCGCTTAGGTCGATCAGCCCATCAGAAAAACTTGGCGCAGGACGAGATCTTCGACTTGATGCGAGATTGGTCTCTTGAAGAACTTGCAACCTCGTTCTTGGAGAGCGGCTTCTGGGCGCACGAAGCGGTTCTTTGCGTTGAAGAAGAGATTCATGGTGACGACCGTTTGGTTGTGATCGAGGGTAACCGTCGGATAGCAGCCTTGAAAAGGCTAAAAAAAGCATATGACGGGGATGAAACTTCTCGCAAATGGCTCGAAATCATCGAAGGCATCCAAGAACCTGAGAAGCTCTTCTCCGAAGTGCCTTTCATTCGCCTGGAGGAGAGGGGCGAGGTAGATGCATTCCTGGGGTTCCGCCACGTTACCGGAATCAAGGAATGGGCACCCCCAGAGAAAGCTCAATTCATTGCAAAGCTGATCGATCAAAATGGCCTTAGCTATCGGGATGTAATGAGGCAGATTGGGAGTAAAACCCCTACTGTTCAGAGAAATTACATTGCCTACTCGATCCTTATGCAAATGGAGGAAACGGAAGGTCTAGACGTCGGAAAGGTTGAGGACAAGTTTAGTGTCCTTTTCCTATCTCTTGCACGAACAGATGTACGAAATTTCCTTGGACTAAGGGAGAAGTTTGAGGTCCCACCTGAGCAAGTTCGGCCACCTATTTCTGAGGAATTTGTTCCGAGGCTCAAAGAGTACTCTAGATGGCTGTTCGGAGATGAGGAGAATGCACCTGTCGTCACTGATTCTCGACAGGTAGATAAGTTCTCTAAAGTGTTGGCTAGCGATGAGGGGCTTGATTACCTCCGAACGGTTAGGCGACCGAGCTTGGAGAAGGCATTCGTGATTGCCGGAGGCGATCAAGAAGAACTCTATGAGTTGATGACAACTGCGGCGTACAACGTCGAGGAGGCTCTTTCTTCGATTCACCACTATGCTGACGATGAAAAGCTTATCAGAATTGTGCAGCGACTTTCTTCGAACGTAGCCCAAATCAATAAGATTTTTGAAATCTAATCATGCTCAAAATTCCCGGTAAAAATTTTGCAAGATCCGTAAATAAAATTAATGTCACGACATGTACTTTGGCGGATTGGCTGGAGGCTACGGTACTTTTTGATGAAGCCGAGGTGTCAAAGAGTGACGTTGTTGATCTGCTTATCGAAGAGCAGATATGTAACGATGGGGGTCAAGATTTAGCCAACGAGATTGCGGATCAAGGGTGGGCTGAAATAAGACTGAGGCAGTCTTGGGGGGGCACCCCCCCGAGTTTAGTCATTGGACCAACCCGACTGAAGCTGGAAGATGATTGGCGCGCAGAGCCAATTCATGCGTTTTTTGTGATGCTTTCCATTCTTCAACTTTACCCGGACTGGGCCGAAAGGCACAAAAACTTTTCGGTGCAAGGTGAGCTCTTTGAGAAAGTTTCGGAAGAAATTTGCCCTGGGTTGCTTCCTGGGTGGAGTACGGTAAGAGCTGGTTGGTCTCCGGACAATGCGGTCAACATTGACATGATTGTTGAGAATCTTTGCGGGCGGTTAAACACACTTGGCAGCCTACGTTTGGATGCTTGGACCTCAGATTCAGCCAACGATGGAGGCCTTGATATCGTTTGCTACCGAGAGTTCTCAGATTCCCGAGAGGCTACTCCCACGTATTTTTTGCAATGTGCAAGTGGCACCAATTGGAGGAGCAAGATACACACGCCGAGCGCCGTATCTTGGATGAAGTATCTGGACTCAGCGGTTCAGCCGAGCACGGGGATACTTGCTCCTTTCGTCATCAGCACCGAGGAAATTCGACGTGCAGGACTAAGTGGCCAAATTACGGTGTTTGACAGAATACGCCTACTGCACGCGTACTATCAGCATGAGATTAATCTATCCGCTCCCGTACGCGATGAAGTTGTAGCTTGGATTGAGGCTAGGGTAGCCGACATACCTACTGTAGATTAATTTTCTGCGCTAAATCTCACTATCTTTCCAAGTGGGGATCGGAGGAAGCGCCGGAACTTGATTGGCCTTGCCTTGCTTCTGCCAACTCCTCTTTATAATCATAGAGGGATTTGAGAATTTTCGCTTCAATTTCGACAAGGCGGAGCCCGTAATCCTGCGCCAATTCCCATACCAACTGCTCGATCCGACGGTCTTTCGGTCCGAAGGTCCCCCAGTCGATTAAAGCGTGCTGGTCGGGATGATTGGGGATCGCCCGCTTCTCGGCGTGATCGCCAATAGGAGAGCTCCGCTTGGGTCCATGTGTCATGCTTGTAGCCTCTTGGCGACGTTCCTATTCTAGAACGACAAGGTGAACCTAGCCCAAGGCGAGCGCGACGAACAGACCTGCAACTTGCTCGTACTGGCAGATGCCCATTGAAGCAGAAAGGAACCCCAGTTTGTGTTTCGGTAAAGAACTGATCCGGAGCGCCAATGAGGCGCTGGAGATCGCACAGGGCAAAGCGGAACCTGTCGCAGTCTACGCGCCCGATACCGTTGACGCGGCCGCGATCCGCAAGCAGCAAGGACTTAGCCTGCCGACCCGCCAGCTGAGATTGATAGTATGCGCGAGATAGAGGATCTCACAGATACCAGGCTAAAGGCTTGGTGTATTCATTGTGGTGCCCCAATTGCCAACGTTGAAAGCAACCGCGATCACGTCCCAACTAAAGCACTTCTATCGAAGGCCCTTCGCAAACGCGGCGCCGCATATGACCGGGGCTCTGGGGATGAGTTGGACTATCTTCCGCAGGTCACCATCTGTAAGCCCTGCAATTCCGGCTTCTCGCCCGACGAGAACTATCTCCTGTGCGTACTCCACGCGATCATGGCAGGCAGCCTTTATCCCGATCCAGCTACGCATCCCGAAGCCGCGTCAATTCTTCGGAGCAACCGACAGGTAGTTCGCTCTCTGAAAAATGGGCCGGATGGGCAGTTTCTTTTGTTCGACAACCTTCAGCCGTTCACGCTTTATCCAGACTTTGACAAAGTGCGGAACGTCATCATCAAGAATGCTCGCGGCCACGCCTATCACGAGACGGGCGAACCGCTGCTGGAAGAGCCGGACCATGTTGCATTCACGCCTCTGGACCGACTGAACCCCGAGCAGCGTAGTGGTTTTGAAGCTGTCGGCTTTAACCCCGAGCTTTCTGTTTGGCCGGAGGTTGGAAGCCGAATGATGGTCCATTTACTCGATGACAAAACAATTGTCGGCGGATGGATCACAGTTGAAGCCGACCGTTACCGTTATTCCATGGACTGGACGGGCGCTATAACGGTTAAGACAGTGATATGGGAGTACCTCGCGACAGAGACGCGCTGGGAAAGGTAGGCAAAGTGATTGGGTCATCATCGCTTCTTCTTCGCGTCTTCACTCAGGCGTTCCGCGCGGTCCATCATGCGTTGCATCTTGGCCCCTGTGCCTGTCGAAGGGCGGTGATCTGTTGCGGCGGCTGAGGAGCGGGTCGCGTCCGCTCCTGGATTCAACCTCCGGCTTGCATCGCTCTTTGCGTTCGAGGACATTCGGTTCGGTTGCATCGGGCGGGATTGCGGCATCATTCGCCGGACACTGCCTCCAACGGTTGCGGCTGCCCAGCCTGCCTGCAAGTTGCCCGATATCATCGGCACGATGAACGGGATCGCCACGACCATCACAAGGGAAAGTATGACTACAGCCAAAAAGGGAAGCGTCGCTCCAACCTGCTTGACAGAATCCGGCGATCCGATCTGGCCGACCAGCTGGCTCACCAGGCCGAAAACCATCGAGAAAACGCCAGCCATCACGACAGGGTAAAGTGCAAAACTCGCCAGTGAAGACACCCATCGGTGGAAATAGTCCTTCGTCACCGGGAACATCGAGCAGAGGATCATGATGGGCGCGATACCTATCAGGAATGTCATCATCATCTTTGCCAGGACGAGAACAGCGCCGGCCGCCCCGCCGATGACAGCCAGAAGAGCCATGAAGAAGACTCCCATCACAGCCTTACTGACCGCCCCCATATGCGATGTGGCCGAGTTGCCGTATTCGGCCAGTCTGTCGAGCTGAAGGTCAAAACGAAGGGCGAAATATCTGGGTCCCGCGAGGTCTACCCCGATTGCCGAGCCGACCAAGCGCCCAGCCAGTTCGTCGAGGCCGTCGATGATATGACCGCTGACGAAGTTAAAATTTGCCCAATTGAACGCGAATGTGTTGATCAAAGCGATCTTGAATGACAAGACCAGCAGCTCTTTCCCGTCCATGGGGCGGATTTGCCATGCCATATTGATAAACAAAACGATCATCGCGAGAGTCGCAGCCCCGACAACTATCGTGCCGGAGACCTCCGCGACCGCCGCGAACTGCGAGGTAGCCACTTTCTCGAGACCCTCGTCTGCGGCTGATACGATAAAGTTAACGATACCCATCACTCAGCCTCCTGGCACTGGGTGCGCAACCGATCCCGAAGGTCGGAAATGACAGGGAAATACTCTTCCGCCGACCATGTGATGTGCAGGCTGTCGGTGCCGGTCGGGGCGGCAAAACCCAGTTCCGCGTACTCATCCTCGATGATCGCCCAGTCGGGCCATAGTGTCTCGCAATCGCAAGAACCGGCCTTCAGCGCCATCTGATGCCGCTTCAAGCTATAGAGGTCGTCCGCCGCCACCGAGCGCCATGCGTCTCGAAACGACCGGAAGGTCAGATGTTCCGGTCGCGGGCGGATCGCGCAACCGTAGCGGTCGGTCTCTGCGGGTTGGATGGAATTGCTCAACTTGATCTGGTCCGCCATCACCGGAGCGGTAGTCAAAGCCAGAAATAGGATAGCTCGATAAATCATGCGGTTACTCCCGTCGTTTGTTCGGTGTTGCGTGTCGCCTGTCGCTTGTCCGGTGTCGTCTGTTGCGTGTTGACTGTCCGGTGTTGAGTGACCACGGTCGCGTGTCGCGTGTCCGGTGCTGCCTGTCCCCTGTCCCCTGTTCAGTGTTGCGTGTTGCGTGTTGCTTGTTCAGTGTTGCGTGTCCGGGGGAGAGCTGGATTTGCTCCTCAATGGCGTAGGCCATGCACGTCCTCCTCGATCTCGTCTGTCACCGCGTCTGAAGGCGCTTCTGCGCCTCCAGGGCGAGCGACAGGCTGTCCTTCAGCTTCGACGGTGCCTGCGCGGTGTCGGGGCCATCCTGCATCCAGCCGTTCAAGGCTTCGACCAATGAGAGCTGCGACCTGAGCAAAGCGATCATGGAGCCGCGTAACCCATCCAGCTCCGTCCGCCCGTCCTGCCCAGAGGCGGTCAATTCCTGCGCGGATGCCTTCGAGGCTTCCGTCAACTGCTCGACGTAACCCAACAATTCGCGTTCGAGTGGCGTCAGACCATCCATCACTCACTCCTTCGGGATCGTCAGACAGTCCACGGGTTCCCCTGCCAGCGAACAGCGTGTCAGCGCCGCGCGGCCGCTGCGCGGGATCAGATAGACCGCGTCCGGCCGCTCGATCACCCTGAGCCCCATCGTGTTCAAGTTCGGCGTCAGCCATGTCATGACTGACCAGGTCGAAATCCCGGTGCAGATCATCAGGCAGCAGGCCACCAGCATCGGCCACATCAGAGCCTTCCATTCCGGTCGAGCTGCGTTCGCGCTCTGCCGCATGAGGTGCTTCCTCACGCGCAGCAGGAAGCCTTCCGTATCGGTCTTGATTGTAGCCAGCGCGTTTTCGGCGATGACCGTCAAATCGGTCCTGAAGTTCTGCAACTGTGTGTCGATCAAGGCGGCGTTCTCTGCCCTGATCCGCTCCATGTCCGCGTTCAACTTCTCGCTCAGCCGTTGCTTCGGCTCTCCAGTCGTCATGGAAAATTTCTCCTTTCAGGCGAAACCGTTCTTCGGTCTCCGGATCTTTGACGGTGAGGTAATTCTTGCCTGCGCGGGGCACCTCGAAGCCTGCATCGGTCAGGGCGGCGACCATGCCGGTGCGATCCTCGATCAGCCCCATGGAAATCTGGTCGGCGATCCAGGCATGGAGCCCGTCGCGCCCGGCGGCGCGGTCCGGGGCTTCCGTGACCGGCTTGACCTCGGCCACACGCTCCACGTCCATGGGGTCGGCCCAGCCGTGGGTCTTGTTCATCAGGTCGCGCAGGCTGTCGAAGGCACGTTCATAACCAGGCGGGGCGATGTTGAGGCTACGCCCGCTGTGCAGCTCCATGCGTGGCGTGCAGAAATGCAGCTCGACGCGATCCTCATGGGTGTGGCGCACCCAAAGGCAGGCGTAGCGGTCGGCATCGAGCCCGGCGAAGGCGATCTCCTCGAAGCGGTCGATCACCTCCTGCTGCTGGTCCTCGGTTGGGGCGTCCTCGCGAGCGAAGCTGATGACACCGGCGCGATAGGTCCATTTGTGCGGGCAGGCGTCGATCAGGGCGGTCATGCCCTGAGGATCGCC
This sequence comes from Thioclava sp. SK-1, assembly GCF_001705665.1. Taxonomy (GTDB): domain Bacteria; phylum Pseudomonadota; class Alphaproteobacteria; order Rhodobacterales; family Rhodobacteraceae; genus Thioclava. Next base: position 6,618 of record NZ_MDHA01000023.1, on the reverse strand, counting down.
GCGGACGACCTCCGGCAGCGGTTCGCGCGTCACGGTCATCGGCTGGCCGGACGCGTCGCGGATCAGATCGCGATTGTCGTCATAGGCTAGCACCGTGCGCGTGGTCAGGTAGTCGACCGGCCCCGCGCCGCCGCCCTTGCCGTTGGGGAAGAATTTGATCAGCATCCGGGGGGCCTCCGGTGCTGGGCGATGATCTCCGCCAACCGCCGCTCGATGCCGACCAGCGCCGCCGCCACGCGCAGCGCCTCGACCTCGCTGGCCCGACCCGCGCGGGTCGCCGTGTTGAGCCACCGCGCAATCTGGTTGAGGTTTCCGCCATAGCGGGACACAGCCAGCACGAGCGCGGGATCGACACGGGGCGCGGGCTTGCGCCGTTTCGGAGCAGCGCCGGTGGCGAGTTGCCGAAGCATGGCGGACATGGACAGCCCGCGATCCGCAGCCGCCTGCCGGATCAGCGCTTTTTCCTCGGAGGAGCAGTAGAAGAACACGGCTTCCTGCTTTTCCGAGGAGACCGCGCTCCGCGCGGTCCGGTTGGGGTTCGAAGGGGAGGCTTGCCGCCCCTCGCAAGGCCCCGGTTCAACGGTCGAAGACCTAGAACCGGGTCGCCTTGCTCTTTGCTCAGACTGCTTGATGTTCGAAGTCACCATGCCACCTCCGCACGGCGAAGCTCCGGTTCAGAAACCAGACCACGCAACAGCAGCTCACCGGCCTGATTGCGCGAGATGTGCTGGCACATCCAACTGCGCTCGCGGACCCACCCGGCGAGCTGGCGAAAGTGCTTTGCCTCAAGTTCAGCGGCGTCGATCTGCGCTGCACGGGCCTCCTCGACAAATCGTTGCCAACGGCTTTCCCGGAACCAGTTGTCGGAGAAGCAAACCTTCGAGCGAGTGTAGCCTTCGGTCGCGGTCGCATAGGCATTGACTGCGCAGATAAATTCCTTGGCGGTGGTGCCGTCCTTGATGGCCCGCTCGAATTGCTGTCGGCAGGTGGTCTTGTTTCGACGCCGATCCGGCGGATAGGCGGCCCATGCTTTCTCGAAATCCTGATCCTCCGCCTCGCGCGTGTCCGCGCGCGTAGGTGGTTTCTGGATGGTTTTAGGATGGTTTGGGGTCCGCTCTGGACCCGGTACCCCGTCCGCAGCGGACCCCGTTCCGGGGTCATCCGGAACCTCGTCCGCTGTGGACCCCGTCGAAAATTCGGGTTCGTCGTCCGGTTCAGAGATCGCCTCCAGGCCGTTCACCACGCCCAGAACGATCCTGTAGATCACCGTATAACCGTTCTTGCAGGGGCGCCGTCCGGTCTCGACCAGAATACCCTCGCGCAAGAATTCGGTGATCGTCCGCTTGACGGTCGACTCGCCTAGCTCGGTATGGCGCTGGACGGTCCCTTTCGAACACCAGATACCAGACCCATCGTCGCTAGCCTTGTCGGCCAGGAACATGATGATCTGCTTGCGCACGGGACTACCGAACCGCTTCTCGGCGCACAGGTTTGCGACCTTCCAGCTCATGAAGTTCCACCGGGACGCGGCATCACGCTTTGGGCGCTGTTAAGCTCTTGATTGGGACTGTCATGCTCGTCTCTGTTTCTCATTTGGGCAAGCCTCTCCCATCAGCCCGCTTTATGCGGTCTGGCGATACCGTGAACGGTGTCGGGTGCAGGGTTGAGTATTGGGGCGGCTTGGGCTTAGACTTCAGGTGCTCAAGAAATCAAAGCAAGGCTCCGCCCGGTGCGGGGTTTTGCTTTACTTACTCAGGCCACGTCGCTTGGCAGAACGCGATTATCTTCGACATAGGCGTTCAGATCGCTGCCGAGGTATTTGACGCGACGACCGAACTTCAGGAAGGGTGGCCCCACCCGGCGGTGTCGCCATTGCGCCCGTTTTGCTTTGGGAGCAATCAGGTCCAGCTCTTCGTCGCTGTCGTCGTAGACACGTTTATTGTCAAAAACTTCCATCGGATTTCAGTCGCCTCCAGTTTCCGTTTCGCTTTCCGGTTCGGTTGCGTCTGGTTGTGCTAGATTGCGCTGAAACTGTCCAAACTGAGCGCTAATAAAAAAAATATCTACAAAGTTATCGTCGTGTATGGGTCTTCTAGGAACATCAAGACTGCCCAAGTGAAGAACTTATCATCGCCATCAGAGAGTGCTAGCCGAGACGGCTCGTATGCATCCACTTCCAAACCGATATGGTGGAAAAGTCTTTCTACGGCGAGAGCAAAGGCGGAGCAGAGATATCCGTCTGGGTCTTTGGATACTCGACAGACGTTGCTTGTGTACCTTTCAAATCCAACCCGTAGGAAACGAGCAAGGACAACAGCCCTTTCGTTGGCTTTGGTTTGCACCTGCGCTTTTTGATGCTGGTAGAAAGATTGCAAGCTTTCGATCTTATTGAGATTTTGCCGATGAATGAGGTCATCAAGGATGGGCTTTACCTGAAGGTTCGCAGGGTAAGGCAGTGAACGAAGTGCGTTGATTGCTTTAGACAAGTCCCGATGAGCTTTTCCCAATTGCTTCAGAACTTCTGTTTGCCGCCCTCGATCGATCTGATTTGGCCCCAAGGCAAATCTCGGAGCCAAGATGCCGTGCATTGCCACCGCAAGCTTGTAATTTTCGAACCTGCAGAATTTCGTCTCGTATAAATCTTCGAGGAAGTGATTTAGCTCTTTCACCACTGCCACATAGTTCCGGAAAAACGGACTCGAACGATCCAGTTCCAGTCCATCTTCCGGCCACCATTTGGGCGAGAGTCTGCGTTTTGACGACTGCATCCTTCTGAGCGTGGGATTTCGCGAAGAATCCAGTGTGTCAATCATCTCATAAAACCGTTCATACTCCGGCGAACCGAACATATGCATTCCAACTCTCCATCAGTTCTCGCCGCTTGCTCAGCAAGTCGCTTCGCGCATAGGCCCGCTCCACCTCCGAGCCGACCTTGTGCCCCAAGCTCATTTCCGCCACTTCGCGCGGGTGGTTGCCCTCCTCGGCAGCCCAATCGCGAAACGCTGATCTGAACCCGTGTACCGTCACCCCCTCGATTTCCATGCGTCGTAGCAGCATCAACATCGACATGTTCGAGAGCGGCTTGTGTCGGCGCTGCCCCTCAAAGACACATGCGGAGCGAAGCGCCTTCAACGGCTCGACAATTTCCATCATCTGGTCGGTAAGCGGAACACGGTGCTCGGTTCCGGTCTTGGTCCTTTCTTCAGGAATCGTCCAAATAAGCTCATCGAAATCAAATTCCTCCCAGACTGCTTGCAGGACCTCGCTGGTTCGGCATCCTGTCAGGCAAGTGAACATCAATGCCTTAGCCGCCGTGCCACTTTGCCCAGAAAGCTGGGCGTAGAATGCCGGGACGTCCTGCCACCGCATAGCGTTGTGGTGCTTCACCTTCGCCCTCACTCGCGGCAGAACACGAGCGTCCATTACGACCGTTACCGGGTTCTCCCCTTCGCGGAAGCCCCGTGAGCGGGCCACGTCCAAAACCGCCTTCATGCGTTGCGCGACTCGGCGGGCGGTCTCGTGCTTCTCTGTCCAGATAGGGGAGAGGACTTGCAGGACTTCTGGCTGGTCGATCTCCGATACAGGCAAACGGCCGATCTTGGGGAAAGCGTAATCCGCGAGCGTGTTAATCCACTGCTGGCCGTGCTTTGGGTTTTTCCAGGTCGGCAGGCGTTCGATGTGGACCTGACGAGCGACCTCCTCGAAGCATGGCACCTCCTTGTCGCGGTGGTACTTCGGGTTCAGCCCTTGCTTGGCGAGGCGTCGGTATTCAAGCGCTCGCTCGCGGGCGACTGTCAGGGTTATGATGTCAGCGCCGCCTAGACCGAAGTCCGTTCGGTTGGGCTTGCCTTGGCGATTGCGCTGCCCCTTCACGGTGACGCGCACGATCCAGCGGCGGGCACCGGATGGGTCGACGACAAGGTAGAGGCCATTGCCGTCGCCGTGCCGCCCTGCGCCGAGGGTGCGGACGAGATTCTTGGTCAGTTTGCCGGAGGTGTAGGCCATTGGACGTACCACCTTTCATACCACGGAACGAATAGAACCGAGCGCAATCGAAGTGAAACGAACGCAATCAACGAACGAGAATAAGCGCATAAGTCCATAGACTTATACGCTATCAAGCGCCCCAAGGCCATTCAATGAAAATGGTAGGTGGCGGAGACGAAGGGATTCGAACCCTCGAGACCCTTCCGGGCCTACTCCCTTAGCAGGGGAGCGCCTTCGACCACTCGGCCACGTCTCCGCTGACCCGTATAGCCAACAAAACGCAAGGGTTACAAGGCGAAAATCCCCAGTTTCTAAAATTTCTGGCTTGGGCAATAATACCCTCAAAATGGCACTCAGTGGCACATAATGGCACTGTGTTTGGGAAGGTCGTGTCTAGGAATTGGTGGAAATTGGATGGGGGCGTAATTTCCGGGTGACTTTCAACCCACCCAACCGGCGGCTGCAACCGCCAGGGGGATCGATTGTGGGAAGAATGCGGGGAAAGTCACCGAATGGCGTTCGCAGGCGCTGCTCCGCGACCAGCGGCTGACAAAGAAGGCCGAGGGCTTAATCGCGGCGGTCTATCTGGTCGGCACCAATACACGGCGGGTCAAACGGGCGTTGTCGGACCTGTTCGACGGCGCAGTGAGCAATGATGTGGTCAGCCGCGCCCGGCGCAAGGTAAAGGTCGATTGGGATGCATGGTGCACCCGCGACTTGGCCGATGAAGAGGTCGTGCGGCTTAACCTTGATGGCACCGCCGTCAAAACCCGGCTGGATCACAAGGCCACGAACATCTCTGTGCTGACCGCGATCGGCCTGCGCCGGGATGGACAGAAGGTATTGCTTTCCATCAAGAATATGGGTGGGAAGGCACCGCGGCCCAGAAGCCCGCTCGTGGCGCTCTGGGGTGGGGATTTGCACATTCAGCGCTGCACAGTTCAGAGGTATCGAAACCTTCTCGGCCGCGCGCCTGCATCACAAGCTGACCAAGGACGACCGCGACATGATCTACGCCAATACCGAAGCCAAGATCGATAAGCGTTGCAAGATCTTCCTGCGCAAGTGGACGCTCAAGTACCGGGATGTGGCCGATCGCCTCTAGGAGGCCGGTGATCGGCTCTTCAGCTTCACCCACCTCGATCCTTTGCAATGGAAATCGGCAAAGACTACCAATACCACCTAGCGGCTGAACGAGGAAATTTGCCGTCGCATCAAGACCCAGACCGTGTTGCCCTGCGCCGACACCGTGTTGATGCCGCTCTGGGCGTTGCTGGTCTCTGGGCAGATCCAAATGCGCAAGCCCGACGGCTGGGAACCATTTCTCAGCTTCTCGTGCCGATGTGCCTTGGCCTTGCAGCGGGGATGGAGCCAACATTACATGCCTAGAGCCCGCTGCTCGAAAATTGCCACCACATTCGTGACACGACCCAAGCTGCACGATGACTTTTGCGGTATGGGCGAATACATCAGCCCTAACCGAGTTTGGCGACTGGCATGTCTGGCAGGGGTAAAGGCCCAGCTTGGTTACAAGAAGAAGCCAGGATTGTACGGTGGCAGCCCAGCCACGGTAGCTGATCACACCCGCAAGCGTGCGTTGGAAGACGAGCGCCAGATCAGTTTTGGGTGACAGATATCATTTACATCTAAGGTGGTCCCCATATCGCGAACGGTTTTTTGTCAACACTAAGCTTGCCTGTTGATCATGCTGCCGCCTTGAGACCGAGGCCTTAATGGGCCTTGAAGGGTGTCTGGCCACCGAGCGTGGAATGGGGTCGCTTTGGATCAAGCGGTAATCTCCCCATTTTTTACAGGGTGCATTCTTAGAACTTATGCGGCCATTTTCAGCTTCATGACGGGTGTGGTGCCGCCGATGCCCATGTTTGGGCGATCGTTGTTATATGTCCAGGGCCATTGTGTAGCCTGATCCTGTGCCTCCTCGATGCTCTTGATGATGTATTGATCCAACCACTCGTGCCGAACCGTCCGGTTGTAGCGCTCGACATAAGCGTTCTGCTGCGGTTGGCCGGGTTGGATGTGCTGGATCGTTATACCCTGCTTCTCAACCCACATTCTGAGCTTCTCGCTGATGTATTCGGGACCATAGCACGTCGGGAATGACGCGCTGTTTATAGGTTATGGCCGCCTGCGTAGCCTCCAAAATTGCGCAGCAGGCGGCCATAACCGGGTCTCTGATCTCTATGGTGGTTTTGCGAACCACACCACAGAGGAGACCGGCCATGGCCAAGGTTGAGCATACTGCGGATGCCCGTGTTCTGGTAGGCATCGACATTTCCAAACACCGGCACGAGGTGCTGATTGCTGTCCCCGGAAAGATGCGGCGACGGCGCCTGACAATCACCAACAGTACCGACGACTTCATGCAGCTCATCGCGATCTTGCTAGAATACAGCCTGCCCCTCCGGATCGGCTTTGAAGCGACTGGCAACTATCACCGGGTGCTGATGTATCATCTGAATCGCCCCGAGTTTGTCGGAGACCATCAACTTAAGTAAGGATGATGGTTATGACAAAAAGCAAAATGGCAAATCGCTACTCGCCAGAAGTTCGCGCGCGGGCGGTCCGGATGGTGTTTGAACATCAAGGTTCATATGAAACGCAAGCGGGCGC
>NZ_MDHA01000022.1 GCF_001705665.1 Thioclava sp. SK-1 | reverse complement strand
ATGGCCGTCGCCGATGGCGATGTCGTCTGCGTCCCGCGCGGACACCACCCCTGCGGTGCACCACATGGCTTTGAGATGTATTACCTAAACGTCATGGCAGGACCACGCAGAAACTGGAAATTCCAACCCGCACCAGAAGTCAAACACCTCATGTGAAGAAGTGTGATTGGGGCGGCCGGTGGCGGGGTTTGGCAGCGCCAACGCGCGTAAAATGGCGGCCCATTTTGCGACTGACCCAATCATGGGTGAGCTAAATATGAAAGGAACGGTCATGTTTGATTTTCCAACCAAATTGCCTGATGTTCGCATTGCCGATCCGATGCAGGCCCCTGCGTTGAGATGGGGTGTTCTTGGGTCTGGCTGGATTGCCGAGCAATTCATTGCCTCAACCCGCGCTCATACCTGTCAGGTCTTTGCCGCGGTCGGTTCACGCAGCGACGCAAAGGCCCGTGCCTTTGCCCAGAAATGGGACATTGGCACGGCCTATGGATCCTATGATGCGCTTGTGGCGGATCCTGATCTGGATGTGATTTATGTCGCCACCCCGCATAACATGCATTACGAACATGTCATGCTGGCATTGCGGGCGGGGAAGAATGTCTTGGTGGAGAAGCCAATGGCAATGACCCATGCGCAGGCGGCAAAAATGGCCAAGCTGGCACAGGACAAGGGCCTATTTCTGGCAGAGGCGCTTTGGACCTATTTCTTGCCGAAATTTGATGTGCTTGATCAGATTATCGCGGCAGGCTGTTTGGGCGAGATCATGTCGATTCACACGGATTACGGCGAGTATTTCACCCGTGATCACCGGATATTTGATCCAAAACTGGCCGGCGGGCCATTGTTGGATTTGGGCACCTATCCTTTGTCGCTGATCACCCGGCTGATGGGCATTCCCGCGCAGATGGTGGGGATGCGCCAAATGGACAAAAGCGGCGTGCATGGCCAGCTTTCGCTGATCATGGCGGATGCTTTTGGCCATCAGGCCACGCTGTCGACCACTTTATATGGTATCACCCCAACCAATGCCGTTATTGTTGGGACGCAGGCCACGCTGCGATTTGGGTCCGAGTTTAATCTGCCCGGACCTTTCACCCTGAGCAGTGCGGATGGCACGCAGGCGCTGACATGGGATGAACCTGTGGGTCGGCATTTTGAAGGGCTGTATTATGAGGCCGCCGAGGTTGCCCGTTGTATTTCCGCAGGCAAGACACAGACGCCCAAGCGGCCTTTGGCGCAGACATTGGATCTGATCCAGGTCGTGGATCAGGTTGTGGATGTGCTGGGGATTTCCTATGCCGAGGCAGGCCTGTAAGACCCCAGATCATTGCATCTTGCACCAAGATGGCGTGACCGATTGCCCCCAAACGCATCAGGGGGTAATCGGCGGATTGGATTTTAGCGGCTAAGGCCACCTGCGATTGTCGGCATATCTTGCGGCTGGAACCCGTAATGTTTCAGCCAGCGTAGATCGCTGTCGAAGAAGGCGCGCAAATCAGGGATGCCATATTTCAACATCGCCAGACGGTCGATGCCGATCCCAAAGGCAAAGCCCTGCCATTCTTTGGGGTCAATGCCACCGGCTTCCAACACTTTGGGATGCATCATGCCAGAGCCAAGGATCTCCATCCAGGAATCGCCTTCGCCCACTTTCAGCTGTTTGCCTTCCCATGAGCAACGGATGTCGACTTCGGCCGATGGTTCGGTGAACGGGAAATGCGAGGCACGAAAGCGCAGCTCCACATCATCAACTTCAAAGAAGGCCTTGCAGAATTCTTCCAGAACCCATTTCAGGTTCGCCATCGAAATATCTTTGCCAATCGCCATCGCTTCGACCTGATGGAACATCGGCGCATGGGTCATATCCATATCCATGCGGTAGACCCGCCCCGGAGCAATGACGCGGATTGGCGCGCCATGTTCCAACATCGCGCGGATCTGCACAGGGCTGGTATGGGTGCGCAGCACATGGGGTGGACGGTCGTCTGATGCATCACGATGCATGAAGAACGTATCATGTTCTTGCCGGGCAGGGTGTTCTGGTGCGATGTTCAGCGCATCGAAATTGTGCCAATCGTCTTCCACCTGTGGGCCTTCGCCCACACTGAAGCCCATATCAGCGAAAATCGCGATCACTTCTTCGGTCACCTGGCTGACGGGATGGATCGTGCCCGACCGGCGCGGCCGCCCCGGCAAGGTGACATCCAACCATTCGTCTTTCAGCCGTAGCTCCAACGCCGCATCGGCCAAGGCTTGTTTCTTGACGCGCAATGCGGTGTCAATCTGTGTCTTCAGTTCGTTCAGCGCTTTGCCAAATGTCTGTTTTTCTTCCGGGCTCATTTTGCCCAGCTCACGCATTTTCAGGCTTATTTCGCCTTTCTTGCCCAAAGCGGCCAGCCGGATTTCCTCCAGTGCAGCTTCGTCAGCGGCGGCATCTACGCCACCCAGATATTTGTCCTTGAGCTGGTCCAGAACGTCCATCGGCATCTCCTTCGGTTCGGGCATGTTGCTACCCAGTCGCAGATCAAAAGACAAGCGATCAGGCCCGAAATCTGTGTCTGAACCGGGCGGATATGCGCCAGTTTAACACGGTATTTATCAAGAAACCGCCAGCTATCGTGTCATGACGGATAAGCCGCGCTATGTCATAGTAACGTCGAATCTTTGAACAGACCGAATTTAGGAGGAAGTGCATGTCTTGGGTGGCCCTGATTTTTCTGGTGATCGTTGGTGCGGGGCTTAGTTTTGGCTCCGTCCTGCTGGCATGGGCGCAAGGAGAGCCGAGCGATCGTCATGAAGGCTATGTTGCGGCCATCACGCGGCTTGGAATTGGTGCGTTTGCGGGCATTTTTATATTAGCGTTTTTGCTATTTATCGGTGTGACCGGCGGTATTTTTGCGCAATATGTGGCCTTTGCTATCGGTATTTGCATCGGTTTGGCCGCAATTTGGGCAGAGCATTTCCAACCCGCACATGCCCGCAATTACGACATTGGCCTGAAAATTACGCAGTTGTGGGCGGGGATCGGCATCGTGCATTTGCTTTTCGGTTTGCTGATGGCCGCCGTTGGGGCGCATTTCGCCATGACGGACCTGCTGTTCCTAGAGATCGTCTGCATCATCTGCTTTATGCTGTTTCGTGGTCTTGTCCGCTTGGCGCAGACCGAAGAAGATCAGGCGCATTGATCGCGTGACACCGTCTTAATCGTGACATTGCGGGGCCGTTTGGCCCCGTTTTGCATGTCGCGCCAGCGCATCCGATTGCCGGGCGCCTTACCCCACCGACACTCAAAGGTTTGTGTTTTATGCAACAGCTCTTTCATTATGATCAACAGCATGGCTCACCGCGAAAACGCCGGATCTATGCGGCCTATGAATTGCTTTACACGGCTGTCGATTTTGGCGCAGCGCTGTGTTTCGTGATTGGCTCTGTGATGTTCTTCTCAGACAGTTGGATGACCCCGGGCACATGGCTGTTTTTGATCGGTTCGATCTTATTCGCCTTTAAGCCAACGATCCGCCTGATCCGCGAAATTCGGTTGGTGTCGATGGGCGATGTGGGCGATGTTGCGCAAAAGCAGACCGACTAGACCCTTTTCCCTTCCGTCGTGATCGGCTAGGACAGGGCCGCATGCCCATCCGGGCCCGAGACGAAGGGTGACCCATGAAATTCACGCTGAGCTGGCTAAAGCAACATCTGGACACCGAGGCGAGCCTCGATGAGATCCTTTACGCCCTGACCGATTTGGGATTGGAGGTCGAAGAAGTTATCGACCCGGCCTCTAAATTGGCACGCTTTACCATCGCGAAAGTGGTGCATGCAGAGCAGCATCCAGACGCCGACCGTTTGCGCGTGTGCCGCGTGATATCGGATGAGGGCGAAAAGCAGATCGTCTGCGGCGCCCCTAATGCGCGTGAAGGGATCACCGTTGTTCTGTGCAAACCCGGTGATTATGTGCCCGGCATTGATACGACCCTGTCTGTGGGCAAAATTCGTGGCGTCGAAAGCCATGGCATGATGGCATCCGAGCGGGAGCTGGAGCTTTCCGAAGAACACAACGGTATTATTGAGCTGCCCTCGGGTGAGGTTGGCCAAAAATTCACCGATTGGTTGGCGATCAACCGTCCCGAGGCTGTTGATCCGGTGATCGAAATTGCAATCACGCCGAACCGTCCTGATGCGTTGGGCGTGCGCGGCGTTGCGCGTGATCTGGCCGCGCGCGGTCTGGGAACATTGAAGCCGTTGCAGGTGACCCCTGTGGCCGGAACCTTCGACAGCCCAATTTCCGTGACAATCGATCCGGAGTTGAAGGAAAAAGGCTGCCCGATCTTTGCAGGCCGCGTCATTCGCGGTGTGAAAAACGGTGAAAGCCCTGCGTGGTTGAAAAAACGGCTGGAGGCAATCGGCCTGCGTCCGATTTCGGCACTGGTGGATATTACAAACTATTTCACCTTTGATTTGAACCGTCCGCTGCATGTGTTCGATGCGGCCAAGGTTGCAGGTGGGTTGCGGATTGAACCGGCCAAAGGTGGAGAAAGTTTCGCGGCGCTGGATGAGAAAACCTACATTTTGCGCGATGGCATGATGGTCATTGCAGATGACAATGGCGTCGAAAGCCTGGCCGGTGTGATGGGTGGTGCCGCTTCTGGCGCGCAAAGCGATACGGTCGATGTGTTCTTGGAATCGGCCTATTGGGATCCGATCACGGTTGCGGCCACGGGCCGGGCGCTGAAAATCAATTCCGACGCGCGCTATCGGTTTGAACGCGGGATCGACCCGGCCTTTACCCTGGATGGGCTGGAACTGGCGACGCAGATGGTGTTGGACCTATGTGGCGGCGAGGTATCGCATGTGGTGATGGACGGCGCTGTGCCGGATGTCCGTCGGGCGTATACGTTGGACCCGGCGCGGGTGATCAGCCTTGTTGGGATGGATATCCCGGCAGATCAGCAACGCAAGACATTGGAAAGCCTGGGATTTGTGTTCGATGGCGATCAGGCCTATGTGCCAAGCTGGCGCCCTGATGTGCTGGGCGAGGCGGATTTGGTCGAAGAGGTGGCGCGTATTGCCTCTTTGACCAAACTGGTCGGTCAGCCATTGCCACGCGCAAACACGGGCGTTCCCGGTGCGATTTTGACCCCATTGCAACAACGCGAAAAAATGGCGCGGCGCACGATCGCGGCCTTGGGTTATAATGAATGCGTCACCTACAGCTTTATCGACGGTCCATCCGCGACGCTGTTTGGTGGCGGCGAGGATACGACGAGATTGCAAAACCCGATCAGCTCTGAGATGACGCATCTGCGCCCTGATCTGCTGCCGGGCCTATTGCAGGCTGCCAGTCGCAATCAGGCGCGCGGTTTCGGTGATCTGGCGTTGTTTGAGGTTGGCCCGGCGTTTTCAGGCGGTGAACCGGGTGAACAACACCTGCAGGCCGCAGGTCTGTTGGTGGGGCAGTCTTCGCCGCGCGACCCCTTTGGTTCGCGCCGTCCGGTAGATATTTACGATGCCAAGGCGGATGCCGAAGCTGTCTTGCAGGCCATCGGCGCACCGGCACGGTTCCAAATCAATCGCAAAGTGTCGGGCTGGTTCCATCCTGGCCGTTCAGGTGTGATGGCGTTGGGGCCGAATAAGCTGTGCGCATTTGGGGAGATTCACCCGAAAGTGTTGCGCGAACTTGGCGTGAAAGGTCCGGCGGTTGGTTTCACCATTTGGGTGGAAAACGTGCCCTTCCCGAAGGCCAAAGGCACGACACGTCCGGCCCTGACCACGTCTGACTTGCAGGCAGTAGATCGCGATTTCGCCTTTGTCGTGGATCGCCATGTCGAGGCGCTGACGGCGGTGAATGCGGCGATGGGTGCTGATAAGCAGCTTATCGAATGCGTGCAGCTGTTTGATCAGTTCACCGGAGCCAAAGCAGAAGAGCAGATGGGTGAAGGTAAGAAATCCATCGCCCTGACCGTGCGCCTGCAACCTACGGACAAAACCTTGACCGACAAAGATATTGAAGCGGTTAGTGCCAAGATCATCGACAAGGTCACGAAGGCCACGAAAGGCGCATTGCGTAGCTGATAGCGGCCGAAATATCTACGACATGACACGCCCCTGATCCACGGATCGGGGGCGTTTTCAATTTGGCATCGCAAAGCGGATGATGAAAAACTGAACGTGCGATGAAAAAAACAGCGGTGAGTGGGGGAAACTGGCATCGCCGGGCTTTCCCTTTGGCAAATCTGTTGCTTAATATCGGGCGAAATCAGCGCCCTTATGGGCAGCACGACAAAGGATCTTGCGATGACCAAACCCGTTCTTGCCGCCAGTTTTGCGATTGCCTTGTCGATGGCCGGTCCGGCTTTGGCGCAGACCAATCTGACGGTGGCAAATTGGCTGCCGCCATCGCATCCGTTGGTGTCCCAGCTGATCGTGCCGATGACCGAAGCGATTTCTGATGCCACCCAAGGCGAGGTCACCGCCACGTTGCTGCCGGCCCCGCTTGGCCCGCCACAGGCGCATTTTGATTTTGCCGTCAATGGTGTGGCGGATATCACCTTTGGTGTTCAGGGGTATAACCCGGGCCGGTTCAAGACCACGAATGTGGTCGAATTGCCATTTCTGGGTGATAGCGCAGAAGATATCTCGGTCGCTTATTGGCGGGTATGGGAGAAGATGCTGAAGCCGGCGGGTGAATATGATCAGGTCAAAGTCTTGGCCGTCTTTGGTCACGGTCCGGGGCAGGTGTTTTTGAAGGGCGGCGATGTCTCGGGCGCTGATGCGCTAAAGGGCCGCAAGATCCGCGTAGGCGGCGGGATCGTGCATGAAGTTGTATCGGCCTTGGGGGCGGTTCCGGTGGAAGGCCCGTCGTCAAAATCCTATGAGCTGCTAAGCCAGGGCGTCGCAGACGGGATCACCTTTCCATATGAATCGGTGGCGTTCTTCAAGCTGATCGACCAATTGACTGATGCGATCAACGTGCCCGGTGGATTGTTCAACACCTCATTTTACATCGTCATGAACAAGGCGAAATGGGACAGCCTGTCGCCCGAAGTTCAGGCCCAAATCGACAGCGTCACGGGCGAAGCTTTGGCACGTCAAGCCGGGCAGATGTGGGACATGGCAGACCGCGACGGCCGTGCCGCGATGGAGGGTCAGATCGCTATCGCCGATGCGAGCGACGCTCAAATCGCCGCCTGGACCGAGGCGTTGCAGCCGCTGGTGGATGCGAAACTGGCAGAGGCCTCTGAGGCCGGAATCGACGGCCAGGCCGCCTATAATATGCTGAAATCCGAGATTTCGGCTGAGGCGTCCAAGTGATCCAAAGCTTTGATCGCGCCCCGGAGACGGACCCGTCTTCGGGGCAGCATCCGCCTGTGCCACGCTCGCCTGCGCGGCTGGTCCTGGCCGTGCTATGCGGTGTGATGTTGCTGGCGATGATGGGCTTGACGGTTACTGATGTTATCGGGCGCTATGTGTTCAACGCGCCGTTGATCGGCGCGACTGAACTAACCGAGATGCTGCTGGCAGCGGTAATTTTTTTGGGATTGCCCGCAGTGTCTGGAGATGGGGATCATGTGACAGTGGATCTGTTGGTCCATCGGTTTCCTTGTTGGGTGCAGCCGATCCGGCAGGTGCTGATTGCGCTGTTTTCGGCCGGGATGCTGGCAGTGATCGCGTGGCGGATCTGGGTCTACGCGGCGCAGATCGGATCCTATGGCGGCGCGACCAATAGCCTGCGCTTGCCGATTGCACCTTTGGGATATGTATGTGCGCTGTGCTGCGCGGCGGGTGTGGTGCTGACGGTGTGCCACGCCGTAATACATCTAAGGGACGAATAAGCGATGCAGCATTGGGAAGTGGGTGTCGCCGTTTTGATCGGTCTGCTGCTATGCGGTGTGCCGATTGCCTTCGCACTGGCCGGGATTGGCTTGTTTGGTACTGTGGCGATTATCGGCTGGACGCCTGCGCTCTCTTTGCTGGGGTCGGTGTTCTTTGACAACGGTCGCAATTATTCTTTGTCGGTGCTGCCGCTGTTCTTGATGATGGGCAATTTCGTCGTGCAATCAGGGATCGCGACCGAGCTATATGGATCGGCCTATGCGTGGCTGCGTCACCGCAAGGGGGGGCTGGCGATGGCCACGGTGGTGGCCTGCGGTGCGTTTTCTTCTGTGTGCGGGTCCAGCATGGCGACGGCTGCGACCATGACGCGGATTTCTTTGCCGTCGATGCGGCGCTTTGGTTATCCCGATCAATTGTCGACAGCGGCGATTGCTGCAGGGGGAACCTTGGGCATTTTGATCCCGCCGTCTGTGATTTTGGTATTTTACGGCATCATGACCCAGCAAGATATCGGCAAGCTGTTCTTGGCGGGGATTGTGCCGGGGATTTTAGGCGTTGTGCTTTATGCGGTGGCCGTGCGGATCTCGATGCGGATGCAGGGGCTGGATTTGCCGGTGGAGCCAAAGCTGCCCTTGCGGGCGCGGTTCGGGGCGCTGCGTGGTACAGCCGGGGCCATCGTGCTGTTCGTCTTTGTGATGGGTGGCATCTATACAGGTGTCTTCACGCCGACGGAAAGTGCTGGAATGGGGGCTTTTGGCGCCTTGATGCTGACCATCGCGATGGGCAAGTTTTCATGGGCGCGGATGGCGAACGTATTGTATGATACAACCAAAACAACCGCGATGATGTTCTTCATCTTGTTTGGTGCGCTGGCCTTTACCAACTATGTGAATATGTCGGGCATGACAGCAGATATCCAATCCATGTTGTCAGTATTCGGCACCAGCCCAGTGGCGCTGATCGCCTGTATTTTGGTGATCTATCTGATCCTTGGCTGTATGTTGGAAGGGCTGTCGATGATCATGCTGACCGTCCCGGTGTTTTACCCCATCGTTGCGGCGCAGGGGTTTGATCTGATCTGGTTTGGCGTTTTTGTCGTGGTCATCACCGAAATCAGCTATATCACACCGCCGGTGGGGATGAATGCCTTTGTCCTGCGCTCTGTCGTGCGTGACGTAGAGCTGCGTGTAATTTTTCGTGGGCTTATGCCGTTTGTGGCGGTGGATGTGGTGCGGATCGCGCTGTTGATCGCCTGTCCATGGCTTGTCCTTGCGCTGCCCTATCCAGATCAATTCATCGCGGCGATTAAGGCGCTGTTATAGGCGCGCTGTGATTTGATGGTCTAGGCAAATAGCCCGGCCAGATCGCCTGCCGCCGTATAACCCACAAATCCCGCAAGCACCACAAACGCCAGCCCCAGCACCGCGATCAGCCCATCGCGCACCAATAGCGACAGCGCCATTAAAGTCACCGCAAACCCCATGATGGATGAGGTGAACGGCACCAGCTCTAATACGGGCATCACCAGCCCGCATAACAAGATGCAGCTTTGTGTGATCCATCGAAACGGACGGTGGGTGAATATGATCAGCCGCTCTTTTACGCGGTGGTCAACCCAAGTCGCAGGTTTGCGCAGCTTATGTATGGCGGCGCGCAGCTTCTCGCCGGTCAGGCGGCGCGACGTGATCCAACGCGGCAGCCACAGATGCTGCCGCCCAACCAACATCTGCGCCGAGATTAGCGCGATCAAGATGCCGCAGACCGATGAAAACAGCGGGATGCCTGACAGTGGGCTGACCACGGCAAGCGCAGGCACCATCAGCACCGGCACAAAGGACGCGCCGCCCAAACTGTTCAGCAGAGTTTCAAGGCTAATACTGTCGCGCCCTTGGCAGGTGTTGTGCAATCGATCAAGAATATCCGAGACGGGACGGGTCTCGTTCAAGGCCTGTGGTGTCTCAATGTCCATAATTGGCTCGCTTATGCTGCCCAAGCGCAGCGTAATATCGGATTTAGGGCTTCATCGTTCCGGTTTCAATATAGCGCTGATGCCAGCTTAACGCCTGCGACAACAGGTGCGGCGCATGATTGCCGAAACTGTCACGTTGGGCGCGGGCGAAATACTCGCTCAGGGCATCGCGGTAATCGGGATGGGCGCAGCGGTCGATGATCTGCCGGGCGCGCTGTTTGGGCGACAGGCCACGCAGATCAGCCAGCCCTTGTTCGGTTACGATCACTTGCGCATCTTGACTGATATGATCGACATGCGCCGCCATCGGAACAATCGCCGAGATCTTGCCGTTCTTGGCGGTCGAAGGGGTCATGAAGATCGACAGGTAGCTGTTGCGAGCGAAATCACCCGATCCGCCAATGCCGTTTTGCATTCTTGAGCCCATCACATGCGTAGAGTTAATATTGCCATAGATATCGGCCTCGATCATGCCATTCATCGCAATACAGCCCAGACGGCGGACCAATTCCGGGTTGTTTGAGATATCTTGCGGCCGCAAAATTAGTTTATCCCGGAAGAACGCTGCATTGGCGTTGAAATAGGCGGCTTTTTCCGGGGACAGGGAAAAGGCTGTGGCGGAGGCCATGCGTAATGTGCCGGCCTCGATCATATCCAACATCCCGTCCTGGATCACCTCGGTAAAGGCGGTCATGTTTTCAAACGGGGCCGCGATCAGCCCGGCCATGACGGCATTTGGTACATTGCCCACCCCCGATTGCAACGGCAGCAGCGAATTTGGCAGGCCGGCGCGTTTGGCATCCCATGTCAGGAAGTCCAGAATATTATCTGCAATGGTCTGTGCGGTGGCATCGGGGGCTTTGAACGGGGCGTTGCGATCGGGGATGTCGGTTGCGACCACGGCCACGACTTTCTTTGGATCAACGGTGAAACGCGGCTGACCAATCCTGTCGTCTGGTTTGATCAGCGGTATGGGGCGGCGATTGGGCGGCAAAGCGGTGCCGTAATAGATATCATGCATCCCATCCAACAGTGGCGATTGCCAGCTGTTTACCTCTAGGATCACTTGGTCGGCCATATCCAGCCATGTCTTGTTATTTCCCACCGAGGAGGACGGGATCAGATCGCCGTTTTCTGTGATGCCGGACAGTTCGATCACCGCAGTGCTTAATTGGCCCAAAACCCCTTCCCACGCCATTGGGGCGACTTGGCTTAGATGGATATCGACGTAGTCGATGTCGCCCGAGTTGATCTTTTGGCGGGTGATGGGATCGGAATTATAGGGCAGGCGGGTGCGAATTCCATCGACCTGTGACAAGGCACCGTCCAGTTCTGGCCCGGTAGAGGCGCCTGACCAAACAGAGACCTGAAACGCATCGCCTTGAGCATGGGCAGCTGCGATCCGCTGCGCAAGTGCCTGTGGCACGGCCTTGGGATAGCCAGAGCCAGTGAAACCGGACATGCCGAGGGTCGTGCCCGGGTTGATCCATTGGGCGGCATCATGGGCATCCATCAGCTTGGCGGCGAAATCGGGGTGTTTAATGCGCGACAGGGCGCTGTTCTGGGTCATGGGGTTTTCCTCCTGCGGTGGCGGCATCGGCTCCTCGTCCGGATGCGTTCGGCCATCCTGTGCCAGAGCCTGTGCGGCTGATCCGGCATTGTCCATATCGCAGCAGATATGCGGAAAATGCATGGCTTTGCCGTCATGCTATGCGCTTTGGGGGTATCGCGGGCGCAGTCAAAATGTGGCGCAATTGGCCTGAAGTGGTAAATATTTCCCTAAAATTGCCTTAGGATCTGCGATCTTCGGGCCAGAATTCACGGTGATATGGTCCTGTCCTTAAGAAATGGGGGCGCAAAGATAAAAACGTGATTGGAGGCACTCGATGGCACAGAAACTTAGACTCACCGCTTTGTTGGCATTGTTTCAAGGCGGTCAGAACGACCGGGTCGAGCGCCGATTGATCGCGATGAGCCTGCGCAATTCTCCGCGTGCGCGGCGGCGCTCTGTGTCGCCCTTTCGCGAAGTCATGCCGCGCAGCGCCTGACACATATAAAAAACACTCTTCGAGCAGCTAAGCACAAAATCAAAAGGCCCGGGACATGACCGGGCCTTTGTTCTATCTTGGGCTTATGTGATGGGCTGCCGGGGTGGAGGGTTGACTTTGGCCGTCGGTTTTTCTATATCACGCCAGATTCCCCGGAGGACAGTTCCCTCCGGTCCCCGCATTCGGCGGGGATCGCCACCAGTCAGCGCGTCGCGCCCACTGGTGCGCTTGTCGTTTGTTCAAGCCCCTTGCCGAAGGAGGGAGCCATGTTCGAGAACCTATCAGATCGCCTTGGCGGTGTATTCGACCGGCTGACCAAGCAAGGTGCGCTGAGTGCCGATGACGTCAAGACCGCATTGCGTGAGGTGCGTGTTGCCCTGTTAGAGGCCGATGTGTCTTTGCCGGTGGTGCGCCAGTTCGTCAAAGCGGTTGAGGCCAAGGCGACAGGCGCGGCCGTGACCAAATCCATCACCCCGGGCCAGCAGGTTGTGAAGATCGTCCATGACGAACTGATCGCGATGCTGGCAGGCGATGAGGATGCCGGCGCGCTGAAAATTGACAACCCACCCGCGCCGATCCTGATGGTCGGTCTGCAAGGTTCGGGTAAGACGACAACTACGGCCAAATTGGCGCGGCGCTTGAAAGAGCGTGAGAAGAAGCGCGTTTTGATGGCGTCTTTGGATATCTATCGCCCTGCGGCAATGGAGCAGCTGCAAATCCTTGGCGGTCAGATCGGCGTTGACACATTGCCGATCGTGCAGGGCGAAAGCGCCGTGCAGATCGCGAAACGCGCCAAACAGCAGGCCAGCCTTGGCGGTTATGATGTCTATATCCTGGACACCGCCGGCCGCTTGCATATCGACGATGTGCTGATGTCTGAGGTCGCGCAGGTGCGCGATGTTGCCAACCCGCGTGAGACATTGCTGGTTGTGGACGGTCTGACCGGGCAGGTCGCGGTTGAGGTCGCGCAGGAGTTTGAAGATAAGGTCGGCATTTCAGGCGTGGTCTTGACCCGGATGGATGGCGATGGCCGTGGCGGCGCTGCGCTGTCGATGCGCGCGACCACGGGCAAGCCAATCCGCTTTGTCGGTCTTGGCGAAAAGATGGACGCGCTGGAAACCTTTGAGGCAGAGCGTGTCGCGGGCCGTATCCTTGGTATGGGCGATATCGTTGCTCTGGTAGAGCGCGCGCAAGAGGTTCTGGAAAAAGAGCAAGCCGAGCGCATGATGAAACGGTTCCAAAAGGGCCTGTTCAACATGAATGACATGCGCAGCCAGCTGGAACAGATGGAAAAAATGGGCGGCATGCAGGGTGTTATGTCGATGATGCCGGGCATGGGGAAAATGGCGAAGCAGGCAGAAACTGCCGGGTTCGATGACCGTTCGATCCGCCGCCAGATCGCGCTGATCAATTCGATGACCAAGGCCGAACGTGCCAAACCCGAGCTGATGAAAGCATCGCGCAAAGAACGCGTTGCCAAAGGCGCGGGTCTGGATGTTGCCGAACTGAACCGCCTGCTGAAGATGCAGCGTCAGATGGGCGACACCATGAAGAAGATGGGCAAGATGAAAGGCGGCATGCTGAAAAAAGCCATGTCCGCCATGATGGGCAAAGGCGGAGGCCTGCCCAATGCCGCAGATATGGATCCCGCAAAGATGGAAGAGGCGGCGAAGATGCTTGGCTCTCAGATGCCCAAGGGCATGCCCGGAATGGGCGGCATGGGTCTGCCGGGTCTTGGCGGACTGGGCGGTTTGGGGAAAAAGAAATAAGATGATCGCGCTGTCGCCCACCCCGGTTCTGGAGACAGAACGCCTTGTTCTTCGTGCGCCTGCACAGAAGGATTGGCCGTTGTGGCGTGCGTTTCACCAATCCGATCGGTCTGATTTTGTCCGTCCTGGTGCGACTTTCGATGAAGGTCAAAGCTGGCGCTCATGGGCGGCTGTGGTCGGCCATTGGGTGATGCGCGGATGGGGGCCGTTTGTGGTCACACAAAAGGCCAGCGATCGCGGTGTGGGTCTGGTTGGCCCTTGGCAGCCTGCCGGTTGGCCAGAGGCCGAATTGCTATGGACCATCTGGGACGCCAAGGACGAGGGGCGCGGCATCATGGCAGAGGCGGCTTCGGCCGCGCGCCGTTATGCGTTTGACGTGTTGGGCTGGCCCACTGCCGTGAGCTATATCGACGAAAAAAACACCCGTTCGGCTGCTTTGGCCGGGCGTTTGGGTGCCTGCGCAGATCCGGAGGCATCGGTTCCTGCCGGTAAGGGCCAGATCGTCGCATGGCGCCATCCTGCCTTGAAGGAGACGCGCGTATGACCGACGCAGCAACCCGTGCCGCAGAGCTGTTGAAAGAACATCGCGACAGCATCGATCGTTTGGATGCGGTCTTGATCTATACGCTTGCAGAACGCTTTTCCCAGACCAAAGCGGTCGGCAAGCTGAAGGCAGAGCACGACCTTCCCCCCTCGGACCCGAACCGGGAGGAGACTCAGATCGCGCGTTTGGAAACCATGGCTGTCGAAAGCGGCCTTGATCCAGAATTCGCGAAGAAATTCCTGAATTTCGTGATTTCCGAAGTCATCCGGCATCACGAGCAAATGCAGAAATAACGGGCCACCCGCCCGACCCAAGCCATTCAAAGGAGAAACACCATGGCTATGAAAATCCGTCTCGCCCGTGGCGGCTCGAAAAAGCGCCCCTTCTATGCAATCGTTGCATCTGACTCGCGTATGCCGCGCGATGGCCGCTTTATCGAAAAGCTGGGCACCTATAACCCGCTGCTGCCGAAAGACAGCGAAGAGCGTGTGAAAATGGACGCAGAGCGCGTTCAATACTGGTTGGGCCAAGGCGCACAGCCGACCGACCGCGTTGCACGCTTCCTGGAAGCCGCAGGCGTGAAGGCGAAAACAGAGCGCAACAACCCCAAGAAAGCCGTTCCTGGCAAGAAAGCACAAGAACGTGCAGACGAAAAAGCTGCAAAAGCGGCTGAAGCTGCAGACGCGTCGGCAGAGTAATCTGTTGTCGCAGGCCTTTAGCGCATCGTTTCGCGATGATCTGCACCGGCTGATGCGGTGGCGGCGTGATGTACGCCGCTTCCGCAGTGATCCTGTGCCGGACCAGATCCTGGCGCGCGGGCTGGAGGCTTTTGCTATGGCGCCATCGGTTGGCTTGTCCGAACCCTGGCGCATCGTCACTGTGGAAAGCGCTGCGGCACGAGCTGCGGCGCTTGCCAATTTTGAGGCCGCCAATGCCGAGGCTTTGGCAACCTATCAAGCGCATGGCGAAGATAATCGCGCCGCGCTTTATGCGAATCTAAAGCTGACAGGAATGCGCGAAGCGCCGGTACAGCTTGCCGTGTTTTGCGATGAGACCAGCGCCAAAGGTGCGGGGCTGGGCGCGCGGACAATGCCGGAAATGCGTGCCTATTCGGTGGCCAGTGCGATTTCGATGATGTGGCTTGCACTGCGCTCAGATGGTGTTGGGCTGGGCTGGGTGTCGATTTTTGACGCGCCGGGCCTTGCACGCGCGCTGGACGTGCCTGACAGTTGGAAATTGATCGGATATTTATGTATCGGCTGGCCCGAACGCATAAGCAACACGGCCGAACTGGAAGAACTGGGCTGGGAACCACGTATTGGCCTGCCTGAAATGGAGCGAAGATAATGTCGAAATCCGAACGTGTGTGCGTCGGTGCCATTGCCGGAGCCTTCGGAGTCTCTGGCGAGGTCCGGGTAAAGTCCTTTTGCGCCGATCCTGAATCGATTGCGGAATATCGGCCGCTGTATTCCGAAGATGGCACACGTGAATTTACCTTGGCGCAGCTGCGCGCGATCAAGGGCGGGCTGGGTGTACGCCTGTCTGATGTCGACACAAAGGAACAGGCCGACGCGCTGAAGGGCGTCACGCTTTGGGTTGACCGCGACAAGCTGGCGTCATTGCCCGATGATGAGTTTTACCACGCGGATCTGATTGGTCTGGATGTGGTCGACGTCGGCGGCGCTTCTTTGGGCAAATTGCATGCGGTGCAAAACTATGGCGCGGGTGATATTTTGGAAATCCATGCGGCGTGGCAAAGCACCTCATTGATGTTGCCCTTTACCCGTGAGGTGGTGCCGACAGTGGATTTAACGGCGGGTCGGATTGTTGTCGACCCACCTGAAGGCGTTTGACCCGCAGTCCCAATAGAAAGCCACGACCATGAATGACGACAGTGATGCGCAAAACGCAACCGATAAGCCTGCGCTAAAATCGCATGGCGGCAAAAGCCACGGTGGGATGGGCACCAAATCGCATGGTCGGCTGAGCATCGGCGCCTCGCGGCAGCCACGTTCGTTGATGGATGAGCCGCCACAGCTGAAGGGCGCGTGGAAGGCAAAAATCGTCACGCTCTTTCCCGAGGCATTTCCCGGCGTTCTGGGGCTGTCGCTGACAGGGAAGGCGCGCGATCAGGGGCTTTGGGCGCTTGATACCGTTGACCTGCGTATGTTCGGCGTGGGCAAGCATAAGAATGTGGATGATACGCCCGCAGGGGGCGGGGCGGGGATGGTGCTGCGCGCAGATGTGGTTGGCGCAGCATTGGAAGAGGCAGCACGCAGTGTCGATCCGCAGTCCAATTGGCCGGTGGTGTATATGTCCCCCCGCGGCAAGCCCTTTGATCAGGCGATGGCTCAGCGCTTTGCGCGTTGCGATGGTATGACCATTCTATGTGGTCGGTTTGAAGGCGTGGATGAGCGCGTTTTGGAACATTATGGCATCGAAGAAGTCTCGATGGGGGATTTCGTTCTGACGGGGGGCGAATTGCCAGCGCAGGCGTTGATAGATGCCACTGTGCGGCTGTTGCCCGGTGTGTTGGGCAATGCCGAATCTGCGGTGGATGAAAGCCATTCAAACGGGCTGCTAGAGCATCCGCAATACACCCGCCCTGCTGAATGGGAGGGCAGGCAAATCCCTGATGTGCTGACCTCTGGTCACCACGGTAAAATTGACGCGTGGCGGCGCGAAATGTCGGAACAGATCACCCAAGACCGCCGGCCTGACATGTGGGAACGCCACCGGGCGAAACCACGTTAGGCTGCGCGTCACAGGGGGGAGGCAGGGTCTGATCTGGGTGAATATGCCCCTTGATCCGCAGTCGGTTTGCCCGTATGACGCACGGGTCTGGGTCGGAATCGGCCCCGACCCTTTGGCTATTGTTGTAGGTGCCTCTTCCGCATCGCTGTTACACGCTGGCAAAGGTATAAGGAACAGACGACCTGATCCCTTAGGCGGGCACGACACTTCGGTGCAATCCCCGACGAAGACCCGAGGTTCTGAGGACGCTATAGCATCTTCGCGGAACAAACCGCGAGCAATTGAAAGGATATGCGATGAACCTGATCGCGCAACTCGAGGCGGAACAGATCGCCAGCCTCGGCAAAGATATTCCGGACTTTAAGGCCGGCGACACCGTTCGCGTTGGCTATAAAGTGACCGAAGGCTCGCGTTCGCGCGTCCAGATGTATGAAGGCGTTTGCATTGCACGCAAAGGTGGCGCGACGATCGCAGCCATGTTCACCGTGCGCAAAATTTCCTTCGGTGAAGGTGTGGAACGTGTGTTCCCGCTGTATTCGACCAACATCGATTCGATCGAAGTTGTTCGTCGTGGTCGTGTGCGCCGCGCGAAACTGTATTACCTGCGTTCGCGTCGCGGTAAATCGGCACGTATTGCCGAGGACACCACCTACAAACCCAAAAAAGCCTAAGGAGCGGTTCGATGAAAGCGGATATCCATCCAGACTACCACACCATCACCGTCAAAATGACCGATGGCACCGAATATCAGACCCGCACGACCTGGGGCGCAGAGGGCGACACGATGACCCTCGACATCGACCCAACGTCGCACCCGGCATGGAATGGCGGCAGCTCGCGCCTCATGGATACCGGTGGCCGCGTGTCGAAGTTCAAAAACAAATATGCCGGTCTGGGTTTCTGATCCCAAACCGCATTTGTGTTGCAAAGGGCGTGCCATTTGGTGCGCCCTTTCTCTTTGCAGGGTCTGTTTGATGGCCGCACAGTCACCGTTGCGAAAAGACATGAATCGCCACTTGTGCGTGGATCGAATGCACGCGGCTTCTTCCTTCGGACGCGCTTGGCTTCTATAGTCCGGCCAAGGCGAGACCCTACAAGATCAAGAAGGACGAGGCGAACGTGGCGCATATCATCGTGACTGGTAATGAAAAGGGCGGTTCTGGAAAATCCACGACCTCTATGCATGTGGCCACCGCCTTGGCGCGGATGGGGTTTCGCGTAGGCGGTCTGGATTTGGACCTGCGACAGCGCAGCTTTGGCCGCTATGTCGAAAACCGCCAGGCATTCATGGCCCGTGAAGGTGTTGCGCTGCCGTCGCCGGAATATCGCACCTTGCCGGAAATTGATCCTGCAGAGCTGCCACAGGGTGAAAACCCATTCGATTACCGCCTGTCGAAGGCGGTTGCCGAAATGGAACCGAATTGCGATTTTATTCTGATCGACTGCCCCGGATCGCATACCCGGCTAAGCCAGGTGGCGCACTCACTGGCCGATACGCTGATCACGCCGTTGAATGACAGTTTCATTGACTTTGATCTTTTGGCGCGGATTGATCCGGCGACATCGAAGGTGGTGGGCCCGTCGATCTATTCCGAAATGGTCTGGTCGGCCCGTCAGCTGCGGGCCAAGGCCGGGCTGAAGCCGATTGACTGGATCGTCTTGCGCAACCGTCTGGGCGCGCAGCAGATGCACAATAAACGCAAGGTCGGCGGTGCATTGGAGCAATTGTCCAAACGGATCGGCTTTCGCGTTGCGCCCGGCTTTTCTGAACGCGTGATTTTCCGCGAACTTTTCCCACGCGGCATTACATTGCTGGATCTAAAGGATCTGGGCGTTGAAAAGCTTAACATCTCTAATGTGGCGGCGCGTCAAGAGCTGCGCGATCTGATCAAGGCGTTGGAATTGCCCGGTGTTGAGGTCAATTTCTGATCCCTTTTCCGCGCATAAAAAAGGTCCGTGCAAGCTGCACGGACCCAGGCTGGGAAGAGATTCGAAGCCGGACCACACAGGCCCGGCAATAGAAGTTAGGCTGCAAGCCCTTTGATTTGTTCTTCGGCTTTTGCGATGGCTTCGGCTTCACCCATTGCCACACCTTCCGCCGAGATGAATGTCAGATCGGTCAGGCCGATAAAGCCAAAGACCTGTGTTACATAAGCTGTTGCCAGATCGTAACCCGATCCCTGTGGGACGCCGCCAGAGGCATAGGCAACATAGACGCGCTTGGGTGATACCAGCCCACGGGGACCTTCTTCGGTGTATTGGAATGTCTCACCCACGCGGCAGATCATATCGATCCAGGCTTTCAGCGGGCCAGTGACACCGAAGTTATATAGCGGCATGCCGACAACAATGGCATCTGCATCTTTGATCTCTGCGATCAGCTCTTCGGACAGCGCAAGCAGTTCTTTTTGCTCATCGGTGCGTTTGTCCGCCGGGGTATAGGCTGCACCGATCCATGTGCCGTCGATCAGCGGAATCGTAGTAGTGTCGCGCACTACGACGTCGCCACCCAGCTGTTCGGTGATCTTTGCTGTCAGCTGGCGGGTGACAGAAGCGTCACCTTTGATCGAGCTATCGATACGAAGAATTTTCATGTGCAGGCTCCAAAAGGACTGATTTGTGCAGTTGTTGCTAAACTTGCCTCTTGTGTGTTTGAACTCAACTGTCATGATCGCACCCAAAATGTTCGCGGGTGCACAGGTATGAATTTCGAAAACTGGGATGAGATTAGAACCGCTTATCAGGTGGCGCGGGTTGGCACGGTGTCGGGCGCGGCCGAAGTGCTGGGCGTGCATCACGCCACAGTCATTCGCCATGTTGATGCGTTAGAAGCGCGGTTGGGAACGCGGCTGTTTCAGCGCCATCCACGCGGTTACACTCCGACCGAGGCAGGCCATCAGCTGTTGGCCGTAGGGCAGGCGACAGAGGATCAGTTCAGCCAGTTGGCAGCGCGTATCGCCGGGGCAGGGGAAGAAGTGTCCGGAGAGCTGATCATCACGTCTTTGCCGACATTGTCGCCTTTGGTTTTGCCGGCGTTGGAAAGCTTGTTGGTGGATCATCCGAAGCTGCATCTGCGTTACCTTACAGATCAACGGGTGTTCCGGTTGGAATATGGCGAGGCGCATGTGGCGATTCGCGCAGGAAACCGCCCAACAGAGCCCGATAACGTGGTGCAGCAGCTATCTTCAAACCAGGTCGGTTTGTATGTCGGACACAGCTATGTGGATCGCTATGGCATGCCTACGGTCGAAACGCTGGCAGAGCAACGCTTTGTAGGCCCTGAACAGCGTGACAGCCGGGCACCGTTTTGGCGCTGGTTGGCGGCGCATGTCCCGGATGAGGCGGTGGTTTTTCGCGCCAATGACCATGAAAGCCAATTGGCGGCTGTGCGGCAAGGCTTGGGGCTGGGCTTTGTGCCTGCCTATGAAGGGCGTGCGGACAGCCGCATGGTCGAGGTGATGCCGCCCCAAGCCGATTGGGAATCACCGCTGTGGTTGGTGACCCATGTCGATTTGCACCGCACGGCAAAGGTGCAAGCGGTGCTGAAGGTACTGAAAGACCGGATTGGTAGTCCCAAAAAGGCCTGATCGCGCAGATCGTCCTGGTGCGGATCAGCGCACCGGGGCTTTGCGGGGCAGGGGCAGGATTTTATCGGCCAGCGGCATCTGCGGCTCGGCGCCTGGTGCCGTGCCACGCGTTGTTGGCATCGGTTTTGGTTTAGGGGCTGCAAGATGCTCTCTCAGCCAGGCAAACCCGTAAAGCACGGCCAAGCCGCCCCAAATCAGCACTGTGTCCTGTACCACGCCGCCGGGCGCGACATAGCGGATGGCTTGCGCCAAAATCGCCAACGCCGTGCCCGCAGCAAACACGGGCAGCCCATGTCGTCCCATCAGGCGCAGCGGCGCGAATGCCGGGTGCGCGGCCAATTTCGGTATCAGCCCTGGCAAGGACAGGATATACGCCAGCGCAAGAAAATGGCTAAGCCGTGGCAGCCCGACATAAGTCTTGTCAAATGTCACCAGATAGAATGGCACATCCCATTCACGCAGCTGCCAAATCACATGGCCCAGACCTTTTTGCAGCATGTCACTATTGACCCAGACAGCGGAAAAAATCAGCCAGGCGGCACATGTCATCACGAGCCATCGTTTGATCGGCACAAAGCGGTTGTGGCTGCGAAAAGCCAATCCGGTCAGCAAGCCCAATGTAAAAATAAGCTGCCACGACAGCGGGTTAAAGAACCATCCGCCTTCAAATACCGAATTGGGCAGGTTCAGCCGGAATTGCCCGACCAGTGCCCAAACCGCGACGGAGCCACCCAAAAGCCCTAACGGGGTGCGTTGCCCGATGCGGATCAAAAATGGTGTGGCGAGCAATAGCACTGCATACATTGGCAAGATATTCACATAGCCAAGCTGATGGGTCAGCGTTGCAATCCCGATTAGGAATTCCAGCGGCTGTTCAGCCAAAGGCGATAGCGCGATCTTTTTCATCAACCCCTCGCCGCCGAAATGCAGCGCAGCGGTTGAGAAAATCGCAATCGCCCAGATGCTTAGCATGATGTGGATCATATAAAGCAACCAACTGCGGCCCCAGATTTTTTGCACCGTAGACAGGTTCAGCCCCGCTGCAAGCTTGGGCCCATAGGCCATCGCTGCAGCAGTTCCCGACATGAACACAAAGGCCTCCGCCGCATCGGAATGACCGAAGTTACGCGAGGTCAGATTTTCATAAATCTGGCCGGGAACATGATTGATATAAATCATCGCCAGGGCCAACCCACGGAAGACATCCAACCGTGGATCGCGCCCTGACACATGGCCGGGAGCAGGGATTGTGCTAGGCACTGTGTTTCTCCTCGGCGCGGGCATCTAGCCGCGCACTCCAATCTGCCAGCACCTGATCGTGCAGGCGCAGGATCGGGGCTGGGCTGTATTCAGATGGAACACCAAACAATCGACCGCCCGCGCCACGAGAGGTGAGGGAAATCAAGACAGGGGCCAAGATCATTGGCAAGCCAACAGGTAGCAGCCACAAAAATAGGCCTGGCGCGAACACCCATGTGGCCCAAAGGCCAACTATGCCAATCAGCGTGATCCACCAAGACGCACGCAGCCCGTCACCCAATGTCAGACGCCCATCGCCGCGGTTGTTGGTGGGCCAGCCACCATCTGCACCCAGCAGAACCTGAATGACCGAGCGTGTGGCAAACATCAGCAGCACAGGGGCATTAAGCGACGATAGCAGCAGCTCCCCCAAGGTGGACCAGAACGCCCGTGCCGGGCCGCCAAAATCATCCGCTGTGCCGTCTTTGGCCGCACGTCCTGCAATCAGCAGTTTCGGCACCAGAAGCAGACCGAAGATGCCGATGGCCAAGCCGATGGCCTTCGATGCTTCTGAGGGCGGGAAATACGGAAATGGCCAGTTCGGCTCGGGAAAGTAATTGGGCGGCGCGGTAAAGGTGGACGCCGCGATCGAACACAGGATAAATCCCAGCCAAAAGAGCGGCGCAATATAGGCCATGATCCCTTGGGCGAAGACAAAGCGCGACCACAGGCGCAAACCGGGTGCCCCGATGATCCGCGTATGTTGCAGATTACCCTGGCACCAGCGGCGATCGCGTTTGGCGTGATCAACGATGTTTTCTGGCCCTTCTTCAAAAGATCCCTGCAAATCATCGTCCAGACGCACGATCCAGCCTGCGCGCGCCAGAAGGGCGGCTTCGACATAGTCGTGGCTCATGACATGCCCACCAAAGGGTGGTTTTCCGCGCAGCGCGGGCAGGCCACAGCTTTCGGCAAAGGCACGGGTCCGCACCATCGCGTTATGGCCCCAAAACGGCCCTGTGCGACCCTGCATCATCGCCAGACCACGCGCAAAGACAGGTGAGAAAAACGCGGCTGAAAACTGCATTGCGCGGCCAAAATGGGACCGGGCACGCACGACTTTTGGCAGGGTTTGCAGCAGACCCAAACGGGGCTCAGCTTCCATCCGGCGGGCCATCTGCAAGATCGTCTCGCCTTCCATCAGGCTGTCGGCATCCAAGATCAGCGCGAAATCATAGGCCGCCCCAGAGCGCGTAATGAAATCCTCGATATTTCCGGCTTTTTTGCCGATGTTATTTTCCCGGCGGCGATAGAAAAACCGCCCCAGCCCTTTGCGCTCTTTCACCAGATCTGCAAACAGCTGTTCTTCGCGCCGCGCTGTCAGATCGTTGCGTGTGTCTGACAAAATCGCGAAATGCACGTTAACTTCGGTATTCGAGGCCTGCGCGGCAGCTGTGACAGAGGCATCCATCGCCGCAAGCCGGGAAAATGTATAAAGCGGATCTTCATTATAGACCGGCATTAAAACCACCGTGCGGGACGTGATTGGTGCGTCGGGGTCATAGACTGGGGGGGTGGCGCGTGTGCTGAGCCCGATAAGTGCCTGAACCGCGCCCCAAGCCAGCCACAGCGTTGAAATAAGGATCAACACAGCACGGGTGATGTCATATACATCCAGCCCGTTTTGATCCCCAAATTGCAGAAATAAAATGAAAGCACCGAACCCCGCAAGGAGGCTCAGTGCAACTGCGCTACCACGCAGCGCCCACAGGCGGGCGCGGTCATTTGTCATGGGTCAGCCCCGGCCCGGCGCGCGTGCCGGCTGCAAAATCAGGGTGCTGAACATACGGCGCATACGACCCTGCGGCTGCTCAATTTTTTGCGCAGGCATCGCCATAGGGGCCTCTGGCAAAGCGCCAGCGCCGGAAATCAGTTCGGCCGGGTCGAACGTCTCGTCGGCCGTATCACGTGCCATCACGTGCAGGTCTGTCATTGCGGTCGATGGCACCACGGGAAGGGAGGTATATGCGGTCATGCCTTGATCCATTGATAAGCCCAGGTTTCAGTTTGCTTGATACCGAAACCTGCAATGTGGGCCGAAAGTTCCACAGTCGCGTCATTTTCTGCCGCGACATCCATGACCAGGCGCCAAATGTCCTGACCAGGGATCTTTGAGAAACTTTGGCTCGCGATTGAGCCATTATTTATTGTTATTATAGGCTTAAGCTGCTCGACAGCCGCCTCCGGCAGCCGGGACATTAACCCGCCTGCAAAGTCGATCACGAATTTTCGTGTGCCGTTACTTTCGACACCCGATACGCCGCCAGCACCTGCGCGTGTCTCCAGGACATGCGCAAGATCACCGCTGGCATCCACGGGCAGATCCCCCCAGCTCAGCTTATAGCTGATCTCGAATGTGCCGCCTTTCTTGGCCTGTGCTTCTGGCACCCAGAAGGCAACGATGTTGTCATTGACCTCCAGATCCGATGGGATTTCCACAAGACGCACCACGCCTTTGCCCCAGTCACCAATGGGTTCCACCTTCAACGACGGGCGGCGTTCATAATGTGCCGCGCCGTCCTGATACTGGTCGAAATCGCGGTCGCGCTGATACAGGCCGAAGCTTTTGGGTGCGGTTTCTGAGAAGTAGCTCGATGCAAGATGCGGAGGATTGGCCAAAGGCCGCCACAGCACGTCACCCGAAGCGCGTTCAATCATCAATCCGTCGCTGTCATGGACCTGCGGACGGAAATCATCAAATTTTGCCCGGTTGCGATCCGCATATAGGAACATCGACGTCAGCGGCGCGACTCCAAGCTGCGGGATGTCTTCGCGGAAGAACAACCGTGCCGTGACGACCATTTCCGTATTCTGTCCGGGCGTGATGATGAATTTATATGCGCCGGTCAGCGATTTGCTTTCCATTGCTGCATAGAGCGTAATTTGGCCCGCAGCCTCTGCCGGGCGTTCAATCCAGAATTGGGTGAAGCGGGGAAATTCCTCGGCGACGGACAGGCCAGTGTTCAGGGCCAGCCCACGGGCCGACAAGCCATAGGCAGAGCCACGGCCAAGCGCGCGGAAGTAGCTTGCGCCCTGGAATGCCACCAGCTCGTCCATAATATCGGGGCGGTTGAGCGGGTGATGCAGCCGGAACCCGGCGACACCGGGAAGGGGGGCGTGCTCTGGCACGATGTCACGCGCCTGCCGTTCATAAATGAAATCATCGGTGCCAAATGTCATGGCCTGGGATTGGCCGTCGATGACCTCATGCAAAACCACGGGTTCGCGGAACAGCCAGCCCATGTGAAACGCTTGCAGCGTGAACTGCGTGTTTTCCACATCGGCAAACCGCGCCCGCTCTGGATTAAATCGGATCAGGCGATAATCGTCATAGGTAAGCTTGGTCAAAAATCCATCGACCTGTTGGGCGGGTGCTGCAGGTTGCGTTGACAATTGCTGTGCCTGTTGGGTCAACAGGTCAAAGCTGAAAGGTTTCTGCTCTGCAGCAGGGGGTAATTCCGGCGCAGTTGCCGGTTCAGATTGCGCCAAAACATTGGCGGGAAAGGCCACAACAGTGCCCAGAGCCGTGGTGAAACCAAGCCCTGCAAGCAGCTGCCGCCGGTTCAAACGAGAGGAGGAGGATGTAGTGCCGTTTGACATATAATTCTTTAGCGATCTCAGTCGCTTCCTGTTGTTCACGCCGGATGGGTGATTTGGATGTTGCATAGTCACAGGTTAAATTACTCTGCAAGGGGACATATGAATTCTGGTACAAACTTTTCAAACGTTAATCTGGTTCCGTGCGGTGCTTGGCCTAAAAACGACATGGAAGGCGAATTATCGCTTATTTCGCATCTGCATAAGGCCAAGTTTGGTGTCACAAACACGCTATCGGTGAAAAGCGCGGCATTGTGAAATGCTAATTTTTTGGGCGATGGAAGGCTGGACCCGTAATTTTTGTTACTTCTTTAATAACGCGCGCGCGACGCGCGACCCGATTCGGCGCTCAGTTCCGCTTGACAGTCGGGGGTTGCTCTCGCAGTTAGGGTAAGAACGCGTTAAATCCCTAGGGGGATGAGGCGCATTGGACCACCGGCCCACGGTCTCGCATTTGCAATGGACATCGGCCGCATCGAGATACGGACCGGAGTGAAATGTCCCCAGCCCTGATCGCTGCCCTGCCTTTCTTAGGCGCTTTGTTTCCCGCGATATTGATCCGCACAGGCAGAAACCATGCCGCGATCTCTGCGGGTGTTACCTCTGGCCTTGCGTTACTGGGGCTGTTGTTAAACGCCCCGGCAGTGCTGTCGGGCGAGGTCGTGCGGGCCCGAATTGACTGGTTGCCCAGTCTTGGCCTGAATGCTGAATTCATGATTGACGGCCTGGGGCTGATGTTTGCCACGCTGATCCTGGGGATCGGTTTGCTGGTCATCCTTTACGCAAGGTATTACCTGTCCAATCGCGATCCGGTGGGGAATTTTTATACCTATCTGCTGCTGTTCCAAGGCGCGATGGTCGGCATTGTCTTGTCAGACAACGTGCTGCTTTTGCTGATTTTTTGGGAGCTGACATCGCTGTCATCCTTCCTGTTGATCGGCTATTGGAAGCACCTTCCAGAGGGGCGTCAGGGCGCGCGCATGGCGTTAACTGTCACCGGGGGTGGCGGTTTGGCGATGATCGCGGGTATGATGATTTTGGGCAATATCGCGGGCTCTTATACGATCTCGGATATCATCGCGGCGCGTGATGTAATTCAGGCGAGCCCGTTGTACTTGCCCGCGCTTATCCTGATTTTGCTGGGGGCTTTCACCAAGTCGGCTCAGTTCCCGTTCCATTTCTGGCTGCCCCATGCGATGGCGGCTCCCACACCGGTTTCCAGCTATCTGCATTCGGCCACAATGGTGAAGGCGGGTCTGTTCCTGATGGCGCGGCTGTGGCCGGCATTGGCAGGCACGCCCGAGTGGTTTTATATCGTGGCCACGGTCGGCCTGCTGACCATGTTAATCGCGGCCAAAGTTGCGATCTTCAAAGATGATATGAAAGCGTTGCTGGCATTTTCGACGGTGTCGCACCTGGGTCTGATCACGTTTTGTCTGGGCTTGGGCACGCAGGCAGGTGTTGTCGCGGCGGTGTTCCACATCATCAACCACGCGACATTCAAAGCGGCACTGTTCATGACCGCGGGGATTGTCGATCACGAAGCCCATACGCGCGATCTTCGTCGTCTGGGTGGGTTGCGGAAGCTGATGCCGATCACCTTTGCGATTGCGACAATTGCAACATTGTCAATGGCGGGTATCCCGTTGTTCAATGGCTTCTTGTCGAAAGAGCTGATGCTATACGAGGCGGCGGATACCGCGTGGATGGGTAACACTTGGCTTATCCCGGTTCTGGCAACGATTGCTGCGCTACTGTCAGCCACCTATTCGTTCCGCTTCATCTGGCACGGGTTTATGGGGCCGGTGCGCGATGACTATCCGCATAAACCGCATGATCCCGGCTTTGGCATGTGGGCGAGCCCTGCGTTTCTGGCTTGCCTTGTGCTGTTGATCGGCTGCTTCCCATTCCTGATGGATGGCATTGTTGAGACCGTTGCCGCCGCTGTTGTGGGGGCGCCGCTGGCCGAACATGTGCATTTGGCGATATGGCATGGGGTTAACGCGGCCTTGGTCATGTCAGGCATTGCGGTGGTCGGTGGTATCATCGTGCTGGCCTTCTTTACGCCGCTGCGCGCAATCTGGGATAAGTCACCGCGGCCCGAAGCCAAGCCGATGTTTGATTGGACCGTGGCGCGCTGTGTCGCGGCGGCCAATGCGTTCACGCGCGGTCTGCATACCGGGTCCATGTCGCGCTACCTTGTGACCTTTGTCCTGACATGTGTGCTGGCCGGTGTTTACGGCTGGATTGGCGGAGAGCAGGGGCCGCAAACCCGGCAAATGCTGCCGATTACCCCGGTGGCCGTTGTGGGTTGGATCCTGCTGGTGACGGCGACGCTGTGTGTCGTGCGCTTCCATCATAATCGTTTCCTTGCCTTGGTAATGATCGGTATTGTTGGGTTGATCGTTTCGATCTGCTTTATTTATCTTTCGGCGCCGGATCTGGCGCTGACACAGATCTCGGTTGAGGTGGTGACAGTGGTCTTGATGCTGCTGGCGCTTAATTTCCTGCCCAAAGTGACGAAGGTCGAAACCACCTCGCTCAAGCGGCGCTTTGACAAGCTGGTCGCAGTGGGCACTGGTTTGGGTGCGGGTCTGTTGATCTATGCTTTGATGATGCGTGATTTCGCCTTTGAAACCATGTCGAATTACCAGTTGGCGAACAGTTACAATCAGGGCGGCGGTGACAATGTGGTCAACGTGATCCTCGTCGACTTCCGTGGCTATGACACTTATGGCGAGGTTATTGTTCTGGGCATTGCTGCCTTGGTAATCTTTGCGTTGACGGAGGCGTTGCTAAACGGCACCGCGTCGAAAAAGCTGATCGCATGGCGGCCTGATATGCTGCGTGCGGGCGACAAGCATCCGCTGATGTTGCTGGTGGCGACGCGCGTGATGATGCCGCTGGCGCTGGTTGTGGGCGTGTTTATCTTCTTGCGTGGGCACAATCTGCCCGGTGGCGGCTTTATCGCCGGTCTGGCGGTCGCGATTGCCTTAGTGATGCAATATATGTCATCGGGTTTTGCATGGACGCAGGCGCGCCAAAAACTGTATTATCATCAGTTGATTGGCCTGGGCGTTTTGGCCGCGGGGCTGACCGGCGTTGGCGCGTGGTTCAATGGGATGCCGTTCCTGACATCGGCCTTTGGCTATTTCAAATTGCCCGGGCTGGAGAAATTTGAACTGGCAACTGCGATGGGCTTTGACCTTGGGGTTTTCCTTGGGGTTGTTGGTTCTGTCTTGTTGGCGCTGGGGGGGCTGTCGCGTCTGGCGCGCCGTGCCGCTGCACCAGGCGATGAAAAGGCTGCGCATATTCTGGCCGAAAAGCCAGAGGCGCGCACTGCCGCGGGACCTGTGTTGGAAAACTATCCCGAGGGGACGCCGCTGCCGCGCCGCTGGCTGCAACGCCGCGACGATGGCGGCATCGAAGACCGCAATTTGATAGAGCGCGATAACACCAAGGAGGACAATTAATGGAGGCCTTGGTCGCAAGTGCAATCGGCGTGATGACGGCGGCGGGCGTGTACATGATCTTGCGGATGCGCGTCTTTCCCGTGGTCGTGGGCATGTCGATGCTGTCTTACGCGGTGAATATCTTTTTGTTTGCCTCAGGGCGTTTGGCGGTCAATCAACCGCCGATCCTGCGCGATGGTGTGACACAATATACGGATCCGATCCCGCAGGCCCTGGTTCTGACGGCCATCGTGATTTCATTCGGGATGACCGCTGTTGTGGTGATGCTTTCGTTGGGGGCCTTTATTGAGGCGGGTGACGATCACATCGACCTTGACGGCGAGGGAGATAAGTAATGCTCGGGTTCTTTGACCATCTGATCATCGCGCCTGTTGTGCTGCCAGCGTTCTTTGCGCCGCTGATGGTGCTGTGGATGCGATTTGATACCGTGTCGCAGCGTGTCTTTTCTGTTGCGGCCATGGTGTTCATGCTGGGTATTGCAATTACCTTGGCGGTGGATGCCGCAAGCGGTGTGCCTGAGGTCTATCGTTTGGGCAATTGGGAGGCGCCTTTCGGCATCGTGCTCGTGCTCGACAAATTGTCGGCGCTGATGCTGGTGTTGACTGCGGTATTGGGCTTGGCCGTGACGTTATATGCGATCGGCTCAGGTTGGGATCGCCGGGGCTGGCATTTCCACTCTCTGTTGCAATTCCAGATGATGGGTATCAACGGCGCCTTCTTGACAGGTGATGCATTCAACCTGTTCGTGTTTTTCGAGGTTTTGCTGATCGCGTCTTATGGTTTGATGATCCATGCAGGTGGGCGCGACCGGTTGAAGGCCGGCGTGCAATATGTGGTCTATAACCTTGCTGGATCGACGCTGTTCCTATTTGCATTGGGCACGATCTACGCGACAATGGGCACGCTGAATATGGCAGATCTGGCTGATAAAGTGGCCCAGATGCCAGCCAATGAAACCGGCCTGCTGCGTGTGGGTGCAGTGTTGCTGATGTTGGTCTTCGCGGTCAAAGCAGCGCTGGTGCCATTCCAATTCTGGCTTCCGGCAACCTATACCAACGCGCCCGGCGTCGTGGCGGCACTGTTCGCGATCATGACCAAAGTGGGTGTTTATGGTATCATCCGCGTCTATACGCTGATCTTCACCCCCGACAGCCCGGTGGGCACCCTTGCCGCCGAGGTTCTTATTCCGGTTGCAGGCATTACATTAATCGTCGGTATGGTGGGGATTTTGGGCGCACGCGATATGGGCCGGGCCGTGGCCTATTCGGTTATTGGCTCTGTGGGGACCATGATGCTGGCATTGGCGCAGTTCACGCCGGCCGGAACCGCTGCCGGTCTGTATTATCTGGTGCATTCGACCTTGGTGGCCGCCGCGCTGTTTCTTATCGTGGATATGGTGCGCGAGCGGCGCAAAGGCGGGCTGGCGTTGGTTGCGGAAGCGCCGTTCCGACAAAATGGCTTGCTGGCGGCGCTGTTTTTTGCCGGGGCGATTGGCATGGCAGGGATGCCGCCTCTATCAGGTTTCCTGGGTAAGTTGATGATTATGGACGCGACGCGCGGCCAATGGTGGATATGGGCCGCGATCCTGATTACGTCGCTGATCGCGATTTTGGGCTTTGCCCGGGCTGGCTCCACTGTATTTTGGAAAAGTTACGGCACGCAGGTCGAGGAAGGGGATGCCCCCTTGCCCCGCCCACCTGAGGCCCCATCCGATGCGTTGGCCTATGTGGCAGCGGTTGGATTGTTGTTGGCGCTGGCTGCATGGACCGTATTTGCCGCTCCCGCAACGCGCTATATGCAAGGGGTCGCACAGCAGCTTTATACGCCAGATGTCTATATCTCGGCGGTGATGGACGGGGCCTATGCCCGCGCCGAAGCTGCCGCCGAAGCTGCCGCCCATCATGATGAACCCGATCACCCTGCCGATGATGCCCATGTGGCCCCGGCTGGTGATGATGCTTCCGGCCATTAAGGAGGACCGCCCAGATGATACGCCGACTCCTGCCGCATCCCCATATGACCTTTCTTGTGATCGTGGTCTGGTTGCTCTTGGCCAATACCTATACGCTGAATTCGCTGGTTTTTGCCGTGATCCTTGGGGTGATCATACCGCTGATCAGCGCGCCATATTGGCCCGATCGGCCAGTTATTCAACGCCCGCTGAAGATCGTGGAATTCACCTTGATCGTGCTGTGGGACATTGTCGTGTCCAATATCACGGTGGCCAAGATCGTGCTGTTCAAATCCAATAAAGATCTTCAACCGGCTTGGATCACCGTGCCATTGGACCTTCATACGCCAGAGGCGGTGACCGTTCTGGCCGGCACGATCACCATGACACCGGGAACTGTCACGGCAGAGCTGGCAGCGGATGGCCATTCGCTTTTGGTGCACTGTCTGCACGCGCCGGACCCCGATGAGGTGCGTGACGAGATCAAGACCCGCTATGAGGCCCGGCTGAAGGAGATCTTTGAATGATCAGTTATGCGCTGATGTTCGCGACCGGCTGTTATGCGCTGGCGCTCTTGTTCAACCTATACCGGGTGGTGAAATCGCCGGGTGTGACTGATCGCCTGTTGGCGCTGGACACGATGACGATCAATGCGATCGCGTTGATCATCTGTTTCGGGATTATTGAAGGGTCCATGATCTTCTTTGAAGCATCGGTCCTGTATGCGATGGTCGGGTTTGTCTCGACCGTGGCCTATGCCAAATTCCTGTTGCGCGGCGATCTGATCGAGTGAGGATGTGATGGAGATGTTCTGGGATATCCTGATTTCGGGGCTGCTGGTGATTGGCGGTTTCTTTGGGCTTGTTGGTTCTTATGCGCTGGTGAAGCTGCCTGATCAGATGACGCGTCTGCATGGGCCGACCAAGGCCGCGACACTGGGCGTCGGAGCCTGCTTGATCGCGTCGATGATCTATTTCGGCGTGAAAGAAGATGAGCTGTCCCTGCATGAGCTGATGATCACTTTGTTCTTGTTTTTGACAGCACCGATCACGGCGCATTTCATTGCCAAGGCAACGATGCTGCGTGATGTGAACCGTGACGATTTGCCCAAGCCTGAGGGTGACGTAGATTGGGCGGTTTATGCGCCCCTGTCCGACACCGCGGCGAGCGAGCTGGACGAGGTCGTGGAAATTCATGAGCTTCGCGAGGAAGAAGCCCGGCAAAAGAAGCGCGTCGAGGATGATTACGAAGGTGAGGTTGACGATACGGTGCCGCCAAGGCCCTAGCTGAAACAGCGCCTTTCTTTCAGGCACTAAAAAGGCGCATGGGCTGTAATTTATGCTTACTGCGCTTTACCTATCGGAAACCCTTCTGCGCCTAAGGTGAGTCCCAACTGGTTTCAGAAGGGACCCCGAATGACTAGCTGCATATCCCAATATGACGCCCTGCGTCCTAAAGTGCAGGGGGCGATGCGGAACCGTAATTTCGCGGCCGGCTTGTCGCTGTTGCAAAACTATCTTGTGATGCATGAGCCAGAGTTTCCCGTTCTGAAGGATATGGCGGGCTGCTATTGGGGGATCGGGGACGATATCACCACGATGCGTCTGATGCAGTCTATGGTACAGGCATGGCCCGACAACCCAGAGGTTTGGAATGACCTGGGTGTGTATCTGATGATGACGGGCCATAAACAGGCGGCGTGTTCTGCGTTGGATACGGCACTAAAATTATCACCGAAATCAGTGTCCGCGATATGTGCGCGCAATTTCATTGAACCGTTTGATACCCGCAGCCGCTATGTCCAAACCCTGCGCCGTGTCACCACGTCGAAAACCTCATCATCGCGCGAACGGGTGCATGCGCACTCTGCCTTGGGCATTGTGCATGATCATGCCGGGCAATATGGCGAGGCGTTCCGTCATTTTGGTCGCGCGAATGCACGACGCAAAGAACCCTATGAAAAGCACCGTGTTGAAAAGCTGGTCGCAGCACAGATCAGGCGCTGTCCGCGTTTCCCATTGATGATGGTGGGGCATCCTTCGGTAATTTTTGTTGCTGGGCTGCCGCGGTCTGGCACGACCTTGGTCGATCGTATTTTGTCGCGCCACAGCGAGGTGCGCTCGGTCGGGGAAAGCCATGCGTTGACCGATACGCTGCGCGCCTTCCGCAGTCATTTAGGCTCGCGCTATGGGCGGTTGGATTATTATGCATGGGTCGATTTCATCGAGACCGAGGATATGACCCCGTTCCGAGAGATGTTTTTTGACGCCAACGCGGCCAGCCCTAGGGAAACGGGTTCAGTGATCGTGTCAAAAATGCCGTTGGATTGTCTTGAAATGGGGTTTGCCCGCGCCTTGATCCCCGACGCACGTTTTGTCTTTGTGAACCGACACCCGCTGGATGTGGGGCTATCGCTGTATCGGACCAATTTCAAAAGCGGCCATGGCTTTACCCGTAAACTAGGGTGGATTGGCCATATGATGCGCCATGTCTACCTGTCGCTGGACAATTATAAGCAGCGGCTTGGCCCGGCGCTGCGGGTGCAATCCTATCGCCGGTTGGTCGAAGCCCCGCAAGAACAGGTCATAGACCTGTTGACCCATTGCGGGTTGTCGTTTGAGCCGGGCTGTATGGAACCTGAAAAGGGGCATGGATCGGTGCGCACCGCGTCCTTGCTGCAGGTGCGCGCATCGATCAATCGCAGCGGGCTTGGCAAATGGCACCGCTATGCGACACAGCTTGAACCTTTGGTCGCCGCATTGGGCGGGCAAAGCTGGTTGGATGATTGGGCGCTGCGTGACCTTGAGGCGGCGTCGGGCGTGACAATCTCGCAGCGCAAAGCGTCTTGATCGGGGCTTTGCCTGTCGCGGGCTTGTGATTGCGGTCAATGATCTCCACATAGGCAGGGAATAGATGCCGGGGGGATCCATGCACAAAGTGACATTGCCAGAGCGCGAAGGCTGGCGGGCCAAGGCCGAAGAGCTGGGCTTTACCTTCGCAGATATGCATGGCGAACCCTATTGGGATGAAAGCTCGGCCTATCAGTTCACTCTGCGTGAGATTGAAGACGACCTGGAGGACCCCGCGACCGAGCTTCACAGCATGTGTCGCGAAGCCGTGGCGCGGATTGTGACGGATGAGCAGCTGATGACAAAGCTCGGCATCCCTCAACAGCATATGGACCTTGTCGCCAATAGTTGGTCACGGGGCGAGCCGGAATTGTATGGTCGCTTCGATTTTGCCTATGATGGGACAGGTCCGGCGAAATTGTTGGAATATAATGCCGATACGCCCACCTCGCTGTATGAAAGTGCATCATTTCAGTGGAGCTGGCTGGAAGATCAGCTTGCAGCAGATGTGCTGCGTGATGGGGATGATCAGTTCAACGGGATCCATGAGGCGCTGATTGAACGGTTCAAAGCGCTGTTTGACCCTGGAACCGATCTTCATTTCACTGCGGCGGCAGGCAATCCCGAGGATTACGGCACGGTTGAAGCTTTGGGATGGGCCGCACGGGCAGCGGATCTGGGTGCGCATTACACGGACCTGGAGAAAATCGGCATCAGCAAAGATGGCCAATTTCTGGATGATCAGGACCGCGTGATCGGCATTTTGTTCAAGCTTTATCCGTGGGAAGATTTGCTGCGTGACGATTACGGGGATAATGTCGCAGGGGCGGGTTGTTTGATGCTGGAACCCGCTTGGAAGGCGGTTGTGTCTAACAAAGGACTGTTGCCCGTTCTGTGGGAAATGTTTGAAGGCCATCCCAATCTGTTGCCCGCGTTTTTTGAAGCCGATATTGCCGAGGCGATGGCGGGACATGCCACAGGTCCAGACGCATTTGACCGCGCCCGCGATGTCTTATCCGCAGGCCATGTTAGCAAACCCATCTTTTCGCGCGAGGGTGCGGGTGTGAAAATTATCGAGCATGGGACACAGACAGAGGCATCGACCAATCAAGACTACGCGCAGTATCCCCGGATCGTTCAGGGCTATGCCCCATTGACCGAATTTGACGGGTTCCGCCCTATCATCGGCGCATGGATGGTGGGTGAGGCCTGCGCCGGCATTGGCATCCGCGAAGACAGATCGCGCATCACGCAAGACCTATCGCGGTTCAAGCCGCATTTTATTCGGGACTGACCGGGAAGAGATCATGAGAAAACGTTCAAGAACCGTTGCACTGGCCATCGTGGGCGCCACATCTTTTGCTTTGGCGGGATGTCGCGACGAACAGGTTGATGCAGAAGCTTTTCCAGATTTGCAAAGCTGTGAAACCGAAGCAGCCAATGGCGGGCTGTTCACCGCCGAAGCCTGTCGCACGGCCTTTGCCGAGGCAGAGCAACTGCATGTGGAATCCGCGCCCCGTTATGACAGTTTGCAGGTCTGCGAAGAGGAACATGGCGCCGGAGCCTGCGGATCAGAGTCACAGGCAACACAGGGCGGCGGATCGGGCAGTATCTTTATGCCGCTTTTGGCGGGCTATCTGATCGGTAACATGCTGGGTGGCAACCGCGGGATGAGCGCGGCACAGCCGTTATATCGCACGCCCGATGGCAAATTCACCAATGCCACCGGTGCCAGCACCTATTCGACCAATAAAGGGCGTGCGAAGCTTGGCAGCTCGATGTTTGCCAAGCCGCCAACCACGATGGGCAAGCCGCCGATGACCAAAGCAAGCGTCGCATCGCGGGGCGGATTCGGTTCTGCCGGGACGGCACGCAGCAGCTTCGGCGGTTAATCTAGCGAAAGCGCAGCATATCGCGGGTCAATTGATCGACCCGCGTGCAGCCCATCATCCGCATATCGCGGGTGATTTCATCGCGCATCTTGGTCAACATCCGTTCAATGCCCGGCTGACCTGCTGCGGCCAGTGGAAACAGATAAGCCCGGCCCAGGCCGACCGCCTTTGCCCCCAGCGCCAGCGCCTTGAGCACATGGGTGCCGCGTTGAATACCGCCGTCAATCATCACATCCAGCCGGTCACCCACGGCCTGCACGATTTCATCAAGCTGGTCGAACCCGCTGCGCGACCCATCCAATTGCCGTCCACCGTGATTTGACAAGACAATGCCAGCACAGCCGATATCCGCCGCGCGAATGGCGTCTTCGACGCTCATGACACCTTTCAGGCAGAACGGCCCGCCCCATTCGGCCACCATCTGGGCCACATCGTCCCAATTCATCGACGGGTCCAGCATTTCGGTAAAATAGCGGCCGATGGTCAGACTGTCGCCTTTCATATCAATATGCGCATCCAGCTGCGGCAAGGAAAATTTTTCATGCCGCAGATAGTTTAAACCCCATGCAGGTTTCATCGCGAACTGTGCCAGCCCTGCGGCATTCAGCCGGAACGGAATGGAAAATCCGGTGCGCAGATCGCGTTCACGATTGCCGCCGGTGATACTGTCCACGGTCAGCATCATTACCTTGATCCCGCTTGTTTTTGCGGCGGCCATCATTGCCGTGTTCAGCCCGCGATCCTTGTGAAAATAGAATTGATAGACCTGCGGCGTGCTGTGTTTGCGCGCCAGCTCTTCCATCGATACGGTGCCCAGCGACGACACGCCAAACATTGTGCCAAAGCGTTCGGCGGCTGCGGCGGTTGCGCGTTCGCCTTGATGGTGGAACAGCCGTTGCAGTGCCGTTGGTGACAGGTAAACGGGCAATGCAAGATCCTGGCCCATAACCGTGGTCGACAGATCGACCTTCTCCACACCGCGTAAGATATTTGGGACCAGATCGCAGCGCGCAAAGCTGTCGGTATTGCGGCGCAGCGTGATTTCATCATCGGCACCGCCGTCGATATAATTGAAGATCGGGCCCGGCAAGCGCCGCTTCGCCAGCTTACGGAAATCTTGCACGTTATGGCAATCGTTCAGGCGCATTGTGTGTCCTCCCTTGTGGTCACGATCTGCGCCCAATCTGCGCTGTAGCGGCGCAAACAGGCAATATCTTTGGGCGCGATCTTTCGTGTTTTTGGCAATGGTGCATCC
Organism: Thioclava sp. SK-1; assembly: GCF_001705665.1. Lineage (GTDB taxonomy): Bacteria > Pseudomonadota > Alphaproteobacteria > Rhodobacterales > Rhodobacteraceae > Thioclava. The sequence continues at coordinate 88,661 of NZ_MDHA01000022.1, read as the reverse complement.
GGGCTGGCCAACAGGGCCGCGCCCACGCTTGTACCGGTGGCGGAGGCGGCCACTTCCACGCCTGCGGGGCGCAGCGCGGCAAGCATTTGGATGAAATCATCGTTCTTGGCAAAGGGCCCTTCGATCACAGTCGGGCCTTGTGCACCGATCAATGACAGGCAGTGATCGGTCATCATCGCCAGATACCATGACAGGGCCAGCATTTTCTGCCCATCGTTTTGGGGTGTTTTGCTCCATTGATGTGGCTGGTTCTGGAATGGCCCGCTGTCCATTGCCACACTGGGATACAGCGCGATCCCGGCCAAAACCGCATCGCGATCGGCCCGTGTGGGGGTGGCGGTGCAGGTGCCTCGGATCAGCTCATAGGCGCGGCCGCCCATGAACCGCGCCGATGGGACCGGGGCACCAAGCGCGTTAACATTGATCAGCGTATCGCGCGCCGGGTCCAAAGTGACAGGTGCGCCACCAATCGCCATTGCCACCACCCAAGTCCCGGTTGAGACAATAGAGAACGGGCTGGGATGGCTGCGCAGATAGGGGTAAAGCGAAGCATTGGAATCATGGATCCCGCAATGCACTTGCGTGTCACGGCGCAGACCTGTGCGCGCCGCGATATCGCTTGAAATGGTGCCAAGCACGTCAGAAGAATGCCGTGCGGGGGCAATTTTTCCGGCCAGCCCCAGCTGATCGACCAGCGTCGAAAACGCGCTGCGTTGTGGGGTCCAAAGATCCGTATGGCAGCCAAGCGAGGTCACATCGGTTGCCATCGCCCCGGTCAGCAAATAGCCCCAATATTGTGGATAGGTCAGGATATGGGCGCAGCGATCTGTCAGCCCGTTTTGGGTTGCAAACAGCCAATGCAGCTGCGCCCCAAGGTTCAACCCCGCGCCAAGCCGGGGCGATCCTGTGGCTGCAAAATCCGGGCGCAGCGCGTTATACTCTGCCTGCATCGCATCGGGGCCGTTATATTCATAATCCAACATTGGCGCGGCCAATTGACCGTCGAGGTCCAGTAAAACCGCCGCCGCGCCATGGGTTGTAATGGAAATCGCATCAATTTCATATTTTGCGTGAAAGCTTGACAGATGGGTCAGGAAAAACGCCCAATGCCCCCGAAGGTCAAAATGCGGATAGGGCGGTCCGGTCAACACCGTGTTCGGGCGTGTGACAACTGCGATTTCTGTCAGGGTGGCGGCATCTACCAGCGCCAATTTTGCATTGGTCTTGCCGACATCGATAACGGCGATATGGCGGCTCATGGCATATGAAACACCGGGATCAGCGGCGTCTCCTTTGGGCGATTGTCGGGATGAGTGTCCATGATATCGGCCATATAGGCCCACCATTTTTGCATCACCGGATGGTTGGGCAGGTCGTCCATGCTGTGCCCCTCGGGGCGCCACAGCGTGCCGATCAGCGCATGCGTGTCGGGATCATAATGGATGGCATAATCGCGCACGCCCGCATCGCGCAGAAGCGCGCTCAGTTCAGGCCAGATGGCGTCATGGCGGCGCTTATATTCCCGCACGCAGCCGGGATTGAGCATCATCTTGAAAACATGGTGCTGCATCAGCCCCTCCGGAATTTTTGCCACAAACGGGGCAGGGCGATTACACCGATTAACAAGGCGCCAATCACGATGGACATCACGATGCCGGGCACGTTCAGCAATCCCAGACCAAATGTTACCAGCCCCATCACGAAGGCTGCGATCACCACACCGGGGATAGAGCCAGAGCCGCCAAGGATATTGATCCCGCCCAACACGACCATCGTCACCACCTCCAGTTCAAAACCGGTGGCAATGGACGGGCGCGTGGACCCTAACCGGGAGGTCAGGCAGACCGCCGCCAGACCAGACATCAGCCCGGTCAGCAAAAACAATATCATTTTGACCCGCGCGACCCGGATGCCCGAAAACATTGCGGCCGTCGCATTATTGCCCACCGCATAAACTGCGCGGCCAAAATTGGTTTTGTGTAGCACGACACCGTAAATCACAGCGAGGATTGCGAAAATTGCCAGTTCAGTGGAAATCACCCAAAACACATAGCCCTGTCCAAACCAGCTGAAGCTTTCAGGATAACCCCGGAACGCGCCATCCCCCAGAACGATATAGCTGATGCCGCGAAACAGGCTCATGGTGCCGATGGTCACCACGATCGACGGCAGGCCAAGCCGTGTGACAAGCACGCCGTTGAACGCCCCGCAGATCAATCCGGTCATCAGACCGGTGGCCACAATCATCGGCGTGTCAAATCCCGCCTGCATCATTAGCCCCATCGCTGTTGACGCCAGTGCGATGATCGCGGCGACAGACAGGTCGATTTCTCCGGCGATGATCAATAGCGCCATCGCAAAGGCGATCATGGCCTTTTCCGTAAAGTTAAACGTGGCATCCGACAGGTTCCACGCATCCAGGAAATACGGCGAGGCAAAGCTATTGAGGATAAAAATCCCTACCGCCACCAGCAGAAGCAGGCTTTCCCAGCTTTTGATCGCGCGCACCATCGGTGGGGTCAGGCGATCGGGAATTCGCCGCCCTGCTGTGGTGGTCGCCGTTTTGGGGGAATAGTCGGGGTCGGTGGTCGTTATGGTCATTGTGCGATCTCCGCCGATTTAAGAATGATACGGCCTTTGGTCCGACCTGTGCGCGAATTGAACGTCACCGCCATGATGATCGCCGCTCCAGAAATCGCCAATTGCCAGAATGGCGAGATATCAACCACAGGCAGTGCGTTTTTGATCAGGCCCAGAAACAGCGCGCCCAGTATCGTTCCAACCACGGTGCCAACACCGCCCGCTATGGAAATCCCCCCGATCACACAGGCGGCCACTACGTCCAGTTCAAACCCGCCCGCTATGTCGACATAGGCCACGGCATAGCGCGCGATCCACAAATATCCCGCCAACCCAGCCAACATGCCCGAGATGACAAAGGCCCAAAACTGTGTCCGGCCCACGTCAATCCCGGTATAGACAGCCGCATGTGGATTGCCTCCGACGGCGAAGAACGCGCGTCCTGGGGCCGTGCGCGACATCATGATGCCCATGATCAGCGCGACCAGAACCGCCGTCCAGCCCAGCAAGGGCAGGCCCAAAACCTGAATGCGCGGCAAAGCGGTGAAAGACGCGCTCATTTCATGCGCATTTATCCATTGCCCGTCTGAGATCAAAAAGATGATGCCGCGGAAAATCGTCATCGTTCCCAAGGTGACAACGATCGGCGGGATCGACAATTTCCATACAAGCAGCCCGTTCACGGCACCTAATGCGGCCCCCATGATCAGGGCGGCCCCGACGATCACAATCACCGGCAGGCCGGGCATGGCGACATTGATCATCGCGCAAACCATTCCCGTCAGCGCCAGATTGGCGGCCACAGACAGGTCAATACAGCGGGTCAAAATCACCACCATCTGACCCAGCGCCAAGATCATCAAAGGCGATGTGTCGGCCCAGACATTCAATAGGTTGGTTGGTGCTACAAACCCCGGAAACCGGGTTGCGATCAGCATTAAAAGCGCAAGTATCGCGGCGAATAAAATCGTCTCTCTGGATTTTAGCACGTTCATGCGGCTTCTCCTTTTGCGGTGATCCCGGCGGCATGGCGCACAAGCGTCTCTGGGGACAGCGCATCGCCTGACAGTTCGGCCGCGATCCGCCCTTCCCGCATCACAATCACCCGGTCGGACATGCCCATGATCTCGGGGATTTCAGAGCTGACCATGATCACCGACAGACCCTGTGCGGCCAGCTCTGACATGAAGTCATGCACGGCCGCCTTTGACCCGATGTCGATCCCCTTCGTGGGTTCGTCCAAAATGATCACGCGCGGTTTGGTGGCCAGCCATTTCGCAATGACTACTTTTTGTTGGTTGCCGCCCGATAGGCTGCCGACGGGCGTATCCAGCGATGCGGCACGCAGATCCAAACGCTGAGTATAGGTGCGCGCCAGCGCGAACTCTTCGGCCATACGGGTAAAGCCGTTTTTGGAGGTCCGACCAAGCGACGGCAGCGTCACGTTTTGAAAAATCGGCATATCCAAAATCGCGCCCTGTTTGCCGCGATCTTCAGGCACATACACAATACCTGCATCCACCGCATCGGCTGGCGAGCGGATCACACAGATATCGCCGCCGACCCGGGTCACGCCTTTGGTCGGGCGTGTGATGCCGATCAATGATTGCATGAATTCCGACCGCCCTGCGCCGACAAGACCGTAAAAGCCCAAAATCTCTCCGCGGTTCAGGGTGAAGTTGATGTCTTCAAACTCTGTCGCGTGGGAATAGCCAACGACCTTCAGGACCTCATTTCCGATCACGGCGGCGCGTTTAGGGTAAATCTGATCGACCGAACGCCCAACCATGCGGCGCACCAGATCGCTTTCATCAACCTCGGACATCAGGCCTTCACCGATGAACTGACCATCACGGAACACGGTCCAACGATCTGCAATTCGGAAAATCTCATCGAATTTATGACTGATGAACAAGATCGCTTTGCCCTGTGCCTTCAAATGGTCGACCAGCTCATACAGTTCTTCGATTTCTTTCTGGCTGAGCGCTGCGGTGGGCTCGTCCATGATCACCACGCGGGCGTCAATTGATAGTGCCCGTGCGATGGCGACCAGATGGCGCGACGCGATGCCAAGATCCTTTAACCGCACCATTGGATCAATCTTTGCCCCGATCGACGTAAGAATCCGCGCCGCATCATCGCGCATTTTTCGGCGGTCAATCATCTTGAACGCCCCACGCGGGGCATGGCCGATATAAATGTTTTCTGCGACCGACAGCTCTTCAAATAATACGGTTTCCTGGTGAATTGCCGTGACACCGGCATCTGCGGCCGATTGCGCTGTGGGAAATTGAACGGGCTGACCGTCCATCAGGATCTGCCCGCTATCGGGTTGATAAATTCCGGTCAATGTCTTGACGACTGTGGATTTTCCGGCACCGTTTTCACCGATCAGCGCGGTCACTTCACCGGGAAACAGGTGCAATCGCACGCTGTCCAGCGCTTTGACGCCAGGAAATGTCTTGGTGATACCGTCAAGCGCAAGCACAGGATGTGCGGCGCTGGCATCGGCAGCAAGATTGCCCATGTCAGCCTCTTTTTAACAAAAGGGGAAAGGCGGGGGCAGCCGTGCCGCCCCCGAAGTGATCTATGTCAGGTGATCAAAAGATAGATTTGAAATCATCGATATTGGTTTCATCATAGACGAACGGATCGGCCATCGCGGCAGAGTTGGTGTCGTCCAAGGTGACCTCGCCCATGCGCCCGATAGAGATTTCTGCGCCCGGCTCCGCTGTCGCGTCGCCCTTGGCCAGATGATAGGCCATCATGGTCGCGGAATAGCCCAGATCAATCGGGTTCCAGATGGCGAAGGATTTGGATGCACCCGATTCAATGGCGCCGGCCATTTCTGAGGGCAGGCCGAGTCCGGTCACATTGACCTGCCCAACCTTACCCGCATCCACCACGGCTTGCGCGGCGGCGACGATGCCGACGCTGGTCGGGGCAATGATGGCATTCAGATCTGGGTTGGATTGCATCAGACCCTGTGCCTCGCGGTAGGATTTATCGGCCAGATCGTCGCCATAAACGGTGCCGATGACCTCAACACCCGGATAATTTGGCAAGACCTTGGTCATTTCCTCGATCCAGATATTTTGGTTGGTCGAGGTGGTGGTGGCGGATAAAACCGCGACTTTGCCACCATCGGCGGGCAGCTCATCCGCCGCCAGCTTGATGATCATATTGCCGATCAATTCATTCGAAGATGGGTTGAGATGCGCCATCCGGCCATCGGGGGCCACGCCAGAATCCCAGCTGACAACGGTGATCCCGCGCTGCATCGCCTTTTTCAGGGTTGGCACCAATGCATCTGTGTCATTGGCCGAAATCGCGATCGCATCGACACGCTGCGCGATCAACGAATTGATCACTTCAATCTGCCCCTCAGCAGTGGTGTCGGTGGGACCGGTGTAGATGATCTCTACATCGCCCAGCTCCTGCGCGGCCTCTTCAGCCCCTTTGGCCGCAGCTTCAAAAAAGCCGATCCCAAGCGCTTTGACCACAATGGCGATACGCATGTCATCTGCAGCAGCGGATTGGGCAAAAAGACCCGTGGCCACGGCAACCGTCGTCAAAAGTTTTGTCAGTTTCATGTCGTCCTCCCTAAACCCGAAACTGTCACGCGCACCTGTCTCCTGTCAGGTTCCCGTGGGCTCCTCCACCGTGGCGCTCGGGCTCGCCACGATCAATTTCACATCGGCTGCCTCAAGCATGGAGGCGGCGCGATCGCTGATCCCGTCATCGGTGATCAGCACGTCAATCCGGTTCAGCGGGCACAGCACCAATGAAGACCGGTTTTCGAATTTTGAACTGTCGACCAGCAGCACCAGCTCGTCCGCCTGACCGATCAGCTTCTGCTCGGCTTGGATTAGCAGCGGGTCGGCCTCCATCAGGCCCAGCGGCCCGACCCCCTGCGCGCCCATGAACATCCGCCGGGCATAGAAATTGCGTGTCACGTCATTATCGAAAGGCGACAGAACAATGTTTTGTTCGCGGTAGATCACGCCACCCGACAGCAAAACGGTGTTCTTTGAATGATGCAGAAGATGTTCTGCAATCGGGAAACTATTGGTGAAAACCTGCAGTCTGCGCGACGCCAGCGGGTGCACCATTTGAAATGTCGTCGTGCCGCCATTAATGATGATTGGATCGCCTTCGTCGCAAAGTTCTGTCGCTGCGCGGGCAATTGCGCGTTTCTGCTCGATCATGATTGTTTCATTGATCGAGAACGGGCGTCCCGCCAGCCCGGGGAATTGATTGGGATTAAGCGCCTCTGCCCCGCCGCGCACCCGGCGCAGCTTCTTTTGGACATGTAATGCTGCGATATCACGCCGGATCGTGGCCTCTGACGCGCCAGTCAGCGCGCAAAGCTCTATTACTGTCGAAACAGGGCGATCCTGAATGGCAGATAGAATAATCCTATGGCGTTCTTTTTCGTGCATGTCGCTCCTCCGTCTTTCATTGCTACTTGGCGTCAGCGCTCACTGTCAATCAAAAACAATCATATTAATCATTTTTGCGTTGCAGCATGATTGTTTATGATCGTTTATGATTGACAAGACGCTGCACCCTGTTCAGTCTTGGGTCGAATTACCCGCTTACTATACGGTTCACCGGGAGGAGAATACTGATGACCACCGTCGATCAACGCCTGCATGCGCGGCTGCAATCCTTATGGGATGATGCCGTCGCAGAGAAAATGAGCGAGCCAGAAAAGCTTCTGTACCGCTCCAACCTGCTTGGATCTGACAAGCGGATCACCAATTACGGTGGTGGCAATACCTCTGCCAAAGTGATGCAGGCGGATCCGCTGACCGGTGATATGGCCGAGGTTCTATGGGTCAAGGGATCGGGCGGGGATGTCGGCTCGATCAAAATGGACGGGTTCTCGACGCTGTATATGGACAAGTTGCGCGCGTTGAAGGGCAAATACCGTGGGCTGGCGCATGAAGATGAAATGGTTGGATATTTGCCCCATTGCACATTCAATCTGAACCCGCGCGCGGCGTCGATTGACACGCCGCTTCATGCCTATGTGCCGAAAAAACATGTCGATCACATGCATCCGGATGCGATTATTGCCATCGCTGCATCGGCCAATTCCAAACAATTGACGGCTGATATTTTTGGCGATGAAATCGGTTGGTTGCCGTGGAAAAAACCGGGCTATGAATTGGGCCTGTGGTTGGAAGATTTCTGCCTGAAGAACCCGGATGCGAAGGGCGTTGTGCTGGAAAGCCATGGTCTGTTCACCTGGGATGACGATGCCAAGGCCTGCTATGATCTGACGCTGGATATCATCAATCGTGCGATGGATTTCTTTGCAGCAAAAACCAAGGGCGTGGCGGTGTTTGGTGGCCCCGAACATGACAGCCTGCCGCAAGCAGACCGGCGGGCGGTTGCCGCGAAACTGATGCCAGCGATTCGCGGTATGGTGTCGGGGCAGCAGCATATGGTGGGCCATTTCAATGATTCCGATGCTGTGCTGGAATTTGTCAATGCCAAGGGCATGCGGGATCTGGCGGCGTTGGGCACGTCTTGCCCCGACCATTTCTTGCGCACAAAAATTCGTCCTCTGGTCGTGGATTTCATCCCAGCCCAGAACAATATTGACGCAGTGATGGAAGGCTTGCCCGGACAGGTCAGCGCCTATCGTAAGGATTACGCAGCCTATTATGACCGTTGCAAACATGCGGACAGCCCGGCGTTGCGCGACCCCAATGCAGTCGTTTATCTGGTGCCCGGCGTCGGCATGATCACCTTTGCCAAGGACAAAGCCACGGCGCGTATCGCAGGCGAGTTTTATGTGAACGCGATCAATGTGATGCGTGGTGCCTCTACGGTCAGCACGTATTGCGGTCTGCCAGAGCAAGAAGCGTTTGATATCGAATATTGGCTGTTGGAAGAAGCCAAGCTGCAACGTATGCCCAAACCAAAAGCAATGGCGGGCCGTGTGGCGCTGGTCACGGGCGGTGCCGGTGGCATCGGTGCGGCCACTGCCGAGCGGTATCTGCGCGAAGGCGCCTGTGTGATGCTGGCCGATATTGATGCCAGCGCGCTGGCCGACACTGCCAAAGGACTGTCGAGCGCCTATTCCCCTGACGTCGTGCGCACCGTTGAAATGAATGTGACAGATGAGATGGCGGTGGTGCAGGCCTATGCCGATCTGGCGGTGGAATTCGGCGGCATCGACATTTTGGTGTCAAACGCGGGCATTGCCTCTTCGGCGCCGATTGAAGAAACGACACTGGATTTGTGGAATAAGAACATGGCGATCTTATCCACCGGGTATTTCCTTGTGTCGCGCACGGCGTTCAAATTGATGCGCGCACAAGATATCGGCGGTGCGATTGTGTTTGTTGCGTCAAAGAACGGGCTGGCGGCGTCGCCCAATGCCTCGGCCTATTGCACGGCGAAAGCGTCAGAGATCCATCTGGCGCGCTGTTTGGCACTGGAGGGGGCCGAGGCGGGTATTCGTGTGAATGTGGTCAATCCCGACGCGGTGTTGAAGGGGTCCAAGATCTGGTCGGGCGAATGGCTGGATCAGCGCGCCTCCACCTATGGCACCGATAAGGGTGGGCTGGAAGAGATGTATCGCCAGCGTTCCATGCTGAAGCGATCGGTCCTGCCCGAAGACATTGCAGAGGCTGCGTATTTCCTGGCCTCGGACGCTTCGGCCAAATCCACCGGCAATATCATCAACGTAGATGCCGGCAACAAAGAGGCGTTCACGCGCTAAGAACAGATGATGCCGCTTCGATGATGGGCCTGAGGGGCGGCACCTGGGCCACCGGACAGCGGTTCGGTGGACCCATGAATTTCCAGGTGGGTAGGCACCTGATGGGAGGAAATGATGATTAATACGGATGTGATTGCGAAGGCCAACGCCCTCGTTTCGGCAGATCTTGCCAGAGATTACGCCGCACTGGGAGAGCGTTTGGCGCGGCGCGGAGTGAATATTGACACGGTGAAAGACCGGGCCAAAGCCTTTGGCGTGGCCGTGCCAAGCTGGGGCACCGGCACGGGGGGCACGCGTTTCGCACGGTTCCCCGGACACGGCGAGCCCGCGACGATCTTCGACAAGCTTGATGATTGTGGGGTGATCCATCAGTTGACACAGGCGACGCCGACCGTGTCGCTGCATATCCCATGGGATAAGGCCGATCCGGCAGATTTGAACGCCAAGGCTCAGACGCTGAATTTGCGCTTTGACGCGATGAACTCCAATACGTTTTCGGATACGGGCGATGAACATAGTTATAAGTTCGGCTCGCTCAGTCACACGGATGGTGCGACGCGGGCGCAGGCGATTGAGCATAATCTTGAATGTATCGAAATAGGCGCCCAGCTTGGCTCTAAGGCACTTACGGTTTGGATCGGAGACGGTGCAAATTTCCCCGGTCAAACCCATATGGGGCGGCAGTTTGAACGTTATCTGGCGTCAATGAAAGAGATCTATAAAGGGCTGCCAGAGGATTGGCGGATCTTTTCAGAACATAAGATTTATGAGCCTGCCTTTTATTCGACCGTGGTGCAAGATTGGGGCACCAGCCTGTTGACCGCGCAGGAGTTGGGGGACAAGGCGATGTGCCTTGTGGATCTTGGCCATCACGCCCCGAATGTGAATATTGAGATGATCGTCAGCCGACTGATCCATGCAGGCAAGCTGGGTGGTTTTCACTTCAATGACAGTAAATACGGTGATGATGATCTGGATGCAGGCACCATCGAACCCTATCGGCTGTTCTTGGTGTGGAACGAGCTGGTGGATGCGGAGGGCACGCCGGGGCTGGATCTGGCGCATATGATCGACCAATCCCATAACGTGACCGATCCAATCGAAAGCCTGATGATTTCTGCAATGGAAATTCAACGTGCTGCGGTGCAGGCGGCGTTGGTCGATCGTGCGGCTTTGGCGGCCTATCAAGACGATAATGATGCGCTGATGGCTTCGGCGACGCTGCGGGCTGGGTTCCGCACGGATGTAGAGCCGATCTTGGCCATGGCACGGCTTGAAACAAGCGGCGCGATTGACCCGATCATGGCCTATCGCGCCTCTGGCTATCGGGCACAGGTTGCGGCCAAGCGCCCTGTTGTAAAAGGCGGTGGGGGCGGCATCGTGTAAATACCCTCTACCCTGCGCTGGCTTGTCCGGCGCGGGGGAGCTGTAGTGGCAGGCTACGCGCAAAATGAAATATGAAATTTGGTATACCAAATATTGCAAACTAAGGCGAATCGTGGGTAAGGTATCCCTGCGCTGCGAGGAGGCAGTGCTCAGGAGGATATCATGAAACATATTGTGACATCGGCGCTGCTGGCGTCGGTTTGTGCTGTTGCGGCACATGCAGATGAATTTCCTAAAGGCACCATTGAAGTCGTGACGCATTCCGGTGCGGGGGGCGGAACGGATACAACAGCGCGGATGATGCTGCGCTCGGTCGCGCCGGTTTTGGGTGCCGATATGATCGTTGTCTCGAAACAGGGCGGGTCGGGCGCTGTTTCGATGGAATATGTGAACGGGCGCCCGGCAGATGGGCAGACGCTGTTGGTTTGGACCACCGGCCATGCGGTGACACAGGCCAAAAATGGCGCATCCTCGGCAGAGGGTTGGATCCCTGTCGCGCGTGGCACGAATGATCCGCAGGTGTTGATGGTCAAATGTGGCGCTTACGCCGATGCTCAGGCGTTTATTGACGCGCAAACGTCCCAGTCGCTGTCCTATGGCGTGACCCATGTCGCCAATATCGACGATGTCTCCGCCTTTATGTTCACCAAGGCTGCAGGCGTAAACCCACCTGATATCATTCCTTTTGAGGGTGGCGGCGATCTGCTGACCAATTTGGTTGGCGGAAATATTGACGTTGGCGTGCTGAATTACGGCGAGGCAGCTGCACAAATCACAGCGGGGGAGGTGTGCCCGGCCATCGTCACGGGGTCCGAACGTCTGGCAACTGCGCCGGATACACCGACCACCGCCGATTTGGGGATTGATGCAGATTTCGCCACTGTACGCGGCTTTGCCGTGCGCGAGGGCACACCGGCGGATATCGTCGCCAAACTGGAAGCGGCGTTAATGGAAGGCATGCAATCCCCGGAGTATCTGGAGTTTTTGCAATCGCAGGGGCTTGAAGGGAACTCGGTCGCGGGGGCGAAAGATTGGGGCCGGCAGATGGATCAAAGTGTCCGTCAGATGCAAGAGGCGCTTATCACCCTTGGATATGTTCAAGGATAGGGCCGTTGCCTGTCTTGGGTGGCCATCGTGCCACCCAATGTGCCGCCTGTCCCATCCATTATGAAAGATCATCCCATGCCCGCACATAACCCGCGCGCGTTGATCCCGTTGTTGATTGCCTGCAGCCTTGCACTGTTTGCGATTGGCTGGTCGTTCACCTTCAAAGATGTGCCGCCATTTTTGATCCGCGGCTTTCAGCCTGCGGCCTTCCCCCGATTGATTTCGGGGCTGATCCTGCTGTTGTCGGTTTTGGCGTTTATTGAGCTTAAGCACCATGAATTCCGGCTTGAGGATGCGCAGCTTGAACCGCTTGCCCCAGCGTTCTGGCGCAGTCTTTTGATGTTGGCAGGCTTTGCCGCGTTGCTGGGATTGGGCGATTTGCTGTTTGCCCTGATGGTGGCAACGGCGGGTGTGTCCTTCATCTGGGGCGAACGGCGCGTCCTTGTCCTTATCGGCTTGGGCGTGGTGGCCCCTGTGCTTGTCTTTGTGCTGTTCGATCAGCTGTTTGAGGTGCGCTTTCCGCGCGGCTTCCTTTTAGATCTTTATTATCGGTGATCTCATGGCGGATATGCTTTCCGGTTTGGCTGCCTTGGGCGATCCAAACCTGCTTCTCTTGATCGTGTTGACCACCTTGGCGGGGACGATCATCGGCGTTTTGCCAGGGCTGAATGCGACCACCGGTGCCGCGCTGTTATTGCCGTTCACACTGACGATGGATCCGGTGTCGGCCACAGTCATGCTGGCCACGATTTATGGATCCGCGACATTCGCAGGGTCGATCACGGCGATATTGATCAACACGCCGGGCACGTCGGCCTCCGCCACGACCTGCCTTGATGGCTATCCGCTGGCCCGTGATGGTCAGGCGGGGCGCGCCCTTGGCGTGGCCACGCTGGCGTCAACGCTTGGCGGTTTTGCCTCGATTGTGTTTTTGTTCATGGCCGCGCCGCTGATGGCCCGGTTGGCCTATGATTTCGGGCCACCAGAATATTTCGCGCTGACGCTTTTTGGGCTGTCTATGCTGGCGACGATTGGGGGCGGTTCTGCGATCAAGAACCTGATGGCCGGCGCCTTTGGTGTGCTGTTGTCCACCGTTGGTGTCGATCTTCTTACGGGGGTTGAGCGCTACACATTTGGCACACATGCCCTGTATGAGGGCGTAGGGTTTGTGCCCGTGATGATCGGTATTTTTGGTATTGCCGAATTGCTGGGCCAGTCGACGCAGCTGCATGTTGTGCGCGAAATTATCGCGATGAAAGCCGCCAAATTGCCTGATATGGCGGATTTCCGGCGCATCCGAAAAACAATCCTGCGCTCGACCGGAATTGGCACATTCATCGGTGTTCTTCCCGCCGAGGGGGCCACGATTGCCTCGATGATATCGTATAATGAGGCCCGCCGATGGTCGTCCAATAAGGCGAATTTCGGCAAGGGAGAGATTGAAGGCATTGCTGCGTCCGAGGCGGCAAATAACGCCGCCATCGGCGGCAGCCTTGTTCCGACGCTTGCGCTGGGTATTCCGGGCAGCCCCACCGCGGCGGTCATTCTTGCGGGTCTATTGGCCCAAGGTATCCAGCCGGGTCCGACGCTGTTTGCAGAACAGGGCGAATTTCTGGGTGTGATTTTTGCCGGGCTGTTGCTGGCCAATGTGCTGTTCTTGATCGTCGGTCTGGGCGGTGCGCCGATCTTCGCCCGGATCACCACGGTGCCTGTGCAAATCCTGTGGCCGTTGGTCTTTTTGTTTTCGATCGTGGGGGCCTATGCGATCCGCCAATCGGTCAGCGATATATTCATCGCGCTGGGCTTTGGGGTCATCGGGTTCGCGATGAACCGAACGGGGTTTTCCGTGGTGTCTTTGGCCATCGGCCTTGTGCTGGGGGTGATGGTTGAACAACGGCTGGGCCAATCCATCGCTATGTTCCGCGGGGATTGGTGGATGATGTTCCAACGCCCCATCGCGCTTGTATTTTTCGCCCTGACCTGTGCTGCGCTGTTTGGCCCGGCACTCAAGGCGCTGATTTTCAAAAGAAAGGCTATGTTGTGAGCAAGATCAAATCCGTCCGGACCCGCGTTTGGACCTGGACCGGCCCAACCGTTCCGCCATCTGGAAATTTTTGCACCAATGCTTCTGATCTGCTGTGGGATAAGGGCGATGCGATGGGCAGCTTTCGGTTCCATCAATGGCTGACGGTGGAGGTCGAATGCGAAGACGGCACCATCGGGATCGGCAATGCGGCCCTGGCGCCACGTCTGACCAAAGCGGCGATTGACCAATATTACGCCCCGTTGGTGATTGGAGAAGACCCGTTCGACTATGCCTATTTGTGGGAAAAAATGTATCGCCGCACCTTGGCCTGGGGGCGCAAAGGCGTTGGAATGGTTGCTATCTCGGCGGTGGATATCGCGATCTGGGATCTGATGGGTAAATTGTCGGGCAAGCCGGTGTTCAAACTGCTGGGCGGCCGAATGAAGGACGCCATTCCGGTCTATTATTCCAAACTATATTCCGGCCCGGTCGCGGACATGCAGACAGAGGCCGAAACCGCCCGTGCTGCCGGCCATACCGGATATAAGATGCGGTTTGGCTGGGGGCCTAAGGATGGTATGTCCGGCATGCGCGAGAACCTCAAACGTGTGGAAGCTGTGCGCGAGGTGATCGGCTATGATGCGGATCTGATGTTGGAATGTTACATGGGGTGGAATTTGGATTACACCCGCCGGATGTTGCCCAAGCTGGAGCGGTTTGAACCGCGCTGGCTGGAGGAGCCGGTGATCGCGGATGACATTCATGGCTATGGTGAGCTGAACCGGGGATCAATCCCGATTTCGGGCGGGGAGCATGAATTCACCTTGTTCGGGTTCCGCCAATTGCTGGAGGCGCGCGCGGTCAGCGTGATTCAATATGACACCAATCGTGTCGGCGGTATTACGGCAGCGCAGAAAATCAATGCCCTGGCCGAGGCCTATCAGGTGCCTGTCATCCCCCATGCCGGGCAGATGCACAATTATCACCTGACGATGGCTAGCCCGAATTGCCCGATGTCGGAATATTTTCCAGTCTTTGATGTCGAGGTGGGAAATGAGCTGTTCTACTATGTGTTTGATGGGGATCCTGCGGCGCAAAACGGGTTTTTGCAGCTATCGGATGACACGCCGGGGCTGGGGCTTTCCATCTCGGATGCGCATTTGCACCACTTCACGATCGAGGAATGACGATGGCACAGCAATTCACCGGCGCATGGCCCGTAGCACCCACACCGTTTCATCCCGATGGCACGCTGGATCTGCCCGGCATGCGGCGGGTGATCGATTGTATCGTCGATCAAGGGGCCGATGGGATGTGTGTCTTAGCCAATTTTTCGGAACAGTTCTTGATTTCCGATGAGGAACGCGCGGCGCTGACGCGGCTGTCGCTGGAACATATGGCGGGGCGCCTGCCGGTTATTGTCACGATTTCGCATTATGCCACACCGATTGCAGTGGAACGTGCGCAGTTGGCCCATGATTTGGGCGCGACAGCCGTGATGATGATGCCGCCCTATCACGGCGCGTTGTTAAAGGGCACCGCTGCGCAAACCTATGAACACTTCGCCCGTGTGGGCGAAGTGGGCATCCCGATCATGGTGCAAGATGCGCCTTTGTCCGGGGTGGATCTGCCCGTGCCGTTGTTGGTGCGCATGGCACGCGAGATTGAAATGGTTCAGCATTTCAAGATTGAATCCGTCGCAGCGGCGGCGAAGCTGCGCACGCTGATTGCACAAGGTGGTGCAGATATTGTGTCACCGCTGGATGGTGAAGAAGGGATCACGATGCTGGCCGATCTGGATGCGGGCGCCTGCGGCACCATGTGTTCGGCGATGGTCACCGAACATATCGGGGCCTGTGTCGCCGCGCATCGTGCGGGAGATCGCGCCACTGCGGTGGCGCGCTATACGCAGGTCTTACCCGCGGTGAACCATGAAAACCGGCAATGTGGGTTTCGTGCGGCAAAGGCTGCGATGGTCGAGGGGCGGGTTTTTGCTTCTGATTTCTGCCGTCATCCTATACCGCCACTTGCGCCAGAGACACGCGCAGAATTGTTGGACCTGTTGCAGCCGCTCGATCCAATTTCGATGCGGTGGGGACATTGAGGACATACTATGACCGAACATCTTGATCTTGCGACCCATCTTGCCGAGCTGTCCCCAATTACGGCGCGCAAATCCTTGTCTGAGGAGGCGGCCGACCGGTTGCGCGACTTTATTTTGTTGGAAAAAATTGCCCCCGGTCAGCCGATCCGGGAGCGCGACTTGGCCGATGCTCTGGGGATTTCACGCACCCCTTTGCGTGAGGCCTTGCGGCTGTTGGAAATAGAAGGGCTGGTGGAATATGGACCCACTCGCCGCCCGTTTGTAGCCGATCCTGATCTGGATACATTGGCGCAAAACCTGTCCGTTCTGGGCGCGCTGGAAGGTCTGGCAGGGGAACAGGCCTGCGCCAAGGCGACCGATGCCGAAATCCGCGCCATTGGTGAGATTTGTGCTGCGATGCGCGACCGCTCTGACCTGGATGATCCATTGACCTTTTTTCGCCGGGATATGGCGTTCCACGAAGCTATCGTGCGGGCGTCGGGCAACCGTCCTTTGGCCGAAACGCAGCGGCAATATAACGCGCGGTTGTGGCGCGCCCGGTTCATTTCATCGCGCTCGAAGCCGGACAGACCCCGGACCCTGCGCGAACATGATATGGTGTTTCAGGCCTTAAAAGACCGCAATGCGGTGGCCTGTGCCACGGCGCTGCGCACCCATCTTTCCACTACGGTCGAAAACGTCGCACGCACGCAGGCCGGTAAATCCAAGGATGCATCATGACCCCTCGTATCGGCATCATCCCTGGCGACCCCAGCGGCATCGGACCTGAACTTGTCGCGCGTCTTTTGACCGCTGACGGTGTGACACAGGCGGCGGACATCGTCTTGATCGGTGATCGTGTGGTTTTGGAACAAGGAATGGCACAGGCCGGCTGTGACTATTCGCTGGATCCGGTTGATCCGGCGGCGATTGGCGGCTCTACGGGTCTGCGATGGTTGGAAACCCAGACCATCACCGCCAGCGACATTATTGTGGGGCGCGAAACCGAAGCTTCTGGCCGCAGCGTCTTGGCGACATTGGAGCGGGCCTTGGATCTGCTGCGCGATGGCGTGATTGAGGCATTGGTTTTTGCACCTTTCAATAAGGCGGCCATGCATTTGGCAGGGTTATCCCATGCTGATGAGCTGCATCACATCGGGGCCTATCTGGGGGTGCAGAATTACCTATCCGAGCTGAACACATTGGATGGCATGTGGACAAGCCGCGTTACCAGCCATATTGCGCTGCGCGATGTGGCCGATGCGATCACACCAGACCGGTTGATCGAGGCGATTGAACTCGCGGATACAACCCTGCGCCGCTCTGGTGTGGTGCGGCCGCGCATCGCGGTGGCCGCATTGAACCCGCATGCCGGGGATGGCGGGAATTTCGGGACCGAAGAAATTGACGTGATCACCCCAACGGTTGAGAAGCTCGCGGCGCGGCAGATGGCGATTTCAGGGCCGTGGCCATCCGATACAGTGTTTTTGAAAGTGGCAGCGAAAGAGATCGACGCCGTGGTGACGATGTATCACGATCAAGGGCAGATCGCGCTGAAACTTATGGGGTTTTCACGGGGCGTAACGGTGCAGGGTGGGATCCCCTATCCGATCACCACACCGGCACATGGCACTGCGTTTGATATCGCAGGCCAGGGCCGCGCGGATGTAGGTGCCACGCGGGCCGCTTTTGATATTGCCTGCGACATGGTCCGCAACTGGGCCTGATCCCCAGGGGAGAGACATGATGGACAGGCAATTGATATTCTCGCCGCATGTTCAGCATTTGATTACGGGCGATTGGGTTTCACCGGCTCTTTGGGTGGAGGGCGCGCGCTGTTCGATCTATGCGCGGCGCGGCCCGAACCGATCCCGTTTTTTGGCGAGCTGGGCTCGATCAACCCGATGTTTGTTCTGCCCGCGGCGGCGGCGCGTGGGGCGCAGATCGGCACCGGCTGGGCGGGTTCATTGACGATGGGCGCGGGGCAGTTTTGCACCAATCCCGGGATTGGTGCAAACCGGCGCGGATGGCGATGCCTTTGTGGCGGCGGCGAAATAGGCGCTGGAACAGGTGGGTCCGCAGGTCATGTTGACCGATGGGACCGCGCAGGCCTATCGCGATGGTCAGGCCCGGTTTGAGGGGCGCAATTAGGTCAAATCGGTGCTGGAACGTAAGGCGGGCCGGGTGATGGCGAATGGCTTCCGGACCGGCGTGGAAGTGTCAGATACGATGGTGCATGGCGGACCCTATCCGGGGTCAACCAATTTCGGCGCGACCTCGGTCGGAACCCTGTCGATCCGCCGCTTCCTGCGCCCCCTATGTTACAAAAACATCCCCAACGGCGTCTTGCCCGGGGACATCATTGATGAATCTAATACATAAGACTTATCACTATAATTCTCTTTCCTTGGGTGGGGGTGCGCCCTAGCTTGAATATAACTTTTCTGATGGGTCCGGGCGGCATAAGCCGTTCCGGACCCGTTCCAATTTGCGTCAGGAGCCCCCAATGCAATTGAACATCAATGGTCAGACACATGAGGTAGATGCTGACGCCGATACGCCGCTGCTGTGGGTGTTGCGCGATAATCTTGGCATGACGGGTACGAAATTCGGATGTGGTTTGGCGCAATGCGGCGCATGTTCAGTTTTGGTGGACGGGCAAGTGACGCGGTCATGCGTGACGACCGTCGATATGCTGGAAGGCACTGAAATCACAACGATTGAAGCGATTGAACAAGATGATGTCGGTGCGCGTGTGGTCGAAAAATGGGTTGAACATCAGGTGCCCCAATGCGGGTATTGCCAATCGGGCCAGGTGATGGCGGCGACGGCATTGCTAAAAGAGGTCGCGCAGCCCACCGAAGAGGATGTGCGTGCCGCAATGATCAACCTATGCCGCTGTGGCACCTATAATTATATCAAGGCCGCGATTGACGATCTGTCTGGACGCAAGGGGGAACCATTGTAATGGATATGATCAAAGGTCTTATCCCGGGCGTCGACCCGCAGGATTTCACTCATGGTGCACCGGTCAACCTGTCGCGCCGCTCTGTGTTGCGCGGTGCGCTTGGCATCGGAGCGGGTGCGATGGTGCTGGGGTTTGGTCTGCCATCGGGCACGGCAAGGGCGCAAGCTGCGGCGACAATGGCGCCAGGCAGCAATGTTCCTGCGTTTTTGGAAATCCGACCTGACAGCACGGTGCGGCTGCTTAGTCCGTTTGTGGAAGGCGGGCAGGGGATTTTCACCGGTATGGCGCAGATCATTGGTGAGGAATTGGATGCTGATCCATCCAGCTTCATCGTGGAAAATGCCCCGGCAGGCGCCGATTATCTGGTGATTGGCGGTCAGATGCGGATCACCGGCGGGTCGATGTCGGTGCGGATGTCTTATCCATTGATGCGCAAACTGGGCGCGAGCGCGCGCGCAATGTTGATCACGGCGGCGGCCGATCAATTGCAGGTCCCGGCCAGTGAATTGACGACAGAGCCGGGCGTTGTGATCCATGCGGGCAGCAATCGGCGTATTGCCTATGGCGATCTGGCGACAGCGGCCTTTGATCTGCCGGTGCCCGATCCCGAAACCGTCGCACTGCGCGACCCGGCGACGTTCCGCTGGATCCGGCAACCGGTGAAACGTCTGGATGTTTACGACAAGTCCACCGGGCGGGCAGAATATTCCATCGATGTAACTGTAGACGGGATGCTGCATGGGGCCGTTCAACACGCGCCACGTCTGGGGCTGATGGTCGAGACCATTCGCAACCGTGATCAGGTTGCTGCATTGCCCGGTGTGCATGCGGTGGAAATTTTGGACGGGGCCGTTGCTGTGGTGGCACAACGCTGGTGGACGGCCAAACGCGCCGTTGAGGCATTGGAGGTCGACTGGGTCGAGGGCACCGACCTGCCAAAAGGATGGCGTGCCCTTCCTGCTGATTTCAGTTCTGATGCCTTTGCGCAGGAGTTGGCAGCCGCCACCGGGCCAGAAACCGAAGCCGAAGCACATGGCGATGCGCCCGGCGTTCTGGACGCGGCGCAGACGGTTATCTCGGCCACTTATCACAGCCAATATCTGCATCATGCGCAGCTTGAACCGCCGTCGACATTGGCGCGGTTCAATCCTGATGGCACATTGGATCTGTGGTTGCCCAATCAGGCACCGGAACAATATCAGGCGGCAGTGGCCGGGTTGACCGGGTTGGAACCCGCACAGATCAATATTCATTCCCCGATTTTGGGCGGGTTCTTTGGCCGTCATTTCCTGTATCCCGCTGCAAGTGCCTATCCGCAGGCGATTGAATTGGCGCGGCGCACGGGTCGCCCTGTCAAAGTGATCTGGACCCGCGAGCAGGAATTTCTGCGTGATCCCATGCGTCCGATGGCTGCTGTGCGGTTCCGTGGCACGTTGGATGACAATGGGATGCCGCTGGCGATTGAAGCCGTCTCTGCCACAGAGGGCCCGACTGAAGCCGTCTATGGTCATGGCGATAGCGTGGATGAAACCGCGGTTGAGGGGCTTAGCAAGAAGGCCTATGCCATTCCAAACCTGCGTATCGCGCAGGTCTATGTCGAAAATCCAGTCATGCTGGCCTATTGGCGCTCGGTCGGGAATTCAATGAATGACTTCTTCTATGAATCCTTCCTGGATGAGTTGGCAAACGCGGGCGGGCAGGATCCGCTGGCGCTGCGCAAACATCTGCTACGCGATACGCCACGTTTGACCAAATTGCTGGAGGCGGTTGTGGATCTGTCAGGGGGGTGGAAACGTGGGCCTTTCACCGCCGAAGATGGCTCGATGCGGGCGCGTGGCATCGGCATGGCATCTCCCTTCGGGTCAGAGGCAGCGGCGATTGCCGAGGTCTCGATCGAGAACGGGCAGGTGCGTGTACATGATATCTGGGAGGTGCTGGACCCCGGGGCCATCGTCAATCCGATGTTGGTGCGCCAGCAAATTCGGGGCGCTGCGGCCCTGGGCCTGTCGCAGGTTCTGATGGAAGAAGCGCGTTGGGATAAAGGCGAGCCTGTGGCACGCAATTACGACATGTATTCCATTTTGCCGCCTGATCAGATGCCCGAAATCCATGTGGGTATTTTGGAAAGCGGCGCGCCCATCGGCGGTGTTGGGGAGCCGCCGCTTCCTGCCGTGCCGCCGGCGGTGGCCAATGCCGTTGCTGCGCTGACAGGGAAACCTGTGCGCCGTATGCCGCTGTCGCGACTGCGCTTCGACAGCTAAGCCTTTGGCCTGCTTCCCGTGCAGATCGGGCAGCAGGCCGTATCGTGACCCAAAGACCGGATAGTCCCTTGAAAAAACGTTTTAGTTTCGCTGGCATCGCGCTGATTATTCTGGCCGGTGGCGGATGGTTTGTTACACGGCTGCCGTCCTCGCCCTTTGATGGGGCGGCACCGCAGGCGACACCTGATCTGATTGCGCGTGGAGAATATGTCGCCCGGCAAGCCGACTGCGTGGCGTGCCATAGCTTGGAGGATGGTGCGCCCTTCGCAGGCGGGCTAGAGATGGGGACACCCCTGGGATCGATTTTTGCGACCAATATCACTCCGGACCCGCAGACCGGGATTGGCACTTACACCCTTGCCGATTTTGATCGTGCCCTGCGCCATGGTGTGACCCCGGATCGCCGCCGCCTGTATCCGGCAATGCCCTACCCATCCTATGAGAAAATGTCCGATGATGACATTTCCGCATTGTATGCGTTTTTCATGAACGATGTGACACCAGTGCAGCAGGCTGCGGCGCAAAGCGATATCCCGTGGCCGCTGAATATCCGCTGGCCGTTGGCACTGTGGAATGTGGTCTTTACCACAGGCCAGACCTATCAAACCGATCCTGACCAATCTGAACAATGGAACCGTGGCGCATATTTGGTCGAGGGCGCAGGCCATTGCGGCAGCTGCCATACGCCGCGCGGCATGGCGATGAATGAACAGGGGCTGGACAGTTCGGACCCGGATTTCCTGTCTGGCGCGCTTTTGGATGGTTGGTTTGCGCCAAGCCTGCGCGGCGATGGTGCTGCAGGCATTGGCCGTTGGAGCGAAGATGATCTGTTCGCTTTCCTGTCACAGGGGCGCAATGATCATGCGGTTGTCTTTGGGTCGATGACCGAGGCGTTTAACAATTCTCTGCAATTCATGACTGACGATGACCTGCGTGCGATTTCGGTCTATTTGAAATCGCTACCGGGGCAGGGGCCGGGCTGGCAGGCACAGCCAGCAACGGTTACATCGCTGGTAGAGGCGGCGCAATCGGGTCTTCCGGGGGCCGAAACCTATATGGCCAATTGTGCAGCGTGCCACGGGCGTGATGGGTTGGGACAAAATGAATGGATCCCGGCTTTGGCGGGTGCGACCTCATCCCAAGGGACCGAGCCTGCGTCGCAGATCAATGTGACACTGAATGGATCGGGCCGGGTCGTGGCTGATGGCATGCCAGACAGCTATCGGATGCCCCCCTATCGTGACCGTTTGAACGATACGCAGATCGCTGAGGTCTTGCAATTCGTGCGCAGTTCCTGGGGCAATACCGGCACGCCGGTCGATACGGATGCAGTCGCCGATCTGCGGATGCGCACTGATCCGGCAAGCGTTGCACCGATTGTTTTGCAAATGCGCTAATATGCCCTGTGATCGTGGCCGTGCAGCCTGTTACGATGCTGCCGCGCTGCGATCCCTCGGGGCAGTTGTGTCCATGCAACGTCTTAAGAAGCCCAGCAGGGCTGAGAATAAGATAATTCCCGCTGCTCATGGTTTTTTCACAGCGGATAGTGCAGCAAAGCTCTTGTCACAGCGCGCAATGCAAGTTATCTGCGTGACCACGTTCACTGCCCTTGCGCAGCTGACATGGAAGTGTGGCCGAGTGGTTTAAGGCTCTGGTCTTGAAAACCAGCGTGGGGGAAACTCCACCGTGGGTTCGAATCCCACCGCTTCCGCCATCATCCTTCGCTCAATGTGCTGATTAGGATACATTAATTTTCAGTATGAGGATCCATTTCCCACATTTGATTTCGAAACGTGGTGAAATAACGATGGTGGAAGACCTTAAAGGAGGGCGACCGTCAACGAGCTAAAATTTCTCTTCGAAGAGAAATGGGCCGGGAAATATGCCTGAATCGCCCCGCGGGCGCCGGGCCTGGCAGAATGGGATCCCGTTCTTGGGCTTCGATCCGGTAATGCGCAAGCTCATCTACACGACGAGTGCCATTGAGAGCCTGAACTGCGTGATCGGGAAATCGATCAAGACGCGCGACTCCGGTCAGACGGACGAAGCGGCGACCAAGCTGATCTATCTCGCCATCCGCAAGTTCGAAAAGGATGGCTGAAACGTTCAGAAATGGTTTACCGCCCGCAACCAGCTCACCATAATGTTTGGCGAGCGTTTTGAAGCTTGAGTATCCCCAACCGCATGGACCGGCCGAATTACACAATGTTCAGGGCACCCCCGCATTTGTGGCTCCTTGGATGACGCTTCACCTGCGCGAATGCAGGAAACACAGCCGGAACCCCCAGGTCGTGGGGGCATCCGTCAGGCCAGCCGGTAATTCGGCGATCCGCTTGTTCTCACCGTCCAGCTTCGGGCTGTTGCGGTAGCAGGTCTTTCTGAACGCAAAGGCCCGCCAGGCGAAGGCAATGCACCCCTCGTCGCGCCACCGCCTTTTCAGCCATCTCGCGGCATTACGATGGCCCGTCACTGATGCCACGGGCTTCTTTCAGCAAATCCGCCTGCATGCTCAGGTCCGCATACATCCGTTTCGGCCGCCGGTTTTCCTCTTCCATGCTCCTCATTGGGCTAACCATAAACCATCTATGCCCGCATGTTTCGCCCGCCATGCGTAGAAGGAGGCGCTGCTCATGCCATGCTCGCGGCACAGCACGGCCACCGGAACACCGCCTTCGGCCTGCTGCAGAATCGCAATAATCTGTGTATCTCATTGTTTTCATGAAAAATCTCCTCATCCATCTGGCTGAGAAAATTCTACTCATGCAGCCCCTTACTTTCGGGGGAATTACCCTCCTTGCTTTCACAATTGCGAAAGTAAGGTGTCTAGAATTCCAGGGGCTATTCCACATGATTAGCTTGCACGATTTTGGCACGCGTGAATGTTAGCGCACTACCGGACCGTTGGATCTTGGTGTGTTAAGTGGCGCCTGGGTTTTTGAGGCTTGTCGCTTGGGGATGAAAAGCATGCTGGGGATGTAAAGCATGCGCGGATGGTCAACGAGTTACCATGGCCGCATCGCCAATTCTGTATCACCGACCTAAGGGCAAGAATAGGCAACAACGCGGTTGATCGGTTTCATGCCTGAGCAGCCGGGATTGTTGTTGAACCAGCTTGGTAAATTTCGTGCGCATCACACTGGCCAGCACATCGGCCAGCCCTTTGCATGTAACGCCAGCCTCCATGCATTGTGGGGAAAGCGTTTTATATGGTTTGGGCGGCACAGATCGCCCCGCCCAAACCAAAAAACAGTATTACGCTTGCAGCGAGCGGACGCTTAGCTCTCCGTCTCCGCGGCTTTTCATGGCAGCGACGGCTGCGATGGACCCGGCGGCGGTGGTGTAATACGGGATATGATCATAGAGCGCGACTGACCGAATTTCGCGCGAATCCGATATGGATTGCGTGCCTTCGGTCGTGTTGAAGACCAGCGCTATATCACCGTTTTTCATGCGATCCACGATGTTCGGCCGTCCCTCATAGACCTTATTCACCGCTTCTGTGGCAACGCCTTGCGCCTTAAGCCACTCGGCGGTGCCGCGTGTCGCGGTGATGGTAAAGCCCATGGCGATGAGGTCATGTGCCGCGGCGGCCAGATCATCCGATTTATCGGCATCCTTGATCGAGATGAACACGCGGCCTTCTTCTGGCAACTGTGTCCCAGCGCCCATCTGTGCCTTCAAGAAGGCGCGCGGGAAGTTGCGATCCCAGCCCATGACCTCACCGGTGGAGCGCATCTCTGGGCCCAACAATGTGTCAACACCGGGGAAGCGCGCGAAGGGCAGCACGGCCTCTTTGACCGAGAACCAAGGCGTGATCGGATCGGCTAAGGTCATCGGATCCGCATAGGGCAGATCGTCTTCGGGGCCAGCATTTTCCGGATAGGCCGGGCGCTGCGGGAAGTTTGACATCGGTTCGCCCGCCATCAGGCGCGCGGCGATTGACGCGATCGCACTATCGGTGGCTTTGGCCACGAAGGGCACGGTGCGCGAGGCACGCGGGTTGACCTCTAGCACATAGATATCGCCATCTTTGATCGCGAACTGAATGTTCATCAAACCCTTCACGTTCAACCCAAGAGCCAGCTTGACGGTCTGCTCTTTCAGCTGTTCGATGATCTCTTTCGACAAGGAATAGGGCGGCAAGGAGCATGCGCTGTCGCCCGAATGCACGCCGGCCTCTTCAATATGCTGCATGATCCCTGCGACATGGACGGTCTCCCCATCGCATAGCGCATCTACGTCGATTTCAATCGCACCGGTCAAATAGCTGTCCAGCAACACCGGGCTGTCGCCCGAAACGACCACAGCCGTATTAATATAGCGCTTCAACTGGTCCAGATCGCGCACAATTTCCATCGCGCGCCCGCCCAAAACATAGGACGGGCGGATGACCAGCGGATAGCCCACTTTACCTGCGATTTCGAAGGCCTGCGCATCGGATGAGGCGATGCCGTTCACGGGTTGCTTCAGCTCCAGCTTGTTCAGCAGGGCCTGGAACCGCTCCCGATCTTCGGCAAGGTCGATCGCATCTGGCGTGGTACCAAGGATCGGGATGCCTTCGGCCTCCAGCGCATTGGCCAATTTCAACGGGGTCTGGCCGCCGAATTGAACGATAACGCCGTGCAGCGTGCCATTGTCTTGTTCCACGCGCAGGATTTCCAGCACATGTTCCAGAGTCAGCGGTTCAAAATACAACCGGTCAGAGGTGTCGTAATCTGTCGACACTGTCTCTGGGTTACAGTTGATCATGATGGTTTCGTAACCGGCCTTAGTCAGCGCATAGCAGGCGTGGACACAGCAGTAGTCGAATTCGATACCCTGACCGATACGGTTTGGACCGCCGCCAAGGATAACGACCTTCTTGCGATCCGATGGCCGCGCTTCGCATTCCACATCGCCCATCGCCGGGGCTTCATAGGTGGAATACATATAGGGTGTCTGTGCCTCAAATTCCGCAGCGCAGGTATCGATCCGCTTGAACACGGCGGTCACACCCAGATTGCGGCGCGCACGGCGAACCTGACCTTCGGTCCGGCCCGTCAGCTTGGCCAGACGCGCATCTGAGAAGCCCATCATTTTCAGCTTGCGCAGACCGGTGTTGTCCATCGGCAGGCCGTTTTTACGGATGTCGGCTTCGGCATCCACGATCTCGCGGAACCGGTCAAGGAACCATGGGTCAAAGCTGGTGGCAGCGATGATTTCATCATTGGTCAGGCCTTGGCGCATGGCCTGTGCGATCAGACGCACACGGTCAGGGGTTTGAACGGAAAGGGCTTTGACCACCGCAGCTTTGTCCGGCGCGCCCGCGATTTCGATTTCGTCAAAGCCGGACAGACCCGTCTCCATCGAGGCCAGCGCTTTTTGCATGGATTCGTGGAAGGTGCGGCCAATCGCCATAACTTCGCCCACGGATTTCATCGCGGTGGTGAGTGTGGCTTCAGCGCCAGGGAACTTCTCAAATGCGAAGCGCGGGATCTTGGTCACGACATAGTCGATGGTGGGTTCAAAAGAGGCGGGTGTGACACCGGTGATGTCATTGTCCAGCTCATCCAATGTGAAGCCAACGGCCAGCTTTGCTGCGATTTTGGCGATCGGGAAACCGGTGGCTTTGGACGCCAACGCAGAGGACCGCGATACGCGCGGGTTCATTTCAATCACGACCATACGGCCATCGACCGGGTTGATCGACCATTGCACGTTGGAGCCGCCGGTTTCCACGCCGATTTCGCGCAGCACCGCGATGGAGTGGTTGCGCATCACCTGGTATTCTTTGTCGGTCAGCGTCAGCGCAGGGGCGACGGTGATCGAATCGCCGGTATGCACGCCCATCGGGTCAACGTTTTCAATCGCGCAGACGATGATGGCGTTATCCGCTTTGTCGCGGACCACTTCCATCTCGTATTCTTTCCAGCCCAAAAGTGATTCATCGATTAGGATTTGCGCCATGGGTGACGCGTCCAGACCCGAACGGCAGATACGTTCGTAATCATCACGGTTATAGGCCACACCGCCACCCGTGCCGCCCAATGTGAAGGCGGGGCGGATAATTGCGGGAAGGCCGATTTCTTCCAGATCGGCCATCGCCTGCCGCACGCCTGCGTTGATGTCGAATTTGCCATTGGGCAGTTTCGGCGCGGTAACGATGGTGGCCTTTGGGTTTTCAATGCCCAGGCGGTCCATTGCCTCGCGGAACAGCTTGCGATCTTCGGCCATTTCAATGGCGTCGCGGTTTGCGCCGATCAGTTCGACGTTGAATTTCTCCAACACGCCCATATCGGCCAGCGCAAGCGAGGTGTTCAGGCCGGTTTGCCCGCCCATCGTGGGCAGCAACGCGTCGGGGCGCTCTTTTTCAATGATCTTGGCGACGACCTCGGGTGTGATCGGCTCAATATAGGTTGCATCGGCCATTTCCGGGTCGGTCATGATTGTTGCCGGGTTCGAGTTCACAAGGATAACCCGGTATCCTTCTTCGCGCAGGGCCTTACAGGCTTGGGCGCCGGAGTAATCAAACTCGCAGGCTTGGCCAATAATGATAGGCCCCGCACCGATAATGAGGATGGACTTGATGTCGGTTCTCTTCGGCATGGCTTGGGACCCCTTCGATTCGGCGCATTACAAAGGGCGCAGGCCTAAAGCGGCACCGCGCAAATCGAAGGGGGTTATAGTCGGCTTATCCCGTGGTGCAAGACCTGATCGGACTCAATCTGCGTGCAAGTCGATCATTCGCCGGGCGCAACCTGCCGGGGCAGGGTGTTTTTTGCAGGCCCGGGCAAGCTCAATCCGGCGAATCCCTGCATCCGGTTCAGTTTGGCAAATGCCCACAGGCAGCACAGCATTACCGCGGCCCATGTCACGGTGGACACCAAGTTTGACACGATCAGGCGGTGCTGCAAATGGGCGTAAAGGAAGAGGGCGATGTTTGAGTTGGTCAAAAAGACCAGCCACATCGCAGACCAGGTGGCCTTTGGAGATAAAGCGTATCCCAATGCGGGCAGTAGCAGCATCGGCAAGATAAGGTAATGCAACCAGCTCAATGGTCCAAATAAGAACACCACGATTGCGATGCCCAGCGTCGACAGGCTGCGCGCCTGTGACCCGCTGTTTTGCCACATCAAGCGCAAGGCGGGCAGCGCGATAAGCAGCGCGCAGGCGGCCAAGACGGTGCTGATCATGGGAAGGGGCTGAAAAATCACCACATTCTTATCCGTAATCGCCAGTTCTGGCGCGCTGCCCATCAGCGCCATTATGGCATGAACCAATACCCGTGGGGACGGGTTCATAAAGGCCATAACTGAACTTTCGCTGGCCAGATGGGTTTGCGCCAGAAATGCCGCGTGCAATTCCGGCCCGACGATCACAGCCGAGGCTGCGACACAGATGGCCACAGCCATCAGGGCACCATACAGCGCCCTGCGGTGCCGGGCTTGCAGCATAACCAGAACAAAGACGATCGGAGTCAATTTGATTGCGCCAGCGATGGCGATCGCAACGCCTGCCCAAAACGGGGCGCGTTGCACTATAACCAAAGCAAGAAGGATCAGAAATGTTGTCAAAACTGTCGGCTGTTTTAGCCAAATGGCAGCGTGAACCGGGACCGCGAACAGCAACAACCCAAACGCATATAGCATAAAGTGGCCATAGCTCATCCATTTTGGCCGCGCGAGCTTTTCGGCCAGCACCGGACAGGCGGCCAACATTGCCACCAAAAGGGCCAACGTAATGTTGTTGAAGGTTTGCGCCGACATGATCTGCGTAATCGGCCCCATCACGGCGGCCCAGATCGGCGGGTAGATGAACGGAAACGCCTCTTCGCCCCGAATGCCCATTGCATCGACAAACGGCTGCCATTGTGCCGGCGTGCCATTGAAAAATAACTCTGGCGCAGCATAGATCAGCGTATGTTGCCCATTCGCCCAGAAATGGCCCGCAAACCACAATGCGGCAAGGTCATCGCCCCATGTGTTGTGGTTCAAGAAATAAGTAACCGTGGCCCAAAGGAACAGCAGAAGCCAAATGACAACGCGGCTGTTTCGGTCAGTTGCAAGTAAATTGAAATTTCGCATGGCGGGTCCGGTCAAAAATATTTGGTATCGATTATTCAAGTGATCGCGGTTGATCTTGGCCAAACTAGGGCAGCTTCGCGGAAGTTTGGAGCGATTTTCTACACGCGACAATGGGTATCGCCGCTGCTGTGGTCTTGACTTTTCGCCCCCTAAAGAGTGTATCGGCCAAGCTGAAAGCCCAATGAATCCGAGGGAAGATACCATATGCACGCCTATCGCAGCCATACCTGCTCCGACCTGAGCGCCGCCAACGCCGGTGAAACTGTTCGTTTGTCGGGTTGGGTCCATCGCGTTCGCGATCATGGTGGCGTGTTGTTCATCGACCTGCGCGACCATTACGGCATGACGCAGGTTCTGTGCGATGGCGACAGCGCCGCGTTCAAAATGATGGAAACTGTGCGTTCGGAATGGGTGATCCGCATCGACGGCACCGTTAAATTGCGTGATGCCAGCCTGATCAATTCCAAGATCCCGACAGGCGAAATCGAAATCTATGTCCGCGACATCGAAATCCTTGGCGAGGCCGGCGAATTGCCGCTGCCGGTTTTTGGCGAGCAGGATTATCCCGAAGAAACGCGCCTAACCTATCGCTTCCTTGATTTGCGGCGCGAAAAGCTGCATCAAAACATGATGTTGCGGTCGAATGTTGTGCGCTCTATCCGCAACCGGATGTGGGATGTGGGCTTCAATGAGTTCCAAACGCCCATTATCACGGCTTCCTCGCCGGAAGGGGCACGCGATTTCCTTGTGCCATCGCGTTTGCACCCAGGGAAATTCTATGCCCTGCCACAGGCACCGCAGCAGTTCAAACAGCTGATTATGGTTGCGGGCTTTGATCGTTACTTCCAGATCGCGCCATGTTTCCGCGACGAAGACCCGCGTGCCGACCGCTCTCCCACTGATTTCTATCAGCTGGACATGGAGATGTCCTTCGCCACACAGCAAGACGTGTTTGATGCAGTTCAACCCGTCATTCAGGGCGTGTTTGAAGAATTCGGCAATGGCAAAACGGTTGATCCGGTCTGGCCGCTGATCCCGTATAAGGAATCGCTGCTGAAATATGGCTCGGACAAGCCTGACCTGCGTAACCCGATCGAAATGCAGATCGTGTCTGAACATTTTGCGGGATCTGGTTTTGCGATCTTTGCAAAACTGTTGGAGCAAGAAGGCACGCAAATCCGCGCGATCCCTGCGCCAAAAGGTGGCAGCCGCAAGTTCTGCGACCGAATGAATAAATTCGCGCAAGAGCAGGGCCTGCCGGGCATGGGCTATATTTTCTGGCGCGACCAAGGCGACGGGATTGAGGCCGCGGGTCCTCTGGCCAAAAACATCGGCCCAGAGCGCACCGAAGCCATCCGGCAGCAATTGGGTCTAGGGGTGGGCGATGCGGCCTTCTTCCTGGGCGGCAAGCCGGAATCGTTTGAGGGCGTTGCAGGGCGTGCGCGCAATGTCATCGGTGAAGAATTGGGCCTGACCGAAAAAGGCGTGTTCAAATTCGCATGGATCGTCGATTTCCCAATGTATGAGAAGGATGACGAGGGCAAGCTGGACTTCAGCCACAACCCGTTCTCGATGCCGCAAGGCGGGCTAGAGGCGCTGGATGGTGATCCGCTTGAGGTTCTTGGCTATCAATACGACCTTGCATGTAATGGCTATGAACTGGTGTCGGGCGCGATCCGGAACCACAAGCTTGAGATCATGTATAAAGCCTTCGATCTGGCGGGCTATGGCAAGGATGAGGTCGAAAAGCGCTTTGGCGGTATGGTCAAGGCGTTCAAATTCGGCGCCCCGCCCCACGGTGGTTGTGCGGCCGGGATCGACCGTATCGTGATGTTGCTGGCCGAAGAGGCCAATATCCGTGAAGTCATCATGTTCCCGATGAACCAGCGCGCTGAAGACCTGATGATGTCGGCCCCATCCGAGCCGATGAATGAACAGCTGCGTGAATTGAATCTGCGGGTCATTCCGCAAGATTAATTTTGCCATCATAAGAAATAAGAACGGGGGCCTTGTGGCCCCCGTTTTGTATTGCGCAGTTTGCAATCGGTCGAGCTGATAAAAGCAAGCGCCGCCCCTGTTGCCAAAGGCGGCGCTTGTCTTGTGCCGTCGCCCGAAGGTGGGTCGCGAAACATGGGGCCGTTCGCATCTCCTCAGGGCGCCTCCTACGGTCACAAATTCGACATGTCGGAATCGTGCTGTGTCTGGGCCAGCCGCTTTAGAAACTGCCGATTTTCGCAATACCCGGGTGCATGCGGCGTGTGCGCAGGGTCGCTGGATGGTTCATCATGGTCGGACAGCCAAGTTTGACAGTCTGCCGGTTGCGCACATTGGGTGCAGCGCAAAACCGCATCGCGCCATTGGTCATCAGGCAGCGTGCGAGTTTCACGTGCCTGTGTCAAATCCACGCCCAAAACCCGTGCCATCTTGCTGACAAGGGCCGCGTGATAGTTCCGGCTTCGGGCATTTGCAAATGGGTGGGTCATGGCGCGACACTCCGGCTGTTGATATCGCCAGAGTGTCGCGCAGACCCAAGCCTACACGACATGACATGGATCAAACTCCGTAGATAAAATTCTACCGAGGGGCAGGAACAGCCCGGATTATTGCGTCAGTTGCTCTGTTTTGCGGGCCAAGGCTTCGATTTTGGCAATGTCTTCTGGCAGGGTCAGCGCGGCAGCGGCATGATCGGCGGCGCGACGGGCCTGTTTGGCGGCCGCCTTGCACAGCTCTGGCTTCACCAAAGCGGCGGCATTTAGCACCAGCTGCAGTCGCTGCGCCACTTCCAACTGTGCCGCACCGTCGCGGGCAAGCGCGTCATAGGCGTTGGTGATCAGCTCTTGCGGGGTGAGGGCAGGCACTAAAACCCTGTCGAACTGCGGTTGCGTGCAGGTTTCGGGCGTCCATTCCCCCAGAACGCGCAGCAGCCGGCCCATGATATCAATCCCCGTACCGGGATCATTGACCGCAGGCGACAACGCGCGTGAGCCAATTTCAGCAAGCGCGCGCAGGCCAAATGTCGGATCCTGATCATAGGACCGCACATGTGCAATCACGAAAGCGTCGCGCAGCGCCTCTTCCAATGCCACACGGGCTTGGGCATCCATCGGCAGCGCATCACAGCAAACCAACGCCTCTGCCGGGTGCACGAAAGCACCGGGCGGGGCGCAAAGCCAGATCCGGCAGTCTTGCTCTTGGGCAATGGATTGCAGCTTTGCCATATCCGCGACTTGCACATGGCCAGTGCGATGGGCGCACGCCCGCCACGCCCCGGGAGAGATGGCTTGCCACGTTGCCCCACCAATCAGCGGCGTCTCACAGCGTTTGCGCATGGCGGCACGCGTGGCCTCCTCCACTCGGGTGATCGTGTCATCCAGCCTGCCAAATTCGCTTAGATGTTGGATCCACCGCAGCAGCATTGCCACGATCAAAGCAATCACACCTATCGTGGCAATGAACAAAACGAATTGCCCGGCATCGCCGTAATAGCCGGTTTCCAAGGCGATGATCCCCACCAGCGCATAGATGAACGCGCCCATGAAGCTGGCCATCACTTGCTGTGTCAGGCTGTCCGATTGCAGCAACGAAATCGCACGAGGCGTCGCCCCGGTTTGCGCCGAACCGAAGGCAGTCACCATGATAGATAAAGAAAATGTCGTGACGGTCAGCATCGAACTCGCGATGATTTTCAAGATCGCCTCAACCGACCCGGCACCGATGGATTTTCCCAGATCCTCGGGCAGGAAGGGCGATAGCCACGCTGCGCTTAGCGCCACGATGACACCCAGCACACCGAAGGCTGTGACACGCACCCAAATTCGTTGGAAAATTTGGCGCAGACGCCAGCCAAGCCCAGATATCATCCACATGTCCCCATAGCTACCGGGGACGATATAGCGCGCCTGTGCGGCGGAACCAGCCTAAACGCCGCCTTGCAATTGCGCCATCGTCTGGCGCACAACATCAAGGCGCAGCGCATTCGCCGGGTGGGTGCCAAGGAACACATCGCCCGGGTCGGGAATGCGGGTGAAGAACCGCGCGCCAAGCAGCGGATCATAGCCAGCGTCGTAGGTGATAATCGTGCCCAGTCGATCGGCTTCCAGCTCATAATCCTTAGAAAATGTGCGGCTTCCCATTTCGGCGCCAAGATTTTGCGCCTGTGCCACCATATCGGCCCCCGCACCAGAGGCAGCCGCCAAAGATCCCAGCAGCATCGCGCCGGTTTGGGCGTCTTTTTCTTTGCTTTGCAGATGGCCTGCGATGTGATGCGCGGCCTCATGGCCCATCACGAAGGCCAGCTCGTCTTGGTTTTGCGCCTGAGCGATCAGGGCCAGATTGAACGCCACAACGGGGCGGCCCAGCTGATCGACGGTTTGAAAGGCGTTGGGATCTTGATCGGCCCGGTCATCGACCATGATTTGATAATCACAATTGCGCCCGCTGCCGCTGGTACGATTGCGGCATTCTTCCTCGATCACGGGTTCCATGCGTTGGGCCACGGTTATGAAGTTGCGGGCGGCCTGATCAGGGCCGGGCATCGGATCGTTCAATGTGCTGGCCTGCCGGATATGGCCAAGCGATTGCTGCTGTGGCACGGCGCATGCGCTCAGACCTGCCAGCGCACAGATGGCGACCAAGCTGCGAATAAGACGGGGCGCAAGAAACTCAGGCATAGGGGCTTTCATCGACGGCAGAAGGGGCGCTTGGGTGTATCACAGAGTTGCGAGCATATCCGGCACTGCATCAGCGGAAAACCCGTCAATCTGTGCGCTCACTGAAATGTTTGCTTTGACACGGCGTTTAAGGCGCGTAACCTGACCCTATGTTTACAATCGAACACGAATTTGACGCCACTGTAATCACCCTTGTTGATGAAGGGACGGACCCGCGCGACTATCTGCAAGAGGATGTGAAAATCGAATCCTTTGAGGATTGCGTGGTTATCGAGCAGATGGATGAGCATACCGAAGTTGTGCAGCGTATCACATTTTCACATTCACAGCTGCGCGAGCTTGCTGCCGCGCTGAACCTGCCCGAAGGCGCGTATCGGCTTAATCAGGTGACGCCACAGTCAGAGGGCTAAGCCGTTATGCGGGTCATGGTGCTGGGCTACTCCAGCCGAAAGACCTTGTCGCGGTGGGTCGCGCCGCGGGCCAAGACCAGCCGTGATTTGGGCACACCCAACCAGCGTGCTAACAGGGTTTGGACCGCTGCCGTGGCCTTGCCGTTCTCGGGCACGGTTGTGACATAGGCGCGCAGCCCGTCTTCGCTGTACAAAATCACATTGCGTGAGGCCTTGGGCGTCACCCGTACGGAAATCATCTGTCCCGGTGCCATATCTTTGCCTGATCTCGGCTGTGGTGTTGGATGCAGATCTGCCATGCCTTTTCATGCCTCGTTTTTAGGTCTAGGATAATTGTCGACAATCATGCAAAGGCAGGCAAGATGCAGACAGGGTTCTTCCATGATGAGCGTTCATTCTGGCATGGCGGCGGGAATTATGCACTGACATTACCTGTTGGCGGCTTTGTGCAGCCCGGCGGTGGCCTGCCCGAAAGCCCCGAGACCAAGCGGCGCTTGGTTAATTTGCTGCGCGTGTCGGGGTTGATGGCGCAGATCGATGCGGGCTCTGCCCCCGAAGCCAGCTATGCGGATCTGAACCGGGTGCATCCGGCAAGCTATCTGGATGTGTTTAAAGCCACATCGGATGCCGGCGGGGGGGAATTGGGGCTGCGCACCCCCTTCATGAAAGGCGGGTATGAGCTGGCAGCGCTGTCCGCCGGGCTTGCGGTGCAGGCCTTGTCGCAGGTGATGACAGGGCGCTATCGCAACAGCTATTCCTTGTCGCGCCCGCCGGGGCATCATGCCTTACCCGATTTTCCCAATGGGTTTTGTCTGATCAACAACATCGCGGTGGCCATTCGTGCGGCACAGGCGGCAGGGCAGGGCCAGCGCTTTGCAGTGGTGGATTGGGATGTGCATCATGGCAATGGCACGGAGGCGGTGTTTCTGGATGACCCGGATGTTTTGACGATTTCGTTGCACCAAGAGCATAACTATCCTCTCGAAACCGGCGATGTCGACATTCGCGGCGCGCAAAACAGCAATATAAACATCCCATTGCCGCCGGGCACGGGGCAGGTCAGCTATCTTGAAGCATGGGACAAAATCGTCGCCCCTGCTTTGGCGCGCCATCAGCCCGATGGCATCATCATCGCATGCGGCTATGACGCAGGGATTTGCGACCCGATTGCGCAGATGGTGCTGGGGGTTGAAAGCTACCAGTTGCTGACACAGCGCGCGATGCAGGCCGCGGATGCCCTGTGTGAGGGGCGTTTGATGGTCACGCATGAAGGCGGCTACTCCGAAGCCTATGTGCCATTTTGCGGCCATGCGGTTTTGTCGGAAATGTCAGGAAGCAAGATTTCAGTCCCTGATCCGCTGGCGCAAAATCTGCGCACACGTCAGCCTAAATCCCGCTGGATCGCGCACACATCCGAATACCTTGATGAATTGGTCAGGTATTTCGGGTTTTAATCGTCATATCCTGTCGCGGTGGCTTGAAACCCATGCTTCGCGTGCTGATATTGCCGTGGCAGATGAAGGAGATATGCGATGGACATCCCGATGGGCGCGATCAATCCAGCAAAGGCCGATCCGGCGGCGCTGGAGTTTCTGCTGACGCGGCGCTCTCGTCCGGCGAAGACATTGGCGCTGCCGGTGCCTGATCGCGCGGCGCTACAGCCGATCCTGACCGCCGGGCTACGCACGCCGGATCATGGTAAGCTGGAGCCGTGGCGTTTCCTGGTGTTGCAACGTAGCGCATTGGAACGTCTGGGCCGGGCGGCGCGGGATGGGGCCAGCGCTCAGCATGGGGCAGACCCGGATAAGGCCGCCAAGCAATTTGAAGACAGTCATCTGTGTGTCGCGGTGATCGCAGTACCCAAAGACAGCCCTAAAGTGCCTGAAATTGAACAAACCCTGTCCGCAGGCGCGGCCTGTTACGGTGTGTTGATGGCGGCATTGGCGGCAGGCTGGGGGGCCAATTGGCTTTCGGGTTGGGCCGCGCATGACGCTGATTTTGCTAAGCAGCATTTGAAGTTGGCACCGGGCGAATGGGTGGCCGGGTTTATTCACATCGGCACCGAAGCGATTGTTCCCACGGATCGCCCGCGGCCTGATCAGGATGTGGTTGTCAGCTGGATCGACGTATGATCATTTTTCCCTCTATTGCGAATGCATTCGAGGATCTTTTACGTCCCGGCGCATTGAAGATCTTGCTGAAGGGGATCGCGCTTGCGATTGCCCTGTTGTTTGCGATGACGGTCGTTGTGGTCTGGGGCGTGGGGCTGTTTTTGCCTGATCAGATCACCTTGCCCTTCACCGGCTATACCATCACTTGGGTCGATAACATCTTATCCTTTGCGATTGTCGGGATGATGATGGTGCTTTCGGTCGTGTTGATGTTTCCGGTGGCTTCCATCTTCACCGGGTTCTTTTTGGAAGATGTTGCCGAAATGGTTGAGGGTGCGCATTACCCCGGCCTGCCCGAGATCCGACGCTTTACGCTGGCCGAGACATTGGGCGACAGCTTGCGCTTTATGGGCGTGATTGTCGTGGCCAACCTATTGGCGCTGCTGATTTATCCCTTTGTGATCCCCTTGGCGCCCTTTTTATTCTTTGGTCTGAACGGGTATCTTCTGGGCCGGGAGTATTTTCAGATGGCCGCAGCGCGCCGTATGCAGCGTGAGCAAGTGCGGCAGATGTATCTGCGCCACAAGATGACCATATGGATGACGGGCGCATTGATGGCAGTGCCGCTGTCTATCCCCTTCGTGAACCTCTGTGTTCCGGTGTTGGGCGCGGCAGCCTTTACCCATCTGTTCCATCGGTTAGAGGGGCGCAGGCCGGCACCGTTGCCGGCCGCGTAAAATTACATCCGCTCTTTGATGCCGCGGGAAATCAACAGCCAGTTCACTGGGTAGGCGGTCACAAACCCTGCCATCATGGCAATTTGCATCGCAAACCAAAATTGCGGTGTGGTGGCGGTCAATTCGGTGTTCCACATATGTTTGAACAGGCCGAAATGGAATAGCGCCATTATCCCATACATCCCGATTTGCCATGCGGTAAGTGATGCTACATCGGCTTTAAACGCTGTTTTCAGGCCCTGTGCCACGCCCAAGCCGCGCATCGGCGCAATCGCGAAATATTGGAAGACCACGCCAATCCCCAGCGCCAGAATGAAATCCAGTCCCCATATAGCAAAAATCCGGTCGCCCCAATAATCGGGCCAGCCGAACGGGATCAAAACAGCAGGTGCCAGCAGCACCAGACATTCGGCTAAAATGTCGCCCAATGTGCAGCCTGCGCCGCAATGCAGCGCACCTTTGGCAACGGCGACAGGCATGGAAGATTGCGGCATGTGGTGATGCTCGTCGCCATGCATATGCCCTGCCATACGACCATGCCGGAAATAGAACCATAGAACAAGAACATGCCCAAACAACGCCGCGATTGGCCAAACCCAGGCCATGATCGCCATGTGTGGTGGGTTCTTCCGTAAGTCCAAAATCAACAGGGCGGCACATATCAGCCCCGCAGCCAATGACACCCATGCAAGACCGGTGAACCATTCTGGGACCATGACGTGCTCCTTTTTGCTGCAACTGCAAAAGGGGAACGGGTCATGGCGGTGATGGTTCCAATCAATCTTTTACGCGGTTAAACCAATCCAGATCATGGATCGAGATCATCCCCGACAAGATGATTGTGGCGATGATGCTCCATAAAACCACCGCGATGGCAGATGTTATCACAACCTTGCGCTTTAGCCGCAGCTCGGATGGCGCCGAGGCGGGCGTGCCGGGCACGATTTGCTGAACATCCCCTTGCGTTTTCAGCCGTTGTGGCAAGACGACAAAGAACACCATGAACCAGATGACTGCGAATAAGACGATGCCGCCGGTTAGGCTCATTAAACCTGCTCCAGTTCAATAAGGCAGCCGTTGAAATCTTTGGGATGCAAGAACAAGACGGGCTTGCCATGTGCGCCGATTTTCGGCTCGCCGCTTCCCAGAACGCGCGCGCCTTCGGCTTTCAGCTTATCGCGGGCGGCTAGGATGTCGTCGACCTCATAGCACATGTGATGGATGCCACCGGCGGGATTTTTGGCCAGAAATCCGTTGATCGGGCTGTCTTCGCCAAGCGGGTAAAGCAGTTCAATCTTTGTATTAGGGAGGTTGATGAAAATTACCGTGACGCCGTGGTCGGGTTCATCTTGTGGTTGCCCAACAGCGGCGCCCAAAGTGTCACGATATTGCGCTGCGGCGGCCGTAAGATCCGGCACAGCAATTGCAACATGGTTAAGTCGTCCAATCATTCGCGTCCTCCAACACTTGCCCTGTCTTCGGTCTAGGCAGCGGCACCGGTTCACGCAAGCCCTTTTCCCCTTAGCCCATCCAAAGGTCGCAGCCGGTAAAACGGTGCTTAATTTAACCTCTCGTTCACCTAATCAGGGCTTAACTGAGGTTACACCGCGAATCCCAGCACAGGAGAAATCTGATGAGTGACGATGTTACCGGCCTTTTGGGTCACCGCCATGCCAGCGCTGCACGCCCCCTGCTGGGACTGACCGTTCTGGTTGTTGAAGACAGCCGATATGCATCGGAGGCGATGCGGCTTTTGTGCCTGCGTTCAGGTGCGCGCATAAGGCGTGCGGACTGCCTGCGCTCTGCCCACCGGCATTTGCAAACCTATCGTCCCTCTGTGGTGATCGTGGATCTTGGCTTGCCTGATGGCTCTGGCGCGGATCTGATTGAGGCCGTCAAGAAGCTGGGGCAGGCAATGCCAGCCGTGTTGGGAACGTCGGGCGATATCGGGATGGAGACGGTCGCCTATGCGGCGGGTGCGGATGGGTTTTTACCCAAACCGGTGGAAAGCCTTGCGTTGTTTCAGCAGGCCGTTTTGGCAGTTTTGCCGCAAGGGGAGCGCCCGATAGGGGTCACAGTTGCCAAGGATGACCATATCAACCCTGATCCCATCGCCCTGCGTGACGATCTGAACCATATGGCAGAGGTGCTGTCGCAAGCCCGGGACCCGGCCTCGTTGGGATATGTCGCGCAGTTTTTATCCGGTGTCGCGCGCTCTGCCCATGATGAAGATTTGGAAAACGCCGCCGCGGCATTGGTGCAGGCGGGCGGCGCGTCTGATGCGCAGATTTCGCGCCTATCCGTTATGGTCAATGACCGTATCGATGCTGGCAGCTTGATCTGATGTTTTGTCAGGCGCCGAGCGCGGGATCATCACTGACCCGCACAAGCCTGGTCAAATCTGACAGGGATTCATTTTGTTGCCCGGCAGCATCGAAATTCGCAGGGTCCAGCCACGCCGCATAGGCAGCTTGTAGCGCGGGCCAGTCCTTATCCGTGGCGGCAAACCATGCAGTGTCCCGATTGCGGCCTTTGTAATGCGTAGCCTGCCGGAATACCCCTTCATAGCTGAGGCCAAGCCGCTGGGCGGCCCGGCGTGAGGGCAAGTTCAGACTGTCGCATTTCCATTCAAACCGTCGGTATCCCGCCGTAAAAGCCGAGCCGATCATCAAGATAAATGCCTCTGTCGCGGCCCGGCTGCGCTGTAATGCGGCAGACAGGGTTATAAACCCCAATTCAATAGATCCGATTTCGGGTGCGATACGCAAATAGGACATGATTCCCACGGCGCGGTCGGTCTGTGGATCAATCACTGCGTAGAACAGCGGGTCCAATGAGACCGATTGTTCATTGATCCAACGAATGAACCCGGTTTCTGATTGGAACGGGCCGGTGGGCATATAATCCCACAGCGTATCATCGCCGTTAAATGCGGAAAATAAACCGTGTGCATGATCCGGGCGCAGCCGCTCAAGCCGGGTATAGCGCCCCTGCATCCGTTCCAAATCCGGCGCTTGCGGTGGGGTCCATTCGCCTAATGGGGCACCAAACTGCTTGGCCATAGCCGTCTCCGATGATCAAACGGCCAAGCGCCGCCCGCAAGAGGCTAACGACGCATAATTACAAGCGCAATCCGCAATCGTCGCGGTAGCATCTGCCCGATTACAAAAGGATACGCGGATCGTCCCCTAAATCCAGTCCGGGGAAAATCACCTGTTCTATCGCGGCACGTTCGGTGCCGAACAACCCGCGTAAGGCCCAACCGGCAATGGCACGCACATCTTGCGTTGGCATCAAATCGCGACGATCAAGCAGTGCAGCTTCATCCAGACCCGGCCAATCGCCAATAACCCGGCCACCGCGCAGCGCACCGCCTGCCATAACCGCCACACCCCCCGTACCATGATCTGTCCCGCCAGAACCATTCTGCGCTGCAGTGCGCCCGAATTCGGTGAGCGCCAGCACGCTGGTCCGTGCCCAAACGGGACCCAGTTCGGATTTCATCACGCGGATCATTGCGGCCAGCTGCGCCACGGGTCCGGCCATCGCCAGCCGTTGGTTCACATGTGTGTCCCACCCCGACAATGAAAAGGCCGCAATTCGGGTGCTGCCGCGCATTTTCTGCGCGGCGAAGGCCGCCAGAGATTCCGACGCGGCTGTCTTGCCTTTTTGCGCGGCATAGGCTGCCGGGCGTTCTCCTTGCGTCAGGGACAGCGCCTCTTGTGCGGCGTCCCGAAACAGCGGGTCATCATGATAGATCTGGTCCAACAACCGCCGCCCTTGATCTGACATATTCAGCCATGTATCCGGGGTCCAGGCGGTGCTTGGCGCGGCGCCGGTCAGTACCGGCAAATCCGCGGTGCCGATAGAAAAGGCAGTTTCAGCATGGGTTCCGGGCATGGTTTGCAACAAACGGTTCAACCACCCATCCTGACGCATCGGGTCGGGCACATCTAATCCTGTTCCGGCCTCTAGGATATCTTGACCATCAAAATGTGATCTTTGGCCGCGATAGGGTGTGGACACGGCATGCGCAAAGCCCAGCTCTCCGGCGTGCCACAACGGTAATAGCTCTGCCATGGCTGGATGCAGCGCGAAGAACCCATCCAGATCTGCCGCGCCGGCGTTTGGGCCTATGTCAAATTTGGGCCGATATAGAGCCAATTGCGGATCACCATAAGGTTGGATTAGATCCAGCCCATCCATGGCGCCGCGTAAAATGATGACAGCCAGGCGGTTTTCGCCAGGCGTGTCGGCCAATGTCACGCTGGACATCAGCGGATGGGCGGCCATCGAACACCCCGCCATTGTGGCGCCTTGTAGAAAAAAACGGCGTGATAGCATGACGTTACCTCCGCATAACTTCAGGGGACACAAGAATCAGGGCCAGCCCTTCAGCCAAGGATTCAGCGCGCGGCACAGCCTGCCGTAACAGCGGGGCAGGGCGGCTGCCCAACGCATGGGGCAATACATCGCGTGGATCAGGCCGCATGCCCCCCAATGCCGCCGGAACCTTAAGCGCCCAATTGATCCGTTCGGCCAAGGCCTGGGGCGCAAGCCAATAGGCCGCGTCCTCTGCCCAGCCATCGGGACCAACAGGTTCGCGCCAAGGCTGGCCCATCCGGCGTAGGGGCTGTAACACACCGTGGTTGATTTGCTTCAACGGCGTGCTGGCGATATCTGTTCCTGCCACACCTAGCGTGCGCAAGGCGGTTATAACCCAATCCAGCGGCGGACGCAGCTTTTGGAAAGATGGGGTCTGTGCAGACGGGTGGGTCAGCAAAACCTCATACATCGGGATCAGTCCGGTGTCCGCGTCAAGATAGGCTTGCGCCATCGTGTCGACCAATGTTGGGTTAGGCTGCGGGCCAATGAAATGCACCACCAGTTTGCGCGCCAGATGCTGTGCCGTATCTGGATGGCGTGCCAGCGCCTGCAGCGCCGCGTCAATATCGGATTTATGGGCCACGTCACCGCCATAACGGATGCCCAGAACGGTCTCAGCACCGGGTTCCGCGAATTTCGGGGCGAATGTCACGCCGGCATCTGTAGCGCGCAGGCCCGTCAGAAGCTCGGTTAATTGCCGGACATCGGTTTGCGTATAGCTGGCACCGGCGCCAAGCGTGTGCAATTCGATCAGCTCTCGGCCGAGATTTTCATTCAACCCATAGCGGCGATCGGGCTTGCGTTGGGCCATTACAGATCCCGGCCCGATAGAGCTGCTTTGATCCAAGTATTGCAACATCATTGGATGTAAAATGGCGGCTTGCAGCAGATCCGTGAACCGGCCGGCGATATGGGGGCGCAAAGCCTCGGCATGGGCCATGGCCATCGGGAAATCCTGTAATTTCAGCGCACGCGTCGTGAAGTGATCGCGCCAAAACGCCCAAAGCCTTTCGCGAAAGCCAAAACGGTCGTCAACGCCACGCGCCAAAGTGATCCGCAGCGCATCATCACGCAAATCCTTGATCTGGGTGCGCAATGCACGGAAGGGCAGTTTTCCGGCTTCGGGGTTTGCGCGGAAGTCTTTGCGCAAGGCACGAAAATCACGCACGAAGTCAAGCGCTTGCTGCTGGGTTGCGCCGGGCCATCGCTGACCTGTGCGGTCGGGCTGTGCCAGATCAGCCAGCAGGTCATCGGGCCCATCTGCACCAGGCCACGGCCCGGGGCCAAAGCCAAAACGGATCAGGGAAACTTCGGCAAATTCCATCTGTCCCTCCATCCAGGGGGCCGGTTTCCTATGACGGTAACGCGTTTCGCAGAGTCTGGGCCATGAAAACCGCTGCCGTGCGGTTCACTTTTTCTTTGGCGCAGCCATTGCCAGACGTGCCAAAAAAAAGGGCGCAGCCCGAAGGCTGCGCCCCAGGTTCCATGAGCGGAACGGGAGGAATAGGGTTAGGCGGCTTCTGTCTCGGTGCCCGGAGCGGCTTTAGCACCGGTCATGAAGGCAACGGCGTCCGACATCGTGTAATCGTCGGGCTTGATCGTGCACAGACGTTTGCCCAGACGGTGAACATGGATGCGGTCGGCCAATTCAAACACATGGGGCATGTTGTGGCTGATCAAGATGATCGGGATCCCACGCGAGCGCACGTCTTGGATCAGATCCAGCACGCGGCGGCTCTCTTTCACACCCAGGGCTGCGGTGGGCTCATCCAAGATAATGACCTTGGAGCCAAAGGCTGCGGCACGGGCCACGGCGACACCTTGGCGCTGACCGCCCGACAGGGTTTCAACCGGTTGATCAATGTTTTGGATGGTCATCAAGCCAAGCTCGGACAACTTATTCCGTGCGATCTCGCGCATTTTCGCATGATCAAGGCTTCGCAGAACTTTGCCTGCAAACCCTTGTTTGCGAATTTCGCGGCCCATGAACATATTGTCCACGATTGACAGTGCGGGCGACAGGGCAAGCGTTTGATAGACGGTCGCAATGCCGGCCTCTTGCGCCTCTAGCGGGGAATGGAAATGGATCGGCTTGCCGTCCAGCTCCACCGTGCCGGCGTCGGGTTGCACTGCGCCTGACAGGGCCTTGATCAACGAGGATTTCCCCGCGCCGTTATCGCCGATGACTGCCAGAATTTCACCCGGATACAGGTCGAAATCACAATTGTCCAAGGCGGTGACACGGCCATACCGTTTGACCAGACCGCGGGCTTTCAAAATGGGTTGGGTCATGCCGAAACCTTTCTGATCCATTGGTCGATGG
Organism: Thioclava sp. SK-1; assembly: GCF_001705665.1. Taxonomy (GTDB): domain Bacteria; phylum Pseudomonadota; class Alphaproteobacteria; order Rhodobacterales; family Rhodobacteraceae; genus Thioclava. Next base: position 44,811 of record NZ_MDHA01000022.1, on the reverse strand, counting down.
CGACCGCGATGATGATAAGCCAACCGATAGCAAAGACCTGCCACAGCACATCCACACCGGCCAGACGCAGCCCCGATTGAAACACCCCAACGATCAGTGCGCCAAATAATGCACCAAGGATTGATCCACGTCCGCCGAACAGGGAGATACCGCCGATCACCACCGCGGTGATGGATTGCAGGTTGCCTTCATAGAATGCCTGCGGGCTGATCGAGCCAACGCGCCCGATGGAGGCCCAGGCGGCCACGGTGCAGACAAAACCGGCCAAGGCATAGACCGATAGCAATGTACGCTCGGTGCGGATACCGGCCAGCTCGGCGGCCTCGCGGTCATCACCGATGGCATAGACATGGCGGCCCCATGCGGTTTTGTTCAGCATGAACCACAGCACCAAGAACACCAAGATCATCAAGATCGAGCCATAGGTGATGCGCGCACCGCCCAATGAGATCGTCTCACCGAAGAATTTCAACAGCGGTGCATTCGCGTCAATATCTTGACTACGGATCGATTGTGCGCCCGACAGATACAGGTTCAGCGCGTAAAAGATCGACCATGTCCCCAATGTGGTGATGAAAGGCGGCAGTTTCACGCGGGTGACCAAGAAGCCGTTGACCATACCTGCGCAGGTGCCTGCGACAAAGGAAATCGCCAGTGCTATCACCGGGGGAACCCCCATGAACACAGATAGGTTACCGGCAATCACGGCCATCAGCACCATGATCGCGGCGACCGACAGGTCAATCCCGGCGGTCAAGACGATCAGCGATTGTGCCGCCGCAAGGATGCCGATGATCGACACCTGCTGCATGATCAGCGTCAGGTTGAACGGAGAGAAGAATTTGCCGCCCGCGATCAGACCGAACACGATCACCGCACCGATCAAAACGATGATCGGAACAAGGGTCGGATTGGAATGCAACGTGTGCTGTAGGCGGTGGATAAGGGATTTCTGGCGGTGGTCAAAAGCCGCGACATTGCGGTCGGCCTTGTCGACCACCTGCTCAAATTCCTGGGCCTTGCGGGCTGCAGGCTGGCTGGTGTCGGTCATGGCGCCCTCTCAGGCTGATGTAGGGGGGTGAGGAATGAAAAAGGGAGGGCAGCAATCCGCCCTCCCTGAGGTGAGGAGGTCAGCTAGGGTTTAGCCCCAGCACTTTTTCAACGCTTCTTCCGAAGTGATCGAAGTGATCCCTTCGACCGGCTCATCTGTAACCAGTTCAACGCCGGTATTGGTGAAATCCAGACCTTCGCTTGCGGAAGGTTTTTCACCGGTTTCGGCATAGGTTTTGATCGCTTCGATACCCATCGAGGCCATCAGCAGCGGGAATTGCATCGAGGTCGCGCCGATCACGCCATCCGCGACGTTTTGCACGCCCGGGCAGCCACCATCGACCGAGACGATCAGGGCCTGATCTTCCAGACCAAAGGATTTCAGCGCTTCATAGGCACCGGCCGCTGCAGGTTCGTTGATCGTGTAAACCACGTTCACACCGGAGTCCTTTTGCAACAGGTTCTCCATCGCGGTGCGGCCACCTTCTTCATTGCCGTTGGTGACGTCATTACCGACGATACGCTCATCGGTTTCGTCGCCAATGTCTGTCGGGTCCATGATGTCAACGCCAAAGCCCTGAAGGAAGCCGTTGTTGCGCAGGTAATCGACCGAGATTTCCGATGGGTTCAGATCCAGCAGCGCGATCTTTGCTTCGGATGTATCGCCCATTTTTGCCGCAGCCCATTGGCCGATCAGCTCGCCCGCAAGGAAGTTGTCGGTGGCGAATGTCGCATCGGCTGCGTCGACTGGTTCAAACGGAGTGTCCAGGGCGATAACCAAAAGGCCAGCGTCGCGGGCTTGTCCCACAACCGGCGCAAGCGCGCGGCTGTCAGATGGGGTGATCAAAATACCCTTGGCACCGCCTGCAATGCACGATTCAACAGCTGCAATTTGCGTTTCGACATCGCCGTCCAGCTTGCCCGCATATGTATTGAGTGAGATACCAAGAGCTTCGGCTTTCTCCGAAGCGCCCTCTTTCATCTTGACGAAAAACGGGTTGGTGTCAGTCTTGGTGATCAGGCATGCACCGATGTCTTCTGCCGCAGCAGCCGAGACACCCAAAACCAGCGCGATCGCGCTACCAGCGAGAAGTTTCTTCATGATGTTCCTCCCAAAGAACATGGCCGTAATGTTACGGCGCTTACATCTGTGATCCGTCCTCCAACGGAATAGCTGTATAGAAACCCGATTCTAAACATCACGTCAATAAATAAATCCACTTGATTTAATAATAGGAGGTGTCAGACTGACTGTGGGAGGAGATGATATGGACGGTTCAGAGCGCAGAGGCCTTCGCGGCGGCGTCAATCAGATCGGTGTGCGACAACATAATGAACGTCTGATCATGACACTGATCAGTCGGGCAGGGGCATTGCCGGGCACCGAGATTGCGAAAAGAACACAATTATCGGCACAGACAGTGTCCAATATTTTGCGCAAGCTTGAAAACGATGGTTTTCTGCTGCGCGGAGAGCCACAGCGTGGACGGGTGGGGAAGCCCTCGATCCCGATGGCATTGGATCCAAACGGCGCGCTGTCGGTTGGGTTGAAGCTGGGCCGGCGCACATCTGATCTGTCGATCTTGAACCTGACCGGTGAAGTTCTGGGCCAGAAGATCAAAACTTATAAATATCCGATGCCAAACGATATTTTCGGCTTTTTACGCGATGGCTTGGCTGAATTATCCGCGGATTTGACGGAATATCAGCGCGGACGTATCGCTGGGATTGGCATCGCGGCCCCGTCTGAAATCTGGAGCTGGATCGATGTCCTAGGTGCGCCGTTGGATTTCGCGATCTGGCGCGATATAGATATCGCCAAAGAGGTGGCCAATTTCTCGGATTTGCCCGTGTTCATGGAAAATGATGGCACCGCCGCCTGCCGGGCGGAGCATGTCTTTGGCCGCGGACGAGAGCTGACGGATTACGCCTATTTCTATCTTGGCTCCTTTGTCGGGGGGGGGATCGTGCTGAATGGCTCTTTGGTGGGGGGTATTCAGGGCAATGCCGGCGCATTCGGGTCGTTGCGCGTGCCGTCCAGCAAAGGCGGAATGGGGCAATTGATTGATGAAGCCTCGCTTTATCTGCTGGAAAATGCGCTGGGAGAGGTTGGTGTCGACCGGGAGGCCATGTGGCATCAACCGCAAGATTGGTCGCAATTCGGGGACAGTTTGAACAGTTGGATTGCGCGCGCGGCAAAGGCGCTGGCCCACGCTGCCCGGTCGGTTTGTGCCGTGATTGATTTCTCGACGATTTTGATCGATGGTGCATTCCCGGCAGCGGTGCGTGCGCAGCTGGTGGCGCAAACGCAGATTGAATTGGACCGTCTGGATAAACGCGGCCTGCAAATCCCCGCCGTTGAAGCCGCCACCGTGGGTGGCAATGCGCGGGTGATTGGCGCGGCCTCTATCCCGGTGCTGTCGCAGTTCTTTCTGGAGTGACCAAGCTTCTTGCACTGCTGGGATGGTTGCACGGTGATATGGCTAAGCTTTGCGCGTTTGCATCTTTCTAAGGCGTAGATGTCGGGCCCTCTCTCGACAATCCTTTGGGCGGTCGCTAGCTTTGGATAGGTAAGACCATGTTCCGGCCCGACCTGGCCCAGCGATCCGGGAACCAAGAACAGGAATTTGCATTATTATGGACGTTTCCATTCCTTCGCCCTCCCGCGACCAAAACCTACATGCGCTGATCTCCGAGTTGGGAGATATGCTTGGCGACATCATCCGCGAGCAGGAAGGGGATAAGATCTTCTCGCTGGTGGAGACATTGCGCCGCCGTTCCATCGGGCATTACCGTGCCGGGCTGGAGGAGCTGCGCTCAGAGCTGCGCAACCTGCTGGCGGATTGTAAGGCCGATGAAATCTCAACTGTTTTGCGCGCGTTTACGCTGTTTTTGCACCTTGCCAATATTGCACAAGGTGTCATCAATGCCGACCCGGAAGGCGCCCGCCGCCAACTGGAGCGAGCATTGTCGCTGCTGGATCCCAAGAACCGTGAGGGACTGTCGGTTGGTATTGTTTTGACTGCACATCCGACCGAAATTCGCCGCCAGTCGATCATTGATATCGAAGGCCGGGTTGCAGGCCTTTTGCGTGCTGATGGGAAAATCGCGGATCACCGCGCCTTGAAACGTGAAATTCTGACAATCTGGCTGACGGAATTGTCTCGGCGTGAAAAGCTGCGCGTAGAAAATGAAATCGATAATGGCGTGTCCATTGCAGCGCGGTCGATCCTGCCGGCAATGATCAATGTGCAGACCGAGGTCGAGACCTATTTTGGCGGCGAGGTGGCAACCCCACAGCCGATGTTCACATTGGGCACCTGGATCGGTGGCGACCGTGATGGCAACCCGTTTGTCACCCGCGATGTATTCGAAACGGCTGTGTCAGAGCAGCAAGCCGCGCTGTTCTCCTATTATCGCGCGGAGCTGAATGAGCTGTTCTTGGAATTGCCGGTGTCGGATCGCTATGTGGCGATGTCGCCCGATCTGCAACGGCTTGTGTCCGAACCGCCGCGCAATGATGATCCCTACCGCGCCGGTGAACCTTTCCGACGGGCAATCACCCATATCATCGCGCGCCTTGATGCGACCGAGGCCGCGTCTGAATATGCTTATTCGGGGGCACCAGAATTTGCCGCCGACCTGACAGCAATGACCAAAGCATTGGAAGACGCGGGTGCAGGCGCAATTGCTGCGGGGCGTTTGGCCACGATCCGGGCAACGGTTGTTCTGGTTGGATTTCACTTTTTCACCATCGATTTACGGCAGAACTCTGCCATTCATGAGCGTAGCCTAGCTGAGATTTTTGCCGCCACCGGCCTGTGTGCGGATTATGGTGACTTGGATGAAGAGGCGCGCAAATCCTTGCTGTCGGACCTGTTGATGGGTGATCTGCCGTCACTTGATGGCCATGATTGGTCCGATGAAACCAAACGAGAGTTGGACATTTTTGATGCGGTCGCCAAGGCGCGGCAGCGTTTGGGCCATCAATTGGTGCGCTATTCGATCGTGTCAAACACCGAATCCGTGTCGGATATTTTGGAAATCGGGTTCTTGCTGCGGCTGCATGGATGCTTTGGCCCCGGTGTCGAAACGCCGATTTTGCCAGTGCCGTTGTTTGAAACAATTGATGATTTGCGGATTTCGGTCCCAATCATGAAAGAGCTTTATTCCGTTCCAGCCTTCGCGGCTGCGATGGGCGGTGCACGGGCGGAAATCATGCTGGGCTATTCCGATAGTAACAAAGACGGCGGGATCGTTACCGCGCGTTGGGAGGTCTGGAAAGCCGAGGCCGCCCTGTCGGAGCTGTTCGATGCGCTTGATCTGGGTGTGGCGTTTTTCCATGGCCGTGGCGGCTCGGTCGGTCGCGGTGGTGGGGCCACCCGCGATGCCATTTTGGCACAGCCGCGCGGGCAGCTGGCACGCGGTTTCCGTTTGACAGAGCAAGGCGAGGTGATTTCAAAACGCTATGAGACGCGGGAACAGGCCGTTATGCGATTTTGTGAATTGGGCCAGGGCCTTGCAGAGGCCGAGGCCGCGGGTGAAATGGCCCGCCCGGCACAGCATTTCGTGTCCGTCATGGAGGCAATGTCTGAAGCGGCCTTCCAGCGGTATCGCGGTCTGACAACATCGGAAGGCTTCTTGACCTATTTCCGTGAGGCAACCGTGATCGACCATATCGCGTCGCTGAATATGGGGTCGCGACCAGTGTCGCGGTCGACATTAGATAAATTGTCAGATTTGCGGGCGATTCCGTGGGTGTTCTCATGGGCGCAGACGCGGCATATGCTGCCGGGCTGGTTCGGGTTCGGCACGGCCGTTCGTGAAAAAGGCGGCTCTGTCGCGCAATTGCAGGAAATGTATCGCAGCTGGTCCACCTTCCGTAACCTTGTGGATTCAGTCGTTATGGTCTTGGCGAAGGCCGATATTGAAATCGCGTCGGCCTATGCTGGATTGGTCGAAGACCCGGCGCTGCGGGATCGGATTTTCAAACAGATTCGCAGTGAATGGGCGATGACGATGGAGGCGGCAGAGGCGATTGTCGGCGTAAAGCCCTCGGACACAGATCCAGATTTCCTGTCACGCCGCGCCTATTTGGATCCGCTGCATTTCGGTCAGATCGACCTATTGGCACGTTTGCGCAAATCCCCTGATGATGCGGCTATGCAAGATGCGTTGAAGATTTCGATCAACGGTATTGCCTCTGGTTTGCAAAGCACGGGTTGATCACAACAATCCTCCCTTTGGCGCAAAATCTTCCCTGCGCCAAAGGGGCCAGTATTCGCTATGTGCTGAATTTGGCGTCTTTACTGCTGGCAGGAGTGGCTGTGACAAATGCCTATGCCGGAATACCTTACCTAGGGGTAAGAAATTTCCTGCGAAAATTGTATATGTGTTAACGTCTTCCCAAGGGTAAAAGGGGGAGGGCGCTTTGCAGTTGTATAAGTTGCGTCTGTTCGGTGCAGTGCAGCTCTTGGATCCGGCGGGTTTGGATGTCACGCCAAGATTGGCTAAGACGCGGGCATTATTGGCATTTTTGGCAATGGCGCAGGGTCATCCTGTCAATCGGGCACGTTTGCAAGACCTGCTGTGGAGCACGCGTGGCCAACGCCAGGGCCGCGATTCTTTGCGCAAAGCATTGTCAGAGCTGCGTAGCTGTTTCGCTGCGCTGCAGTCCTGCCCATTGCACAGCGATGGGGGGCCGGTGCGTCTGTCAATGGATCAGATCCGTTGCGATATCACAGCACCACACCAAGGCCCATACCAGCCGCAATTCCTTGAGGGGATAGATATTTGCGACCCCGAATTCGAAAGTTGGCTGGCACAAACCCGTAACCACCTTGGCAAAGCACCCGCGCAGCCCACCTCAAATTGCGCGGCGTCACCCGCCCCCGACGTTCCGCTGTTTGAGCTGGGCTTGCTGCCGATTGACGTGGATGAGGCGGATCCACAGGCGCGAATTCTTGCCGATATGGTGATCAACCGATTGGTTGAGTTGATGGACCACAGCTCTTTGGTGCGGCCCTATGATTTTCGCATTGGGCGCAGCCAGCCCGGGGCAGGACAGACCGGGCCTGATGTGTTTTTAACGCTGTCTGTGCGCCGTTTGGGCGGCGATGTCGTGATTTCACCAGTGGTGCGCCATGTTGTGTCCTCGCGGACCATTCTTGCGACGACATTTGGCGTGCCCGTTGAGCAGTTATCACAAGATTGGCTGCATGTGACCTGCATCGATCTGTTTGATCAGCTTTGTGAAAGGTTGGTTCGTTTTGACGGATTTCGGGCGGAAGAGCATTTGGCCTCTCGCAATGTGTTTTGCGCCGTGGATCACATCTTTCGCCTAAGCAATGGGGATCTGGATCAGGCCGGCGCGTTATTGGATCAGGCGTCGCAGATGGTCGAGGCCTCTGCGATTTACGCGTGGAATGCGTTTTTATCGGCGTTCAAAGTTGAAAAACAGGGGCGCAACGATCCTGCTCTGCTTGACCGGACCGAAGCATTGGCGCGCCATGCGTTGGAGCTTGACCCGCATAATACACTGTCGGTGGCACTTGTCGCGCATGTTTACGGGTTTGTCCTACGGGATCGGTCGCGCGCGGCAGAACTGTTGCGCCCGGTGGCGCATCGCTCTGGCCAGTCTCCGATGCTGGCGGACAGTTTGGCCATGCACCATTATTATGCCGGAGAATATGGGCAGGCCCGTGAATATGCCGCGCAAGCGGTGCAGGTGGGTCGGCTGAACCCCTTCCGATATTCTTTCACAACGTCCCTTGCCATGTGCCACTTGATGACCGGCGATTACGGGCCGGCGCTGGAAAATTGCCAATCCGCCATTGCGCAGCATCCCTTGCGGGAGGGGCATCTGTTTGAACCCACTTTACGCACGATGGCCGCCGCGGCGGGCCATGCCGGGGAATATGATATTGGGCGCAAAGCCTATGGCGCGCTGCGTGATCAAGGTGGGTATGAACCGCTGATTACGCTGCGTAACGCGGATACGCCGTTTCCCAATCAGAGGGCACTAACCGTCGTGCAGCAAGGAATGGAGCGACTTAATGTATGACCGTATGGCCAATTTGGGCCTACTGCCGGATCATCGGCTAAGCGAAGATGGTGATTTTTTTCAAGATTTAGATATTTCTCAGCAAACGGCGGATATTTTGGCCGCCCCGGATGCGCAAGATGCAGATAGCCTGACCCAAGCCCTGACAGAGCTGAAATCGGCCGTGGTTTTGCGCAGCGCCTCTGCCGGCCCGGTCCTTTCCAGCAGCTATGCGCGGATCTTAGCCAAGGCGAAAGCAAAGGCGAAAGCCAAAGCGAAGGCCAAGGCAAAGGCCAAAGCCAAATCCAGCTTTGGCGGGGCAGAGTTTGAACTGGCACCCGCCCCGTGGGAGGAAATGCGTGAATTGCATCTGCTGTCGCATCCGTTGAACCGGGCGCGCGCCTTTGCGTGGGAAAACCTTGGGATCCCTGCCCCGCCAGATCCGGATTTCACGCTGCATGAAATTGCTGATCTGCGCGCGAAGTTGACCGCATTATACGATATGCCGATGCGTCGGGCAGAGATTTTAGATCAGGTGTCCTCGGATCAGATCACCGAGATCTTGCGGCCCCTTGGAATTTCTGAAGACGGGTTCCCGGCCACCATCGGGCTGATCGCGACGATCTTGGATATGGCCGAACGTGTGGGCTATATTTACAAGCGTAAATTCAGCCGTCTGCGTCCAAACCAAATCGCGCCGGACCTGCGTCCGTTTCTGGACAATCCGCCCCATGAATCATACCCGTCCAATCACAGTTTTCAGATGTATTGCGTGGCCGAGGTAATGGCGCGTGTCCTGCCGGAAAATCCCGGCATGTCAGAGCTGTTTTATGTCGCGCAGCGTGTCGCGGAAAACCGCGAGTGGGCGGGGATCCACTATGCCTCGGACAGCCATGCGGGCCGTGAGCTGGCACGGCAATTTTCACCCTATTTATATCTTGCCTGCCGCCGCCAAATGCGCGCAGCGCTGCGGGAGTGGCTCCAATGAATACGCAACCAACGACACGGCATTATCTTTGGCACCTTGAGCGGATCGGCCTGTTGAATGGCCGTCGTGCTGGACGTTTGTGGCAGCGTGCAGCGCAGGAAAATCCGGTGACGGTCGCATTGATCGATACCGGAATTGACACCGGGCATCCCAATTTCGGGGATGCATTGATCGCACCGCAAATTGACTTTGGGCCCGATCCTTATGGTGTAATCTATGAACCGGCACTGCCCCATTGCGCGCAGCTTCGCCATTTGCTGGGCGCGGTTGATCAGCCTGACATACCTGCGCAATTGCTGAAAGATGTTTGCGTTGAACTGATGGCACTGGCGGCGCCGCCGGGTGGCACGCTGGATGGTATGACGCAGACCATCGCGCAGATCACGGATCCAAACACCCCGGATATGGCGAATGGGGCTGGGCGGCGCGCCTTGGCAACGGCGCTGTTGCGCCCCGGTGTCGCCCCCCCATCCGCCCCGGCACCAGCTCCGCAGGCGCAGGCCGGGCTGGCGCATTTGACCACAGGTCTTTCAGGCTTGTCGCAAGCCCAACGCGATGAATGGGGACGTATCGCTACCGCATTGGCCGCGCCGCCCAAACAGGTACCGATTGAAGATCCATCCCGGTTTTTTGGTGCGCATGGCACCGGCTGTGCGGGTTTGATTGCCGGGCGCGTGGCCGCATCCGATCTGCGCGACCGCAAAGGTGTGCCGCCTGTCCGCTACGCCGGGGCCAATCCGTTTTGCAATCTGATCTCCTATGCCACGCCCTACAGCCATGAAATCTTACCGGTGTTATCGGCGCTGGTGCGGGCCTATCTGTCGGGGGCAGAGGTGATTGTGATGCCGCGCGGTTTGCCCGATCCCGGCGCGCGGGCAGCGGTCAATGCGGGCAGTCCTTATTTGACCCGATCCGAGGCCGAGGGCAATGAGACCCTGCGCGATACTGATCTGGCGCGGTTGGCACTGTTGAAGTCCCATCAGGCGGTATTTGAGGCGCTTTTGGCCAAAATCGCGCAGGAACGCTATGTGATTTTGGCGGCGGGCAATGATGGGCTGAGCCAGCAGGTCAGCTACCCCGGGCAGGTAATGTTGACCAATTCCAGCACAGTGATTGTCACAGGCGCAGTGAATGACCGCGATAAATTATCGTCATATTCCAATGTCATGTCGGGTCTGCTGTATATGTTGTCAGATGATGCATTCGCGGTGGATGATGCACGTTTCGCGGTAAATACGCATAGCTTCACGGGCAGTGATTACGATTACAGCCCCCATACAGCGCGCGAGAACAGCTTTAGCCCATGGGGGATTTTGACGTTGGATTTGCGTGGGTCATATGGCTACGCCTCTGGCCTGAACGAGGATCCCGATATCGCAGATGAGGATTTCGATTCTAGCGGTCTGTATACGTTGATGGGTGGGACTTCGGTGGCCTGTTCGCTGATGGGGGGGCTGGTGTCAGCACTGATACAGGCCGGCGATCTTCCCCGCACCGCACCGCCCAACCGCGATGCCGTGGCGACCACGCTTGCAAGTTTTTATGATCGTGTGCGCGGCCCCATTTGATGGCGGGTATAAGAGGGCGGCAACGGGATGAATGCCGCCCTCTTACGGTAGGCGCGACAGGCCCGAATTGAGGAGGTCCAGCCGATCACGCCCGCCTGTTCCGCGCTACTGTGCGGCGGAAAACTGTAGGATCTGGGCGCTGACCGCGCGCATAACCCCTTCATCGCATGACATGTCGGGGGGCGTGCCCAGCCACCATTCGCATTCGGTCATACCTGTGACCGTCAGTTTGGGGCCAAGGCTGACGGTGCCATTGCAATCCACGCCGCCAAAACAGCTGTCGATTATGATCTGGCGGTGATCAATATCGGTAAGGGTCAACGCCACTGGGCCCTCATAGGACAGAATGTGATCTTGCAAAACCGCAGCGGCGACGCGTTCGCCCAAGCGCAGGCTTTCCACCAGGTCAGAGCGATGCGCCACCCCGGCAAAGCCCCGCCCGCAGCTAAGATTCTCGGCCAGCTTGTCCAATTCATCCGCTAATGTGGCATGGCCAAAGTCGTCCTGCGGCCCGGTCCAGTCAACGAGCGTCGCAGCATCCGGATGCGCATGCAGATAGGTCGCGGTGCCAAGCGCCTCTGGCAATGGCATTGCGCCATCAAACACCGCCTTAAGAACCGTGGCGCAGGCCGCAGCCGCAGCAGCGGTGGCGCAGCCATAGGACGGGCTGCCGGGCGCGCCGCCCGGAAACGCCTGTGGCAGTAAAAAGTTGGCATGGCGAATGTCGTGCCCAGCGATGGCGACACCCGCCTGCGCGTTGTTCACATCATTGCGCGCGCTGATCCAAGATAAGAGGACGCCAGGGCGGCTGATATCGTCGGGGTGATCCGCGCCCAGCTCCTCCAGCATATCGGTGAACCGTGCAACGACTGTGGGGGACATCGCCCCGGTCAGCCCGTGATACGTCTGGGTCAGCCGTGCGGCCAGAACTTCGGGGCGGGCCCTTCGGTGGATCTGGAATTTTTGACGATAGGCGGCGCGGTGGGCGCGGTTTGCCACATCGGCCAACAGCATATGCAGCGGCGCATCGATGCTGGGGCGCAGACCCTGCGCGCGTAAAATTTCCGCCGCCAGGACGAATGGCTGATATGGTTGGCACTCGTGCGCCAGATTGGCCAGATGACGCGGTTGGCTGATGAAACATTGCCGCCCCGTTTGGCTGGGTGTGACATGCTGTGTTACACTGGTTTGTGCATCCAGCCAGGCGTTCCAATCTGACAGGTAATCACGCTGCGGGGTGGGTTCTTCGATGCGTTGATCCACGCGCTGCGCGCCCAGTGACACCTGACCCGAACGGATATCATACTGTTGATCATGGGGTAAAACATGTCTGTGACGCGCTGTGCCCAGCAGCAGGAACTGCGAGATATGCGGACCTTTGCGCGCGCCTGGGCTGATCCCGCGCGCCAATACACGCAGGGTCAGGCCTTTTTGCGGGTCTTGGTCCTCCCATAGGGTGGCGCGGCGATATTTTTCCTCCTGGGAAAGCGGGCCATTGGCCCCGTCGGGGCGCGCATCAGCATCGATCCACGGCAATTTACGCAATTCGGACACCATCGCGGCGGCGGTCACGGGTTGGCCGTGGTTGGGGTGCAGCGCAGGGTAGCAATAGGGCAGGGGCTGCGTGCCCGCCTCAAGCGCTTGCACATCACTATCGCGCAGCAAGGCCATGACATAGAGCAAAGCGATTTCGGCACAGGCTTCGCTGCTGCCAATGTGGGGCGCTGCAGGCAGGTTAAAGCTGCTGACGTCAGGGCCGCTTAGGTCAAAGCGATGGCCGACCGCCTGCGCGTGATGGGCCATCTGGGGCAGGGGCCGCCACAGCTGCGCAGTAAAGGTGCGGTATTGCTGCGGTTCGACCAGCCCATAGGCATCATGTGGCAACCCTTTGGTAAAGCTCATGGGGGCTGTAGAACAGGTTTTCTCATCCTCATTCGGCTGAGCAGGTTGCTGCGGCAGAGTTTGCACCAGACGTGAAAGCGCGGCGCGATGTTCTTGCGCGATGGCCAGGCGAGACGCGCCGTCCAGCGCTTTGGTGGGGGCGATTGGACAATCGGGCGGTGAGCTGTTCCAGATCAGTGCCATTGTGTGACCTCCTGATATGTGACCTGATTGCGCCATGCGCGTTGGGTCGCGTTGAATTCCCATGTGTCGGGTTCGTCATCCTCTTCGGGGCGCGGTTCGGCCCGTGGGACCACACCATACGAGGTGCAAAACCCGCGCAAAATCACCAAACCGGCCTGTATATGCAGTGACACCTGGCCCTGCGATGGGGTGAATTGGGCATCCAGCCTCGTCTGCTCTGGCTGGGCCGAGCAAAATTGAAATTGCGCAGGTGCATTGGGGCGGTCTTTCATGGACGACAGCAGTGCCACGCGGGTAGAAAGCGCGATCAGATGGTCAGGGGCCATACCCAGGCGGGGTGGCTTGACAAATCGTGCTGTGGACAGCTGCAAAACGGTCCCCTGTGGTCCTGATCGCTCCACGATCATCCAATGACGTAGCTGCCCCATACCGTATAGCTTTCCCATATTTGGGATACGGTTCAGCTCTGCTTGCATGGCTATTCGGAACATATCTTGCATCGCGATCCCCTTGATCAACCACCTTGGGTCAATCTAGAGGGCGGGGCGGAACCCACTGTGAACGTAGTGTGAATTGGGGACGGATTTTGCAGGAATTAGACGTGAAATCGACGGGGTGCCGCAACGTTATCTGCAGTGCAAAACGCAGACCGCCCCCGCGGGTGTTCCCAGCGGAGGCGGCCAATTCGTGCAAAAACGACTGCGGCTTAGCCCAGGTCGGCCAAGCGTTTCACAGCGGCGGCAATCTTTGCGGCCTCTTCTTGTCGCGCTGCCAGATTTTCACGGCTTTCTGCGATCACGTCATCCCCGGCTTTTTCCAAAAACTTCGGATTTGACAGCCGCTTGTCCAGCGCCCCGGCTTCTTTTTCCACCTTGGCAAGCGATTTTTCTAACCGCGCTTTTTCTGCGGCGACATCAATCACCCCATCCAACGGCAGGCCAAACAAGGCCCCCGGTGCCGGGATTGAAATTGCGCCTTTTGGAACCGGGCCTTCGGTGATGCTGTCAACACGCGCAAGACGCAAGATCATCGCTTGATTGTTGTCGATGGCGGCACGGGCGGCTGGGTCAGCCTCGGCCAAGATCATGGGCAGTTTCAGACCGACAGGAACACCCATCTGCGCCCGGCTTGAGCGGATCTCGTCGATCAAGCCGATCACCCAGTTCATTTCGCGGTCCGCTTCGGCATTGACCAATTCGGGGCCATAGCTGGGCCAATCCGCATGCACCAGCATCTTGGACCGTTCCCCGGTCAGCGCCCACAGCTCTTCGGTGATGAAGGGCATGATCGGGTGTAGCAAAATCGTGCATTGTTCCAAAACCCAACGCATGGTTGCGCGGGTTTCGTCGGCGGCGTCACTGTCAAACAGCGGTTTGGCAAATTCCACATACCAATCGCAGACTTTGCCCCAAACAAAGGCATACAGCCCGTTGGCCGCATCGTTAAAGCGGTAGTTTTCCAGCGCTTCATCGGTTTCGGCGCGGATCTTGCCAACCTCGCCAATGATCCAACGGTTGACCGTGTGGGTGGCCTGCGGAACGGATGTAACCGGAGCACCCTCAAACACGCCGTTCATTTCGGCAAAGCGGGTGGCATTCCACAGTTTGGTGCCGAAATTGCGGTAGCCTGCGATGCGGGCCTCGGACAGTTTCAGATCACGGCCCATTGCGGCCATCGCCGTTAAGGTGAAACGCACCGCATCCGCGCCATATTGGTCGATCAGATCCAGCGGGTCCAAGACATTGCCCAAGGATTTGGACATTTTCTTGCCTTTTTCATCGCGCACCAGCGCGTGGACATAGACGGTATGGAAGGGCACCTGATCCACAACCGCCGTTTGCATCATCATCATCCGGGCGACCCAGAAGAAGATGATGTCAAACCCGGTGATCAACACGTCAGTCGGGAAATAGCGTGCCAATTCCGGCGTCTGTTCGGGCCAGCCAAGCGTGCCAATGGGCCACAGCCCCGACGAGAACCATGTGTCCAGAACATCTGGGTCGCGCCAAACCGGGTAGACCAGCTTGGTCGGGTCCTGATCCACAGCATATTGCGCCAGCGCGGCTGACAATGTGTCGATAGCGGTCTGTTTATCCGCAACCTCGATAATGGCGGCATGTGACAGCGGGGCAGGGATATTGGCGATTTCGTCGCGGAAGGCGTCTTTCACCGCGTCCAGATCGGCCGCGCAGTGATGGACATCGCCATAATGCACCATGCCGCCATCTTGCAGTAACCGGCCCAGCTCCACTTCATCTAGGGCGCCATCGTTTTCATCATCACGGAAGTTGGGTGCGGACAGGTCCAGACCATACCACACCGGGATCTGATGGCCCCACCACAGCTGACGCGAGATGCACCACGGCTCGATATTCTCCAGCCAGTGGAAATAGGTTTTCGCGTCACGCTCTGGCAGAATACGGGTATCGCCCGATTTCGGATCGAATGTTCCAGCCTCTTGTGCCGCATTGCCGCGCTTGACCGCATCCAGCGCAGGGCCGACGATCTTGGTGGTGTCGACGAACCACTGATCGGTCAGCATCGGTTCGATTACCACTTTAGAGCGGTCACCGAAGGGCTGCATGATCGGTTTGTTTTCAACAAAGGGGATCAGCGTTTCCGTCTCGGTCCCTTCGTCATCTTTGACGGTTGTCGTGACCATTACGGCCAGAGCTTCGGCATTGACCTGTTCGATCACCAATTTGCGGGCCTCGAACCGGTCCAGACCGCGATACTCTTCAGGCACCAGGTTCAGGCTGTCGATTTCATGCTCGGTGAACTCTGCCCCGGATGAGATTTCTTCTGCGCGGCGTGCGGCATCGGCATAGGCCAGACCATCGGCGCGCATCGCGCCTTTGGTGTCCATCAAACGATACATCGGAATGCCATTGCGCTTGGCGACCTGATAGTCGTTGAAATCATGCGCCCCGGTGATTTTCACCGCGCCCGAGCCGAAAGTCTTGTCGGGATATTCATCGGTGATAATCGGGATCAGCCGGCGATGTTCTTTCGGCCCAACAGGGATCTCGCACATCTTGCCCACAATAGGGGCGTAACGCTCGTCCGTGATATGCACAGCCACCGCGCCATCGCCCAGCATGGTTTCAGGCCGTGTCGTCGCGATCGAGATATAATCGCGCTCTTCGCTGAAGGTTACAGTGCCGTCTTCGTCTTTCTCGACATAGGTATATGTCTCACCGCCGGCCAGCGGATATTTGAAGTGCCACATATGGCCGGGGCGCTCAATATTCTCAACTTCCAGATCGGAAATCGCGGTCTCGAAATGGGGGTCCCAGTTGACCAGACGCTTGCCGCGATAAATCAGGCCCTTGCGATGCATTTCCACAAAGACCTTAATGACAGCATCATGGAAATTGCCGTTTTCGCCCGCGGGCGCACCCGGCGCCCCCGACATGGTGAAGGCATTGCGCGACCAATCACATGATGCGCCAAGGCGTTTCAGCTGATTGACGATGGTACCGCCGGATTCGGTCTTCCATTGCCAGACCTTGTCCAGAAACTTCTCACGTCCGATGTCGCGGCGGCCGGGTTCGCCCGCCTCGGCCATTTTGCGTTCGACAACCATTTGCGTGGCGATGCCCGCGTGGTCCTGCCCGGGCTGCCAAAGCGTGTCAAATCCGCGCATCCGGTGCCAGCGCACCAGGATATCTTGCAATGTGTTGTTGAACGCATGCCCCATGTGCAGGCTGCCCGTGACATTGGGCGGCGGGATCATGATGCTAAACGTTTCTTCGCGCGAGGCATTGGCCCCAGCCGCAAAGCAGTTGCGTGCTTCCCAGTCTTGCGCGATCCGGGCTTCCGCAACGGCGGCGTCGAAGTTCTTTTCCATGGTCATGCGTCTGGTCCTCATCAGGCTTGGCCTTCTTTAACCTGCACCACGCATGAGGAAAAGCCTTAGTGACGTGTCACCGCGGCTTGTGCGCATCCGGGTCACGGCAGGTGGTGCAATGCCTCTACCAGACACAGTAGTGCCATAGACTGACCGTAACCGGTGGGCTGGATCGGGATGTCGCGGTAAAATTGCAAATCATGGCCCATTCGCGTGCCATAGGACACCTGCGCTAAAACGCCATCGGCATCGATATGGCGCATGACAGCTTTCAGCGCCTTTAACCCGCCATCTTTCCATGTGTCATCGCCCAAACCCAAACGATGCCCTTTAAGCAAAGCATAGCCAATCGCAGCCGTCGCGCTGAGCTCTTCATAAGAAGTTTCATCATCGACCAATGTGCGCCACGCGCCCGAGGGGCATTGATATGTCAGCAATGTCGACAGCTGCGCCTGAACAACCCATAGCAAAAAGCGCCGCGTGCCCTGATCCAAATCCGCCAGGTCCAGCAAATCCAACACCCCGGCCGAGATCCAGGAATTGCCCCGCGCCCATCGTGCACGGGCAAAATTATGATTGCCGTCAAAGGTCCAGCCATGAAACCACAGGCCGGTTTGTGGTTCACACAAATAATGCGTGTGAATCAGGAATTGGAACTTGGCCTCTTCGATCAAATCCTGACGCCCGGCACCTTGGCCATAGCTGGCCAGAAACAATGCAACCATGAACAGCGTGTCGTCCCACAGTTCTCCTGTGTTGATCTTATCCGACACATCATGCTGGAACCCGCCCGACGCGGTGCGCGGTGCCTGTGTCAGCAATCGATCTGCCCAATCTTGCATCGCGCTTTCCCAGCGCGGGTCACGGGTTTCGCGCCACAAAAGCGACAAGGCCAACATTGGCGCCGTGGTGTTGACGTTTTGCGCCGGCAATCCCTTAGAAAATTGGGTTTCAAACCAATCTTCCAATAGGTCACGGGCCTGAGTGTCCCCGGTTTGCAGCCACAGCTGCGCAATGCCATAAAGCCCCACGCCCTGCGGCCATTCCCAACTGTCGAAGCTGACGTAATCCCCGGCGGTACCGTCCAGATTTGGCTCGTTAAACTGCCCTTCGTCGCGCAATTCGCGCAACCCCTTCACGATCAGGGATATTTTATGGGCCAGTTCATCACGGGCGCTGACGCTCTGTGTGGTCATCGGAAAGCTCACTTTGGTCTTTTGAAAATTGGGACGCGAAGGCGTGGGGACGCGTTTATTCGGTTTGCAAGATCTGGTTCACCAGCGCGCCTGCATCGGGGTCATTGGTATATTCATCCAGCAGCGGCATGACCTTCTCTCGGAAGGCAGCTTTATCGGGCGAGACAATGGTGACACCCATTTTTTCGGCCTGAACCAGCGCGTCAGACATGGATTTATCCCATAATGTGCGGAAGGAATCCGTTGCATGAACTGCGGCCTCTTTGACAATCTCCAATTCTTCGGGGCTAAGTTTTTCAGCGGCCTGATTGGACATCACCAGAAAATCGGGAATGCGCAGATGTTCATCTTGCGAATAGAACTTAGCAACTTCGCCGTGGCGACCAATGGTCAGCGCGGTGGGGTTGTTTTCGGCACCGTCAATCACGCCCTGCTGTAGCGAGGTATAGATTTCGCCATAGGCCAGCGGGGTCGGTGTGCCGCCCATCATCTCGACCATACGGATAGAGGTGTTGGAATTCATCACACGGAATTTCAACCCGGTCAGGTCAGATGGCGTGTTAATCGGCTTGTCTTTGGTGTAAAAGGACCGCGCGCCGCTATCAAAGAATGTCAGGCCGATAAAGCCGCTATCAGCGGTGGCGTTATAGACCTCGTCCGCGATAGGGCCGGTCATCACCTTGTAAAAATGGTCCTCTCCCTTAAAAATATAGGGCAGGGTAAAAGCCTTGAAAATTGGATCGAAATTCTCAAGGTTTGCGGCGCTTGCGCGGGTGATATCGACAGCCCCGTTTTGCAGCTGTTCCAGAACTTCGCGTTCCGACCCCAAAACACCGTTCAAAAACAGTTTTATCGTGACCTCACCGTTCGTGCGGTCTTCGACTTCTTGCGCGAATTGCTTCAACGCGGTGCTGGTCGGGTGATCTTCGGACAATGCATTGGCCAGACGCAGGCGGGTTTTCGCATCTGCGGCGCCGACGCTAAGTGCCAGAACGGATGTTAATGCAATCGCAAGACTGGAAAATTTCATGATGGTCCTCCCATAGGTCAATTAGATCTGCCGCCCCCTCCAAGGCCGCAGGAGACGCCGTTTTGCGACGATCTCTTAGCAGGTAGTCTTGCTGTAAATGAGAATTTACTTCCATATGTAATTTTATTTCATCTTCGCTTGCATTAAGATGGTGATTTATGGAGTGGAAAGCATAGAATATATGATAAATGTGTAGGTTGATCCGCTGGTGTAACGCCGGTGCAGTCACGTCGTGCCACTGACCATATCGTAGGAAAAAGTCACAATTATATTCTGCGATGCAGCAATTTTAGGGCTATGTGAAATATTTTTACAGATTGCATGATTTATTTTACACTGCGACGTTGCCCCATGATCACGTGCAGGGAGGACGTAAGTCGGCATGGGGTCATACAGGTTCCAGGACGTGAGGAGGAAAACGTGCTGCTTCCCTTAAAACGAGGTGTTGAGCGCCTCCTTTTGGGGGTGATTTCCGCGATGTTGACGGTGATGGTTTGTCTGATGTTATGGCAGGTTTTCACCCGATATGTGCTGGCGACACCCGCATTATTCACGGAAGAATCCCTGCGGTTCTTAATGATCTGGATGGCGCTTTTGGGCACAGCCTATTGTTTTGCAACCCGCAAGCATCTGTCGCTGGAACTGCTGCCTGCGTTAAGCCCGCCACACGTTCAACGTGGGCTGGCGGTCATCAATGCGCTGATCTCTATCGGTTTTGCAACGATGACGATGTTCTTCGGCGGGCTTCAGGCCAGCCAATCCGCGATGCAGCAATTTTCACCGATCATGCAATTACCGGTTGGGTTGATCTATATGGTATTGCCGATTTCTGCGGCACTGATCGTTTTGTTCCAAGTCATTGATATAATTTTGATATTGCAGCGCAAAATTCCCCCGCTGAACATGCAGTCGGAGGGGGTGTAAGATGGATCTGTTTATTGATCTGATGATGGAGCCCGCCTATGCAGCGATCTTCCTATTTGTCGTATTCTTTGGCCTTTTGCTACTTGGAACCCCGATTTCTGTGGCGATCGGCGTGTCTTCCGTGCTTACGGGATTGGCCTATTTCTCGCCCGACGTAATCTATTTCGTTGCCGCGCAGAAGATGTTCGCCGGGATTGATAGCTTTACGTTGCTGGCCATCCCATTCTTCGTGCTGGCTGGCAATATCATGAACAAAGGCGGGATTGCGATTCGGCTGATTGACCTGGCTAAGCTGATCGGGGGGCGGATGCCGGGCGCTTTGGCGCATACGAATGTGATTGCAAATATGCTGTTTGGGTCAATCTCTGGCTCGTCTATTGCGGCGGCGGCTGCGGTGGGCGGCACAATGGCTCCGCTGCAAAAGAAAGAGGGATATGATCCGGCATTTTCCGCGGCGGTCAATATTGCCTCCGCCCCGACGGGCATCTTGATCCCGCCCAGCGGACCGTTGATCCTGTTTTCGCTGGTATCGGGCGGCACATCTATTTCGGCCTTGTTTCTGGCGGGTTATATCCCTGGCATTTTGATGGGCCTGTCGGTGATGCTGGTGATCACCCTGATCGCCTATCGGCGTGGCTACCGGTCAGAGGTGCGGATAACCTTGCCACAGGCAATGCGGGTAATCGTGGGCGCTTTGCCGTCGCTGTTGATGGTGGTGGTTGTCATTGGTGGGATCATCATTGGCGCCTTCACCGCAACCGAGGGCGCGGCCGTCGCCGTCCTATACAGCTTTGGCCTGTCGCTGTTGTATCGCATGGCCACCTGCCGCGAATATCTGGAAGTCTTGGCCTCTTCAGCGGTCATGAGCTGCTCGATCCTGTTCTTGATCGCGGCCTCTGGCATCATGTCCTATGTGATGACGATCGCAGGCATTCCCGACATTATTGCAGATACAATTCTCAGCTTTGACAGCCCAATCACCATTTTGCTGATTATGAACATCTCATTGCTTATCATCGGGTTTTTCATGGATCTGACACCGGCGGTGCTGATCTTCACTCCAATTTTTTTACCTATCGCGCGTGAGGTCGGTATGGATCCGGTGCAATTGGGGATCATGATGATCTTCAATTTGGGTGTGGGGTCGATGACCCCACCGGTGGGCAGCGTGCTATTCGTGGGTTGTGCTGTGGCCAATCTGCGGATTGAACAGGTATTTCGCCCCATTTTGCCGTTCTTTTTCGCCGTGTCTTTCACGCTGTTGCTGGTCACCTATCTGCCGGTGTTGTCGTTGGGTCTGCCGCGTTTGCTGGGGCTGATGTAACCGCGTTAGCGGGGCGCGGGGCCTGTGCTGCTTCGCGCCACCAGATCACAGGCCAGTTCCACCCGCCGGGCCGGTGTTTTCATCTTGGCTGCACGCAAGCGATTGGTTTCTAATAGTAAATCTAATGAAAAGGCGCCGACGGATTTCATTGGGATCATAACAGAGCTGAGTGCGGGCGACAAATATTGCCCCTGTGGTAAGCCGTCGATGCCGATGATGGACACCTGTCCGGGCACATCGATCTTGGCCGCTTGCAATGCGGACATTGCGCCTGCGGCCAAAATATCGCCGGCGGCTACAATCGCGGTGAAGTGCAGCCCACTTGCCAGAACCTGATTGATACTGTCTTTTGCGGCTTCGGCGGTCCAGTCTTCTACATCAACGACAAATTCGGGGCGGTAATCCTGTGCCAGAGCATCGCGCCAGCCTTCCAGCCGACGCTGAATGGTCCGGCGCCCGGATTTGTTCAGAAACAAAATGTTGCGGTGCCCCAGCTGCATCAAATGCCGGGTGGCCAATGTTGCGGCGGAGCGGTTGCATGGTGTCACCGAACTCAGCCGCATCTCTGGATCGTCGCCATTCACCAGCACAGCAGGTAGGTCCAGATCGCGCACAAATGCCAAAGTCTCGTCATCCACCGTTACCAGTAAAAGGCCAATAAGGTCGCCGCCATCAAGGATGTCTTGTAACCCGCTAGAGCCGCGATCCGCCTGATAAATATGTGTGTCGATCTGGATATCCTGGCTGTCGGCGCGGTCTTGCAGCCCTTCCAATACATACATTGTAAATTGGCTGCGTTGGAAATCGATCATCGCCTCTTGCGAAGAGACCAGCAAAACGCGTTGGCCGGGGGGGGTGCCGGGCATTGCGTAATTCATGTCAATTGCAGCAGAGCGGATCTGTGCGGCCAGGCTTTCACGGACATAGCCTTTTCCGGTCAATGCACGCGATACAGTCGCGGTCGAGATCCCCAGACGTGAGGCAATGTCACTGATCCGCGTGCGGCCTGAGCTGGTCATGTTTGCGACTCCCTGATTTGCCGCATTCTGAAAATTATTTACATCTTGCGCAAGTATTTTCCGAATGAGATTATTTTTACCTATTGGAGGGGGAGGAACCGTCACCAGTTTCGCGATAACTGCATCCGGTAACGGGGTGGTTTCGGCCCGGTCTTTGGGCTGCGGGAGGCGGCTGGACGACCCAATCCAAATCGCCCCATCACCGGGGCATCAAAGTTTAGGGATGGAAGGAAGCGCGCCATGGCCATGCTTCAAAAATACGGGGCTGGACCGGATCAGATCGACCGGATGCTGCCTGCGGATCTACGCGAAAATTTCATGGTGGAGGGCCTGTTCAAGCCCGGTCATATCGGTTTTGCCTATACGCATTTTGACCGGATGATTGTGGGCGGCGCGGTGCCGACACAGGCGCCGTTGCAATTTGGCTCTGGTAAGGATGTCGGCACGCCGCTGTTTTTTACCGCGCGCGAGATGGGCGTGGCGAATTTGGGCGGTGCGGGCTGGATTGAGGTTGATGGAACGCGCCATGGTTTGGCCAGCCGTGATGTTTTATATATCGGGCGTGGCACGCAATCGGTGGTAATGGGCAGCGATGATCCACAGGCTCCGGCGTGGTTCTATATGAATTCTGTCCCGGCTGGTGCAGATATTGCCACCCGCGTCATCACACGTGCGCAGTCGAAACTGTTGCAGCTGGGCGATGCACAGCGCAGCAACAAACGGTCTTTGGCGATGTATATTCACCCAGAGGTTTCGCCCTCGTGCTTGTTGTTGATG
This sequence comes from Thioclava sp. SK-1, assembly GCF_001705665.1. Lineage (GTDB taxonomy): Bacteria > Pseudomonadota > Alphaproteobacteria > Rhodobacterales > Rhodobacteraceae > Thioclava. The sequence continues at coordinate 21,958 of NZ_MDHA01000022.1, read as the reverse complement.
GGGATTACGGATCCTGCGCCAGGATCGGTCTGGAACACGATGCCGCCGCATCTGCACGAACGCCGGATGGAGGCATATTGCTACTTCGATATGTCGCACGAAGATCGCGTGATGCATCTGATGGGGCGTCCCGATAATACCCGCCATTTGATCGTTGCCGATGGCGATATTGTTTTGTCGCCAGCGTGGTCAATTCATATGGGGGCAGGCACGGGCCCTTATGCCTTTGTCTGGGGAATGACGGGCGAGAACCAAGCCTATACCGATGTGTCCCCTGTTGCGATTTCGGAGCTGTGTTAACATGACACTGATTTCAGGAAGCCCGATCCCATATTGGCAGGTAACCGATCTTGAGCAGGCACGTTATGATGTGGCCGAAAGCCCGATGGAAGGGGAGATGGATTCTACATTCTTTCTGACCAAGGATAAGAATTTCATCCCGCATACCTACCCATGCCGCACAGCCTATATTGCACAGGTGCGGGATGTGGAACCCGCGCCTCGACCGATGCCTGATTGGTCTGTGGCGCGGAATATCATGCCAGCCGGGTCGCCATTTTTGGATTTGTCAGGCTTTTGGTTTCGGGCCACTCGTATTCATGGCTGGGCCCGCACCGCGGTGACGGCGGCGCAGGCCGGCCCGGCCCGGCTGAAACTGGGCATTTGCGGGGCTGGCGTGGTCTATGTGAACGGGCTGCGTGTGGCATGGTTGGCGCCCGCCAGCCGCAATGCCATGGCCGAGGTCGAATTCACCGCAGAACTGGTGGCTGGCCACAATGAGATCGCGATCCAGTTCGAAGATCTTTGCGAACGCGATGCCGTTATTCGGGTTGCGCTGACATGGCACGATGGGCCGCCGGCCAGCGCGTCACATTGTTTCTCGGCTAAGTCCGCGCTTGTCACCGAGGTTGAGGCCGCATTAGAGGCCATGCATCTGGACCGCAAACTCTATGACGGCGAAGATATCTGGTTGATCTTGCCCCGTGCCTTTCCGCGTGCGGTGACGGGCATGGTGCATGTGGCCGGGCATTTCATGTCACATGACCATAATGATATCGCGATCTCTGTTCCCGCCGGGGCGGATCGTGTCCGGCTATGTGCCTCAACGGATTTGCCGGCTGACTTCCGCTATTTTGATTTCAACATCAACTGCGGTGGGTTTGTCACACAAGCGCGGCTAGGAGCCGAGATTTCATGGCGGCACAAAACCAAATCTGCGTCGGCGCAGATCAGTGACCGGATTGCAGAAACTTTGGTGTGGTTGGCACGGCACGCGGAAACAGATACGGAAACCGCATTGGCCTGTGTGGCCGTTGGCGACATGCAGGCGCTGACCCGGGCCGAGCAGATCATCACCACGGCGCTGCCCGGGATTGAAGAGTGCTTTGACTGTGCCGATTTCGCGCTGGTGCCATTACTATGGGCGCGAATGGTCTATGGGGATCGCCTGTCACAGGCGCTGGTGGCGCGCATTGATGCGGCGACGTTGGCCTTCCGGTATTGGATGGATGAGCCGGGCAATGATGTGCAGTGGTATTTTTCCGAAAACCATGCGCTATTGTTCCACACAGCGGCCTATCTGGCCGGGCATATGCATCCCAACGCGACCTTTCGCCGTTCCGGTCGGGTGGGGACAGCGCAAAGCCGCGCCGGGTATGAGCGCTTGGTCAGTTGGTTCGATCATTTCGAAAGTGCGGAGATGGCAGAATTTAACTCTGCCACCTATTTCCCGATTGATTTTAAAGGCCTGACGGCGCTTTACGCGCTGGCGCCGGATGCGGCTATCCAACAGCGCGCCTATAAGGCGATCGTGCGTCTGGTGACGATGGTCGCACATTCGGCGCATCACGGGGTTATCACTGCGGCACAGGGGCGCAGCTATGAACATTCGCTATGTGTGTCGGACACGTCCGAGCTTACGGGACTTTCGCGCCTGATATGGGGCAAGGGCACATTTGGGGCACATGCAAATTGTCTGGCTCAGATCGCGCTATGCCTGCGCGATTATAAATTGCAATTGCCCGATTTGGCCGCCATTGCCAATTGGGAGGATGCCGACCACGCGCAGGAATGGACTTTCTGGCAGGGCAATAACGCCTTTGCACGGCTGTATCATTATAAGACCTGTGACACCGCTATGGGCAGCGTGGCGTCATACCGCTGGGGGGACTGGGGGTATCAAGAAACGTTGTTGCAGGCGCGGATCGGGCGCAACCCCGCCGCACAGATATGGATCAACCACCCCGGTGAAATCGTGCAATCCGGGTTCGGCCGCCCGTCCTTCTGGGGCGGGTCGGCATCGGTGCCGCGGGTGCAGCAATATCGGGATCTGGCGATTGTGGCCTTTAACGGACAGGCGCCACAACCCGGCTTCACCCATGCATGGTTCCCGACGCAGTCCTTCGATGAATGGTCGGTCGATGGGACGCGGGCGATTGCGCGCAGCGGCAACGGGGCGATGGTGATTGCGGCTGGCGCACCGCTGGTGCTCACCAAAAGCGGCGGCTCTGCGGATCATGAACTGCGCTTGCCCGGCTATGATGGGCTGTGGATCGTGAGGCTGGGGCAGACGTCGGATTTGGGCGGGTTCGCACAGTTTCATGCTGTGCCCGTGACCAAAGATGTCGATGGCACGATTACGGTGACCGATGCAGATTACGGTCCGGTGGTATTCCATACGGACGGTACAATCGCCGCTGAAGGGCGGATCCTGGATCCGATGGCCTGGTCCCTGAGGGGCCAAAGGACCAAGCTTCCGCTTTAGGGCGATCTGGGCGGCTGCAAGACGGGATCATGCGGCTGCCCAGAAACTTCATGCTCACCGCTTCTTCACAAATTTAGTTAGAATCACGATGCGTTGGCCTTCAACGCGCCCCTCGATATGGTCGGGATTATCCGCCACAAGGGAAATAGAGCGCACGGGCGTTCCTCGTTTGGCGGTAAAGCCTGCGCCCTTAACCGGCAGATCCTTGATCAACACCACAGTGTCGCCTTGCGCCAGAACCACGCCGTTGGAGTCGCGATGTTCTACCATCAGCGATAGCGCATCTGCCAAGGCCTGCGCCTCTGGCTCCATCATCATGGTGTCGCGCGTCTGGGTCGCCCATGCTTCTGTAATGGCGCCAAGCCTGCGCCACGCCATCGCCTGAACTGCCGGTTCGGGCGACCACGCAGCCCCCTCCAAACAGCGCCAATGCGCCGGAGGCGCGTCGTCACTGCGGCAGGTGGCACATAGCAAAACGGCCTGTTCCGTGCCTGTCAATGTAACCGCTGCCAGATCAGGGGCCGCGCCGCAAAATTCGCACACCCCGCCAGAGCGCGCTTTCAAAATGTCGATATCCGCCATTCCCTGCCTTCCCTATTTTCAGACAGGGCTTACGCGCGGGTGGCAGATATGACAATCCATGATCAGCCGGCTTCGCGGACCCTGTCCCAAGCGACCGAAAATTGCCCCAAACATTGCGTCAGCGCCTCGGCATCGCCCGCCCCGGTGACCTGTGCCGTCAGGCCGCGTTTCTTATGATCGACAACATCGTGAATGCGGGCCGGCAATCCCGCCTCTGCCAAGGCTTTGTTCAACACACGTTTGATCGCACGCTTGCGCAAATCTGGCTTGAATATCTTACCTACGGCGGTTTTGGGCAGCTCTTCCAAAATTTCCAGATGTTTTGGCATGGCCGCGCGCTCATGTATCCGGGTACGGATATAATCCAGCAGTTCGGCTTCCGTGACCGTGGCGTCTTTTACCAGTTCAACATAGACGCAGGGCAATTCGCCCGCAAACGCGTCCGGCTGACCAATGGCTCCGGCAAACGCGACTTCAGGATGGGCCATCAGCGGATCTTCGATCTGGGCGGGGTCAATATTATGCCCACCGCGAATAATCAGATCCTTGGCACGGCCAGTGATCCATAAAAACCCATCGGGATCGATGCGGCCCAAATCGCCGGTGCGTAAAAAGCGATCTTCGGCAAACAGATCATGGTTTTTGACGGCCTCGGTATAGGTCGAACCTTCAAACACCCCAGGGGAGGCCACGCAGATCTCGCCGACCTCATCACAGGGGCACTCGGTGAACCCCTCGCCGGATTTGCGCAGGATACGCACATGGCTATATGGCAAGACATAGCCGACAGAGCCGACCTTTTTTTGCCCATCGGGCGGGTTGACCGCCACAAGGCAGGTGGCCTCGGTCAGCCCATAGCCTTCGGCGATCTCAACGCCGGTGGCCTCTTTGAAACGGTTATACAGCTCAATTGGTAGCGGGGCAGAACCCGAAATCGCGATCCGCAAGCTGGAGATATCGGCATTCACCGGACGCTGCATAAGCGCGGCAATCGCAGTGGGCACGGTGATGAGGAATGTCACCTTATAGCGTTCTACCAGCTTCCAGAAGTGATCAAATACGCCGTCGCCGCGATACCCCGCAGGTGTCGGGAATACGACATGCGCACCGGACATGATCGCGGACATCAAAATCGGATAGGCCGCGAAGACATGGAACATCGGCAAAGGGCAGATCAATACGTCAGTCTCGCTGAACAACAGATTGCTGCCCAACCAGCCATTATACACCATGCCCGAGATTTTATGCTGCGCCACTTTCGGAATGCCCGTCGTGCCGCCGGTGTGGAAATAGCTGGCCACCCGATCCTGCTTCGGGTCGTCAAAGGTCAGTGCATGTGCAGGTTGCGCATCCATTGCCGCGTTGAAATCCATCACCCGCGCATGATGCGCCGTCTTGACCTTGGGTCGCAGCAACGGCACCAGCCATTTCTTTGGCGCCGTCAGATAGCGGTTCAAATCTACCTCCAGCACCGTCTTTACATTGGGTGCCATCGCAACAGCTTCGGCCGCCTTTTGCGCGATGTCGGTCTTGGGAAAGGCCTTCAAGGTGATCAGAACGGTCGCGCCGGTATCGCGTAAAATACCTGCGATATTCTCGGCATCCAGCAAGGGGTTGATCGGATTGGCAATCCCTGCCGTGGCCCCTGCCAACAACGCTACAACCGCCTCTGTCGCATTGGGCATCAAATAGGCGACAGTGTCTCGCGGACCGATCCCCAGCTCGCGTAACAGGTTCGCGCCTTGGATCACCCGCCCGTGCAGCTCCGCCCAGGTCAAGGTTTCTGCCGGGGCCGTAGGATCTGAAAATAGTTGAAACGAGATAGCTGGGCGTGCGCCATATTTTTGGGCCGCGCGCGCCATCATATCATGCATTGTGGCGGGCCGCTCGCGCGCCTCCCAAGCCATCTCCTGTTCGACCGCATCACGATCAGCCAGCGTTGAATAACGTCGCATAACTCCTCCCTCGAACCAGTGTGTCGCGGGATCTCCTCCCAAAGGCCCCAACCCATCATGGCCTACAGTCGCTTTCCCGGGCAAGCCTTCTGCGCGAACATATACGTCACGTTACATCTTTGTAATGCCCTGCGTTCTAGCCTGTGCTGCGCTGATACGAAAGGGGGCCGATCGGCCCCCCAATACAGTCTGATGTTCATTATCCGCCCGGTATCAGCGGCTTAGGATTTGCCACCGGGAATGCGCAATACTTGGCCTGGGTAAATTTTATCCGGGTCGCTCAGCATTGGCTTGTTGGCCTCAAAAATGGTCATGTATTTTGACCCATCTCCGAGCGCCTTTTGCGATACCGCCCAAAGCGTGTCGCCCTTTTCAACGGTATGGAACACCGCATCACCTGTGTCGGCATCCGTGTCGGTTTCAACCGCCGCGACGCCGTCAACATTGCCAACTGCCAAAATGATCTTCTCTTTGGTTTCGGCGTCCACTGCAGCACCTTTGACCACAACTTTGTCACCATCCACGGCCAAATCAATTCCGCTCGCATCCAAACCCAAAGCCTTCAGCTCAGTCTGCAAAGCCTCTTCCTTCGGCGCTTCAGCAGCCTCCGCCTTGCCGCCAAAAAGCGATTTCCCGGCCGTCTTGGCAAAATTCCACAAACCCATAAGTCTCTCCCAAAATGCGACGCAAATTCCGCGTCACACATGACAATGCCCCAATATTTTGGCAAGCAACAGTTAAAATGCTGCGTCTTCTCGCGCTTTCATCTTGCCAAAAATATCCCGGGGGCCGCGCCGTTTCGGCGTGGTGGGGCAGCGCCCCTCCGCCGCGATACTCTGGCGCGCAACGGCCTAAAGCCGCAGGGTATGAAATGGGGATTTACCCGCAAGTCGCGTCGTCATAGATTGCACCGCATGGATGAAACGCTTCCCCCAAACTCAGACGCAGCCCCCAATGCCGAACCGTGGCAACAGCTTGATTACGCATCAGCTGTGGCGGCGTTTGAATGGTTGATGGAGCTCGGGGCCTGCGACCCGGTGTCTGACGCGCCAGTGATCCGCTATGATTTGCCAGACAAATTGGCCAGGTCGGCCGCGGCATTACCGCAACAGGGGGCGCCCACCGCGGCGGATCGCGCACAAGCACCGCTGACCCATCCGCGTGTGACCCCCGCCCAAGCGCCCGGCACAGACGAAGGCATAGGCGTCGCGCGCGCACAGGCCGGTGCGGTCGAAACCCTTGAGGCGCTGCGCGACGCTATTGATGCGTTTCATCATTGTGATCTGCGTAAAGGTGCGCGGTCGATGGTTTTTGCCGATGGGCGTGCGGGCGCACGGGTTTTGATCATCGGAGAGGCACCGGGACGCGATGAGGATCGCGATGGGCGTCCCTTTGTCGGCTCGGCAGGCCAGCTGCTCGACAATATGCTGGCGGCGATTGGCCTGTCACGTAGCAATCCTGATGTGGAAAGCTCCGTCTATCTGTTGCCCGCTTTGCCGTGGCGCCCCCCGCAGGACCGTGATCCAACCGCTGCCGAATTGGCATTGATGCAGCCATTTCTGGCTCGTCACATCGCCCTGGCTGACCCGGATGTGATCGTGCTTATGGGCAATGCCGCCTGCGCGGCGGGGCTGGGCCGCGCAGGCCTGTCGCGTTTGCGCGGTATCTGGACAGAAGCTTTCGGAAAGCCCGCCTTGCCCATGCAGCACCCGGTTCATCTTATGCGCCAGCCCGCCGCGAAACGTGATGCATGGGCGGATCTTCTGGCGCTAAAGGTGCGGCTGCAACAGGGCTAGGTCCATGCTTCAGCCAGCCTTAAGTTTGGCGTGAAATATCCGTGATAAGATGCGATGATGGCGTGACGATTTGTTACTAGCGATGCGGTACGGCGACCAATAGCCAAGGAGACGACATGCGGTTTCTCAAACGCAGCCTGCTGGGGCTGTGCCTGATGGCCTTGACGTTTGCAATTTTGGCCACGGCGGCCTTTGTCATGCGCAATGCGGTTGCGGACCGGCTGGCTGATGCCGGGGGGCCAACGGGGGGGCGTGAACGCGTATTCGCGGCCAATGTGTTGGCGCTGCACATGCAAGATATCGCACCGCAACTGACCGCTTACGGGGAAGTCCGCTCCACCCGTCGGCAAGAAATCCGTGCCACGACCGGCGGCACGTTGATCGAATTGGCGCTGCAATTTCAAGAAGGTGCCTATGTTACCAAAGGCACCGTCTTGGCGCGTCTGGATCCAGCGCAGGCCCGCGCCGCGCGCGATCAAAGCCAAGCTGCCCTGCAAGAGGCGCAGGCCGGGCTGGAGCAGGCGCAGCGTTCGCTGGGCATTACAGCCGATGATTTGCAAGCCGCGCAACGACAGGTGGATCTGCGACAACGCGCATTGGACCGTCAGGTCAGCTTGAATGATCGCGGTCTTGGCTCTGCCGCCACCACTGAGGAGGCGGAGCTGGCCGCCTCAAGCGCGGAACAATCCGTGCTGACCAAACGGGCCGCGTTGTCATCAGCGCAAGCCGCCTATGATCAGGGGCAAGCCACATTGCTGCGCGCGCAAATTGACCTGTCCGAAGCCGAGCGTATTTTGTCCGAGACCCAGATTGTCGCCGGCTATGACGGTTATTTGTCGTCTGTCACAGCGGTCAGCGGCGGCTTGGTATCGGCCAATGAAATGTTGGCAGAACTGATTGACCCAAGCGCGCTTGAGGTGTCGTTCAGGGTGTCAACCCGGCAGTTTTCACGCTTCACCGATCCGCAGGGCCAATTGGTGGCCGCCCCCGTGCAGGTGCAACTGGACACCGCCGATGGGCGCGTGCATTCCCCGGCCCGGTTAGAACGTGTTGGTGCCGCGGTGGAAGAGGGGGCTACAGGGCGATTGCTGTTTGCAACGATGCAAGATCCTGCGGGCTTTCGCCCCGGTGATTTTGTCACCGTGATCTTGACCGAACCGATGTTGCCACAGGTGGCCCGCATCCCGGCACGCGCGGTGAATGCACAAGATCAGGTGCTGGTCCTGGCCGAGGATACGCGTCTGCGGGAAGCAAAGGTAGAGGTTCTGCGCCGCGAAGGTGATCAGGTGATTATTCGCGCCGATCTGCCCAGTGGCACCGAAATCGTGGCACAGCGCACCCCGCTTTTGGGGGAGGGTATCAAACTGCGCGCCATGCGCCCCGGTCAGGTGGAGGCGCGCGAGCCGGAGCCGGAGCTGGAGTTGGACCCCGCCCGCAGGGCGCGGCTGTTGGCTTTTGTGGACCAAAACACACGCATGCCAGAGGATGCGAAGCAAAAGCTGCGCCAGGAGCTGACGCAGACACAGGTGTCCCGCGCCACCGTGGAACGGCTTGAAAGCCGGATGGGGGGCTGATCCATGGCCGCGCCCCGCCCCCAATTGCCGCCAGCCCAGGGGCTGATCGGGCTGTTCACACGCCATGCGACCTTGGCCAATATCGTTTTGGTTTTGCTGATTTGTGCGGGGGCCGTCACGATTCCGCGGATGCGTGCGCAATTCTTCCCCGATACGATCAGCGATCAGATTGAAGTGTCGGTGCAATGGGATGGGGCGGGGGCAGAAGATGTCGACCGTGCCATTGTGCAGGTGTTAGAGCCTTCGCTTTTGACAATTGATGGTGTGGCCGAGGTCGAAGCATCTGCCCGTGAAGGTGGTGCCTCTATCGATGTGGAATTCGAACCCGGCTGGGATATGGGGCAGGCACTTGATGATGTAGAAAATGCAGTGCAATCGGCAGGGGATCTGCCTGAGGCTGCCGAAGATCCGGATATCCAGCGCTCTGTCTGGCGCGACACTGTGACCGATATCGTGATCTCGGGTCCGCTGGGCGCGGAACAGCTTGGCCGGTTGGCCGATGAAATGATCGTAAGGCTTTATGCCCAAGGGGTAACGCGCACCACGCTATCGGGCATGGCCGCGCCGCAAACCTTGATTGAAGTGCCCACGACCGAGATGATGGCGCATGATGTCACCTTGTCGCAGATTGTCGCTGTGGTTGGGGCGGCCGTTGATGGCGCGCCGGCGGGCGATGTGGCCGATGGGGCCGCACGCGTGCGCACAGGCGAAGAACGCCGCGATCCGCGTGACATTGCCGGGCTGATCATTCGCGCCAATCCCGATGGATCGCTGTTGACCGTTGGCGATGTCGCTACCGTCACAATCGAGGGGCCGACACGGTCGCGGGCATATTTCGTGGATGGTGATCCGGCAATGGTGATCAACGTGTCACGCACGGCAGAGGGCGACGCGATTGCGATGCATCGCGCGGTTAAGGATATTGTGGCGCAGATGCAGCCCACTTTGCCGGCCGGCACCCATATCGATCTGATCCGCTCCCGGTCCGAACAGATCTCAGCACGGCTGGATTTGTTGGTCGGCAATGGGCTGATGGGGCTTGGCCTTGTGTTGGTGCTATTGTTCCTATTCCTGAATGCGCGGACGGCATTTTGGGTGGCGATGGGTATTCCCACATCTATGCTGGCGGCACTGGCGATTATGTATCTGTTTGGCATGACGCTGAATATGATCTCGCTTTTCGCATTGATTTTGACGCTGGGGATCGTGGTGGATGACGCCATTGTTGTGGGCGAACATGCCGATTTTCGGGCGAGAACCCTTGGCGAGCTACCGATTGTTGCGGCCGAACGTGGGGCACGGCGCATGGCCTCACCCGTGGTGGCGTCAACATTAACCACCGTCATCGCTTTCGCAGGGCTGACGATGATTGGCGGGCGGATGGGGTCCTTGATCAAGGATATTCCCCTGACCGTGATCATGGTTCTGGCGGCATCTCTGATCGAATGCTTCTTGATCTTGCCGAACCACATGGCCCATGCGCTGGCACATACGGGCGAACGTAAATGGTATGATGCACCGTCGCGTGCCATGAACCGGGGCCTGGATGCGGTGCGGCGCAAGGTCATGCGCCCGTTGACCAAAGGCGTGATTATGCTGCGCTATCCGGTGATTGCCTTGGCGGTGTTGGCGCTGGTGTCGCAGGTTGTTTTGCTGGTGTCGGGGCAGGTGCAATGGCGATTTTTCAACGCGCCAGAGCGCAGCTCGGTTTCAGGTTCGTTTGCGATGGTCAACGGCGCAGAGCGCGCTGATACGCAAGAAATGCTTATGGCACTGGAACAGACGGTCGCGCAGGTCGGTGCCCAATATCAGGCGGAATATGGCACCAATCCTGTGGATTATGTTGTGGGGCAGTTGGGCGGCGCAAGCGGTCGTGCGCTGGCCTCTGCCGATAGCAAAGATGCCGATCTGTTGGGATCGATTTCAATTGAGTTGATCGACGCGGATCTGCGGCCCTATTCCAGCTTTGATTTTGTTGCCCGCCTGCAAGAGGCCGCACCACAACTGCCGTTGGTGGAAGAGCTAAGCTTCCGCGGCTATCGCTCTGGCCCGGGCGGCGATGGGATCGCGGTGCAGTTTTCAGGCGCTGAAACCCGTGTGTTGAAACAGGCAGCAGAGGATTTGAAAACCGCCTTGGCGGCCTTTCCCGAAGTATCGGCGTTGGAAGACAACCTGGCCTATGACAAACAAGAGCTGATCTTGGATCTGACGCCGCAGGGCCGTGCGCTGGGCTTTGACACGCAGACCCTTGGCAGTGAATTGCGCGCCAGACTGAACGGAACAGAGGCCGCGACCTATCCGGACGGTGTGCGCTCTGCCGCGATCCGGGTGGAGCTGCCCGATGCCGAAAAACGCGCAGATTTCACCGAACGGATGCAATTGCGCAGTCCGGATGGAATTTGGGTGCCCTTGTCAGATATTGTGTCGATCCGCTCCGAGGAAGGGTTCTCGACCATTTTGCGTGAAAATGGCGTGCGACAGGTGGAGGTCACAGGCGATCTGTCCGAAGACAACCCCGAACGCGCCAATGACATCACCACCGCATTAGAGACCGAGATTTTACCCGCCATCGCACAAGAGCTGGGCGTGGCATATTTCATGTCCGGTCAGGCCGAAGATGAGCGTGACTTTTTGAACGATGCATTGTTGGGGCTGGGGATGTGCCTGGTCGGGATTTACGTTGTGTTGGCCTGGATTTTTGCCAGCTGGTCGCGGCCTGTGGTGGTGATGTCGGTTATTCCTTTTGGGTTGGTAGGTGCGATCTGGGGACATTATGTCTGGGACATTCCAATGTCGATGTTCTCAATCGTCGGGATGATTGGCATGTCGGGTATTATCATCAATGACGCAATTGTGCTGATTTCTACCGCAGATGAATATGCGCTAAAACGTGGCTGGCGCCCTGCGATCGTCGATGCGGTGGCCGATCGTTTGCGGCCGGTGTTGTTGACCACGCTGACCACCGTTTTGGGGCTTGCACCGCTGCTGTATGAGCGCAGTTCAGAAGCGCAATTTTTGAAGCCAACCGTTGTGACACTGGTCTATGGGCTTGGTTTTGGCATGGTTATCGTGTTGCTGCTGGTGCCTGCGGTTTTAGCGGTCCAACAAGATTTTACGCGCTATCTGCAATCATTGCGATTTGCACTGCGTATGCCGCGTTTGCGCGGGGTGATGCATGGCGTAAGCGCGGTCGTGGCGCTTGGTTTCGGCCTTAGCTTCGGTGCAGCGTTGTGGACGGGGCAGGGGTTGGCATTGGCCTGGGGCGTGTCTGTTCTGGTGCTTGTTGTGGTGACGGTGGCCGCTGCGATGATAGCGCCGCGCGTCATACGGATGAACCAGGCGCCGCGCCGCTAAGGACGGGCATCAGCCGCGTGGACAGCCGTTCATTTCCACCGCTTGTTCTGTGTGATCCAACACGGTGATGCGCAAGGCGGCCGGGTCCAGATCGAAGGGCTTTCCCGCATCGGCGACAAAATCCGCCTGGGCGACCAAAATATCGCCCTCACGATGGCTTTCGGGATCTGAAATCCAGACCGGTTGGGACAGTAATTCAAACAGCGCCACCTGTCCGGGTGCGTCTGGCATCGCGATGCGGGCTGTGACGCGCATCCCGTCATTGATCGGCGCAATCTGGCATGTCGCAATGCCCGCGACCGCGCGCGGTTGACTGTTCAGCGCATCGGAGATCAGCGGATCGGGCAGGCCAAGCCCGCTGAGTGCTGTATCCAAATTCACCGATACAGGCACACAAATATCGTCACAAATGCCGAAATCCATGCTGGCCGACAGTGTCATCGGGCGATTGGGATCTTGGGGTGTGATTTCAATCGGCAAGATCATCTCGTCTTTATACCCGACCGAGCGCATGCCGTTTTGTTCAAACACATGAGGCGCGGGCCAGTGGATTTTTACATCCGCCACATTGCGCGATTGCGCAAAATTGATGTGCGGTGGAATGCCCGCATCACCGGGGTTACGCCAATAGGTTTTCCACCCTTTGTCCAGTGACACGCGGATTGCAGCCATCCGCGCACCATCCGGGGTTTGCCACCCATCGCGCAGCTCTGCCCCGATCATACCGGGGGGCAGCGCCATCATAGGCTCATCAATCCCAAAGCCGATCGGGATGGGCGGCCGGCCCAGATGGGGCGGTTGGGGTGGCGCAGGTTGCGCGGTTTCGGGCAGGTAGATCTGCGCGGTGATCCATTTTTCCTGCGCTGTAGCTGCCAACGGGCAGGCACAGGCACCTAAGGCGATGGCCCCGGCGGTGGTGGTAAAACGGATATGGCGCAAATTATTGATCATATCTTCGCATATCGCCCATCATGGGGTCAGGCAAAGTCACAAACACGCCATCACACATGTGATTGATACTTCTGCAACAGCTTGCACTTGAACCAAAGCCCATGACGGGCCAGTTTGAAGGGCAAGGACGATCTGTGCGATCAGCAATATGGAGAAATGACAATGGACCTTAGCGGCAAACTCCTGATTGCGATGCCCGGCATGCAAGATCCACGATTTGAACATGCGGTGGTGTTGATCTGTGCACATGGCGATGACGGGGCAATGGGACTGATCGTGAATAAGCCTTTGCCGAAACCGGAAATGAGCGACCTGTTCGAGCAACTTGATATTCCGATGGCCAAGGAAGACGAGACCGGCCCGCAGCCTATATTGTTTGGTGGTCCGGTCGAAACCGGGCGCGGCTTCGTTCTGCATTCGCTTGATTGGGCGGGGGCAGAAGATGCGATGACCGTCGCACCGGACTTGGCGATGACCGGGACGCGCGATATTTTGGAAGATATTGCCGCAGGGCAGGGGCCAGAGCGATCGGTGATGGCGCTTGGCTATGCGGGATGGGGGCCGGGCCAGTTGGAACAAGAGATCCTGGACAATGGCTGGCTGACCTGTGACGGCGATACTGAGCTGGCGCTATCTGGCGATTACGCGAATAAATGGGTTGCGGCACTGGGTTTGATGGGGATTGACCCGCGGACCCTATCGGCCACGGCGGGTCATGCCTAAGCGGTGATCAATCGCGCGGGGCCGCAGCACGGCGCAGCCTGTCATTAATCGCACGGCCCAGGCCGCGTTCGGGGATCGGCGCGACGGCGATCCGTGTCGGGCCGTTGGGCGGCGATGTCAGCGCATCCGCGCTATGTAATGTCGCAAACAGGTTTGCAGCCGCCTCCAGCAAATCGCCACTGGCCGACAGTGTCAGCTGACCCGGGCAGCCGGGGCCGAAGCCAATCCACAGCTCATTTGGTTGCGCTTCGGTGGCATTCAGGCGCACCGGCGCGCCGGGTGCGTAATGCGACAGCAATTGACCTGGCGCATTGGGTGCGGCGGCATCACCGCCGGTGGGCAAGCTGCGGCCAAGGGCGGTTTGCAATGCCTCGGTAGAGATGCCGCCGGGGCGCAGCAATCGCGGCGGGTCTAATGACAGAATCGTTGATTCGACCCCCACCGCACAGGGCCCCCCATCCAATACAGCCGAAATTTTGCCTGATAGCCCGTTTAAAACATGGCCTGCAGTCGTCGGGCTGATTTTACCCGAGATATTGGCCGAAGGGGCCGCGACGGGGCCATCCACCTGGCGCAGCAACCTGCGAGCAACCGGATGTGCCGGAACCCGCACGGCAACCGTGCCCAACCCGGCGGTAACCAGCTGCGATATCCCACTGCCCGCACGCAAGGGCAATACAAGCGTCAATGGGCCGGGCCAAAAGATCGCGGCCAAGGACCTGACATCATTGGAAATTTCTGCAAAGTCCTCAGCCATATCCAGACAGGCGACATGGGCGATAAGCGGGTTGAAGCTGGGGCGTCCTTTGGCCGCATAAATCCCTGCAACAGCGCTATCACTGCGTGCAGACCCGCCTAGGCCGTAAACCGTTTCGGTTGGAAATGCCACAAGCTTCGATGCGCGCAAAAGCTGTGCGGCGCGGTCAATGCCCGCGTCATTTGCAGATAATGTTTCGGTTTCAAGACACATATCGGGCCGTGACGCAGCGTTGAATGTTGATAGGGGGCCACCTTGCGGTAACCTGCTGAGGAGTGATGACATTGCATAAGCGCGTGTGACCCCTTTGCCAAGCAGGCAGGGCCACGCGGGAGGACGCCGCATGCCCTATAAATCTCCATTGTCGGATATTCGGTTCATCTTGGACCATGTTGTGCCTTTGGCTCCGGTCACGGCCACGGATCGGTTTGCCGAGGCAACGCCGGATATGGTTGAAGCGGTGCTGACAGAGGCCGCGAAGCTGTGTGACACCGTGATTGCTCCGCTTAATCGTGCGGGGGATCAGCATGGCGCGGCTCTGGGGGCTGATGGTGTGCAGGCGACACCCGGGTTCGATGGTGCCTATCGTCAGATCGCGCAGGGTGGCTGGGTGTCTGTGTCAGCCGATCCTGATTATGGCGGGATGGGTCTGCCGCAAAGCTTGGCGGTGGCGATCAATGATATGATGTCAGGGGCCTGTCTGGCCTTGCAATTGAAGCCGCTGTTGAGCCAAGGCCAGATTGAGGCGCTGGAACATCATGCCGATAACGCGCTTAAGGCGCTGTATCTTCCCAAGCTGGTGTCGGGGGAATGGTCGGGCACAATGAACCTGACAGAGCCTCAGGCAGGGTCTGACGTCGGGGCGCTGCGCAGCCGGGCAGAGCCATTGGCCGATGGCACCTTTGCGGTATCCGGGCAGAAAATTTTCATCAGCTGGGGCGACAGCGATCTGGTGTCAAACGTCTGCCATCTTGTGCTGGCGCGCCTGCCAGATGCGCCAGCGGGTATCAAAGGTATCAGCCTGTTTATGGTGCCGAAATTTCTTCCCGATGCAAAAGGTGAGCCGGGCGCGCGCAATGGCGTCACTGTGGTCAGCTTGGAGCATAAGCTGGGTCTGCATGGCTCTCCGACTTGTGTGATGGAGTTTGACGGCGCGACTGGCTGGATGGTGGGAGAGCCCAATAAGGGCATGGCCGCGATGTTCACGATGATGAACAATGCCCGATTGGCTGTCGGGGTGCAGGGCATTGGCGTGGCCGAAGCCGCCTGTCAGCAGGCCTTGGCCTATGCGCAAGACCGTGTGCAATTTGCACCCATTGTGCAGCATCCGGATGTCAAACGTATGCTGACGCAAATGCGGGCTGAGATATTCGCCGCCCGGTCCATCGCACTGGCTTGTTCGGTGGCGTTGGATTTGGCGCGGGCGACGGGGTCGGGTGATTGGCAGGCGCGGGCCGCGCTGTTGACGCCGATTGCCAAATCCTATGGCACCGATGTGGGGTGCCGCGTGGCCGACCTGGGCATTCAGGTGCATGGCGGTATGGGCTTTATTGAGGAAACCGGCGCGGCGCAGTTTTTCCGCGATGTGCGGGTGACAGCGATTTATGAAGGTACCAACGGGATTCAGGCGATGGATCTGGTTGGGCGCAAAATGATGGATCAGGGACGTGCCGCGCTGACCTTGCTGCAAGAAATTGAAGACGAGGCCACCGCGGCACGCGATCAACTGCCCGATTTGGCCGAAGCCGTTTGGCAGGCGGCAGAATCCCTGCGCGAGGCCACAGAATGGCTTGTCGCGCAGTCGATGGAGGATCGTTTCGCGGGCGCTGCGCCTTATCTTCAGGCTTTTGCACATGTGTTAGGCGCGCATTATCACCTGCGCGCGGGGTTGGCCGATCCGGGACGTGTGGCTTTGGCCCGTGCCTTTGTGCTGCGGATCTTGCCGCGCCATCTTGCCGATATTGCCGAACTGCGCGCCGGTGGGGCTGGACTTTCGGCGCTGAGCGTCGAAGACTTGGGAACATGAGCGAAACAACACTTGCCCCCACGCAAACGGGCACCATCCCCCGCGCCGGTCTGCAATACCCTTGGCCTGCGGCCCCGGCCACGGGCCATACGATTGAAATTCGCCCGGGCGTCCATTGGATGCGCCTGCCGTTGCCGATGGCGTTGGATCATGTGAATGCCTATGCGTTGGATGATGGCGATGGTTGGACCGTGGTGGATCCGGGAATTGACACACCCGCCTGCCGTGCCGCGTTACAAGCGGTGCTGGATGGGCCATTGGCGGCAAAGCCGGTGACGCGGGTTGTGGTGACGCATTACCACCCCGATCATATCGGCCTGGCGGGGTGGTTGCAGGCGAAAGGGGCCAGCCTGTGGACCACGCGCACAAGCTGGTTGCAGGCACGTATGCTGCAATTGGATGCCCAAGATCGCCCGGCGCCTGAAACATTGGCCTTTTGGCGTGCTGCGGGGATGGATGCGACGATTTACGACACTCGGCAAAACGAACGTCCGTTCAATTTCGCGGATTGTGTGCACCCGTTGCCCTTGGGTTATCGTCGTGTGGTTGCTGGACAGTGGCTGAAGATGGGCGGACGCGACTGGGTAGTGCGGATTGGCCATGGCCATGCCCCTGAACATGCGACCTTCTGGAGCGATGATCTTGTGCTGGGTGGGGATCAACTTTTGCCCTCTATTTCGGCCAATTTGGGGGTTTACGCCAGCGAACCCGATGCCGATCCGGTGCAGGACTGGATTGACAGCGCGCGCGCAATGCAGCCCTTTGCCAGTGACGCACAGCTGATTTTGCCCGGACATAAACTGCCTTTTACGGGGTTGCCGCTGCGGCTGAATCAGATGATTGAAAATCACTCTGGCGCGCTGCGCCGTCTACGGGCACATTTGGAAACCGGGGCAAAAACGGCCTGCGACTGTTTCCCGCCCTTATTCAAGCGTCAGATTGACGCGGGCACCTATGGGTTGGCCCTGGTAGAGGCCGTGGCGCATCTGAACCATCTGTGGCACCGTGAAGAGGTGCGCCGTGACATACAGCGCGAGACTGGTGTGTGGTATTGGAGCCTGCGATGACCGACGATATTGTGACAACCGCCGAGGCGCTTGAAAACAGCGTGATGCCGCGTGCCCATGCTGTGCATACCGATGATAGCCGCCCGCCAACCGCCGAGATGTGTCCACTGCCTGCGAAGCTGGCGCGTGACACGCCCGAAAGCAAATCCGCAGCGCAATGGGCCTATGAACGGCTGGTGCTATATATCCAGAACTTTGAGCAATCTTTGCAAGCAGATGAAGAGGTGGCGCTGGGGCTTACGGGGTCCAATGCCGGCGTTCTGAAGATTGAGGGGATCGGCTATTTCGCGCCGGATATTTTGACGTTTTACGGCACGAACCAATCCGGCGCACGCACGCAGCTGATCCAGCATGTTTCGCAATTGGATGTGGCCTTGGTGGCGATGCCCAAGCCCGTGGATGCGCCTGCGCCGCGCCGCATCGGATTTCGACTGGCGCGGGATTTGGACGATGACGGATCCGAAACCAATTCGTGACACAATGCGTGTGATCGTATAATCGAAACGAAGGGAGCGCGTCTGACCCCAGACGCAGTGCAAAGGGAGAGGCACATGGCAGAGCATAAGCATGGTGAAATGGATATTCGTGACCACGAAAAGACATTTGCCGGTTTTGTTAAATTCGTTACCTACACAGTGGTTGTGATTATTGCTTTTCTGGTGTTTCTCGCGCTTGTCGGGGCTTAATTGCCGCTGGGCTTGACGGTCAGGCCCGTGTTTCCCGACGCGCAACACTGGATAAGGGAGTGGGCAGATGCGCCGACTTTTCATCTGCCTGGGCCTGATGCTCAGCTTGGCGGCCTGTGCCGTAGATCATAAATTCGACAGCCCGGCTGCGGTGAATTCGGCGCGGTTCGTTTCCGACGAGCCGCCTTCGATCACGTTGTATACGGTGGTCAGCAAGCGTTCGGGCAATGGTGGCCATTCGGGCCTGTTGATCAATGGGTCGGAGCGGGTGCTGTATGATCCGGCGGGCAGTTGGTATCACCCCTATGTGCCAGAGCAAAACGATCTGCATTACGGCATCACCGAGCGGATGCGCAAATTCTATATCGATTACCATGCCCGTGAAACATGGGATGTGATCGAACAGAAAGTCTATGTCTCACAGGCGGTTGCTGATGAGGTGAAGCGCCGCGCGATCGCGCATGGCTCTGCGCCGAAATCGTATTGTGCGAATGCAATTTCAGGGATTTTGGACGGTGTTCCGGGGTTTGAAACGGTTCATTCGACCTTCTTCCCGATGAAATTGTCGGAAGAATTTGGTGCGTTGCCCGGTGTCAGCTACCGACTGTATCACGACAATGATCCCGATAATAACCATGGGGTCTTGATGGTTCAAAAGGACGACCCAGAGGCCGCGGCGCTTATCGCAGCCCGCAACTGAATTACACAGTCCTAGAAATTGAAAAAGCGCGCCCTATCCGGCGCGCTTTTTCATCATAGTTCCTCGGGGGAGTGAACTTTCATAACAGTAGAAAAATTCCAGCATAAAGCATACCGAATCCGCCGAGGATCGAGATCAGGGTATTCTTAGTCCACACGCCCAAGGCCACCGTGACAGCAGCGGCCAAGATACGGGCCGGATCCAGCGCGCCTTCGGTTGCTTCTGGCCAGATGACCAAAGGTGCGACCAGTCCGGGCAATACGGCAACCGGGGTGTAGCGCAAATACCTCAGGGCACGTTCGGGCAGGGGTTTGCGCCCAACCAAGCCCAGAAACGAATAGCGTAGGAAAAACGTGCCAACCCCAAGGGCCGTGATGATGACCCAAAGGGCAATATCTGAATATCCTGTCATTTGGCGGCCTTTCTTCGGGTTTGCCACAGCTCAACTTGTGCCCCTGTTACCATCGCGCAACCTGCCGCCACCAACAGGCCAAGCCCGGCTGGCAGAAAGGCAAAGACCAGCGCCACAATGATTGACACGGCCGCCGCTGCCACATGGGCCAATGTGCGCAATGCAGGCGCAATCATCGCAAGAAATGTGATTGGAATGGCGAAATCCAGGGCGAATTCTGGCGGGATGGTTTGACCGATCTGGGTGCCAAGTAAGGTCGAACCATACCAGAACGGCGGGATCACAGTGCTTGTCCCGGCATAAAATGCCAGTTTCTCTGACATGGTCATTTTTGGGCGGGCCTCATATTCATTAATCGCCATCGCATATGTCTGGTCGACCATGAAATAGGCAATCAGCGCCTGTTGCCACCGCGTTGCCTTGCCCAGATGCGGTGCCAAAGATGCCGAATACATCGCCATCCGAAGGTTCACCGCCAGAGATGTCAATAAAATCAGGATCACCGGAGCCTGCTCAACCATCAAATGCAGGGCGGTGAATTGTGATGCGCCCGCGATGACGAAGATCGAGAACCCCATCACAGGCAAGATATCCAGCCCCGCTTCGGTTGCGGCGACGCCGAACAACAGCCCAAAGGGAAAGATAACAAGGGTAAAGGGCAGCCCCTGCACGAAGCCGCGCAGATAAGCCGATGTAATCGGGGAGCGTGTTTTCATTGTTCTGACTTGTTTAGGGAGCGTCATCTTGTAAGTGATAGGCATGGCGTCCGCAGGTTCCAAGCGGGCAATTGTATCGGGGGCAATGTGAGAACCGCAGGCGTGATACTTGCCGGAGGCGAAGGCGTTCGGCTGGGACGGGTGGATAAGGCGCTTTTGTCGTTGGCTGGACGGCCCATGTTAGAACATGTTTTGGGTCGGTTTGCTCCGCAAGTGACCTATGTTGGCCTGTCGACCAATGCTCCGGCAGAGCATTTTTCAGGGTTCGATGTCTCTGTTTTTGCCGACAATCCGAATATGCGGGGTTTGGGCCCGCTGGCGGGGATCTGGGCAGCTTTGGATTGGGCGTATCAGATCGGGGCGAAGACAGTGGCGACCGTGTCGATTGATACGCCGTTTATTCCGATCAATTTGGTGCCGCGTTTGATTACAGCAGGTGCACCGGCGGTGGCGGCCAGCCAGACCCAGGTGCATCCAACGGTTGCATTATGGCACGTCTCGCAGCGCGAACAGATCCATGCGCAGATCGAAAGCGGTGATCTGCGCCTGTCGACGGCGGTCATGGATGCGACGATCGTGGAATTTGATGGCGGTGGTTCTGATCCGTTCTTGAACATCAATCGCCCCGCAGACCTGCATGCGGCCGAGGTATTCTTGCGCGGTGGGGCGCGATAGATGGCACCGCCGTTTACCATTTTGCATGGCATTCGCGATGAAGACCGGATGGAGGCTGCGCGGCTGTATTGGCTGGCCTTTGGCAGCAAATTGGGGCGTGTTTTAGGGCCAACGGCTAAGGCCTTACGCTTTGTCGATTTGGCGATGACGCCGACACATGCATTTTCTGCCTTGGATGCGCAGGGGCGGTTGATCGGGATTGCGGGCTATCGCACGGCAAAGGCGTCGTTTGTTGGTGGCGATCGCCATGATCTGTTGGCGATTTATGGACCATTTGGGGCAATGTGGCGCATGGGGTGCCTGTCGGTCTTGTCTCGCGATACAGAGCGGCGCGCGATGATTGCAGATGGAATTTCCGTGCGTCCCGAAGCCCGCGGGCAGGGGGTTGGCGCCGCCTTGATCAACGCGCTGTGCGGCGAGGCTCAGCGACGCGGCTATGACCAATTGCGTTTGGATGTGGTTGGCGAAAACCTGCGTGCGAAATCGTTATATCAACGTATGGGGTTCGAAGTGGTTAACCGCCATGACAGCCTGATGACGGCGGCCTTGTTCGATTTTCGGTCCAGCTTCGTGATGGTGCGCCCGGTTATGTGCCAATGAACCATAAGATTGCTGGAATTTGTAATTTTCCATACCACCCTGTTAAGCATAGCTTTCCGGCTTTTGTCGATCTGCGGCCTGGTAATCTCCCCATTTTTAACGGGGTGCATTCTTAGAACTTATGCGGCCATTTTCAGCTTCATGACGGGTGTGGTGCCGCCGATGCCCATGTTTGGGCGATCGTTGTTATATGTCCAGGGCCATTGTGTAGCCTGATCCTGTGCCTCCTCGATGCTCTTGATGATGTATTGATCCAACCACTCGTGCCGAACCGTCCGGTTGTAGCGCTCGACATAAGCGTTCTGCTGCGGTTGGCCGGGTTGGATGTGCTGGATCGTTATACCCTGCTTCTCAACCCACATTCTGAGCTTCTCGCTGATGTATTCGGGACCATAGCACGTCGGGAATGACGCGCTGTTTATAGGTTATGGCCACGCGCGCAGCCCCCAAATAGCGCAGCGTATGGCCATAACCGGTCTCAGGTCTCAACAGTGGTTTTGCAGAACCACACCGCTGAGGAGATCGGCTATGACCGTCAACCATTCTACTGCTGCGACTGTGCTTGTCGCCATCGACATTTCCAAGTACCGCCACGAGGTCCTGATCGGGATCCCGGGAAA
>NZ_MDHA01000021.1 GCF_001705665.1 Thioclava sp. SK-1 | reverse complement strand
AGCTCTAGCCGCGAAAGACGCATCGGCCCAGATTTTTCTGTCCCCCCGATCCAGCCAGAGGCAACCTGTTCCCCATTTGCCATAGCCGCCACACCATCCGCAAAGAAGAACAAAACTCGGCTCCGACCAACCAATAAAAATCCCGAAACACTGTTGCCCATTGATGGGTGCGGTTCTGGCCAATCATGCGATACCTAAAGGTCGAATTCGCGCAAAAGAACTCTGGCAATCTGTTGATATGTTTTAAAAAAGATGCTTTCAGAGCGGCCAGAGACCAATAGAATTCCGCGTTGGACACGCATCGGAACCGGGTTAAATTCAGGCTCGCGCGTTATGACCGCCGTCACAGAAAACCACGCGCCGAAAGGGGTCTCAGCCTGTGTGTCAGGGTTATTCTCAACCGGGATAGGTCCGCCATTTGCCGCCGATAAATAGCCCCGCCCCAGGCTCTGTGCTGTAAAATCAGAAATCGTCGTCAACCGTGCGGTTTGCGTAGGTAAATCAGGATCATCGGGGATGAATCGACCGGTCGCATCCACGCCAATCCGGGCGACGTCCTTTTCCGCGACATAGCCAGAGAGTTGCGACAAATCCGGGGCAATCAGCGTGGCCAGACGAGCGTGATCAGATACCCAAAGCCCCGGCCGCGCCGCATTATCCAAATCCATCACCACCGCATCAAAAGGCGCCAGTAGTGTCAGCTGATCTTGTGCGGCCTCCAGTCCGATGATTTGTTTACGCGCCGCCTGTAATTCTCCTTCCAAGATCAGCCCCTGCGCCCGGTCCTGCATCGAGGCACCGCGCCGATCAAAGCGCAGTTGGGCCAATTTTGCGCGTCTTCGCGCGGCCTTCAGCTCCATCGTCAGCGCCGGCGCCTGCAAGGTGATCAGCGGGGTCCCGGCGGTGACCGTTTGCCCCTCTTGCACCTGTATCTGAGTGATCTGCCCGGGGTGTTGGGGGTACAGCCCGGTCTCATGGGTAACGCCCATTATGGCGGGAATACGTACCGTCGTGGGGTAGGGTACAAACAGCGCCGCACATCCCAGGCCCATGATGCCCAAGACGAGCCAAAAGCGGGGGTGGGTGATTAATTCCTGTCGCATCTTAAACCATATTCTCATTTCACGAAGGATCGGCAAGGCAAGGAAAAAGGACAGCTCTACAATCAGCAGGAAGATCCCGGCGGCCTTGAAAAACAGGTTATAAACCAGCAATGCGATGCCCAGATACAGCAAGACGCGATACGCCCATGTCACGATGGAATAACCGATCAGAAACCGTCGCATGCGCGGCGTAAAGCTTTCTGGTGCGGGATCGTTCAGGCCAAATAAGGCCTTGCGCACCCGCCAGCGCGTTAAGGCAAAGGCGCGCGGCTGCAGGTTTTGCACCCCAATTGCATCGGCCAGAAAATAATACCCATCAAAACGCATGAACGGATTTAAATTCACCGCCAAGCTCAGCACCCAGCTTGTTGTTGCCGCAGCAAACGCCACGCCGCGCATCGGCCCATCGGGCAGGATAACCCACAGCAAAGTCGCGATCGCGGCAATGCCCAGTTCCACCATCACACCGCCTGCGTCAATCATCAGCCGATCACGGCGGTTACGTAGCCGCCACGCATCCGAGACATCAGTATACAGCAGCGGAAACATGACCATAAAGGCCAGCCCCATCACGGGCACACGCACCCCACGCAGCGTCGCTTGCCAGGCATGTCCCATTTCATGGCACAGTTTGATCCCGATCAGCGCCACAGCGTAATAAAGCGCGCCATCTAATGATAAGAACCGCTCCGCGTAGGCCAAAAACGCGTCAAGTTGACGCGCCGCAAGACTAAGGCCAATTACCGCTATCACCAGCAAACACCAAACCATACCACGCGACAGGATTGGCCGGGCCAGCCAAACAGTGGCGTCCAGAAACCGCTGCGGGCGCACCAAAGGAATGCGGAAAAACAGATAGCTTTTCGCCAGAGCCAATGGCCCGATTTTGCGCGCCTTTTCGGCGGTGGTGCTGTAGCTGCGTGAGGACCCGCCAGGCGGCAGTTTTGTCAGCTCTGCTCCGGTCAGAAATTGCACTACTGCCGCAAGCTCATCGCCATCGGGCTGCCATCCAAATTCGCGCGCAGTATAGGCCCGTAGTCGCGCAACATTACCCATGCCCCAAGCGCGCAAAATCTCAATCATGCGCTGGCCGACCTGGAAATAGCGGTGGCGCACGGGATCGTATATCACCCACGCCGGTGCGCCCGACAAAAGCGGTGCGCCACGCTCTATTTGCAGGTCATCGCGCAAGGTCGGAAGAATGAAGTCATCGTTCAACATTGCTATGACCGCTCAAATCCCAAAGGTTTGCCGCATCCATGCAAAGGGCCGACGTAGCAGAACAAAGGCCAGTGGCGCAGGCTCACCCAAAATTTGCGCGGTGCCGCGCGCCCCGATCCGCAAACCCGCTGCGATGGCGCTTCCCGTTCCATCGTCGGTTTGGGCGTTGTCGGTCGCGTACAGCTCATATGCGAGGGTGCCATCGGGCTGACTTATAGCATGAAAACTGGCACGGTGGATCTGGGCGGGGCGCAACGCCAGTGGATCACTGTCCAAAAACACGCGGACACGTTCATCGCCAGTCATGACGATCAAATCGTCTACCGCCAAGGACAGCCGATATTCGACGCGGGCGGGATCGGCAATTTGCAAGATCCGCTCCCCAACGGAGACAGGGCGGCCTACCCAATCTTCTGCCGCGGATAAAATCACCAAACCCGACGTGGGAGCCAGAATTTGGGCGCGTGCCAGCCGTTCATCGGCGAGCGATTTCTCGGCCAACGCCAAGTCAAGCTCTGCCTGGGCGACAGCGAGGTCCCGGCGTGCATCGGCACTTGCAAATGCACCAGAAGAAGTAGTGGCAAGTCGCGCAGCGTTCACAAGGACTCGTTGTTGGGCGATATCCGCCGCATTGCGCAATTCTGTATCTTTAAACCGGGCCATAACAGTGCCCTGTTCAACCCATTCGTTTGGGGTCACCAGGATTTCATCAATGACACCGTCCAACGGTGCCGCCACCACCGCCGGATCACGACCAATGATTTCCACCGGCGCGATTGCACTAAGCGGGACCGGGAAAGCCAGTGCCATAACGATCACCGTCGCCAAAAGTATCTGCAACATCAGTTTTATTGGTTTTGGCAGATGGCGCAGCCGATCTTTGGTCAAGGCCGACAGCGCGTGACCATAGACATCGCCCAGTCGAGTGGCCAACATATGCTGCCCCTCAGGCCAAGGTTTTTCCCGCGTGAACAACACCCCCCCGGCGATTGTCCCTTTGCGCGTCATCAACGGCACCCATAACCCATAGCGAAAAGCGGCCTGTTCATCGTGATCGGGCAGCTCCACAGCCACGGTTTTATCGCCCGGCGTATTTTGCACCAAACGCGTGACGGTCTGTAAAAGCGGTGCGTTGCGATCAAATGATGAAAGGCTGGAGACGGCTTTCAGTCGCAAACCGCTGCGTTGGTATTGAAACGCAAAGGCCTGCCGGAATTCGATTATCGCGCGGGTTTCATTCGCAAGATGGTGTAGCAATTCCGATGCGCTGATATGGCGTCGCACCTCTGTTTCCAGTTGCAAAAGCCGCAATGCACTCTCATTGGGCGCGGGCTTTGCCTTTGTCTTGACGGGCCGTATCGGGGTCGGGGCAGCACCGATCCTAGTCATTGAGCGCGGGTCCCTCAATGGCCACTGTGCCCGACATCCCCGGTAAGACCTGCTCCGGCGGGGCATCGAAGACGGCAAAAACATCAATGGTTTGGCTGACGGGATCAACGGCTGGGCCAATGCGGTCAATGGTGATGGGCAATACCTGACCAGTTTCGCGCACTGACAGTTGCACAGATTGCCCCGGTTTCAGCCAGCGCAGCCAAATCGAAGGCGCAATCAGATCAATCACGAGCGCCTTGTCTTGTAAGATCTGCAGCAGTGGCGCGCCGGTTTCGGGCGTGGCAAACAGGCTTGTCGGTGTGGCCACGACACGGCCGTCATACGGGGCAAAGATCTGGCAATCCTTGACCACATTCGCCATGCTATCTGCGCGCGCCGTTGCGGCATCCACATCGGCCTGACTGACCTGCAACTCTCCTTTGCCGATTGCGTTATAGCGATCCAGCTTGGCGTTGATGGCATGGCGCGCCCTTGCACCGTTTGCCGTGGCCTCTGCCTCGGCCAGATTGGCCAGATAGCGGGTGCAATCGAACCCAAGCAGCAGATCGCCTTGAGCGAAACGATCGCCGACGCGAAGTGGCATATCAATGATTTGCGCGGTGAGCGGCGCGCTAAGTTCGGTCTGCTGTTCAACGCGGATAATCGCCGCTGTTGTATATGTTTCAGCCGAGGCCGCCTGCAGCGCCATTGCCGCCCAAACGACACCTAAGCGCAGAAAATATCTATGCATAACGAAACCCTCCTGTAGCGTAGTTACAGGTTTAACCAAAATGGAGAGTTAACGACGCAATGAATCTCGCTATGGTTGTTATTTGTGTGGCAAGGAAATGCCGCCGGCGAACCTGCGAAAACCGACTGAATTTAAACAAAAAACGCGCGGGCAGCCGACAAGGCCGCTCCGCGCGTTAATGTCACACAAAATCGTGATGGCGTTAGACGCCCTCACCTACGAATGCTTTCTCCACCACATATTCGCGCGGTTCGGAATTTGCACCTTCGTGTAGGCCGAAGCTTTCCAGAACGGCCATGACATCTTTGTTGAACGCCAGGGATCCGCAGACCATTGCGCGGTCGGTCTCGGGGTTCATCGGCGCAAGGCCCAGATCCTCAAACACTTTGCCCGACGCCAGATTGTCGGTGATCCGGCCCATGTGGTGGAAGTCTTCACGAGTCGCGGTCGGGTAGTATTTCAACTTGCCCTCTACCATCTCACCGATCAGCTCATCGTTTTGCAGGTCTTCCACCAGCGTCTTGCCATATTCCAGCTCTTCGACGGTGCGGCAGGTGTGCATCATGATGACCTCGTCGAATTTTTCATAGGTCTCTGGATCACGCATCAATGACGCAAATGGGGCAAAACCTGTGCCAGTGGCCAGGAACCACACACGTTTGCCTGGCAACAGCGCGTCATGGACCAGCGTGCCCACGGGTTTAGGGCGCAAGATGATCTCATCACCCTCTTTAATATGCTGCAAGCGCGATGTCAGCGGGCCGTCCGGCACTTTGATCGAATAGAACTCCAGCTCTTCGTCCCAATTGGGCGAGGCGATAGAATAGGCACGCATGATCGGCTTTTGCTTGCCGGTCTTGGGATCGGGATCCCCCATCAGACCGATCATCACGAATTCACCGGAGCGGAAACGCAGGCTTTGCGGCCGCGACACGCGGAAGGAAAACAGGCTGTCGGTCCAATGTTTCACCGATGTAACGGTTTGCGCATCGGGAAGGGTCTTGACGGGAGGGGTGGCTGTATCGGTCACGTCGAGGCTCATTTTCTGTTTGTAGCCTGCCAGCAGCAGCGGCAAGGCTGAAGGGAAAGGCAGGGCATGCGGCCCTCTGGCTATATGGCTGGGCGGTGGTGTAGCGTTGTGCGGCCCCTATGTGAAGGGGCCAAACACATGGCTTAGCCTGCCAGGCGGCGGCGGTAGCTGTGCTCGCGCCAATTGGCACGGGCCAGCCATTGATCTTCGGGTTGGCGTTCAGCCAGC
Organism: Thioclava sp. SK-1; assembly: GCF_001705665.1. GTDB lineage: Bacteria > Pseudomonadota > Alphaproteobacteria > Rhodobacterales > Rhodobacteraceae > Thioclava. Next base: position 260,090 of record NZ_MDHA01000021.1, on the reverse strand, counting down.
TCATCCGTGATTTCGACCTCATCGAAACCAGAGCGGCGCGCCATCGCATATTGATCCGCCAAAACATGGCCACGCGCCCGCAACCGACCGGTAAAGCCGGAATCACGCAGACGGCGACCAAGGGTGAACCCGCGCCCATCCGCGAAGGATGGGAAATCACAGATCACCATTTCAGCACCTTTGATCAGGCTTTCCAGCTGTGCCGGATCGGTGTCAGACGCCAGTTCGACCGCAGCCGGTCCGGTGAAATCATCGGCATGGAAGCCGTCATCGCGCACGATTTTGCTCATGCCACTTTCTCCTTTTCGTTGCCGGCGCTTTTGCCGTCGTCGATTGGTTTGCCATCGGGGCCAACGCGGACCATTTTCCCACCGATAAAGTGGATGCCGCATTCTGTCTTTGCCTGACCGCGCCAGCGGCCCGCCCGGGGATCTTCGCCCGGTTTTACGGGCGATGTGCATGGCGCACACCCAATCGACGGATAGCCCTTGGCCACAAGCGGATGCTTGGGCAGGCGGTTTTCGATCATGTATTCTTGCAGATCCTCCCGGGCCCAATGGGCCAACGGGTTGATTTTCATACGCTCCGGTGTCTCGACCTCAAAGAAGTCGATCGTTTTCCGCGTGTCACCCTGATAGCGTTTGCGCCCGGTGATCCATGCGTCAAACTGACTAAGCGCGTTTTCCAGCGGCACGGTTTTGCGCAGGTTACAGCAGGCATCCGTATTGAACTGATGCAGCGTGTTGTCAGGGTCTTCCAATGCCAACGCCGCGTCATCCGCAACGATGGTGCGCACATCCGTCAGCCCCAGTTTCTGCGCAACCTCGGTCTGGTAATCAAGCGTCTCTTGAAACAGCATCAGCGTATCGATGAACAGCACCGGCGTCGATGGCGCAATCAGCGATACCATATGCAGCAGCACAACAGATTCCGCCCCGAACGAGGACACTAAGGCGACCTCACCCGTGTCCGCATCGGCCAGCGCCTTTTCCATCACCGCAATCGCTGCGTGATGTTTATAGCGGTCGTTCAGACTTTGAACGCGTGAGTTGATATCGGGAAGGATATCACGCGGCATTCTTTTTCGCGTCACCATAGAGCGCCTCCTTGAACGGGTCGGCGCCAAGGCGCCGGTAGGCGTCGAGGAAGGTTTCCTCGGCTGTTTCGCGTTTCTCCAGATAGGTCTTCAGCAGCCGTTCCACAGCCGGCACGACCTCATCATAGGCGAAACCCGGTCCGGTGCGTTGGCCAATGGCGGCGTTCTCAGTGCCATCACCGCCCAGCGTGATTTGGTAGTTTTCCACCCCTGCGCGGTCCAGCCCCAAGATGCCGATATGGCCGACATGATGGTGACCGCAGGCGTTGATGCAGCCCGAAATCTTGATCTTCATCAGACCGATTTCCTGCTCCAATCCCAGCTCTTGCACCCGCAGTGCGATCTTTTCCGCGACCGGGATCGACCGGGCGGTTGCAAGCGCACAGTAATCCATGCCCGGGCAAGCGATGATATCCGATGTCAGACCAGCATTGGCCGTTGCCAGACCCACTTTCGCAAGTGCGGTAAACACAGCTGGCAGATCGGCCTTGGCCACATGCGGCATGATGATGTTTTGCTCATGGCTGACACGCAACTCGCCATAGCCATAGGCATCGGCCAGATCCGCCATAACGCGCATCTGCTCGCTGCTGGCATCCCCCGGTGTTTTGCCGTGTTCTTTCAGCGAAATCGTCACCGACGCGTGGGTTTCTACCTTATGCGGGTTGGTATTGCGCGCAACCCAAGCGGCCAGTGTTGGATCCACCGCCACAGCAGCGGACAACGCCGACGGATCCGCATTCTTGAACGCGGGCAGGGCGAATTGACGCTCCAGATCGGCCAGAACATCTTGATCCACGCCAGAGAACCCGTCGCGAATGCGCGCAAATTCGGCCTCGGCCAGATCACGGAATGTGTCCAAACCGTTTTCAAACACGGTGATCTTGATCCGGGCCTTATATTTATTGTCGCGCCGTCCCAACAGATTATAGGTTGAAACGATGGCTTCCAAATAGGGCAGCAAATCCGCTTTGGGCAGGAAGTCCCGCACCACCTGACCGATCATCGGCGTGCGGCCCAGACCACCACCCACGAAGATACGGTAGCCCGGCTGACCATCCTCTTCGACCAGTTCCACGGCGACATCATGCGCGCGCAAAACGGCACGGTCATGCTTTGCCGCACCGACTGCGATCTTGAATTTACGCGGCAGGAACTGGAATTCCGGGTGGTCGGTGGACCATTGCCGGATCAATTCTGCTGTGGGGCGCGGGTCTGCGATTTCGTCTGCGGCAGCGCCGGCGAAATGATCCACCGTCGTGTTACGGATCGTATTGCCCGAGGTCTGAATCGCATGCATCTGCACATCGGCCAGCGCGTCCAAGATATCAGGCACGTCTTTCAGCTTGGGCCAGTTGAACTGGATGTTCTGGCGGGTGGTAAAATGGCCGTAGCCCTTATCCCAAGTGTCCGCGATATGCGCGAATTGGCGCATCTGATCCGACCGCAACGTGCCATAGGGCACAGCGATGCGCAGCATATACGCATGCAGCTGCAGATACAGCCCGTTCATCAGGCGCAAGGGGCGGAACTCTTCCTCGGTCAGTGACCCGTCGATACGGCGTTCCACCTGGCCGCGAAACTGGGCGCAGCGCTCGCGAACAAAGGCTTCATCGAAATCCGAATACTTATACATTCGCGCTCTCCTTGGACGTATCTGCCTGTTTGCCATGATAATAATTCGACGGACCACGGGTCCGGAATTCTTCACGGAAATGGGTGGGTTCAGGGCCGTTCGGGCCGGCTTTGGCATCGGCCAGATAGGGGCCGACAATGTGATCTTGTTGACCTTGCGCGGTCAGCATTCGCATATCTGCGATTGTCTCATCCTCGATCAATTCGGCGCTTGCGTGGTCGCGCACCCATTGGCCATCGGCGGTCATATAGATCACGTCGCCTTCCAATAGATCATTGGCGGTCAGGACTTTTGGAGTGAACTTACGTGCCATCACAGGGCCTCTTCAGTAGGAATATCGACAAAGCGAGCATCGCGCGTGGCGAGCCCTAGCAGATTTATGGCGGGGCCGCGAGTCGCGGCGCAGGCTTTGGGACGCGGTCCCATTGGGCTGTATTGCATCGTTTGATCGCTGCACAAGGCAAGGTCAGGCGATAGCTCCGCGCGGGGATGGGGCGGGCTGGGCAAATGTGTCATGCCCAGATTGCGGAATCGCGCAGCTGTGTTTCGCGTATAGATTGCTGCAACTGCACTATGGGCCGCAAGGGCTTTTCGGGTCGCAGTGTTAAACCGTTTTGTTTCAGCGCTTTGGCTTGCCTGTTTGTGGTTGCGTGACTGCGGCAATGCGGCAAATGCCAAGCCCGCCCGCGTGACGGTCACGTCACGGCTCTGCCGCGCACCTGCAAGGGTGACGGTTTTGATGGGCTTGGCTGGGTGGCGCATGGTCATTGCTGTGCTCTCCGAACTGATCTTTAATATAGGAAATGATCCCGTTTTTGCACCATACATGCTTGCGAATAAGGATATTTGTTCCTAAGTCGGGTGGCCTGAGTGATGTTTTCCCGCATAGCACCGGAGAGGCGAATGACAGTCCGCATAGATGAGCTGGATCGAAAAATCCTTTCGCAATTGCAAGACGACGCAAGCCAATCGCTGGATGAAATCGCCCGTCGGGTGGGCTCATCTAAGACGCCGGTGTGGAATCGGATCCGCAAATTGAAAGATGCGGGCGTGATCGGGCGCCAAACTGTAATCCTTGACCCCGAGGCGCTGGGGCTGGAGGCGTGTTTCTTCGTTTTGGTGCGCACATCCGAACATGAGGCCGATTGGCAAAAAACGTTCCTGGCAACATTGCAAGCCCGGCCAGAAGTGCTGGAGGCGCATCGTTTGGCGGGCGACATCGATTATATCCTAAAGGTGCGTGTGCCCAATGCCCGCGCATATGACGCCTTCTATCAGGCGCTGATATCCGAAGTGAAGATTCATAATGTGACCGCGTTGTTGTCGATGGAAGAGATCAAATCAACCACATTATTGCCGCTGTAACCGCCCCCTTTGCGTTAATCGCTGCGATAGGTTTCGGGCTTAAGCCCGTGGCGCGCCAGCTTGTCGTAAAATGTCTTGCGCGGCAGCTTCAACATTTTGGCAGTTTCGGTCGCGTTTCCCTGATGGCGTTTCAGCGCGTCAATCAGCAAGGTTCGTTCCACCTGCGCCATCTGATCGGCCAGCCCCTGTTCCTGCGCATGATCTTGCGGCGGATCGGCCAGACCCATTGCAAAGCGCATTGCCTCTGACATCAGCGCACGGGAATTGCCCGGCCAGTCGCGTGTCATCAGCGATTGCACATAATCAGGTGGGACATCTGGCAGCGGCAAATTCGATTGCTCGCACGCCAGTTGCACATAATGGCGAAACAGCGCAGGGATATCGTGTGTGCGATCTTTAAGTGCGGGAATGCGCACCCGCATCACATCCAGCTTCCAGTAAAGATCGGGGTGAAACCGGCCAGAGTCGCGCTCGCCCGCCAAATCCCGATAGGTGCCCGCAATCAACCGGGTGGCGGGCTTGGTTTCCAACAGTTCGAGCAAGGCAAACTGTGCCGGTTGCGGCAGGTCTGCGACCTCATCCAGGTATAGGGTGCCACCTTCGGCGCGGTCAAAACCGGCGGCCAGCATATCAGGCACCAACCCGGCCGCGGCCAGCTTTACGAAGGGACGCTGCGCCGCAGCTGATACCAGATGGATCACCTCGGCAACCTTCGAAGTGCCCGCCCCCGGCGCGCCTGTCACCAGAACCTCGGCCCCTGAACGCGCCGCCACACGGCAGTGTTCGCGCAGCGCTTCGCCCACTTCGGAGGCGCCAACAAGCATCCGCGCGGCTGCATCGCCTTTGCGGATTTCATGGCGCAGCGCACGGTTCTCCAACACCAATCGTCGGGTTTTTAACGCCTTTTCGATCACGGCCAGCAAATCGCGCGGTGTGCAGGGTTTTTCCAGAAAATCAAAGGCGCCCTCTGACATACCTCGCACAGCAGAGGGCACATCGCCTTCTCCGGTTAGTAAGATTACCGGCAGTTCTGGGTCGACTTCGCGGGCATGGGCCAGCAGGTGAAACCCATCGCGCCCCGGCATGCGGATGTCGGATACGATAATCCCGGCGAAATCGGCGGTGATATGGTCGCGCGCTTCCAAAAAGGATCCTGTGACCACCGGGGTCAGGTCAGCCAGCTCAATTGTTTGGCTTAGGGCGTCGCGGATGGCGCGGTCGTCATCAACCAGCAAAACACGGGTAGCGATGGTCATTGCGTGCTCTCCGAATGGGGAGGGATGGATTGTGGCGGCGGCGTGCCGGAATGCGGGGCGCGTGCGGTTTGCAGCTCTACGGTAAAGCGCGCACCTGTCGGGGTGTTTTCGCCGCGCAATGTGCCGCCGAAACTTTGCACCAGCCCATAAGATATGGACAGACCCAATCCCATTCCTTCGGCGGTGCCTACTTCTTTGGTGGAATAAAACGGGTCGAAAACCCGCTCTGGCTGGGTGATGCCGGGGCCGGTGTCTTCAACGGTCAGGCAGGTTGTGGTTGGGCCCGGCACGATGCGGATACGGATGCGTCGGTTGGGGCAATTCACCATGGCATCCAGCGCGTTCGAGATCAGATTGACCACGACCTGCGACAGTCGGACCTCGCCACCCATCACCACGGCAGGGCGGTCAGGCCGGCACCAATCAACCGAGATGCCGTTCTCTTTCAGGCGAATTTCCATCAGGTCCAGCGCGGCCTCCACCACCGCTGCAAGGCCCACACGGGTAGCGGGTTCGGCTTCTTGCCGGGCAAAGGCGCGCAGATTGCGGATGATACGGCCCATGCGCTGCGCCATCGCAGTGATGCGCAACAGGTTTTCGGCGGCGCGGTCCGGGTAGCCGCGTTCCAGAAATTGCCCGGCGTTATCGGCATAGGTGCCAATTGCCATCAGCGGTTGGTTCAGCTCATGGCTGATGCCCGCGGACATCTGTCCCAGTGCCGAAAGCTTTCCGGCCTGCACCAGCTCTGCCTGGGTGCGGACCAGCTGTTCATTTGTCGCGCGCAGCTCGGCGGTGCGATCGGTCACACGACGTTCCAATTCGGCATTAATACGAGCTTCACGCTGTAAATCACGCGCCAGGATCCGACGCCATTCCCATAGCGCCAGAATGACCGAGCCAACACCGATCAATCCCAATGCCAGGGAAATCGCCTGAACCCGAGCCGTACGCAAAACGCCTGTCGCATCGGCCAGCGCATGGCCCGTCATGCCGATCACCGGTAAATCGCGCGATATTTCCAACCCTAGCGCGGGCAGGTCACGTAAATCTGTTTGCAACAGCTTTTGGCCGGCCAAAGACACCTGTGTTGCGCTTAACCGTGCAGGGCGCAGCACCAGGTCAGAGCGGTTGGCAACAAATATGACGCCGTTATCATCGGTGAACCACACCGGAACCGGGGCGCCACGGCCCGGCGCCTCCACCTTTTCCGCATCGACGATCAGCACCACAATCCCTGTCGGCGCAGTCTGTTGGGCAAACACTGGCAGGGCAAAGGAAAACACCCGCTGCCCTGTGGCCAGTTGCACGGTATGATACAGGCCCGCAGCCCCTTGACGGGCGCGCAGAATATCAGGTGTCAGCGGCAATCTGTCGGCATGGCCGGGTGGTCCGGCCAAAACACGACCAGAGGGCGACAACAGCAGCATCTGTTCGGCCCCGGCCAAATCGGCAAACCGCTGCAAGACCTCGCTGACGACCTGTGGCGCGATGCCGGAATCATCGGTTGTCAGCGCCTTGATATAGGGGTGATCGGCGGCCAGAACAGCCGTTTCGCGGTAGTCCAGCAACGCAGAGACCAGCCGGTCAGAGGCCAGCTGTAAGTCTGCGGCCCCGCGCTGCGCAAGCCGATCCAAACCCGCCCGGGCCGAAAAATGCCAAACCGAGACAGCCGCCCATAATACACAGCCTAAGCCCATGCTTAGCACGGTCAACCGTGCCAGCATCGGCTCTTGTGTGCCTTCAGGCTTGTTAGGGCTCAATCGCATAAAGGATGAAACCCGTGGCGGGTGCGTAAAGGTCATATAGACGGCGCGCCGTGTCGTTGGTTTCATGCGTCAACCACCGAACGGAGGCAAAACCGCGATCGGCCGCGAATTGACGTACATGGTCAATCAGGGCGCGGCCCACACCCTGACCACGCGCATCGGGGGAGACAAACAAATCGGACAGGTAAACAACCATCGTGCCCGACAAAGACCTGTGCATGGTTTGATATTGCACCAAACCTACGGCCTCACCTTGACGATTATAGGCGATATTGGCGTAGAAAGGCTCTGTCTTGTCCAAGATCCATTGCCAGACAGGTTCTGTCCCGGGACCGGGATCGTTATCATAGAATTTCGCGTAATTCTCGAACAAGTCTTGCCATTGGTTCCGGTCTTTGCTGGTGACCGGACGGATGGTTAAATTCGTCGTGGACATGGGCTTTGCTCCTGCTTTTACACAATTCCTGCCCACAAGCCGCGCAAGGCGCAAGGGTAAGAGCGGTTATTTCACGTTCTATCACATCTGTTTTGTTGAAAAAAATGCCCTCACAACGCGGTCGGCTGCGTTATGAGGGCATGATGCTAGGTAGTTGCACGGCGCAAGCGCAACGCATTTGTCACGACGAAAGTCGAGGAAAACGCCATCGCCGCTGCGGCCAGCATGGGCGATAATCCCGGCCCACCGAAGGGGCGCAGCACACCCATCGCCACCGGGATCAGCGCGATATTATAGGCAAATGCCCAAAACAGGTTTTGGCGTATATTGCGCATCACTTTGCGTGACAGGGTCACGGCACGCGACACGCCTTGCGGATCGCCCTGCATCAATACCAGATCTGCGGATTCGATGGCGACATCCGTACCCGAGCCGATCGCAATCCCCACATCCGCCGCTGCAAGGGCAGGGGCGTCATTGATCCCGTCACCCACGAACGCTGTGGTGGCCCGGACAGAAAGATCGCGCACAGTGTCCACCTTACCCTCTGGCAATACCTCGGCAGTGACGCGCAAAATCCCCAGGCTGTGCGCTACCGCCATCGCCGTCGCCTTTGCATCGCCCGAAATCATTGCAACCTCGATCCCCTCATAGCGCAGGGCATCGACGGCGTCTTGGGCATGGCGGCGCAGCGGATCCTGCACGGCCATCAGCAGCGCGGGCTTACCATCCACTGCTACCCAGATTGGCGTGCGCCCCGTGCTTGCAAACCCATTTGCCGTGGTCTGATGTTCTGAGATGTCGATCCCAGCCTCTGACAACGAGCGCGCATTTCCGATGACGACGTTATGCCCCTCTGCGGTGGCGGTCAGGCCGCGCCCAACCTGTGTGGTGACGCCGCGCGCCTTGGCTGGCGTGATGCCGCGCGTCTGCGCACCCATCAAAACCGCATGGGCCAACGGATGGTCCGAGCGCGCTTCGACACCCGCAGCCAATCGCAGTGCCTCCTCTTCAGGCAGGTCGGGGTTCAGCGACAATAGGTCGGTCAGCACCGGCTTGCCTTCTGTCAATGTGCCGGTCTTGTCAAAGGCGACGATCTGAACTTCAGACAGGCGCTGCAGCGCATCACCGCGCCGGAACAACAGCCCCAGCTGCGCACCGCGACCCGTTCCCACCAGGATAGAGACGGGCGTGGCCAGCCCCATGGCACAGGGGCAGGCGATGATCATGACTGAAATCGCCGCCACCAACGCAGGGGTGAAACCCTGGCCGGCGATGATCCAGATGGCAAATGTCAACACCGACAGCGCGATCACCGCAGGCACAAACACCCGCGTGACCTTATCAACCAGTGCCTGAACAGGCAGTTTCGATCCTTGGGCGTCCTCTACCATTCGGATGATGCGCGATAACACCGTGTCCCCACCGGTGGCCGTCACGCGATAGGATAGGGCGCTGGCACCATTGGTCGTGCCGCCCGTGATTTTTGCGCCTGGAGATTTCTCGACCGGGGCGGGTTCGCCGGTCAGCATGGATTCGTCAATCCATCCGGTGCCATCTGTGACAATCCCGTCGACCGCCACGCGTTCCCCTGCTGCCAATTGAACAATGTCGCCCGGCGCAAGTTCAGACACGGGAACGGTTGCGACACTGTCGCCGCGGTCCACCTGTGCTTTGTCCGGCCGCAGGCCTATCAGCCGTGAAATAGCCTCCCCCGCGCGGCCTTTGGCCCGTGCTTCCAGCCAGCGGCCCAGAAGGATCAATGTCACGATCACAGCGGCGGCTTCAAAATACACCTCGCGTGAGGTTTCTGGCAAAAGCGTTGGCGCAAGCGTCACAACCGAGGAATAGGCAAAGGCGGTCAACGCCCCCAATGCGACCAGTGAATTCATTTCGGGTGCGCCGCGCAACAATGCCGGGATCCCGATGCGGATAAACATGCGGCCAGGGCCAAGCAGCACAAGCGCGGTCAGGACCATCTGGATTACATGATCTGTCTGTGTGCCAATCGTGGACTGGATCAGGTGATGCATGCCGGGGATCGTATGCGCGCCCATCGCCAGCACAAACACCGGCAAGGTCAGCACGGCAGACCACACAAACGCCTGTTTGATCTGCGCGGCCTCATCCGCGTTGCGCTGCGCAACCGGGGCGGTGTCGTCACTGCCCTGGACGACGGTGGCACCATAACCTGAGGCGGTGACCGCCTGCGCCAGCTCGCTGGGCGACGTGCTGCCTTGCGCATAAGATATCTGCGCGGTTTGCGTCGCAAGATTGACTGTAGCAAGGATCACTCCGGGCTGGCGGGCCAAGGCACGTTCTACACGGCCGGTGCAGCTGGCACATGTCATGCCCTCCACCTTCAGGCGCGTCTGTGCTGTGGCGGCGGGATAGCCTGCGTCCTGTAGCGTCTTTATCAATGTTTCGGGCGTGGCAGGCGCGTCAAATTCAACCCGCACGGTTTTGGCCATCAGATTGGCATTGGCTTGGTGCACACCCGGCGTGGCGGTCAAGGCCCGTTCCACGCGTCCGGTGCAGGCGCCGCAATGCATCGCATCAATGATGAATGAGGTAGCTTGATCTGACATCGTCATTCTCCTTGATGTTTTATCTGAGCCGCGATGACGCCCGCGTCAACGCCGATCCGACATCATTGCGTGTGTTCAAATACTTGTGTTCCGACCTGCCCCCTTTTGCTGCGCTGAAAATATGCGTTAATTTGCGGCGGTCGCGGCATATTGAAACCTAATCTTCAGCAATCTGCGCTAGGTTTGGATGTATTGGCCATTGTTCTGGTGCCTATTGGTTGAGGCGGGGCGCTGGTTTTGTTATCGTAGCGTCAAGAAATGCCGGAGATCAGAATGAACCGTCGTCAGCTATTGACCACTTTCGCCGTATTGCCATGTGTCGCCCTGCCGCAGCTTGTTGCTGCACAAGAGGTCGAGGCAGCATCCGAACCGGCCCAGAAAACCTGGCCCATCGCACAGCAATATTACCCGCGGAAGGTTCGCGTGAAGCCAGAGCTTCCTGTCGGCTCGATCATTGTCGTGTCAGAGAAGTTTTATCTGTATCATATCATCGCCCCAGGGGAGGCAATGCGCTATGGCGTTGCCGTGGGCAAGAATGAGCTGAAATTTCGCGGCAAAGCGACGATCCAGCGCAAGGTCGAATGGCCCAGCTGGCGTCCAACGCAGGATATGATCGAACGCAACCCGTCCTATGCGCAATATGCGGATGGGATGAAGGGCGGCCCAAACAACCCGTTGGGGGCGCGTGCGCTGTATCTGTATCAAAATGGGCGTGATACCGCGATCCGCATTCATGGGACCACCGCGCCCAGCTCCATCGGCAGCGCGGTGTCCAATGGCTGCCTGCGTATGGTCAATGATCATGTGATCGCATTGTTTGACGTGGTTCCTATCGGGACTGAGGTTACCGTGTATTAACCGATCAAAATGACGGGCAGCTATTTTGCCCGTCTTATACATCTGGCAACACGCGCCTTGGCGGGCTTTGCAGCGGATCATTTGCAACTGATACTGCCTATCGATGGGCCATTTGCGGGCGATGTTGTATGCGCGTCAAATCAAACCAGGCTGTGGTGACCTCTTTCGCGTCCGTAGCCGTGATTACCAATCGTGTGGTTCGATATATCGGTGCTGACGCCCATGCAGGTGGCTGTGGGGGGCGTGTGCGGCCCTATGGGCGTATAATGTGGGGCGGGTCCGAACGGGCGTTGGAAATGACCTGCGACTCACCACATGAATGGCATGGTGTTCTGCGGTTTGGATCAAAATTCATGCCTTCGGAGCCCATTTGCGTGGTGCAACCTTTTGAATTTCAGCAAATATGGTAAGGCTCCGTAGGGGAAGGAGGAAAAAAAGTGAATTTTGACGATTCACGGCTTGACGCTCCGGGCCTGTGTTCGTAAATACGCCCGGCAAGTGGCTAGGTAGCTCAGTTGGTTAGAGCACACGACTCATAATCGTGGGGTCGGGGGTTCAAATCCCCCCCTCGCCACCATGCTTGCCCCCCCATTAAAATGTAGAAACAAGCTTTAGCTATACCTGCGCTGTGATAGCGCGCTTTGCGTAGGGTATGTCGCAGCGCATGCGTCGTAAGGCATGATATGGGCGGCGGCGTGGCCCAGGTTGGACCTTTGGTGGATGCGGGAATTGGGTGGCGGAAACCGCAGCGATCGTGGAGATGGAAATTTCCCGAGGACCTGAAAGTTCAGGTGGGCGCCAGGTAACAAGGCCAGGGCCAAGACAGAGCCAGCTCCCTCGGTATCGGTATAGGCCACTGGAAAAGAGTCTCTCACGCAAAGAGCAGTAACCGCCTCCACCCAGATAGGGCTGCATAGGGTTGCTGACAAGGGGGGTAATGACAGATTGCGTGTCGCCAGATCACCTGGGTATGTGACCTTGGGGGCAGAGAATGTGGCGTGCCGGGCAAATATGCCTGTCGCGCGCCAAAAATACTGCGCTGTTGCCTGCGCGGGGCAAGCAGCCCGGGGGCGGGCAGGCCCATGGTCTGGCGCGCATCCCCGAGGCTATGATAACGATATAATAGGAAAAACTGGCGGCGTTATTTCTTTGATTTACCTTTTCCGCCCATTTGGCGCGCGGCATCGGCGGCGGCCATAAGCTCTTCTGCGATTTCTTCGGCTTCTTCGGGGTCAAAATCGAGCGGCAAATCGACACCGTCGCCTTCGACATAGATTCGCACCATGCCAAGCGTGGTGGGCCCGATCTGCAGGTTCGCGGCGGTTTCGCTTTCGCTATTGATGCTCATCTATCGTCTCCATATCCGTGTTGGCCAAGGTGCCTAGACCCGTTTCTGGGCTCTGGCAAGGAAAATGCCTATTTTGGGCAAAAACCCCTCTTGCAATCTTTGGCGGGGACAGCTAAATCCCCGCTCACGGTGCCGCCTTAGCTCAGTTGGTTAGAGCGCTGGAATGTGGATCCAGAGGTCCCCTGTTCGAGCCAGGGAGGCGGTACCATTTACCATGGAAAAATCAATAAAATTGTGTGATTGCGGGTGTTCAGAATGCCCGAGATATCACGTTCGCCGAATTGGCGGAAGCGCCCCGGGTTTGGGGTGGGATTTTGGATATTTAAAGCAAGATGAAAACCTTGGCCCGCGCGCTATGTCAGCCGGTCAGCGAGTGGGCCGGTGAGGTGGACGGGCGCGCCGTTTGCAAATGTGCCGATGATCCGGCGTGTGCTTGGGTTTATCACGGTGATATCGGCGCGTGCGCCCTGGTCCAATGTCCCGCGGTCTGTCAGACCAATCAGCCGTGCCGGACCCTGTGAGACCAAGCCCCAGGCCTTTGCAAAAGGCATGATGGCGCGATCGCTAAGTGCGAAGGCGGATTGCGCGAGCGCGGGGTAATGGTAATCGGAGGCCAGCGCATCCACTAGCCCGTCGCGGATCAGAGTATCGGCGGCGATGCCACCCCGGTTATGGCTATTGCCGCGCACGACATTTGGCGCGCCCATGATTACGGGGGTGCCGGTGTCTTTGGCAGCCTGTGCGGCGTCAATTGAGGTGGGGAATTCCGAGATAACTACCCCGCGTTGGTGCCAAATTTGGCGCGTGAGCACATCAGGGTCGTCATGGGAACCCGTGCGCAGATTGGGGAAGGCCCGGATCAGGCGGTTTGCGAAGTCGGGAACTTGATCTGACAGGGAGCGCCGATAGTGCATTTCCGCCAGATGGGCAGCGGGTGATCGGGCCGCTTTAAGGGCAGAGCCGTTCAGCCGGGGGGGCTGTTTGCCCTTATCCAGAGCAGCATGAGGCAGATGGTCATTAAACACCAGATATTCAATACCGTATTCGGTGATAAACGCGCTGAGAGGGTCAAAATCTTCGACCATATGGGTTTCCAACCGCAGTTGGATTCGCAGGTCTAAGCGCATTTCCGGAGTGAAGCCACGCAGCCCATCGGCCAGCCGCTGCATGAAGGCGGGGGCGCGCATTCCCCCTTCCCATGACCAGAACTGTGCCAGCCAGGCGGTGGTGATGCCACAGCAGGACAGCTCTTCTTGAACAGCGCCAAGAGCTGTGACCATCGAGGTTACCATGCCGCGTCTGGGTGCGACATGGCGTTCAAACCCATCGCCATGCAGATCGACAAGACCGGGCAAGATCCACAGGCCGCGCGCATCGATCCGGTGATCGGCGGTGGCGGCGTTGTGGCGGATAGTTTCGTCCTCGATTGCGATATCGCCCGGCCGCAGGGTGTCCCCTTCCAAGAAGGTGCCGCCTGTGAACTGCCATTGTGCCATGCGTCGTGCCTGCCTGTGTCATCGAATTTTGGTGAGGGTCTTTGGGAATGCGTGGGTCATGTAGCCCATGCGTGCAGCGCCGCCAAGCCTTATGGCGGTGTCAGCACGCGCCGCGATGCATTGCGCAGGGCCTGAACCAGCGCGGTGAGAGGCACGCGCAAATGGCGCAGGCTTTGCCAATAAAGTGGCGTGTCGAAAGATGTTCGATCCAATGCGGTCAGCCGCCCCTCACGCAGATGTTGGCCCACCATGACTTCTGGGTTCAGGGCCCAGCCCATTCCCAACATGGTGGCATCGATAAACGCGTGGGTCGAGGCGATGCGATGGGTGTTTAGCGCGGTGACGAGCCCATAATTTTGTGCCGCCCATGCGGCCTGTAGCCGGTCGGTGGCGTCAAACATCAGTGATGGTGCCTGGGCCAAGGCTGAGGCGGTGACGCCTTGTGCGAAATGCTGGGCATAAAATTCCGGCGTGCAGCAGGCGATATAACGCAGCGCGCCCAAAGGCATGACATCGCAGCCCGGCACCGGCGTCGGGGTGGAGGTGATCGCGCCCAGCACCGTGCCGCGCCGTAACCATTGGGCCGAAACATCTTGATCCGCGATCACAAGGTCAAAGCGGCGATCCTTGATTTGCGCCAGGGCGGGCATCACCCATGTGGCCAGACTGTCGGCATTGACTGCAATGCGCAGAACCGGCGGGGCGCCCGCGGGCAGTAATTCGGCCTCCATCAATGTGACCTGCGCGGCATGTTGGGCCAAACGCGCGCCCAGTGCGGTGCCGGTGCAGGGCTGGCCCCGGATCACCAGAACTGCGCCCATGCGGTCCTCTAACCCTTTGATCCGCTGAGAAACTGCAGATGGGGTGACGTTCAGGGCGTCGCTCGCGGCTTCAAAGCTGCCAAGGTCCAGCACGGCTTTCAGCGCGCTTAGCGCATTGTAATCCAGCATTAGCAGCCCTTCATCAAAATTAGACATATTAATTATGGCTTTACCTATGGGCGTGGCAAGAGGGGGGCGTAAATAGACCAAAAAACCGAATAGGATGTTTTGATGACTGCGTTTGCTGCAGGGTTTGCCGGATTTCGGCTGGGGCTTGGGCTGATATTGGCGATTGGCGCGCAAAATGCCTTTGTGTTGCGCCAAGGGCTGCGGCGCGAGCATGTCTTTGCCGTGGCATTGTTTTGCGCATTGTCGGATGCGATTTTGATCTGCCTGGGGATTGGCGGTTTTGCCATTGCGCGCGAAGCGCTGCCGCTGATCGTGCCTATCTTGCGTTGGGGCGGGGTGGCGTTTTTGCTGGTCTATGCCATGCGCGCGGCCTGGTCTGCATGGCGTGGGGGGGCTGGGCTGATTGCGGGGGAAGGCGCGTCCCCCAGCCTGCGCTCTGTTTTGACCACGGTGGCGCTGTTCACATGGGCCAATCCGCATGTCTATCTGGATACGGTGGTGTTCATGGGCATGGTGTCATCACAGTTTCACGGCGTCGTCTGGGCCTTTGGCATGGGCGCGGTCACCGCCAGTTTTGTGTTCTTTTTCGCGCTGGCCTATGGGGCGCGGCTGTTGGCACCGCTGTTTGCCAAGCCCTTCGCGTGGCGCGTCCTTGATGGATTTGTTGCGCTGGTCTTGCTTTCGGTGGCAGTGAAATTGGCGCTGGGGCCCATTTGATTTGCAACGGTTACAATTGCATGCTTGCTCTGGCAGGCGCGATGCCGAACTGTCGACAATATGAACGGTATAGAACAGAATCGCCCGATGGTGGCGCTTGCGTGGATGTTTGGCACGACGCTGTGTTTTACATTGGTCAATGTGATCGTCCACCATGTCGGCAATACGATGCCCCCGGCACAATCTGCTTTTATCCGCTTTTTGTGGGGGGTGGTGTTTTTTGCGCCTGCGCTGTGGCGGTTGTTGCGCCTGGGGTTCACGCCGCAGGTCTGGGCCTTGTTCGGGCTGCGCGGGGTGTTTCACAGCTGTGCGGTGATCTTATGGTTTTACGCCATGACGCGGATCCCGATCGCAGATGTCACGGCGATTGGCTATCTGAACCCAATTGTGGTGACAGTCGGCGGCGCCCTGTTATTTGGCGAGGGGCTGGCCTGGCGCCGTATTGTGGCAGTGGGTCTGGCCTTGGTAGGGGCGTTGATCATCTTGCGCCCGGGCCTGCGCGAGATTGACCCAGGCCATCTGGCGCAGCTGGGCGCGGCGATTTTCTTTGGCGCGGCCTATTTGGCTGCGAAGCGGCTGACCTCTTTTGTGACGGCGACGACGGTGGTCGCGATGATGACATTGGTGGTGACGATTGTTCTGGCACCGGTTGCGCTGTGGGTCTGGGTGCCTGTGGGCGTGGTGGATGTGGCATGGATGGGGGCGGTAGCTGTCGTGGCCACCACAGGCCATTATGCGATGACCCGCGCGTTTGAAGCGGCCCCGGTCACCGTCAGCCAACCGGCAGTATTCTTGCAACTGATCTGGGCGTCATTGGCAGGGTGGTTGCTGTTTGCCGAGCCGGTAGACCCCTATGTTATTGTAGGCGGTGCGGTGATTATTGGCGCGATCAGCTATATGACATGGCGTGAAGCGCAGCTGAAGCGGCGCGTCACCCCGGTTGCCAATCAAACCAAGCTGTGAGTCGGACCTAGTTCGGGACCAGCTTATACAGCCCGCCATCTTCGGCATCTTCAATGATCCACAGCGCGCCATTGCTATCTTGGGCGACGTCACGCACCCGCATATCCAGATCCCAGCGCGCGATTTGGCGGCTACCATCACCTGCAACCTGCACCAAACCTTCGCCGGCCAGGGCGCCGATAACCATCGTGCCGTCCAGACCGGCAATGTCAGAGCCTTCGACCCATACCATCCCCGACGGCGCAATCACGGGCGACCAATACAGGCTGGGGGCGGTGAATTCGGGGCGGGTGGCGTGATCGGGAATACCAATGCCGGAATATTGCCGCCCATTAGACACCTCTGGCCAGCCATAGTTCTGGCCTTTCTCGATCCGGTTTAGCTCATCACCGCCGCGCGGCCCCATTTCATGCGACCATAGTGTGCCATCGGGGGCGAATGTCAGCCCATAGGCATTGCGGTGGCCCAGTGTCCACACGAAAGGGGCAGCGTCGGCCTGCACGGTGAATGGGTTGCCCAAAGCCGGGCCGCCGCTTGGCTGCAGCCGCAAGATCTTGCCGCGCAGGTTTTGAATATCTTGTGCCGTGTCGGGCTGCATACGGTCGCCGACGGTCAGATAAATATTGCCATCGGGGCCGAAAGCGATGATCCCGCCCGGCTGTCCCCGTCCGCCCGGTGTCTGTGTCCAGATCTGCTTGCGCTGGGTCAGGGCGGTGCCTTCCAAGGTGGCGCGCTCCAACACCAGCGCATTCTCGGGTGAGATATAGGTGAAGTAGATATGGCCGCTTTGGGCGAAATCGGGCGCGGCGTTGATATCCAGCAAGCCGTTTTGTCCGCTATAGCCCACCGCAGGAACGCCCGAAATTTGCTGCGCCACACCATCATGGATCAGATACATCAGGCCAGGTTTGGTGGTGATCACCAGATCCCCATCGGGCAGGGGCGCGATGGCCCACGGCGTGTCAAACTGTGCCACACGGTCCAAGGTGAAGGGCAGCGTGGCGGAGGCGGGCAGGGCCCCCATATTGGTGTCATCTTGCGCCTGGGCCAGGCAGCCGGGCAAAACGGTCAGCAGGGCAATTGGCAGCGCGCGTGTAAACACATGTTTGAAACGGTGGGTGGTCATAGCATCCTCCTAGGCTGGTCAGGATGCTACCCGATCACAGGCTGGGGCCAATCCCCGTGCTGGTCACGTCTTTGACAGATCCAGCCCCAACAAGCACCCTTGGAGGAGGTGCGCAGGTTGGGGGATCCGTATTTATGGGCAGGACGCGCGCAGTTAGGTAGGCGCCGTGGCCTTAGGCCGCCGCAGCCTCATTTGCCAAAATGTTGATCCGCTCTACCATCGCGCGAAGCCCGTTGGAGCGTTGTGCCGAAAGATGATCATTCAGCCCCAGCCGCGCCAATTCCGCCGGAGCATCGGTTTGCAACACAGCCGACACCGATTGGCCCGAATACAGCGCATGTAAAATTGCGATCAGACCCTGTACGATCATCGCATCGGATTCACCGTCGAAATCGAATATCGCCTTTGGCCCGGTGCCACTGATGCGCGGCAGCAGCCAAACTTGGGACGCGCAGCCTTCAACTTTGGTGGCGGGAACCTTTACCGCATCATCAAGCCCAGGCAATTCTTTGCCCAGCTCGATCACATGGCGATAGCGATCTTCCCAGTCATCAAGAAATTCAAACGTCTCAGCGATTTCATCGAAAGCAGCGGTGGCCATCTGGTTTGCTCCTGTTCTTTGGTCATCAAGTAGCGTTGCAGGGCGCTCAGGTCCAGAGGCGGCTTTTCAAAAGCTTGGCGATAGGCTAGGCAATCTATAGACGCAAGTGCCGGAGCTGCCGATGAAAACCCCGATCCTTTTTGCCGCGATCAGCGCCATTACTGTGACCAGCCTGTCTGGCTGTGGCTTTCGTGATAGCCGGGTGAACCCGATGAACTGGTTCGACCGGGCGCAGGCCGCGCCGGCCACATTGGATCCCGAAGGTGGCTATGTGGCTGCCACAGCGGATTACCGTGTGCCGATTGAACGTATCACCGCGCTGAATATCCGCCGCACACAAGGGGGCGCGATCATTGAGGCAACCGGCGTCGCGCCAACCCAGGGCTACTGGGATGCGGAACTGGTGGCTGAAAATGGCGGCGATCCAGTGGATGGCGAAATTCGATATGTCTTCAAGGTCGCCGAGCCTGATCTTGGATCGCCTGATGCTAGCCGTGTGGGCGCGCAGCCACTGCGCGAAATCACCGCTGCCGCCTATATCAACTCTGTTGCCTTGGGCCATGTAAGCCGGGTCAGCGTGACGGGGGCTGAAAACTCTATGACCGCGGGGCGCTAAGCCCGCGGTTGCGGCAATGGCCGCGCCACATCCGCAAGCTTTACGCGGACCGGATCGGCGTAGATAAAGATAGAAAACGCCGCCGAGGGAGGGGCCTTTCGGCGGCGTTTTAATGATGGTGGGTCGGGCTGTGTCTTAGACCTCCACGACGCGGACCTGGCCATTGGTGGCGGCCAGCGCGATCTCTCCGGTGCACAGGCGCAGCGCGTCTTTTCCAAACACCTCATGGCGCCAACCCTTCAAGGCGGCAACGTCTTGTTTTCCAGCCGCAATCCTGTCCAGATCAGAGCTGTTGGCGATCAGCTTGGGCGCGACGCCGGCACTGGTGGATTTTGCCTTCAGCAAGACGCGCAGTAGATCTGCCAAGGCGCTGTCGACCTGTAATTGCGTCTTTTCGACATCGGGCTTGGGCATTTTATCGGCAGGCGTGGCCAGACCTTCTTTGACCGCTTGTAAGATACCTTCTGCGATATCGCCCTTGCGGGCCTCACGCAGCAACAGGCGGGAACGGTTCAGCTCTTCAAGGCTTTGCGGTTTGGTCGAGGCCAGCTCCAGCATCGCATCGTCTTTGAAAATCCGTGACCGCGGAATGTTCTTATTTTGCGCATAGCCTTCGCGGAACCGGGCCAATTCACGCACCACTGCCAGAAACTTACCCGAATGGGTGCGGGTTTTGACCCGTTTCCACGCGTCCTCTGGGCGGTTGATATAGGTTTCAGGGTCCAGCATGATCCGCTCTTCTTCGCGCACCCATGCTTCGCGGCCCGACTTTGCCAGTTGCTTGGCAAGATATTCATAGATGACACGCAAATGGGTTACATCCGCCACGGCATATTTCGCCTGTGCAGGCGTCAGTGGGCGGCGCGACCAATCCGTGAACCGCGATGATTTATCCAGCGATTCTTTCGCGATTTTGCGCACCAGCGTTTCATAGCCCACCTGTTCGCCAAAGCCACAGACCATCGCCGCGATCTGCGTATCAAACAGCGGATCGGGAAAGACATTTGCATCGGTGAAAAAGATCTCAAGATCCTGGCGGGCAGCGTGGAAAACCTTGACTGTGCCGGTGTGGCGGAACAGATCATACAGCGGCTCTAACGACAGGCCTTTGACCAGCGGATCGACCAGAACGGCATCGCCTTCAACCGCGCCATGCGAGGGTAGCGCCAGTTGCACAAGGCAGAGTTTCGACCAATAGGTCCGTTCGCGCAGAAATTCCGTATCCACCGTCACATAGGCTTCGGATTTTGCCTTTTCGCAAAAGGCAGCCAAAGCCTCGGTCGTGGTGATGGTGGTGATGTCGTTCATAATGCATGCCTTGCTGCTGCTGTGCGGGGTCATCCCGCCGTCACGTTCTGCTTTATCGCCTGCATTGCGGAAAGAAAAGCCTAAGCCATCTGTGGGGGCGTCAATTTGGCCGTAAACGGTGAAGGGATTTGGGCCGCATAGGGTAACGGGCGGCAAGGGTATTCGCCCTGCCGCCCGGCTGTGGTGTCATGATGTGTCGCGTCAATCAGCCGAAGACTGCGCCGTCGTCACGCCACACGGCGACAACAGAAGAGCGTGGCTTGCCATTGCCGTCCGGCCAGCTGCCACCGGGGTGCTGGATGCCGACAAATGCAGTTTTGCGGTCTGGCGACCACGTCAGCCCGGTGACTTCGGCGCCGTTGGGGGCCGTCAAGAAACGCGCGATTTCGCCGGTTTCGGGATTGCCCACCAACATCTGGTTGTTGCCCTGACCTGCAAACTCGCCTTCGTTGCTGTCGTCACCATCGGTCTGGATCCACAACATTCCATCTGATGAGAACGCCATCCCGTCGGGGGAGTTGAACATATTCCCGGCGGTGATGTTGTCCGACCCAGCATAAGCATTGTCATAGACATCGGGGTTGCCCGCCATGACATAAAGATCCCATGTGAACGTATCTGCGCCGTGGTCTTCGCCGGTGGGACGCCAGCGCACGATCTGGCCGAAATTGTTGGTTTCACGGGGGTTAGGGCCGGTCGCGGGGGTTTCATCACCACCTGCATTGGGTTTCACACCGCGGTTTTTATTGTTGGTCAGGGCGCAATATGCCTCGACGCGCAGCGGGTTTGCGGCGATCCATTCGGGGCGGTCCATTGTGGTCGCGCCGACTTTGGATCCGGCCATACGGGCGAATACCAAGATATCTTCGATCGGCATGCCCGTCGTTTCCGGTGTCAGCGGCAACCATTCACCCGACATATCATCATTGAATTTCGCAACATATAGGGTGCCATCTGACAACAGCCCATCGGTTGGCTGCCCTTCAGACCAGGTCGCATTGGAGACATAGCGATACATGAATTCACCGCGTTCATCATCGCCCATATAGACCACGATCCGACCGTCTTTGCCCTGCACCATTTCGGCATTTTCATGTTTAAAACGGCCAAGTGCTGTGTGTTTGATCGGGGTAGAGCTGGGGTCGGCAGGGTTGATCTCGGTCACCCAGCCGTGGCGGTTTGGCTCATTGGGTTCTTGTGTCAGATCATAGCGCGGATCAAATTTTTCATAGGCGTAGCGGCCTTCACCGCCGATGCCATAGCGGATCAGCGCCTCGGTTTCAGCATAGTCGCCGGTGGCCCCGAAGTAGCCGTTGAAATTCTCTTCGCAGGTCAGATAGGTGCCCCACAAGGTCTTACCCGAGCCGCAATTGTTCATCGTCCCTTTAGGGGACATGCCGTCTGGGTCTGCATTTGTCTTGACGTGGTCAGAGCCGGCCGCAGGACCATCCATCGTCATTTGGGTTTCATGCGTGATGCGGCGGTTATAGGGGCTGTCAAGCGTGACCGCCCAGCCTTCATTACCCTGTGCAATTTCCAAAACCGTCACACCTTGCATATTTTTAAGCAAGGTCACTTCGTCTGCGGTTTGCGGCACACCCTGAGAGGCTTCGGGCAGGTTGATCTTGGGGTTCACATATTCAGAGTTGATCGCCAGAAGTACGTGACCGTCATGGGTGAAGGTCTCCATGCCATCGGTATTTTCGCCAAAGACCTTGTCGGACATGGCGACTGGAACGCCGTTGTCTGCCGAATAGGCATCTTGGGCGTCGCTGACCAGCGCATCGCCCCAGCGGACGAGCGGTTTCCATTGAAACCCGGTCGGGACATGCAGATTGAAATCGGTTGAGATCGCGATCGGATCGAAGGCGAAACCTGCAGTTTGTGCACGCGCCGAGGTCGAGGAGTGCAAAATGCCAGAGCCGAATACAGCCGCACCCGAGCCAAAGGCCACTGCACGGCCAAGGAAGCCGCGGCGTGATATCGCTCGGTCCACAACTTTGTCGAAATCATTTTCGGCAGCACGGGGCTGGCGCAGCTCGTCAAAATCATCCCACGAGAGGTCAACTGTGTCTTTGATATCCATGTCGGTATCCTTTTGGCTTTTGGCTCTTATGCGCGGCCCGCAATGCGTTGTGCATGCGGGCGGTCGAGCGCTGTCTTGTCGCCGGGATGTTGCAACTGGATGTGATTGGGATGAAGGTTTTGTGACGCAGAGGGCGGTCGGTGGCGGGTGCGAGAGGAAAGGTGCCCACGCTGTGCATGATTTCAATATGTTCGTGCAGGGTGTTTGGGGCCGGAGGGGCGCTGCCCCGACCGCATATTCAGGGGCTCGACGCCCCTGGATATGCGATCCCCCGGGATATTTATGGCAAGCTGAAAGGCATTATTCAGCCGCTGGGGGTTGAGAGTCCGTGGCGGTGGCCGTTTCGGGGACTGTGGATGTGTCTTCGGTCAGCGTGTTTTCGGACCATGTGCCGCTTGCGACCTTGCCTGAGGTGTAGCGCATTGTTCCGCTGCCTTGGCGTTTGCCCTGTGCGAATGTACCATCATAGACATCCCCATTGGCGTAGGTTGCGATGCCTTTGCCGTCAATCTCACCGTTGCGCCATTGGCCTTCGTAGGTAAAGCCATCGGGCATGGTGATTTTGCCTGTTCCGTTGCGCTGGCCCATTTCGAATTGGCCTTCATAGACGGTGCCATCTGCATAGGTGGCAGTGCCAGTTCCATGGCGCTGGCCGTCAGCCCAATCCCCTTCATAGGTATAGCCATCGGGATAGGTCATTTTGCCTTTGCCGTGGTTGCGTGCTGCAAGGAATTCGCCCTCATAGACGAGGCCATTGGCGTATTTGGCCAGGCCAGTTCCTTCAATCACACCGCCCGCCCAGCCGCCGACATAGCTGGAGCCATCGGCATAGGTGATTTGCCCCTCCCCATCGGGTTGGTCATCGACGAACTGGCCTTCGTAGACTGAGCCATCCGGATAGGTGACGCGGCCTTCGCCTTCGATGCGTCCTGCGACCCAATTGCCGTCGTAGATATAGCCATCCGTGCCTTTGAAAATGCCTTGGCCTTCGCGTTTGTCGGCTTTGAAGTTGCCGTCATAAATATCGCCGTTGGCATAGGTGACATAGCCTTTGCCATCGCGTTTTCCATCGGCCATGCCGCCTTCGTAAACATCCCCATTGGGTTGGGCCAGCGTGCCAGAGCCTGACATTTGCCCCTCGCGCCAGCCGCCCTGATAGGTCAGGCCATCGGCCATCGTCAGCGTGCCTTCGCCCGCGCGCAGCCCACCCAGAATATCACCCTGATAGACCGCACCGTCGGGGTAGGTGATCTTGCCCTGTCCTTGTTTGACGCCATCTACCCAATCACCTGCATAGCTGTAGCCATTCGGGCCTGTCAGCGTGCCGGTTCCATCATGCAGCGCATTTTTGAATTGTCCGGTATAGGTTGTGCCATTGGCGTAATGGGCTACCCCGTCGCCGGTAATTTCGCCTGCGACCCAATCGCCCTCATATGTGCCGCCATCTGCAAAGATGATCTTGCCGGTGCCATCGGGCTTGCCGGCGACGAATTGCCCTTCATAAATCGAGCCATTGGGGAATTTTGCCCGACCCTGACCCATGATCTGCCCGTCAATCCATTCGCCCTGATATTCGTAACCGGAGGGAAGCGTATAGGTTCCGGTTCCATGTTGTTTGCCGTTTTTAAACGTGCCTTCATACAGCCCGCCATCATCATATTGTTTTGTGATGACCTCGGCTGTCTGAGCAACAAGAGGGGCGGCGCCCATCATGATGCCTGCCGCCGAAAGCGTGAAAGCAAGACTCAAGCTGTGAAACCGATTGATCGTCATGATCGAAATACCCCTGTCCCCGTGCCGGTGCGCCCCGGCCCATGCATGCATGGCGTGCCGCCCTTTTGGGGCGACTGGCTGGCGCGGCCAAGGTAAACGCGACACGCGTGCGAAACAAGCACTTGCGCGATTTTCAGGCCGATCCCTGCTGCTGTGATTGCGAAAAACCGTTGCGGCAGAGCAGAGAAAGCCCTGTTTTGGTTTTCATCTGGCAAGATTTCAGAGTAATCGGAGCCAAGCGACCGTGAAGAGGATACCCTGATGGCAGACAGATTCCGCCTGACACTGGCACAGTTGAACCCGACTGTTGGGGCGCTGGCCGCCAATTGTGACAAGGCGTTTTCCGCATGGCAGACAGGCCGGGAGGCCGGGGCGGATATGGTTGCCTTGCCAGAAATGTTCCTGACCGGGTATCAAACGCAAGATCTGGTGTTGAAACCGGCTTTTGTGGCGGATGCGATGGCTGCGGTGGACGCGCTTGCGGCAAAGATCACCGATGGGCCGGCATTGGGTATTGGTGCGCCCTATTGGGACGATTCCGGGCATTACAACGCCTATTATATCTTGCAGGACGGCAAAGTGGTCGCGCGGATGTTGAAACATGAATTGCCCCATGTGGATGTGTTTGACGAACATCGGATTTTTGACGTTGGACCGATTTCGGGGCCTTACCGGGTTGGACCACTGCGGATTGGCACGCCGATTTGTGAAGATGCGTGGCATGAGGATGTCGCCGAGACTCTTGCCGAGACGGGAGCAGAGATTTTATTCGTGCCCAATGGCTCTCCCTATTTCCGGGGGAAATTGGAGACGCGGCTGAATAAAATGATTGCGCGGGTGGTCGAGACTGGGCTGCCGCTGGTCTATTTGAACGCGGTGGGCGGGCAAGATGACCAGGTGTTTGATGGTGCCAGTTTTGTACTGAACCCGCATGGCCAGATGGTCGCGCAATTCGCCCCATTTGAGGAAATCGTCGATCACATTGATTTTGAACGTGGGCCGGAAGGCTGGCGTGCTCTGGAGGGGCGGTTTGATCCGCAGCCCGATGCTTGGGAACAAGATTACCGCGCGATGGTCATGGCTACGCATGATTATCTGACGAAATCGGGCTTTGGCAAAGTGGTTTTGGGCCTGTCGGGTGGGATTGACAGTGCGATCGTGGCGACGATTGCGGCGGATGCTTTGGGCGCGGACAATGTTCATTGTGTTATGTTGCCGTCTGAATATACCTCTCAGGGATCATTGGACGATGCCACGCAGCTGGCGCAACGTTTGGGCACGCGGCTGGATACTGTGCATATTGAGGGGGCGCGTGATGCTGTTGGCAGCGCCCTTGGCCACCTGTTCGCAGGTCTTGCCCCGGATGTGACAGAAGAAAACATCCAATCGCGCCTTCGCGGTGTTATGCTAATGGCGATGTCGAATAAATTCGGATCTATGTTGCTGACAACGGGAAATAAATCCGAAATGGCCGTGGGCTATTGCACGATTTATGGCGATATGAATGGCGGCTACAACCCGATTAAGGATCTGTATAAAACCCGGGTGTTTGAAACCTGCCGGTGGCGCAATGCCAATCATCGGCCCTGGATGAAGGGCCCGGCAGGCGAGGTCATTCCGGTGCAGATCATCGATAAGCCGCCTTCGGCAGAATTGCGCGAAGATCAGCGCGATGATGACAGCTTGCCCCCCTATCCTGTGCTGGATGATATTCTGGAGCGTCTGGTGGAGGGAGATCAATCCGTCGCACAAATTATTGCCGCCGGCCACGAGCGTGACATTGTTCACCGGGTGGAGCATCTGCTGTATATCAGCGAATGGAAACGCTATCAGTCGGCGCCCGGTGTGCGACTGACACGACGCGCCTTTTGGCTGGACCGCCGCTATCCGATGGTCAATCGGTGGCGCGACCGGGCCTGAAGTGGGCGGCCGCGCCATAGCGACTTTCAAAGAAGAATGAGGATCGAAACCCAGCCTTAAGGAATGGGCTGATACCGTCTGCGCAGTTGGTTTTCTTCGGAGAAGGTTATGATCCCTGACGAAAGCGATCCTCGGTGGTCGCGTGTTCTGACCACACAGGCCGAGCTGTCATCCACGTCCCTAGCGACGCGGATTTTGATTTCTCGGCTTCGACGAGAGGTTTCTGCAAGCCCCGATACCTTGGAGCGCAAGGTGGCAGAATTGCGAGCATTCATTTCCAAGAATTCTTTTGCCGTTGCCGACATGGGTAAATTCTGAATTTGACGGAGATCTGCTATGAAAAATGAAATGCTGACGGTGGCCGAGGCTGCCGCGAAGATAGAAGCAGGCGCGGTGATGGTGATCGCAGGCGCCGAGGACTTGCTGCGCCAGTTGCCTAAGGGAAAGTGGATCGGCGGCACGACGGTGTATTTCGTGACCAATACCGGCGGTGCCGTTGTCCGTGACAAGCTGTTCTGCACCAGCTTCGACGCGGCCACAGATGCCACACCGCGCACCCTTTCGGTTGAGGAACTGCCGGGCATCGCGCAGGGCTACAAGCCGCATGGGTTCACGATGATTATGATTCCGGCCTTTTCGGTGGCGCATTCCAATTTTGCGGTGGATGGCCAAACATATGACGGGCTATTTGATCAGCCGCTGGCAGGATGGATCACCGGCGTTCATCTCGATGAGCTGGGCAGCTCAGCGCCGATGATTTTTGACGGCCAAAGCGGTGAAGGACATGATGAGGGCGCGGTTCTGCTGCATGTGGAATTGCCCGCAAGTGTTAGTGTCGATTTGGACATTTTGAATATCTTTGCGCAAGGCGAAAGCAAAGACCGCAGCTTTACGTTCAAGGAGAGTGGTTTCACGGTGAAAACCGCGCAGGTCGACGGGCAAGATGTGGCGTTCGCGGAATATATCGTTGAAAATAAAATAGATACCCGTTTGCCCTTGGTGGCAAATTATGCCGGGGCATTGGTGAATGTATCCATTCAGAGCCTGGATATGGAAAGCGGAGAGGTGAAGTTCTACGCGCCTGTCGTGGCGGGGGTGGAATATCGCTTAGCCAATGCGTTGGGTAGCTATTCTCAGGCCTTTGCGGATGGCGCAGGGGATGCGGGTGCGGGACAATATTCGTGCAACTGTATCCTGAATTACCTGTATGGAGAACTGGAGGGCCAGCGCACAGGGAATTTTACCGGGCCGGTCACATTCGGCGAAATCGCTTATATCTTGCTGAACCAGACCTTGGTGCGGATGGATATTTCTGATGTCGCGTAAACGATGAAGCGATGCGTATAAGGCAGAGACAAACGCTGTCGATGTTTGTCTCTGCTGTTGTTGTTGGCGTGATGTTACGCGTTGTGAATGGATATTTGAGGCAAGATGAAAGCCTGATTTATAGGTTGAACTGATAGCTCATTGGAATGAAGCGGAAGCCATCGCCTTTGGGTTCAAGAAAGCCCACGCCTGGGAAGGGCATGTGATAACCGATAAAGGGGAGCTTTTCTTCCGCAATTCGGCCCAGAAGGGCTTTGCGTGTGGCTGCGGCCGCGTCACTGTCCATATCGAAACGCACCGTCCATTCGGGCTTTTGCAGCGACCAGACGTAATGGTTGACGGTGTCTGCCGTAAGCATGAGCCGCGCGCCATCGCTTTCAATCAAGAAAGCCAACATGCCCGGGGTATGGCCGAAGGCCTCAATCGCAGTAATGCCGGGGCGCAAATTGTCGCCGCCGTTCAAGAATGTAAATTGATCTGCGAGGGGGCGGATATTGGCTTCAAACATTTCATTGCCAGATTGTGACCAATGGTCGAATTCCACTTGGCCGGTCAGATATTCGGCGTTTGGAAAGGTGGGGGTTCCATCTGTCATCACGCCGCCAATATGATCTCCATGCATATGGGTGATGACCACATGGGTGATATCTTGCGCGGATTTCCCTGCGGCATGCAATGCGGCGGTCATACCATCTGCAGTGAGGCCGGTGTCAAACAGGATGGTTTCGGTGCCGGTTTCGACCAAGACGGGGGTGAAGCCGTTGAGGGATGCATCGCTAGGGATGAAGTTCTCTGCAGATATTTCGTCGAACTCCTCTTTGCTGGCATTCGTGCCAAATGTGCCATGAGGATTTTCCATTGAGCGCGTTCCTGCCAGCAGCGGTGTGACGGTGAAGGCCCCGATGGTTAGACGGCGATATGGGGGAATGGCTGGCGGCATATCTGTTGTTTCCTGAGTAGTGGTTTGCGCTTGGGCGGCGCTTCCGGCAAGCGCTACGGCGCCGAGGGGCACGGCGGCGGTTGCTGTAATCATAGCCGTCCGGCGGGTGATATCTGCAGGCATTATGTGATCTCCGATCGTGGGTTGCGATGGCGTTGGGCCGTGTTTGGTATGACCTTAGCAGCTAGGGCGGAGCGGGCCAGCTGCGAGGACAGGAAGGTCACGCCCGCGTGATTGACAGATGCCGTCCTACCTTGGCTGTGCTGATATGGACAATTGGTGCGACATGTGACACAGCAGGGCCGAACTAGGAGAGCCTTGAAATGACCGTCACCCGCTTTGCTCCGTCGCCGACCGGCTATATCCATGTTGGCAATCTGCGTACCGCGCTGATGAATTATCTGATCGCCCGTAAAACCGGCGGCGAGTTCATTTTGCGCCTTGATGATACTGATCAAGAACGTTCGAAACAGGAATATATCGACGCGCTGAAGCAGGATTTGGAATGGTTGGGCATTTCATGGGACCGCGAAGAGCGGCAATCGCTGCGTTTGGATCGTTACCGTGACGTGGCAGAGC
The DNA here is from genome assembly GCF_001705665.1 of Thioclava sp. SK-1. Lineage (GTDB taxonomy): Bacteria > Pseudomonadota > Alphaproteobacteria > Rhodobacterales > Rhodobacteraceae > Thioclava. The sequence goes on along the minus strand of NZ_MDHA01000021.1, from coordinate 231,340 downwards.
AGCTGAAGGCAGATGGCAAGCTGTATGAATGTTTTGAAAGCCCGGTCGAGCTGGATCTTAAGCGTAAGAAACAGCTGAATATGGGCAAGCCGCCGGTGTATGATCGCGCGTCCTTGCATTTGACGCAGGCGCAGAAAGAGGCACTGCGGGCTGAGGGTAAGGAAGGCTATTGGCGGTTCAAGCTTGATCTGGAGCGGATCGAATGGACCGATGGTGTTCTGGGGGATTTGTCCATCGATGCGGCCAGCGTCTCGGATCCGGTTTTGATCAAAGCGTCGGGGCAGGTTCTGTATACTTTTGCGTCACCGGTGGATGATGCGGATATGGGGATTACAGATATTGTGCGTGGTGGAGACCATGTCACCAATACTGCGACGCAGATTCAAATTATCGAGGCGATCGGCGGGGCTGTTCCGCGTTTCGCACATCATTCCTTGTTGACCGGTCCGCAGGGGGAGGAGCTGTCGAAGCGCCTTGGTGCCTTGTCGATCCGGGATCTGCGCGAGGGTGGGATTGCGCCAGAGGCGTTGCTGTCAATGATGGCGCGTCTGGGATCGAGCCAACCAATTGAGCTGAAGCTGTCCATCGATGAATTGGCAGAAGGGTTTGATTTGTCTCAGTTTGGCTCAGCGCCGACGAAATTTGACAGTGCCGATCTAGTGCCACTGACGCGGGCGCGCAATCAAAGCTTGCCATTTGAAGATGTGAAAGAGCGTATTTTGGCTTTGGGCATTCCAGCGGAACACGCCGAGACATTTTGGCAGGTTGCATCGCAAAACATCAATCTTCTGTCGGATTTGGGTGAATGGGCCGATCTGTGCCTGAACGGTGCCCAGCCGCTGATTGCGGAGGAAGATCGTGAATTTATTGCGCAGGCCATGCCACTTTTGCCCGCGCCGCCCTATTCGGACAACAGCTGGAAAGAGTGGACTTCGGAAGTAAAGGCCAAGACAGGGCGTAAAGGTAAGGGGCTGTTCATGCCGCTGCGTAAAGCTGTTACGGGTTTGGATCACGGGCCGGATATGGCGACTTTGATGCCATTGCTACAAAAGGTGCCTGCGCGCGGCTAAGCTATTTGGCCGCGTATAAGCGTAGTGCGACAGATGATTTAGGTGTGGAGGGGCTCTGCCCCGACCGCATTTTTCAGGGGCTCGATGCCCCTGAAAATGCGATCCCCCCGGGATATTTTGGGCAAGATGAAAGTGGGGAGGGAGCGTGTAATTCGCCCCCCCCCTCGTTGTTTGTGTTAATGTGCTTTGCTTAATGCAGTAATGATGGCCCCGAAATCGGTCGCTTTCAGGCTTGCGCCGCCGACAAGAGCGCCGTCGACATTTGAGGTGGCGAAAATTTCATCTGCGTTCGACGGTTTGACGGAGCCACCATAAAGCAGGCGCATTGCATCCCCTTGGGTGCCAAATCTCGCCGTAAGTGTGGTACGCAGATCGTCGTGGACCTGTGCAATCTGTGGCAAGCTTGGGGTACGGCCTGTGCCGATCGCCCAGACCGGTTCATATGCGATCACCGTATTTGTGCCAGTTGCGCCATCTGGGACGGAACTGGCCAATTGATCACGAATGATTTGCAATGTGGTCCCGGCATCGCGTTGGGCCTCTGTCTCGCCCACGCAGATGATAGCGATCAGGTCGGCGTCCCACGCGGCTTTGGTTTTGGCAGCGACCTGTGCATCGCTTTCATCGTGATCGGCCCGGCGCTCGGAGTGGCCCAGAATAACATAGTTGCCGCCTGCGTCGCGAATCATCTGGGCAGAAATATCCCCTGTATGCGCGCCTGTTTGTGCCTGGTGGCAATCTTGTCCGCCTATACTGAGCGCAGATCCTGCTATTGCCGACATCGCACTGATCAGCGTAGCGGGCGGGCACAGCAATACATCACAGCCGGGGGCTGGGTGCTGTGCCACAAGGGTTTCAACCTGTGACAGGCTGTCGACTAGCCCGTTCATTTTCCAATTGCCTGCAGCGAGTTTCTTACGCATCTGCCCCTCCCGGTTGTTGTGATCGGGCAGAGATTACGTCAGCGGGCGCAAAGGTGCAAAGGGTGGATTATGCGAAGCAGTTTTTGCGCCGCTGCATTCCCCGCATTAGCCTTCGGTTGCGCTGCGATCCGCTTGCAGCTCGTCCATATCTTTGAATTTTATAGATTCGCCGCAACCGCAGCTTTCCTCAACATTAGGATTGCGGAATTTAAAACCAGATTCCAGCAGCCCCGTTTCATAGTCAATTTCCGTGCCGATCAGGAACATTTGCGCCATGGGTGCGATCAACACCCGCGCATCACCATCTTCGACGACGATATCCATGGGGCCGGCGTCTTGCGCCACCTCCATCGTATATTCCATGCCAGCGCAGCCGCCCTTCTTGACGCCGATCCGAAAGCCGGCGGCGTTTTCACGCGCCATCAGCCGCGCGATATGTTTGGCAGCGGCGGGTGTTATGGTGACAGGGGTCTGGCCGGGGATCGCGAACATGGAAATCTCCTTTGATGTGTTCCTTACTTAGGGGCTAATGGTGGGAATTCCAAGGTCTGGCAGTTGTTCCAGTAACGCGACTGTTAGCCATGCACTGCACAGTGCCCAGCCAAAAGACGCCAGCGTGCCGATGATCACATATTCATTCTTCGCATTATGCCCGGCATTGGGGCTGGGTTCAAAACGCAGGATTGATTTGGCAGCGATCAGAAAGCCAATTGCCTGTGGTTGGCCTGTCAATATCAGCACAAAAATGACCAGACGTTCAAGCCGGCCGATCAACAGGCCTGCGCCGGGTAGCCCATCTTTCGGGGCATGATCAATATAGGGCTGGATCAAGATCCCCGTCGCGATCCCGCCGACATGCACCGTGGCAATCAGCCGCAGGCCAGCGCCGCCACCGCAGGGACAAGCTGCATATCGGTGCTGGCCCAAGGGCTGTTGGTTGTGAACAAGGGATGCCATTGTAGATTGGCCCAAAAAGAGCCTTGCCACAGCCCGGGTAAAAGAGAGGCAATGACGAATAATACGCAGATATGCGCCAGTTGATCGATCACAAAGGGCTTAAACCCGGAATTGCGGCGCGTGGCCGCTGTGTTCGACGGGCGCGCGGGCGCGGTCAGGTAAATTTTTGCGGCATCAATTGCCAAATGGGTTGTGGCCAAAATGGCCAGCATCAGCGCGAAGGCGGTCGTGGCTTGTACCAAAGCCAGCGCTGCGATCAGGGTGACGGTTGCAATATGCGCTGCGAAAGGTTTCACGGCGCGCGCTGCTTTTGCGCGGGCCATCGCATCGGTCTGAAACAAGAAATCCGCCAAGATATGCGAAAAAAGCAGCATGGAGAATGTTTCAATCATTGGGCCTCCAACAGTGTCAATGCGTCACTCAGGGCGGGCCAGCGTGCAGAATTTAGGGCTTGATCAACTGCTTGGCGTGATTTTTTCAGCACACGACCAATTTGCGTAGTGCCGGGGGCGGGCAGATGTAAGGCGTGAACCATGGCCTGTGCTTGCGCTGTCGTCCAGCCATCACTGACCATACAGGCCAAACGGGTTGTGGCCGCCACCGCTCCGCCGTCTGCATGGGCCAGGCCAATATCTCTCAATGTATCAAGGCAGCGCCCCGATGCGATGAAGGCCGGTGTGTTCAAGGCATTCAGGTCGGTCTGCGCGGGCAGCGGGCCTGGGCCCGACGCAATGGCAATACGGGTGGCCAGGCGCGATGGATCCGCCCGCAGTCCTGCGCGGATCAGCAAGGCGATGCGCAGACCATGCGCAACAGCGGGGCTTGCGATTTGCCAGCCGTCACCGCGGGTGCGGGCCAAACGTGTATTGGGCGCAAATGCCTCAATCACCGTGGTCAGCCCGGAAATCACACCAAAAGAGGCCTCTAGAGTGGCCGTGCTGTGGCGGGTGGAGGCAATAAAATCCCCCGTAAGAACGCAAATATCGGGCATGGATAAGCTATAGCGCTTGTCCTTGCCTGAAAGCAAGTTGTTTGGCTTGCGGTGCGCGTCTTGCAAGCCAAATGGCTTGCGTTACATGAATCCCAATTCCAAACGCGCCTCGTCCGACATCATGTCCATACCCCACTGCGGGTCAAAGGTCATTTCGACATCGACGGTTTTGATGCCCGATACGCAGGAAACGGCGTCTTGCACCCAGCCGGGCATTTCCCCAGCAACCGGGCAGCCAGGAGCCGTCAGGGTCATAATGATCTTGGCATTGTCATCGTCATCCAGCTCGATCGTGTAGATCAGGCCCAAATCGTAAATATTTACCGGAATTTCTGGGTCAAACACGGAACGGCAGGCATCCACCACCGGGTCGTGAAGCGGGTGATCGGTTGACGACGGCTTGATCAGCGGCGTGCCTTCCATTGGAATATTCTCTGGGGTCTCGGTGCTCATGGCTTGCTCCGCTTCGCAATTCTCGACTGAATATATAGGGATTTGGATCGCAGGGTAAAGGGCTGTGCCCATATATGTGCGTATCGGTGGGCAAGGTGCCGGTTGTGTGAATGCGCCAGTGGCGGCACGCTTCGCGCTTGACCGGGGCCCTCATTTAGGGGCAAAGCGACATTATGGTTCCACATGATACATTACAGCAGATCATCGAGCGGTTCGGCTTTCTTGAAGCGCAGCTTACGGGTGGCGCGTCACCAGGAGATATTGCCCGGATCAGCCGGGAATATTCTGATCTGAAGCCGATCGTTGCGCAGATCGAAGCCTTTCGTCAGGCGCAATCTGATCTGGAAGAAGCGCAAGGCTGGCTGTCGGATCCGGAAATGCGTGCCCTGGCCGAAGAAGAAATGCCTCAGCTCAAGGCGCGCTTGCCCCAAATGGAGCAGGCCTTGCGGCTGGCGCTGTTGCCCAAAGATGCGGCCGATGCGCGCCCGGCAATTGTGGAAATTCGTCCGGGCACTGGTGGGGATGAGGCGGCGCTATTTGCTGGTGACCTGCTGCGCATGTATCAGCGCTATGCCGATGCCAAGGGCTGGCGCTTTGAACTTCTGGAAATGAGCCAGACGGAATTGGGCGGCATCAAAGAGGCCACCGCCCGGATTGAGGGCGAGGGCGTGTTTGCCAAGCTGAAATACGAATCCGGTGTTCACCGTGTCCAACGTGTGCCTGAAACCGAAACGGGCGGGCGCACCCATACCTCAGCCGCGACTGTCGCCGTCCTGCCCGAGGTTGAAGATGTTGATATCGACATTCCAGCCAGTGATATTCGCATTGATACGATGCGGGCATCGGGAGCGGGCGGTCAGCATGTGAATACCACTGATTCGGCTGTGCGTATCACCCATATTCCGTCCGGGATTGTCGTCACCAGTTCCGAGAAATCGCAGCACCAGAACCGCGCCAACGCGATGTCTGTCCTTCGCGCCCGATTGTATGAGGCAGAACGCGATCGCGTCGATTCGGAACGTGCCGCCGAGCGGAAGTCGCAGGTGGGATCGGGGGATCGCTCCGAGCGCATCCGGACCTATAATTTCCCGCAAGGGCGAATGACCGACCATCGGATCAACCTGACGCTTTATGCGTTGACGCAGATTATCGGCGGGGATCTGGATGCCATTATCGATGCACTGACGGCAGAGGATCAGGCGCGGAAATTGGCGGAGATGGACGGATGACACAGGTCACGGGCGCGGTTGCGCTGCGTGATGCGATTGCCACGCTGCGCGGTGCCGGCATTGAAAACGCCCCCGGCGATGCGCGCCGCTTGCTGGCCCATGCGTTACAGGTTGCGCCGAACCGGCTGACGTTGGCGCTGCATGATATGATGACAGCGCAGGCGCAAACCCGTCTGGAAGCTGCGCTTGCGGCACGGTGTCAATTTCAGCCCGTGGCGCAAATCACCGGCAAACGCCTGTTTTGGGGGGCGGAATTTTCGGTGACCCCGGATACGCTGGATCCACGGCCAGAAACCGAAATTCTGGTGGCCCAAGCCCTGAAATCTCCCTTCGACACCATCTTAGATCTTGGGACAGGAACTGGCTGTATCTTGTTGTCTTGTTTGGCAGATATGGAAAACGCGCGCGGCATCGGAACGGATATTTCCGCCGCAGCCCTTCAGGTTGCACAGCAAAACGCGCAGGCGCTTGGTTTGGGCGGGCGGGCGCAGTTCCTGCGCTCTGACTGGTACAGCGCGGTAACGGGGCGGTTTGATCTGATCGTTTCCAATCCGCCCTATATCGCCGCCGATGAAATGGCTGGCCTGTCGCGCGATGTGCTGGACTGGGAGCCGCATGGCGCCTTGACCCCGGGCGGCGATGGGCTGGCGCCATATCGGATTTTGGCCCGGCAGGCCCCCGCACATTTGACCCCGGGCGGGCGGATGCTGCTGGAAATCGGCCCGACGCAGGGGCAGGCGGTCAGCGGTTTCTTACGTGATTCTGGCTTGACGGATGTGGCGGTATTGCAAGATCTGGACGGGCGTGACCGGGTTGTCACCGCATGCAGCGCTGTGGATACGGTGGGTCTGAGCGCCTCATAAGCCGATATTAAGCAGAAATTGAGGATGTTTTGGCATAATTTCCAAGAAAACCGTGCTTGGGTTAAGATTCTGACTTGCCAGCCACACTATAGCATGATTATCAAAGTTGCGTGCCGTGAGGGAGCCGATCCCCCGCACAGCTCAGCTTCACAACGCGGGCAAACCGATCTGGGGGCGACAGGCGCCTCTCGTTGATCGCACCGTATGGCCCGGTCCGTTCGCACGTTGAAGTGTGATACGTGACCCTGACCCTGGCAGACCCGCTGATATACTATGCGGGCCAATTGAACGAAAGCAGATGAGATCTTCGAAATCCCGTTCGCGCTCGAAGTCGAACCGTCAACGTTCGATGGGCAATATTATAAACCGGGTCTTTGACAGCTCCGGTCCTGAGGGGAAAGTGCGCGGCACGCCTCAGCAGATTATTGAGAAATATCTTGGGCTTGCCCGTGATGCGCAGCTGTCCAATGACCGCGTGGCAGAGCAGAACTTCTTGCAACACGCCGAACATTACACACGGATGCTTCACGAAGCGCAGCGCGAAATGGCGCAGCGTCAGGACAGCAACCAAAACGCGCAAAATGGCCAGAACAACGGCCAAAACAATGGTCAGGGTGGGCAAAACCATAACCAGCGCAATGGCCAGAATTCAGGTCAGAACTCTGGGCATAATGGCGATGGCAACCGCGATGATCAGTCAGGCGAACGCCAGGGCGAGCGGAACGATAATCGCAATCGCAACCGCAATGACAACCGCAGCAATCGTGATCAGAACCGGCGCGGGCGCAATGACGCACCGGCAATGACAACGGCGCAAAACGAAGACGATTCAACTTTGGTGGAAACACCCGAATCGCGTGCCGCGGCGCATCAGCCGCAAGCGGTTGAGACGGCTCAGGCAATGCCTGGGCAATCACAGCCGGCACCTGCCGCCGTGCCGGACACTCAGCCGGTTGCTGCAGAACAGGCCCCGGCTCCGGTTGCGCAGCCTTCGGCAGATCAGGCGCCGTCTGAACAGGTCCCGTCTGAACAGGCGCCGTCTGAACAGGTTCTCCCGGCCCCTGCCGCCGAGGATAAGCCCAAACGCGCACGAAAGCCACGGGCGAAAAAGCCCGAAGATGACGCGGAAGATAAGCCCAAGCGCACGCGCAAACCCCGGGTGAAGAAATCCGAGGATGCGGATGCCACCCCGGTGGCCGATGGCGAAGATACGGCCAAGGCGGCCAACGGCTGATATCCGCGGTCGCGAATGCGAAACCGATCAAAAACCGCGCCAGTGTATGGCGCGGTTTTTTAATGCGCGCATGTCTTGCCTGTCTTGCGGTGTAAATTGCCTCCGCAAGACTGCCTGCGCTGCGTTGCGCCGCAATTCGCGTCTTTTGCCAAACGTGAATTCGCGCTAAACCAACTGTAGTGAAGGTCGCAGGGATAAGTGATGCTAAAGATTGATGGTGCGCGGGTTGGCGTTGCGCAAGGATCCGTGATGCTGTTTTCAGATTATCAGGACGGCGGTGTAATGTGGACCGGCGAAGGCCCGCGAGAGCTGCGCAAATTGATCGAGTTTCCCGAAACCTATCGTGAGACGCCCGTTGTGCATGTCTCATTATCCATGTGGGATATTGATCAAAAGCAAAACCCACGCATGGATATTTCCACGGATATGGTGACCGAAGAAGGATTCGTCATCGTGTTTCGGACGTGGGGGGACACGCGGGTCGCGCGTGTGCGCGCCGATTGGATGGCCATCGGCGGCGTGCGCCATGATGATGACTGGGAGGTCGAATAACCCTTGTCCGGGCCTGTTGTTGTGCGGGCGGGACGGGCTGGCCGGAGGGCGGCGCATCGCCGCTCGACGCCGGGCACAGGGGGTCGATGCCCCTGTGAACGGCATTTTGATCAACTTGGTCAACGCTGCGTCGGGGGGTTCAGCTTTTGTCACCTGCGTGCCATAGATACCCTCTACAAGCCAACCCGGCGTTAGCCGCCCTGTGCCGTGAACAGGGAAAGGCCCCCGATTCATATCTTGCCAAAGCAGGTACTCATGACCACTCTCATCCGTGCATTTTCTGAAATCTCCTCCCAATATGACGCTGTGTTTTGCGATCTGTGGGGATGTTTGCACAACGGGGTTCAGGCCTATCCCGAAGCGGTTGCCGCATTACGTGCGTTCCGCGCCTCTGGCGGCAAGGTGGTTTTGCTGACCAATGCGCCACGTCCGGCAGCCTTTGTCCAAGAACGTTTTGCCAAGATGAACATCCCTGATGATGCTTGGGATGTGATCGTCAGCTCAGGCGATGCGGCGCAAGATGCAATGTTTGCCGGCGCGGTCGGCCATAAGATCTGGCACCTAGGCCCCGATAAGGATGATGGATTCTTTACAGCCGTACCAGAGGCATGGGCTGGAAAATCCCATATTGAGCGTGTGCCTTTGGATGAGGCGGAAGGCATTGTCTGCACCGGCCCTTTCCACGAGGACACCGAGGTACCTGACGATTACCGCGCCACATTCCTACAGGCGAAAACACGTGGTATTCCCATGCTATGTGCCAATCCCGATATTGTGGTCGACCTGGGGGATCGCCGGATCTACTGCGCCGGTGCGTTGGCTGAACTGTATCAGGAAATGGGCGGCGAGGCGCTTTATTTCGGTAAACCCCATCCACCAATTTATGATTTGGCGCGCCGCAAGCTGGCGGCGATGGGGCTGCGCGATGATGCGCGTATTTTGGCCCTTGGCGATGGTGTGAACACGGATGTGGCTGGCGCTGCGGGTGAGGGAATCGACTGTCTCTTCATCACTGGTGGCTTGGCTGTGGATGAGTTTGGCGATGACCGTGATGCCCCCGATCCAGAGATGCTGCGCGTCTGGTTGGCCGAACGCCAACAAGATCCCCAGTTCACGATTTCGAAACTCCGTTAAGCCCACTCTTCCCGAATTTATCGAACCCTCTGCCCGCGGGGCAGGGGGTTTTTCTTTGGTTTGAACCGCTTGCCTCATGATATTGCCATTTGGAATTACAAAAGTAACTTTGTTGCCATAAGGTATTACTTGAAGAAATCTTATTGCTCTCTAATATTGATTTTTGTGCTGCACCTGCTATGCTGCACTGCAACATGAGGGCCTTTCAGGAGGGCAGCACGATGACCATTATGGACCTAATTCGCATCGGCACGATCTTCATTGAGGATTTGGAAGTTGGCATGATGCGCAACTTGCATAAAACGATCACGGATCATGACATCACGCTGTTTGCGGAAGTTTCGACCGATCGCAATCCGGTGCATCTGGATCAGACCTACGCTGAAGACACGCTGTTCAAGGGGCGTATTGCGCATGGTATGTTATCAGCCGGGTTGATTTCAGCGGTGATCGGAGAGCAATTGCCCGGCCACGGCACAATCTACCTGTCGCAATCGCTGAAATTCACCGCCCCAGTGCGGCCCGGCGATATCGTCGAAGCCCGCGTGACCGTGATGGCGGTTGATCCGGTGAAGCGTCGCGTGACCCTTGAAACCCGCTGTCTGGTGGGCGATACGGTTGTGTTAAAGGGCGAGGCTGTGGTTTTGGCACCCTCGCGCAACTAAGACACCCGGCGGTGCCCGCCGGCAAGGTGGGACCGAACGGGTTATGCACATCAACCGCCATTGGCAAGATATTGACCATGCCGCGCGGGGCGCTTCGGTCGCGCTTGGGAATTTTGATGGGATTCATCTGGGCCATCAATCGGTTTTGGATCTGGCGCGGCGCAAGGGCGTGCCGCTGGGGGTGGTGACTTTTGAACCCCACCCGCGCGAATTTTTCGCCCGAACGACTGCGCCATTTCGTTTGATGAATCCCGAGGCACGGGCGAACCGACTGGCACGACTGGGCGTTGATCAGCTTTATGAGCTGCCTTTTGATGCCACCTTATCCGGTATGGATGCGCAGGGATTTGTCAAAAACGTTCTGGTGGATGGTCTGGGTGTGCGCCATGTGGTGGTGGGGCAGGACTTCCGCTTTGGCCGCAAACGTGCAGCCGACGCCGGTGATCTGATACGTTTGGGACAACAGGCGGGGTTTGATGTCACGGTCGCGCCTTTATTGCATCAAGACGGAATAGAGATTTCGTCAACCGCGATCCGTCTGGCTCTGACGCAGGGGCGGCCAGAAGATGCCGCTGCCATGCTGGGTCATCTGCACCGAATCGAAGGAGAGGTGGTTCACGGCGAAAAACGCGGCCGTGAATTGGGCTACCCCACGGCGAATATGTCGGTGGCCGGTTTGCATTTGCCCAAGCTGGGCGTTTATGCGGTGCGTGTCGATGTGCTGACCGGGCCGCATAAGGGCACATATCTTGGTGCGTCCAGTTTGGGCGTGCGGCCGATGTTTGGCGAAAACACCCCCAATCTTGAAACATTCCTGCTGGATTTCAGCGGTGATCTTTATGGTGCGCATCTGTCGGTCGCGCTTGTTGAGTATCTACGCCCCGAGCTGAAATTCGACGGTCTGGATGCGTTGATTGTTCAGATGCAGCTGGATTGTGATCAAGCGCGCGAAATTTTGACGCGCTGACCCTGCTGACCCATTGCAATTTGCGCTGAAATGGCAAATCTCGCCAGATGGATAAAATGCGCCCTAATTTTTGGACTTTGCCGCTCTCGCAATTGACGACTCCTGAATGGGAGGCGCTGTGCGATGGTTGTGGAAAATGCTGTCTGAACAAGCTGGAATATGAAGACACAGGAGAGGTGGAATTTACCCGCGTAGCCTGCCGTTTGTTGGATGGCGCGACGTGCCGATGTTCAAAATACGACACCCGGCATAAATATGTCCCCGAATGTGTTCGCCTGACACCGGAATCGATCAGCCAGATCGCCTATTGGATGCCGCGCAGCTGTGCCTACCGTTTAAGATTTGAAGAAAAGCCGTTGGAATCGTGGCACTATCTGGTCTCGGGGTCGCATGAGACCATCCATCAAGAGGGGCGGTCGGTCAAAGGTTGGACCGTGTCTGAAAGTGACATCCCAGAAGATGATTGGGATCAGTATACGATTGAAGATCTGTCGTGAATTTTACATCTGACAATACATCGGGCGTCGCACCCCGGATCATGCAGGCGATGATGGCGGCCAATGACGGGCATGTGCCGTCTTATGGTGCGGATCCGCTGTCGGCGGCGGTGCAGGCGCAGCTGCGAATTTTGTTGGATGCCCCGCAGGCGCAGGTGTTCTTGGTGTCCACCGGCACCGCGGCCAATGCGCTGTCATGTGCGGCGTTGACGGATTCCGAAGGGATGATCTTCACCCATCGTCATGCGCATATTGTCGAAGATGAAAAAGACGCGCCGTTGTTTTACACCCGCAACGCCGAGCTGGTGCTGCTGGACGGGGCGGATAACAAATTCACGGCGGCGGCGCTGAAGACGGCTATCACCTATACCAAACATGTGTGTCAGCTTGATGCGCTGCGTGGTATGGTATCGTTGACCAATGTCACCGAGGCAGGCGCGCTTTACTCCCCTGATGAGGTGGCAGCGATTGCTGACGTGGCGCATCAGGCCGGGTTGTATGTGCACATGGACGGTGCGCGTTTTGCCAATGCTGTCTCTGCGCTGAATTGCACACCTGGGCAGCTGATATCGGGTGTCGATGTGCTCAGTTTCGGTGGCACCAAGAACGGCTGTCTGGCTGTTGAGGCGATTGTGTTTCTGACCCCGGAGCTGGCGGAAGGTTTCGCGGATCTGATGAAACGCGGCGGGCATGTAACGTCAAAGATGCGCTATCTTGCAGCGCAGATGATGGCCTATCTGGACAGCGGCCTATGGCTGCGGCTGGCAGGGCAAGCCAACCGTATGGCCAAGCGCCTGTCGGATGGCATCCTGGCTGCCGGCGGCAGTGTGGCGCATCCGGTTCAGGCCAATGAGGTCTTTGCGACCTTGCCGCGCAGTGCACATGATAAATTACATGCGGCGGGGGCGCGCTATTATTACTGGCCCGATGATCCATCGCGGACCGGTCCCGCGGATGAGCAAATCTTGGCCCGTCTGGTGTGTTCTTGGGCCACGACTTCGGCCGAGGTGGATCGCTTCCTGGCGCAATTGTCCTGACCTAAGGGCAGGGCGATGCCGATCGGTGATCCCAATTCCAATTGATCAGATCTGTGACGCCGATTGATCATCTGGCGTCTGTAGATGTGGTGGTGCCCGTTGACGTCCTGATCGCCCGGCGAACTGACTGCCCGGTAAACTGAGTGCGTGGTGAGGGGGGCTGTGCGAGCGCGTGATCATTGCTGCGCTGCAATAGCGGCTGGTGCTGTGCAATATTTCGCACAGGCGCGTGATGGGGTGTGTGAAAATCCGCACGCATTACTTGGCCTATTCGGCGGTATGCCTTGTATTGTATTGAATTTATTGAAGTTATTTAATTTCTCATATCACGGTTGCGTGTGGTGCATGGCTCAAGCAAACCTTATTCCGGAAGGACGGCGCGGCAGTCGCGCCGATAGATCTTGGGAGGATCACTTATGACCGCACTTAACGCTGTAAAGGCGCTTGCATTGGCATCCACCGCTTTGGCCGCTACCACCGGTATGGCCGCAGCCGCATGTGACGCCGGCGAGACCGTCATCAAGTTCAGCCATGTTACCAACTCTGACAAGCACCCTAAAGGCATCGCTGCTGCGCTGTTTGCAGAGCGTGTGAATGACGAGCTGAACGGCACAGCCTGTGTTGAAGTTTACCCGAACTCGACCCTGTATAACGATGATCAGGTTCTGGAAGCGATGCTGCAAGGCGACGTTCAGATGGCGGCACCGTCGCTGTCGAAATTTGAAACCTTCACCAAAGTATTCCGCATCTTCGATCTGCCCTTCATGTTCAAAAACATGGACGCGGTTGAGGAATTCCAGCAATCCGAAGCCGGTCAGAACATGATGGCATCGATGGAGCGTCGCGGCCTGTCTGGTCTGGCGTTTTGGCACAATGGTCTGAAACAATTCTCGGCCAATAAGCCGCTGGTAATGCCAACCGATGCCGCGGGCCTGAAATTCCGCGTTCAGCCCTCCGATGTTTTGGTCGCACAGATGAAAGCACTGGATGCCAGCCCGCAGCCGATGGCTTTCTCGGAAGTATATGGCGCGTTGCAAACCGGCGTTGTAGATGGTCAGGAAAATACCTGGTCCAACATCTACGGTCAGAAATTCTTTGAAGTGCAAGATGGGATCACAGAAACCAACCACGGCCTGCTGGACTATATGGTCGTTGTGTCCGTTGATTGGTGGGATGGTCTGGACGAAGGTCTGCGCACCGACCTGGCCCGCATCATGGATGAGGTTTCGACCGAGCGTAACGCAGCCATCGCAGAAGTTGACGCTGACAACCGTCAGGCTGTGATCGATGCCGGTTCCGAAGTGCGTGAGCTGACACCTGAGCAACGTCAGGCATGGGTTGATGCGATGAAACCAGTGTGGAGCGAGTTTGAAGCCGACGTTGGTGCCGATAACATCGCCGCTGCACAGGAAATCAACGCGAAACACTAAGGGTCTGGCCGATGGGCTGCCCCTGATATTTGGCGGGCCCCGCGCAATTTGCGGGGCCTGTTCACTGAAAGATCCGTGACTTGGGCTGATGGTCTGTCACGGTTGGGGATCTGGCCCAAGATATGCGCGCCGTCCCATCCAACCCGAAAGAGAAACCCGAACAAAGGGGGCAGGAATGTCCGGCTATAACTCTAAGCCGCGCGGACCGCTGGGGGCTTTCATTGATGCGTTAGAAGAGAACGTTATCGGTGGGCTTCTTGGGGCGATGGTTGTGATTACCTTCGTCAATGTGGTGCTTCGCTATGTCTTCAATCATGCGCTGATCTGGGGGCTTGAAGTCACGTTGATCTTGTTCGCATGGCTGGTGATCCTTGGTATTTCATACAGCTTCAAAAAGACGGCGCATCTGGGTGTTGATGCCATCATCAACATGTTGCCGTCCAAGGGGAAAATGGTTCTGGCCGTTATCTCGGCGCTGTGCTGTTTGCTGTATACTGTGTTGCTGATGAAGGGCGCGTGGGATTACTGGGCCCCCTATGCCGGGCTTGACCGGACTGCAGGACACTGGTTCCCCACCGGGTTTGAAAAGACCCGCGATCAGGCATGGTATGAAACTGATCAGGTGCCGATGATTGCGATTTTCCGTTGGTTGGAAGGGGCGATTAATATGGGCGAGGCTTATGATAAACTGCCCCGAGTGATCCCTTATTTCATTTTGCCCTTTGGTGTGGCGCTGACCCTTTTGCGTGTCATCCAGGCGACGATGCGTGTCATTGCCGGGCGTCAGTCCAGCCTGATTGTCAGCCACGAAGCTGAAGAAGAAGTCGAGCGCGTCGCGCGCGGCCATCACGAGGAATAAATCATGGATGTCGTTCTTCTTTTCTGCATGATCGTCGGTCTGCTGCTGATTGGTGTGCCGATCGCCGTTTCGTTGGGTCTGTCGTCAATCATCTTCCTACTGGCGTTTTCCGAGACCTCGCTGGCCTCTGTCGCGCAGTCGCTATACCAGGCGATGGCAGGGCACTATACGCTGCTGGCTATTCCGTTCTTTATCCTTGCGTCTTCGTTCATGTCGACCGGCGGTGTGGCCACGCGGATCGTGCGTTTTGCGATCGCATGTGTGGGCCATTTCCACGGTGGTCTGGCGATTGCCGGCGTGTTCGCCTGTATGATTTTTGCTGCCCTGTCCGGGTCATCGCCCGCCACCGTTGTGGCCATCGGAACAATCGTCATCGCGGCGATGCAAAAAATGGGCTACACCAAGGACTTTGCCGCAGGCGTGATCTGTAACGCGGGCACCTTGGGTATTTTGATCCCGCCGTCGATCGTTATGGTGGTTTATGCGTCCACCGTCGAAGTGTCGGTTGGCCGGATGTTCCTGGCGGGTGTTATTCCGGGCCTATTGGCTGGTCTGATGCTGATGATCGCGATCTATATTTTCGCCCGGATCAAAAAGATGCCTAAAGGCGAGTTCGCAGGCTGGGCCGAAATTTTCGCAAGCTTCAAAGACGCGTTCTGGGGTTTGATGTTGATCGTGATTATCATGGTCGGGATCTACGGTATTCCAGGTATCACCGGGGCGATCTTTACCCCCACCGAAGCGGCCGCGGTTGCCTCTATCTACGCGTGGCTGGTGGCAAACTTCATCTACAAAGATATGGGCCCGCTTAATGAAGGCGAAAGCAAGCGCAGCTTGCTGTCCAAACCCATCGCCTTGGTGACAGCCTTGTTCCACAAGGACACCCGCAAGACCCTGTTTGATGCCGGTAAGCTGACCATCACCTTGATGTTCATCATCGCCAACGCGCTGATCTTGAAACATGTTCTTACAGATGAGCAGATCCCGCAAAAGGTCGCAGAGGCGATGCTGGGCGCGGGCATGTCTAAGATCATGTTCCTGATTGTGGTCAATGTGATCTTGTTGATCGGTGGTCAGTTCATGGAACCTTCGGGGCTGATCGTGATCGTGGCGCCGCTGGTCTTCCCCATCGCGATGGAGCTGGGCGTGGACCCGATCCACCTGGGCATCATCATGGTGGTGAATATGGAAATCGGGATGATTACGCCGCCTGTAGGTCTGAATCTGTTCGTAACCTCTGGTGTTGCCGGCATGCCGATGATGCGTGTGGTCAAGGCTGCAGCGCCCTTCCTGGCCGTGCTGTTCGTGTTCTTGATCATGATCACCTATATGCCGTTCCTGTCCACGTGGCTGCCAACCATGTCCATGGGGCCAGAGATCATCGTGAAATAGGCCAACCCACAATCATGACACAGCAAACGGCCGCCCGGATCGGGGCGGCCGTTTCGCGTTTTGGCCAGATGTGGGGCGTGTGTGGGGCAGGGAACAGAGCCGCTGCACGACAGGCCAACCATTAAAAACGCCTGCCAGTGAAACCGGCAGGCGTTTTGCAAAAACGTCAGTATTGCGGGGGGCGCTTAGCCTTGCGAATACATCCCCTCATAAATCGGAACCAATGTGTCAGTTTCAAACAGCGATGATACCGACGTGCCCGACCATGTGTTCAAGATCGCCTGCGCGAAGACCGGCGCAGTAGGAACGATGCGGATATTGGGGCAATCCAAAACCGCCTGCGTTGGTTGGATCGAGTCCGTAATAACCAGCGATTTCATTACCGAATTGGTCACACGCTCCACTGCGGGGCCGGACATAACCCCATGAGTGATATAGGCGTGAACCTCGGTAGCGCCCGCTTCCAGCAGCACTTCGGCGGCTTTGCACAGCGTGCCCGCCGTGTCGCACATGTCGTCAACGATGATACATTTCTTGCCGGTCACATCCCCGATCACGGTCATGCCCGACACTTCGCCAGCCTTTTCGCGGCGCTTGTCCACGATCGCCAATGGGGCCGAAATCCGCTTGGCCAATTCTCGCGCACGCGCCACACCACCCACGTCAGGCGATACCACCATCACGTCGTCCAGCTGGCCTTTGAAATTATGCAAGATGTCCAACGCAAAGACCGGCGCCGCATAAAGGTTGTCTACCGGAATATCAAAGAAGCCCTGAATCTGTGCCGCATGCAGATCCAGTGTCAATATGCGGTCCACACCGGCCTCGGTCAACAGGTTCGCAACCAGCTTGGCCGAAATCGGCGTGCGGGCCTTGGCGCGGCGATCTTGGCGCGCATAGCCAAAATACGGGATCACAGCGGTGATACGATCTGCCGATGACCGCTTTAACGCATCGGTCATGATCAACAGTTCCATCAGATTGTCATTGGCCGGGTTCGACGTCGACTGGATAATATACATATCTTCGCCGCGCACATTCTCGAACACCTCGACGAATATCTCAGCATCGTTGAACCGCTCAACGCGGGCATCAACCAGACCAACCGACATCCCGCGGTGCATGGACATGCGGCGGGCGATCGATTGGGCAAGCAACTTATTGGCATTGCCGGAAATCAGTTTCGGTTCGGTCATGGCTGGCATATCAAAGAGCTCCGGGAGGGGCCGTCCCCGTATCATCGACGGTCACGGCAAGGATTCGCTTGGATTGCGCATGCCTTAGCACCGGGTTACTCTCCAATCAAACCTCAAGCGCATGTCAGGACCTGTCGAAATGGCTCATATCGACTATTATTTCTCAGTTTTCTCTCCTTGGACCTATCTCGCGGGGCTGCGGCTGGAAGACATCGCGGCCCGACACGGGGCGCAGATCATCTATCGTCCGCTGGACCTTCTGGCGCTGTTTGATCGCACGGGTGGCACACGCCCGGCAGCGCGCCATCCCAGCCGCATGGACTACCGCCGGCAAGAGCTGGACCGCTGGGCCGATCGGATGGGGATGAAAATGGTCGCACAGCCGACGATTTATCCCCCCAACCCTGCGCCGGCGTCTTATGCGATTATCGCAGCGCAGAATTCCGGCGCTGCCCCGGTCGGGCCTCTGGTGCACGGGATTTTGCGTGCGCTATGGGCCGACGACCGCGACATTAGCCAAGATGACGTGATCCGCGACATTCTGCGCGATACAGGCTTTGACGAAGCCTTGGTGACCACAGGTCTGTTCGATGGCGCCATCACCTATGAGAAAAATTTGGATAGCGCTATCGTCCAAGGCGTGTTCGGCGCGCCATTCTATATCGTGCGCGAAAGCGATCAGCGGTTCTGGGGGCAGGACCGGTTGGACTTTCTTGACGCCCATCTTGGTACATTGGCATGACATCGGTGATCCTTGGCACGAAAATTCACGCACAGACCTTGGGCACGGGACCACGCCCAGCCCTGGCCATCCATTGCGCTATGGGTAACAGCCGGATGTGGCGGTCTGTCCTCAGCCCGCTGGAAGATCAGCTGACCACCACCGTCTTCGATCTTCCAGGACATGGTCAAAGCGGCGATTGGGACCGCGATATCCATGCCGGGGACTATCAAAAACACGCCACCCAAATCGCCGCCAGCTTCATCCGCAGGCCTGTCGATATTATCGGCCATAGTTTCGGCACAGCGGCCGCCTTGCGTATTGCGGTTGCAGCGCCTGATGCGGTGCGCTCCCTCACGCTGATCGAACCGATCTTGTTCAAGGCGATCGAAGGCACCGCAGACTACGCCCGCTTGCAGGCCGATCAAACGCAATTGGAAACACTGATCGCATCAGGGCAAGACGACAACGCCGTAAAAGGGTTCATCGACATTTGGGGGGCCGCCGGGATGTGGGAGGCCCTCACACCTGATCAACGTGCCCGTCGCTGCGCTCAGTTGCCGATCATTGCCTCCGCCTCACGCAGCAACCTCGAAGACCCCGGCGATATCCTGCGCCCTGATGGGCTGGAAAGTATTGACGCCCCGGTATTGTTGATCCATGGCGATAAAAGCCCCGCATCGGTTGCACAGGTTTGTCAATCGCTTGCACCGCGTTTCCAAGACGTGGGCACCGCATGCGTTCCCAACGCGGGCCATATGGTGCCTATCACCCACGCGCAGGTGGTTAGCGATTTAATTGCAATGAATATCGACCGCAGTTAACGCCTCAACAGGGCCGTCAATGCCCAACGGCGGCCCTTTCATCTTGCCAAAAATATCCAAAGCCCGCTGCAGGCGTGGCATGACATCGCGAAAACCGTGTCGAAGATGCCTATAGGGCTCAACCGCTGCGGGCATCATATTCCGTTCGGGCCTGCGATACAGCGGCATAATTATCCTTTGTCCAGCCATATAACGCACGAAACGGTGGCAGCAGTGTTTTGCCAAGCGGGCTTAATTGATATTCAACCGCCACAGGCGTTGCCGGCAGCACCGTGCGAATGATCACCCCATTTCGTTCCAATTTCCGCAAGGCCTGAGTCAATGATTTCTGGCTCACCCCTTCAAGGCAGCGTTTCAGCGCATTGAAACGTGTTGGGCCGCTGTCCAAAACAGTCAATATCATCATCGACCATTTATCTGCGATCTGATCGAACAATTCCCGACAGGGGCAGGCGACCGAGAAATTTGCAACAGAACAAACATTCGGCGCTGATGTATCAGCGGTCGCCTCTGGCGCAGCGACGAAAGTGTCAACGTGATCATTCATGCGGGTTACCTTCAGGTGACGTAGTGCAATATAGGTGCCTTATTGACACTAGGTATCACAAATATACCTATAGGGCCAAGTCTGAAGATAAGCCTAGCAAAAAGGAACCTCCCCGATGTCTCTTGATGGACCGACCTCCAAAACAGAAACGCTTTTTCGTCCCTTTACCTATAAGGGCCTGACGCTGAAAAACCGGATTGTCATGGCGCCGATGACACGCTCTATGGCGCCGCAGGGGATCCCCGGGCCGGCCAACGCCAGCTATTACCAGCACCGCGCCGAAGGCGATGTCGGCCTGATCCTCTCAGAGGGCACAGTGATCGACCGCCCCGCATCACGCAACATGGCAGGTATCCCGTTTTTCCACGGTGACGAGGCCCTGTCAGGCTGGAAACGTGTGATTGACGCGGTGCATGGCGCAGGCGGCAAAATGGGCCCGCAGATCTGGCATACTGGCTCGACCCGTTCGGGCGAGTGGGAGCCTGAGGCTCCGGTGGAAAGCCCCTCTGGCCTGATCGGTCCGGGTGATCCGCGCGGTGAGACCATGACAGAAGAGGATATTCAGGCGGCAATCGCAGGCTATGCCAAAGCAGCCAAAGCGGCCAAGGATCTGGGCTTTGACGTGGCCGAACTTCATGGTGCGCATGGCTATCTGATCGATCAGTTCTTCTGGGAAGGGACCAATCTGCGTGACGATCACTGGGGTGGGAAAACCATCGCAGAGCGATCACGCTTTGCTGTAGCTGTTGTAAAAGCTGTGCGCGAAGCCGTGGGCCCTGACTTCCCGATTATTTTGCGTGTCAGCCAATGGAAACAGCAAGATTATTCGGTGCGATTGGCCCATAGCCCCGCCGAGATGGAGGATTGGCTGCAGCCGTTGGTGGATGCAGGCGTGGACATCTTGCACTGCTCGCAGCGCCGGTTCTGGGAAGCGGAATTCCCGGAAATCGATGGCGAAGACGGTTTGAACTTTGCCGGTTGGGCGAAGAAAATCACCGGTGTGCCGACGATCTCTGTCGGGTCGGTTGGTTTGTCGGGGGAGTTCTTTGGTGCGTTTGCCGGAGAAGGGTCGAAGGCGACATCGCTTGATAAGTTGACCGACCGGATGGCGCGCGATGAATTCGACCTGATCGCGGTTGGCCGGGCGTTGATTTCCGATGCGCATTGGGCGGCAAAGGTAAAAGCCGGTGAGGCGGATCAGCTGCACGGGTTTGACGCCAAAGACCTGGGCGCGCTGGACTAAGCGCAGCGTAAACCCAAATCGCGCCGCTGCGGGCATCGAACCCGCAGCGGCGCGGTCAGGGGCCGTTGGCCCCTTCCAAAATGCGGTTGACTGTTGTTGCGCCACATAGTGCCGGTGTTATCGGCGCCAGCCTTCAGGCCAGACAGAGGCCTGCGCAACGCAAGGCGCCGCTGCGGCCTGCTGTGTTACGCAGACACCGGTCCACCGGCCTGCTGCCAATCCGAGAACCCGCCGATATTATAGACTTTGGCGTAGCCAAGCTGTGTCATCACCTCGGCAGCCTTTCGGGCCCGCCCCCCCATTGCGCAGTAAATGGCCACGGGTGTTTGGGTCGACAGCTGTGATAATTTCTCTGGGCTGTCGGGCGCGGTTTTCGCCGCAACCTGTGCCAGGGGAATATGCAGCGCACCTTGGGCTTTTCCAGAAGCGGTCAGCTCTGCCAGCTCTCTGACATCTATCAATTGCAATTGTCCGCTTGCAGCCATTTCGATGGCCTCGGCAGCAGTCAAAGGATGCGGTGTGTTCGGGGTGTTTGAAGACATATGACGATCCGTTATGCGAAGGGCTGCAGGCTCTGCCCTAGATGTGAGCCCCTTTGCCCGGCGATGCAAGCGATCGCATTCATGGTGGCGCGACTGTGATTTTTTCCAAAATGCCATGCATTTGAACGAATGCGCAGAAGTTCACAGTTTGTTCGCACTTTTCCATTGGCGATGGCGCGGTGACACCCTATCTAGGGATCAGGTTCCGAAGGGGTATAGCATGGCCGAGCTGAAAACCATTGAGGTGCGTGGTGCGCGCGAACACAATCTGAAAAACGTGGATATGGATATTCCGCGCGATCAGTTCGTGGTGATCACCGGCCTTTCGGGGTCGGGAAAATCCTCATTAGCGTTTGATACGATCTATGCCGAAGGGCAGCGGCGTTATGTCGAAAGCCTGTCGGCCTATGCGCGCCAATTTCTTGATATGATGGGCAAGCCTGATGTTGATCATATCAGCGGGCTAAGCCCGGCGATTTCGATCGAGCAGAAGACGACATCAAAGAACCCACGGTCAACCGTTGGGACAGTGACTGAAATCTATGACTACATGCGGCTGTTATATGCCCGCGCCGGCACGCCCTACAGCCCCGCGACAGGCGAGCCGATTGAAGCGCAGCAGGTTCAGGATATGGTTGACCGCACCATGGCAATGGAGGAAGGCACGCGCGGCTATCTTCTGGCGCCCATCGTGCGGGACCGTAAGGGCGAATATAAGAAAGAATTCATTGAGCTGCGCAAGCAGGGCTTTCAGCGTGTGAAGGTCAATGGCACTTTCCATGATCTGGAAGAGCCACCCGTTCTGGATAAGAAATTCCGCCATAATATTGATGTGGTCGTGGATCGGATCGTCGTGCGCGAAGGGATGGAGACCCGTCTGGCCGACAGTTTCCGTACAGCACTGGATCTGGCTGATGGGATTGCGATTTTGGAAACAGCTCCGCGCGAAGGTGAGGGAGAGCGGTTCACATTTTCTGAAAAATTTGCGTGCCCTGTCAGTGGTTTCACTATTTCTGAAATTGAACCTCGGTTGTTTTCGTTCAACGCGCCTTTTGGGGCCTGCCCGGTCTGTGATGGTCTAGGGGTAGAGCTGTTTTTCGATGACCGTCTGGTGGTGCCGGATCAAACCCTGTCGGTGGCGGCGGGTGCCATTGCACCTTGGGCGCGCACCAAAAGCCCCTATATCACCCAAACCATTGAAGCCTTGGCGAAACATTATGATTTCGACAAGAAAACCGCGTGGAAAGACCTACCGAAAAAGATCCAAGAGCTGTTTTTGCGCGGTTCTGGTGATGAGGAAATTGCCTTCCGCTTTGATGAGGGTGGGCGGGTCTATTCAGTTGAACGCAGCTTTGAAGGCGTGGTACCCAATCTGGAACGCCGGTTCCGTGAAACCGAAAGCGCATGGTCGCGCGAGGAAATGGAACGGTATCAGAATAACCGCCCCTGCGGGTCCTGCGGTGGATATCGCCTGAAGCCAGAGGCGCTGGCGGTGAAAATCGCCGGGCTGCATGTGGGGCAGGTGGTTGAGATGTCGATCAAGGAAGCCCATGCTTGGATCGGTGATGTGCCAGAACAGCTGAGCCACCAAAAAAATGAAATCGCCAAAGCGATTTTGAAAGAAATCCGCGAACGGCTTGGATTTTTGGTCAATGTCGGCCTGGATTATCTAACTTTGTCGCGGGCCGCAGGCACGTTATCGGGCGGCGAAAGCCAACGTATCCGCCTGGCCAGCCAGATCGGGTCCGGCTTGACCGGCGTTTTGTATGTGCTTGATGAACCCTCTATCGGGTTGCATCAGCGTGACAATGACCGGCTGTTGACCACATTGAAAAACCTGCGTGATCAGGGCAATTCGGTCATCGTGGTGGAACATGATGAAGACGCGATCCGGCATGCGGATTATGTTTTTGATATTGGTCCGGGTGCCGGTGTTCATGGCGGTCAGGTGATCGCGCATGGCACGCCCGAACAGATTGCGGCGGATCCCAACAGTATCACCGGACAATATCTGTCGGGCCTGCGTGAAATTCCGGTGCCTGCGACGCGGCGTAAGGGAAATAAGAAAAAAGTGAAGGTTGTCAAAGCCTCGGGCAATAACCTGAAGGATGTAACGGCCGAATTCCCGCTGGGCAAATTTGTCTGTGTCACAGGTGTCTCGGGCGGGGGGAAATCCACGCTGACGATTGAAACATTGTTCAAAACCGCTTCGATGCGGTTGAACGGTGCACGTCAAACTCCGGCCCCTTGTGAAACGATCAAGGGGTTGGAACATCTGGACAAGGTCATTGATATTGACCAACGCGCCATTGGGCGAACGCCACGATCAAACCCTGCGACCTATACCGGCGCCTTCACGCCAATCCGTGATTGGTTTGCGGGCCTGCCAGAATCCAAGGCACGCGGCTATAAGCCGGGCCGGTTCTCATTCAACGTGAAAGGGGGCCGCTGCGAGGCCTGCCAAGGCGACGGTGTCATCAAAATTGAGATGCACTTCCTGCCCGATGTCTATGTGGAATGTGAGACCTGCAAGGGCAAACGCTATAACCGTGAAACGCTGGAAGTGCAATTCAAAGGTCAGTCCATCGCAGATGTTCTGGATATGACTGTTGAAGATGCGCAAAGCTTTTTTAAAGCCGTCCCCTCCATCCGGGAGAAAATGGACGCGCTGGTTGAAGTCGGCCTTGGCTATATCAAAGTGGGTCAGCAAGCGACAACATTGTCAGGCGGCGAGGCACAAAGGGTCAAGCTGTCGAAAGAATTGTCGCGACGGTCGACCGGGCGCACGCTGTATATCCTGGATGAACCTACGACGGGCCTGCATTTTGAAGATGTGCGCAAGCTGTTGGAAGTCCTGCACGAGTTGGTAGAGCAGGGCAATACCGTCGTGGTGATCGAACATAATCTGGATGTGATCAAAACTGCGGACTGGATCATTGATATTGGTCCAGAAGGCGGTGATGGCGGCGGAGAGGTGGTGGCCGTTGGCACCCCGGAAGAGGTGGCCAAAGAGCCGCGCAGCCATACCGGGCGCTATTTGGCACCAATGTTGGAAAGCAAAGCTGCGGCGCAGTGAACGACTTCGGCCTTAGGGCCGGAGGATGTATCAGGTGTTAATATCAGATGCGCGCAGCCAATGAACCGGGGGGGCGCTGCGCTCGGTCAACGGCCAGAGCGATAGCCCACCACTTCGATCACCTTGTTGGTGTCGGCGGCGACCTTGTAGACGATGTTATCGGTCATATAATAGCGCCAGTTGCCGTCGACATCGGGAAGATCATAGCGGCGTAAATCCATCAACATGGATTGTTGATAGACCGGATAGGCATCTCCAACTGCATAATCGGGCGTGGCCTTGTTGGACAAGACCCAGCGACCGGTTTGGCCGCTGGGCGAAACAGTGCGGCAAAATCGATCGCCCGAGCGCAAGTCGCGGCACTCTTGCAGGCCTGTGTCGGCGGTGATCTCGCTCTCAATTTTTTGGCTTTGCATTGCGGCGCCTCCGCGTAAAACCGTCTGCGCCTGACTGGCCATAGGTGCAAGAAGCCCAAATCCCACGACCCCCACCGACAACAGAATTGGGTGAAGAATGTTGGATCGGGGCTGTTGCATTGGCTATCCTGTCAGAGTCAGTTCATAAGGGCGGTCACGGCACCGATCAGGGCAAGGATTTGCTGCGAGTCACGGTCCACACGGTAAATCTGGTCGCCGTGACGGCGATATTCGTAGTGCGGATCAAGTCCATAGCGGCGCGGGTCTTTGATGACAATATAGTCCGAGGTCATCCGGTCGCCCACCCGAAACCTGTCGTCACGATGTCTGCCGCCCCCATCTGCGCGGCGGTCATGTTTATCGTAACGGTGAAAGTCACGCGCGTCGTGTTTCTTGACCTGTCCGGGAGGGCCGCATACCCCATGCCCTTGTTGATGTCCGGGGGGGCAGCCGCGTGGATCAGCGCTTGCGACGCCGGCACTTAGGCCACAGGCAAGCGCAGTGGCGGTTGCAAGAAGGGTCAGCTTAATTTTTGATGTGCTCATGGAACATCCTCCTAATGTTACAAGTGCAATGCAGTGACAGGCAAAACAGTTCCAATCACATGCGTGTTGTGCAGTTTGGGTTGGGCGGAAAGGGGCCGATAAGCAGCAGCTTAGCGCTGGCGCTCGGGCCGGTCAGAGGGTCTGTGCCCTCTGACCTGACAAGGCCGTTGCGCCACTTCAGTTATTTAGCAATGCGCTGACTAGGCCCACGGCAGCAACCACTTCCAGCGTGTCTTTGTTCACCGTTACGACGCGGTCATCAACGATACGATATTCGCGCCCTGATGGGGGCGGGGGCAGGCGTTTCAACTGCGCAGATGTGGGGGCGTGCCCGGGCGCAGAATGTTTCTTTGCGGCCTGCTTTTGCGGTGCGGCTTTATGGTCGGATTTTTGTGAATGCTGCGCCTGCGGTGCTTTGACGTGATCGGATTTTTGCGCATGGGGAGCATCACATTTTTGCCCCGGTGCGCAGGCGTTGGGGCTGTTATTAGGGCCTGCCATTGCCGCGCCGGAAAAGGCGATCATTGCGGCAGAAGTCATCATCATTAAACGTTTCATCGTCTGTATCCTTTGTCATGCTCAGATACAGATAGAACGCTGCTCCCCCTTGGTTTGGTTGCGTGAAATTATATAAAAAACCTTTTCGTGATAGTATGTTAGCATATTTCAAATCCACGCTTTGGAAATATGCCACCCATCCATTAGACTGCTTTATACGGCCATTATGCGGCTGTATTTTCATAAGGCCCTGTTTGGGGCGGGGGCACCAAAATTAATGCCCGCCTGTGCTGGAAGCGGGGCCAAAAGCGCCTGAACCCGCTGCGAAGTCAGGCTGTCGGGTGTGTCTTGCCAATGCGGTGTGCGGTCTTTATCGATGATCTGGGCGCGCACCCCCTCCAAGAACTCGGCCAATTCGCAGGCCCGGTAAGTAAAGCGATACTCATTCGACAGCGCCTGACAGATATCGTTTTGTGCCCGCGCTATCCGGATCAGCTGTATCGCGGCCTGCATTGAGAGGGCGGCATTTCGCGCCACAACGCTTAAGGTCTTATGTCCAAATTCACTGTCGGCGGCGCGCAATGCAGTTAGGATCTGCTCCAAATCGGGACGTGAGAATATCGCGTCAATCTGTGGGCGCATTGCCTCCAGGGTGCTGGAATTTGGTGGGGTTTGGCCGCTGGGCATATCGCGCAGATCGCCGTGGTCGCACAGTGCCTGTATAATCTGCGGCCATGTTTCTTCTGGCAAATAGCGATCAGCAAACCCTGCATAAAGTGCGTCAGCCGGTGTCATGCGCGCACCGGTGACGCCAAGATATTCGCCTATATGTCCCGGCGCATGGGCCAAAAGATAGGTGCCGCCGACATCGGGGATAAGCCCAATGCCGCTTTCAGGCATGGCCATCTGCGTTGATGCGCCGATGATACGGTGGCTTGCATGCGCCCCTACACCCACGCCGCCGCCCATCACAAAGCCCTGCATAAAGGCGATGATCGGTTTGGGATAGGCGGCGATCTTGGCATTCATTCGGTATTCGTCGCGCCAAAATTGTTGCCCGGTAGTGAAATCGCCTGTGATGCCGGCGTGATAGACTGCGGCGATATCACCGCCCGCGCAAAAGGCGCGCTCACCTTGGGCATCGATGACGATAAGCGCGACGGCGGCATCATCACGCCAGGCATCAAGCGCGCGCTCTAGCGTTAGGCACATTGGGTGGTTCAGCGCATTAAGCGCCTTGGGGCGGGCAAAGGTGATCCGCCCGGCGTGACCCTGGACATATGTGCGAAGATCATCGGTCATGGGGATCCCTCCTGGCTGATGCCATGTCATGGGCCATAGTGTCCCGCCCAGACGCGGGGATTGCAAGGCCAAGCGCAGGGCGACAAGCGGCACTCGGTCGATGTAGCGCGTGCCGGCCGCAGCGGCTGTTCTTTGCCGCCAGCACTTTGGGCGATACGTAGGGGTGGCAGATGACCCCTGACAGCAAAAAGCCCCGCCAAGGCGGGGCTTTCGATTGCATCACTGGATCAGGGATCAGCTTTTGGCAAGGTTGCGCAGCACATAGTGCAGAACGCCGCCGTTTTTCAGATACTCGATCTCGACCGCGGTATCGATCCGGGCTTTGAGCTGGATCTCTTTAGTGGAGCCATCTTTGAAGGTGATGGTGCACGGAACGTTGGACAGCGGTTTGATATCGCCAGCCAGGCCGGTGATGGTCACCGATTCGTCACCTGTCAGCCCCAGCGTTTTGCGCGTGTCGTCGCCGGTGAATTCGAACGGGATCACCCCCATACCGATCAGGTTCGAGCGGTGAATACGCTCAAAGCTTTCTGCGATCACACCTTTGACGCCCAGCAGGTTGGTGCCTTTGGCCGCCCAGTCACGCGAGGACCCTGCACCGTATTGCTCGCCACCGAAGATGACCAATGGCTTGCCAGCCTCTTGATAGGCCATCGACCCATCAAAGATGGTGGTTTGTTCGCCATCGGGTCCTTTGGTGAAGCCGCCTTCGACACCATCGAGCATCTCATTCTTGATGCGGATGTTGGCGAATGTGCCGCGCATCATGATTTCATGGTTGCCACGGCGCGAGCCATAGCTGTTAAAATCTTTTGGTGCGACCTGACGCTCGGTCAGGTATTTTCCGGCCGGAGTATCCGCTTTGAACGAGCCCGCAGGGGAGATGTGGTCAGTGGTGATCATATCCCCCAGAACAGCCAGAATA
Organism: Thioclava sp. SK-1; assembly: GCF_001705665.1. GTDB lineage: Bacteria > Pseudomonadota > Alphaproteobacteria > Rhodobacterales > Rhodobacteraceae > Thioclava. Next base: position 203,252 of record NZ_MDHA01000021.1, on the reverse strand, counting down.
CCTGCATCTTCGATATCTGAAATCACACCAGCGTCCGGGCTCATGCCGCGGAAATATGGTGGATTTTGGATATAGGTTGACGAGGCGGGCCAATCATAGGTTTCGCCACCAGATACTTCGACAGCCTGCCATTTTTCATCGCCTTTGAAGACGTCGGCATATTTGGACTGGAAGGCCTCACGGGTGACAACTTTGTCGACCAGATCCGCGATTTCCTTATCGGTGGGCCAGATGTCTTTCAGGTAGACATCTTTACCATCTGGCGTCTGCGTGATTGGCTGCGACGACATGTCGATATTCATGTCACCGGCCAGCGCATAGGCCACGACCAGCGGCGGCGACGCAAGGTAGTTCGCGCGCACATCGGGGGAGATACGGCCTTCAAAGTTGCGGTTGCCCGACAGGACAGAGGTGGCGATCAGGTTGTTATCATTGATCGCTTTCGACAATTCCGGCGCAATCGGGCCAGAGTTACCGATACAAGTCGTGCAGCCATAGCCCACAAGGTTGAAGCCGACAGCGTCCAGATCTTCAGACAGGCCAGCGGCGTCCAGATAGGCGGTTACAACCTGTGATCCCGGTGCCAGCGATGTCTTGACCCAAGGCTTGCGGTCCAGACCCAGTGCACGCGCTTTGCGGGCCACAAGGCCTGCGGCGATCAACACATAGGGGTTGGACGTGTTGGTGCATGATGTGATCGAAGCGATCACGACCGAGCCATCACGGATTTCATAGTCCTGACCGTCAACCTTGGCGGTTTTCTTCAGGTCCATGACTGTGTCGGGGGCCGGGGCCTCAGACAGCATCTGTGCGGATGCGGCGCTTTCGTCCTGGCCACGGAATTCCGATACAACCGCGTCGAACGCTTGTGCGGCATTGGTCAGGGCGACGTAATCTTGTGGGCGTTTGGGGCCCGAGATTGCCGGAACGATGCTGTTCATGTCCAATTCCAGCGTCGACGAATAGATCGGGCTGTAATCGGCATCGCGCCAGAAACCATTTTCCTTGGCATAGGCTTCGACCAAGGCAATGCGGTCTTTGTCGCGCCCCGTAGTTTCCAGATAGCGCAGGGTCTCACCGTCGATCGGGAAGAAGCCACAGGTTGCGCCATATTCAGGTGCCATGTTGGCGATCGTTGCGCGCTGTGCCAGCGGCAGATTGTCCAAACCTTCGCCGTAGAATTCGACGAATTTTCCGACAACGCCATGTTTGCGCAGCATTTCAACGACTTTCAGAACCAAGTCGGTGCCGGTCGTGCCTTCGACCATCGCGCCTGTCAGCTTAAAGCCGACAACTTCAGGGATCAGCATGGAAATCGGCTGACCCAGCATCGCGGCTTCGGCTTCGATACCGCCAACACCCCAGCCCAGAACGGCGGCGCCGTTGACCATGGTTGTGTGGCTGTCGGTGCCGACCAGCGTATCAGGATAGGCAACTTCCTTGCCGTTTTGGTCCTTGTCGGTCCAAACGGTCTGCGACAGGTATTCCAGGTTCACCTGGTGACAGATCCCAGTGCCGGGCGGCACAACGCGGAAGTTTTCAAACGCGCCTTGGCCCCATTTCAGGAACTGATAGCGCTCCATGTTGCGCTCATACTCGCGGTCAACGTTTTGTTGGAACGCGCGTGGGTTGCCGAATTCGTCGATCATGACCGAGTGGTCGATGACCAGATCAACGGGCACCAACGGATTAATTTTCTGGGCGTCGCCACCAAGGCCCTTGATGCCGTCGCGCATGGCCGCAAGGTCCACAACGGCGGGAACGCCGGTGAAATCTTGCATCAGCACGCGGGCAGGGCGATAAGCGATCTCGCGCGGGTTCTTACCGCCTTTTTGTGCCCATTCGCCAAATGCCTTGATGTCGTCGACAGAGACGGTGAACCCGTCATCTTCGAACCGCAGGAGGTTCTCAAGAACGACTTTCAGCGAGGCTGGAAGTTTTGAAAAATCGCCCAGACCGGCTTCGGTCGCAGCGGGGATCGAGTAGTAGGACAATGTCTTGTCGCCAACCGTCAATTCACGACGGGTGTTGGCGGTGTCCTTACCGGTTACGATGGTCATGGGGTTTGGCCTCCCTTTGGGAAATTAGGGTATCGCTGGGAACTAACTGCCCCATTGCGTTGCCGCGTTCAAGGGGGCAGTGGAATTTTTTGTATACCATTGCACACAGAAAGGAGGGTCAATACGAATTATTTACCACTTTCACGCTTATATAACGCTATGGCAGGGCTGGTAGGCATGGCAATGCGTTTCATAATCTCGCAAAACCTTGATTGGTCATGCAAGGGGTCGGGCATTACGACTCTTACACGACATGGAAACAGGAGCTTGATCTGCCGATGATGATGAAGACGCATGCGCCATGGCGACAAACTGCCGTCTGCCTTGCCTTTGCCATCGTTGCAGGGCTGGCGACGGATGCACGGTCCCAGAATTTGGGTGGCGCGGATTTGGGCGGCCTTGACTTGGGTGGGCGCGATCAGGCGGATTCTGATCTAACGCAGGACGCCGCGGAATCCGTCGCACAATCGATTGATGACGCTGCGCCAACGCCCGACATCGCACAAGACACTACACAAGAAAGCGGGATCGAACCCTCTGATGTGGCAGCCGGATCTGCGCTGGCCCCATCAGGTGCGATGAATGGTGCGATTTCTAATCCGGTCCCTGCGGCGCGCATGGCCAAAGGGTTCAACGGATCGGGGGCAACCCAGGTTGGCAAGCGACCGTCTGGCCCTGTTGTGGTTGAATTGTTCACATCGCAAGGCTGCGCGTCATGCCCGCCTGCAGATAAGCTGTTTGGCAAGATATCACAGCGTAAAGACGTCATAGCGTTGGCCTTGCATGTTGATTATTGGGATTATCTGGGTTGGGAAGATCCGTTCGCCCAACCTGCCTTCACCACGCGGCAAAAAGCCTATGCTCGTGCGTCGGGGGAGCGGATGATTTATACGCCGCAGTTGATCGTCTCGGGCCGGAAAAGCCTGGTGGGGGCCGATCCTGGCGCGGTTTATGAGGCATTGGATGACGCGCAAAATGTCACCTCGCCCGTGTCTATTTCTGTCAGTGGCGGCAAGGGACAATATCAGATTGAACTGCGCGCCGACCCGCCGCTGGACGGTGGGGCCGTGGTGCAGATCGTGCGCTATATCCCCTCGGCGCGCGTGGATATCTTGCGCGGTGAAAATGCCGGGATGGAGATCGACTATACCAATGTTGTGACCGCCTGGCACGCGGTGGCCGATTGGGACGGGCGCACTGCCACACGATTGACGGCAAAAATTGACGGTAATGAACCCGCCGTTTTGCTGGTGCAGGCGGCGCGGCCGGGGCGGTCCTCCCCATTGCCGGGTGCTATTCTTGCAGCGGCAGAGCTGAAATAATCAGCCAAAATGAAATAATCCTTAGCGATTTTTCCAACGGCGATGGATCCAAAACCACTGCCCCATGTGGGCGCGCACCTGTGATTCCAGCGAATCATTATAAGCCTGCGTCATCTCTTCAGCCGAGGTGACAGGGATCGGCCTTTCCACGATGATCGTAAAGCTAAGCCCGTCGTCCTTGCGGATTGCATAGATCGGGATCATGTCCACATCATATTTGATCGCCAATTCCGCCGCCGATAGGGGGGAGGGCGCGGTCTGGCCAAAAAACGTCAGCTGCGCGCCGCTGTGAAAATATTGATCGCTGGCCAACCCGATCATACCCCCATCTTTCAAGTGCCGCACCATCCCTGCCATGCCGCGCCGGTCCCGTGGGAACAGGGGCTCTGCGATGCGCGAAATCGCCTTCAGGTAATCGCGGTTGAACAGGCGGTTATTCATCGGGCGATACAGCGCGCCAATTTTGAACCCTTGCGCATGCAAGGCCCCACGCCATGCGTCGTAATTCCCAAAATGCCCGGTGACCAGAACCGCCGATTTCCCCGCATCGCGCAGGGCAATAAGATGATCTGCCCCCGGTCCGCTTAGCTGCAGACCCTGGACATGGGAGATGAATTCATCCCCGGAATAAATCTCGGCCAGAGAGCGACCGATATTATCGGGCACCGACTCACAGATTTGATCGATTTGCGCCGCGTTCAGATCTGGGCAGGTCAGTGCCAGATTGGCCCGAATGCGCCTATGCATCCCCAATGCGGGCGCAAGCCGGGCAACCATGCGTCCGGCCAAATGAATGCGCCGTGGATAGGGCAGACGCCGAAGCACGCTCATTCCGGCTTTGAAAACATTGGCCGAAACTCGGTCTGTCATCGTCGGTGTGTCGCGCTTTGCCATCTGGGCCTCCGGTTTTGGGTGGCTTGGAGGGCGGAAGGTTATGCCCGCCGCTCCCGCGCCCAGACATAAATACCCGCGCCTACGATCACAAGCGCACCGATGATGGTATGGATATCAGGGATCTGGCCAAAGAACAGCACGCCCCAAAGGGTTGCCCAGATCAGACCGGTATAGCCAAATGGGGCCAGTGCGGTGGCTTCCCCCAATGAATAGCCCTTGATGATCATCGCCATGCCCACGGTGCCAAACACCCCAAGCGCCAGCATGACCCATAGGTCTTGCGCCTGTATTGGGGTCCAGAAGAATGGCACCGCCACACTGGAACAGATCAGGCCGATTGCCGCGGACCACAGCACAGAGGTCGCGAGGCCGTCACGCTGGATTAGCCGGGTTAGCAACATACCGGCGGCGAATAACACCGCCGTTGCCAGCGCCAAAAGCGAGGCGGGATGAAACACGCCCGCGCCAGGGCGGATAATGATCATCGCGCCCACAAAGGCCACAATAATGCCGACGATCCGGCGTGGGCCAAGCCGTTCGCCCAGGAACAGCGCGGCCCCCAGGGTCACCAGAACCGGGTTCAGATCGGCCAGCGCGGTAGCCTCTGCCAGCCCGATATATTGCAGTGCGACAAAAAAGGTCAAAACCGTCGAAAGTTGCGCCACAGAGCGCAGGATCTGCAATCCCGGCTGGCGCGCAGGCAGCAGCGTGGTCAGGCGCGGGGTAAAGACCGCGAAGACCAGAACCGTATTGACCACATAGCGGGTCCAAACGATCTGCACTGGATCATAGCGCACGGCCAAAATCTTTGCCATCGCATCCATCAATGTGAAACAGCCAAATGCCCCCAGAAGGAACAAGATACCCAAGCCGTTGCGATGCACCGGCGCGGCGGGGGGAGGGTCTGGCATTTGTAAGATTGTTTCCGACACAATCTGTCCCTTCAAAATAACAAGAGGGGGCCGTGATGGCCCCCTCTGTCGGATCTACGTTGGTCGGTCTGCTTACAGCAGGCTTTTGACCTTTTCCGCGACAGCTTCAGGGGTGATGCCGAACTTTTGATAGAGATCACCGATCGGAGCAGAGGCACCGAAGCCCTCCATCCCTACGAAACCTGCTTTTTGTTCACGACCACGTTCGCCAAGCAGCCATTTGTCCCACGGCTGACGTACAGCGGCCTCAACGGCGACACGCGCTGCACCGGGGGGCAGGATTTTGCGGCGGTAGCTCTCGTCTTGTGCTTCAAACAGCTCCATGCAGGGCATGGACACAACACGGGTGCCAATCGCTTCGGCTTGTAGCAGATCGCGGGCCTTGAGCGCGATCTCGACCTCAGAGCCAGTGGCCATGATGATCGCCTGACGTTTGCCTTCGGCTTCCTTGATGACATAGGCACCTTTGGACACCTGATTGGTGTTCGTGTGCTTTTCACGCAGGCACGGCAGACCCTGACGCGACAGCGCCAGAACCGATGGTGTGCGTTCTGCCGATAAGGCAAGCTCCCACGCTTCGGCGGTTTCCACCACATCGGCGGGACGGAAGGTCCATGTGTTTGGCGTCGCGCGGCACATTGCCAGATGTTCCACCGGCTGGTGCGTCGGGCCATCTTCGCCAAGACCGATGGAGTCATGGGTCATGACATAGACCGCGGGAACCCCCATCAGGGCCGACAGACGCATCGCGCCACGGGCATAATCGGTAAAGCAGAAGAATGTGCCGCCATAGGGACGAATGCCGCCATGCAGATACATCCCGTTCATCGCTGCTGCCATACCGTGTTCGCGGATGCCGTAATTTACATAGCGGCCCTTACGATTGTCCGTGTCAAACACCCCTAGGTCAGGGGTCTTGGTCAGGTTCGACCCGGTCAGGTCGGCAGAGCCGCCCACGGTGTCCGGGATCGCAGGGTTGATCACGTTCAGCACCATTTCAGAGGCTTTACGGGTGGCAACCTTGGTGCCTGCCTCGATCTGCTCTTTTTTGAAACGGCGCACCACTGACGCCAGCTTTGGCGCGGCCTCCCCTGCCATCAGCCGGGTGAATTCGGCTTTGCGATTGTCTGACAGCGCGTTGAAACGTTCGTTCCATGCGGTCACTTCGCCTGCGCTACGCGATCCGATGGCCTCCCATGCGGCCTTCACATCTGCCGGGATTTCGAACGGGCCATGTGGCCAGCCGTAGATTTCTTTCGTCGCGGCGATTTCTTCATCACCCAGCGGCGCACCATGTGCGGCATAGCTGTCGGCCTTGTTCGGGGCGCCAAAACCGATAAAGGTTTTGCAATCGACCATGACCGGTTTATTGGCTTTTGCGGCCTCAGTTAGGGCGCGGTCGATATCTTCGGGATCGTGGCCATCGCAATGCAGCACTTTCCAGCCTGCTGCTTCAAAGCGTTTGCGCTGATCTGTCAGGTCGGACACGGTAACGCGGCCATCAATGGTGATGTTGTTATTGTCCCACAGCACGACCAGGTTTGACAGCTTTTGCTTGCCGGCAAGGCCGATGGCCTCGTGGCTGATACCCTCCATCAGGCAGCCATCGCCCGCGATCACCCATGTTTTGTGATCGACGACCTTTTTGCCATAGCGTGCGCGCAGGTTCTCTTCGGCAATCGCCATTCCCACAGCGGTCGCAATCCCCTGACCCAAGGGTCCGGTGGTGGTTTCGATTGCATCCACAAGGAAGTTTTCCGGGTGGCCTGCCGTCAGCGCACCGGGCTGGCGGAAGTTTTTGATCTGCTCCAGCGTGATCTGCGCATCGCCCGTCAGATATAGCAACGCATAGATCAGCATAGAGCCGTGACCGGCGGATAGAACGAAACGATCGCGGTCGGCCCATTTGGGCTGGCTTGCGTCAAATTTCAGATGGTTCTTGAACAGAACCGTGGCCACATCGGCCATGCCCATCGGCATACCGGGGTGGCCCGAATTTGCGGCTTGCACTGCATCCATGGCAAGTGCCCGGATGGCAGATGCCAGTTTCCAATGTTCGGGGTGCTTCGCGCGCAATTCTGCGATTTCCATAGCAGGACCTCCTTACCCATACCGATGACGGTTAGCGTTATCTTTGCCTCTGATAGCAGGGTTCGGCCCAAGATCAAGCACAGGCCCAATGTTTCACAGGCAGAAAGCCGCGTCGCGGGGGTGATTGCCGCCCACTGTTGCAGGCAAAATGGTGCAAACATGGTCTTTTCGGGCGCGACATCTGCCGTCACAGGGCCCAGAACTGTGTGAGGGGTTTCACTTTCCCTTAGGATTTGGCAAAAGTCGAATACGTTGCGGGCGCGGCCGCGACTGGCACGACGGAGACAGCAGATGAGTGATGAGACGGCTGAAATCGCTGAATATGAGCGCAGGCTATCCTATGCGGTAGAGCGGCTTGCGCGTGGAATGGATCAACTTGTCGCCACCCGCACTGAATTGCAAAATGAACTGAGCGAGGCGCTGGAGCGTATCGCGACATTGGAAACAGAAGCCGCGCAGGCATCTACAGCCTCTGCCGTCGATCCCGATACGCCACAGATTGATTTGGCGGAGGTGCAGGCGCTGGTCACCGCCCATCAGGCGTTGCAAGCCGAATTGGAACAGCTGCGCGCCCAGTTGGCAACAGAACAAGATGAAAAAGCCGTGCTGGAACAGGGTCTGGCCGACCTAAAGGCCCAGCAAGACGCGGCGCTTCTGGCGCTTGAGAAACGTTTGGGCCAGCGTGCGCGTGCGGCGACATTGATGCAGGCCGATATTGGTCATTTAAAACAGGCCAATGATGCGTTGATTGAGGCAAACCAGCTGATGATGAACACCCGTGGTCCAGCATCAACGCAATTGGTGGATGCGCTGACCCGTGCCGAACTGGACGCCCTGCGTGCCGCCCGCGCCGCCGAAACACGGGAGCTGGATGAGATTCTTTCGGGGTTGGAGCCGCTGCTGTCGCGCATGAACAGCGCCGAAGAAGATGCAGACCCGAACCATCAGGAGGCACAGACCAATGGCTGAAGTCACAATCACCATCGGCGGCCGCGAATTTGAGGTCGCCTGCCAGAATGGCGAAGAACATTTCTTGCAATCGGCGTCGATGATGTTGGACCGTGAAGCCAGCGTGCTGGTCAATCAGATTGGCCGTATGCCAGAGGGGCGCATGCTACTGATGGCCGGGCTGATGCTCGCCGATAAGACCGCTGCCGTTGAAGATCAGGCGCGCGAATTGACGGCCCGTATACAGACGTTGGAAAAAGAATTGGCAGATGCACGCGCCAACCCCACCAAAGTTGAGGTGCCCGTCTTGCCAGAGGGGCTGACGGATACATTGGCCGAATTGTCAGCGCGCGCGGAATCCCTGGCCGATAAGGTCGAGGAGACATTGTGAAACAGATTTGGGCTGTGGTGCTTTGTCTGTGTATGGGGCAGGGCGCGGTGGCGCAGGTGTCGGGCCAAGAGCCAAGGCAAGACGCAGCGCAAGAGGGCGTCACGATCGATACGCGGGTGTATCACTGCGAAGCCGGCGCACAGGTGCAGGCGACCTATGTCAACGGGATCACACCTGCGGTTGCGGTGATCGTCATCCACGGGCAGCAGATCGCGTTGCGCACGGTTCCCAGTGGTTCGGGTGCGTTTTATGCACAGCACGTCGTGGCGGGTGATCCCAGTGGCTATCTTTGGATCACCAAGGGTGATGAGGCCGCTTTGGAATGGCGCGGCAAGGCGGACCAACGCCCCTTGCTGCTGGGGTGCATGTCCTAATTAGGGATGCCAGCCAGCATCATAAGACTTATGCATAGGGGCCGTCCCGGCGCGCATGCGATGGGGGCTATCGCAGCCGCGTCCTATTCAAACCCGATTTACCACAGGCCTTAAAGCCGGGAACCATCCGTTGTTGCGTGATTTGGATATGTTTTGGTGCCAAAACGCCCCGAAGACGGCTTCGGAGCGTTTTTGCAGTGTCAATTCAAGGCGGCGCTATTTGGCGACGATGCAGGCCGGCATCCGAAAACGCCGGTCTGACGGGGCTTATTCCGCCGCCGTTTTCATCTCGAATCCCTTGTCAATTTGATCAGTCGGGGTCACCGGGTATTCGCCCGAGAAACACGCGTCGCAATATTGCGGCGTCACGTTGTCGCGCCCGTTGACCTCACCTGCGGCGCGATACAACCCGTCAAGCGAGATGAACTTCAAACTGTCGACATTGATCCACTGGCGCATATCCTCTTCGGACATATTCGCCGCCAAAAGCTTGGAGCGATCCGGCGTGTCCACCCCATAGAAACACGGCCATGCCGTCGGCGGGGAGGCAATGCGGAAATGCACCTCTTTGGCACCGGCATCCAGGATCATATCTTTGATTTTGCGCGATGTGGTGCCGCGCACAACCGAGTCATCCACCAAGATCACACGTTTGCCTTTGATCAGCGCACGGTTGACGTTCAGCTTCAAACGCACGCCCATATTGCGGATCTGCTCGGTCGGTTCGATGAAGGTCCGGCCCATATATTGGTTCCGAGTGATGCCAAGGGCAAAGGGAATACCCGATTCCTGGCTGAAGCCAATCGCGGCAGGAGTGCCTGAATCCGGCACAGGACAGACCAGATCGGCCTCAACCGGGGCTTCGCGTGCCAACTCAACACCGATCTGATGGCGCGTGTCATAGACCGAGCGACCGCCATATTGGCTGTCCGGGCGCGAGAAATACACATGTTCAAAGATACAGAACCGCGATTTGGCCGGGGCGAAGGGGCGCGAAGATTTGACGATCCCGTCTTCAATCACCACCATCTCGCCGGGGTCAATCTCACGCACCAGCTCGGCACCGATGATATCCAAGCCACAGGTTTCCGATGACAGCGCATAACCGCCATCGCCCAGCTTGCCCAGAACCAGCGGGCGCACGCCCAGCGGATCACGCACACCGATCAGCTTCGTGCGGGTCATCGCGACCACTGAAAACGCGCCTTCGACACGGCGCAGCGCATCGGCAATGCGATCAGCATGGCGCTTCTGGATCGATCGCGCCATTAGGTGAATGATACATTCCGAATCCGAGCTGGATTGGAAAATCGCGCCCATTTCAATCAATTCGCGGCGAAGCTGGTCTGCATTGGTCAGGTTGCCATTATGCGCAATCGTACAGCCACCCATGGAAAATTCACCAAAAAAGGGTTGAATGTCGCGGATCACCGCGCCTTTCTTCCCGGCGGTAGAGTAGCGCACATGCCCGATCGCCACAGGGCCGGGCAGGGTTTCCATCAACGACGCTTTGGTGAAATTGTCGCGCACATAGCCAAACCGATGCGCTGAGTTGAACCCATGTTCAGGATGGTGGGCAACGATACCGCCAGCCTCTTGGCCGCGGTGCTGCAAAGCGTGCATGCCAAGGGCGACGAAATTCGCGGCGTCTTTCACGCCGACAACGCCGAAGACACCACACTCCTCTTTCAGCTTATCATCATCAAAAGGGTGCGAATAAAACGCGGGCTCATCAGTCATGCGAGGACTCCGATTTCCGGTAGCTTGCGTAAATCGGGATCCAGCAGGCAGATGATTCCCGAAAGGCCGTATGCCGCGTGATGTAATGCCAAACGGGAGAGGTGTTAACCCCTCCCGCCGATAAAAGCTTTATACGATTGTCATGAATGCCATGAAACAACCGTTTTTACGGTGCCGGGCAGCTGGCAACCAGGTTTTCATAACGGGCAACGATCCAACCGGGGGCGTCTTCTGGCATTTGTTCATCCATCGACAGCGACATCCGGGCAAAAACCTTGGCAGAGCGCGAATCGTCCACCACCGGCATTGCCTCGTTCACCATCACGCGATCATAGACCACAAAAGCCACCGCCACGAGAATGACACCCCGGATCACGCCGAATAAAAAGCCAAGACCCTGATCCAATCCGCCAAGCGCAGAGCGCTGAACGGCCGAGGCAAATAGCGGCGTCACAATAGAAAACACCACCAACCCCAGCGCGAAAACCGCGGCGAACCCGCCAATGGTTGCCAGTTCGCAGCTGTCGCCCAGAACCTTGTTCAACCCCGGGATCTGCGCAATCAGCGGACGCGCCGCATCGGCAAACAGATAAGCGATGATGGCGGCGCCGATCCAACCAATGATCGCCAGCCCCTCGCGCACAAAGCCACGACTATAGGCCAAAATGGCCGATAAAATGATGATGACCGCCACAATAGCGTCGACGATGGTAAACCCGTCCATAAGTCTTTGCGTCCCCTCGACCCAATTTCTTGCGGCGCGCCTATCCTGCGCCGAACATATCCCCGACGAATGTCACCAGATCGGGCAGCTGACGGGGGGTTATCCCCTCATTTCCGGCGACCTTGGTGCCCCGTGGAGCAATCGCTTGTGAAAAACCAAGTTTTGCCGCCTCTTTCAACCTGTTTTCCGCCTGACCCACCGGACGCAGCGCCGCAGACAGGGAAATTTCACCAAAAATAACCATATCTGCGGGCAGGGCGACATCCTCACGCGCGCTCAACAATGCCGCAGCGGCCGCCAAATCCGCAGCAGGCTCTGACACCCGCATGCCTCCTGCCACGTTTAAAAACACATCCAGCCCGGTGAAAGGAATGCCGCAGCGGCTTTCCAATACCGCTAGGATCGTCGAAATACGGCCGGAATCCAGCCCCACAACGGTGCGTCTTGGGCTGGCCAAAGAAGACGGGGCAACAAGCGCTTGAATCTCGGTTAAAACCGGTCGCGTGCCCTCAATTCCAGCAAAAACAGCGGATCCGGGCGCAGCCTGCCCCCGCTCGGACAAGAACAGGGCAGAAGGGTTGGATACTTCTGCCAGCCCTTGGCCGGTCATTTCAAACACGCCAATCTCTGCAGCTGGGCCAAAGCGGTTTTTGACCGCGCGCAAGATACGAAACTGATGCCCGCGCTCGCCTTCAAAATACAGCACTGTATCGACCATATGCTCGACAACGCGTGGCCCCGCAATCTGACCCTCTTTTGTGACATGTCCCACCAGGACAACAGCGCAGCCGCGCTTTTTCGCAAATGTTACCAGCTCATGACAGGCTGCACGGACCTGAGACACAGATCCAGGCGCAGAATCGACCATATCGGCCCACATCGTCTGGATCGAATCAATGATGACCAGATCCGGGGCTTCCGCCTCCATCGTGGTCAAAATATCTCGTAGGTTGGTCTCGGCCCCCAATTGAACGGGCGCTTCTTGCAACCCCAAGCGCTGTGCCCGCATCCGCACCTGCGCCGAGGCCTCCTCACCGGAGATATACAGGCATTTCAAACCCGCCGTGGCAAAACGCGCGACCGCTTGCAGCAGTAACGTGGATTTTCCGATACCAGGATCACCGCCGACCAAAATGGCAGAGCCAGGCACCAACCCGCCCCCGAGCACACGGTCGAATTCCGCCATCCCCGAAACCGAACGCGGAGGTGGTGGTTCTTCATCCGAAAGGGCGGACAACCCAATGACCCGCCCCTTTGTTGCTCCCAGAGATTTTCCCTTGGGGCCGGCTGACAGCGGAGCCTCTTCGGTCAATGTGTTCCATTGTCCGCAAGCATCACACTTGCCGCCCCATTTTTTATGAACCGCACCACATGCCGTACAACTATACGAAAGAATTGATTTTGCCATAGGCGCATTTTGCAGAACATCATGTGAACATCAAGATCCCAAAAACGGGAAAATCCGGTTCTTTTCATCTTGCCACCAAATATCCCGGGGGATCGCGCTGTTAGGGGCATCGAGCCCCTAACAGCGCGGTCGGGGCAGAGCCCCTCCACGCTCAGAATTTAGTGTAAGACAAATATCGAATGTCAGATAGGGTGTGGGTTCTTACTCATGGCGCCGATGAATAGGGAGGACAGGACGCAAAATCCGTAAAGATAGAGCCCCCAAGCGGTTTCTACGCGCCCAAATGTGATGCCTTTGGCCATCACGATATAAAGCGCAATTAAGAAGATATCGGCCATAGCCAACCGGCCTAACAGCTCAATTATCGGCAAGGCGCGCGGCGTCAGACGGTGTGATTGCACTCCGACAAGTGCTGCGCATTTCGCCATTGGTGCCACCACAGCAAATATGGCAACCACAACCGCTAGCGCTTTGTCTGTTTGCCATAATTCGGTCAGTCCAGTGGCAATGGAGATTGTCGTCAAATCAAAGAAGGGCAACACCCCCGCCCGCATCAACGGCGCACACCAAGAGACGGGAAACAACACCAGCAGTGCGAACGTCCATCCCCGCAAGATCACCCGATCAAGCCGGATCGCCATCATCACTTGCCCGTTTCGCCGCGGACCTTGGCTTGGCCGTGCTCACTTGGGATTTCGCCGTACCGGCCTGCGGTAGGGCCACCACGTTGTCTGGCCCTGGCGGTGGCGCAATCTCTTCCATCTCATACCCAAGACCGGGCAGGATTTCTTCCAGATCGCGTTCAAGCATCCGATATTGCTGCGCCACAAGGCGTTCTTCCGTCTCTACATCGGTCAGCCAGTGGCGCAGTTCGGCGCAGGTGCGCCGCGCAGCCGAGATCTGATCGTTGACACGCTCTGCCTCTGCCTGACGATGCGCCAAAAATTCACGCGCCCGCGTGACATGCTGGTCTGAATAGACGGCGGAAAGCTCTCGCGACTGCAGGCTCATCTGCGTCGCCAGCTCAAGCAGCTCCGGCTCCAACCCTGCCAAATCGGGATGTTTGCGCAAATGTGTCAGTCGCTCGCGCATAGCGTCGAACTCTCCTGACAGGGTAAAAACGCCGCGGCGGTCACTTTCATGCGCGATCCGGTAGGCATGTGCCACGTCTTTCATCCCAAGATGAAAGCTGCGATGTGATCGTTCCAGCCGCGCGACACGTTCATGCGCAGGTAAATATAGCGCAAGGATCAGCCCCAAGGCCGCAGCACCGCCTTGCAGCCAAGCGCCGGCATAAGGCACGGTGTTTTCACCAAAACGGGCAGCAATTTCCAGCCACGGCATCAGCCCAACAGCCGATGCCAGAAATGCGCCGATGGCCAATAGCGCAAAGACAAAGACGCAAACGCTCAATGATGTGCTAAGCGCGGATAGGATCGCGGCCGAAGGGTCCGCGCGCATATGCAACCGCTCTGGCGATTGCGGTGTTCCGATCCCACTCATACCCCAACCCCCAGTTGGCCCTGCATTACTTGACCTAAGGATCATGTATCGGACCGTTCAAATCAACTCTTTATATAAAAACCAATAGGTTCCGCGCAGGTCTTTAACGGGATCCAAGCATGGGTTTCACCGTATGATACCTATAGGATTTACCTTAAGTTATTGGCGCAAATAATTGATTTTTATAAATTTTATTAAAATAAAAATCAGGGGAACATCCCACCCACCCATTCAGGCAAAAGGATTGTTTCCCTGATTGAGACTATTCGTTTCGGTAATCACTTAGGCGCCTGACACGTGATAGCTGCGATTATAGCGCGTGCCCAAACTGGTCAAAACCTCATATCCGATTGTGCCGCTTTGCGCCGCCAGATCATCCACGGTTTGATGCTTGCCTAACAGATCAAGCGCATCAGGGCATGCGGCAAGGTCGGTGACATCGACCGTGATCAAATCCATAGATACACGGCCGATCACCGGGCAGGCCGTGCCGTCAGCCCATAATTGCGTCCTATTCGACAAGATGCGATGGATCCCATCGGCATAGCCTGCGGCAACTGTGGCCACGACAGAGTGGCGCTGTGCTGTCCATGTGTTGCCATATCCCACGGTCTCCCCCGGGGCGACACTGCGGGTTTGGATCACGGGCAGGGACAATGTCACGACACGCTGCGCATCGTCAAAGGGCATGCCGCCATATAGGCCCACACCCGGGCGCGTGATGTCAAAATGAAACTCTGGCCCAAGCAAAATACCACCCGTCGCTGAAAGAGAGCGTGGCACGTTCACCCCCTGTGTCATGCGTAGAAACTCTGGCAGCTGGCGTTCGTTCATGCCGACCTCCAGCTCATCCGAGCAGGCAAGGTGGCTCATGATCAGTTTTGGGGATAGCGCCAGCGCGTTGGGCGCGATTTCTGACCATTCTGCGGCTTCCAGCCCCAGGCGGTTCATCCCGGTGTCAAGTTGGATGCCAAAGGGGGTATCGCTGCAGGCGCTAAAATGGCGCTGCACCTGCTGCGGCGAATTCAGCAGCGCGATAAGCGAATGGTTTTGCAGCAAGGGGGCATCGCCCTCCATATGGCCACTGAACACATAGATTTTTGGGCCGTCACCGATCGCTTTGCGCAGCGCAGCGCCTTCTTCTGCGATGGCGACGAAGAATGTGCGCACACCCGCGCGCATCAATGCCTGCGAGACGCGACCAGCGCCCAACCCATAGCTGTCCGCCTTGACCACGGCGCCCGTTTCCGTCGCCGTGCCCGATTTTGCATTTAACGCACGCCAGTTGGCGGTAATCGCGTCAAGATTTATGTGAAGTGATGCTTGTGCCATACTGCGTTTCTTCTTCCTCGCCGGGCGAAGGTCAAGGGAAATTGCCATGCATATCGTGCAGCCCCGCTGATCACTTAATCGGCGTTGCTGTGATGATGCCAGCAGGCTGCACAGATGACCATTGACGGGGCGACCCGTCCCTTGGCTGCCCCTGAAACGCGCAAAGGCGCCGCGCCTGTTTTGTGGCGCAGCCCTTCAGATATGTTCGGCCCTTTAACCGCCAAGCTGTCTAAACATAGGCCGGCTTAAAACCCGTCACTGCCATCGCCTTGCCACGATTTTGCTAGATCGGAGAAACGTGTAAAGCGGCCTTCAAACGCGACCTCGACGCTGCCAATCGGCCCGTGGCGCTGTTTGCCAAGAATGATCTCGGCTTTGCCATGAACCTGCTCCATCAATTGCTGCCAAGCGGCCATTTTTTCCAGTTCATGATCGCCAGGCTTTTCGCGCTCTTTGTAATATTCGTCACGGTAAACGAACATTACCACATCCGCATCCTGTTCAATCGAGCCGGATTCGCGCAGGTCAGACAGTTGCGGCCGTTTGTCTTCACGGCTTTCCACCGTCCGACTTAGCTGGGACAGGGCAATCACCGGCACATGCAGTTCTTTGGCGATGGCTTTCAGCCCCATCGAAATCTCACCGATTTCTTGCACGCGGTTGTCACCACGTCCCGTGCCGCGCAACAGCTGCAGGTAATCGACAATGACAACATCCAGCCCATGCGTCCGTTTCAGACGGCGGCATCGCGCAGCAACCTGCGCGATGGGCAGGGCTGGCGTGTCGTCAATATACAGCGGACAGGTTTCCAAAGATTTTGCAGCTTCGACGAAACGGCGGAATTCAGCCTCGGACATGTCGCCGCGTCGGATTTGTTCGGACGGAACCTCCGATGCCTCAGACAAGATACGCGCGGCCAATTGTTCGGCTGACATCTCCAGGCTGAAAAAGCCAACGCAGCCGCCTTCAACTGCGCCTTCACTGCCATCCGGTTTTTGTCCACGGCGATAAACCTTGGCAATGTTAAACGCGATATTTGTCGCCAAAGAGGTCTTCCCCATGGAGGGACGGCCCGCCAAAATGATCAAATCTGACGGGTGCAGACCGCCAAGTTTTTTGTCCAAATCTTTCAACCCGGTTGAAATCCCTGACAAGCCGCCTTCGCGCTGATAGGCCGCATTGGCAGATTGCACGGCATCGGTCACAGCCTTGAGGAAGGACACAAAGCCTTTTTCCGCCGTGCCAGATTCAGCAAGCTTGTAAAGATGTCCCTCGGTTTCAACAATCAGCTGCTCTGCCTCGCGCCCGACATCCAGCTTCCCCGCCGCATCGGACAGGTTGCGGCCAACATTGATCAGTTCGCGACGCAGTGCCAGATCATGGATCATCTGGGCATAATCACGCGCAGCATAGGCCGAAATCGCAGCCCCCGCCAAACGCGCCAGATAGGCCGGCCCGCCCAAGGCCTGCAAACCCGGATCATCCTCAAGATATCCTTTCAATGTGACCGGGGAGGCCAGAGCGTTTTTTTGAATCCGGGCAATCGCGGTTTCATAAATCCGGCGATGGACGGGTTCATAGAAATGGTCTGCCTTCACGACCTGAGCGATACGGTCGTAAATGTCGTTATTGGTCAGGATCGCCCCAAGCAGCTGCTGCTCTGCTTCGATATTATGAGGGACGATATCATCATCGGTGGAGCTGGCTTGCGCCATGTTGAGTTGATCATTTCTGACTGCGCTGATTTCGTTCATGACTGCCTCAATACCCGTAAGAGGATTGCTTTAACGGATCTCAACCTATTCGCCAAATGGGAAAACTCTGGGGAAAAGCCACGGGCTTTCTCGCCAAAGATAGATCATCTGGTAGATTGGCACCGCGCTCTTACCCTATATAGGAAAATGTAGACGGCAGAGCGTAAAAAAATGCGACCGTGCACAATTCATGCACAGCCGCATCCACAAAGTCATCCACAGGTTCTGTCGAGGATGGCAAAATACTGCCGATCAGCCCTTCTGGCGGGCCTCTTGCCAGGCTCGCGGTGCCGATAAAAAGGTCTCAACCTCGTTGAGCGTGTCTTCATCAAAAGCCGCTTGCGCCCGGGCTTCGGCCAAAACATCCCACCATGTGCACAGATGGTGCAGCTCGACACCATGATCGCGCAGATTTGGGATAGTGTCGTCAAAGATGCCATAGTAAAAAATAACGGCAGTGTGACCACAGGTGGCACCTGTCTCACGGATCGCGTCAACAAAGGACAGTTTCGACCCACCATCGGTGGTCAAATCTTCGACCAGCAACACGCGCTCGCCCTCAGTCATGGCGCCTTCAATCCGCGCGTTTCGGCCATATCCTTTGGGCTTTTTGCGCACATATGTCATTGGCAAGGCCATGCGCTCGGCCACCATCGCAGCGAAAGGGATACCTGCAGTTTCGCCACCTGCAATGTTGTCAAAAGCCTCAAACCCCGCATCGCGCATGACTGTCACTGTCAGGAAATCCATCAAAGTCGCGCGAATACGCGGAAAGCTGATAAGCTTGCGGCAGTCGATATAGGTCGGCGATGGCAGTCCTGATGCCAGAGTAAAGGGCTCGGCTGCATTGAAATGCACGGCTTTAATTTCAAGAAGCATCTTGGCCGTTAGGCGCGCAATCTCGGTTCTTTCTGGAAAGCTTGTGGGGATCATTCGAAGACCTTTCTGAATTCATCTTGCTTAAAATATCCCCGCCGGAGGCTCCGACTTTGGCGACCGGACGCTCCGCGGGGGATATTTCTGGCAAGATGAAAGTTTAGTTCTCAATATGCCAATAGACGGGAAACCCAGGGTCGAACACCGTGACAGGGCCTGCTGCTGAGGCGATTTTACTCGGCCAAGTCGCCGTTTCTGATTTTTTTGTCAGCGTCAAACTATTGGTATTTACTGGTAGGCCATAAAATTTAGGGCCGTTTTCCGAAGCAAATTTTGTGAGCGCGTTGAGCTTGCCTTCTGCGTCGAACACATGTGCAAGAAGCTGCATTGTATTGGTTGCCGTAAAACATCCCGCGCAGCCACATGGCGATTCTTTGGCATCATCCGTGTGTGGTGCGGAATCCGTTCCCAAGAAGAAATGTGGGTTGCCTGAGGTTGCGGCTTCGACCAAGGCGCGGCGATGTATTTCGCGTTTTGCCACTGGCAGGCAATAGTAATGTGGTTTGATGCCACCGACGAGGATATGGTTGCGGTTGATAATCAGGTGGTGGGTTGTGATTGTGCCCCCCATGTCGCTGCCTTGTGCGCTGACGTAATCCACGCCTTCTTTGGTCGTGATATGTTCCATCACCACGCGTAATCCTGGTGTCGCTTTGCGCAGCGGATCCAGCACTGTGTCGATAAATGTGGCTTCACGATCAAAAATATCGACCTCGTGGGTGGTTACTTCGCCATGGACGCATAGCGGCAGGCCGATCTCGGCCATTTTTTCCAATACGGGGCGCACATTGTCGAAATTACGCACGCCGGAATTGGAATTTGTCGTTGCGCCCGCCGGATAGAGTTTCACGGCTTTGACCAAGCCCGACGCATGTGCGGCGGCCACGTCCTTGGGGTCGGTGTCCTCGGTCAGGTAGAGCACCATCAAGGGTTCGAATGTGCTTCCTTCGGGCAGGGCGGCCAGAATGCGGTCACGATACGCGCTGGCCTGTGCGCCCGTCACCACAGGGGGGACAAGATTTGGCATAATGATCGCGCGAGCAAAATGCTGCGCGGTCTGCGGAGCGACAGCCTTGAGCATCTCGCCATCGCGCAGATGCAAATGCCAGTCATCGGGGCGGGGAATGGTGATCTGGGTCATATCACCCGATTACCTAATGGTGCGGCGCAAATCCAGTGGCAAACATGCGTAGCTATGCGAGAATCGCAGCCCACCTATCCAGCGCTGCGCTGCGTGCATGGCGGCCTTTCCAACCTGTCTGTAGTCATGTCAGTGAAGATGACCCATATTCGTGTGCAAGGGAAACATCCCAAAAGCACGAAACAAAGCACGAAACTGGAGTTCCAGAAATGGCATTTACAACCGCCTCCCACGGTTCCATCGCCGCCAACGGTATCCTAGGCCGTATGGGCCGCGCAATTTTCAACGGTCTAGTTACCTATATGGAGCGTAAATCGCGCCGTGACGAAATCGAGCGCCTGCAGCGCAAATCGGATGAAGAGCTTGCCGCAATGGGCCTGAAACGTGATCAGATCGCGTATCACGTCTTCCGCGACATGATGCATTACTGAGTGATCCGTTTGTCGCTGCGGCGGCGCGGAATTGTTCCAAAAAACCCGGGCCGCATGTTGCGCCCGGGTTTTTTATGTCTTCGCTTTGCAAATGGTGCGGCAGATGAATACTGGCCGTGTCAGCTATGTTCCATCGGTTCGGGCAAGGTGATTCCATCCTCTGCCAGCTGTTCGGTCAATTGGTTGAGCCGTGAACGGAAGCGGGGGCCGCCGCGGCGATTGACGACATTTCGGCACAGCAATGCTTCCAGGTAGGAACGTTGGGTATCACGCAGCCGACCTGCCAACCCGCGCAGATACCGAGGAAGATCGCGCCGCGCCCGAAACAGCGTCCAAAAATCATTGGGAGAGAATTCTCCGGCGCAGGCGCGTTCCAAGATCTCATCCAATAGGCCGATATCGTTCAAAATCATATCGGTATGGGGGCCACAATTGCGTGCGGGCAACAGCGTGATGTCAGGACGTGCAAACAACGCGGCATGCATCGCATCGATACGTTCCATCGGATCGTAAATGATGAAACCTCTACCAACACCATCCATCATATCGGGCGCAAAGCCATAGCGGCTGGTGAAATCTACGCGTTTACTTGCCGGAAAACGATCATCCCAGCCAGCCAGTGAAGGGGTCAATGTGGCCTGTGGTTGCACCGCAATCACTGTGGCGCCGGGCGCTGCGACTGAATAGCTGGCCGCAGCATAGCCACATGATCCGGCACCGTAAAACACCACCCGATCAAAATCCTCAAAGAAGGCATCGTCCACAAGCCGGTCAAAATATGCATAGAGTTCCGGGGTGCGGAACCAACTTTGATGCTCTGCGATTAAGGTGAGGCTGGACCAGCCTGCACCCTCGGTGATTTGAACCGCTTTGGGTAATTGATTGTCCTGTCGTGCAAGGCAATGCTGCTTCAATTCGAATGTAACCAGCAGCACAGGGCCTTCATCGACGAAAAGCGCAGCGTGATCTTTGCCCAGAGGCTCATAATAGCCTGCGGTTTCGCCAAGCTCTTCGATCTGGGTCTGCCATTGTGCTTCGGTCAATTCCCGCATGATCTCGTGCCTTTCTGCGCGTTATCGCTTCCAACCCGTTTCACCTTGCCATCGTCGCCCGCGAAGGATGACGGTGGTTTGGTTAATCTATCACCACTTAAAAGCGACCAAAATGAGGGAATGTTCGGAAAATCCGAAGGACTCACACGGTCTGCCTGCTAATCCTGATCATAGGTCGCCATTGTTTCCACCCTGGATCTAGTGGCGGCACGCTGCGCCATGGCGACCATGCGATGAGCCAAGGAATCCGGCAGCGGCTGCGAAGGCGGGGTTAATAAAAGCCGCCCAAACAATTGCCGATACTCTTCTTGTGTCATAAGTGATTCGAATTGTTTGCGACGCCATATCACCGCCTGATTGTGCAGCTGCATAATCGTGGCATCACCACGCAGCGTCGACATTTGCGATTCTTGCGCCTGCGCATACCGCCCAATTGACGCATCTTCGACCGAGGCAAAATTGCGCTCTACATAGTAGGATAGATCGAACCCGCCCACATCTCGATTGGCCCGCCCGCGCGCGCATTTGAGCACATAGCTTTCCATCGCGCCCAGGGCGTAGTGGTTCAACTGCACCAGCCCATAGCTGTCGCGCTGCGGCGGAGTGAACAGACGCTTGGTATGATAGGTGGATGGCAGGCGCTGACCGGCCCCATCATACCAGCATGCGGTTTGTATTTTTTCCGGATCGGGACTGCGTGGACGGTGCACGCCCAGTTTTCGATAGGTGCCATCATTGCGAAACAAGGTCTTGAACATTGACGCACGCCACGGCCAGGCCATACCGGCAGGGGCGGCGCGTAAGAACTGCTGTGTGACGGGGCGATCATTAAAATTGACCACGCCACCATTACCAAACAGCCGCCATGTCAGCGCGATGGCTGTGGCGTCTGGCATATGGTCGATCAGCTCTGTCAACGTGCCATTGCCATGGTGAATATTGACGAATTCATCCACATCACAGACCAAGATCCAGTCGGCGGCAACCGTCAGCGGGTGCCGATCCGCAGCTTTTAGCGCATCCCATTGCGGGCCGCTGCTCCAGGGGGCGGGATTGCGGATATGGGTCAGCCAGCCCAGAATTTGCAACTGATCCAGCATGGCATCGGTGCCATCGTCGCAATCATTGGAGAAGATCAGGAAATCCGTTACACCCACTGCGCGATGATGGGCCAACCATTCCAATAAGAAGGCCGCTTCGTTTTTCACGCAGGTGATGGCCAGGATTCGTGTCAATGTTCTGCCTCGCCGTCATGCTCAACGGTGAAGAAGAAATCCGGCGGCAAATCGCGGTCTTGCAAATCGGGGGGAATCACCCCCGGACCCGCACCAAACACGGCCGAGCCGAACACATGCAAGATGCGCGACAACCGTTCAAACCGGCTGCTGGTCAGCTCTCCGTAGAATTTTTCGTAATTCTCAGTTGCGCGCAGCGCGGCAATTTTGTCCTGATGCTGGCCCACGGAATATTCATGTGCAGCGCGGATGTCGGGATCGGCCATCAAGCGATTATATTCTGTCTGCAACGCAGGGATCATCCGCTGGATCGAGGTTTCGGTTTCCGCATTATGGTTCATACGGAACCAATAGTTCAGCCCCTGATCACGATCGACATGGTTCACCCGGCCCCGGTCACGTTTGACAAGAAAGCTCTCGGCAGAGCGCACGGCGTAATGGTTCAGTTGCACCCAATCATAGCCATAGGTATCCATCGTCGACCGCCAGCCATTCCGGAACAATTCGCGTGGCATCGGTTTACCCGACCCGTTGATCCATTTCACCCGGTCCCAAAGATCGGGCACCAGCCCCTTGGGGCGATGCACGCCCATCTTTTTATACAAATCGATATTGCGAAACAGGGTCTTGAACCCCCATGCCTGATGCGGTTTGCGCACGACTTCAGGTGCGCAGGTGGTGAATTGATCCAACAAGAACGCGTCTTTATATTCATGCACATCGCAATTGCCGAACAGCCGCCATGTCAACGATACCATATTGGCCTCGCCCATCGCGTCATACAGTGCCTTTAACGTGCCATCGCCGATTTTGATATTGATGAATTCATCCACATCCATACAGATCGACCAGCCGGCATTTTGGATCACCGGTTCGCTTTCACTGGCTTGCAGCGCGGCATGCTGAGGTTTGAGCTCGCCCCCCGGGCGCCAAGGGTTCTCGCGATGCACCACCAAACCTTTTTCGGTCAGCATATCCAGCATCGTATCGGTGCCGTCAGTGCAATCATTGGTATAGATCAAAAAATCATCCACGCCGATCGCGCGGTGATAGGCCAGCCATTCCAAAATGAACGGCCCTTCGTTTTTCATCGTTGTGACGATCGCGGTACGCCCGGCCTGAGCGGCCTTTTTCGGCGCGGCCTTCACCTTTGACACCGGCGGGCGCACCGGCTTATGCCCGAAATTATCCTGCGCCACAGCCAAGAGCGTCTCATCTTCCACCAGGGATGTTTTCGGCGCCAGTTCTGCGGCTTTGACATCAGGCACGCGCAGCGCCATCGCTCGCCAAAACGGATAGACCTTGCCGGGATCAGGCTTGGCATAGGCCACACGGGCCATGCGCCACGTTGCCTCTAACCCGGTTTTCGTGGGTGCACAGCCCCAGCGTGCCATGCCGCGCCGCGCATCGAATTGGCGGCAGATGTGATCGGCAAATCGTGCCTCATCACGCGGGCGCACGCGCCACGGGTAAACACGCCGCCCCACCAGCAAAATTACGCCTTTTTTCGCGGCCTGGCAGGCATCAAAGGCGGTGGGCGTACCATCCTCATGCGGACACAAGAAATCGGTAACATCCAATGTCAGCACGGCGCGGGCCTGTGCCAAAAAGCGCCACTTTACGATTTCAAATATCGTACCTTGACCCATCGGAGCGCGCTGCGCATCGGGTTCGGGCGGGGTCATACGATCCTTGCCAGGGGCATCGGGGGCCAGGAATGGGTGGCTTTCCGGCCCCATATCGGGTTTGCCCATTGGCACCGGGCAGTCCAGCACCACGACGCGAATATCCAGATCGCGAGCGTCAATCCCCGCGTTAAGCGCGTCGATAAAGCCGTCATCGGGTGTGCGATTGACGATCACCGCGCCTGTGGCCCCGTGTTGATCTTCGTGCCAGCTAAGCCAATCAAGAACTGTCGCCGGGCTTTCTTCCAACCGCTGGCCAATCAGACAGTCGCGCCCGGCCATCAAATCCCATTCTGCGCGTGCAGGTGTGATATTGCGCCGGGTGGGGGCGGGGGGCGTGCCCCCTAGCAGCGGGTCAACCCCGGGTGGCCATGTGGCAATCTCGATGCAGCGCGGGGGCTGTGTGGTGGGGTCACTATCATCACTGGTTGCAGCAGTTGCCAGCACCATCGTGCCCCCGGCCACATCACGTCGTTCGGTGATCGTCAGCCCGTCACTGTCAGCGATCTGCGCCGATTTTGTCGGGTTGGCAAACATCAGCCGCAGCTGACACGCGCCATCGGCATGCCACATAACAGCATCCAAAAGCGGGGCATCCGTCTGCGAGGTTTCCGCCATAAGATGTCGCCGGATTACTGAGGCCATAGACTGTCCAATCTGTCATATTATTCCCAAACAGCTACCATATGCACGGCGCGGCGCAATGTTGTGCAACATGTTTGCATCGCTTTTGCCGTTGGAAAGTGGCAAATCCTAAGGCACAGTGTGGCAATTGATTGATATGGTAGGCATTGTGTATGGCACGTACCCGTGAAGTAGGCACATTATGGATCGGCGGAGAGCTAAGCTGGATGGAACAGCTCTGCTTGAAAAGCTTCGTAGATGCCGGGCAGAAAATCACGCTGTTTTCCTATGAAGATATTCCCAATGTCCCCGACGGTGTGATCCGCCGTGATGGGCGTGAAATCCTCGATACAGATGATTTTATCAAATATGAAAAGAAGAACAGCTACGCGTTATTTGCGGATTATTGGCGTATCCACATGATCGCCAAATGCCCATCCATGATCTGGGTGGATACCGATGTCTATTGCTGGCAAGTGATGGATTATGACAGCGATTACGTCATGGGGTTTGAATTGCCCGACAGTGATCGGGTGAATAATGCTGTGCTGGGCTTGCCCTATGATGCCGCGATAACGGCGGATATTTTGGCCTTTATGGAAGACAGATACTCCATCGCACCCTTTTTGCCCCGCCGCCGCCGCGAAGAATATGAAGCGGCGCGCGCAGCCGGTAAGCCGGTGCATATCACACAGCAGCCATGGGGCGTTTGGGGCCCGATGATGATTTCATATTTCGCCAAGAAACATGGGCTGTTGACGAAGGTGCAACCGCTTGAGGCCTTCTATCCTGTGCCTTTTCCGGATCGCACCAAGATGATCAAACGTGCCCAAAAGGTAGAAGACTGCCTGACCGACCAGACCACCGCTTTGCATCTTTGGGCGTCGAACAAGCGAGAACTTGGCATGCGGTTTGGTGGGATTCCAAAGCTGGGCAGTTTTTTGGATGTTCTATTGAAAAAGCACCAAATTCGGCCAGAGTTTGCGCCGTTAAAGGGGCGTGCGAACCGGGTGTTTGAGCCGAAATCCGCAGATCTGGGGATCATTGAGGCAACGGGCGTAGGCGCCGTATCCTCGATCGCGGATTTGGGCGGGACATCGCCGGGGCTGGTGCTGGCGGCATATGATCGTTGGGATTGTGACATCACCTTGATCGATCTGACGCAAGACGGGCAATGGCCCCAACAGCCGTCGGATTGGGTGGGGCCCTATATCGCACACCTGCAGGCGCAAGGCGTCGCCGAAGATCGCCTGCGCGTCGTGTCGCAGGCCAGTGCGCTGAAGCCTGTTGATCTGTTGTTGAACCTGTCCAATTTTGGCGATGTGGCCAAGGTCAAGCATTTAAGTGCGGTTTTGGACGGCGCGCTACATGCCGATAGCGTCATGCTGTCGGATATTCGCAAAGGCTCTGGCGCGTTTCCCTTTCTGCGCGGATTGGGAGAGGTGGAAACATTGGTAGATTTTGATGATCCCGTCACCCAGAATGTCGCGCGTGTGAAATTCTCTCCGGCGCCGCCGCAAACCACTGCCAACCCCGAATGGGCGAAGCTTGCACAGGAATTGGCCGGGCCGCAGGGGTTCTATACCGAAAACGACAGCCACAGTTTTCTATATATTCCGCGCGGCAAGACATTGGTTGTCACTTTTGACAACCTTGATATTGCTATGGAAAAACGTGATGACCGTCGCCCTTGGGGGTTTTCGTTTATTGAAAAGCAAGGCTGGTCGATGCTGGGCGTGATGGCTGGCGGGTGGACGTGGTATCGCGATCCATGGGTTTTTTCCGAATTCGACCGGCTGGCCGCGCAGGGCTTTTTCAAGCAGTTTGACCGTGTGGTGTTTTACGGCGCCTCAATGGGCGGTTATGCGGCGGCGGTGTTCAGCGCGGCCTGCCCAGGCGCCGAGGTTGTGGTCTTTTCCCCGCAATCGACATTGGATAAGGCAATCGTGCCCTGGGAGACCCGTTATAAGGTCGTTTGGGATAAGGATTTCAGCGGAAAATATGGCGATGCGGCGCAGGCGTCGCGCACGGCCAAGACCGTCTCGATCCTCTATGATCCCTATGAACCGCTGGATGCGGGGCATGTCGCACGCTTTACCGGCGATAATGTACGCCATTTGCGTGCGCCACTTTTGGGGCATCGGTTGGGGTCATCGCTGCAACAGATGGGTATTTTGACCCCGGTCATTCTGGGTGCGATGAATGGCACGCTGACACAGGCGGAATTTTATCGCCATTTGCGCGCGCGTAGGCAGTTCCCCCGCTATCAGCGTGAACTGTTCAGCCGCGCAGTTGAAGCAGGGCATCCCAAGCTAGCGGCGCAACTGGCACGTTGGGTCTTGGCGCAGGGTGACAACCGTGCGATCCGACTAGGATTGCAAAAATTGCAGCAGGGCTAACGCGCCGATCACATTGTGTCATAGATTTTTGACATGGATTAAAGTGACTTAGTCGATGCTGCCCTATATGAATTGCATCGGGTCCTGGTCTCCCGATCCGGCGTTAGATGACGCCCCTCGGACCCGATTGACGAGATTTGGCGCTCTCCCACGCCGTCTCATGGAAACGCTGCGGGCTTCCCTCTCGCAGCGTTTTTCTTTGCTTTGAACATGAAAAACGCGCCTCGTCGTCAGGCGCGTTTTGGTGCATCTTTGATGTGCTTACACGTTACAGGATTTTGACCTGTGTCCCAACCGGGCATAGCTCATATAGCTGTTCGATCTGTTCGTTGAACAACCCAATACACCCGGATGAGGACTTACGACCGATCTTGCGCGTGTCATGGGTGCCGTGGATGATATAGGCGGGCCAGGACAGATACATCGCATGGGTGCCCAGCGGGTTATCGGGGCCGGGCGGCATGTAATGCAAAGATGGGTCGCGTTCCAACATGGATTTGGTCGGCGTCCAATCCGGGCCGATTTTCTTACGCACGATTTCGGTGTAGCCACGCTTTGTCAGCTCATCCGACAGCGGAACAGAGGTCGGATACATCCGGTAATCGGTGCCGCCAACAGACCAGTAATGCAGCGCCTTGGAATAGGTATCCGCAATAACCGTAACGCGGTTCAGGTCATCAAAATGATCGTCCCAGCGCACTTCACGCCACGCTGAGACATTGTTGCGTGACGGGCCGGCCACGATAGCAGGCTGCTGCGCCATCGGGATGTCTTGTGTGTTGGCGCGGGCAAGCGCCGGCGTGAACAGCGCGGCCCCGCCCAGCATCAATGCGCGGCGACGCGACAGCGGGCCAAGCGGATAATCTGCCATAGAAACTGCTCCTTACCGTATGCACGTGCGGGTGACGTGTCAGTATCATAAAATCGCATGGATCGCGTGTTTGCTCAACTCACAGCGGATCACGCAGATGCGAGCGGGACGGACGTGACTTATCAGCCACGATGATGCACCCCAAACGCAAAACCCTCCCCGGTGGGGAGGGACTTCACGGTCTGAACTGCGGTAGATGTTACCGCGGCCCGATCATCATGACCATTTGACGGCCTTCCATCTTGGGCATGCTTTCGACCTTGCCCAATTCATCAACGTCCGCCTTGACGCGATTAAGAAGTTCCAGACCAAGGTTCTGGTGCGCCATCTCACGACCACGGAAGCGTAGGGTCACTTTGACCTTGTCGCCATTCTCAAGGAATTTAACCACATTGCGCATTTTCACGTCATAGTCATGCGTGTCTGTGCCCGGGCGGAATTTGACTTCCTTGATCTCAATGATCTTTTGTTTCTTGCGGGCTTCGGCTTCGCGTTTTTGCTGTTCGTATTTGAACTTGCCGAAATCCATAATTTTGCAGACAGGCGGGTTCGCGTTTGGCGAGATTTCCACCAGGTCCAGCCCGGCTTCTTCAGCCATGGCCATTGCTCTCGCGGGCGGCACGACGCCGACGTTCTCCCCATCCGCGCCAATCAGGCGGATCTCGGGTGAGCGGATGCGTCCATTGACGCGGGGGCCGGTGTCGCGGGTCGGCGGGGCATTGTGTGGTCTGCGGGCTATGGCGTTGATCCTTCTATAGCCAAATCATTTGCGGCAGAATTTAATGCGCGCGACCGCCGCTTACAACCTTAAACGCAAGGCTTTCGCGGAATTTCATCAAATTCCACGCGTCAGAACGGCGATATAAGGCGCGGGCTGCCTGATTCTGGCAGCCCGCGCGATGTTTTGCTGTGCGAAGCGATCAGTCCATCGCTTTGAAATTCAGCGCAGCACCATCTTTGATGCCAGAGAACCAGCGCGCCGTGACGGTTTTTGTTTTGGTATAAAACTTGAACGCGTCTGGGCCGTATTGATTCAAATCGCCAAAGGCGGATTTTTTCCAACCGCCGAAACTGTAATAGGACAGCGGCACCGGGATTGGGAAGTTGATGCCAACCATACCAACATTCACCCGGCTGGCGAAATCGCGTGCCACATCCCCGTCACCGGTATAGATCGCGGTGCCATTGCCATATTCGTTGTCCATGACCAGCTGCAACGCGTCTTCGTAATTGTCCATCCGGACCTGCGTCAGAACCGGACCAAAGATTTCCTCTTTGTAGATGTCCATATCTGGTGTGACATTGTCAAACAGGGTCGGGCCGACGAAGTAGCCGTTTTCATAGCCCTGCAGCGTGAAGTCACGGCCATCGGTGACCAAAGTCGCGCCTTGATCCACGCCGGAATTGATCAGGCCCAAGATGCGGTTTTTGGATGCTTCGGTGATAACGGGGCCGTAATCCACATCGTCGCCCGCAGTATACGGGCCGACCTTTAGCTTTTCGATCCGTGGCACCAGCTTTTCAATCAGCTTATCCGCTGTCTCTTGGCCCACAGGGACCGCAACGGAAATTGCCATGCAGCGTTCGCCTGCCGCGCCGTAGCCCGCGCCGATCAACGCATCTGCGGCTTTGTCCATATCTGCATCAGGCATGATGATCATATGGTTTTTGGCGCCACCGAAACATTGCGCGCGCTTGCCGTTTGTGGCCGCGCGGCCATAGATATATTGCGCAATTGGGGTTGAGCCAACAAAGCCAACCGCCTGAATTGTTTCATTATCCAGAAGGGTATCGACGGTCAGCTTATCGCCGTTGACGACTTGCAGCACGCCATCGGGCAGGCCTGCTTCGCTGAACAGCTCGGCCAGGCGCATCGCGGTGGATGGGCACCGTTCGGATGGTTTCAAAATCATCGCATTGCCGCAGGCGATCGCGGGGGCCATTTTCCACAATGGGATCATGGCAGGGAAGTTGAACGGTGTGATGCCGGCCACAACGCCCAACGCCTGGCGCATGGAATACAGATCGATGCCGGGGCCACCATTATCAGTGAATTCACCCTTCAGTGCGGAGGGAAGGCCCATGCAGACCTCGACGACCTCTAGGCCGCGCTGCACATCGCCCTTTGCATCGGGGATGGTTTTGCCATGTTCGCGCGACACCAGCTCGGCCAGCTCTTCCATATGTTCATTGATCAGCGCGCCGAATTTCATGAACACACGGGCGCGGCGCTGCGGGTTTACAGCCGCCCATTTCACCTGTGCTTCGGCGGCTTTGGCGATGGCGTCTTCGACCTCAGCCACAGTGGCCAGCGCAACCTGTGCCTGCTGTTCACCTGTGGCCGGGTTCATGATCGCGCCGTAATTCCCTGATGTGCCAGCCACGCGCTGACCGTTGATCCAATGACCGATCTCTTGCATCTCGACCTCCCGAGTTTGAAATGTTGCCTATTTGGCTTGGCCGAATCCTAGCCTTGCAATAGTCGAATGAAAACGCCAGAAGATACAAAGGTTGTTTTGCAAAAATGCAAAGGTGTCAGCATGGATTGGGATGATCTGCGGGTGTTTTTGGCCGTCGCACGCGCCGAGAGCCTGTCCGGGGCAGGGCGGCTGTTGAAGGTGGATGCGGCGACCGTGGGTCGACGCGTGGCGCGATTGGAAGAAGCGCTGGACACCAAGCTGTTTTTGAAGTCCCCCCAAGGGTATACACTGACCGACCCCGGTGCGCGGATGCTGCCCCACGCAGAGGCAATGGAGCAGGCCATGTCTGGCGCGGCCGAGGAAATCAGTGGCCAGACGGGTAAATTAACCGGGCAGATGCGTATTGGCGCGCCCGATGGGATTGCGAATTACCTTCTGCCGCAGATTTGCCGGGACATTTCAAATGACAACCCAGAGCTAGAGCTGCAGATCGTCGCCTTGCCGCGTGTGTTCAACCTGTCCAAACGTGAGGCCGATATGGCCATCGCCGTGTCGCGGCCCACGGCGGGGCGCTTGACGGTGCAAAAGTTGACCGATTACCGACTATCGCTGGCGGCGCATCGTTCGTATCTGGCGAAGATGCCACCGATCTGCAGCCGCGCGGATTTATTGGCGCATCGGATGGTGGGATACATCCCAGATATGATTTTCGACAAAGAGCTGGATTATATGGCCGAGACAGGGGTGGACCGGGTCACGCTGGCCTCTAATTCCGTATCGGTGCAGATGCAGATGCTGCGCGCGGGCGGTGGAATCGGAATTGTGCATGATTTTGCCCGCCCCTTCGTGCCGGGATTAGAGCGGGTGCTGCCAGATGAGATCACGCTGACCCGGTCATTCTGGCTGCTACGCCATGCGGATGATCGCCGCTCGGAACGGCTGTCGCGTATCGCAGAGGTGCTGGGGCAGGGGCTGCGCCGTGAGGTCGCCCGGTTAGAGGGCGGCGGAGGCCCGCCAGGCCTATAGTGGATCGGCGCAACCTCGCACAGAAGATAGTTTAGATTGTATTAAATTTCAAATTATACCTTTTGGTGGCACGAATATTTCGCCGCGGACTTGACAGATTGTCGCAGGGCGCACAGCCTGAGGTTAGGGAGACGAAACTCATAGGCATAGAGGAGGACTGCCATGCAAGTTCTGCAAATTCTGAAGAAGAAGAATAGCGACAGTGTCATTACGATTGCACCGGGATCCACCATTGCCGAAGTGGCCGAGGTGTTGAGCGCGCGTCGAATCGGCGCCATTGTCGTATCACGCGATGGGCATAAGATTGATGGCATCGTGTCGGAACGTGACGTTGTGCGCGAATTGGGCAAACGCGGCGAAGCCTGTTTGCAAAATACCGTTGATGACATCATGACCAAAAAAATCACAACCTGTGAACGCGCGACTGATGTCGTTGATGTTTTGACGATGATGCATGAAGGCGGGTTCCGCCATATGCCTGTTGTGTCCAATGGCGATATGGTCGGTTTGATCTCTATCCGTGATGTGGTTGCCGCCCGTCTGGACGAGCTACATATGGAAAAAGAAGCGCTGACCGGGATGATCATGGGGAATTAAGTCCCGAAAACCGGGGCAGTTATGCCGCGCTTGTAAGGATATTGCGCATCTGGGCTTGCATCCGGATGCGCATTTTTGTCATCGTTCGCCGTGGCCCGCGCCTGTGCGGGAAGATGCGGCAGGGGGATGTGATGCGTATCGGACTTTATCCCGGGACTTTCGATCCCGTCACATTGGGACATATCGATATTATCGAACGCGGTTTGGCATTGGTCGATCGGCTGGTGATCGGGGTGGCCATCAACCGCGACAAAGGGCCCATGTTCACCTTGGAAGAACGGGTGGAAATGTTAGAGGCCGAATGCGCGGAAATCACGGACCGCGTTGGCGGAGAGATTATCGTACATCCGTTTGAGAATCTGCTGATTGATTGCGCCCGCGATGTCGGCGCAAATGTAATCCTACGCGGTTTGCGCGCCGTATCAGATTTTGAATATGAATTTCAAATGGTTGGTATGAATCGTGCTTTGGACAGCAGCGTTGAGACGGTGTTCATGATGGCGGATGCCCGGCGGCAGGCGATTGCGTCGAAGCTGGTCAAGGAAATTGCCCGCCTGGATGGCGATGTCAGCCATTTCGTCACGCCTGCAGTGCAGACGCGACTAAAGGCCAAGATGCAGGGCTGATCAATCGACGGACACTGCAAAGCTGGGCAGAACACCGATCCCTACAAAGGCGTTAAGCACCGCATCAACCGCCACAGCGGCAAGAATCATGCCCATCACGCGGCTGATCACCATCGCCCCTGATGTGCCAATGATCTTATTGATCGGATTGGCCAATAACAGCAGGGCAAGCGTGACTGATAGCACGACGGCCATAAGCGCCGTCGTCATCGCCTGATGTGCGACCGAAAACCGATCATTGTCTGTCAAAACAACCACGGCCAACATTGCGCCAGGCGATGCAATGGATGGTATTGCGACCGGATAGACCGATGTCTGTTTGATCTGCTCTGCCTCGACGATCTCATCTTGTGGCTTTCCATGGCCAAAAATCATTGTCAGCGCAAATAGGAACAAGACGATGCCGCCGGCGATCTGGAATGCGGGCAGCGGAATTGAAAGCGCGTCAAGCAGCAGCTGGCCGCAGACGATGAACATTGCCAACACCGCCAGTGAAATTATGACCGCACGTATCGCGATCAGGCGCTTTTGGGCCGCGGACATTCCAGCCGTGGCAGCCAAGAATACCGGCAATGTTCCGATAGGGTCGATAACCACCCATAGGGTGATGAATTCTTGCAGAATTTGCGAGACAGATAGCACAGAAGGGAACTCATTTCATTGGAGGAGCGGCAGGGGAGGGGCCATAACCCCATAGTATTGCAAAAGAGCGCCCAGCCAAGGCCAGACGCTCTGAAAGATGTGCTAAATGGATAAAACCTGCGTCAGCCGTTGGACGTAGACGATGCTGGCTGATCAGCTGCGGCGTTCAGCATGGGCAGGGAGTCGGCCGTCCAGCTTTCAAAGACAACGGATTCTTCAACCGCCTTCAGCGCCATATTGGCCTCTTGCCAATTGTCGGATTTGACGGACTTGGCCGCGTCTTGCAGCTGCGTGATCGCCAGATCAGTGGGGATCAGCGCGGCCGAAAGGGTGGCCGAGATGTCCGCAGACGCAAGGGTTTGCACCGCGCGTTGGGTCTCGCCGCTTTGCGCCTGCGCCTGTGCTTTGGCCACGTCATTGGAATTTTGCGGCGTCACGGTGAAATCTTCCCCGACCATCATCGACAGATCAAAGGGGACATATTCACCCGGCTGCGTGGTATTCTTGGGCTCAAGGTTCATCGTTTTGGCGTCGCTTTGTGCGGCTTGCATCTGCGTTAGTGCGGCTGTGATCATCTTACCCGCGGCATCGGTCTGACCGTCAAAGATAGCCAGACGGGCGGCGCGCACGGCGTGAAGCGATAGCGCGGCCTCGTCCGAGACCTTCATAACGGCATCGGCATCGCCTTTGGCGGCCTGCTCATATGTCTGGTGTTGTTCGTCGGTGGCTGCGATTTGCTGTTGCGCTTCGCTGGTGGTGTTCTTCGGCATCGCTGCGCCCTCGGCGGCAAGCGCGGGGCTGAGTGCGGTCGAAAGTAATAATGCACCTGTCGCGGCGATCGTTGTGAATTTGGTCGTCTTGTTCATTGTGATGCTCCTTTTCTGCAAGCCGGTTGGCTGTAGAGCGTGGGCCGGAATGACCCGCGTTTCACATCACTTCAACGGTCTGGTCGACAAACAGTTCCCATTTTATCGATCACGTCGGCTCACGCCTGGCCAACCGGATGCGATTGCAGGGCGTTTGAAAACCACCAAAAGGCAAAGCCCACGGGGGATCCCGTGGGCTTAAATGACATGGTGGTCCAATATCAGGACGCTATCAGTCGGTGTGAATTACAAGAATTTCGCCATTGCGACGGCCGTATCTGCCATACGGTTCGAGAAACCCCATTCGTTATCATACCATGTCAGAATGCGGCACATCGTGCCATCCATGACCTTGGTTTGATCCAGCGCAAAAGTAGAGCTGTGCGGATCGTGGTTGAAGTCGATCGAGACATTCGGCTTATCCGTCACGGCCAGCACACCTTTCAGCGCACCATTGGCTGCGGCGGACACTGCGGCATTGATTTCTTCCACAGTTGTGGCTTTAGATGCCTCAAATGTCAGATCAACAACCGAAACATTCGGGGTTGGCACGCGGATGGCCACGCCGTCCAGCTTGCCGTTCAGCTCTGGCAGGACCAAACCAACCGCTTTGGCTGCACCGGTTGATGTAGGGATCATCGACATGGCCGCTGCACGCCCGCGATATAGATCCTTATGCATCGTATCCAGCGTAGGCTGATCACCAGTGTAGCTGTGAATGGTGGTCATAAAGCCTTTAACGATGCCGATTTCATCATTGATCGCTTTGACAACGGGTGACAGGCAGTTCGTTGTGCAAGATGCGTTGGACACAACCAGATCATCGGCGGTCAGCACGTCATGGTTGACGCCGTAAACGATGGTTTTATCCGCACCCGCAGCAGGTGCGGACACCAGAACGCGTTTCGAACCGTTTTCCAAATGCAGCGCGGCTTTCTCGCGTGTTGCGAAGATGCCGGTGCATTCCATCGCGATATCAACACCTTCCCAAGGAAGGTCTTTGGGATCGCGGATGGCAGTAACCTTGATCGGGCCGCGGCCAACATCAATCCAGTCATCACCCGTTGTTACGGTGCCGGGAAAGCGGCCATGAACCGAATCAAAACGGATAAGATGGGCATTGGTTTCCACCGGCCCCAGGTCGTTGATTGCAACAACTTCGATATCGGTGCGTCCCGATTCGATGATTGCCCGCAATACGTTACGGCCAATGCGCCCGAAGCCATTGATTGCTACCTTCACCGTCATCTTATCCTCCATAGGCTGTTAGCGCTAGCAGAAGCGGCCGTGAGGACCCCTCTGCGCTAGCGCTAACATGGACAATTCCAGTAAAAGGTCAATGCAGCGTTGCTGACTTCACCGCCAGAATTTCAGATAATCGACAAGGTCAGCGGTTTTTCGCGCCAAAAATAATGTCGCACCACCGCTGTTTAAAAGACAATCCGCCAAGATTGCCGCGACAATTAGCGCGGCAAGCCCTAGCGCGATAGAGTTGCTCATGCCCGTTCCTCCCGGTCCGGGCACGGCCCGGTTTAGTTCAACAAACGTCCCATAGCCCCGGCGACATCCGCCATCCGGCATGAAAAGCCCCATTCATTATCATACCATGCCAGCACGCGAACCAGCTTGCCGCCGGTTACTTTGGTCTGATCCGGCGCAAAGATAGAGGAATATGGCGTGTGATTGAAGTCGATGGATACTTTGGGTTCTGGATCATAGGCAAGAACCATTCCCATATAGCCATCAGCCGCTTCGCGCACGATTTCATTGACCTGATCTACGGTAACGGATTTTTTTGCAACAAAGCTGAAATCCACCGCAGAGACATTGGGCGTAGGCACCCGGATTGACGACCCATCCAACAGGCCGGCCAATTCTGGAAGAACCTCTCCAATGGCTTTTGCGGCCCCGGTGGAGGTAGGGATCATGGCCATCGCAGCTGCGCGGGCACGATACAGATCCTTATGACGACGGTCCAATGTCGGCTGGTCGCCAGTATAGGAATGGATCGTGGTCATGATACCGGTTTCGATGCCGATGGTATCATTCAAAACTTTTGCAAGCGGCGCGAGGCAATTCGTGGTGCACGATCCGTTGGACACAACCTCATGTGCGGTCGTCAGCTCCCGATGGTTCACGCCGTACACCACGGTTTTATCAACGCTGGTGGCAGGGGCAGACACAAGCACGCGTTTCGCGCCGCGCGTCATATGTACCGCAGCCTTGTTACGATCATTGAATTTGCCGGTGCATTCCAAAACGACATCAACGCCGTCCCAGTCAAGCTCCTCAGGTTTGTAGGTCGACATCACGTCAATCGGGCCTTGGCCGAGATCCAGCGTGCGATCTTTGATCTTCACCTGACCGGGAAAGCGCCCGTGAACGGAGTCATATTTCAACAGATGAGCATTCGTCTCGATAGGGCCAGTCGCGTTGATCTTGACGACTTGAACATCATTGCGTGCAGCTTCTGCGATATGGGCAAGCGTGCAGCGGCCGATCCGGCCGAAACCGTTAATCCCGATGGTGACAGTCATGAGACTCTCCTGAGTGGCTGGCATGGGGCGACGGGGAGGGTGGAATGTCGCACTGGTTGGATACCACGGTGTGCCGTTTCAGAAAAGAATGTTAAAACAACATGTTGGCGCAAACATGGGGCGTTTGCGCTAACGGTTGCGGTAGCATGGGCGCCGGGGCGGAAAATTAAGCGGTCGAAAAATCCCGGCCAGCGCCACATGGACATAGAATCATCGGTGGGGATCAATCCTCGTCTTCGGCCACAAGGAAGATCTCTCCTGCCTCTTCCAGTTTGCGGATGGCGCTGACCACTTCGGACATGGCCTCTTCGACGTCCTTTTCCTTGACCTTACCCATTTCGGCGATTTCTTCGCGCATGCCATCGGCCATACGCTGGGAAATATTGCTGAGGATGAATTCCTTGGATTTTTCATTTGCACCGGTAGAGCCGGCCAGTGCAACCAACAGCTTGGGCTGATCAACAGCACGCAGTATTTTCGGCAGATCTTTCTTGTCGATCCGCACGGGGATATTGGCGAAGGTGAAGATCGCTTTGCGCACCTCATCGGCGAAGACCTTATCGGCCTCGTCCAGCCCTTCCAGCACGTCATCGCGGCGCGATGCGGTTGTATAGTTCAAGATGGCGCCGACCCGTTCAACCGGACCCGAGGTGAAGGCACGCGCAGGCACCGCATCCAGTTGTGAGGCAATGGCCTGGCCAATGCGCCACACGGTTTGTGGTGCAACCGCGCCGGTCTGCGACACTGCATAGGCGACGCGTCGCGCCTTGTCTCCAGGCATCTGGCTGAGCAATTCGGCCGATTTCGCCACGGTCAGTTTTGACAAAAGAACGGCGCAGACCTCAATGCTTTCGTTTTCGATCAATGGCAGCATCGCATCAGTGCCCAGACCGGAGATCCGCTCCCACGGGTCCGAGCGGGAGCTGCCGGCTGCCAGTTTGCGCAACCGCGTTTCTGCTGATGGTGTCAGCTGCCCTTCCAGCAGCTTAAGCACGGAATCTAACCCGCCGGGAACGGCGATGCCGATGGTTTCCAGCTCATTGCAAAATTCTTCGACCACCTGCTCCAAGGTTGCGCGGTCAATGATCCGCAGCTTGGCAATTTCTTCTGCCAGATCGGTCTGCTGGTCATCGGACAATTCGGTCAGGGGTAACTTCTCTCCCTCTGCCGATAACAGGCGCACAATGATTGCAGCCTTTTGCTTTTTCGTCAGGCCCGGTGGTCCAGCTAAGTGGTCATCACCAAAACCGGCCAATTGTCCAAGCGGTGCCAAGGGGGCGATTTGGTTCACCGAACTCTCCATCTGCTAGGGGTGCCCGGTCACATTCGCAAAAC
Source organism: Thioclava sp. SK-1 (assembly GCF_001705665.1). Taxonomy (GTDB): domain Bacteria; phylum Pseudomonadota; class Alphaproteobacteria; order Rhodobacterales; family Rhodobacteraceae; genus Thioclava. The sequence continues at coordinate 165,356 of NZ_MDHA01000021.1, read as the reverse complement.
CAGATTAAGACGTAGTTACTAAGCGCTAAAGCTCACGCTGGGTAAGCCGGGAAAGACCGTGCAATTTATTAAAATGCCAAACAAAAATGCCCGGAGTGCACACCCCGGGCATTGTGTCAGCACTGTCGCGCTTTGGTTTATTCGCCAAACACGCGGCGGAAGATCGTATCGACATGTTTGGTGTGGTATCCCATGTCGAATTTTTCGTTGATCGCGTCGACGCCAAGCGCCTTGACCACATCTTCATCCGCCAGCAGCAATTCGCGGAAATCCATCCGGTGCTCCCAGACCTTCAAGGCGTTGCGCTGCACCATAGAATAGGCGTCTTCGCGCGATACGCCGGCTTGGGTAAGGGCAAGAAGCACGCGTTGGCTCATGACCAAGCCAGGGAATTTGTTCATGTTATCCAGCATGTTCTGCGGATAGATGATCATCTTTTCGACAACACCTGCCAAACGGTTCAATGCGAAATCCAACGTCACGGTTGCGTCGGGGCCAATGCCGCGCTCAACCGAGCTATGCGAAATGTCACGCTCGTGCCAAAGCGCCACGTTTTCCATCGCCGGGATCACGGTCATACGCACCAAACGCGCCAAACCGGTCAGGTTTTCGGTCAAGACAGGGTTCTTTTTATGTGGCATCGCCGAGGAGCCTTTTTGCCCCATCGAGAAGAACTCGGCACCTTCCAGCACTTCGGTGCGCTGCATATGGCGAATTTCTGTCGCCACATTTTCAATCGAGGATGCGATCACGCCCAGCGTGGCAAAGAACATCGCATGGCGATCACGCGGAATGACCTGTGTGCTGATCGGCTCTGGGCGCAGGCCCAGCTGTGCGCAGACATGTTCCTCGATAGAAGGGTCGATATTGGCAAATGTGCCAACCGCACCGGAAATTGCGCCGGTTGCAATTTCCCATTTCGCTTTTTCGAGACGGTTCTTGTTGCGGTCCATTTCCGCATAAAACCGCGCGAAGGTCAGACCCATCGTTGTCGGTTCCGCATGGATGCCGTGGCTGCGGCCGACACGCACGGTGTTTTTATGCTCTAGGGCGCGCATTTTCAACGCTGCCAACAGCTTGTCCATATCCGCCAACAAAATGTCCGCGGCGCGCACCAGCTGCACGTTCAAACAAGTATCCAACACATCCGAAGACGTCATGCCCTGATGCACAAAACGGGCTTCATCTGATCCGACATGTTCGGCAAGATGGGTCAGAAAGGCGATGACATCATGTTTGGTGACGGCTTCGATCTCATCGATGCGCGCGACATCAAATTCCACATCCTTGGCTTTCCAGACGGCTTCGGCATTTTCTTTGGGGATCACACCGATCGCGGCCATCGCGTCGCAGGCATGGGCTTCGATCTCATACCAGATTTTGAATTTCGTGGCCGGTTCCCAGATGTCGACCATTTCCTTGCGGGCGTAACGAGGGATCATGTCCTTCAGACCTTTCGGTTGCGGGTGCCAATTCGTATAGGTTCGACGCGGCTTCTAGCCTGCAAGGACGGTTCGGGCAAGACAGAGGGGCGTGGATGACGCTGAAACTGACAGATTTCGCAGGGTTTTGGCGATTGCAGCGTCAGATCATTGACCGGGTGCAAGGCGATGCCCGGTTTGACGGGCGCGCAGAATTTACATCGGTGGATCAGGGGCTGGCCTATCGTGAGCGTGGCGATCTGATCTTGTCATCGGGCCAGCGATTGCATGCGCAGCGGGACTATCACTGGCGAATGCAGGCTGGGCGGATTTATGTGGAATATGCCGATGGGCGCAGCTTTCATGACTTTGCGCCCGGTGACGCCCAAGCGCAGCATTGGTGCGCCCCCGACAGCTATCATGTGCGCTATGATTTTGCAGATTGGCCAAATTGGTCAAGCCATTGGTCGGTGCAAGGCCCGCGTAAATCCTATGAAATGACCAGTCACTATCAAAAGATGACATAGGCAGGGTGTGGTCCGCCCGGGGGCGGGCCGGTGGGTTAGGAGGATGGGGTCTGCGCCAGTTCTTGCTCTGCTTCCGCGACGGCGATGCGGGCCATTTCCATAATGGCCTCGCGCCCATTTGCTGCGGCGATAAAGCGTCCGTTGTGACAGAATTTCGCGCCTTGCACGCCCGATGCCTCTTCCAAGGCCTCATTTGTCAGCCCGGCCCACGCCAGCGGCAAATCTGCGCGCTGTTCAAACCCTTCGTCAAATTTGCGGATTCCGCCCAATGTCCAATCTGATGGCCCACGCGGGGTTACGACGAACAACAGATGATCTGCCTCTGCCTTGATCACGGCGGGGCGGAACGGCATCCCCATTGGCAACTCTAGGATGCGACCTTCGCCGGCGGCCTCAATCGCAGCTTGCACCATGCCTTCGGCGCGACGTTTGGCGGCCGAGCGCGCGATCCGCGCTTCCACAAAGGCCCGTGCAATGGACAGTGCCTGATGGAAGGCCTGTGTCTCGGCTTCGGGGTCGGTGTTATCGAACACGGGTTTCAGTGTTTCCAATAGTGCCGACAATGTCATCCCTGCAAATGGGCCAGCGACAGCAGGGCTCAGCTCTCCATTGTCGACCTGATCAATCGGCAGCACGAAACTGCCATCAAATGACGCGTGAATACCATCCACATCTTCATCCTTTACGCCACTGGCGCGCAGGTAGTCATGGCCGAAATGCTTCCAGATCAATCCGAAGGAGCTGTAAGGTTGATCATCTTCCCGGCGGGGGGCACCGCGTTGGTGGTGATCGAAAATCCGCTGATCTGCGTCATAGGCGCCACCAACATCATAAATGATGCGATCTTGTGCCGGGGTGATCCATTCGGGTGATCGGGTACGAACAATCTGTGCATCCGGGAAAAGCCGTGTCAAAATGACAGAGCTTAGAAGCTCATCCGCGTGGAACCCACCGGAATGGGTGACAAGATAACTGGTGGACATACAAGATAGACCTTCGGTTGCAGCGGTATAAGCGCAGATAGGCCTGAGCGTGCGCGAGTTTCAACCCCAACATACTCAGGCAAGTTAAATCTGCGTGAACTTGCGGAATATTTGCCTCTTAACGTCGGGTGAGTTTGTACATCAACACGGGTTGAGTGGCGCGCATGCCGCCCTTAGAAGCAGCAACACTGCATTTGCCGACATAATCAGGAAACCTTTGCCATGATGCCTTCAGCCCGGATCCAGGCCGCGATTGAAATCCTTGACCGCGTTTTTGGGGGGGAGCCGGCGGAGCGTGTCTTGACCAATTGGGCGCGCGGTCATCGTTTTGCGGGGTCCAAAGACCGGGCTGCGATCCGTGATCATGTGTTCGATGCGCTGCGGTGCCGTGGCAGCTATGCGGCCCTGGGTGGCGGGCAAAGCGGGCGCGCGTTGATGCTTGGATGGGCGCGTGAGGCCGACCAGTTGGCAATGTTTGACGGTGTTGGACATGGGCCCGAGGTGCCAACCGCACAGGAACACGAGCATCTGTCGCGCCCCGCGCCGCATGATCTGGATCTTTTGGATTGGCCCGAATGGCTGCGCGATGATATTGCTGGTGCGCTTGGTGATGATTTTGCGCAGGTTAGCGCGGCCGTCCGCACACGCGCCCCGGTATTTTTACGCGTGAATGTTGCACGGATATCGCGCGACGATGCGCAGCAGGTTTTGGCCAAGCAAGGCGTGCAGACCCAACCCCATCTTTTGGCCGACACAGCATTGGAGATCACCCAAGGCGCGCGACGTTTGCGCCAAACCCCGGCCTATCTGGAAGGTTTGGTGGAGCTACAAGATGCCTCGTCTCAGGCGGCAGTGGCGGCAATTCCCTTGATGCCTGGTCAGCGGGTTTTGGATCTATGTGCGGGCGGCGGTGGTAAAGCGTTGGCGGTGGCTGCAACGACGCCCAGTGCGCAGATAACCGCGCATGACATTGATCTTAAGCGGATGGCAGATATTCCAACGCGCGCCGCGCGGGCGCAGGCCAAGATTGCGCTGGCCGCGCCGGGGCAGGTTGGCTCTGATTATGATATGGTGTTGATTGATGCGCCATGTTCGGGTTCTGGCACATGGCGTCGCACGCCTGATGCGAAATGGCGGCTGACGCGGGCTGGATTGTCTGATCTTGTTGCCGTGCAGCGTAAGCTGTTAAGCGAGGGCGCGCAGCTATTGCGGCCTGGCGGCACATTGGTTTACATGACATGTTCCCTGCTTGCGGTTGAGAATTCCGAACAAAGTGATTGGTTTTGTTCGGAATTTGGATGGACCAGAAGTGAAGAATATCACTTCACGCCAGTGCAAGGTGGGGATGGATTCTACTATGCTGCGCTGCGAAAAAGCTAAAACATCGTCAATCGGGGCAGTTTACGTCTCGTGACTTATTGACACATTCACGGGTTGTGATTTGATGTTGTTAACCAGTCCTTAAGGCTTTTATAGCGGAATGCGCCAGAACGACGAAGACTTTGAAAGGACCCGTGACGTGGCGCATCCAGACCAGCCCTTACAACCTTTAGGGCGAACTGTGTCGATGATGGCGCCGGCGGCTGGGTATCTTATTATTGCCGCGCTCGCTGCAGGAGGGGCTGCATTCATGGTCGAAGATCGGCTGGTCATGCTGATCTTGGCCGCGATGGCGGGGTCGTTATTGGTGCTCGCGCTGGTTATGAAACTGGTGGAACGACGCCAGAAACGCCAAGATTCGATGATCCATCAGCAGATATCGACCTTTGTCGCCAATGATGCCTCCCCCAGTTTTACGACAGATGCGGATGGCGAAATTGGCTATCAAAACCGCGCGGCGATTGATCGGTTTGGAACGCGGTCAAAACAAAGTCTGACCCACGCGCTGTCTGAGGTTTTTGCAAATCCTGGCGCGGTGTTGACGCGGTTGCAAGCACGCGCAGGCGCGTTAGGTGCGGCGCGGGAGGATCTTGTGACGCGACGCGGGCATGTCCGCCTGTCGGTGCATCAAATCGGTGAGCGTGACTTTTTATGGCGGCTAGAAGATATGGCCGAGCGCCCGACGGGCGGGCGCGGGGCGGAAAGCATTTCACTGCCGATGTTGACCGTATCGAAAACCGGCACAATTTTATTCATGAACGAGGCGTTGCGCAGGATTACGGGCGAGCGCATGCGCTCTTTGGATCGTATTTTTTCCGAGCTGCCGATCCGTTCTGGCGAAGAACACGAAATTGCAACGCCGGACGGTAGCTTACGCTGTCTGGTTGTGGAAATTGAAGGGCGTGGCGGCCGTAATGAGATCTATCTTTTGCCCTCATCTCAGGGGCGTGGTCTGACGCATGATCCCGCGTCATTTGACAGCTTGCCAGTGTCGCTGTTGCGACTTGATGGTGGGGGCCGGATTCTTGCGGCCAACCGCGCAGCGCGGGCCTTATTGGGGAAATTGCCCGATGATGCCACGATGAGCAGCCTATTTGAGGGGCTTGGCCGACCGATCAGTGATTGGGTTGCGGATGCCATCGCAGGACGTGCAGAGCGACGCCCAGAGGTGCTGCGCGCCCATCGTGGAGAGCGCGAGGTCTTTTTGCAGATCACGTTGAACCGGGTTGTTGAAGAAGGTCGGCCGGGATTGGTTGCTGTGTTGTCGGATGCGACGCAGCTGAAAACGTTGGAAGCGCAGTTCGTGCAAAGCCAGAAGATGCAGGCCATCGGTCAACTGGCAGGTGGTGTTGCACATGATTTCAACAATCTTCTGACTGCGATTTCAGGGCATTGCGATCTGTTGATGCTACGCCATGATAAGGGTGATCCTGATTATGCCGATCTGGATCAGATCAGTCAGAACGCCAATCGGGCGGCCTCACTCGTCGGTCAGTTGCTTGCATTCTCGCGTAAACAGACGCTGAAACTTCAATCGCTTGATCTACGCGATACATTATCGGACCTGACCCATCTTCTGAATCGTTTGGTGGGTGAAAAAGTCCTGCTAAGCCTTAGCCACGCGTCTGATTTGCGGGTCATCCGTGCGGATAAACGCCAGCTGGAACAGGTGATCATGAACCTTGTGGTGAATGCGCGCGACGCGATGCCAGAAGGTGGTGAGATCAAGATTGAGTCGCAAAATATGGTTTTGGAAGAAGACCTGACGCGAGATCGTGCCAATGTTCCAAAAGGCGAATATGTTGAGGTCAAGGTGACGGATGAAGGTACCGGGATCGCGCCAGATAAGCTGGCCAAGATCTTTGAGCCCTTTTTTACGACCAAGCGCACCGGTGAAGGCACCGGGCTTGGTCTGTCGACGGCTTACGGCATTATAAAGCAAACGGGCGGGTATATTTTCTGTGATTCGGTGCTTGGCTCTGGGTCGTGTTTCACGATTCTCCTCCCGGCGCATGATCATGTGGTTGAAGCAGTGGAAGAATCTGTCAAACCAATGCCGCTGCAGGAGCTGCCTGAAAATGACAGAACCGCGACTGTGCTATTGGTCGAAGATGAGGCCCCGGTGCGTGCGTTTGCCTCGCGTGCGCTGAAGCTGCGCGGATACACGGTGTTTGAAGCAGAGAATGCGGAAGAAGCCCTAGAAATTCTGGAAGATCCAGAGCTGCAGGTCGATGTGTTCGTGACCGATGTCATAATGCCAGGGCTTGATGGGCCGACATGGGTTGGCCAGGCGTTGGAGGCGCGCCCAGGCACGAAAGTCGTCTTTATGTCCGGCTATGCCGAGGATGTGTTCCGCGACGGTCGACCACCGATTGATGGCTCTTCCTTCCTGCCGAAACCGTTTTCGCTTAGTGAACTGACGGCCACAGTGCAAAACCAGCTTAGCAGTTGATTCACAGCAGACTGTTATAAAGTTGGATATCACGCGCCATATGCTGTTGCAAATTTTGGTGCGTCGCGGCGCTGAGCTGGGTATCGGCAACTGGGGGGACGTTCAACCGCGGCAGATTGATTTCAAACTGCAGTTGATCCTCTAAAAACATGATAAAGGCGGCCATATCTTCATAGGGAAAGATCCGGTCGACACAGCGGTTCCCTGCCGTATCCGTCAAATATTTTGACTGATTTCCAAGATCGGCGTAATCGGGTGGGCTTACCGCCATGTAATCTTGTGCGAAATGTTCAAAACTGTGCCCGTTCAGATCGGTCCCAGTCTCGTCAAATTCGTCACGCACGCGAAAACGATACCATGAGCGCAGCCAGTCAATGGGTTCGCGCATCAGTGCGACCGTGGTGAACTTTTCACCAGATGCATCGGTCAGGAACGGTGCAAGATGGGTCCGATACTGAACTGCAGTCATGTGTTTGATTGGCTCTGGCCGGTCTGCTGCAAGCGACGCCAGGGGTTCTAACGCGGCCTGAATGGCGGTCGAGCCGGATTTAGGTGTTGCCAAAAAGACCAAACGTTGGTCCCAAAAAATCAACATGCTATCCCTTTGTGTAACCTTCCCCTTGGATAATGGCCGTCAAAGCGGGCGTAAAGCTTTGATTAACTAATATTTGGCAGGCTTTCTGAAATTAATACGTTGAATTGTTCCTGTTTTGTGCTCATATCAATTAAGAACGATAGCAGAACATTCGCGCATGGGCTTGATTGCCGTTCCGCGCGCTCTGTGGAATAAGGGGAAAAACATGGCAACGGCGGGCCTCTTTGAAATGAACGATAAAGTCAAAGCAGACAAACAAAAGGCGTTGGATTCTGCGCTTGCGCAGATCGAACGGCAATTCGGCAAGGGCTCCATTATGAAGCTTGGGTCCGAAAACGCGTCAATGGATGTGGAAGCCACATCGACCGGGTCGCTGGGGCTGGATATTGCCCTTGGGATCGGTGGTCTTCCCAAAGGCCGCATCGTGGAAATTTATGGTCCGGAAAGCTCGGGCAAGACCACTCTGACATTGCACACGATTGCAGAAGAACAGAAAAAGGGCGGTGTTTGTGCTTTCGTCGATGCGGAGCACGCGCTTGACCCGTCTTATGCGCGCAAACTTGGCGTTAACCTTGATGATTTGCTAATTTCGCAGCCCGATACTGGCGAACAAGCGCTTGAAATCGTGGATACATTGGTGCGCTCTGGTGCGGTTTCGATGGTTGTCGTGGATTCTGTTGCGGCATTGACACCCAAGGCAGAAATCGAAGGCGATATGGGCGACGCGACTGTAGGTGCACAAGCGCGTTTGATGTCGCAAGCGATGCGGAAATTGACGGCATCGATTGGACGGTCCAATTGTATGGTGGTCTTTATCAACCAAATTCGGATGAAGATCGGCGTGATGTTTGGTAGCCCTGAAACCACTTCTGGGGGTAACGCGCTGAAATTCTACGCGTCAGTACGCCTGGATATTCGTCGTATTGGTGCGATCAAGGACCGTGATGAAGTTGTCGGCAATTCGACCCGGGTTAAGGTTGTGAAAAACAAGGTCGCACCGCCCTTCAAGCAGGTTGAATTTGACATCATGTATGGGGAAGGCATCTCCAAAGTCGGTGAACTGATTGATTTGGGTGTCAAAGCAGGTGTGGTAGAGAAATCCGGCGCCTGGTATTCCTATGGGGATGAGCGCGTTGGCCAAGGCCGTGAAAACGCTAAGCAATTCATGCGCGATCACCCTGATATTGCATATGAAATCGAAGATAAGATCCGGGCAAGCCATGGTCTTGATTTTGGTGAATCCGGCGATGACGTTTTAGCTGATGATGAATAAGTACGGCTAGCTTGGCTGGTGCTCCGCTCAGATGCCTGGGGGTTGGCCCAATCATGGCCAACCCAATCCACTGTTTAGGCCAATCCTGATTAGGGTAGCCGCGATTTTTTGCTGGCTTCGCATTTTTATCTGACTATTGTCAGCTAATGACGCAAGATTCTATTTCCCGCTTTCGCCGGTTCAGCCGCGCTGTCACCTCTCAGATGGGGGTGTTGGATCAAGATTTTCTTGGACTGGGCCGCCCGCTGGGCCCCGCGCGCGTTTTAAATGCTATTGGCCATGGCCTGCATGACATCTCGCAATTGCGTGAATATTTGCGCCTTGATAGCGGTTTAATGAGCCGGCTACTCCGCCAGCTAGAGGCAGAGGGGCTGATCACAACGACACCCGGCGCAGAGGACAAGCGGCGCAGGCAGGCACATTTGACACCTGCGGGCGCGACAGAATACGCAGCCTATGAACGGTTGAGCGATGCGCGGGCGCATGATTGTTTGGCGCGTCATCCCAAACCTGACGCGCTGCTTGCTGCAATGGATTTGGTGGCATCTGCTTTAGGTCGTGACCATATTCAAGTTCAGTTGGCCGACCCGTGCGGTCAAGCGGCGCAAGATTGTCTTGAAGCATATTATGCGGATCTGTCGAGCCGGTTTGGCCAGCGTTTTGATCCCGTGCGCTCAGGCGATCCCGAGGCATCTGCGATGCGCCCGCCCGATGGTGCATTTGTGCTGGCGGTGTCTGACGGGCTGGCCATTGGCTGCGGCGGACTGAAGCCTTTGGCAGACAGTGATATGCCCACGGGGGAGGTGAAGCGTGTTTGGGTTTCGCCAAATGCGCGCGGCATGGGTGTGTCGCGTCAGCTGATGCAAGCGCTGGAAGGTCATGCACGAGATCTGGGCATGCGCCGTTTGCGACTGGACACAAGTGCCAAGCTGTCAGAGGCGCGCGGGCTTTACCGTGCTACTGGTTGGACCGAAGTCGCGCGCTATAATGATAACCCCTATGCGGATCATTTCTTTGAGAAGGTGATCTAGCACGGATTTTCCGTGTTTTTCTCTGAAAATTCGGCCTGTTTGGCGGCTTTGCTGGACAGGGGCGGGCGTGAACGATAAACGATTGTCAAATCCCCAAAGGGCAAAAGATATGGCAAGTCTGAACGACATCCGCTCCACTTTCCTCGGCTATTTCGAGCGTAACGGCCATAAGGTCGTTGACAGCTCGCCTCTGGTGCCGCGCAATGATCCGACCTTGATGTTCGCAAATTCCGGTATGGTGCAATTTAAAAACTGTTTCACCGGGGTTGAAAAGCGCGACTATGTGCGTGCTACGACCGCGCAGAAATGTGTGCGCGCTGGTGGCAAACATAACGATCTGGACAATGTCGGCTATACTGCACGTCACCATACATTCTTTGAAATGATGGGGAATTTTTCCTTTGGGGATTATTTCAAGGAGCAGGCGATCACCCATGCCTGGACTTTGCTGACCCAAGATTACGGCATTCCGAAAGATAAGTTGCTGGTGACGGTCTATCATACGGATGACGAAGCCGCTAATATCTGGAAAAAGGTTGCGGGCCTGTCCGATGATCGCATCATTCGCATCCCGACCAACGACAATTTCTGGCAGATGGGCCCGACCGGCCCCTGTGGCCCGTGCTCGGAAATCTTCTATGATCATGGCGATCATATCTGGGGTGGTCCGCCCGGCTCCCCCGAAGAAGACGGTGATCGTTTTATCGAGATCTGGAACATCGTTTTCATGCAAAATGAACAGTTCGAAGACGGCTCAATGCGTGCGCTGGATATGCAGTCGATCGACACCGGCATGGGGCTGGAACGGATTGGCGCGCTGTTACAGGGCAAGCATGACAATTATGACACCGATCTGATGCGGGCTTTGATCGAAGCCTCGGCACATGCGACCAGCGCGGATCCCGATGGTCCGGGCAAAGTGCACCACCGGGTGATTGCCGATCACCTTCGTTCGACATCCTTTCTGATTGCTGATGGCGTGATGCCATCCAATGACGGCCGCGGCTATGTGCTACGCCGTATTTTGCGGCGCGCGGCGCGACATGCCCATATGCTGGGTGCCAAAGATCCGGTGATGTTTAAGCTGGTGCCGGCGCTGGTGCGTGAAATGGGCGCGGCCTATCCGGAACTGGGTCAGGCGCAGGCCCTGATCGAAGAAACGCTGAAGTTGGAAGAAACCCGGTTCAAGGTTACGTTGGAACGCGGCCTGAAACTGCTTGATGATGAGGTTTCCGGCCTTGCAGCAGGGGCGGCTTTGCCAGGTGCTGCAGCGTTTAAACTATATGATACCTATGGGTTCCCGCTGGATCTGACGCAAGATGCGCTGCGCGAAAAGCAGATGACGGTTGATACTGACGGGTTTGACGCGGCCATGGCCGAGCAAAAAGCCAAGGCTCGCGCGGCCTGGTCAGGCTCTGGCGAGGCCGCGGATAGCACGATTTGGTTCGATCTGGCTGATCGCGTGGGGGTGACCGAATTCCTGGGCTATGACACAGAAGAGGCCGAGGGGCAGGTTGTGGCTCTTGTCTCTGGTGGTGCAGAAATTGAGCAATGCTCTGACAGCTGTCAGATCATCACCAACCAGACGCCGTTCTACGCGGAATCCGGTGGCCAGGTGGGTGACAGCGGGATCATTCGCACGCCGACAGGCACCGCGCAGATTACCGATACCAAGAAGGTTGCAGGGGTTTTCATCCATTTCGCAACCGTGACCGACGGTGTGATCAGCAAGGGCCAGCCTGCAAAACTGGAGCTGGACCATGCACGCCGCGGTGCGATCCGGGCAAATCACTCGGCAACGCATTTGCTGCATGAGGCGCTGCGCCATGCGCTTGGGGATCACGTCGCTCAAAAGGGGTCGTTGAACGCATCGGACCGTCTGCGTTTTGATTTCAGCCATTCCAAGGCGATGTCAGCAGCGGAAGTTGCGCAGGTTGAGGCCGAGGTGAACGCCTATATCCGCCAAAATACGGCGGTAGATACGCGGATCATGACCCCGGATGAGGCACGCGGCCTTGGGGCGCAGGCCCTGTTCGGCGAGAAATACGGCGATGAGGTCCGCGTGGTTTCGATGGGCGAACAGACTGGTTCGGGTAAGGGCGGCACAGGCAATGTGTATTCGCTGGAACTTTGCGGCGGCACCCATGTGAAGCGCACAGGCGATATCGGTGCCTTTGTGGCCCTTGGAGACAGCGCGTCTTCGGCCGGTGTGCGCCGGTTCGAGGCGCTGACAGGGCAGGCTGCGTTGGACCATTTGAATGCGCAAAACGCGCGTTTGGTCGACGTGGCCGCGACGTTGAAGGCGGCACCGGCGGATGTGTTGGACCGGGTTAAGGCGCTGACGGATGAGCGTAAGGCGCTCGCCAACGAGGTTGCGCAGCTTCGCCGGGAAGTGGCGATGGGTGGCGGTGCGTCCGGCGGCGGCGCCGAGGCGATTGAGGTCAACGGGATCAAGCTGATTGCGCAGTCGATCACGGGCGTTACGGGCAAAGACCTGCCGCCGCTGGTGGATGAGCTGAAGGCGAAAATTGGCTCTGGTGCGGTGCTTGTGGTGGCCGATACCGGTGGAAAGGCGGCTGTTGCTGCAGGTGTAACCGCTGACTTGACGCAGCGCTTGTCTGCGGTGGAGATGGTGCGGGCTGCGGCAGGTGCGCTTGGCGGCAAGGGCGGCGGTGGCCGTCCTGATATGGCGCAGGCAGGTGGCGCGGATGCGTCCAAAGCCGAAGAGGCCATCGCGGCCGTCAAAACTGTTATCGAAGGAGTGTAAGATGCCCGGAGCATATTGGATTGCCCATGTGACCGTAACGGATCCCGTTGCCTATGGTGAATATGCCAAAGGGGCGGGGCCGGCGTTTGAAAAATACGGTGGTAAGTTTTTGGCACGCGGTGCGGCCTATAAGCAGTTGGAGGGCAAGGATCGCGAACGCAATGTGATTGCATTGTTCCCCAGCCTGCAGGCAGCGCAGGATTGTTATAATAGCCCCGAATATCAAGCTGCGCTGAAACATGCCGAAGGTGCAGCGGAACGCGATCTGGTGATCGTCGAAGCGATGGAATAATATGAAAGCGCCCCTTGGGGCGCTTTTTTATGCGGCCCGAGTGTTTATGCGGCCTGTGTGGGGTTTTCCACGCGGGTGGTGGTGGCGCGCATGCGGGCGTGCGGTGTTTAGCCTTCGCTGCGCTTTTTGCGTTGTTTCGCGTCCATCCGCCCTTCACGCAGTTTCCGGCGCATGCCCTTGACGCGCCAATGATCAAAAAGCTCACGCCGCGTGTGGTCGATGGCATTGATCCCAAGGTCGAAATGCCCCCGTGCCAAGGCGTTATGCAGCATCATTTCATGATAGCGGCCCAGATTGCGCCGTGCGCGCATCATCTGCGCCAGTTCCTGCCGGGTCAGCGTTTCCGATAGCGCGCGGATGGCCACAGATTTTAAAACCCCCATGCGTTTCAGGATTGGTGGCATCACATGGCCTATATGGCGCAGCGGATACAGCGTGACATTCGGTCCGCGAAGCCGGTTGATATGGGCCTTGTCCAGTTGTTGAAACGGGTCATAGAAAATCGTTGCGCGGCGCAGATGCGGCAGGGCACTGGCTGCATCCGAAAATGGCAGTGACCAATCGCCTTTTTCAAAGCCCCGCGTATAACGGGTCTCAAAGGGCACATCGCAGGGGTCCAAAGAGGATTGTGGTGCAAAACAGACTGCATGCGCGTTGGGTATGACGGCACCAAACGCCAAAGCGCCATATCCCCCCATTGACGCTCCATAGGTTGAGACACGCAAGAACCGGTCATAGAACCCGGCATTTCGCAGCCGTGTCAGGGCGGTCAGCAAGGCGCGGTCGCGCCACCAGTCACCACGTTGATTGATTACACCCAGAACCGACCAGCCCTGTTCAGCCAGCAACTTATATGCCCAAGGCCATTGCGGCCCACCTGCGCGATAGGTTGCAAGATTGCCGAAGGTGACAACCAAATTCTTCCCCGCCGCGCCGTTACCGGGCAAATAGGCCAGCGCATGATGGGCCATTTCCAAACAAAACCCACCATCACGTTTGGCTTTGGCAGTGACATCCTTGAAACAAGGCGGGGCGGTGGTGTCGGCCATAAATATGCTCACTGAAAACGGGAAAGATAGGGCTGGTGAAATACACGAAGGTCAGTGTCGTGTCTGTGGCGCCGAATGTCGAGCCACTTCAGGCGCGTTTCTTGCTTCACATGTATCGCGCGGCGCGATATGACGGGCGCATGAGACCGACCGCCACCAATTCGATTTGCTGCATTATCGGCTGACATGTGTCAGGCGGTCCGGTTCATGCAATTCTGTGCGATAACCATCCAAGGACCGCCGCACGGCAGCCGGATGCAGGGGACCGACGCCACGGGAGCCTGACCCATGACCGATACCGCCGCTGCGCCGCAGATTCGTTTGCGCAATACGATGACGCGCAAGGTTGAAGATTTTGCTCCGATTGATCCCAAGGATGTGCAGATTTATCTGTGTGGGCCCACGGTTTATGACCGGGCGCATTTGGGCAATGCCCGCCCGGTGGTCGTGTTTGATGTTCTGAATCGCTTGTTGCGCCATGTCTATGGGGCGGATCATGTCACCTATGTGCGTAATTTTACGGATGTGGATGATAAGATCAACGCCACCGCATTGGCGCGCCGCGAAGCAGGGGCAAGTGGCACGTTGGAAGAGTTGATCGCCGCGCGCACCGAAGAAACCATCGCATGGTATCACGCGGATATGGATGCGCTGGGGGCGGCGCGCCCCGATCATGAACCCCGTGCGACCGCCTATATCGGCGCGATGATTAAGATGATCGCAGGGTTGATTGCGGCAGGCCATGCCTATGCCAAGGACGGGCATGTGCTGTTTCGCGTGCGCTCGTATTCCGAATATGGCCGGCTGTCAGGGCGCTCGGTTGATGATATGATCGCCGGGGCGCGGGTTGAGGTTGCGCCCTATAAAGAAGATCCGATGGATTTCGTTTTGTGGAAACCGTCGGATGGGGAATTGCCCGGCTGGGACAGCCCATGGGGGCGGGGACGTCCGGGCTGGCATATTGAATGCTCTGCCATGAGCTATGAGCTGTTGGGTGACAGCTTTGATATCCATGGCGGCGGGATCGATCTGCAATTCCCGCATCATGAAAACGAAGTGGCCCAAAGCTGCTGTGCCCATCCCACAGGTGAATTTGCGCGGTACTGGGTGCATAACGAGATGCTGCAAGTGGAAGGGAAGAAGATGTCCAAATCATTGGGCAACTTCTTTACCGTGCGTGATTTGCTGGATCAGGGCGTGCCTGGCGAAGTGATCCGCTTTGTCTTTTTGCAGACGCATTATTCCAAGCCAATGGATTGGACGGCTGAAAAGGCGCGCCAAGCGGAGGCGACGTTGCGTAAGTGGCGGGCGCTCGTGGCGGGCATCGAACCCGCCCCAAGCGCGGCGCCCTCTGTTATCGCTGCGCTGGTTGATGACGTAAACACGGCGGGCGCCATTGCGGCGCTGCATGCGCTGACTGATCCGGCAGAGCTGAAAGCCTCTGCTGCGCTATTGGGGTTGTTGGAAGATGGTATGGGCAACTGGGCGAAGGGCGACGATGTCGATCCGTCCGCGCTGTCCGCGCTGTCTGCGCGGCTTGCGGCCCTGCGGGCCACTGCAATGGAAACCAAGGATTTCGCCCCCGTCGATGCGATGAAACAAGCCCTGCTGGCAGCAGGCGTAGAGGTGCGCATGTCGAAAGCCGGTGTGGAGCTGCTGGCCGGGCCGGGTTTTGATGCGACCAAGCTGGAGGGGCTGTGATGAACCGCGAACGTCTGTATCTGTATGACACCACGCTGCGCGATGGGCAGCAGACGCAAGGTGTGCAATTTTCGGCAGCCGAGAAAACCCAGATTGCACAGTCGCTTGATATGATCGGCATTGACTATATCGAGGGGGGCTGGCCGGGCGCAAATCCGACCGATAGCGAATTCTTCGATCAGCGCCCACAGACTCGCGCCATGTTTACGGCCTTTGGCATGACCAAGCGTGCTGGGCGTTCTGCGGAAAATGATGAGGTACTGGCCGGTGTTTTGAACGCCAAAACGCCAGCGGTTTGTTTGGTGGGAAAAACCCATGATTATCATGTGACCACCGCGCTGGGGATCACGCTGGAGGAAAATATCGAGAATATCTCGGCCTCGGTCGCGCATCTGGTCGCACAGGGACGCGAGGCATTGTTCGATGCAGAGCATTTCTTTGATGGCTATGTCGCGAACCGGGAATATGCGCTGTCATGCGTTTTGGCGGCTTTGCGTGGCGGGGCGCGCTGGGTGGTCCTGTGCGATACGAATGGGGGCACTTTGCCCGAACAGATCCATGATATCACGGCAGCGGTGATTGCCGCTGGCATCCCCGGCGACCGGCTGGGGATCCATTGCCATGATGATACCGGGATGGCGGTTGCGGGATCCTTGGCTGCGGTACGTGCCGGTGCGCGCCAGATCCAGGGCACGTTGAATGGTCTGGGGGAGCGGTGCGGCAATGCCAACCTGATTTCGTTGATCCCGACGCTGCTGCTTAAAGAGCCCTATGCCAGCCAATTTGCTTTGCAGGTGGCGCCAGAGGCGTTGTCGGGGCTGACACGTTTGTCGCGGAAACTGGATGATATTTTGAACCGCGTTCCACTGCGGTCCAGCCCTTATGTGGGGGCTTCGGCCTTTACCCATAAGGCCGGGCTGCACGCCAGTGCGATTTTGAAAGATCCTTCAACCTATGAGCATATCCCGCCCGAAACGGTGGGTAATGCGCGGCTGATCCCTATGTCCAACCAGGCGGGGCAATCCAATCTGCGTGCGCGGTTGCAAGATATGGGAATCGCGGTTGCCAAGGGCGATGACCGCCTAGGTCTTATTTTGGATCAGATCAAAGAGCGTGAAGATATGGGTTATGCCTATGATGGCGCGCAGGCAAGTTTTGAGCTTGTGGCGCGGCGTGCGCTTGGGTCTTTGCCAAAATACTTCGAGGTTGAACGATATCGCGTGTCAGTTGAACGTCGGCGCAACGGCCATGGGGTGATGGCAAATTCCTCAGAAGCGGTGGTGATCGTCAATATCGGTGGCGAACAGATGCTGTCGGTAAGCGAAAGCTGGGATGAGGAGGGGCATGATCGGGGGCCGGTGAACGCGTTGTGGCAGGCGTTGAAAAAGGACCTGGGCCCGTATCAGGCGCATGTGGATGAGATGAAGCTGGTCGATTTCCGGGTGCGTATCACCCAGGGTGGCACGGCGGCTGTGACACGGGTTATCATTGATAGCGAGGATGCGCAGGGGCGGCGCTGGTCCACTGTCGGCGTCAGCGCGAATATCGTTGATGCCTCGTTTGAGGCACTGCTGGAAGCCGTGCAATGGAAGTTTCTGCGCGATCAGGTGGCGGTTCAATGAGCTTGTCTCCTGCGGTGTTGGCTTGTGCGCAAACCGTTCAAGAGGGCGCGCCTGAACGGTTTGAGGCGTTAATGATTGTGCCGCCTGCGCTGCGCGAAACACTGTGGCCCTTGCATGCGCTAAATTTGGAAATTGCACGGGCGCCATGGGCGTCGAAAGAGCCGATCGTATCCGAAATGCGTTTGCAGTGGTGGGTGGATACCATTGACCGTATTGAAGAAAATGAAGAAGTGCCGCCCCATCCCATCGGTCCGGCCCTGACAGTGTTACGCCCTTATACGGCGGCATTGCGCGATCTGGCAGAGGCGCGCCGCGCCGATTGCTGGCCTGAAAGCTTTGTGGATGAGGCGGCGCTGTGGGCCTATTTGGGGCGGACCTCGGGGACGTTATATTGGATTGGTGCACAGCTTGCCGGTGCGCCGATGCAGTATCAGGCGCGTGTGCGCCAATTTGGTGAGGCAGCCGGCCTTGCGGCATGGTTGCGTGCGGTGCCGACCCTGGTCGAACGCGGTCGTCATCCCCTGCCAGATGGTCGACCAGAGGCGGTGGGAGAGTTGGCGCGCGCGGGGCTGGACCGGTTGCAAGCGGCTAAGGTTCCGTCATTGCCGCGCAATATACGTCATGCGCTGGTTACGGGCTGGGAAACCCGGCCCCTGTTGCGACGTATCTATGAAAGGCCCGACCGCGTGCATCAAGATGATTTCGACGGTCCCGAATTCCGGCGGCGTTGGGCGAAATTATGCGCGGGTTTTGGGCGTTTTTAAACCTGCTTACGGTTTAAAGGAAAATTCAGGTCTTCACGACATAGTCATACCAGCTGCTGCCGAACTGGCACTTCGTATCGACATTTGCGCCTGCGTTTTTGCGGGTCGGGGACCTTTGTATGAATTTTCTCCAAAATCTGAAGCTAGGCATTAAACTTCCTTTGCTGCTGGTTGTGACCGCAACCTTGGCGCTGACTTTGATGGGGGTGCAAGCCTACCGAGATGGTCGCGCTTTGCTTGCTGAAGCCAGCACAGAGCGACTGGCACATGTGATCTCTACGCGCGCGGATGCGTTACAGACATGGCAAGACAATATACTCAATTATGTTGGATCAACGGTCGCGGGTGCACAAAGCCAGCGGGCAATGAAGGACATGTCCGGGGCCTTGCGCCGTTTGGGGGATCAACCAAGCGACTTCTTGTTGAAAGCTTTTGTCGAGGATAATCCTAACCCGGCGTCAGAGCGGTGGAAGCTGGATCGCCCGGAGGATGTCAGCAGCAATTATGCCATTCAACACGGGCGATACCATCCTGGTTTTGTGAAGGCGGCGCAGCAAATGGGGGTGCAGGACATGTACTTGCTGACGGCTGATGGCTTCACATTCTATTCGATGCGCAAGGGCAAAGATTTCGCGACCAATGTGTTAGAGAATGAAAACTCTCCGCTGCATGACGTTGTTGTGCGTGCGCTGACATTAGGGGAAGGGCAGATCGCGTCGACTGATTTCATAGCGGATCCAGAAGTCAAATCCGGTCATTCGGTGTTTCTGGCATCGCCCATTATGGGGCGCGACGGAACTCCAAGCGGGGTAGCAGCATTTGAAATTCCGACCGACGTTATGGAAGAAATTCTGTTAGATCCACGTGGGTTGCAGAAAACCGGTCAAGCCTATGTTGTGGATTCGGCTGGGCTTTTACATAATAGCCTGCGAATGGACCCTGACGCCAAAGTGATGGGTGTGCTGTTGGGAAACGCGGCGATTTCGGCGGCGAACCGCGGAGAAATTGGCTCGCAAGAGATTCAATCCGGCACACATGGTGTGGCCGCAATGGCGGCCTATCGTCCGCTTCGTCTGTTTGATCATGATTTTTCGCTGATTGTTGAACAAGATGATGCAGAGCTGTTCATGCCGGTCCAGGAACTGGGCACGGCGATGCTGATGCATGGTGCGATGACGCTTGTCGTCTTGGTGCTTGTATCGTGGTTTGTGGCACGCAGTGTCGCGCGTCCCTTAGTATCCTTGCGTGACGCAATGCACCGAATTTCGCGCAAAGATTATGAATTTGAGGTCCCACATTTGAAACGCGGGGACGAGGTTGGCGATATGGCGAAGACTCTAAGCGCGTTCCAGCTGGATTTAGCGATTGCAGATGATGCCGCGCGGGATTCTACTTTAAAAGGTGCGGCGTTTAACTCTGGTTCCTCTGCGATGATGATGGCCGATAATGATTTTGGCATCACATTCTTGAACCCGGCCATGACGCAGATGATGCGAGACCGGATTGCCGATTTCCGAACCCTAGATGGTGGTTTCGACCCGTCTGATTTGGCAGGTCGCTCTATTGAGACATTCTTCAAGAATGGCGCGCGGATCCGTCAGCTTTTGTCTGATAGTGCGAATCTGCCGCTTGAAGAAAACTTGAAAATTGGCACGGCACAATTCTCATTGTCCGTGTCCGAAGTGATGATGCCGGAAGAAGGCCGGATCGGGTATGTCGTTGAATGGCGTGACATGACTGAAATCGGTATGTCGCGGGCGATTGTGGAAACCCTTGATAGGGCGCAATTGACTGGGGAGGGGCTCCCTGATGGTACGGCCGTCAAGCTCAACGAAAACTATTGTAAGGCCGTTGGCATCCAGGCGGAAGAATTTTTGGGCCGCTCCTTCATTGACTTCACCATTCCTTTGGATCGCCCAGAGACAATGGAAGAGTTGGCACGACAAATTGTGGAAACCGGCGTTCCTGTATCTGGCCTATGGCGCCTTGATGCAGGTGACGGCCGATTTGCGATCGCAGAAGGGATCATCGCACCTGTAAATGATCTGCAAGGCGATGTCGTCAAAGTCATCTTTATCGGTACGGATGTCACGGCTGTACGCCAAGAAATCGAAGCTGCGGAAATCCGTCGCAAAACGGTTGCGGAAAGCCAAAGCCGTGTCGTGGACTCTCTCCGTATCGGTCTGAAAGCTCTGTCGTCGGGCGATCTATGTTCCAAGATTGAGGCGCGTTTTGAGGCTGAATACGAACAGCTTCGTCAAGATTACAACGCTGCGGTCGATACTCTGGCATCTGCGATGCAGACCGTTATTGAAAACGCATTGACCATCGACAATGAGACCAGCGAAATTTCGAATGCAGCTGAAGACCTAAGCCGCCGGACTGAAAAGCAAGCCGCCACGCTGGAAGAAACAGCAGCCGCCCTGGATCAACTTACGTCTTCAGTGGGCAACTCCGCAGTTGGTATTGGTGAAGCGGATCGCGTCGTCGGAGAGGCACGCTCCAACGCAGAAACTTCTGGCCAAGTGGTGCAGCAGGCCGTCGCAGCCATGGGAGAAATTGCTGAAAGTTCACAAAAAATATCGCGCATTATCAGCGTCATTGATGACATTGCGTTCCAAACCAATCTGTTGGCGTTGAACGCAGGTGTTGAAGCCGCCCGTGCTGGCGAAGCAGGGCGTGGATTTGCTGTTGTGGCGTCAGAAGTTCGTGCCCTGGCACAACGATCCTCTGAGGCTGCTCGCGAAATTGACGGCTTAATTTCAGCATCTTCTGATCAGGTTCAACGCGGTGTTGGTCTGGTGGGACAGGCGGGCAAAGCGCTTGAGACAATCCTATCGTCGATGATTGATATCGCCGGGCGCGTTTCTGAAATAGCAGCCTCTTCAAAAGACCAATCCTCGGGTTTGACAGAAATCAACTCTGCAATGAACCAACTTGATCAGGTCACGCAGCAAAATGCGGCCATGTTTGAACAGACGACGGCGGCTAGCCATTCGCTTAGCGGGTCCGCACAGGCGCTGAACAGCGCAATGCGAAACTTCAAAACACCACAGCTAAGCAGTCATGTGGTGTCAGCGCCAACGCCTAAACGTCAGACCACACAGCCGGCAAAGCCTGCGGTGGTCACGCCACCACCCCCGGTTTCAACACCCGTGTCGCAGGGAAATACAGCGGTCAAAGTGGCGCCTCCGGCGGACGATGACTGGGAAGATTTTTGAGCGGTAAATAAGTGTATTGCTATAGTTCTTTCCGAAGAAGGACAAGTTTGAGATGAATGCAAAACGCGTCCTGATTGTGGATGATTCCGCAACAATCCGGCAGCTTATTCGTGCGCGCTTGGCGGGGGACACACGGCTGGAAGTGGTCGGGGAGGCTCATGACCCATATGATGCACGGGAAAAGATAAAAGCGTTACAACCCGATGTCTTGACCTTGGATGTTGAAATGCCGCGTATGAACGGTCTTCAATTCCTTGAAAAGGTGATGACTTTACGTCCGTTACCGGTGGTGATGGTCTCGACGCTGACCCAACGCGGATCTGCGGCTGCGTTAGAGGCGTTGTCGCTTGGGGCAGTTGACTGCGTGGGAAAACCTCAGCGCGGAAGCCCGGTTGCGGCCTTTGCCAACCTGCCAGATATCTTGGTTATGGCTGCAGATGCGCGTCTTCGGTTGCCCGGAAACCGGCGTAAGATTGTTCCATCTGAAGGGTTTGTGTGGAACGGACGCGTCGTGTTGATCGGATCGTCCACGGGGGGGGTTGACGCGTTGGAAACCGTGCTTTCCGGGTTTCCGAAGAACTGTCCGCCAACGCTGATCACACAGCATATGCCAGAAAGTTTCCTAGCCAGTTTCGCGCGGCGTTTGCAATCAAATATCGCGCCTAATATCATCTTGGCACGCGAAGGTGTGCCCCTGGCGCAGGGAAGTATCTATCTGGCCCCAGGTGGGGCGCATCATCTGGAGGTTCGACCGGGAAATCCTGAAAAATGCCATTTGTCCGCGTCTGAGAAACGCAATGGGCATCGCCCGTCGGTCGAAGTGCTCTTTGATTCTGCGGTGCCGATTGCGTCTAAAGTTGTTTCTGTGATGTTGACGGGAATGGGCCGGGACGGTGCTGACGCTATGTTGCGGCTTCGGAAAAACGGGGCGCGATGTCTGGCGCAGGATGCGGCATCCTGTGTGGTCTATGGTATGCCACGCGCTGCTGCCGAAAACGGCGCCGCCGAAAAAGCATTGCCACTGCGCCACATCGCAAAAGAAGTTTTGGACTTGTGTGGGCGCTCCGCAGAGCGGTCGGTTAATAAAGGACGGTCACTCTGATGAGCAGCTTACACATGCCACGGCCTAAGCATATATCGCAGGGAGAATATGCGACCGGCGGCGCAGATAGCACGTCCATTGCCACTATATTGGGATCCTGTGTTGCCACTTGTATGTATGATGAGGTCGCCCAAGTTGGCGGTATGAACCATTTTCTACTGCCCGACAGTTCAGGCGGCCTTGCCCACACTGCAAGCTTTGGCGTGAACGCGATGGAACTTTTGATCAATGACCTTGTCAAAATGGGCGCGCGCCGTGATCGGCTGAAGGCCAAGGTCTTTGGTGGTGGGCGCATGATTGCCGGCCTGTCAGATGTGGGTCAGAAAAACGGCGCTTTTATTTTGGATTTCTTGTCTAAAGAAGGCATTCCGTGCGTCGGCCAGTCTTTGGGGGGAACGCAAGCTCGGCGCGTTGAATTTTGGCCAAGCACAGGTCGTGCTCGGCAAAAACTTCTGGGCGAAGCACAGCTGCCAGAAGAAGTGCGGCCACCACCCAAACCGATTGCGAATGATGTTGAATTGTTCTGATCTACGTAAGGCTGCGTAATAGAACTGTGATGGGAAAGGGTCACAGTTGGACCCATCACAGTTCTTTTTGGTGCAAGGGTCATAGACATCGGGAGCAATGTGCCATGCGGTGCTGTGATTACCAAAAGTCGCATTACTCGGCGTGATATTTGCGCGGCAATCACAAAAAAACTTCTGTCGTTGAATGCTTTGCTTTGCACAAAGGCGCGGTTTCTTTCAGATTTCTTGTTAAGTAATTGACGGGTCAAAGGAGGTTTCAATGCGCAACCGTTTGTCATGCATTGTATTGAGTGCAGTTTTCGGGGGTTTTGGAACCGCAGGATCGGCCTTTGAGCTGGCAACGGGGCTGGATATCCTGAACCAGCCCGAAAGCAAAATTGAGGCTTTGCATCGGTTCTATGTCGGCAAAGAGCTGGGCGCTGGCTGGCATTTGGGGCAATCTATTTACTCCTCTGCTGCAGGGGATGCAGGCGGTGCTTTTTTTTGGGGCTTTGAGGCGATGAAAGATGTGTCTCTGGGCCGGAATGTCACCTTACGGTTTTCTGGTTTCATAGGCGGCGGCGGCGGAGCGGCGGAGGTTGAAGGCGACGGGCTGATGTGGCGCACGAATGTGGCGTTCGCTTTCCCAGTGACTGCGAAAAATGAGCTGGAGCTGGGCTTGTCCTGGGTGTCCATCGATGGGGTTGATGTTGATGACCCGGCATTGAGCGTTGGTCTGCATCGCGCGCTTGCCGCGGAGGGGCAAGCG
Source organism: Thioclava sp. SK-1 (assembly GCF_001705665.1). GTDB lineage: Bacteria > Pseudomonadota > Alphaproteobacteria > Rhodobacterales > Rhodobacteraceae > Thioclava. The sequence goes on along the minus strand of NZ_MDHA01000021.1, from coordinate 141,901 downwards.
CCGGTTTTGCGTTCGGTTGCATTAAGAGCAACGGGGGGCGCAGCCTCTGACAGTAGCCGAAACCGAAGCGGTGGCGCGCAGGCCGATCTTGGTTTGGTGGGCGCGGAATTGGCGTTTGCCCATAGCCCGCAAATGGATGTGATCTTCGCCGCCGACGGTGCGGCCGACGGCGCAGAAGGCTACATGCAAATCCTTTCGGGGGCACGGTATTACTGGGGGCTGGGGGCGGTGAACCTTTATGGTGAGGCGGCGCTTGGCCTGGGCGGTGGTGGTGATGTTGACACCGGATCCGGGTGGTTTGGTCAGGCAGGCGTCGGTTTGGCCGTGCCACTGTCCAGTGGTTTGGACGTGCAATTCAGTCTTGGCCAGCAAATTGCGGATGGGGCGTTTGACGGCACGTATGGTCAAATCCGTTTGGCCCGGGTGTTCGCGCGCGATACCCGGGCACCTCAGGCGCAGCGCTGGCAATTCAGCGCCGGCCTGTCACTGCAGGTTGAAAATGATGGCCTGCGCAAAGCGTCGAGCTTTGGCTCAGGTAACATTGTCATGCAGGAATCGTCTCTTGATATGTTCCTGACAGATCAGCTGTATTTGACCGGCAATGCGCAGACCACGATGTCTGGCGATGTCTCGGGTTATGCGATTGGTATGCTGGGGGTTGGATATGAGCTGCCGCTTACATCCGATTGGACCGTGTCGTTAGAAGGGCATGTGGGCGCTGCTGGTGGTGGGGCTGTGGAAACCAACGGTGGGCCAATCGGGTCGCTTCGGGCGGAAATTGACTATCGTGTGACCGACCGCGCCAAGCTTTCATTAGGGATTGGCAAGTTGCAGGCCTTAAAGGGTGACGGCGGGATGGCACCAACTTTTGCGCAGCTGGGGTTGAAAATTCCGTTCATGACGCACTGATCGGTTTTAACGCCCTGGATGCGGTCGGGCTTCGGGGGGGCGGTTGCGTAGGCCGCGCATTTCCGCACCGTCTTCGGGCCGCAAGCGCATGAAAATCAGGGCAGAGACAGGCCCGGTCAATGCGATGATACAAAAGCCTACGGTAAAGGCGGACAAGCCTATCGCAGAATTGGACATTGCAGCCTGTGTCAGCGCTGCGCCGATTTCTATCGCGATCCCGGCCAGGGCAATACCAAGCGTCAGAGAGACCTGTTGCCCGACAGAGGACATCGAGGTGCCTCGGCTCATTTCGACCGAGTTCAGGTCACCAAAGGTGATCGCGTTGATCGCGGTAAATGTAACCGCCTGCGCGATCCCGCCGATCAGCAAAAGCGGAAGGATTTGCCAATCAGAAGGCGTTGAGACGGTGACGAAGCCCAGTAATGTCAACCCGCGGATCAGCGTGCCAGCAATCAGCACCGGACGAAAACCAAAGCGATTGACGATGTTGGCAGAAAACCCACGCACAATCAGGGCCCCGATGGCAGTTACCCCGGTCAATGCGCCCGACATCAGGATCGACATGCCCAAGCCCAGCTGAAAGAACAGCGGCAAGATGAGGGCAGAGCCGCCGATAGCCAAGCGAAAGATCAGACCGCCCCAAATTCCCACAGAAAATGTCCGGTGTTGAAACAATTGCGGGTCCAGTAACGCATCATCACGCCGCCGGACGCGGCGCCAATAAACAAACAACACACCCGCGCCAGTGACAGTCAGCGCCCATGCCAAGGGCATTGGCAAGACATGTTCACCCAATGAGCTGAGCCCTGCCATGATCGACATCAGTCCAATCGCGGAAAGGAAAAAGCCAATCACATCAAACGGGGCAGGGTGGCCAGGGGTGTCTTTTGGCAGGTGACGCATCGCCAAAGCCAAAGCGATGCCCCCTAACGGCACATTGATCAAAAAGATCCAACGCCAACCCAAATACTCGGTTACGGCAGCACCGATGAACGGACCCAGCGCGGGGCCAATTAACGCGGGGACGGTCAGATAGACCATCGCGCGAACCATGTCCGATTTCTCGGTGTTGCGCAGCACGATCAATCGTCCGACCGGGGTCATCAATGCTGCGCCCAGACCTTGGATTGCGCGCGCGGCGATCAGCCCGTGCAGATTGGTCTGCACCGCGCACAGCGCCGATGCCCCGATAAACACCACCATTGCGGTTAGGAACGTGCGGCGCGCACCATACCTGTCTGCGATCCAACCTGATACCGGCACAAACCCCGCAAAACAGATCATATAGGTGGTCAGCGCCAGCTTCAGGGCCAGAACCTCAACATCCAAAGCACGCGCGATTGTTGGCATCGCGGTGGTCAAAATGGTTGCGTCAATCAGCTCCATCAACAGGGCAAATGCGACGGTCAAAGGCAGGATATAGGCGCGAAGGTTGGGCATTTGGGGCTCAATAGCTACGGGGACGAATCTGATAGGCGTGTCAGATAGAGGTATGTGATCCATTGTTTTGCATCGTCCACCTCCCAAATGCAGAACTCACTGTGCAAACCAGTGAAATGGCGCAGTGGTTTTGGCAAAATGGCGCTGAAATCTGTGGCGATGCACGATTTTTTGTTCACAAAGCTTGCCGCTAAGTCATTCGACTGTTGCATGGGCGCCGGACAGTGGAGAAAATTGTCCTAAGAGTTGAGGAGAACGGATATGGCCCAAGACCCGATCACCCCTGAGGCCGAAATGGCCGCACCTGCACAGGATGCTGTGGCATCGGACGCCCCACTGAAACCGACCGAGAATGTGACGTCAGCACCAGTATCAGATACGGAGCTGGAGGCATCGGATACGGTTGCGGCAGCAGTTGTTAAAACGCCCGCACCTGTTTCTGAGAGCAAAACCGAAAAAACGGTAGCAGTCGAAGACAAGCCTGCGCCGGTCGCGGCGAAGGCCGAACCTGCTGAAATGCCGAAGGCGGCCGCGAAACCTGCCCCTGCGCGCAAAAAAGCCCCGGCGAAGCCGCGTGCTGCTGCACGTCGCCCTGCCAAAGCCGCAGCACAACCGGCTGCTGCTGCGGCCGACGTTGGCGCGGCATCAAAAACTGCGGCAGTCAAATCAGACTTTGCCGGATGTCTGGCCATACCCAGCTTTGATTTTTCCGCAATGTTCAAGCCACAAGCCGCGCTGACCGATGCGATCATTGAGCAAAATATAGAAATGCTGGATTTCGTAAAAAACCGGTATAATCAAGAATGTGATACGCTAGAGGCGCTTTGTGCCACGCGCTCTCCGATGGAGGCGATGCCGATCATGACGGATTTTTGGCATAGTGCGGTAAGCGATTACACAGCACAGGCCGAGAAATTTACATCCGCTTTGATGGGAATGACCGAGAAGAGCGTTAACGCCGCGCTGTGAGTCGCAGAGATTCGTATATTTCGGTTCATCTGTGTTTAGGAATAGCCGAAAAATATTACAAATGGCGGGAAAATCCATCCCGCCATTTTTATTTTCGCTAAATTTGAAACCGATTTGTTAAGGGCGGCGCAACCTGTGGCTGTATTTACGCGGCGCCTTTCCAAATCCAACCTCCGCCCAGAATACGGCTGTCATCGGGGGAGTAGAACACGCAGGCCTGCCCGGGGGAGACCCCTTCTTCCGCAACGATCAGCTCAACCTCAGCTTCGGTTTCCGAAATCGGGCGAACGATCGCATCGCGTGGCGGCCGGGTGGAGCGCACCTTGACCGCGAGATGCCACTCCTTGCGGGATGTGAAAGGCTCATCGCCAAGCCAGTTGATCTCGCGCACGGGAATCACCCGAGTCGCAAGGGCCTCTTTCGGGCCGACGATGACCTGCTTTTTATCCGGATCAAGCCGAACAACGTAAAGAGGATCGGCTTGCCCACCGATTCCAAGCCCACGTCTTTGACCAATTGTATAATGAATGACACCTTTATGCGTGCCGACAACGGTTCCATTCATATCGACGATATCGCCAGGATCGGCCGCACCCGGACGCAGCTTTTCGATCACGCTGGCATAGTTCCCATTTGGTACGAAACAAATGTCCTGACTGTCAGGTTTATCCGCGACCGAGAGCCCGTATTTAGCAGCCAGTGCGCGGGTTTCGTTTTTGGATGGCAGATGACCGAGTGGAAACCGTAGGAAGTCCAACTGCTCTTGCTTGGTGGAAAACAAGAAATAGCTTTGATCGCGATTGGCATCGGCAGCGCAGTGCAGCTCGGCCTTCAGCGGGCCGGGTTTGCGCTGAATATAATGGCCTGTTGCCATACAATCTGCATCCAGATCCTTAGCTGTTTCCAGTAAGTCTTTGAATTTAACGCGTTCATTGCAACGAATGCATGGAACAGGGGTGGCCCCCCCCAAATAGGCATCCGCAAATTCATCAATCACAGCCTCGCGGAATGTGTTTTCGTAATCCAGCACATAATGTGGGAAACCCATGGCTTCAGCGACCCGGCGGGCATCGTGAATATCTTGCCCCGCGCAACAGGCACCTTTTTTCGCCAAGGCGGCCCCATGATCGTAAAGTTGCAACGTGACACCGACCACATCGTAACCTTCTTCAGCCAATTGTGCTGCCACGACGGAGCTATCGACGCCACCAGACATGGCAACAACGACTCGGGTGTCAGCGGGTTTCTTGGCGAAACCTAGCGAATTCAACGGTATGTCCGTGCTCATGTCAGCGATCCCTTAACCAGGTCCGCAGAAATATATGAAAATGCAACATATTAACAAGGGAAGGTTTCACCCGTCGTTAAGAGCCTGCGGTCACAGTTGCTCATAGAAAGTTGAAGGGGGTGTGCCCATGTATCTGAAAAAAGTTGATGGTCCACGCTCGGTGAGCCTACCTGACGGAACGATTTTGACTCGTGCAGATCTTCCGCCACAGAAAACACGGCGTTGGGTGGCGTCGCGTAAGGCAATCATCGTGCAAGCAGTGGCCTTTGGTCTGATCACACGATCAGAAGTTCTCGAAAGATATGATCTTTCGGATGAAGAGCTGGATATCTGGACACAAGCTGTCCAGAAACATGGTATTGCAGGTTTGAAAGTCACCGCAATCCAAAAATATAGACAACCATAAGGTGATTATGAAAATTAACCTATCCCAGTAAGAGTGTGTTAACCATTTGGCTGCAATGTATAGTTGACCGAGGGATTAATGCGGAGAACCCAGAATGCGGATTTTGTTGGTGGAAGACGATCCCACAACGTCGCGAAGCATCGAGCTGATGCTGACGCACGCCAATTTGAATGTCTATTGCACCGATCTTGGTGAAGAGGGAATAGATCTTGCCAAGCTCTATGACTATGATCTGATCTTGCTTGATCTGAACTTGCCCGACATGAACGGGCATGAGGTTCTGCGTCAGCTGCGCCTGTCCAAGGTTGATACACCCATTCTAATTTTGACGGGTGCAGATGACACGGAAAATAAGATCAAAGGTTTTGGTTTCGGTGCCGATGACTATATGACCAAACCGTTCCATCGAGAAGAATTGGTTGCCCGGATCCATGCGATTATTCGCCGTTCAAAAGGGCATTCTCAGTCGATCATTCGCACAGGGCTTGTGTCTGTTAACCTTGATGCCAAGACGGTTGAGGTTGAAAACAAACCTGTTCACCTGACTGGCAAAGAATATCAGATGCTGGAGCTGTTGAGCTTGCGTAAGGGAACGACACTTACCAAGGAAATGTTCCTGAATCATCTATATGGCGGTATGGATGAGCCAGAGCTGAAGATTATCGACGTTTTCATTTGTAAGCTGCGTAAAAAGCTTGCTGATGCAACAGGCGGTGAGAATTATATCGAAACGGTGTGGGGGCGTGGCTATGTCCTGCGCGATCCAGATCCAGGTGAGATGGAACGCCGCGTCGCTAGTTAAGCTGTAGTATTCGCGCTTATTGCTTGGGTGCCTTGTCACTCTTTGCGTAAAATGGGCCTGGCGAAACGGCTATGTCGACCTGCCGGGCGCATCAAGCGCGGAACTTAAAATTGGCTTTTGGCTGCGCTGGCCGTCAGGATTGGCCGTTAGGCGCCAATATCCGTTAAGGACTTGACCAAGTAAGGCTGGTTTCAACAGTCAGTAATGGACTGAGCATTTTGAAGCTATGTCTGCTGCATAAATCTAGCATGATAGATTTTAGGCAGGTATTCTAGAAATATACTACCAAAGGATGTGAGCCCCTTCTGGTAGGGTTGTTATATGAGATCCCTCATTGCAACCTCGGCCCTTGATGGGGCCGAGGTTCAGCACTTAATGGATTTGATCCATTATATGCCTCCGCAACGGGTGCGACACTCCCACGGCATGCTACTTTAATGCGACTCAGCCACGGCCGCGGTAGGGCGGGACGCCCTGATCAGGGATCCAGACGCCGTCGGGGGCAGTACTTGTTTGCCAGAATACGTCAATCGGGATGCCACCACGTGGGTACCAATAGCCACCGATGCGCAGCCAAATGGGGTTCAACGTATCTGCCAACCGCTTGCCGATGCCGACGGTGCAAGCCTCATGAAAATCGCCATGGTTGCGGTAAGACCCCAAAAGCAGTTTGAGGGATTTGGATTCTACGAGCCAATCACCAGGCACGTAATCAATCACCAAATGGGCAAAATCGGGCTGACCTGTCATTGGACACAATGATGTGAACTCAGGCGCGACAAAGCGAACGCAATATTGCGTGCCCGGATGCGGGTTTGGCACGCGCTCCAACACCGCTGTATCTGGCGAATTGGGTAATTTTGTCTCGCCGCCCAGCTGCGTTAAATGGCTATAAATATCGTCGGACATATCCCGGCCTCCTGTTTCCCACCACCTAAGATATAAATCTTTAAAATGGAATGCACACGGTTCGCTTTGGTGCAGGCTTCACGCGTCAGTATAGGCACATAGCAGTGGTTGTGCATTTTTACGATGGTTACCACGGAAGCTAAGATGTCGCACATACACCCGATATCTATGTGGGGGGCGCAAAAAGCCGTGTGGCAGGGGCAGATTTATATCGTAATCTGGTAAGTGTGTTTGCACGCGATCTCTTGATACTCCGGGGTGCAAGGGATAGGTTCAGGGCAACTTGAAATCGGAGGGCGTTTGCTATGGCGCCCAAGCGTCCCAGGTCTGCGGGCGCGTTCCCGAAAAAACCGGTAGAGCCACCCGCGACCCAATGGCCCGAATCCGACGAGCTTTATGCCGCGTTGGATCTTGGGACCAACAGTTGCCGCATGCTGATTGCCCGACCGAAAGGGTCTCAGTTCCATGTGGTTGACAGCTTCTCAAAGGCTGTCCAGCTTGGCCAAGGTCTTGAGACCTTTGGCCGGCTTTCGCGTAGCTCTATGTCAAGAACGGTGCAGGCGCTGCAGATTTGTCGACGAAAAATCGAAAAGCACCATGTGACCCGAATGCGCCTTGTTGCTACGGAAGCCTGCAGGCGCGCGCGTAACGCCCGTGATTTCATTCGCTATGTACGGCGCGAAACCGGGCTGCCATTAGAGATTATCCCAGCCGAAGAAGAAGCCCGCCTTGCGGTAATTTCATGCGCCTCACTTGTTAAACCCGCGACCGAGCAGGTTCTGGTGGTTGATATCGGCGGCGGATCGACAGAGCTGGTGTGGATTGATCTGGAAGACGTGCCACCGCGCGACCGGGCGCGTGCGATCATGCGGCTTGGCAAAGGGTTCGATCAGCCCGACGGGCCAGAGCCCGCGGCGCGTGTCGTCGATTGGATCTCTGTTCCGCTTGGGGTGGCTACGCTGAAGGACCAATATGCCGATGTGGAAGATGATGCGGCCCGTTTCGCGTTGATGAGCTGGTATTTTGAGGAAAAGCTGGCTGATTTCGCACCCTATTCTTCGGGTAGCCCGCAAGAGGGGTTTCAGATCATCGGCACATCCGGAACGGTGACCACCGTGGCCGCCTGTCATCTGGGATTGCGTCGATATGACCGGAACCGGGTGGATGGGTTAAGCATGTCGACCGGACAGATTGACGCCGTTATTCGCACGTTTTTACAATTGGGGCCGGATGGCCGGCGCTCGGATCCGCGGATCGGGCGCGATAGACATACGCTGATCATGTCAGGGGCTGCGATTTTGCAGGCGCTGATGCGGGTCTGGCCGACGGATCATCTGTCGGTCGCGGATCGCGGCCTGCGCGAAGGGTTGCTATATGCGCAGATGGCCGATGACGGCGTGCTCAAGGAAATGGAGTAAGACAATGGTCAAAACGCCCACCGGAAAGAATACATCGGGGCGCGGTCAGCGGGATCTGCGGGTTCGTGTGAAATCGGCCAAGGGTCGCAAGCTGTCATCGACATTATGGTTGGATCGGCAGCTGAATGACCCCTATGTCGCGCGGGCCAAGAAAGACGGCTATCGCGGGCGTGCAGCCTATAAAATTATGGAGCTGGACGACAAATACCGCTTCCTTGTGCCGGGTGCACGGGTTGTTGATTTGGGCTGTGCGCCGGGTGGCTGGTGCCAGGTGGCGGTGCGCCGGATCAACGCGTTGGGCGATAAATCCAACCGTCGTAAAGGCACGATTTTGGGCATTGACCTGCAAGAGGTGGAGGCCATTGCCGGGGCAGAGCTGCATCAGCTGGATTTCTTGGAAGACGATGCGGATCAGAAGGTCAAGGCATGGCTGGGTGGCAATGCGGATGTGGTGATGTCAGATATGGCGGCCTCTTCATCCGGGCATCAAAACACCGATCACCTGCGGATCATGACGCTATGCGAAGCAGCGGCCTATTTCGCCTTCGACGTGTTGGAAGAGGGCGGAACATTCGTTGCCAAGGTTTTGGCAGGCGGGGCCGAACAGGATTTGCTGCGCGCGCTGAAAATGAACTTTACCAAAGTCGCGAATGTAAAGCCGCCAAGCTCGCGTCAGGACAGTTCCGAGAAATTCGTTGTGGCGATGGGATATCGCGGCAAGCGCCACGAGGGGGCGATTGACGAAGACGAAGACGACGCCTGACATCGTTGATTGCGTTACGACGAAAGTCGTAGGGTAGGGACATTTACACCCATTTGGAAAAGCCTATCCTTTTTTTCGGTCAGATCGGAAAGAGGGGAGGCTTTTCGTTTATGCGACAGCACAGGCAGATATCACGTGGGATGGCTGCGCCTAGGCGTGATCATGGGGCGATCGTGCAGGCGGTGGTGTCGTCCAAATCAGCGGCAGGCCAAGCAGGTTTCGCGGCCAGCTGGCGCAGATCCCTTATTCATCACAAATTGGACCCGGTCGCGCAGATCCCGGTTGAACGTTTGGCACAACAAGACATGCAGCGCCGACGTGAACGCGCGGGGTTGATGATGTCTATTGCAGCGCCTGTGCTGGATCGTTTGGCGCGCGCCGCAGGTGACGCGGGCTGTGCGGTGCTGTTGTCCGATGCAGGCGGGTTGATTTTGGATGAACGGTTGCGCGATGGCGATGCGGTAGATTTCCATGCCTCCGGATTGGTGTCAGGGGCCGATTGGTCCGAAAGCCGCGAAGGCACAAATGGTATTGGCACCTGCCTAGCCGAGGCGCGGCCGATCACCGTATGGCGCGATCAACATTTTCGCGCGGGAAACACAGCACTTACCTGTATGGGCGCACCGATTTTTGGTGCGACGGGCGAATTGGCTGGGGTGATTGATGTCAGCTCAGCGCGGTCGGATATGACAGAAGGTTATGCGCGGCTTGTTGCGTTGACGGTGCAAGATGCCGCACATCGAATTGAGGCTGATCTGTTCCGTGCCACCCATGACGGGGCGCGTATTTTGTCCACGGGGGGCGGTGAAACGGCCAGTCAGGGTGTCATGCTATTGGCCATTGACCGTGATGATTTGGTGATCGGAGCAACGCGTGCGGCGCGTCGACATTTGGATCTGCAAGATGGGCAGATCGGAAAATTGCCTGCAGCAGACCTGCTGGAAATTGATGCGGCCAAAGGGCTGGAAGAGGCGCAGCGCTCAGAAATGGCGCGGGCCTTGGCCCGTTCTGGCGGCAATGTGTCTGCAGCAGCGCGAGAGCTGGGCATCGGGCGGGCCACATTTTACCGCAAGGCCAAGGCCTTGGCGCTGACGGTATCATAATCTGGCATGCACGGATCACATACGGGGGCCTTCGGGCCCTTTTTTATTGCTCATTTTGGGCGCAGGGCCGCGGATCGGTGCAATCTGTCTCAGGGCTGAGACAACTACGACCTTCTGCCAATGCAAGGCCGCTATGCAATGGGGTTAAGGTGAGTCACGCTTAGGCGATACTAGCTCCGGGAGGGAGCTGATCATTCTGGGAGGAAATACCAATGGCCAACGATCTGGCACAGAATTTTAAGGGCGTAATGGTGTCGCCTTTCCGCGCACGTTACGACAACTTCATCAACGGCACATTCAAAGCGCCCAACGCCGGCCGCTACTTTGAGAATGTCACCCCTTTGACCGGTGGCGTCATCGGTGAGATCGCCCGCTCGGACGCGTCCGATGTTGAGGACGCCTTGGATGCGGCACATGCTGCCAAGGAAAACTGGGGCCATAAGATGTCCGCGTCGCAGCGGTCACAGGTTTTGCTGAAAATCGCAGATCGTATGGAAGAAAACCTGGATCTGCTGGCAGCGGCGGAATGCTGGGACAACGGCAAGCCGATCCGCGAGACAACCGCCGCAGATGTTCCGCTGGCGATTGACCATTTCCGTTATTTTGCAGGCGTTCTGCGCGGCCAAGAAGGCAGCATGTCGGAAATCGACGCTGACACCGTTGCCTATCACTTCCATGAGCCGCTGGGCGTTGTTGGCCAGATTATTCCATGGAACTTCCCGTTGTTGATGGCGGCATGGAAAATGGCGCCGGCTCTGGCTGCGGGCAACTGCATCGTGTTGAAACCGGCCGAGCAGACGCCGGCAACCATCATGGTCTTTGCCGAGCTGATCGCAGATATCCTGCCACCGGGCGTGTTGAACATCATCAACGGCTTTGGTTTGGAGGCAGGCAAGCCGCTTGCATCGTCCAAGCGTATCTCCAAGATCGCATTCACCGGTGAGACAACAACCGGCCGCCTGATCATGCAATACGCGTCAGAGAACCTGATCCCGGTCACGCTGGAACTGGGCGGTAAATCTCCGAATATCTTCTTTAAGGACGTGTGCCGCGAAGATGACGCCTATTTTGACAAGGCGATCGAAGGGTTTGTTTTGTTCGCACTGAACCAAGGCGAGGTCTGCACCTGCCCGTCGCGCGCCCTGATCCAAGAAGACATCTATGATGAATTCATGGAACGCGCATTGAAACGCACGCAGGCGATCATCCAAGGCGATCCACGCGATGCCGCCACAATGATGGGCGCGCAGGCCTCGGCAGAGCAGAAAGAAAAGATCCTGTCCTATATGGATATCGGCCGCAAAGAAGGCGCTGAAATCCTGACTGGCGGTGGTGCAGCTCAGCTGCCCGGCGAATTGTCGAACGGCTATTACATCCAGCCGACGATTATGAAGGGCCACAATAAAATGCGGGTCTTCCAGGAAGAGATCTTTGGCCCTGTTGTCTCGGTCACCACGTTTAAGGATGAAAATGAGGCGCTGGAGATCGCGAATGACACGCTATACGGTTTGGGTGCCGGCGTGTGGTCGCGTGATGCAAACACCTGCTACCGATTTGGCCGCAACATTCAGGCCGGCCGTGTATGGGTCAATAACTACCACGCCTATCCGGCTCATGCGGCCTTCGGTGGTTACAAGCAATCCGGCATTGGTCGTGAAAACCACAAGATGATGCTGGATCACTATCAGCAGACCAAGAACATGTTGGTCAGCTATAACCCCAATAAATTGGGCTTCTTCTAAGTCAGGAGGGGGCGCCCCTCTCGCCCCCTTTCAAATCTATGCCCTTTCGGGGGCACAGTGTTTACCTCCCCGATCCCCGCTGCCCCTTTCAGGGGTGGCGGGGTGACGCGGTTTAACCCAAAGGATGCGTGATGACGGAAGTAACAGCCACCAAAGCCGCATTGGAGCTTTTGGAAGAGATTGTCGCGGACCATGGCCCGGTTATCTTTCATCAATCGGGGGGCTGCTGTGATGGGTCGGCGCCAATGTGTTACCCGCTTGGAGAGTTCCGCTTGGGCGACAGCGATGTCAAGCTGGGCGAGGTTGGCGGGATGCCCGTCTATATGTCGCAATCGCAGCATGAGCTGTGGAGGCATACCGACCTGATCCTGGATGCCATTCCTGGATTGGGGGGCGGACAGTTCAGTTTAGACAATGGGCGCCCAAATAGGTTCCTTACGCGATCAAAAATGCATCAGCGTTAGAAATAATATCATTTTTCTACCCTGAATTGTTAAGGTAGCTCACTTTTGTAGTGGGACTGTCACGAAACTCCGCTATGGATCAGGCTATCGTTCAGACGATGCCGGGAGGGCGGGGATGAAAGACGCATTTTTCTATGATGTAGAATTGGCAGGCGGCGCGGATCTGGGGCGGGCGCCTGTGTTGAATGCGATGCGCCAGGCGGCGATTGCGAAATGCCGCACATATCACACCACGAATAAAAGCCTTGGCTTTTTGGAGCGCGCGCAAAAGGCGTTGGCCCATCACGGTGATGCCACGCGCCGGGCAGAACCGTTTTTGGACGACATGCGTGCACAGATTGAATCTGAATTGTCCCGCATCGGGAATGCCGGTCATCACTGACCTGTTGCGCCCATGATGCGCAGCACGAAATGTTCTGTTTCCCTGACATGAAGGACAGACCGATACACGCGGTTTAGGCCTTGCGGCGGAACCCTGATGGCGTCGCCCCCGTGCGGGCATGGAATGCACGGGTGAAATAGCTGGGTGTTTTGAACCCAAGCTGCAATGAAATATCTTTCACCGACAATGTGCTATCTGACAGCAGGCGGCGTGCCTCATACAGGCGGCGGTCTTGCAGTAAATCCAACGCGGACCGTCCACAGGCTGATTTGCACGCCCGTGTCAGATGGGTGGGCGTAACGCCCAGATGCTGCGCATAGTCTGAAATGCTGTTTCCCGATTTGAAATCCCGCTCCAATAAAGCAGAATATCGCCCGACAAGACGCCGCGCGGCAGAGGGTTTTACGCTATCGGCGGGCGCTTGTGCTATCTGGCGTTCCAGCCAAACACCCAGAAGACCCAGATGATGGCGTGCGGCACGATCTGCACCGGGGGCGGTGCTGTCCATCTCTCGCTGAACCGATTCCAGAATATTAGAGAATTCCGATTGCGGCGCGGCATCGCGAATGCGCAGATGCTGTGCTGTATGGGGCAGGGTCAGATCCGTATTGCGGCCCAGAAAAATTGCCGTTCCTTGGGTTTGCGGGCCCAGTTCCATTGCATGCATCATCCCAGCTGGAACAAAGACAGCATTATGTGGCCCGTATCCGCGGGTGATCCCACCGACGGTGATGCGGCCTTGTCCACGGGTGAACCAATACAGGCACGGCTCTGACAGGGCACGCATGGCCTCCACCCGCCATTTGCCACCCTGCGCCAAACGCGCAACTTGCAAAATGCGCACCACACTGGGCGTATCCTTTGCGGCATTGGTTGCGCGTGGCTTCGCCGTTGCAGATGCAGGCGCGGTCAATTTGGCAGGCGGCGGAGCAGAGAACAATTTCACAGGGATGATTCCAACTTCAGGCAACAGGTTAAAACTACGCCGGAAGCTGTTCGGATAAAAAGAAAATTTTAACTTTTACATTTATTCTTGGTCGGGCCGCATGATCTTGTGCCATGTGGACATGCGGCTACGAAACCAAGTGCGTTGCCGCTTGGCATACTGCCGGGAGGCGGCCTGTGCACGGCTGCGTGCCTGCGCTAAATCGCAGCTGCCTTGCAAATAATCGATCAATTCCGGCGCCCCGATCGCCTTGGCCCAAAGCGCAGAGCTATCCCACATCGGCTGCACAGCGCGCACTTCTTCCAGCGCACCGCCCTCCAGCATCAGGTCAAAGCGGTGGTCGATACGCTGCGCCAACCAATCCCGCTGCGCCTCGATTACCAGCGCGTCACATTCGGTCAGCGGCAGCAGGGGCGGTGGGGTATCATCTTGCCATGCGGCCAAACCGCGCCCGGTGGCCTGCAGCACTTCCCATGCGCGCTGCACCCGCATCGGATTTGCCCGGTCCACCCGTGCGGCGGTCGGCGCGTCCAGCTGTGCGAACATCGCGTTATGGCCGTCTTCATGTCGCAGCTTATCACCGGCGTCACGGATGGCGGCCGGGGTGGGTGGGATCTGTGCCAGGCCTTGGGTCAATGCGCTAAGATACAGACCGGTGCCGCCGACAATAATGGGGCGTGCGCCGTCGCCTGCGCGCCATTCTTCCACAATCTGCGACACCTCGCGCAGCCAATGACCCACCGAATAATCCGCCCCTGGCGTGATATGCCCATAAAGCAGATGCGGTGCTTGGGCCGATTCTTCCGCGCTGGGACGAGCGGACAGAACGCGCCAACATGACCAGACCTGTAACGCATCGGCATTGACCACTACGCCGCCGTGATCGCGCGCAATCTGCAAGGCCAATGCGGATTTTCCACTGGCCGTCGCGCCGCCGATTACGATGGGTCGCGCAGAATTAAATTTAAGGTCAATGGCCACGAAACTTGCCTCTTTCATGCGTTTGATATGGCCCGACCGGCTAACATACGCCTTTCTCGGAATATCCGAGTTGAACCCAAACCATATTTGCGACATTTTGCGCGGCAATGACAACAGCCATATGGGGGCCCCGGGATGACTGCGCAGACCGACACCAAAGTCAAATACAAGCGTGTGTTGCTCAAGATTTCGGGGGAGGCGCTGATGGGCAATCAGGGCTATGGCCTTCACCCGCCGACCGTTGCACGTATCGCCCGTGAGGTGAAATCCGTTCATGATCTCGGCGTTGAGATTTGCATGGTCATTGGCGGCGGCAATATTTTCCGCGGCCTGGCCGGATCGGCACAGGGGATGGAACGCACCACCGCCGATTATATGGGTATGCTGGCAACCGTGATGAACGCGCTGGGGATGCAAGCACAGCTGGAGGAATTGGGCCTGCATACGCGGGTAATTTCGGCCATTCCGATGGATCAGGTCTGCGAACCCTATATTCGCCGCCGTGCCGTGCGCCACCTTGAAAAAAAACGGATCTGTATCTTTGCGGCGGGCACGGGAAATCCGTATTTCACCACCGATACCGCCGCGACGCTGCGCGCCAATGAGATGAATTGCGAAGCGATTTTCAAAGGCACTAAGGTCGATGGCGTTTATAACATGGATCCGAAGAAACATCCGGAGGCCGTGCGTTATAACACTGTCAGCTATGATGAAGTGTTGCAAAAGAACCTTGGGGTGATGGATGCCAGCGCGATTGCCTTGGCGCGCGACAATGACCTGCCGATTATCGTCTTTTCTTTGGATGAACCAGGTGGTTTCCGTGGTATTCTGGCTGGCGAAGGCACCTACACCCGCGTTCAGGGGTAAGCCTGCGGCAACGCTTAGGAAAGAGGGCACGTGCAGGTGCTATCTTTCCGGCGTAAGCTGGGGTAGAACCGGGGCGAACACATGTCTAAATTCGTTTAGGATTGGGCATATCAGGATAAAACCGCCGAAACTAAGGACGGAATTAGAAGATGGCTGACGAAATTGAAATCGATGTAGACGGTATTGAACGCCGTATGGACGGGGCTTTGTCCGCGCTAAAGCATGAATTCGCATCTTTGCGGACCGGGCGTGCGGCGACATCCATGTTGGACCCGATTCAGGTCGATGCCTATGGTCAGATGACGCCGATCAATCAGCTTGGCACCGTCAACGTGCCAGAACCGCGTATGGTGACGATCAATGTCTGGGATAAGGGCATGATCAATAAGGTCGAAAAGGCCATCCGCGAATCCGGTCTGGGGATCAACCCGCAGACCAACGGCCCGATCATCATGTTGCCAATTCCCGAATTGAACGAAGAGCGCCGCCGGGAGCTAACAAAAGTTGCCGCGCAATATGCAGAATCGGCCCGTGTGGCGATTCGCAACGTGCGCCGGGACGGTATGGATCAGGTGAAAAAAGCCAAGGCCGCCGGGATGTCGGAAGACGACCAAAAGCTGTGGGAAGGCGAAGTGCAGGAATTGACCAACACGCATATTGCTGCGGTCGACAAAGCACTTGAGAGCAAACAAGCCGAGATTATGCAGGTTTAACGCACCCTGCTGTTCGCGACTGAAAGGCTATTACATGGCGCTGACCGACCCGACTGACCCCAAAAACGCGCCGCTTGATGCGGGGCCGATCACGGATTACGGGGTGCGCCATGTGGCCATCATCATGGATGGTAACGGCCGTTGGGCCAAAAACAAAGGCTGGCCGCGTTTGGCCGGCCACCGTCGTGGTGCGGAACGGATCAAGGAAATTACCCGTGTTGCGCCAGATTACGGTGTCACCCATTTGACCGTTTATGCGTTTTCCACCGAAAATTGGAAGCGTTCGACTGAAGAAGTCCTTGGCTTGATGGGGATTTTCTCTCGTTATATAGAGAAAGAGGCCGATGCGCTGTCCTCGCTTGGGGTGCGGATGCGCTTTATCGGATCGCGTGGGCGGTTGGATGGGCGCTTGTCCAAGTTGATGACCTCGATCGAGGAACGCACGCAGCACAACTCGCGACTGACAATGACGGTTGCGATCAATTACGGTGGCCGTCACGAGCTGATGCGCGCCGGTGCCCAGTTGGCCAAAGATTATGCCGCGGGACTGATTTCCGAAGAAGACCTGTTGTCAGAAGCAGCCTTGGCAGATCGTTTGGACACCGCCGGTCTGCCTGACCCGGATTTGGTCATCCGCACCTCTGGTGAAACGCGGACATCGAATTTTCTGGCATGGCAAGCCGCCTATGCGGAATATGAATTTACCGAGACGCTGTGGCCCGATTTCACTCCCGCGCGGCTGGAAGAAATTTTGGCCGGGTTTGGCAACCGCGACCGACGGTTTGGCGGGGTTAAACTATGACGCAACCGACGGCTGGGCGTTGGGGGGATCTGCGCAAGCGGATGCTGTCAGCCATCGTTATGGTGCTGATCGGTGGCGTGGCCATCTTTTGGGGCGGGCTGGCCTTTGCGGGGTTGGCCTGTATCGTCACCGGGCTGATGATCTGGGAATTGTCGGCCATGACCGCACCAGACCGGGTGAACCGGGCGATTTTGCTGGGCGTTATTGCCGCGCTGACATTGGCGCTGGTGTTGTTCATGCATTCGCCGTTCTTTTTGGCATTGCTGATCTTGCCACCTATTGCCGGGCTGTGGCGACCGCGTCGGGATCGCCGTATTTTCACCGTTTATGCCTTGGCCATGATGTTGACGGGCTACGGGTTGGTTGCCCTGCGTGAAACCCAAGGTGTGGGGGCGATCACCTGGATCATCTCTGTGGTGGTTGTGTCTGATGTTGCGGGCTATTTCGTAGGCCGCATCATGGGCGGTCCGAAATTCTGGCCCAAAATCAGCCCGAAGAAAACATGGTCGGGCACGGTTGCTGGCTGGGTTGGTGCGGCGCTGCTGGGCGTGGTGTTTTATATGGCGGGGGGCGGTGCTGGCCTGATCTGGCTGTCGCCACTGGTGGCTTTTGCCGGGCAGCTTGGCGATATCGCCGAAAGCTGGATCAAGCGGCGCTCTGCGGTCAAGGACAGCTCAACTTTAATCCCCGGCCATGGCGGTGTGATGGACCGTTTTGATGCGCTGATCGGTGCCGTTTTATTGCTGTTATTGATCGCGAGTTTCGGACCTTTGCCTTTGACATCCGCGCTTTAAGCCGGGGCAGGCACAGCAAAACAGGGGTAGAACAAATGCGGGTTTCCGTGTTCGGGTCCACGGGGTCTATTGGCGAAAGCACGTTTGATCTGCTGTCGCGGGCCAATCATGATGTGGTTGCGTTGACGGGCGGTGCGAATGTGGCGCGGTTGGCGCAGCAGGCGATCGCGCTGAATGCACAGCTGGCTGTTACGGCCTATGATCACTGTCTGCCAGACCTGCGCGCAGCGCTTAGCGGCACTGGGATCGAGGCTGCGGCTGGAACCCAGGCCTTGATTGAGGCCGCAGAGCGTCCCGCCGATTGGGTCATGTCTGCGATTGTTGGCGCAGCAGGCTTGGCACCAGGGTTTCGCGCTTTGGCACAGGGGGCGACATTGGCGCTGGCCAACAAAGAAAGCCTTGTAACCGCAGGGCCTTTGTTATTGGCACAGGCGGCCAAATATAACGCGCGCATCTTACCTGTTGATAGTGAACATTCCGCTGTGTTTCAGGCACTTGTGGGCGAGGATATGGCCGCAGTGGAGCGCATCGTGATCACCGCCTCTGGTGGTGCATTCCGTGACTGGCCCATGTCCGATCTGGCACATGCAACGGTGGCGCAGGCCTCTAGCCATCCGAATTGGGACATGGGGCAGCGGATCACGATCGATTCTGCTTCAATGTTCAACAAGGCGTTGGAAGTTATTGAAACGCGTGAATTTTTCCAAGTCGATCCAAAGATGATTGAGGTGTTGGTCCATCCGGAATCGATGATCCATGCCTTGGTTGGGTTCCAAGATGGGGCGCTGATGGCACATCTGGGTGCGCCGGACATGCGCCATGCGATCGGCTATGCGCTCAATTGGCCACAGCGCGCCCCGCTTCCGGTCGAGCGGCTGGACCTTGTGAAGCTGGGACAACTGACATTTCAGGCCCCCGATCCGGGCCGTTACCCCGCGCTTCGGCTGGCCTATGAGGTGATGGAGATCGGCGGCACCGCAGGTGCGGCCTTTAACGCGGCCAAGGAAATTGCATTGGACGGGTTTATCGCAGGCGATGTCGGATTTTTGCAGATGGCTGGCGTGGTGGAAACTGTGCTGACGGAAATGTCAGGGCGCCAGGGCCTTGGAAATGCCGCAGTCACGCTTGATAACGTGACCCAAACTGATACCGAAGCCCGGGCGCTTGCCCGTGCGTTGATCTCTACCGGAAGGATCTAAGCCGTGGAATTCCTGCCCGACTTCGGCAATTTGCTATATACCGTTGTGGTCTTTGTCGTGGCGCTGTCGATCATTGTGACAGTCCATGAATATGGTCATTACATCGTGGGGCGTTGGTCTGGGATCAAGGCGGATGTTTTTTCTATCGGCTTCGGACCGAAACTGTTCAGCCGTGTAGACAAACATGGCACGCGCTGGCAGGTCGCGCTGCTGCCGCTGGGGGGCTATGTGAAATTTCGCGGTGACGCGGATCCGGCTTCTGCGCAGGCGGATGACGCCGAAATGGCCGCCCTGACGGCGGAGGAACGCCGCCACACCATGCATGGCGCGCCGCTTTGGGCGCGGATGGCGACCGTTGTGGCCGGGCCGGTGTTCAACTTTATTTTGTCGATTGTGGTGATCTTTGGCCTGATGATGTGGTCGGGCACTGCGGTGGAAGAACCGATTGTAGAGCAAGTGGTGGCGTTGCCACAGGGGGCTGGCGATCTGTTGCCCGGCGACCGTATCATTGGTGTGAACGGGGTTAAGACGCCCGATTACGCAGCGCTTAATGACGGGGTCGATACCCTGCCAGATACGCCCATGTTGGACTATCGCGTGTCACGCGACGGGGCAGAGCACCAGATCGAGGGGCCGCAATTGTTCCCACCGCGTCTTGCCGGGGTTGCGCCGCAATCGGCGGCATATGATGCGGGTCTGCAGGCGGGGGATGTGATTGCCGCCGTGAATGGAACGCCGATTTGGCGCTTTGCAAATTTGCAATCGGCGGTGAAAGCCAGTGACGGCGCCGCGCTGGATCTGCAGATCTGGCGTCCCGACCAGGGCATGTTTGACGTAACCTTGGCGCCCAAACGCACTGATCTGCCCAAAGCGGATGGCGGGTTTGAAACGCGCTGGCTGATCGGGGCCTCCGGCAGCTTCGTGTTCACCCCGCAAACCCGCCCCACCACAGTGTCAGAGGCAGCGACAGGCGCGGTCAAACAGACATTCGGCATTGTGACGCAGTCAATTTCCGCATTGCGGGCGATGATCACGCAAGAAATTTCAAGCTGCAATATGCGCGGTGCGATCGGGATTGCCGAAGGGTCGGCCGCAGCAGCCAAGGCAGGGTTCACTGATTTTATCTGGTTCATCGCGATGCTGTCCACTGCGGTTGGATTCTTGAATCTTTTCCCGATCCCGGTTCTGGATGGGGGCCATTTGATGTTCCACATCTGGGAAGGCATCACCGGCAACCCTCCGCCGCCTGCCGCAATGAATGTGCTGATGATGATCGGCATCGCACTTGTCGCGAGCCTTATGTTGTTTGGCCTGTCTAACGATATATTATGTCCCTAACGACAGGCGCCACTTTGGTGCGTCAAGGTGACGCCCAAACTCCGCCCAATTTCAGCCATATTGTTCGCATACCCCTATTTTAAGGACTTCGGAGACGCGCTTCGGGGTGGGGGTAAGACTGTAAGGGGTGTTGGTATGGACGTGGTTATTCGTGAAGGTTCGCGTGGGCTGTCGATGATGATCGATCTGACACTTGATCGGCTGTTGGTTCCTGCCGCCTTGGTCGTGTCTTTGATCGGTGCGACCTTGATTGCCTATAACCTGTCCGAAATGATTGATCCGACACAGTTCTTGCCGCATCAGCTATAAGCTGCCCTTTGCGGTAAAATCCGCATTGGGCCGGCACGAATAGCCATGCGCGATGACTGGATGTACGTCAAAGCCACAGAGCCGGATTTGCTGCGTGCAAATCCGGCTCTGTGCTTTGACAAGGCCCGTCTTTCCGGCTACTCACTTTCTTAAGAGAAAAACAACTGCCCCAGGGGCGGGAGACGGCGATGAATAACAGGCGGAACCACGCAAAAGGGCAGTGCGCGCGTTCGATTGTGAAACCGGCAGCGATGGCTCTGGCTTTGGCGCTGACATCTGTGGCCTTGCCGCAGGCAGTCTATGCACAATCTTACACGTTCTCGAATGTTCAAATTGAAGGCAATGAACGGATCGAGCCAGAAACGATTCTGACCTATGCGGGCATTTCGCAGGGGCAATCGGTGTCTGGCGGGGATTTGAATGCGGCCTATCAGCGGTTGCAAAATTCAGGCCTGTTTGAAAGCGTGGATATCACCCCACAAGGTGGCACTCTGGTCATCAATGTTCAGGAATATCCAACAATCAATATCATCAACTTTGAGGGCAATAAACGCCTTAAAGATGAGAACCTTGCAGGGTTGATCGGGTCCGAAACCCGCAAGATCTATAACCCCGCCACTGTTGAAGCCGATGCGCGCAAGATCGCACAGGCCTATGCAGAGTCAGGTCGTATCAACGCCCGCGTCGATCCAAAAGTGATCCGCCGGTCGGGCAACCGTGTCGATATCGCCTTTGAAATTCGTGAAGGCAAGGTGACCGAGGTTGAGCGGATCTCGTTTACCGGCAACCGGTCTTATTCAGACCGTCGTTTGCGCAATGTTTTGGCGACGAAGCAGGCGGGTTTCCTGCGCCAATTTATTCAGCGCGACACATTCATGGGCGACCGCGTCGCGGTTGATCGCCAATTGCTGAGCGATTTTTACCGCTCGCGTGGGTTTGTCGATGTGCAAGTATCGGGCGTGTCGTCCGAGCTGACGCGCGAACGTGACAGTTTCTTCGTGACTTTCAATATCCAAGAAGGCCAGCAGTTCAACTTTGGTCAGATTTCTACCGTGTCCGAAGTTCCCGGTGTTGATGTTGCGGAATTTGAAGATCTGGCAAAAATCCGCTCTGGGAAAACCTACAGCCCGGCGGCCGTCGATCTGGCTGTAACCCGGATGGAAGAAAAGGCCCTGCGCTTGGGCCTGAATTTTGTTCGCGTTGACCCCCGCGTGACCCGCAATCCGCGCACACAGACGCTGGATATCCAATTCGCATTGGTGCGTGGTGAACGTGTCTTTGTGGAACGCATTGATATCGAAGGCAATACCACTACGCTGGACCGCGTTGTGCGGCGGGAATTCCAAACGGTTGAAGGCGACCCCTTTAACCCGCGTGAAATCCGCAGGTCAGCAGAGCGGATCCGCGCGCTTGGCTATTTCTCAAATGCCAATGTGGAATCGCGCCCCGGTTCCGCGCCCGATCAGGTTGTGGTCGATGTGAATGTCGAAGAACAGCCCACAGGCGCGCTGAGCTTTGGCGCAAGCTATGGCCAAGACGCCGGTCTTGGTCTGCAAATCCAGCTGAGCGAGCGCAACTTCCTTGGTCGTGGTCAGCAGCTTAGCGCATCGATTGGAACGACATCGTCGAACCAGCGGTCGTCGTTCAATTTTGTAGAGCCCTTTTTCCTGGGCCGTGATCTGGCGCTTGGGTTCAATATTTATCACACGGTGTCGGAAGACGATAACTCTGATTACAACGTGCGCCGGTCGGGCCTGTCGCCATCGATCGAATTCCCGGTTGCTGAAAATTCCCGTGTGCAATTACGTTATTCGCTGTCGCGTGATGAACTTTATGGTGTGAATGCGCTGAATGATCAGGGCACCGCAACGCGCGATGATGACACCGGCTCGTCCCCGATCTTGTCGCGTGAAGAAGGTGCGCTGTGGAAATCCTCTGTCGGGTATAGCTATATCTATGACACGCGGACCACGGGTCTGGATCCGCGCTTTGGCTATTACCTGCGCTTTGATCAGGATTTTGCAGGGCTGGGGGGCGATGTTGAATCGGTTACCACCACCGCGCTTGCAACAGCCGAACGCAAGGTCTGGAACGAAGAGGTCACGCTGCGTGCGGAATTTGAAGGCGGCATCATCGCCAGCAAAGCCGGCGGCAATGACACGATCTTGGAACGTTTCTCGGGCAATGGCAAAATGCGCGGCTTTGAAAGCAACGGTTATGGCCCGCGCGACACGGCTGCACCAAACCAGGATGCGTTGGGCGGTAAATATTTTGCCGTCGCACGTTTGGAAGCAGAGTTTCCGCTGGGCCTGCCAGAGGAATATAATATCAACGGCGGTTTGTTCATGGATATGGGCTCCGTTTGGGGGCTGGATGACAAGACAGGTGCCTATGGCACCGAGGTCGATGACGGGTTCAACCTGCGCTCGGCCATTGGTTTCGCTGTGATGTGGTCGTCACCGATTGGTCCGCTTCGGTTCAATTTCTCCAAGGCAATCGCCAAAGAGGATTATGACGAAGAACAGACCTTCGACATGACGGTATCAACCCGGTTCTGACGATGAAGCGCCATGCGCATATTGGCCTTAGGGGGCGGTTGCTTTTAGCATCCGTCCTTTTGGCAGTTTCTTCGGCCGGCGGCGCTGCGGCACAAGATACAGTGTCGCGGATGGGATCACCTGCCGGCGCGACGGGCACGGTGGGGGCGGTGCAAACCCCTGTTTTGACCGTGGATTGGGAACAGCTGTATCAGCAATCGGCATGGGCCCAGCGTGTCCGGCAAGAAGTGGCCGAGCAATCCGCCGCCTTGAATGCTGAAAACGATAAAATTGCCGCGGATTTGGTGGAAGAAGAGCGAAGCCTGACAGAACGTCGCGCCAGCATGACACCTGAAAATTTCCGCGCAGCAGCACAGGCTTTTGATGAAAAAGCCACAACCATCCGCACCGCGCAAAAGAACAAGGCACAAGCGCTGAACCGTAATTTTGATGCGGAACGTCAGGCATTTTTACAGCAGGTCTTGCCGCTGTTGGATCGGTTGCTTTTGGCGCGCGGTGCCTATGCGGTGCTGGATCGCCGGGCGGTGGTGCATGCGCGCGCTGAAGTCGATGTCACGTCCGAGCTGGCGGATCTGGTCGATGCCGAGCTTGGCAATGGCGCGGTGACGCCGCCAACGCCATAGGCGCGGCGCGGGATTCCTTGCCAAATGCGGTCTTCATTGATAGGTCATCCCACCAGAGACGATATCTGCCGCTGATTTTATTGCACGCTGCAAATTGCATGGCATCCCATTGGCCAAGAACGAAAGAAAAAGAATGACAGAACCTGCACCCTATACCGACGTCGATCTTGCAATGATCAAGCGGATTATTCCGCATCGGTATCCGTTTTTGTTGATCGACAAAGTGGTCGATATCAAACCAAATGAAAGCGGTGTGGGCATCAAGAATGTCACAGCAAATGAACCCCATTTTGAAGGCCACTTCCCGGCAGAGCCGGTGATGCCCGGTGTGATGATCGTCGAAGCGATGGCCCAGACCTCTGCCATTGTCACAGGCATTTCGATGAACTTGATCGACAAAGACATGACAGTCTATTTTATGGGCATCGACAAATGCAAGTTCCGCCGCAAAGTGGTGCCGGGCGATGTTTTGCGTATGGATGTTGTGGTCAAACGCGGTGGCGGCAAGGTCTGGAAATTTGAGGGCACGGCCTCGGTCGATGGCGAAATTGCGGCAACCGCTGAATTCACCGCGATGATGAACCTAAGCTAAAAGAGGGCAGAAATGGCCATTGATCCGACAGCACAAGTTCACGCAAGCGCCGTGATCGAAGAGGGTGCCGTGATTGGCGCTGGTTGCCGGATCGGGCCATTTTGCCTTATCGGGGCCGAGGTTGTTCTGGCCGAAGACGTGATCTTGCACAGCCATGTGGTTGTGACAGGGGCAACCCAGATCGGCACCGGCACAGAGGTATTCCCATTTGCCTCGCTTGGGCAGATCCCGCAGGATCTGAAATTCAAGGGTGAAAAGACGCGGCTGGTGATTGGCGCGCGAAATCGCATCCGTGAATATGTTACCATGAACACAGGCACCGAAGGCGGTGGTGGTCTGACTCAGATTGGTGATGATGGGCTGTTCATGTCATCATGCCATGTGGGCCATGATTGCAAGATTGGTGATCGGGTGATCTTGGTCAATTCTGTTGCCGTGGCTGGGCATTGTCATTTGGCAGATGACGTGATCGTCGGGGGATTGTCAGGTGTGCACCAATGGGTGCGGATCGGGCGCGGCGCGATGATCGGTGCGCTGTCCATGGTGACGGCGGATGTGCTGCCCCATGGTTTGGTGGCCGGGCCGCGTGCGCAGTTGGAAGGGATGAACCTTGTTGGCCTGCGCCGGCGTGGAACGGAACGTGCGCAGGTGTCTGAACTAAAGGCCTTGTATGCCACGCTGTCGTCGGGCAACTTCCGTCAGACGGCGCGCGAGAAATCCGATCTGGGCGTCGAAGGTGCCTTATCGCGCGAGGTGCTTGATTTTATTCTGGGGCCGTCGGATCGGTCCTTCCTGACGCCACATGGTAAATAGGCCCGTCGGGGCGAAGAAGAAGGCGCATGCATGACAACTGAAACGATGCCGTCGGGCGAGACAATCGCCCTGATCGCAGGGCAGGGCAGCTTGCCGATTCAATTGGCGCAGGCGCGCTCTGATCTGTTGATCTGTGAAATGGATGGCTTTCCCTGTGGGATTGACGGCGCTGCGCCTTTGCGGTTTCGGCTGGAACGTTTGGTGCCTTTTCTGGATACGCTTGTGGATCGGGGCGTAAAGCAGGTGGTGTTTGCAGGTGCGATGCAGCGTCCGCAAATTGAGCCAGAGCTGTTTGACATGCAAACCATGCAGATTTTGCCGCGCCTGATGGGGGCAATGGGGCAGGGGGATGATGCCACATTGCGCGCAGTGATCGAACTGTTCGCCGAATGGGATCTGGAGACAGTGGGTATTGATCAGCTCCTGCCACAGATCTTGCCCGAAGATGGCGTGTTGACCGGCGCGGTCACTGCCGCGGATGAGGGCGACGCCATTCGCGCGGCGGCGATTCTGGCCGCGATGGCGCCGGCCGATATTGGGCAGGGCTGTGTGGTGGCCGGTGGGCTGTGTATGGCGGTGGAAACCCTGCCTGGGACCGATGCGATGCTGGAGTTTGCCGCGCACTATCGCGACCTTAAACCCAAAGGCGGGGTATATTTCAAAGCGCCCAAACACGGGCAGGATCGTCGGATCGACTTGCCGGCCATTGGCCCCAAAACGGTAGAGCAGGTCGCCAAAGCCGGTTTGGCCGGGATTGTGATTGAAACAGGTGGCGTGATGATCTTGGACCGCGATGCCACATTGGCTGCCGCCAATGCAGCGGGCTTGTTTATCTGGGTGCGACCGCGATGAAGATATTCCTGATCGCCGGAGAGCCTTCGGGTGATATGCTGGGGGGCGCTTTATTGGCCGGGTTGAAATCGCTTTGCCCGGATGTGCAAATCAGTGGCGTCGGTGGTCCGCAGATGATCGCACAAGGGCTGGACAGCCAATTCCCGATGGAAGAGCTGTCGGTGATGGGTATCGCGGAAATTTTGCCGAAATATTTTCACCTCAAACAGCGTATTCGTGAAACGGCGGATGCGATTTTGGCCGCAAAGCCCGATGCGGTGGTGTCGATCGACAGCCCTGATTTTTGTTTGCGCGTTGCAAAGTTGGTCAAGCAGGACGCCCCGGACCAAAAAATCATTCACTATGTCGCGCCGTCGGTATGGGCATGGCGTCCGGGCCGGGCCGCGAAAATGGCCAAATGTGTCGATCACGTCCTGGCGTTGCTGCCGTTTGAACCGCCCTATATGGAAGCTGTGGGGTTGGGCTGTGATTTTGTAGGACATCCGGTTGTGGCAGAGCCGCGCGCAGATAAAGCTGCCGCCGATGCCTTTCGTGAGACCCATATGATCGCCCCGGATCAGCCATTGGTGCTGTGCCTTCCCGGATCGCGTAAATCCGAAGTTAGCCGCCTTGGCGCACGCTTTGACGAGGCACTGATGCAGCTGCGCGACCGGGAACCGGGGTTGCGCGTTGTTGTCCCCACAGTAAAGGGTGTGTCGAAAATGGTGGGGGAAATGACCGCTCGCTGGCCGATCGCGCCGATTGTCGTGCAAGATCCTGCGGAAAAACGTGCGGCTTTTGCGGCAGCGGATCTGGCGCTTGCGGCGTCGGGCACGGTGTCATTGGAATTGGCCGCCAGCCGCACGCCAATGGTTATTGCCTATGACGCGTCGATGATTACATGGAATATTATCTGGCGAATGATGAAGATCGACACGGTTACCTTGGTCAATCTGGTGTCTGATACGCGTGTTATTCCTGAATTTCTTGGTCCGGAATGCAGGCCTGAAAAGATCGCGCGCATGATGTCGCGCCTGTTGGAAGACAGCGCCTTGCGGGCGGGGCAATTGGTCGCGATGGACCGCACCATGGAACGCCTGGGTGAGGGCGGAGAGGCGCCGGGCATGCGCGCGGCCCGTGCCGTTTTGGACGTGGTCAACGGCGGAAAAACCGTTTCGGCCTAATGATCTAACGGGATCACATCCACCGTTTGCACGCTATCATGCCCCCCAGCAGAGCGCATTGCGCCCAAAACCGGCGCGACATCTGAATAATCCCGCCCGTGTCCGATTTTGATATAGTCCGTGCCTGCGAATTGGTCATTGGTGGGGTCAAATTCGATCCAGCCCATGGTTTGCCCCGCCCAGGCGCGCACCCAGGCATGCATCGCATCCGCGCCTTCCAGCCGGGGTTTGCCGGGGGGGGGGAACGTGCGCAAGAACCCCGATACGTATCCCGCCGGGATACCCACGCCACGCAGCGCAGCGATCATGATATGGGCGAAATCCTGGCACACGCCATGGCGTTTTTCAAACGCCTCACTGGGCGGGGTTTCGACGGTTGTGGCCTCGGCGTCGAATTTCATCTCCCGGTGCAGGGCATGTCCGACGGCCTCAATCGCCTCAAGCGTGCTGTGTGACGTGGTGATGGCGTCTTTGGCGAAGGCAGTCATTGCTGACATTGGCCCGGTGCGCGGCGAGGGGCCAAGAAAGTGATGCGGACTTTCGGGATGCAAAGAGCGGCTTGCGATCAGTTCTTTATGCAATGACACCAAAGGCGGCGACATATCATGCATGCTGTCGCCTTGCAGCCGCTCAACATAGGCTTCGATGCTGAAACTGACGGCCGGTGTGGGGTTGTGCCACACCAGATGGCTGGCAGAGTTTCCAAAAAAATCAATCAGATGGCGTTCTTCATCGGGGAAGGGTGTCGCAATCAGCCGGGCCTGTTCCACATGTTGCACACCGGGGATAAAGCAAGGCAAAAGCCGCACGATATTGCGCCCCCGGTCCGAGCCGGATTCGTAGGTGTAATCAATTGTCAGCTGGATTTCATAGCGCATCACATCACCGTAAATAGGCCGCGGTCAGGTCATCCGAGACGGCGATAATATTGTGCCGCACGCGTGTCATCCATTCGGGCGTGATATCCTCTGGCATGCAAATCGTGCATTCGGTTTCCATCTTTAGCAAATGCCGCACCAGCTGCGAGGGCCGGCCGTGGCGTTCGGCATTTGGCAATGCGCGGGCCAGCTCATGCATTCGGTGGATCAAAAACGCCAATGCCCGCGGGTTGTTCACATCCAGGGCCAGAAGATCCATGACCGTGTCGCGGTTGGTTTCCACGCGGTAGCGGCGTTGATGGGTGATGACGGAATCGGCCAATTCGACCGACAGATCCAACGAGCCTTGCGGAGCTCCAGGTCCGGCGAAATAGGACAAGATCGACGCAAGCGTGTCTGCCCGCTCTAACGCGCGGCCAAAGGACAGGAACCGCCAGCCTGAAAAGCGATACATATTTTCATGCACCAACCCTGAAAACCCTGTCATCTTGCGCAGCAGGACTGACATGGCGCGGGCTGCATCATCGCCGGGCACAGCGCTGCGTGACATGCGCTGCGAGGTGGACAACAGGTCATTCAGCGCGTTCCAGCCGTCGGTTGAAAACCGGTCGCGTACTTTGGCCGCACAGCCGCGCGCGGCTTCCAGCCGTTCGATCAGCGAGTCTGGCACCGCTTGTGTCAGGTTATGGCCATAGCCTTTCAAATATTGGTTCAGCTGGCGTAGCCGGGGATCGGCGGGGTTGTCGGTGGTGGCCAGGCGCAGATGATAGGCGCGAAACAGCCGCAGCGCATCTTCGGAGCGTTCGATATAACGGCCCATCCAATACAGGTTATCGGCGGCACGCGCGGGCAGTAAACTGTCTTCGGGGCGGCGGAACCGGCGATGGGGCCGTTTTGGTTCGCTTTTTTGATCAAGTGGTTTGTCCGACACCACCCAGACATCCGCGACAGAGCCGCCGCGCTGCATCCCCAATGCGGTGGCATCGGGGGAGCGCCCGATACGCGCGTAGCCGCCGGGCATGAATTGCCAGCCCTGCGCGGTGCGTGTGGCGAAAATCCGCACGGTCATCGGGCGTGCGACAAGGTGATCACCTTGTGCCCCTTCTTCCCATGCCGGGGTGGTGGACAAGGTCACGGCCTCTTGTCCGACAAGGGATGCGCCTTCCTCTTCCAGCCAGTCGGCAATCGGGCGTTGTGCCCCATCGCGGAATTCCCCGCCCAAGGCCGTTGTCGCATCCAGATCAAAGGGCAGATCCACCGCAAATGCCGATCCGATCATCATCCGATCCGCATTTTTGCGCACGTAATCGCGTTGTGGCGCCCCACCGCACCACCATGTGGCGATATTGGGCAGGGCCAGCGGTGCGCCGGTCAGAACCTCACTGATACGGGGCAAAAACGCCATCATCGCCCGCATTTCCAAGATGCCAGAGCCAAGCGCGTTGACCATGGACAGATTGCCCTGCCGCACGGCCTCCATCAGCCCCGGTGTGCCGATATGGCTTTGTGCGTCCAGCTCCAGCGGGTCTGCGAAACTGGCATCGATTCGGCGCCACAACGCGCCCAGCGGCTTTGGCCCGTCGATCGTGCGCACCATGGCGCGGCCGCCTTCGACCAACAGATCTTCGCCTTCCAACAGTGGAATACCAAGGTAGCGCGCGATATAGGTATGTTCGTAATAGGCTTCGTTCGAAGGGCCCGGCGTCAACAAGGCGGGCTGCGCAGGGCTGCCGCCGGCACCCTGCGCCAGGCTTTCGATCTGCTCACGAAACGCGTTGAGGAAATTCGACAGTTTGTGCATATGCGCACGAGGAAAGCGTTCAGGGAAGATCCGGCCCGTGGCCATGCGGTTTTCCAGGGCAAACCCCGCACCAGAAGGGGCCTGTGTGCGATCGCCCAGCACAAACCACCGCCCGTCTGGGGCGCGGCCGATTTCAAAGGCAAGATAGTGCAGATAATGTCCGCCACGCGGCGTCACCCCCACCATAGGGCGCAACCAGTGATGTGATCCTGCGATCAGCTCTGCCGGCAGGTGATTGCCAGACACCAGTTGGCCGGCGCCATATAGATCGGCCATGACCTGTTCCAAAAGATCGGCGCGTTGGCTAAGCCCGGCGCAGATC
Source organism: Thioclava sp. SK-1 (assembly GCF_001705665.1). Classification (GTDB taxonomy): domain Bacteria; phylum Pseudomonadota; class Alphaproteobacteria; order Rhodobacterales; family Rhodobacteraceae; genus Thioclava. Next base: position 111,755 of record NZ_MDHA01000021.1, on the reverse strand, counting down.
GTGGTCCATTCGGTTTCATGCAAAATCACCGGCAGATGGCTAAGCGGCCATGCGCGTTCTTGCAGCGGGGCGGTGGAATATTGTCGAAAAAACACCCCTGCATCTCGCAGATATTGATCCCCGCGTTCAAACCGGGTGCGGATTTCATAGGTGCTCAGATGCTGAAACCGATGCACGAACCGCGCCCAAACTGGGCGCATATTCCCTTTGGCATCAAACAGCTCATCGGCCACACCGGGCGTTACCCGGTATGAGCCAAAAAGATCTTCGCGCAACCCGTCCGTGTTGATGTCCTGCGACATGGTATCCCTGCTGGTCTCCCCCGTTCTTAGAGGAGACCGATGGGCCGTCGAAGGTCAAGCGTCAAGGGGAATTCCGGATGCGATTGCTCCGTGACCGGGCGATATGGGCCCGGGGTGTGACCATTGGGCTCAAACCGCGCCAGACGGCGGGCCTCGGCCTCATTGGCATTCACTGGGAAGACATCGTAATTGCGCCCACCCGGATGCGCCACATGATAGGTGCAACCGCCGATGGCCCGCCCCGTCCATTGGTCATAAATGTCGAAATGCAGTGGCGCATTGACCGGTAAGACAGGGTGCAGCGCCTCTGCCGGCTGCCAGGCCTTGAACCGCACCCCGGCGACCGACGTGCCAGAGGTTTGGGTTTTGGCCAAGGGCACGGGGCGTTGATTGCACATGATCGAATAGCGGTCTTGATGTAGCGATGTCATCTTGACCTGCAGCCGCTCAACCGAGCTGTCAGTATAGCGCACCGTTCCGCCGATGGCTCCGGTTTCCCCCAGAACATGCCACGGTTCCAGCGCCTGTTTGATTTCAAGGTGGACGCCCTCTACATCGACTTGTCCACAGAACGGAAAGCGGAATTCCTCTTGTGCGACATACCAAGCGGGATCGATGTCAAACCCGTGTAGTTTCAGGTCTTCCAGCAAGGATAAGAAATCCTCCCAGATATAATGCGGCAACATGAACCGGTCATGCAGCACCGTGCCCCAGCGTACCGGGCGGGTATCAACCGGGGATTTCCACGCCCGTGCAATGATCGCGCGCAACAGCAATTGCTGTGCCAGGCTCATTTTCGGGTGCGGCGGCATTTCAAAACCGCGGAATTCCACCAATCCCAAACGGCCTGTCGGCCCATCGGGGGAATACAGCTTGTCAATACAGATTTCGGCGCGGTGGGTATTGCCGGTCACGTCGATCAAAATATTGCGCAGCAAACGGTCGGTCAGCCACGGTGGTGTGGTCATATCCGGGGTGATTTGATTAAGCGCAATCTCCAGCTCATACAGGCTGTCATGACGGGCTTCATCAATGCGTGGCGCCTGAGAGGTCGGGCCGATAAACAGGCCAGAGAACAGGTAAGACAGCGATGGATGGCGCTGCCATATCAAAATCAGTGATTTCAACAGATCCGGGCGGCGCAAGAACGGGCTGTCATTGGGGGTTGCACCGCCGACAACGACATGGTTGCCGCCGCCTGTGCCGACATGTTTGCCGTCAATCATGAATTTATCGGCCCCCAAACGAGAGTTCCGGGCCTCTTCATAGATTGCTTCGGTGGTGGCGACGCATTCATCCCAGCTATGGGCGGGATGGATGTTGACCTCGATCACGCCGGGATCTGGGGCCACGCGAATGACATTCAAACGCGGGTCATGGGGGGGGGAGTATCCCTCAATATGGATCGGCAGGCCCAGATCATCGGCAGTGGTTTCTGCCGTTGCGATCAGGTCCAGATAATCCTCCAGCGTGTCGCAGGGCGGCATGAACAGGCACAGCCGTCCATTGCGGTGTTCCAACGCGATAGCCGTGCGCACATGACCGTTTTCAGGATCCACACCGGTTTGCTGCTGCACCACCTTTTGGCGGCGCGTGCGGTCTTCTTGCGCGGTGGATTTTTGCTGATCATGCGCGGTCGATACGGCGGGGGTCATCCGCGCCATCTCGGCCTCTTCTTCGGTCATGATCGTGTCGATTTCCTCTTGTACGGCGCGGCGGCGCGCTTCGACATTGGCGTGGAAATCGGGCAAAGGCGCATGGGCGATCGTTGTATCGGCCGGGAAACTATAGGGATATTGCGACGGTGGCACATAAGGCAGGGAGCCAAGCGGCAGGCGGAAACCAACCGGGCTGTCACCCGGGGCCAAGAACAGATGCCCACGGCGCGGCTTCCACATTTCAGACCGCCAACGACGGCCAAAACTGTCCTTGGAGGTGGATTTGGATTGCCACGGTTGAATCGGCAGCACAAATCCCGATGGTTCGGTCAGGGTGCGGTTGAACACGCGGGCGTAGCGCGCCCGGTCCTCTGGGTTTTTCAGCTTGGAGTTTTCGGGCGTGACATTGGGCGGCAGCTGCGCTTCTTTCAAGATCCATTCGCCAGGGTCTTCATAGGCAGGCTGGGCATGTTCGGCTGAAATCCCCAGGTTTTCTGCGAATTTTTCCATGAAATTCTGGGCGTCATCGACCGTATGTTCCACAGTCGCATCTTCGCGCGCAACCAGATCGGGGTTCTTCCACACCGGTTTGCCATCATGGCGCCAATACAGTGAGAAGGTCCAGCGCGGCAGGCTTTCGCCCGGATACCATTTGCCCTGACCATAATGCAAAAATCCATCGGGCGCAAAACGGGTGCGAATGCGTCGGATCAGATCATCGGCCAGGCTGCGTTTGACCGGTCCGACCGCTTCGGTGTTCCATTCGGGTGACTGAAAGTCATCGATTGACACAAAAGTCGGCTCGCCGCCCATGGTCAGGCGCACATCGCCCGCCTCCAGCTCTTTGTCCACTTTTTTGCCCAGCGCGTTCAGCCGCACCCATGCCTCATCCGAGAAAGGTTTGGTGATGCGCGGATGTTCGGCGACCCGTTGGATTGTCATATCGAAATCGAAATCGACTTTGGGCTGACCATCCGCCGTGAACCCGCCCGAAATCGGCGCGGCATTGCGGTAATGCGGGGTTGCGGCCAATGGGATATGGCTTTCGCCGGTCAACAGGCCAGAGGTCGGGTCAAGTCCGATCCACCCCGCACCGGGTAGATATACCTCACACCAGGCATGAAGGTCGGTGAAATCATGTTCGGTCCCCGAGGGGCCATCCAGCGCTTTAACATCTGGCTTCAATTGGATCAGATAGCCCGATACGAACCGCGCGGCGAAGCCCAGATTGCGCAATGTCTGCACCAACAACCAGCTGGTATCGCGGCATGACCCGGAGCCAGAGACCAGCGTCTCTTCGGGGGTTTGCACACCGGGCTCCATCCGGATCGTATAGTTGATTTGATTGGACAGGCGCGCATTCAGCCCTACCAGGAAATCAACCGTGCGATTTTGACTGCGATCAATCGAGGCAATGAATTCCGCCAGTTTCGGCGTCATGGTTTCGGGCGTGCGATAGATCACCAGATCGTTGCCCAGATCCGCCGGATAATCGAACGGCCATGTTTCGGCATGTTCTTCGACGAAAAAATCGAACGGATTATAAACGGTCATATCGGCGGTCAGATCGACCTCAATTTTGAATTCCCGCACGGGTTCAGGGAAGACAAACCGGGCCAACCAGTTGCCATAGGGGTCTTGTTGGTGATTCACAAAATGCCCGCCTGGCGACACTTTGAGAGAATGAGAGATCACCCGTGTTCTGCTGTGTGGGGCGGGGCGCAAACGGATGATTTGCGGGCCCAGCATAACGTTTCTGTCATAGGTATAATGGGTAAGATGATGGATGGATGCATAAATCGCCATGGCGCGCGTTCCTCTCTCAATTTGTGAAAACCATAGGGCGCGGCGTAGGTAAGTTCGACTGCGAAGACGCGTCACGCTACGGTTTTTTAAAGAATTATTAGGCAAGCGCATAAGAAATAAGCGTTTCTAGGCGGGAACCTGTCTGTCGTCTCGATAAACGCTGTGGATCGAAAGGAAAATTTAAATCCGGGCGGGTAGATTGACCCATGTTTCGTTTGTGCGGGACCGTTGGTTTAAGGAGTTGGTCGCTTATGGTGGCACGTCTGCGCGGATTTTTTGGGGGATTGTCGGTCAAAATTGGCGGCTTGGTCCTGCTGATGGGGATGCTGACGGTTGCAGCGGTTTCATCGGGGTTGAAGCTGTCCTTTGACAGCACGGGATCGCTTAGCACGTTCAAAGATGATGTGGTGCCACAGCTGCGCGACAGTGCCCGATTGATCGAAGCCGCCGGATCACTGGGTGAGGCGCTATCGGCCACATTGATTGCGGGCGATATTGGCGAACTGGACCAAAGCGCGTCGGATGCGCGCAATATTGTCCTGCGGTTGCAAGATATGGCGCAAAGCTTACCTGCCACGGCGCGGACAATGGTCGATGAACAGACCGCAACCATGTCCAGCAGTTTGGAGACGCTGTTCACGGCGCGGGCCGATGACATCAACTATGATATTGAAACGCTCAAGCTTTCTGATGATTTGGTGACCCAATCGAAAGAGGTCTCCACGGCGCTCGGACAGGTGGCCACAACCGCATTGGACAATCTGCGCAGCTTGTTGGATCAGGGCAATGTGGCGGTTGCACAGGTTGATCTGATGACCGCAGATTCCGCGGTATCCTTAGAACGCGAAATTGCGGCCTTTGAATCTGTTATCCTGACCGGCGCATCTGCCGATCTGCCCGAACAGGTGGTGGCCGCCCAAAGCCGTGCCGATGCGTTGGCGGGTGAAATTCAGACATTGGGTTTGATGTTGATTTTGACAATTGATCCGGCGCTTATTGCGAAAATCAATGAGTTGACAGCGCTTGGCGACCCTGAAACGGGCATTTTGGCAGCACGCTCGCGCGTTATTACAGCACGAGAGCTGGCGGACAGTTCCTCACGCGCAGCGACGATGTCGGGTAAGGCAATAACCGATCAGGCGCGGCAACTTAATCGTAATGCGGTTGGTCATATCGATTCAGCGGCAAGTGCGCTGCTGGGATCTGCCAAGAATGGCGAAACCATGATGTATACGATCGCTAGCGTCAGCGCGATCGCGTTGGGCTTGGGTATTTTTGCCGCGATCATCTTTATAGTCCGGCCAATCACCCGCCTGACCGCCGAGACAGAGCGATTGGCGACCGGTGATACTGCGCCGATTGTGGGGTTTGATCATTTCCATGGTGAGCTGGGCCGACTGGCCGCGGCATTGAAAGTGTTCCGCGAAGGGCATTTGGAGCGCGCAAGACTGCGCGATGAAGAACAACGTATGCGTGAAGAAGAACGTGTCCGGGTGGCCCAGACCGCACGTGAGGCGCAAGAGCGCAAGGATGCGGAAGCCAAACGCCAGAAAGAGGCTGAAGCCGAGGCCCATGCACGCGAGGCGCACGAACGCGAACGCGAGAACATGGCCCGTGCGGAGCAAGAGCGTCTTCAGGCCGAACGCGCAGAGGAGCAAAATCAGGTGGTGATCGCGCTGGCGGACGGGTTGACCCGTTTGTCCGCAGGGGATCTGAGCGCACGGATTGTGCAGGAATTCCCTGGCAATTATGACTCACTGCGAAAGGACTTCAATTCTGCCGCCGCAAAGCTGTCGCAAACCATCGGACAAATCAGCGAAACGGTGGAGCGGATCGATGCCAGCTCGGCTGAGATTACGGCCTCATCAGAAGATCTCTCACGGCGCAGCGAAATCTCTGCTGCTACGCTCGAAGAAACAGCCGCGGCGCTGAACCAACTGACCGCGTCAGTGCAGGCGGCGGCTGACAGCGCATCAGAGGCAGACCAATTGGCGCGCGGAGCAAATCAACAGGCGGCCGCAAGCCAAACGGTTGTAACGGAAGCCATCAGCGCCATGTCCGAAATCGAAAGCTCCTCCCGGGCGATTTCTCGGATCATCGACGTGATTGATGATATCGCGTTTCAAACCAATCTCTTGGCGCTGAATGCCGGGGTGGAAGCCGCACGCGCGGGCGAAGCGGGGCGGGGTTTTGCCGTTGTTGCGTCCGAAGTCCGGGCGTTGGCGCAAAGGTCGTCCGAGGCGGCAGGGGAAATCAACTCTTTGATTTCCAATTCCAGCACGCAAATAGGGCGCGGTGTTGGTCTTGTGGGCGAAGCGGGCACTGCCTTACAAGCGATCATCAAGGCAGTGGATGATATTGCGCGAAATGTCAGTGATATTGCCACGTCGGCGCGCGAACAGGCGACGGGCATTGATGAAATCAACGGTGCTACGGTGCAGCTGGACAGCACGATGCAGCAAAACACGGCGGTGATCGAAGAAACCACGGAAGCCAGCCGCATGCTGTCGAAAGAAACCGCCGGGCTGCGGACCATGGTTGCGCATTTTACCACGGCCGTTGATGTGCAATATGGTGAACCGCAGCGCGATGTTGCCTGAGAGGCTAATCGCCCTAGGCCGGTGACTTACATCCAGCACATCACCCAGACGGTCAAGGCAGCGCCAGCCGCCAAGGTGAACAACCCATTCCATTGAAAGCTTACTTGGGAGGGCTTCACATCCCCCAACCGTGCGATCAACATCACCGATGCGGTAAAGGGTGAGGTGACGGCGGACATCGCCCAGCCGGCGGTCAGCGATAAGACCATTGCAGTCGGTGCGACGCCGATCACACTGGGTTCGGGCAGCAGTGGGCCAAACAAGGACACACATAAGATTGGGTTCATCCCAAGCTGCCCGGTCACAGGAATGACGATAATCGGTATCATTAAAATCACCCAGACGGGTAGGGCGGACAGATCCAATCCACTGGCTGCGACGACAGGGGCCAGAAGCGCCCCGGCCAGACTGCCAATAAACCCAGCCATGCTTAGCAATATGATTTCATTACGGAAGGACGGTAAATCATTAAAGCAAAACGCTTTGGCATGCTCTGACAAATGTGCAAAGCGCTGGGTCGCGGCGCCATCTAAAAACAGCCAGATAGCGGAAATGGACGGCACAACAATCAGCACAGCCATCGACAAGGGCAAGCCCAAAACCAGTTCCAGCGCGAAAGAGGGCAGGCAGATTGCCGCCAAAAGCCCCAACAAAGGCCAAAGCGATTTTACGTCGCTTGCTGCGGCGCGATCGGGCGGGGCTGCGGTTTTTCCACCCGTTAAACGCGGCTTGAACATTGTATCCAGCGCCCAACCTACACCAACCAAAATTGCGGCAGACACGATTGCAGGCAGCAGGATCGACCGCAAATCCGCCCCGGGGATGATTGAAATTGAGATCACCATCGCAAAGCTTAGCGGTGACCAGCAAACGCTGGCCGCAAAACCGCGGTGCACGGCCTGCAACATCCGGCGCAAGCGAATGTCGCGGATTTCCTGGTCTGGTTCTTTCATGGCAGAACTGCGCGACATTCCACCCAGCAGGGAAATCGCGCCATAATTCAATACCAGCGCAAAGATCTGCACACCAATGGTCAGCGCGTTATAACGCCGTCCGGGCGGCTGGCTGGACAAAAACACGGCCGCGCGCGTAACCGCAGGCGACAGGTTGGCAGCATGGCGCAGCGTCGCCAGGGCACAGAAGAACGCGATAATGAAACTGGCGCGGTCCAACGCCGCCTTGATAATCCCATCAGGGGCTGAGGGCATCGCCAACGCATAGATCACCAAGCCTATCGCAATGAGCACAAAGGCGCGGCCTGATCCTGTCGCCCGCGGTGCCAAGATCGCCAACACCAACACCGTCACCCCATCGGCTATCAGCGACGCGGTCTGACCGCCAAAATTGCGTAGCACGACAAAGATAATGATCGCGCATAAAAACAGCCCTAATATCCGTTGCACAATGGTCTGAACAGGGGGCTGCGCGTTTGGCGTGGTCATGTTGTGGTCTTTCATCGGCACTGGATGGCCTTGTGTGTCCCACCGATCGTTGCCACTGTCGAGACGCGATAAGTAAAATTTACATTCACTCAGCCCCAAACACAGCAAAGCCCGGATCAAGCCCCTTGACCCGGCGCCAGACATGGCCACTTTGCCTTTGGGCCTGTCTGGTGACAGACAGATATGAACCGCGCGGCGCGCATCAGGAAGGATATGCCATGGCTTTGCCAGTGAAACAGCAAGTCAGCTATTGGGGTGCAGCTGCAATTTTGCTGATCGCCGCGCTGTGGCTTTTGGGCGATGTAATCTTACCCTTCCTGGTTGGGGGGGCGATTGCATATTTTCTGGATCCATTGGCCGACCGTCTTGAAAAGGTTGGATTTTCGCGCGCAGCTGCCACGGTAACAATTGCTGCGGTTGGCACCTGCCTATTTGTGATCCTGGCATTGGCGATTGTTCCGGCCCTGGCGCGGCAGCTGGGCCAGTTGATCGAGACATCGCCGCAGATTTTTAACCGGCTGAAAGATTTTCTGACCACGAATTTCCCGCAGGTGATCGAGGAAGGCTCTGTGGTGAATGATGCGTTGGTCAGCCTGGGGCAAACGATTCAGGAACGTGGCGGCGCATTGGCCACAACAATTCTCAGCTCGGCCCTGGGGGTGGTGAATGTGCTGATTTTCATCATCGTTGTGCCCGTGGTTACGTTTTACATGCTGCTGGACTGGGACAAGATGGTTGCCAAAGTTGACAGTTGGTTGCCGCGCGAACACCAACCTACAATCCGTCAGTTGGCGCGCGATATTGATCGGGTGCTGTCGGGGTTTGTGCGCGGTCAGGTTTCGGTCTGTTTAATTCTGGGCACGTTTTATGCCGTGTCGCTGATGCTGGCGGGCCTGAATTTTGGCCTGTTGGCGGGGGCGGTAGCGGGATCGCTGACCTTCATCCCCTATATCGGGGCGATCATCGGTGGCGCACTGGCCATTGGTTTGGCCCTGTTTCAATTCTGGGGCGAATGGGTCAACATCGGCATTGTCGTGGGTATCTTCGCCGTTGGCCAGTTTTTGGAAGGCAATATCATCACCCCGAAGCTCGTCGGGTCTTCTGTGGGCTTGCACCCGCTTTGGCTGCTGTTCGCCCTTTCGGCCTTTGGAACATTGTTCGGGTTTGTCGGCATGCTGGTGGCGGTTCCGGTGGCGGCGATGCTGGGTGTGCTTGCACGTTTCGCGTTGGACCAGTATCTGCATGGTTCATTGTATCAGGGCACAACGGGGCAAGATGATCCCGGTCCACAAGATGCCGAAGGCTAAGATGTGACAGGCAAACAACTGATTTTCGACCTGCCGTTGCGCAGTTCGCAAGGGCGTGAGGATTTCTATGTCGCGCAGGCCAATGCGCTTGCGCTGGCGACGCTGGACGGGCCGGCGTGGCCTGCCGGGCGTATGCTGCTTTTGGGCGATCACAGCGCGGGCAAGACCCATTTGGCGCAGATTTGGGCGGATGAACATCGCGCCCCGTTGATCCCCGCGACCGAGCTGACTGAATTTGAGCCGCCCTTTCTGGCCTCTGCGGGGGCGGTGGTGATTGACAATGCGGATGCGATCGCAGGTCAGCGTGACCGCGAGGCACAGTTGTTTCATTTGCACAATCTTTGTCAGGCGGAGGGCGTGCGGCTGTTGTTGACCGCCTCTGGTCCGCCGCGCGATTGGGGATTGGTGTTGCCGGATCTACGATCACGCATGGAGGCCACGGCAAGCGTGCGCATTCTGGCACCAGATGATGCGCTTTTGGCCGCCGTTTTGGTGAAAATGTTCGCGGATCGTCAAATTCATGTGCCGGTGACGCTGATTCCATGGCTTGTCAGCCGGATGGACCGCAAAATGGCGGTTGCGCGGGCGATGGTTGCGGCGCTGGATGCGCGATCGTTGGAAGAGAAACGTGCAATCACCAGACCCTTGGCTCAACAAGTTCTGGACAGTTTACGCAACGCGCCGCAAAACTAAGTTAAAACCGTCACAATACCATTACAATTCGGGCAGATAAGCACGCTTATGACACAGGCTGATTTTCTCAAAACCCCGTTTCCCGCCCCCGTCGAATTGCCGCAAGAGGTGATCGAAGGGCCCGGGCGTTTCTTTAACCGAGAGCTGTCTTGGCTTGCCTTTAACTGGCGGGTTCTGGAAGAGGCCGCGAACCCGCGCACCCCGTTGTTAGAGCGTTTGCGGTTTGTCTCGATTTCAGCGACGAACCTTGATGAGTTTTACACAGTCCGGGTGGCCGGGCTGCGCGAATTGGTCCGCGAGGGTAATGTAAACCCCAGTCATGATGGGCTGACCCCGGCCGAGCAGCTGTCCTTGATCAATGACGATGCGCGCCGGTTGATGGATATGCAACAGACCACATGGAACAAGCTGCGTGTGGAAATGGAAGCGACCGGTATTCATCTGGTTTCGCGCGCGCATCTGACCGACGAAGATCGGGAGTTCTTGCGCACGCATTTCCTTGAGAAAGTATTCCCGGTCTTGTCGCCGCTGGCAATTGACCCGGCGCATCCATTCCCATTCATCCCAAATCTCGGTTTTTGCCTAGCCTTGGAATTGGAACGCAGCGGTGGTGACAAGCGGCGCATGCAGGCGCTGTTGCCGATCCCGCAGCAGATTGACCGCTTTGTGCGCTTGCCCGGCGAGGCCCGTTTTTTGCCGCTTGAAAAGCTGTTGTTGTTGCATTTGCAATCGTTGTTCCCGGGCTACCGTGATGTCGGCCATTGCACATTCCGCGTATTGCGCGACAGTGACCTTGAGGTGGAAGACGAGGCCGAGGATCTGGTCCGTGAATTTGAGACGGCATTGAAACGGCGCCGGCGCGGTCAGGTGATCCGGTTGAAAATCACCGAAGGTGCGCCCGAAAGCCTGTATCGCGTCATCCGCGATGAGCTGCATGTGACACCTGATGAGGTGATCGAGGTCAAAGGCCTTTTGGGCGTGGCCGATCTGAAAGAACTGGTGTTGGGCGAACGCCCTGATCTTTTGTGGCCCAGTTATAACCCCCGCGTGCCAGAGCGTGTGCAGGATTTCGAAGGCGATATGTTTGCCGCTATCCGGCAAAAGGACATGCTGCTGCACCACCCCTATGAAACATTCGATATGGTCGTGCGTTTCTTGCAGCAAGCTGCGACCGACCCCGATGTTTTGGCGATCAAACAAACGCTGTATCGGACATCGAAGAACTCTCCGATCGTATCGGCACTATGCGAGGCGGCAGAAGGCGGCAAATCCGTCACCGCTTTGGTCGAACTGAAAGCCCGTTTTGACGAGGCCGCAAATATCCGCCAATCGCGGATGTTGGAACGTGCCGGGGCGCATGTGGTCTATGGGTTCACCAATTACAAAACCCACGCGAAAATCAGCACGGTCGTGCGCCGCGAAGGCGATCAGCTGGTGACATATACCCATTATGGCACCGGTAACTACCATCCGATTACGGCCAAGATTTATACGGATCTGTCCTTCTTCACCTGTGATGGGGCTTTGGGACGCGATGCAACCAAAGTGTTCAACTACCTGTCGGGCTATGTGCAGCCGGAGGGGCTGGAAAATCTGGCGATCTCACCGCATTCGATGAAATCCTCTTTGATTGAGATGATCGAACGCGAGGCTGAATTTGCGAAAATGGGAAAACCGGCCGAGATTTGGGCAAAGATGAATTCGATCATCGAACCTGATGTGATCGACGCGCTATATCAAGCCAGCCAGGCAGGCGTGAAAATCAGCCTTGTGGTGCGCGGAATTTGCGGCGTGCGGCCGGGCATCAAGGGCCTGTCGGAAAATATCCGGGTGAAATCCATTGTTGGCCGGTTCTTGGAACATTCCCGGATCGTGTGTTTTGGCAATGGCCACGGCCTGCCGTCGAAAAAGGCGCGGGTGTTCTTTTCCTCCGCCGATTGGATGGGGCGCAACCTTAATCGCCGGGTCGAAACCTTGGTGGAAACGACCAACCCCACCGTTAAGGCGCAGATCGTGGAGCAAATCATGGCAGCGAATATGGCCGATGAAGCCCAAAGCTGGATTTTGCAGCCTGATGGTAAATTCCTAAGGTTCCTGCCCGAAGATCGCGATAACCTGTTCAATTGCCACCGTTTCTTCATGGAATATCCGTCCTTGTCGGGGCGGGGTTCCGCAGGGGCAAAAGACGTACCAAAGCTTGCCCATAGCTTCGACTAAGCATAGTGTCTGCTTGATGGGCTTGGCCCGGGTAAGTTTGAGGTGGGTAGATGGCGAAACACACAGCCGTCGAGTTTGAAGCGGATGCCGAAGAATGGGATCCGTTTGGCAAGCCATTGTTTGATGACCCTGATGTCCGCGCATTGTCGCGGGTGGGGGTTGTCGATATCGGCTCTAACTCGGTGCGGATGGTGGTGTTTGATGGTGCGGCCCGCAGCCCGGCCTATTTCTTCAATGAAAAGGTGATGGCGGGTCTGGGTCAGGGTCTGGCCGAAACCGGCAGGCTGAACCCCAAGGGGCGGGAACGCGCGACGGTTGCGTTGAAACGTTTTGCCGCGCTGGCGGATGCGATGGATATCGGACCGCTGACCTGTGTCGCCACCGCTGCGATGCGCGATGCCGAAGACGGGCCGGAGTTTCGCCGGATGATCGAGGCCCAAACCGGGTTGAAACTGCATGTGATTGATGGTCCTGAAGAGGCCCGCCTGTCTGCCCAAGGCGTGCTGTTGGGCTGGCCCGAGGCCGAGGGGCTGATTTGCGATATCGGCGGGAATTCGATGGAGCTGGCTGAGGTGCGCGGCGGCCGTGTCTGGTGCCGTGTCAGTTCGCAGCTTGGTCCGTTTCGCCTTCAACTGCTAGGGGATCGCAAGGCACAGATCGCCCATATCCAAGAGGTGATGCAGACGCTTGCCGCCGAGGTGGGCACCGAACATCGTCGGATTTATCTGGTCGGCGGCTCATGGCGCGCGATTGCGCGTATCGATATGGAATTCAACGATTATCCGCTGCATGTCTTGCATGAATATGCCATGAGCCCGGAAGGTTTGAATAAGACGATTGACCGGATCGAAAAAAGCGATATGTCCGAATTGCGGTCTAAAACCGGGATCGGGGCGGCGCGAATGGATCTGGTGCCAACGGCGGCATTGGTCTTACGTGAATTGGTGGCGACATTTGGTCCTGAAGAAATTGATGTCTCTTCTTATGGTATTCGTGAAGGCCTGCTGTATGAGCAGATGCCAGAGCGCCTGCGACGTCGTGATCCGCTGATCGAAGCGTGCCGGCATCTGGAACGCCGCGCGGCGCGCATACCGGGGTTTGGCAAGCGCTTGCATGCGTTTATTCAACCGATCTGGGGTCAGGTTCCGCCCGAGAAATATCGGTTGATGCGCGCGGCCTGCCTGCTGCATGACAGCACATGGCGCACGCACCCCGATTACCGCGCCGAAGCCTGTTTTGAAAATGTCACCCGCGCCAATCTGTCGGCCCTGTCACATGCGGAACGGGTGTTTGTGGGCGTCGCCCTGCTGCATCGGTATAAGAACAACCGTTCCAATTCACCGTTTAAGCGGCTGTTCAAACTGCTTGAGGATGACGCATTGCAAGAGGCTGAAGTGCTGGGCAAGGCTATGCGTTTTGGCGCGATGTTTGCAATGGATGATCCGCGCGATGCCGGCAAGCTTTTGTATGACGCCAAGGCCAAGACCCTGGAGCTGCGGCTTAGCAAGCGCGGCGCAGCCCTGCATGGCGAGGTGGTGGAGGCGCGCTTTAAGGCGCTGTGCACCGCGCTTGGCGCAGAGCCTGTGGTGATCTTGCCCTAAACCAAGAATGTTTTGTTACCCGGCTTACCAAGGCGCGTTGAACATCGGTGCATGTTCAACGGAGGGCGCCACATCTGGATGCCGTTGCGGCGTGGAACATGAAAATCCCGCGCCCTGTAATTGTGGCGTGCCGTTGACGATGATCAACATATCTTGGGGAGGGTAGAACCAAGACGGCACGGAACACAAAGCAGAGCGCGGGCAGACGAAGGCAAAAACGCCGCCGTTATTTCGTTAAAATCAATTTCCCGGCGCGGGTGATGCGCAGGGTGTATACTTGGCCATTGAGCAAAATATTGGCCTGATTTCCACCCTTGGTCAGAATTTCTGCATCATGGGCGGGCAGTGCGTTGGTAAAGTCTTGGGAGATGGTCATCGTGTTCTCTCGATCCTGTCCAGCATCAGTTCCAATCCCCAAGACTGCGCGGTGACGCCGCTGCTCAAGCCAGAGCAGAGCGCCTGCACAAGATCCTGCAGGGAAAACGGGGTGTCGCTTGGTTCTCCAGCCCGGTTCGCCGGGCGGGAATGCGTTGGGTATGTCATGCGCAATCTCCTTTCCGTTGGGCTGGTCACGTGGGTGCGACTGGCGATGTGAATATCCTGAGTGAATCACTTGGATTTGTAAAGTCGATTCTTTTAGTCAGGTAATAATTTGCGGCAAATTTCTGCCAATGGCCTACCCGCGGCCCACGGCTGCACCATTTAGGCAGGTAGGCAAAAGATCTATTTCAGATTAAGGATATCTAAGCGCTGTTATTTTCGCGTCCCACGCAGAAAATGACACCAAATTATAGGTTTATAACCCACGCTGATAGATTGCGGTGGGCAGATACTTTAAGAGTGCTGGAGTATGAGTAGGGTAGGGCGTGCGGGTTAACCGTGCGCCTTATTCCGTTTCTGTGTGACCGTTGCGCATGATTGCAGTTGGGGGGCGATGGCAGATGGCCGGAGGGGCTGTCTGCCCCTCCGGACCTCCCCGAGGATATTTTTTGCAAGATGAAAGCCGCAGTTTGGCGTGCCGGTGCTGCGCTGTGACAGGTTTTAGCTGATCGGGCTGTTGTAGATCATCTATGCGGCGGACTGCCTGAATATGTGGCATCAAGCGGTTGCTTGCGCGTATGTGAATGGCTGAAGTGAGAAAGCGGTTGATGTCTGGGCGTGGCATCACTGGGTTGGGCATATGGCATCGTAAGCCGGAAGGGTGTGGGCATGGCTTGTGCATCCTTTGCGCGATGTAGACAGGATTGGCAGCGATATTTTTAGGCGCTGCTATGCCCATCCAGAGGAGCATATTATGAATGACGTCATGGAGCCCCCGGTGCAAACCTTTTTGCGGGTCGCGGAGGTATGGGTGCCCGAAGGGGATCGGCTGATCCATAAGGCCGGGGACTACGGATCGATGGAGGGGTTTGCCTCCGCTTCGGTGCGTGAGAGCTTTGCTAAGGGCGAGGGCCTGCCGGGGACAGCCTGGGCCGAAGGAAGGCCGGTTGTTTTGAAATCTTTTGACGGGTCATATTTCAAGCGCACGCAGGCAGCGCATGACGCTGGGCTGACCAGTGCCGTTGCGATCCCGATCTTTGCCGGGAAAGTTTTGAAAGCCGTTCTGGTGGTGCTGTGCGGCGGCGATGCGACGCATAAGGGCGCCATTGAGATCTGGAAGGATCAGGGCGATGTCTTGATGCTTGATGATGGGTATTACGGTGAGGCCAAGGATTTTGAATGGGTCTCGCAGCATACGCATTTCATGTATGGGCAGGGTTTGCCGGGCGCTGTCTGGGCCGCCAATATGCCGATATTGATGCGCGATCTTGGTCAGGGCTATGCCTTTGTTCGCGCGGATTCAGCGGGTAAGGCGGGGTTGAAGACTGGGCTGGGATTGCCGATTCCGATGCCGGATGACAAGAGCATGGTTTTGACATTGCTATCATCACCGGGCACGCCGATTGCACATCGTTTTGAGATTTGGGACGCGCGGGCCGAGGCCGTGGGTGCAAGCAAGAAGGCGGTGCTGATTGATGGGATCTGCGCCAAGGAGGGGCCGCTGTGGGCACAGCAAAACCCACCGGTGGATCCGCCAACAGTGGGTGCGTGGCAGGGGCCGGTCGGTCAGGTTTTGGGATCGGGCCTGCCGCATGTGCACAGCGACGCGACGGGGTTGCCTGCGGGTTATTCGACGATGGTTGGGCTGCCAGTCTATCGTGAGACCGAATTGGCCTATGTGGTCGCATGGTATTTGTAAGGGGATGATCTGATGGAAAAACTGGTCGTCATCGGGGCTGGCATGGCCTCTGGTCGGTTGCTGGAGCATCTGTTTGATGCCGCACCCGAGAAATTTGAAGTGACGTTGTTCAACGCAGAGCCGCGAGGCAATTATAACCGGATCATGTTGTCACCGGTTTTGTCTGGCGAAAAGACATATGAGGAAATCGTCACGCATGATGATGCGTGGTATGCCCAGCATAAGGTCACAACCCGGTTTGGTGAACGCGTGAGCGGTATCGACCGTGCGCGCAAGGTGGTGACCAGCCCGAATGGCGATGTGCCTTATGACAAGCTAATCATTGCCACCGGCTCGGATCCGTTCATCATCCCATTCCCAGGGCATGATTTGCCCGGTGTGGTGGCCTATCGCGATCTGGAAGACACCAATGCAATGGTCAAGGCGTCATCGGTGCGTGGTGCGCATGCGGTCGTGATCGGTGGCGGTTTGTTGGGGCTGGAGGCAGCGGCGGGGCTGCGGCTACGCGGCATGGAGGTCACTGTCTTGCACAATACCGGCCATTTGATGGACCGGCAGTTGGATGAGACGGCAGGCTATCTGTTGCAAAAGGATCTGGAACGGCGCGGCATCAAGGTGATCACCAAAGCCACCACCAAGACGATTGCCGGCGACGGAAAGGTTGAAAAAGTCACCTTTGAAGACGGCAGCGAAATACCAGCCGATATTGTGGTGATGGCGGTGGGCATTCGCCCGTCATGCAGTCTTGGCACAGAGGCGGGGCTGGAAATGGGCCGCGCGATCAAAGTGGATGCGCAGATGCGCAGTTCCGACCCGGATATTCTGTGTGTGGGGGAATGTCTGGAATTTGACGGCAATTTATTTGGTCTTGTGGCGCCGTTGTATGATCAGGCGAAGGTCGCCGCGAAAACCCTTCTGGGCGAAGATGACGCATTTAAAATGCGCGAGCTGTCGACCAAACTGAAAGTGACCGGCTGCGATCTGTTTTCTGCCGGGGATTTTGCTGACGGGCCCAACCGTGAGGATATCGTATTCCGCGATCCCAAGCGCGGCGTTTACAAACGGCTGGTGATTGAAGATGACCGTCTGGTCGGCGCCGTGATGTATGGTGACACGGCGGATGCCAATTGGTTCTTTGGCCTGATCAAGGACGGCACGGACATCGAAGAGATGCGTGAGACATTGATCTATGGCCCGGCGTTTCAGGGGGGTGGCGGGGCCACCGCGGACCCTCTGGCAGCCGTTGCAGCATTGCCTCCTGAGGCGGAAATCTGTGGCTGTAACGGCGTTTGCAAAGGCGATATCTTGAAGTCGATCGCAGGCGGGGCGACTACGCTTGATGATGTGAAAGCGCAGACCAAGGCGTCGGCGTCATGTGGGACATGCACCGGGTTGGTTGAACAGGTTCTGGCGGTCACGCTGGGCGATGGGTTTGCCATGCCGACGGAAAAACCCGTGTGCAACTGCACCGATCTGACACATGAGGACGTGCGCCGCCTGATCAAATCGCAAGAGCTGAAATCGCAGCCTGCGGTGTGGCAAAACCTGGCGTGGAAAACGCCCAATGGTTGCCCGACGTGCCGCCCTGCGATCAATTATTACCTGCTCGCCGATTGGCCGTTGGAATATCAAGATGATGGGCAGTCACGCTTTGTGAACGAACGTAACCATGCCAATATTCAAAAAGATGGCACCTATTCTGTGATGCCGCGGATGTGGGGCGGGATGACCACCCCCGATGAGCTGATTGCCGTGGCGCAGGCGGCCAAGAAATACGATGCGGCGGT
Source organism: Thioclava sp. SK-1 (assembly GCF_001705665.1). Lineage (GTDB taxonomy): Bacteria > Pseudomonadota > Alphaproteobacteria > Rhodobacterales > Rhodobacteraceae > Thioclava. The sequence continues at coordinate 94,103 of NZ_MDHA01000021.1, read as the reverse complement.
GAAGGTCACAGGCGGGATGCGGATTGACCTATTGGGCATCAAAAAAGAAGACCTGCCAGCGATCTGGGCTGATCTGAACGCAGCGGGGATGGTATCGGGCCATGCCTATACCAAGGGTCTGCGCACGGTAAAAACCTGCGTGGGGTCGGATTGGTGCCGCTTTGGCACGCAGGATTCCACCGGGCTCGGCATCAAGCTGGAAAAACGGCTGTGGGGATCGTGGACCCCGCATAAGGTCAAGCTGGGTGTGTCGGGCTGTCCGCGCAACTGTGCCGAAGCCACCTGCAAGGATATCGGGATTATCTGTGTCGACAGTGGCTATCAGATCGGCGTCGGTGGCGCCGCTGGCATGGATGTCAAAGAGGTCGAACGGCTTGTCGATGTCGCCACGGAAGAAGAGGTGATAGAATGGGTCGTCGCCTTCATGCAGATGTATCGTGAGAATGCCAAATATCTCGACCGGGCCTATAAATGGCTGAACAAGGTTGGGTTGGATTGGGTCAAAGAGGTGCTGGCAGATCCTGCGGAACGTCAGGCATTGGTGGCGCGGTTTGATATCTCGCAATCTGTCTATCAAAAAGACCCATGGGCAGAACGCGCGGTCCCGTCAGAGGCTGTGAAATTCCAACCCCTTGCCGATTTGACTCAGGAGGCCGCACAATGAGCTGGATTGATGTAGGTGCATTGGACGACATCCCCCTGCGCGGTGCGCGGATCGTTAAGACCAAGGCCGGCTGCGTGGCGCTGTTCCGCACGGATGAGGCCGAAGTCTTTGCGACCTCGAACACCTGTGCCCATAAGAACGGGCCGCTTGCGGAGGGGATTGTGCATGGCAAACAGGTGACATGCCCGCTGCATAATTGGGTCTATTCGCTTGAAACCGGCGAGGCACAGGGCGCTGATGAGGGCCATATCGCGACCTATCCGGTGAAGCTGGAAGCCGGGCGTATCTTGCTTGATGCAGCGTCGATCGAGGCGCGGAGCGCAGCCTGATGACCAGCGAAACCGGTGTGGAAACACGCTCTACCTGCCCCTATTGCGGGGTGGGCTGCGGCGTCTTGATTGCGCGTGACGGCGCCGGGGGGATCACCGTGCGCGGTGATCCTGACCATCCTACGAATAAGGGGCGGTTATGTTCCAAAGGCTCTGCTTTGGGTGAAACGGTCGGGCTTGAGACCCGGATTTTGCAGCCCCAGATCGACGGAGCGCCGGCCACATGGGACAGCGCGCTGGATCTGGTCGCACAGCGGTTTTCTGACACGGTGGCACAGCATGGGCCGGATGCGGTGGCCTTCTATGTGTCGGGTCAATTGCTGACCGAAGATTATTACGTGGCCAATAAGCTGATGAAAGGATTCATCGGTTCTGCAAATATCGATACGAATTCAAGGCTTTGTATGGCCTCTACCGTGGCTGGGCACAAACGCGCCTTTGGCACGGATACGGTTCCGGGCACTTATGATGATCTGGAAGAGGCGGATCTGATCGTTTTGGTTGGGTCTAATCTTGCATGGTGTCATCCGATTTTATACCAGCGCATCATGGCGGCACGCGCGGACCATGGCACAAAACTGGTGGTAATTGATCCGCGCAAAACCGCGACCAGCGATGGGGCGGATTTGCATTTGGCCTTGCGTGCGGGCAGCGATGTTGCGCTGTTCAACGCGCTGCTGGCGCAGATTGATGCGCGCGGCGCCTGTGATGCGCAGTTCACCGCAGATCACGTTGACGGCGTAGCGCAGGCGATCACCGCAGCCCATCTGGATGACCCAACCCAAACCGGGCTTAGCCCAGAGGATCTGACCGCGTTTTGCGATTTGTGGATCGGCACGCCCAAGGTTGTGACGATCTTCAGCCAGGGGGTTAATCAATCCAGCTCTGGCACTGACAAGGTCAATGCAATTCTAAACTGCCATCTGGCGACGGGGCGGATTGGCACACCCGGCGCAGGGCCATTTTCCGTAACCGGTCAGCCTAATGCCATGGGCGGGCGCGAGGTTGGCGGGCTGGCCAATATGCTGGCCTGTCATCTGGATATCGAAAACCCCGACCACCGCGCGGCGGTAGGGGCGTTTTGGGACGCGCCCAACCTGCCCAGCAACCCGGGGCTGAAGGCGGTTGAGATGTTTCGCGCCGTGGCCGATGGCCGGATCAAGGCGCTGTGGATCATTCATTCCAATCCGGCGGTCACGATGCCAGATGCCAATGCGGTGGCCGCTGCTATCGCGGCCTGCCCGTTCACTGTGGTCAGTGACATTACTGCGCAGACCGATACAGCGCGTTTGGCTGATGTGATCTTGCCTGCAACGGCATGGTCAGAGAAATCCGGCACCGTTACCAATTCCGACCGGATGATGTCGCGCCAGCGCGCGGTGCAGCCCGCGCCGGGTCAGGCGCGCCCAGATTGGCATATCCTGGCTGAGGTTGCGGCGCGGATGGGCTGGGCGGAAGCGTTCGATTTTGCGTCCGAGGCCGATGTATTTGCCGAATATGCCGCGCTGTCAGGTGTGGCGGCACAGTTTGGGCGCGACTTTGATATTTCGGCCTTGGCCGGGATCAGCGCGCAGGGCTATGCTGAACTGGCACCTTTGCGCTGGCCGCAATCGGCGCAAAAACAGGGCGGACGGTTCTTTGGCGATGGGGTGTTTTATCATCCCGGCGGCAAAGCAAAAATGCTGCCGGTAACCATGCGCGCCCCTGCAGCCCAGATCAGCGCCGCCTATCCGTTCCGGCTGAACACCGGGCGGTTGCGCGATCAATGGCACACCATGACCCGCACCGCGCTTAGTTCGCGTCTTTCGGCACATATGGCCGAGCCCTTCGTTGATATGCATCCCGATGATGCGGCGCGTTTGGGGCTGGAGCCCGCTGATCTGGTGCAGCTTAGCAGCCTACAAGGGCAGGCGATCGTCCGGCTGCACATCACCAAGGATGTGGCGAAAGGCGATCTGTTCGTGCCGATTCATTGGACGGGGGAAAATGCCCCGTCGGCGCGGGTGGATGCACTGGTGGCCGATGTTGTGGATCCGATCTCGGGGCAACCCGAAAGCAAGGCGGCCGTGGTCAGCGCCGAACGTTTCCTGCCCCGGTGGTATGGATTTGCGATATCGTCACGCAGCTTCACCCCTGATTGCGCCTATTGGGCGCGGGCGCGCACCACCAGCGGTTTCCGCGCCGAGCTGGCCGGGACGGACACAATCGCGGATTGGGAGGCGCAGGCCCGAACCCTGTTCGACCTGCCTGATGCGCGGGTGCAAAGCCTGACCGACGCCAAACGTGGCCGTCACCGTTTGGCGTTTTATGACAACGAGGTGTTGCTGGCTGCGCTGTATATCGCGCCGCAGCCGGTCACTCTGATGCGTGATTTTCTGGTAGGCCTGCCGGGCACCGAGGCCGCATGGGCATTGGCCGGGCAGGCACGTGGCGATACGCCCGATCCCGGCCCTGTCGTATGTTCGTGCTTTGCCGTCGGGCGCAACACTGTGCGGCGTGCAATCACGCAAGAGGGGCTGACATCGGTGGATAGGATCGGCGCCAGCCTGTCGGCAGGCACCAATTGCGGGTCCTGCAAATCGGAACTGGCTGCGATCTTGCGTGAGGCGACCAGCCTAGCGCAACAATAGCGCGATCAGCAGCGCCAGGGCGATGGCGCTGCTGATCATCGCCCAACCACGCCAAAACGACACAGAGCCGCGCTGTAACAGCGGGATATGATCGCGCGGCAACACGCCTTGATCCATTGATTTGCGCAGATCGGCCAGAAATTCCGACATGACCTCGGGGCGGTTTTTGGGCTCATACGACAGGACGCGGGCCAGGGCCTCGGCGCTGGCTTCGGGCAGGTCGTGGCGCAAATCGGTCAACGAGGTCAACGCCCAATCCGCAGCCGCACCCGGCAGCTTGCGCCCGTCTTCTAATGCAAATGGCACCCGACCGGTCAGCATTTCATAGGTGATCGCACCTATGGAAAACAGATCCGATGACGGGCTGGCCCCGCGCCCTGTCAGAACCTCTGGCGCGATATAATTCAACGAGCCTTCCGGCACATGATCGCCCAAACCGGTCATGATATCTGCGAAACCGCTGACCTGAACCGAGCCGAAATCGATGATCTTTGCCACACCGTCAGTATTGAGCATAATATTTTCGGGCTTCAGATCGCGGTGCACCATGCCCAGCCGGTGGAAAATCCGCACCGCACTGATGATCGATCCCAAAATCGGCAAAACCTGTCGGATCGATGGGGTCGGGTGACGTGCCATCCACTCGCGCAGTGTCTCACCCTCTACCAGCTCGGAGATATAATACAAAAACCGGCTGTCTTCATGGGGCAAGATCTTCATTACCTGCGGGTTATCAATCCGCCGACCCACCCATTGTTCCAACGTAAAGCCTTCAAGGTATTGCATATTATCGGCGAAATTACGCGATGGTGCCTTCAGGACATAGCGCGTATCCTCCCCTGCACGGCGCACACGGTAGACATGGCTGCGCGTGCTGGAATACATCACCTGCTCAATTTCAAACCCGTCAATTTTATTGCCCGGCTTCATTACGGGGGGGATGGCCTGATCGGTCAGCCGGTGATGCGCCTCCGTCAGCGTTTCCGAGGGCAGGGCGGTGATCCGCACCATTAGGCAGCTAAGGTTGTCGTCGCTTCCTGCGGCCAAAGCCGCATCACACAGCGCCCGCGACGCCGCCTCCAGATCGTTTTGCGTGGTCATGGCGCGGTCTCGTAACATCGCGGCCATGGTCGAATAAGACAGCACACCATGCACCCCGTCCGACATCAGCAGATAGATATCGTCCTGCGCCAATCGTTCCGAACGGTAATCGACGCGTATATTCGGCTCAATCCCCAAGGCGCGCGTCAATGCCTGTTCCTGCCCCATAAAGGCTGCGTTGTGATCTTCGGTCAGCCCGGTGATCACCCCATCGCGCAACCGTAGACAGCGCGTGTCACCGATATGCACGATATGGGCGGTGGTGGAGCGCGCAATCAGCGCCGTAAATGTGGTGACCTGCCCATCCGCCTGTGGCGAGCCACTGCGGTTTTGCGCAAAAAACCAGGAATTTAATGAGGATAGAAGCCGCGCCGTGCAATCTTGCACCGGCCAGCTTTCGGGCGCGGAATAGTAATCTTGCGCGAATTGTGTCACCGATAGCTGCGCGGCCAAATGCGAATTGCGCCCGGTTGAGATCCCATCGGCAATACAGGCTACGACGCCCTTGGCGTGCATTTCATAGCGGCTTTCGGGAATGCGCCCGGCGATCGCATCATCATTGCGCGGTTTCGGCCCCGGATCGGTGCACCCGCCCAACACCGCCTCCAGCGGGCGGGTTGGGAACTGCGACCGAAGCTGCGAAAATCCCGGTTTTGGCTGTGTAGCATGATCCGGTTTGGCCGATATGGACATGGGTCGCCCCCCTCGCAAAATGAAAGCGCGCGGGCCAGTATGTGACCCGCGCGCAGATTTGTCATGCTTGCGGTCTTAGTGTTTCAGCCCGACATTGATCATGGTCACGGCGCCATCTTCGTCAACCTCGGCAATCTCGCCGGTGGGTTCTTCCAAAAACAGCAGCGCGATGAAGCCCAGCACAGCCGTGCAGGCGATAACCATGAAGAAGGTCGATGCATCCACGACGGAATAGATGATCAGGTAAATCACCGCGCCAACATTACCGTAAGCCCCTGTCATACCAGCGATTTGCCCGGTCAGGCTGCGCTTGATCAGTGGCACAACGGCAAAGACGGCGCCTTCGCCGGCTTGCACAAAGAACGAACAGGCCATCGCCGCAACCACGGCCAACCATACTGCCCAGCTGGCATCGATGATTGACATCAACGCATAGCCAACCGCCAGACCTGCGGTCAGGATCAACAGCGTGGGCTTGCGGCCAAACCGGTCCGAAATCAAACCGCCCCCTGGGCGCGACATCAGGTTCATGAACGCGTAGGCCGACGCAACCATACCCGCCACAACCGGCGACAGGCCAAAGGTTTCACCAAAGAACAGCGGCAGCATCGACACCACAGCCAGCTCTGACCCGAATGTGGCGAAATACAAGATATTCAAGATGGCGACCTGCTTGAACTTATAGCGTTCAAAGCTTGGCACCTCTTCTACGAATACACGGCGGTTTGCACGAACTGCCAGCATAGAGTCGTATGCATACAGCAGAACAAGGCCGAAATAGACGATATTGGTGGTCAGTGGGGTGAAAATTTCGACATTTTTCAACCGCCATGCCAACGCGCCAAGCGCGATATACAGCGGCACTTTCATCACCAGCAGGAACCACAGATCCCCCTTCGATGTGACCTCCATCGCGGTGGCATTCTTGGGGCGGAAATATTTCGACCCTTTGGGAACATCGGTCACAGAGGCATAGTAAACAAAGCCAAAGATCAGTGACATAAGCCCCGTCAGCGCAATCGCCCAACGCCAGCCATTTTCACCGCCGAACATCAGCGCAATGGTGGGCAGACAAAATGCTGCAGCAGCCGATCCGAAATTGCCCCAACCGCCATAAATGCCTTCGGCGGTGCCCAGCTCATCTGCGGGGAACCATTCCGACACCATACGAATACCAATCACAAACCCGGCGCCGATGAAGCCAAGCGCAAACCGCGCGATCGCCAACTGTGTAAAGCTGTCGGCGGCGGCAAAGACGAAACAGGGGATGGCCGATACAATCAGAAGCCCCGAATACACCCGGCGCGGCCCATATTGATCTGTCAGCATCCCGATAACAATTCGGGCCGGGATGGTCAGCGCAACGTTAAGGATCAACAGCGTCGTGACCTGTGGTTTTGTCAGGCCCAGACTGGCCTGAATTTGCCCTAACAGCGGTGCGAGGTTGAACCAAACCACGAAGGTCAGGAAAAAGGCGAACCAGCTCATGTGAAGGATCTTCATCTTCCCGGTGAACGAGAAAATGTTGAAACTGGAAGACGACATGCAAATTCCTCCAACGAATTGTAGCGCGTGTATTCCGGGCTTAGCCCGGTGACTGCAGTGCTCAAAGCGTTGTTTTGGACAAGCTTGCGACCACACCACACAAGCCTGTGCAGTTGCAGCATTTCGCTCCGGCCTGCACGCTAAAGCGGCGCTACCGCATTGTTTTTGGGCGATATGTGAACGCTATATGGCGATTTAAGCGGGCGATCAGGCCACGCCCAGGTCGCGCAGAACCTGCGGGATCAAATCGGGCAGGTCCTCTGAAATCAATCCGGGCCCAAAGCTGCGCGCGGCCTGCGCATGCAGTAATGCGGCCGTGCAGGCCGCGTCAAATCCAGCATGACCGCGCGCCATTAACCCCGCGATCAGCCCGGCCAGGACATCGCCGGATCCGGCGGTGGCCAGCCACGGCACGGCGCGCGCCCCCCGGCATGACAGGTAAGTGGACCGGCCGTCAGGCTCAGCAATCCATGTATCTTCCCCCTTTAGCAGCACGGTGCAGCCGGCGCGGGCGGCGGCCTGTGTGGCTGCCGCTTGGCTGTCAGCCTGTGCCAAATCTGGAAAGAGACGGCCAAATTCACCACGATGCGGGGTTATGATCGCCTGCGGGTGCAGGTGATTGAACAGCATCTCTGGCTCTTGTTCAAAGGCGGTCAGGGCGTCGGCATCCAACACTGTGGCACGTTTTGAATACAGGGCTGCGGGCACCATATCCAGCGCACGCGGCACGCCCAAGCCCGGACCAAGGCAGACCGCACTGACCCGATCATCGCTAAGAATCCCGCGTAACGTGTAGCTGTCGGGCAGGGGGCTTAGCATAATCGATGAAAGCTGCGCGGCATTCTCGGCCATCGCGGATTGTGGGCTGCAGATGGTTACCAAACCCGCCCCGACGCGCAAGGCCGCCCGCGCCGCCAGCCGCGCCGCCCCACCGCGCCCCGGCCCACCCGATAAGACCAGCGCATGCCCATGGTCATATTTATGCTGATCGGAGCGTTTGCCCAAAGATTGGATGCGCTGACTGTCGAAATCCAAAGGGGTGGTCATGTAACTCTCCGTTTAATCATAGGCTTCACGGGGTTAGGGTTAATCGAGTTTCCTATCTAAATCGTCAACGCGCAAGGACGCGTCCAGCCAGAGGCCGCAAACCTGTTTTGGTTATTCTGCAGGCAATTCCGCGGGCGATTTCGGCGCACAAATAGGCGTGAATATCTGTTACGCCTATTTTCACGCAGATAGGCTTTACATTTGGCATAATATTTGTGCAAATGGCAAAGATAATAGGCGCGCCTTGCCAAAACCACTGGATAGGCCCGGTTCGGGTCCTCTGGATGATTGCGGGGCGCGTGGGAACATGCTGCAAAGCGTTGCACAAGACCAAATTGGGGGAGTCGGCGGAATGAAGAAGGTCGAAGCGATCATCAAGCCGTTCAAGCTGGACGAAGTGAAAGAGGCCCTGCAAGAGGCCGGTATTCAAGGGCTTTCGGTGATCGAAGTAAAAGGTTTCGGCCGTCAAAAAGGTCATACCGAGCTGTATCGCGGCGCAGAGTATGTCGTTGATTTCCTGCCGAAGGTGAAAATCGAGATGGTGCTGTCGGATGATATGGTTGAGGCGGCTGTAACCGCCATCACCGATGCCGCCCGCACCGAGAAGATCGGTGATGGCAAGATCTTCATCTCACCCGTTGAAGAAGCGATCCGCATCCGCACCGGCGAGACCGGCGACGACGCGATCTAAGCTTTCACCTGAGACACACAGGATCGAAAGATCCAAGCGATTAATACTAAACGAAAGGGTATTATTGATGAGCACCGTGAAAGACGCCATCAAGCTGATGAAGGACGAAGAAGTCGAATATGTAGATGTTCGCTTCACCGACCCACGCGGCAAATTGCAGCACGTCACATTGATTGTTGACGAAGTTGATGAAGATTTCTTTGAAGATGGCTTCATGTTCGACGGTTCGTCCATCGCGGGCTGGAAGTCGATCGACAAGTCTGACATGAAACTGATCCCGGACCCGGCATCGGTTTACATCGACCCCTTCTACGCAGAAAAGACCATGTGCGTGCACTGCACCGTGGTTGAGCCCGACACAGGCGAAAAATACGATCGTGACCCGCGCGGCACAGCCGAGCGTGCCGAAGCCTATCTGATTGCTTCGGGCATTGGCGACACTTCCTTCTTCGGCCCGGAAGCAGAATTCTTCCTGTTCGACGACGTGCGTTTCCAGGTTGGCATGAACAAAGTGTCGTTCGAAGTTGACGCGATTGACGCGGCTTGGAACACCGACACGAAATACGAAATGGGCAACACCGGTCACCGTCCGGGCGTTAAAGGCGGTTATTTCCCCGTCAACCCAATCGATGATGCGCAAGACCTGCGTGGCGAGATGCTCTCGACCATGAAGCGTATGGGCATGAAGGTCGACAAGCACCACCACGAAGTGGCATCGTGCCAGCACGAGCTGGGCCTTGTTTTCGGCACGCTGACCAAGCAAGCCGACGAGATCCAGAAATACAAATACGTCGTTCACAACGTTGCACATGCCTATGGCAAATCGGCAACCTTTATGCCCAAGCCCATCTCGGGCGATAACGGCACCGGTATGCACGTGAACATGTCGATCTGGAAAGACGGCAAGCCACTGTTTGCAGGCGACAAATACGCGGACCTGTCGCAAGAGGCGCTGTATTTCATCGGCGGTATCTTGAAACATGCCAAAGCGTTGAACGCGATCACCAACCCGTCGACCAACTCCTACAAGCGTTTGATCCCGGGCTTCGAGGCGCCGGTTCTGCGTGCCTACTCGGCGTCGAACCGTTCGGGCTGTGTGCGTATCCCGTTCGCGGAATCGCCCAAAGCGAAACGTGTCGAAGCGCGCTTCCCTGATCCGGCGGCAAACCCCTATCTGTGCTTCGCGGCACTGATGATGGCTGGCCTGGACGGCATCAAAAACAAGATCGATCCGGGCCCGTCCTCGGACAAAGATCTTTACGACCTGCCGCCAGAAGAATTGGCTGCAATCCCAACAGTCTGCGGCAGCTTGCGCGAAGCCCTGACCGAGCTGGAAGCCGATATGGACTTCTTGCTGGCAGGCGACGTGTTCACCAAAGGCCAGTTGGAAGGCTACATGGCGCTGAAGTGGGAAGAGGTTTACGCCTACGAGCACACACCGCACCCGGTTGAATACAAAATGTATTACAGCTGCTAATCCCCTTAGGGATTGGAATTTGGGAAAGGGCGCCGCGATGGCGCCCTTTTTCAGTTTCAAGGGTGGTTTAGGCTTATGCGGCGATCTGTGCTGTCAACTTTTGCAGATAGGGGGCAATTCCGCCTGCGCAGTCAATGTCCTGCGCCAAAAGCTCTTGCGCGTAATCCAGCGGCAAAGTGGTATAACCCAGCGGCGCTGTATCGGCCCAATGATGCAGAAGTGATTTAGGTTCGCATAGCATCACACCGGCGTCGGCGGTCATGATCAACTGCGGCGTATCGAAGCGGATGTGATAGATTTTGTCGAATGGGCTGGGTGACAGCAGCCGCGCGCATGGCAGTGACAGGAGCGTGGCGGCCGGCACCATCACGAAAGGATCGCCAAAGGCCTGTTCGGCGCTGTCGGATTCCAGCATCACCGCCTGGTTCGGGGCCAGCCGGACAGGACGACGATTGCCCAACATCCCTTGGGCAAGCCCGATCGGCCAAAGCGCGCGCGGCAAAGCCATGTCCAAGATGCGGGCGTTGAACCCTTCGATCGCGGTGATCGGTTGTGGCCCGTCGTCGAATGTCTCAATTAAATCACCGGCGCGCAGGGCCGCAATCTGGCGCGGTCCGCGTGGTGTGATCACAGCCGTTCCGGCATAGATACCGCTGGCGAAGCGGGCGTTTTGCTCTGACACATGGGTCTGGATTGTCAGCGGTCCATGGGTATCATCATGGTCATAGGCGTGAAGCGCGATCATCGGAGTATCCTCTACTGAGGGCTTACCGATACCGTTAAAATCTTAATAGAATTGAAATGACCAAGCAGCTCAGCCGCATTATTTTTGAAACGCCTGCTCGACCTCCAGTAGCTTTTGCTTGCGCCACAGCCCGCCTGCATATCCGGTCAGTGACCCGTCAGAGCCGATAACCCGATGGCATGGAATGACAATCGCGATCTGATTGGCCCCATTGGCCCGGGCCACGGCACGCATCGCACTGGGGCGATCAATGGCGCGCGCAAGATCGGCATATGACCGGGTCTGCGCTACAGGGATTTGGCGCAGCGCGTCCCAGACTGTTTTGGAAAATTCGGTCCCATGCAGCGCCAAGGGGATGGTAAATTCGGCGCATTCCCCGCGGAAATAGGCGGCTAATTCGGCCCTAATTTGTGCGGTTGCCGGGGTCTTTCCAAACCCGATCCGGCCATGTGTAAACCGATGTAATTTCTGAAGTTCTGCGGGTAAGCCCTTGCGATCCATGAATTCCAACAGATGCAATGTCATGTGATCACAAATTGCAAGCATCGGCCCTAGCGGCGTGTCGATCCAGTCGATAAACAGCAGTGGCATGTCGCTAAACGCGCCGGGCGGCTGACCTAAAATCCGCGTTACCGCCGCCCGAAACGCAGAGGCGCTGTCAAAGCCGCTGGTCATCTGCGCATCGATTACCCGTGCGCCCATCGCCAATGTGCCCAACCCGGCCCCAAGCCGACGCTGCCTGGCCAGTTCCAGAAATGTCATTCCAAAGGCGCGCTTAAACGCCCGTCGCGCGGTGGAGGGATCAACCCCTAATGCAGCAATGTCGCCTTCATACCAACGCCGCGTGGGATCCGCGTCCAATGCGCCCAGCAGCGTGGCGATCACCGGATCGGCCTCGCTTACGCGGGCAAGGGGATGGCAGCGTTTGCACGGCCTGAACCCTTCTGCCAATGCCGTTCCAATCGTGTCGAAGAATTTACAATTCTCGCGCTTGGGTTTGCGGGCGGGGCAGGTCAGGCGGCAAAGGATCCCGGTGGAGGTCACGCCGACAAAGGCCTGACCGTCATACCGCGCGTCGCGGGCCACAAGTGCGGCATAAAGCGTGTCATCATCAGGCAGGGCAAAAAGCATCGCAGTCTCCTGTTCTTCCCCTATGTATAGCGCGGCGGCAGGCGCAGTGCAGACGGAAATCGGGCGTAGATGTTACCGTAGGGCTGCGCGAATGCGCACAGATTCTGTTTTGGCTTGTGGAATTGAGACCAGAGAAAATCAGGCTAAATTCCTCCCATACCGAAGTCGCAACCAACGGAGTTACGCGATGAAATCTGTTCTGCTCGCCGCCGGCCTGGCGCTCGCCGCCACCGCAGCATCCGCTGAAACCGAAACCTATAACCTGGACCCTAGCCACAGCCAGATCGTGTTCGATTACAACCACTTGGGTTTTTCAACGACCACGGGCATGTTCTCCGGTTTTGAAGGCTCAATCGAATTTGATGCCGAAGATCCGGCCGCGTCTTCGGTAGAGGTCGCCTTCCCAACCGACAGCCTGTTCACCGGCTGGGACGAACGCACCACACATTTCCTGACCGCAGATTTCTTTGACGCCGCCGAAGCGCCGGAAATTTCGTTCAAATCGACCGGCATCGAAGTCACCGGCGACACCACCGCGAATATCACGGGTGATCTGACCATCAACGGCATCACCAAGCCGATCACATTGGATGCGAAAATGACCCAGATGGGTGAGCATCCGATGGCGAAGAAACCATGGGTTGGCTTTGACGCGACTGCCACCGTTGTGCGTTCGGATTACGACATGGGTCAATTTGCACCCTATGTCTCGGATGAGGTGAAAGTGTTTATCTCGATCGAAGCATCGAAAGCCGACTGATCGGATGAAAAGATAAAAATCGCCTGCCAACGGGATTGGCAGGCGATTTTTTATGTCTGGGGCGCGGGACGCGTAAACTGTGCCCGCGCAGCCTGTGCAGCGCTGTGGCAGCAGCAGCCGGGCATGTGGTCATTGACCAGCCCCATCGCCTGCATGAACGCGTAAACCGTCGTTGGTCCAACAAATTTCCAGCCGCGCTTCTTCAGATCCTTGGAAATCGCCTGCGATTCCTGTGTCATCGCCACAGGGGCCCATTGGTCAACTGGTATGGGTTCATATTGCCAGAAATACGCAGCCAAACTGCCGAATTCCGCGCGCAGTTCAATTGCGCGGGCGGCATTGTTGATCACGGCTTCTATCTTTCCACGGTGGCGGATTATTCCGGCATCCTGAACCAGACGCTCCACATCAGTGGCGTCAAACCTTGCCATGACATCAACGTCAAAATTTGCAAACGCCGCGCGAAAATTTTCACGCTTGGCCAAAATCGTGCGCCAGCTTAGGCCGGATTGAAACCCTTCAAGACAGATTTTTTCAAATAATCTTCGATCATCATCAACGGGATAGCCCCATTCTGTATCATGATAGGTTTTGTAAAATTCCGGTGCTTGGGCGCACCAACCGCAGCGTGGCTGATTGTCCAGCGGGTCAATAAATAAGTCCATAAACACCTTTCCGCAATGCCTCATGACCGGCCTGAATATAGACCGCATGCCGGGCCGGGTATAGCCTGCCACGTCGAGGACAAGCCGCATATGGGGCGCGCATTTTTTGCCCTCCTATGGGGGCTTCGGTCTGGACGTGCTTCGTGGTGCAGCCTATCTACTTGGCCCGTATACCCGGGTCAAAATCTGGCGCATCCGTGCCATGTTGTGACAGGCGAAGGAGAAACGATCATGGCGACCCCAACTTCCCCCGATGTTGCGCAGATGTCTTTTGATCAGGCCCAAGCCGAGGCGGCAGCGCTGCGCGACCATGTGTCCGCCGCAAATACGGCCTATCACACAGAAGATGCACCGCAGATGTCGGATGCCGACTATGATGCTGCCAAACGCCGTCTGATGCAGATTGAAGCACAGTTCCCCGAGCTTGCGCGCGCCGACAGCCCAACGCAGAAAATCGGTGCAGCCCCGGCGGAAGGGTTTGGCAAAATCCGGCATGAGCAGCGGATGATGAGCCTGGGCAACGCGTTTGCAGATGAAGATGTGGCCGATTTTATTCGCGGCATCCGAAAATATCTGGGCCTAAGCGATGGCGATCTGCCAATGACGGCAGAACCAAAAATTGACGGCCTGTCACTGTCGCTGCGCTATGAAAACGGTGTGCTGATCTATGCTGCGACGCGCGGTGATGGGGAGGTGGGAGAGAATGTCACCGAAAACGCCCGCACGATCAGCGATATTCCTACCCGGCTGACCAATGCGCCAGATATCTTGGAGGTGCGCGGCGAAGTCTATATGTCGCATAGCGATTTCGCCGATTTGAACGCGGCGCAAGAGGCGCGTGGCGACAAACGTTTCGCCAATCCGCGCAATGCTGCGGCCGGGTCTTTGCGCCAGTTGGATGCCAAAGTAACCCAGGCACGGCCTTTGCGATTTTTTGCCTATGCCTGGGGTGTCGTGTCGCAGCCGCTGGCAGAGACGCAAAGCGGGGCGATCGCCCGTCTGGCCGAACTTGGCTTTCAGACCAACCCTTTGACAAAGCGCTGTACAACCGTGGCGGAGCTGATTGCGCATTACCATGACATTGAACACCAACGCGCTGATTTGGGTTATGATATCGATGGTGTGGTTTATAAGGTAGATGATCTGGCATTTCAGCGCCGGCTTGGTTTTCGCTCCACCACGCCGCGATGGGCGATTGCGCATAAATTCCCGGCCGAGCTGGCATGGACCCGTTTGGATGCGATCGAAATTCAGGTGGGGCGGACCGGTGCGCTTAGCCCGGTTGCGCGTTTGGTGCCAGTGACCGTTGGCGGTGTTGTTGTGTCCAACGCGACATTGCACAATGAGGATTATATCGCAGGGCGGAATTCCAACGGCGAAGATATCCGCGGCGGGCGTGACATTCGCGTGGGCGATTGGGTGCAAATTTATCGCGCTGGCGATGTCATTCCCAAGATTGCCGATGTCGATGTGTCGCGCCGCCCCGATGATGCGCAGCCATTCGTCTTTCCCACCCATTGCGACCAATGCGGGTCCGAAGCGATCCGCGAAGAAGGCGATGCGGTGCGCCGTTGCTCTGGTGGCTTGATTTGCCCGGCGCAAGCGGTTGAAAAGCTAAGTCACTTCGTCTCGCGTGGGGCGTTTGATATTGATGGGCTGGGTGCCAAGCAGGTCGAAAGTTTTTATGAAGATGGCTGGATCAAAGAGCCGGCAGATATTTTCACCCTGCGCGATCGCTTTGGTCCGGGGCAGCTTCGACAGTTGAAAAACCGCGAAGGTTGGGGCGATAAATCCGCTGAAAAACTGTTTGATGCCATTGACAGCGCGCGCAAGGTGCCACTGGCCAAGCTGATTTTCGCTTTGGGCCTGCGCCATGTGGGGGAGGTCGCCTCCTCTGATCTGGCGCGCCATTTTGGTACTTGGGATGTGTTGATAGAGGCTGTTGACCGCGCCCGCCCTGCTGAGCTGCGCCATACGCAGGCAGAGGCCGCGGTGCTGCGCGAACGTCAGGCTGCGCAATCGGCTGGGCGCAGTGCCAAGATCAAACCAACCCGTGATCACATCTGGGCGCAAGACCCCAAAGTGGCGCTGCCCGCCCGTGCAGCTTGGGATGATCTGGTCAGTATCGACGGGATTGGCGCGGTGGTCGCCGTGTCGCTTGTCGGGTCTTTCGCACAAGAGGCAGAGCGGGCGTCGATTGACCGTCTGGTGGCGCAATTGGACATTCAGGCCGCAGAGAAGCCGAAAACAGATACGGCCATTGCGGGAAAAA
The DNA here is from genome assembly GCF_001705665.1 of Thioclava sp. SK-1. Classification (GTDB taxonomy): domain Bacteria; phylum Pseudomonadota; class Alphaproteobacteria; order Rhodobacterales; family Rhodobacteraceae; genus Thioclava. The sequence continues at coordinate 78,353 of NZ_MDHA01000021.1, read as the reverse complement.
CCATTGTTTTCACAGGCAGTCTTGAGAAAATGACCCGTGCAGAGGCCAAGGCCCGTGCCGAAGAGCTGGGGGCCAAGGTTGCGGGCTCTGTCTCAAAGAAAACCGATATTTTGGTTGCGGGTCCCGGCGCCGGGTCCAAGGCCACGAAGGCCGCAGATCTGGGCATTGAGGTAATTGACGAAGACGCGTGGATCGCGCTGGCCGGGGCGCAATAATCGATGGCTGGGCGTCCTGAATCACTGTTCTCTCTGTTTGGCTCGCTTGAGGCACTCCCGGGGATCGGGCCGAAACTGGCCAAAACATTGGGGGATGCGGGGGTTACCAAGCCGCGCGATCTGTTGTTTACCTTGCCGCATTCCCTTGTGGATCGCCGGCCCGTGGCGACGGTGCGCGACTGTCCTGCCGGCACCACCGTCACGACCGAGGTCGAGGTTCTGCGCCATTTTAGGGCCGCCCGCGCGGGTGCCCCGTCACGCGTTTTGGTGCAAGATCAGGCGGTTGAACTTACCTTGGTGTTTTTCCGTTCCAGTGAAAAATGGTTGGAAAAACAATTGCCTGTTGGAGAACGCCGTGTGGTGTCGGGCAAGCTGGATCTGTTTGATGGTAAGGCGCAGATCGTTCACCCCGACTATATCTTGCCCATCACTGATGCACCGGAGCTGCCGCGCTTTGAACCCGTCTATCCTTTGACTGGCGGGCTGACGCAGAAGGTCATGGCCAAAGCCTTGGGCAGCGTGGTGCAAACCCTGCCGGATCTGGCTGAATGGATCGACCCGGGTATGGTGAAGAAAGAAGCGTGGCCGACATGGCGTCAGGCGCTTGGCGCGGCGCATGCGCCCCAGACATTGGCCGATGTCGCGCCCGATGCGGCGGCCCGTGCGCGACTGGCATATGATGAACTTCTGGCGCATCAGCTTACCTTGGCTCTGGCGCGGCGGCAGGCGCGGCGCGGCAAGGGGCGGGCGACGCGCGGCGATGGGCACATCGCGCAGCAGGTGTTGCAGGCCTTGCCATATCAACCAACCGGGGCACAAACGCGGGCGATTTCAGAAATCCACGCGGATATGGTCAAGCCATTGAAGATGAACCGCCTTTTGCAAGGCGATGTAGGGTCGGGGAAAACCCTTGTTGCGCTGATGGCATTGATCGCAGCCGTTGAATCGGGCGGGCAGGGGGTAATGATGGCCCCGACCGAGATTTTGGCCCGTCAGCATTTGGAAAGCCTGGCGCCGCTTTGCGCTGATGCGGGGCTGGTGATTGAGGTTTTGACCGGGCGCGACAAGGGCGCAGAGCGCGCGCGCAAACTGGGCGCGCTGGCCGCCGGGGAAATTCATATCCTGTTAGGCACCCATGCAGTGTTCCAAAAAGATGTTGAATTTCATGATCTTCGTCTGGTCATCATTGACGAACAACACCGCTTCGGCGTTGCGCAACGGATGGAATTGGGCAGCAAAGGCCAGGCCGTTGATATTCTGGTGATGACCGCCACGCCTATTCCCCGCTCGCTTGCCCTTGCGCAATATGGCGATATGGATGTCTCGATTTTGGACGAAAAACCCCCGGGACGTCAGCCGATCAAGACAGCGCTGATTTCGGGTGAACGCCTTGATGAGGTCGTGGCCCATCTGAAGCGGGCGGTGGAAGACGGGCGTCAGGCCTATTGGGTCTGTCCGCTGGTCGAAGAGAGCGAACGCTCTGATTTGCAATCCGCCGAGGAGCGGTTTCGCAGCTTGCGCGCGATCTTCGGAGAGGGGGTCTGCGGGCTGGTTCATGGTCAGCTCAGTTCGGCAGAGAAAGACGCAGCAATGGCGGATTTCGTGGCTGGGCGCAGCCGCGTTCTGGTGGCCACCACGGTGATTGAGGTTGGCGTGAATGTGCCAAATGCGTCCATTATGGTGATCGAACGCGCCGAAAGCTTTGGCTTGGCGCAGTTGCACCAATTGCGCGGGCGGGTTGGGCGCGGTTCGGCCGCATCCACCTGTTTGCTGATGTATCAACCGCCCCTCACCGAAACCGGAGAACGGCGTTTGAAAATCCTACGTGACAGCGAAGACGGGTTCCGCATTGCCGAAGAGGACCTGTCGATCCGTGGCGCCGGGGACATGATCGGCACCGCGCAATCCGGGCTGCCAAAATTCCGCATCGCGGATTTGGAACGGCAGTCGGATTTGATGGCCATAGCACAATCCGATGCGCGTGTTCTTCTAGAGATGGATCCAGACCTGACCAGTCCGCGTGGCGTGGCGGCGCGGGCGCTATTATGGTTGATGGAACAAGACCGCGCTATCCGTTTGATTTCAGTGGGTTGATAATGTTCATACCTGAGTTCGGAACATTTTGAGAACAAAATTAATAAAATGTTCTTTACTTGTTCTCGTTGATATGAGAACAAAGCAGCAACAGAAACGCAGGAGGGTAATGACATGCTACGCAAACTTACAAAAGCACTTGATCATGATGATTTGCTTCTGGATGCGCTTGGCGCAGTTTCGCTTTGTGTCACCTTTCTGGGTGTCTTGTGCCTACCCGGTTTGATCTGATCGCCTGTTTGGATCTGACTACACTGCCTCATCTGCCTTGTGCTTTGCTTTGATCGCCCTGTCCCCTTAGCGATCATCCCGGGCCACACACCCCAAAAGCAAAGCACATATTTTAGCCGTCATCTTCGGATGACGGCCTTTTTTTGCCCAAAGGCCGTGGGTTAAAATCCATAGGCTATGCGCAGCCCGCCCCAATGTCGGCCATGCACGACAATCGGTGCGGACAGGTCTTTCATCTGCACAAATGTGCCGTTCCCCATATCCCGACGATAGATCTGCAAGACGAATGGTGCGGTGGATCGCCCGGCACGCAGTCCGACACGGTCATCAAATATCCGTCGGTTACGCGAATTGGCGGCGTTCCAGGTTGGGTCAGGGCCCTGAGGTTTAGAAAATTTCAGGTTATGGGTAGGCAGATAGCCATTTTGATCAACTGCAGCACAGAAGATAATTTTCGGGTCTTTTTCTAACGCAGCTTCTTGAATCGGCGGTAGGGTCTTATCGGTGAACGCGGTAAATGTCGCCATGACCTGTGTTGGGTCGGTTCCGGCAATCGGGCGGTACTGACGGTTAAACAGATCCTGTTCGGAAATTTCGTTGGCAGCGACAGCGGCTTCAAATAGCTTTCCGATGGCCTTGGCCTGCACCTGAACATAGCTGATCAATTTGCCATCTTCCAACTGCCCGCCAAGTTGCACAGCCTGTTGCACGATGGTTTCGCCTTTGGTGATCAGCCCGCCCGTGCCGGCTTGTGATGCGCGAACCTGTTCATCGGTTTGGCGCATACCATCTGCCATGCGCTGGAATGCAGGGCCAAAACTGTGGTTGGCATCACGAACCTCATTCGCGCGACTGGAGATATCGGTGACGGCGGATTTTGTCTCTTCAACGCTGCGGGTCATGGACACCATTGCATCGTCGGTTTCATTCGCCGTATTCAACACATTCTCAGCGGTGCTGGTGATGGTTTCGGCCTCTTTTCGAAGTTCAGCGATCCCGGTATCCAAACCGCTCACCGCCAGATCAATCCCCTCTGCCGCTTTACCGGTTTTTTGCGAAAGCTCGTTGATGGCTTCCGCAACAACGGCAAAGCCGCGCCCGGCGTCCCCGGCGCGCACCGCCTCGATTTTCGCATTGATCGCTAGGATATTCACCTGTGTCGCAATGGATCGGATTTGCGCATTCTCAGCCTTCACCTTGCCCAATGTCTCGCCAACCTGACCCATCCGCGAGGCCACAGACTGCACCCAACCGGCAATTTTGCGTGCGTGATCGCCGCTTTCGCGAATTTGCGCCACGGTCTGGGTTACGCTTGCCATCGTGGTGTCAACGGCTTTCGATGCGCGATCCACGTCCGACAGCACGCGGGTGTTGGATTGTGACACGGTATCTGCTGCCGCTTGTGCCTGCTGCAAATGCCGCAGCTGCGCCTGCGTGGTATCGGCCAGAACATCCAGCGCGGCAGAGATCTCAACAATTTCCCGCCCAAGCGCGATCGCTTCTGTGGCGATGCGGTCTTGCGCCTCGGTGGAGGGTGGCTTTGGCGAGAGAGACAGGTCGTTCATGTTGGCTCCGACAGGATGAACCTTGATCGGTGCCTGATTCGGATTGAGATGTTGTTAAGCCACGCTCTCAAAAGCCAAAAGCACGGCATCCGGCGCCAATAAAATAGACCCGTGGCGGTTGGAATATTCGCGCGCCGCCGTCAGCACTTCGTAATCGGTGAACGGGGGTGCGGGGACGGGGCCACCCTTCAGCATCGCGGCCAGTTGGTCGCGTAACTCTTGCACCTGTGGGCGGGTCATGCCGATGATCTGCGCCCCAAAGATCGCCGCAGAGGCCTGTCCCAGGGCGCAAGCATGCACATCCTGACTATAGCCGGTGATCTTGCCATCTTGCAGCGCGATCTCAACCGCGACGGTCGATCCGCACAGCGGTGCACGTTTGCGCGCGCTGGCCGTCGGTGCCGCCAGCGGTTCGGTACAAGGCATCTCTGTTGAGAGGGCAAGGATCCGCTGCGAATAAAGTTTAAAGAGATCGCCGTCGCTCATGGTCTTTTCCCATCCGTGTCTGTTGGTTAGATAGGGGCGATAGCGCCAAGAGGAAAGCCCAGATGCCATTTGATCCGACATGCCTGAAATATGATGCCAATGGTCTGGTGCCTGCGATCGCGCAAGATGCCGACACAGGCGAGGTTTTGATGATGGCATGGATGAATGCCCAAAGCCTGGCACGAACGTTGGAAACCGGCCATGTCACCTATTGGTCGCGCTCACGTCAGAGCTTTTGGGCCAAGGGCGAAAGCTCTGGCCATGTGCAAAGCCTGGTAGAGATGCGGGTGGATTGTGACCGGGATTGCCTGCTGATGCTGGTGCAGCAATCTGGTCCGGCCTGCCACACCAACCGCCGGTCATGTTTTTATACCGCCGTGCGTGATGGCGAGGAAATTGAGATCATGGCACCGATGGTTGAATAACGCTCAAAGCGGTTTGATCTGTGTTTCACACCGCTTTGGATGGTCACCAAAACGCTTTGAATGCCGTTATTTGCACCATGTTACAACCCCAGGTGATGACGCATCTGCTGTGGCGTCATCCCGGCGGCACGATAGGTGCTGATGGCCTTGGCATCATCACGCTTGGCCAAACGTTTGCCCTGCGCGTCACGGATCAATCGATGATGGTGGTAGATCGGCGTGGGCAGGTCCAATAGGGCCTGCAGAAGGCGGTGTATGGCGGTCGCGTCGATAAGATCCTGCCCACGAATAACATGGGTGATATTTTGTGCAGCATCATCAATCACGACTGACAGGTGATAGGCTGCGGTGCGGATGTCGCGCCGCATCAAGATGATGTCGCCATGGTTGCGCGCCAGAATATCTGGTGCCAGCGTATACAGCCCTGCGTGATCGGGGCCGGTTTCGCGCCATTGCAAGGGTTGTGACGACAGCTGTTCCAACGCAGCGGCCATATTCAGCCGGATTGCATCCTCTACGGTGGGCGTCTGCCCCGTGCGATGGCGGCAGGTGCCCGGATATAGATGCGGCGCACTGACGCCTTCTTGTGGGGCCGATAGCGCCGTTTGAATGTCACGCCGCGTGCAGCTGCAGGGATAGGCCAGCCCACGCGCCAATAACGCGGCAATCGCCTGATCATAGATCGTTTTTCGATCTGACAGCCGCATCACTGGGCTGGGCCAGCGCAGGCCTAGCCAGGCCAGATCGTCATACACTGCCTGTTCATATGCGGGGCGGCAGCGCTGGGTATCATTGTCTTCGATCCGCAGCAGGAAGGCCCCACCGACCGCGAGCGCGCTATCCCATGCGGTCAGCGCGGAATAGGCATGGCCCAGATGCAACGGCCCCGTCGGCGAGGGCGCGAAACGCGTGATTAGTTTTGCTGCGCCAGCCATGCGGTGAACTGCTCCTTGGCGCGGTCGGTATAGATTTTATAGCGCAGTTTGCGGCCGCGACGCCCGCCCTTGGCATCCACCGGGGGGAATAGGCCAAAGTTGACATTCATCGGTTGGAATGTCTTGGCATCCGCCCCGCCGGTGATGTGGTTCACCAAACTGCCCATTGCCGTTTCAAATGACGGCGGGGGCAGGTCACGTCCTTGCAGTTCTGCTACGGCCATACGGCCAGCCAAGAGCCCCATTGCCGCGGATTCCACATAACCTTCGACACCGGTTATCTGACCTGCAAAACGTATATTGGGGCGCGACTTTAACCGAAGACGGTCATCCAAAAGCGTCGGCGAATTGATGAATGTATTGCGGTGAATCCCGCCCAGGCGCGCAAATTTCGCGTCTTGCAAGCCGGGGATCATCCGCAGCACCTCTGTCTGGGCGCCATATTTCATCTTGGTCTGGAAGCCAACGATATTATAAAGCGTTCCTAATGCGTTATCACGGCGCAATTGCACCACCGCATAGGGTTTTTCATCCGGTTTATGGCTGTTGGTCAGGCCAACGGGTTTCATCGGACCATGGCGCGGGGTTTCGCGCCCACGTTCAGCCATGACTTCAATCGGCAGACATCCGTCGAAATATTTCGCCGTCTCCCCCTCATGGAATTCGGTTTTATCGGCCGCAAGCAGCGCGTCAATAAAGGCCTCATGCTGCGCCTTATCCATCGGGCAGTTGATATAGGCCGTTCGCTCTTCTTCCGTGTCGCCTTTGTCATAGCGCGACTGCTTCCATGCGATGTCCATATCAATGCTATCTGCATAGACGATGGGCGCGATCGCGTCGAAAAATGCAAGGCTGTCGGCCCCTGTCTCTGCGCGGATGGAATTGGCCAAATCACCCGAGGTCAGCGGACCTGTGGCGATGATCCAGTGGCCATCGGTGGGAAGTTCGGTGATTTCCTCATAGGAGGTTTCGATCAAAGGATGCGCTTTGATCGCCGCGGTGACTGCGGCGGAAAACGCATCGCGGTCCACGGCCAGTGCGCCGCCCGCAGGCAGTCGATGTTGCTGCGCCATTTCCATGATCAACCCATTGGCTGCGCGCATTTCCCAATGCAGCAGACCGACGGCGTTTTGCTCATCATCATCGGAGCGGAAGGAGTTGGAGCAGACCATCTCAGCGAAATCGCCGGTGCGATGCGCGAAGGTTTCGACGCTGGGGCGCATCTCGTGCAAGATAACCCGGATGCCCGCGTTTGCGGCCTGCCAGGCGGCTTCGGATCCGGCCATTCCGCCGCCGATGATATTGAGTGTGTGTGTCATAATGGCGATTTAGGCCAATGCGGCGGGCTTGGGAAGGGCGATCTTTGGGAACAGGCGCCAAGATCGTGCGCTCAGGGGCATCGAACCCCTTCGCGCACGGGTCCGCTATGCGTCCCATGTCGCATTGTTCCATCGGTGTAGCAGGGGTGGAAGCGGCCAATGCTTGGCCGCTGACCGCGCCGTGGTGGGCTCGATGCCCGGCGCGGCGCGCGCCTGTGGTGCGGCTTTGCCCCCTTAGATCAGCGCGATACGTTCCCGGCGTTCGGGGTCGGGGAAGTCGCGATACAGGCCCGTTTCAATCGTCGCGATCATTCCATGCATGATTTGGTATTGGCGTGCATGGGCGTCATCGGCCTGTCCTGCGGCATGAAACGCGGCCTCCAGCATCGCCATATCCTGCACCTCGATCTCTAGCAGAAAATCCGCATGCCCCTGAGAGCCTAGCCGCAGTTTGCGCCGCATCAAGCGCCAGGACATAATATGTCCCGCAGCCTGAAACGGCGCAATCCACTGTTCCACAGCCGCCGCGAAAGCCAGTGCTTTGGCATCTGATTTCAGCTCTATCATACAGTGATACAGGTTCATGGTGCGCGGCCTCCCTAAGCGTCACGACAAGGAAGCACAAAAAAGTTTACCACCAAATTAAAACCGCCGCCCCGTGTAAGGGCGGCGGTATCATCATCAAAACATCTGCCATCAGCTTATGGTGCGGGCACGACAGGTCCCGGCCACGGTGGCGTCAATTACAGACCGGGCAGGAACTCTGCCAGACCGCGACGGTTGAAGGTCGCGCCATTGCCAAATTTGGTCGACACACCCAGCCCGATATAGGGTTCAGCATCATCGCCATTGTCATCAATCAAGCCCAGTTCACCGTTCAAGTCATAGCCACCGGCCAAGGAATAGGTGCCGGTCGCACCAATCCGGCGGCTGTTGCGCCCACCGTTCAGATCCAAGAAATCGGCACGGCCGCCCACTGACAGCTCGGAGTTCAGCGGCATTGAGGCGCTGACATTATAGATATTGCCGTCAATCAGCCCATCATGGCCGTCGTAATTGGTCCAGGCTGCCTGAATGTCGGCGCCATTATAGGAGGTGCCATATTCCAGACCGATGGAATCTACCTCGCGTCCGTCAACCTCTTCATAGCCGGCAAACACACCTACAGTTGCCATATCATAAGCGTTGTAAATGGCATGCAGGCCCCAGCTTGCATCATTCCAATCGCCGTCGCGGAAATGCCGGATACCGGCGTCCCCTTGAACCGAGAATTGCGGCGTGAAGCCGATCACCATTTGCCCGCCAAGCGTGCTGCGTCCGGAATCGCGCGCATCGGCGTCAGCGAAATTGTAATGTGAGAAATCCAGCGATGCGCCGGTGACATCAGCCGCCAGAACAGGGGTGGACAGGGCCAAAGCCGAAAGGCTGGCCAGAATTGCGATTTTGCTCATTTTTGCCTCAATGAAGATCAATCTTCGTGTTGTTTTGACGCAATGATATTCCGGCTGTCGCGCCGATACAATGCGCCGTTTGGCCACAATCCTCACATCGGCTTGATTTGGCGCATTGCGCATGCAAAAGGCCGCCGACAAATGTCAGCGGCCTGTCGTCTTTTACATGACAAGGGGTTTACAGACCGGGGAACAGATCCTGCAGGCCGCGTTGTTCAAATGTTGCGCCGCGCAATGCGCCGAAAGTCACGCGCGCACCGATTTTCACATAGGTTTCCGACCCAAGACCATCAATATCCAATGTGCCCAGCTCGCCATAGGTCATCAGCCCCTGGGTGGGTGTATATTCGGCGGTCAGACCAAAGCGGGTTGCATCGCCAAGGTCAAAGTTGACGCCATTTGCATCAAAATCCACATCGACATGATCAAGCCGTGCACCGATCCGCGTAAATCCATTGATCGCATAGCCTCCGCGGATACCGATATTGTTCACTTCGATCCCGTCTGAATCACCGTTGGTGAAATTGGCTTCGTAATTGAACCGGCCGAAGTCCTGACCGATTTCCAACCCAGCATAGGTCCAATCGTCGCTTTCGACATCTTCGCGTCCGACAAAACCGCCCAGTGACACGTCTTCGGATGCGTGAAAGATCGCGTGCAACGCGTAATTCTGGCCATCAATATCGGTAAATCCAAAAGCGTTGGTCGCGATATCCGCCTGCACTGCAAATTGTGGCGCAAAGCCCACCTCGGCGGAGCCTTTCAGCGTCAGCTTCGACACGTCGGTTTCTTCGGTAAAGGCGCCATAGCTCAGGTCCAGATTGGCACCTGTGGTTTCAAGTGCCTGCGCGGCCAATGGGGAGAAAAGAGCAGTTGCCGCGATAAGAATATGTTTCAAAACATGCCTCATATATATGTGTCTTTATGTGAGAGCATGAGTAGTCTGGTCCACAGTATTGGCATAGCGGGGCGATCTGTTCACCAGATAACAGAATTACTTGCATCTGTGTCTTGACGTTAAATTATTGGATATATTGGATTTTGCGCCACATATCCTGTGATATAAAGACAAGGGCGGCCAAATGAACGGCCGCCCTTGTAAATTTTTGCTCGCCTCAGCTTTGATCCGCTGGCGGTGGCTCGGACGGATCTGCGTCTGGCAGGGTCTCTAATGGTTCATCATCGCCTTGATCGGCAATTCGGGCGACAGATACGACAATCTCGTCTTTGGCGGTGTTGAAGACTTTGACACCTCCTGCCGCGCGTGAACGGAACGAGATCCCTTCAATAGGGCAGCGGATGGATTGTCCGGTAGAGGTCGCAAGCATGATCTGATCGGACCCATCAACCGGGAATGAGGCCACCAGATCGCCGCCGCGCATTTTTTTCTCGAAGGCGGTGACGCCCATACCGCCGCGCCCGCGCACCGGATAATCATGCGAGGAAGAAATTTTGCCGATCCCCTTGGCGGTGATCGTCAAAATCAGATCTTCGGCGGCGGACATTTCTGCATAGCGCTCAGGTGACAATTGGCCACCATCCACCGCGTCCTCATCCTCATCCGTTTCGTCTTCTTCGGTCACACCCGCCATCAGTCGGCGCTGTTTCAGATAGGCCGTGCGTTCTTCTGACGTGGCCTCAAAGTGGCGGATGATCGACATAGAGACGATGGTATCATCGCCTTGCAATTTCACACCGCGCACGCCCACAGACGCACGAGAGTTGAAGACCCGGACCTCTGGCACCGGGAAGCGGATCGCACGCCCCTTGGCCGTGACCAGCATCACATCGTCATCTTCCGAGCAGATCCGTGCATTGATCAGACGAACGCCTTCGGTGTCGCCTTCAAATTTCATCGCGATCTTACCGTTGCGCATCACATTGGTGAAATCGGACAGCCGGTTGCGGCGCACGGTGCCAGCGCTGGTCGCGAAGACGATTTGCAGCGAATCCCAGTCATCTTCGTCACGGTCCACGGGCATGATCGCCGCGATGGATACGCCCTGCGGAATGGGCAGAATATTGACGATGGCCTTGCCCTTGGACTGGCGCGAGCCTTGCGGCAATTGCCACGTCTTCATCTTATAGACCATGCCTTCGGTCGTGAAGAACAACAGCTGCGTGTGGGTGTTGGCCACGAAAAGGGTGGTGACCGCATCGTCTTCTTTCAAGCCGCCGCCCGACAGGCCCTTGCCGCCGCGCTTTTGCGAGCGGAAATCGACCAGCGGGGTGCGTTTTATATAGCCACCCTGCGTCACAGTGACGACCATATCTTCGCGTTCTATCAGGTCTTCGTCTTCCATCGACCCGACCCAATCGATGATTTCGGTCCGGCGCGGAACAGCGAATTGTTCGCGCACTTCGCGCAGCTCATCAGAGATGATCGCCATGATCCGTTCGCGTGATGCAAGGATGGCAAGGTAATCCTTGATCTTCTCGGCCAGGGTTGCCAGCTCATCCGTGACTTCTTTGACGCCGATCTGGGTCAGGCGCTGCAAGCGCAGCTCCAAGATCGCACGGGCCTGTGTTTCCGACAGGTTATATGTGCCATCTTCATTGACCGGATACAGCGGGTCATCGATCAACTTCAGATATTCCAAGATGCTATGGGCCGGCCAGCGCCGCGTCATCAGACGTTCGCGCGCCTCTGCCGCATCCGCCGAAGACCGGATGGTGGCAACCACCTCATCCACATTGGTCACAGCCACTGCCAAACCACACAGGATGTGGCTGCGCTCGCGTGCTTTGCGCAGTTCAAATGCCGTGCGCCGTGCCACAACTTCTTCGCGGAAGGTGATGAAATGCGTCAAGAAATCGCGCAGCGCCAACTGCTCTGGTTTGCCGCCATTCAGCGCCAGCATGTTGCACCCGAATGAGGTTTGCAACGGCGTAAAGCGATACAGCTGATTAAGCACAACATCGGGTGTGGCATCGCGTTTCAGTTCGATCACGACGCGCACACCAATACGGTCGGATTCGTCTGCGATATTGGAAATGCCTTCCAGCTTTTTTTCACGCACAAGATCGGCGATCTTCTCGATCATCGACGCTTTGTTGACCTGATAGGGGATGTCATCGACGATGATCGCAAAGCGATCTTTGCGAATTTCTTCGATCCGGGTCTTCGCCCGAATGATGACCGAACCGCGCCCCTCAAGATAGGCTTTGCGCGCGCCGGCACGCCCAAGGATCTGTGCGCCGGTTGGGAAATCCGGGGCAGGAATAATCTGCATGATCGCTTCGGTTGACATATCCGGATTGGCAATCAGCGCCAATGTGGCATCAATCACTTCGCCAAGGTTATGGGGCGGAATATTGGTCGCCATACCGACGGCAATACCGCCTGCACCATTGACCAGCATATTCGGGAAACGTGCCGGCAGAACCTCTGGCTCGCGGTCTTTGCCGTCATAGTTGTCCTGAAAATTGACCGTATCTTTTTCGATGTCGGCCAGCAGGGCAGAGGCGGGCTTGTCCATCCGAACTTCGGTATAACGCATCGCAGCCGCGCTATCGCCATCCATCGACCCGAAGTTGCCCTGACCGTCCAGTAAGGGCAAAGACATGGAAAAGGGCTGCGCCATCCGCACCAATGCGTCATAGATCGCAGCATCGCCATGCGGGTGATACTTACCCATGACATCACCAACCGGTCGCGCCGATTTACGGTAGGATTTGTCATGCGTGTTGCCGGTTTCATGCATCGCATACAGAATGCGTCGGTGCACCGGCTTCAACCCATCGCGCAGATCCGGGATCGCACGGCTGACGATCACGCTCATCGCGTAATCAAGATAGGCCGTCTTCATCTCGGATACGATGGAAACGGATGGGCCGTCATATACGGGGCGTTTTGGGCCCTCGTCTTCGGTGTCCGGCATGTCGGGAATATCGGTCACGCGCGCCTCGTTTCTTCTAGATTTTGTTGTTGTGTCTTATAGCGCATGCAAGGCCTTGCGCGCAATCGTCAAGGCGACGGTTTCGTGATGAACTTGCCTAAATCTGCCGCAGCCCCGGCTGACACGCGGATGTCAGCCGGGGCTGTGCATGGTTTCCCTTGCGGCAGCTGGGTGTCAGCGAGCGCGCAGCCAGGCTGTGATCCACAGCCCGCACAGACCAATAGAGAAGATCGCGTTCAGATTGGCCATCGTCAGCCCCAGCATCTGCCATGAAATCGCATCGCATTGCACCAGGGGCGCGCCCTGGATCTGTGCCATCAGGTCGTCAACCGATTGCTGGCCAATGCCGCCCGATGTGCAGGTGCTTGGCCCTTCGATCAGGTGGCGCTCTACCAAGGAATGATACAGGCCCAGCACCGCCGTGGTGGCCGTGGCAGCCGCGCCAAGCAGCGCCGTCACCATCGGCAGGCGCAATCCCCAGATCACCAGGCCAATAGCGACCGCCGCCACATGGGGCCAGCGCTGCAACAGGCACAAATGGCATGGCGCATAGCCAAGCGCTTGAAAGATCAGCGCCGCCGCCAGAAGCGCAGCGGACCCCCCCGCTGCCAGCAGCACCAGACGTTGTGAAGGCATCTTTCTAAGGGGGGACATCAAGGTCATAAAAACTTCACCGCATATAAGCCGCCGATCAGCAGCACCACAAACACTGTAAACACCAGCCCAAGCCGTTTTTCGATGAAATCACGGATCGGTGGGCCGAATTTCCACAACAGCCCGGCCACAAGAAAGAATCGCAACGCGCGGGCCAGGATAGAAACGCCGATAAAGATCGGCAGGGACAAGCCTGTTGCGCCTGAAAAAATCGTGATGACTTTGAACGGGAAGGGCGTAACACCCGCGATCAGGACCGCCCATGCGCCATAGGCGTTGAACTGCGCGGATAGTGCGTCGAATTTCTCGGCTTTGCCATAGAATTCCAGCACCGGCATGCCCACGGCATCCATCAGCCCATAGCCGATGTAATAGCCAAACAGCCCGCCCAGAACCGACGCCACCGTCGCCACAAACGCAATATAAAACGCGCGGCTGGGCATGGCGATGATCATCGGAATCATCAAAACATCGGGTGGGATCGGAAAGACCGAGCTTTCGACAAAGGCCACGATCGCCAAGGCCCACATCGCGCGGGGATGCTCTGCCAGCCCCATCGTCCAGTCATACAGTCTTCGGATCATTGTGGGGCCTTTCGGGTCTTCACCGTTGTTAACCCCTTGAATCGCCCGTTGTGCACGCAAGGTCAAGCGCCGCTGGCCGGTCAAAGTTTAATTATCGGTAGGATGGTGGGGGGCGCAGGCGGCCTGCCTGCAATTGCACCGCTTAGACGGGAATGGGAGTGACACTCATCCGCTGCGCCGGGCGCGAAATGGAAATGGTAGGTTTTTTGGGGGGATGTTTTTATAAAATTTACCCGATCATATGTGCGGGTCTGAATTTTATAACTGGTGCCCAAGGCGAGACTCGAACTCGCACGACTTGCGTCGGCGGATTTTGAATCCGCTGCGTCTACCATTCCGCCACTCGGGCCAGTTGAGGGGGATTTAACGTGGCAGCTTGGCGGTGGCAAGCCCCATTTTGGGAAATTTTATAATTTTTTTCCGTTCGTTGATGCGGTGCGGATATCGGCAGCTTTGGGCGCAAGGCGCGGATCTGTATTCGGGCACCTGTCGCCTGCGGCCGGTGGTTTGGGCCGCAGGCGGGGACGAGAGAGATCAGCGCGTGGCAGTCAGATCTACTGTGACGGTAACGGGGAAGCCAACGGTGGTTTCGTCACTATAGCCTGTGCCCATATCCCAATCACGGCGGTCCAGTTGTGCGGTGCCTTGCATCTGGGCCGTATTGCCTTCAATCGTCAATGTGAAGGTCAATACGACCGGTGCGCTCACGCCTGCCAGTTCTAATGTGCCGCGTGCAATATGTTGCGGCCCGTCCCCTTCGCGCGAGATATCGGCTGTCAAAATGGCTTGGGGATAGGTTTCGGTCTGGAAGAACTCTGGTCCTTTGGCCTGATCTGTCACCGATCCCAATGTCAAGGTGGTGGTATCGATGATCACAGACACCGCACCCAGTCCGGTTTCAGGGTCATAGGTTATGTCGGCAGACCAATCGGGCAATGTACCGCTGACCGGGGCACCCATCTGCTGCACATCAAAGCCCAATTTGCCCTGTGTTACCGTCCAGCCTGCGGTGTCTGGGGTGGCCGCAGGCGCAGTTGTGGTTGCTGGCTTGGCCGGTGTGGCAGGGGCTGTGGCCTGTTGCGCGGGGGCTGTGGCCGGTTGCGCGGGGGCTGCGGCCTTGGGGGTGTCTGTATGGGGTTGGGCCGCCGAAAGCAGGCCTGCGAGAACAATCACGATCCAGATCGCAATGGCGCCCGCAGGGGCAAGTGCGGCATGGCGCGGACCAGGTTGACCGGCAGAAACACCGCGCGTCATCCGCGCCACGGTTTTATCGCGGTCGATGATCAGGTGTTTCAACGCGCCTGCAACATGCAGCCCAACGGTGACATAGATCACAATGGCAGACAGCTTATGCACCGCTTGTGCCGTATGGGCGACAGCTTCGGATTTGGGCACAAATGGCAGCGACTGTCCAAAGGGCCACAGGATTGGGGCAAAGCCGCTTTCGGCAGCATGTAAAATCCATCCAGACAGCGGCATGATGACCATCGCGCCATATAGAGCAAAATGCACCACTTCGGCGGCGAATGTCTCAAGCCGCTTTTCGGGATGCAGTGGCGCAGGATGCGGGTTTAGCAGCGCCCAAAGGATGCGCGCTAAAGCCAGAAAAAACACACTGACACCAATGGTCTTATGCAGGGAGAACAGGGTTTGCAGCGTGCCCGCGCTTTGCGCATCGCGCGGCAGGCTTTCGGCATAAAGCGCCAATGCGATGGCGGTCACGATCAGCAGCGCGATGGCCCAGTGAAACAGGCGCGCGATACTGCCGTAAGAGGTCTGCGTATTGGTCAACATGGGGCTGGCCTTGCGTTTGGAATATCGTTGCAGACCAAGATACAAAATGCCCAGCTGTTCACCAGTGCAGGTGACGCACAAATTCTGTGCGTGCTTGCCCCGCAGTCGTGGGCGCGTTAAGGAAACCACATGCACATAAGGTAGGACGGCATGAGCACAGCATTTGTATTTCCCGGACAAGGCGCGCAATCCATCGGTATGGGGCGCGAACTGGCGCAGGCATATCCTGCGGCACAGGCCGTGTTTGATGAGGTAGACGAGGCGCTTGGTGAGGCGCTTTCGACGCTGATTTGGGAAGGGGAGGCCGATCAGCTGACCTTGACCGCCAATGCGCAGCCCGCGTTGATGGCAACATCGATTGCTGCGATGCGCGCATTGCAGGCTGAAGGATTTGATGTGACGGATGCGGCCTTTGTCGCCGGTCACAGCCTTGGTGAATATTCCGCGCTATGTGCTGCGGGCGCAATCAGCCTTGGCGACACGGCACGGCTGTTGCGCAAGCGCGGTGCAGCGATGCAATCGGCGGTTCCGGTGGGTGTTGGTGCGATGGCCGCACTGCTGGGGCTGGATTTCGCCACCGCAATGGAAGTCGCCGCCGAGGCTGCACAAGGCGAGGTCTGCCAAGCTGCCAATGACAACGACCCCAGTCAGGTGGTCGTCTCGGGCCATAAGGCAGCGGTGGAACGCGCGGTGGATATCGCCAAAGCAAAAGGCGCAAAACGCGCGCTGATGCTGCCGGTATCGGCGCCATTTCATTGTGCCCTGATGCAGCCTGCAGCCGAGGAAATGGCGCAGGCTTTGGCGGATGTGGCCATTACGGCCCCTGCCGTGCCGCTGGTGGCCAATGTTCGTGCCCAAGCTGTGAGCGACCCCGAACTGATCCGCCAATTGCTGGTGGAGCAGGTGACAGGGTCGGTGCGCTGGCGCGAAAGCGTTTTGTGGATGGCCGATCAAGGTGTTGATACGATATGGGAAATTGGTGCCGGTAAGGCGTTGTCCGGGATGATCCGCCGGATCGCCAAAGGGGTGGGATGCACCGCCATTGGCACCGTCTCTGATATTGCCGGGCTGAAAGCCTAACGGTTAATGCGACGCGGGTAGTGGGCGGGGCGATTGGTGCCCGCCACTCGCTGCGCGACCACGTCGCTATGATGCAGATGCAAGACGCCGCCGGCAGGTGGCACAACAGATATAGAAACAGGGGCCGAACATGTTCGATCTGACAGGAAAATCCGCGCTGATCACAGGCGCATCCGGGGGTATCGGCGGCGAAATCGCCAAGGCGTTGCACGGTGCAGGCGCCAAGGTCGCGCTGTCGGGCACGCGCGTCGCCCCGCTTGAAGCGCTGGCTGCCCAATTGGGCGAGGGCGCATTTGTCTGCCCTGCCAATCTGTCAGAGGCCGAAAGCGTTGAGGCACTGCCCAAATCGGCCGTGGCGGCAATGGGATCATTGGACATTTTGGTCAATAATGCCGGGATCACGCGCGACAATTTGTTCATGCGGATGTCGGATGACGAATGGTCGTCGGTGATTGATGTCAACCTGACCTCTGCGATGCGGCTGATGCGCGGCTCTTTGCGCGGGATGATGAAGGCGCGTTGGGGGCGGATTATCAATATCACCTCGATCGTCGGTGCCACGGGCAACCCGGGTCAGGGCAATTATGCCGCCGCGAAGGCCGGGCTGGTGGGGATGTCAAAATCCTTGGCCTATGAGGTTGCGTCGCGCGGCGTCACGGTCAATTGCGTTGCGCCTGGGTTCATCCAGACTGCGATGACAGATAAATTGAATGACGACCAAAAAGGCAAGATTTTGACCCAGATCCCGGCCGGCCGGATGGGCACACCCGAAGAGATCGCCGCAGCTGTGGTCTATCTGGCCGCGCCCCAGTCGGGCTATGTGACCGGGTCGACATTGCATGTGAACGGCGGGATGGCGATGCTGTGATCGCATCACAAAATCGATGAAAGTGACGATGGCCGCCCCAATGGGTGGCCATTTTCATGCCAATCAGGGGAAAACAGCCCAATACTGAGCAGGTTCGCTATATTGCATGTGTTTTCTACCGCCAAAACGGCTTGCCATGACGCGGCAAGCTGGCTATTGAGCCATCAGACGGGCCGGGCACCTTTTTGTGGAACCGGCTGCTTTGGCGATCAGGATGTGTATGTGTTCTGTATGCCAAGCCGAACAGCCGCTCGTATGAGCAAGACACCTCGGGCTGATGCCCGCGCAATTTGGGGAAGTGTATAATGAGCGATATCGCGGATCGCGTGAAGAAAATCGTCGTCGAGCATCTTGGCGTCGAAGAGGACAAAGTAACCGAGAATGCGTCGTTCATCGACGATCTTGGTGCAGACAGCCTCGACACTGTTGAACTGGTCATGGCGTTCGAAGAAGAATTCGGCATCGAGATCCCGGATGACGCAGCCGAGACCATCCAGACATTCGGCGACGCGGTGAAGTTCATCACCGAAGCTTCCTGATTTCAGGATTGCACTGACCCATCGGTCAAACAATTTCTGCGGCGTCCCAACGGGGCGCCGTTTTTAATTGCAACTGACTGCATAATATGCATATTTCCGCATTTATCAGTGAAGCCGCACAACCCAATTTTTTCGATTGCTTTTTCAGGGGCTCTCAAATTCACTATTCTTCAATTGAGAACATCTAAGATGGTTTCACTTTTGTTGAGTTGCAGTTGTTTCATCTGTACCCGGGAAAGAGGCCAAAGGGTGGTTTCTTAAAACGGTGTCTTTGGAAAGGCTTTGATGTCTGCGGTTCGACAGGCGATCCGCCTCCGCCTTGTGCCCGCGCTTTTGGCAGTGGCAATTTCGGTGGCATGTTTGGTCGCATATGCTGTGTTGGGGCGGGAACAGCTTACGACACTACCAATATTTGCGGAATCGCATCCGCTTGCGTCCTTAATGGGGATGTTGACCGCGTTGGCGCTGTGTTTGCCGCGCGATGGTGTGTGTTCCATTATCGGACGCTGTTTGGGGTTGGCGACGATTGCGCTGGCGTTGGGGCGGTTCATAGATCCCTTGGCACAATTATACGGGGCCGATTACGGCGCTTCTGCCACCAATCCGTTTTTTGCACTGATGATGGGGATTTTGGGTCTGGCAGTCTATTTGATCTCTGCGCGGCGGGTGATGCTTGGGCAGGTATGTGTGTTCATCTCTATGTTGATGACCGCGTTTTGTGTCATTGATTGGAGCTTTTCGTCCGAAGTGACGTTGATCGGAATGAAACCCCTGGGATGCGGTGTTGGCGCGCTTGTCGCCCTGGCTGCCTTAATGCACAGCCCTCACCGCGGCATCATAAAAATCCTCGTGTCGCGCCAGGATACCGGACATAAGGCCCGGATTGATCTGACGGTTGGGGTGGTTGGGCCGCTGCTGATTGGGCAGTTGCATCTGGCGGTGGCCGATCAGGTGGCCGCAACAGAGCAGGTGGCGATGATTATGGCCTCGATCATCTGTTTCAATGTGGTGGCGATTTCGTTCAACACGCTTTTTGTAGAACGCGCAGATATTCGCAGGCGCAACCTTGAACGGCGGCTGTTGCATCAGGCGATGCATGACGGTTTGACGGGTGTCTATAACCGTTCGGTTTTGAAGGGGCGGTTTTTACGCTGCCGCAAAAAGGCCGAAACCGCGGATGAGCCGTTTTCGCTGCTGTTGATCGATTTGGACCATTTCAAAGCGGTGAATGATGCCGGCGGCCATGATCTGGGTGACCGGGTTTTGGTGCGTGTGGCACAGGCAATTCAGGCCGAGGTCAACCGGGGCGATATTGTTGCACGGCTGGGCGGGGAGGAGTTTGCAGTTCTGTTGCCGGGCAGTTCCGAAGATGATGCTTTTGCCACGGCGGATGCCTTGCGCGCGGTCATTGCCGGGCAAACCGTGCCGCGTCCCGATGGCGGGGTGCAGCGGGTCACGGCCTCTATCGGGGTGGGCGACTGGTCCGAAGGGGAGGCGTTGCGTGATTTGTTCACCCGCTGTGATGCCGCGCTGTATCGTGCAAAAGAGAACGGTCGCAACTGTGTGGAACGCGCTTTGGCGCCACAACGCCCGCCATTATTTGACGATGGTGACCGCACGATCCCGCCCCGCGCAGGCGATTGGTGGCCCGATAGCACGCAGGCCTAAGCCGCCAAACATGCGATTCCTTGCCAGAACTGGGGGTTTCGTGCCAATCTCATGGCATATCATGGACCGTGAAACATTGCCCCGCGCGCCCGTGCAGTGTATGTGAAGCCCGATAGTCAACGCAGGAATGAGGTTAGGCATGCGTCGGGTCGTCGTCACGGGTCTTGGAATGGTCACGCCGCTTGCATGCGGTGTTGAGGAAACGTGGTCGCGCCTTTTGGCGGGGCAGTCCGGCGCCGGGCCGATCACACGTTTTGACGCCAGCAATGTTATCACCAAATACGCATGTGAAGTGCCGCGCGGTGATGGCACAGATGGCACGTTCAATCCTGATGACTGGATGGCCCCGAAAGAGGCCCGCAAGGTTGATGAGTTCATTCTATACGGTGTTGCCGCTGCGCAGATGGCGGTGGAAGATGCCGGCTGGACACCCGAGGCGGATGAAGATCGTGAACGCACCGGCGTTATGATCGGCTCTGGCATCGGTGGGCTATCGGCCATTGCCGACACGGCCGTTTTGTTGAAAGAGCGCGGGCCCAAACGTGTTTCACCCTTCTTTATCCCATCTGCGCTGATTAACTTGATCTCTGGTCAGGTGTCGATCCGCTACGGGTTCAAGGGGCCAAACCATGCGGTGGTGACGGCCTGTTCCACCGGCGCGCATGCGATCGGTGACGCCGCGCGTTTGATCCAATGGGGTGACGCGGATGTAATGATCGCAGGCGGTGCCGAAAGCCCAATTTCGGAAATCGGCATTGCCGGGTTCAACGCCTGTAAAGCCCTGTCGACAAAGGCTGAAGATCCGACCAAAGCGTCGCGCCCCTATGATGCGGACCGTGACGGTTTTGTCATGGGTGAAGGTGCGGGTGTTGTCGTTCTGGAAGAATATGAACATGCAAAAGCCCGCGGCGCCAAGATCTATGCCGAGGTGCTGGGCTATGGCATGTCGGGTGATGCCTACCATATCACCGCCCCATCTGAGGATGGCAATGGCGCGTTCCGGTCCATGAGCGCTGCGCTCAAACGTGCCGATATCGCGCCATCGCAGATTGATTATATCAATGCGCATGGCACCTCGACGATGGCGGATACTATCGAATTGGGCGCGGTTGAGCGGCTGATGGGCGAGGCGGCTTCAGGGGCCACGATGTCTTCGACAAAATCGTCCATCGGGCATTTGCTGGGGGCTGCTGGTGCCGTTGAGGCGATCTTCTGTATTTTGGCCATTCGTGACCAGGTCGCGCCGCCGACATTGAACCTTGATAATCCGGCGGTTGATACGGCGCTTGATCTGGCAGCCAATGCTGCCGTCAAACGCAAGATCGACATTGCCCTGTCCAACAGCTTTGGTTTCGGGGGCACGAATGCCTCTGTTGTACTTGGCCGCGTGAAAGACTGATCTGATGATGTGGCGCAATATCGTCTCGAATTTTCTGACGCTTATGATCGTGATCCTGGTCGCCCTGGCCGGGGTCATCGCATGGGCAAAGCGTCAATATGACGGGCCCGGGCCATTAAGCCAGGCGGTATGTGTGCAGGTTCCCCGCGGTGGCAGCTTTTACGGCGTATCTGAGCAGCTTGTCCGGCTGGGGGCGATTTCTTCGGGGTATATTTTCCGCATCGGTGCGGATTATTCTGAAAAATCGGGTCAGTTGAAGTTCGGGTCGTATTTGGTGGAACCGAATGCGACGATGGAACAGATCGTTGATCAGGTGACCGAAGGCGGGCCGTCAACCTGTGGTTCGGAGCTAGTGTATCGGATCGGGGTAAACGCCCAGCGGTTGGAATTGCGCGAGCTGGACCCGGCGACAAGCCAATTTGTTGATCTGTCAGAATATGATCCGGTGTCTGAAGACAAGCCGGACGATTTTGAGGCCCTAGTGGATGACGCCAATGTCACACGGACACGTGTTGTTTTGGCTGAGGGCGCGACCAGCTGGCATGTAACGCAGGCGTTGAATGCACTGCCCTATCTTTCGGGTGAACTGAAGGATGTGCCCGCTGAAGGCAGCCTTGCGCCCAACAGCTATGATATCACCAATGGTGAGGCGCGCAGCGAAGTCGTGTCGCAGATGCAAGACGCGCAGGCCGCGATTTTGGCCGAAGCCTGGGCCAATCGCGCGGATGGTCTGCCCTATGACAGCCCGGAAGAAGCGCTTATCATGGCCTCTATCGTTGAGAAAGAGACCGGGATCGCGGCGGAGCGCCGTCAGGTCGCAAGTGTCTTTGTGAACCGGATCGAGCAGGGCATGAGGCTGCAAACAGACCCGACGGTGATTTATGGCGTCACGGATGGGCGTGGAAATCTGGGCCGCGGTATTCGCGCTTCAGAGCTGCGTCGGGCGACACCGTATAACACCTATGTCATTGACGGGCTGCCGCCGACACCGATTGCGAATCCGGGCCGTGCCGCCATTGAGGCCGCGCTGAATCCTGATTCGACCAACTATGTTTTCTTTGTCGCAGATGGCACTGGTGGGCATGCATTTGCGACCACATTGGACGAGCATAACCGCAATGTTGCGCGCTGGCGCGAGATTGAGGCAGAGCGTGCCAATGCTGCATCTGGTAATTAATACAGCCAGTCTGGGTTGAGTTTTTTTAGGGTGTTGCGCCAGAGTGTTAATGGGGCGTTCGCGCTAAGGCACTGAAAACGCCACAAAAACGTCTTTGACAGATCGCACGGTCCAACGTAGGACTTATGTCAAGCTAGGAGAAGTGGGCAAGCGCCGCGGGTCAAACCGTTGGCGCTTTTTCATTGGCGGTGGACGGAGTCACCCTTTCAGAGGCGGGCTCAGATTCTATGAAAATAACGACCGTGAATCGGGACGGCGCAGATTCAGTTGAGATGCTGGAACTGGCCGAAGGGATGTATCGCGACGTAGCCGATGAGCTGCAATTGGCGATGGAAAATCTGCGTGCAGGCGATCTGGCCGAGGCCAAGACCGCGCGCGCTGCGATGCGTGATTTGCGCGCCGCGATGCAACTTGTTTTGGAAGAAAGGACGCGCGTTGACAAACTTCGTCAGGACGCAATCGGGGCCGTTGACGGCCGCCGACTTGATTTCGCCGCCGCCAGATCTGAGATCGGGCGCCGCTTGGCTTGCCTGCGCGACGCAGGAGCAGGTTGATATGTTCATCGACGGGTTAGGGGACAACGCATTGTTGTCCCTGCCATGGTTGTTTGAATTTTGGGCTTTGCCGCATCAGATCCCGCCCAATGGCGCGTGGAAAAGCTGGGTGATTATGGGCGGGCGAGGTGCGGGTAAAACGCGAGCGGGTGCCGAATGGGTGCGTGCGCAGGTGGAATCTGATACCCCGTTAGAGCCGGGGCGCGCATCACGTGTGGCGTTGGTGGGCGAAACATTTGACCAGGTGCGTGATGTGATGGTGATGGGGGAAAGTGGGATCTTGGCCTGTTCGCCGCCCGATCGACGCCCTGCATGGGAGGCGGGGCGCAGGCGCCTGGTTTGGCCCAACGGGGCGGTGGCGACCTGCTATTCTGCGCATGAGCCAGAGGCGCTGCGCGGACCGCAGTTTGATGCTGCTTGGGTTGATGAGCTGGCGAAATGGAAGAAGGCAGAGGACACATGGGATATGCTGCAATTCGCGCTGCGTCTGGGGCGCCATCCGCAGCAGGTGGTGACAACAACGCCGCGCAATGTCCCGGTGTTGAAGGCGATTTTGAACAACCCGTCGACCGTCGTGACCCATGCGCCGACGGATGCGAACCGCGCCTATCTGGCGGATAGTTTTTTAGCGGAGGTCCATGCGCGTTACAACGGATCGCGGCTGGGCCGACAGGAGCTGGACGGTGTCTTGTTGGAAGATCTGGAAGATGCGCTTTGGACTGGACCGCAGTTAGAGGGACTGCGGGTGGATAGGGTGCCTGATTTGGACCGGATCGTTGTGGCGGTGGACCCGGCGGTGACAGGGGGCGCGCGCTCTGACGAATGCGGCATTGTGGTGGCTGGTGTGCAGACCAATGGTGGCGGTCCGTTGGATTGGCGCGGCTTTATTCTGGCCGATTGTACCGTGCGTGGAAAACCCACCGATTGGGCCAAAGCCGCCATCGCTGCAATGGAACGGTTTCGCGCTGATCGTCTGGTGGCCGAGGTCAATCAAGGCGGTGATCTGATCGAACAGGTTGTGCGGCAGGTGGATCCTTTGGTGCCCTTTACGGCGCTGCGTGCCACCTGTGCCAAAACCGCGCGGGCCGAACCAGTTGCGGCGCTGTATGAGCAGGGCCGTATGCGCCATCATCGCGCCGGGATGTTGGGCCAGTTGGAAGACCAGATGTGCGCCATGACGCCGCATGGGTTTGCGGGTAAAGGCTCCCCCGATCGGGTGGATGCATTGGTATGGGCGGTGACGGATTTGATGATTGCCCCGGCTGCCAAATGGCGCAGGCCGCAGATGCGCAGTTTGTAGAGCATTTTGCACAGTTAGATCGATATTTCGACAGGCACGCAGGACGTTGCCTGATTGCAGCGCGGTGGCCAGCGCCCGCCGCCCACCCAAAGAGAGAGGAATGGCGATGAAGTTTTTCAAAAAGGCACAGCAGGCGGCGCCGCAGCGCAAGGCCTCACGAGCGGGACGGGTGGCTGCGATGGCCGCAGGGTCTGGGAGGGTTTTGTGGAGCCCGCGTGACAGTGGCGCCATGACGCGCAGCGGATTTAGCAGCAATCCCATCGGCTTTCGGTGTGTGAAATTGATCGCAGAGGCGGCTGCGGCCCTGCCATTGCTGTGCCACGATCAGGTGCAGCGGTTTGAGCAACATCCGGTCGTGGATCTGATCCGGCGTCCCAATGCAGGCCAAGGGCAGGCGGAATTTTTAGAATCGCTTTACGGGCAGATCCTATTGACCGGAGATGGCTATATCGAGGCGGTCTGCGCGTTGGACATGAAGTTGGATGTGCCACAAGAGCTGCATGTGCTGCGCGCAGACCGGATGCGTGCGGTGCCCGGCAGTGATGGCTGGCCCGTCGCCTATGACTATGAGGTAGGCGGACGAAAGCTGCGGTTTGACATGACCGGGCATCCCGATCCGATCTGCCATATCCGCAGTTTTCACCCGCAAGACGATCACTATGGTCTGTCGCCCTTGCAAGCGGCTGCAACAGCGGTGGATGTGCATAATGCGGCCTCGGCTTGGTCCAAAGCGCTTTTGGACAATGCGGCGCGCCCGTCTGGTGCGATTATCTATCGCGGACAAGATGGCAGCGGAACATTGGGGCAAGATCAATATGATCGTCTAATCCACGAGATGGAGCATATGCATCAAGGCGCGCGCAATGCGGGGCGGCCGATGTTGCTGGAAGGTGGCTTGGATTGGAAACCAATGGGCTTTTCCCCGTCCGATATGGAATTTCACGAGACAAAATCATCGGCAGCGCGTGAGATTGCCGTGGCATTCGGGGTTCCGCCGATGCTTCTGGGGATCCCCGGTGATGCAACCTATGCCAATTACGCCGAGGCGCATCGGGCGTTTTATCGGCTGACGGTGTTGCCATTGGCCACGCGGATCACGGCGGCGTTGGCATGGTGGCTGAGCCAGCATCTGGGCGAGCGGGTGGATCTGCGCCCGGATTTGGACCAGATCCCGGCACTGGCTTCGGAGCGTGATCAGCAATGGAAACGGGTGGGTGAGGCCAGCTTTCTGACCCAGTCCGAAAAGCGGTCCATCCTTGGCTTGCCGCTTGCGCCTGACAGCGGGCAGAGCGCATGAGCGTGACCGGCTCCAGATTTTTGAAAGAGCCATTCGCTGTGCATGAACAACGCTTCGACGCCACTGAAAAGATCATGGCGCTGCAATTTGATCAGGTGGAAAAGCGGCTGGCACGGTTAGAGGCGATGATTGCGGGGCTGGAACGGCGGCTGTGGATGGCGGTTTATGGCATCGTGGCAGTGATCCTGACGCAGGCGGTTTATGGTTTGATGGAGTTGTCACCAAATTAGGAAAATAGACATGGAAACAATAAATTGTGGACTTGAATTAAAGTATTTTCGACCTCGGGGTATGCAGGTTCAGTTAACGGATGGGCATATCATCGAAGGCTATGCCAGCTTATTTGGCAAGCCCGATCAAGGCGGCGATATCGTCTGCCCTGGCGCCTATTCCGCGTCATTGAAGATCAAAGACCGGGCGGTGAAAATGCTGTGGCAACATGATCCCGCACAGCCCATCGGCGTTTGGGATGAGATCCGCGAGGACGGCACTGGCCTATGGGTCAAAGGCCGATTGTTGCCCGATGTGGCCCGCGGGCGCGAAGCGCAGGCACTGGTTCAAGCGGGGGCGATCGACGGGCTTTCAATCGGCTATCGCGTTGTGAAAGCATGTAAATCGGCTGGCAGTCAGCGGATGTTGCAAGAGTTGGAGCTGTGGGAAGTGTCGCTGGTGACCTTCCCAATGCTTCGAGAGGCGCGGGTTGCGGCCAAGGGCGAAGTCCCCAACGCAGATCTGCGACATTTGGTCGAGGCGCTGCGTGCGGCCACGGCTGAATTGGCCGCTGATCCGGCCCGCCACCGCTAACAGACACGCAGTTTACCTACAGGAGAGACCATGAACGACCACAGCAATGCTGGGGATCGGACAGCTATGTCTGATTGTCCCGATGATATCGGCGAAGTGAAATCCGCCCTGCAAGATTTTCTGAACGAAGTCAGATGCGTTCAGTCTGAACTTAAAGTAAAATTTCAACAACAAAATGAGCGATTTGTCATGCTGCAAAAGAAATCAATGACCACGGGCCGTCCGGTGCTATCGGCTGATAACGCTGCGCCAGCACCGCATCAAAAGGCCTTTGCGTCCTATCTTCGCTCTGGCGATGATGACGGGTTGCGCGGGCTGGCTCTAGAGGGGAAATCGTTGAATTCCCAAGTGTCCGCAGAGGGCGGCTATCTGGTGGATCCGCAAACAAGCGAAACCATCCGATCGGTTCTGAGCGCGACTGCGTCGATCCGCCAGGTGGCGAATGTCGTGCAGGTCGAGGCCACGTCATTCGACGTTTTGGTCGACCATGGCGAGATGGGTTCAGGTTGGGCGTCCGAGACGGCGGCACTGACCGAGACGGCAACGCCACAAATCGACCGCATCAGCATACCGCTGCACGAGCTGTCTGCACTGCCCAAGGCCAGCCAGCGTCTGTTGGATGATGCCGCGTTTGATATTGAAACCTGGTTGGCCGAGCGCATCGCAGATAAGTTTTCGCGGGCCGAGGCTGCAGCCTTCATCATGGGCGATGGCGCGGATAAGCCGACCGGTTTTTTGACCCATCCTACGGTAGATAATGACAATTGGACCTGGGGCAACCTAGGCTATGTGGCGACCGGCGCAGAGGCGGATTTTGCAAACACAAGCCCTGCGGATGCGATTGTGGATTTGGTCTATGCGCTGGATGCGGAATATCGTGCCCGCGCAAGTTTTGTGATGAACTCTAAAACAGCTGGAGCGGTGCGCAAGATGAAAGATGCCGATGGGCGGTTCTTGTGGACCGATGGTTTGGCAGCGGGAGAGCCTGCGCGGTTGATGGGATATCCGGTGCTGATTGCCGAGGATATGCCCGATATTGCAGCGGGCACATTTGCGCTGGCTTTCGGGGATTTCCACCAAGGCTATACGATTGCTGAACGCCCGGAGCTGCGCGTGTTGCGCGATCCGTTCTCGGCCAAGCCACATGTGATCTTTTATGCCTCTAAGCGGGTTGGCGGTGATGTCAGCGATTTTGCAGCGATCAAGCTGATGAAATTCGCGCTGTCGTGACGCGATCAGGACGGGTGGAGGGGTAGCGCCTTTTGCCCTGCCGTGGCTGTGATGTGCCGCGGCGGGCGGGTGTGGCCCTTCATCGTCGCCTAGCTGCTTCCTCCGTCCGATGGCGGTGGGGGCGCACCTGCCCAAAATCTTGGCGCCCGGTGGCGGAGCTGCGACCGGGCGGATTTCGGTCATTTCAGGGATCATGAATATGTTGACACAACTTACCGAGGTTGCGGCAGCGGCCTTGCCGGTGGCCGCGTTGCGCGACCATTTACGGCTTGGCCGCGGATTTGCGGATGTGGGGGCGGAGGATGCCGCGCTGGAAGGATATCTGCGCGCAAGCCTAGCCACGATTGAGCGACGTACGGGGAAAGCCTTGCTGGGACGGGACTGTGTTTTGACGCTGTATCAGTGGCGTTGTACGCGTCATCCACTTCCATTGTCGCCGGTGCAGCAGGTAAGCGCGATTGTGCTGGTCGATCGCAATAACATGCGACAGACGGTGGATCCGGCGCGCTACCGGTTGGTCAGGGATATGAGCCGTCCACTGATCGAAGGCCTCGGGCAAAGCCTGCCCGATATCCCGCTGCATGGTCATGCCGAGATCACATTGCAGGCCGGGTTTGGCGTTTGGGCGCAGGTGCCTGCCGATCTGGCGCAGGCGGTGATGTTGCTGGCCGCGACCTATTTTGAACATCGACATGAGCGTGGCGCAGAGGGGGATGACATTCCCTTTGGGGTGGCCTGTTTGATTGAACCATGGCGGACAGTGCGTCTGATCGGAGGGCGTAGATGAATGTCCATTTGAACAGGCTGTTGGTTTTAGAACAAGCGCAGCGCCTGCCAGATGGGGCCGGTGGCTTCGTTCAGACCTGGGCACCGCTGGGCGGGCTTTGGGCGCAGGTGACGCCCGGCACGGGGGTGGAGCGCGCGGGGGAGTTCGTCACACTTGCTTCGGTCAAGATGAAGATCGTCGTGCGTGCGGCACCAGAGGGATCACCGCGCAGGCCGCGGCCTGAACAGCGGTTCCGCGATGGGGATCGGGTGTTTCCTATTCTGGCAGTGGCAAGTGCGGATACGGCGTGCCGTTATCTAACCTGTTTTTGCGTTGAGGAGATTGTTGCATGAGCTATGGCACATCAGCAGCGCTGCAAGCGGCTGTATTTCAGCAACTTAGCACAGATCCAAAGATCAACGAGTTGGTCGGTGGCGCTGTCTATGACGCGGCGCCGCCAGGGCAAATTGGCACATATATCAGTCTGGGACCGGAGGATGTGCGTGATGCGTCTGACAGTTCCGGCCCGGGTGCGCGCCATGATTTCACAGTGTCTGTGGTGACAGATGCTGCGGGGTTTCAGGCGGCTAAGACAATTGCAGGCGCGATTTCGGATGCGTTGGTTGGTGCGGATTTGCCCCTGACGCGCGGGCGGCTGGTGGGGGTGTGGTTTGTGCGCGCCAAGGCTGCGCGGGTGAACAAAGGCGCGACCCGGCGCATCGATATGACATTCCGTGCGCGGCTTGAGGGCTGAGCGGGCGGTTTCGTGGCCTGCGGGCCCTTTGACATTTGGAGACACAGAACATGACGGCACAAAACGGCAAAGACCTATTGATAAAGCTGGATCTGACCGGTGATGGCGCGTTTCAGACGATCGCTGGCTTGCGGGCCACGCGGATCAGTTTCAACGCGGAAACGGTCGATGTGACTTCGTTGGAAAGCGCAGGTGGCTGGCGCGAGCTTTTGGCGGGCGCGGGTGTGCGTTCTGCCGCGCTGTCAGGCTCTGGTGTGTTCCGCGATGCCGATACGGATGAGCGCGCGCGGCAGATCTTTTTCGACGCCGAGATGCCGCAGTTTCAGGTGATTGTTCCCGATTTCGGGATCATCGAGGGGCCGTTCATGATCACCTCAATCGACTATGCCGGCAGCCATAATGGCGAGGCCAGCTATGAGATGGCGATGGCCTCGGCGGGGGCGTTGGCCTTCACGGCGCTATGACTATGACGAACCCTTGGGCAGGAGAGGTCGAGGTGACGCTGGATGGTGTGGCGCATCGCGCAAAGCTGACATTGGGCGCGCTGGCGGAGTTGGAAGCGGGGCTGGGGGAGGCATCGCTGATGGATTTGGTGGAGCGGTTTGAGGCAGGGCGCTTTTCATCGCGCGATGTGTTGGCGCTGCTGGTGGCGGGGCTGCGCGGTGGGGGCTGGCAGGGTTGTGCACAGGATTTGCGCTGTGTCGAGGTGGCCGGCGGGCCAGTGGCGGCCGCGCAGATCGCCGCGACCCTTTTGGCACGCGCCTTTGGGCCGGTTGGGGGCGGGTGATGGATTGGGCGGGATTGTTGCGGGTTGGCCTGCAGGGTTTGGGTTTGCGCCCGTCCGAATTCTGGGCACTGAGCCCGATTGAACTGGCGATGATGCTGGGCGAACCCACGCAGGCACAGGTTTTGTCCCGCGCAGATTTGGAGGCATTGGCTGCCGCGTGGCCTGACCAGCGCCCGCGTGCAACGGATGGGAAAGGGTGAATTATGGCGGAATTTGAAGGGTTTGGAGATCTGTCAGAACAAGCGGCAGAGTTGGAACGTGTTTTGGGCAGCGCGGAGACGGTCACCGGTGCCTTCACCACCGAATTGTCACAGCTGCGTGACAGCATGGTGTTTACCTCCCGCGAGGTGGGCAGCTTGTCACGGTCATTCGGGTCCACGTTGCGCTCTGCGTTTGACGGTGTGGTGTTTGACGGGATGAAACTGTCCGACGCGCTTGCTGCGGTGGGGCAACGCATGTCCGCCAGCATGTATTCGGCGGCGATGAAACCTGTGCAAAATGCTGCAGGAACGGCGCTGGCCAGCGGTTTGAACGCGGTTCTAAGTGGGGTTTTGCCCTTTGCGCAGGGGGGTGTTGTGTCTTCGGGGCGGGTGCAGGCCTTTGCCAAAGGGGGGGTGGTCAGCCAGCCTACGCGCTTTGCGATGCGCGGAGGGACCGGGCTGATGGGCGAGGCGGGACCAGAGGCGATTATGCCGCTTGCGCGTGGGGCAGATGGACGGCTGGGCGTTCAGGCATCTGCGGGGCGTTCAGTCAATGTGGTGATGAATATCACAACGCCGGACGCACCCAGTTTTCAGCGATCACAGTCGCAGGTTGCAGCGCAATTGTCCCGCGCCCTGGCGCGCGGGCAACGCAATGGATGAGGAGGATTACAGTGGCATTTCATGACGTTAGATTTCCTGCGAATTTGAGCTTTGGCTCGGTCGGGGGGCCGCAAAGGCGCACCGAAATCGTGACGCTGAGCAATGGCTATGAGGAGCGCAACAGCCCGTGGAAACATTCGCGGCGCCAATATGACGCGGGGGTTGGGCTGCGATCGCTGGATGATGTGGAGCGGTTGCTGGCATTCTTTGAGGCCCGCGGTGGGCAGCTACACGGGTTTCGTTGGAAGGATTGGGCCGATTACAAAACCTGTGCGGCCAGCGGCACGGTGCATTTTGAAGATCAGGTGATTGGTCTGGGCGACGGGGTGACGACACAGTTCCAACTGGCCAAGACCTATATATCGGGGGGCGTGTCCTATGTGCGTCCGATACATAAGCCCGTTTTCGGCACGGTGATGGTCGGTATTCAGGGCGGCTACCGCGCAGAGAGCATTGACTGGGCCCTGGATCTAACAACCGGGCTGGTGACGTTTACCGATGCCCCACCGGAGGGGGCACAGGTATCGGCAGGGTTTGAATTCGATGTGCCCGTGCGGTTCGACACAGACATGATCCAGGTATCGGTGCAAAGCTTTCAGGCGGGCGATGTGCCACAGGTGCCTGTAATTGAGCTGCGTCTATGATGGGGTATTCAACGCAATTTAAAGACCATTTGCGCAGTGGTACGACGACAGTTGCGCGGGCCTGGGCGGTGACGCGCCGTGACGGGATAACGTTGGGCTTTACCGATCATGACCTTGGGCTGACATTTGAAGATATCGTATTTCGCCCCGATAGCGGAATGAGCGCTAAGGCGGTCGCGCAATCGACCGGATTGGCGGTGGATAATAGCGAAGCTTTTGGCGCCTTGAGCGGTAATGCCATTTCAGAAACTGACATTTTGGCTGGGCGCTATGACGGTGCGCAGCTGCGTGCATGGCTGGTCAATTGGGCCGCACCGCAAGAGCGTGTTTTGGTGTTTCGCGGGACATTGGGGGAAATTATCCGTGCAAGCGGCGCCTTTACTGCCGAGCTGCGCGGGTTAACCGAGGCGCTGAACGTGAAGACAGGGCGGGTGTTTCATTCGCGCTGTGCGGCGATTTTGGGGGATGGGGGTTGCCGGTTTGATTTGACCGCGCCGGGCTATGCCACTGAATTGGAGGTGGAGACGGTGGAGGACGGCGTGCGGTTTGGCTTTGCCACCGTGCCCGGATTTGCCGATCGTTGGTTTGAAAAAGGTCGATTGGAGGTGCTGACAGGCGCTGCGGCGGGTTTGGCGGGGGTGATAAAGGCTGACCGCGTCAGCGGCAGCGGCACCCGCAAGATCGAACTTTGGCAACGCATTGCAGGACAGGTGGTGGTCGGGGATCAGCTGCGACTGACAGCGGGATGTGACAAGCGGTC
The DNA here is from genome assembly GCF_001705665.1 of Thioclava sp. SK-1. Taxonomy (GTDB): domain Bacteria; phylum Pseudomonadota; class Alphaproteobacteria; order Rhodobacterales; family Rhodobacteraceae; genus Thioclava. Next base: position 46,211 of record NZ_MDHA01000021.1, on the reverse strand, counting down.
CGAAACCTGTCGGGTGAAATTTGACAACTTTCTAAATTTTCGAGGCTTTCCGCATATTCCTGGGGAGGATTGGCTGATCAGCTATCCGGTGAAGGCCGGAAATAATGACGGTGGGAGCCTGTTTCGATGATCGGCCCGGACACGGTTGTTGCGCAGGCGCGCCGTTGGATCGGCACGCCCTACAGGCATCAATGCAGCATGCGCGCTGCGGGGTGCGATTGTCTGGGGTTGATTTGTGGTATTTGGCGCGCGCTGTATGGCGACCTGCCCGAGCAGGTTCCTGCCTATACGCCGGATTGGGCGGAGGCGTCGGGTGAGGAGCGCCTGTGGCGCGCAGCACGACGGCATTTGATTCCGGTGCAAGATGCGCCTGCGCCAGGGCAGGTATTGTTGTTTCAGATGCGCCGAGGGGCGGTGGCCAAACATCTGGGCATCGTGTCGCGAGATGGGCCTGCGCCTGCATTCATCCATGCCTATAGCGGCCATGGTGTGGTCGAAAGCCCGCTAAGCCGACCGTGGCGCGACAAGATCGTGGCGCAGTTTATCTTCCCTCAAGGAGCAGTCTAATGGCGACGATATTGCTTTCAGCGGCGGGGGCCGCGATTGGTGGCGGGTTTGGTGGCTCTGTTTTAGGGCTGTCCGGGGCGGTTATTGGCCGTGCGGTGGGGGCCACGCTGGGCATGGCGATCGACAATCGGTTAAGCGCGCAGTTGGTGGGGGGCGCCTCCAACGCCGTTGAGACGGGCCGGGCCGAGCGGTTCCGGCTGTCCAGCGCAGGTGAAGGGGAACCGGTTGGCCGGATCTGGGGGGCAATGCGGCTGAGCGGTCAGGTGATTTGGGCGACACGGTTCATGGAGCATTCTGACGTCAGCAGCGAAACAACGGGCGGTAAAGCCACAGCAAAGGTTGCCACAGGGGTGACGACCACCACAACCAGCTACAGTTATTCTGTAAGCTTGGCGTTGGCGCTGTGCGAAGGCGAGATATTACGGGTTGCGCGTGTCTGGGCGGATGGGAATGAGATTGATCCACGTGATCTGGATATGCGTGTCTATACCGGGGCAGAAGATCAACAGCCTGACCCCAAGATCATGGCGGTGGAGGGGGAGGACGCGGCCCCTGCTTATCGTGGCATTGCCTATGTTGTCATTGAGGGTTTGCCTTTGGCCGCCTATGGCAACCGGGTGCCGCAGTTCTCATTCGAGGTGATGCGTGCGGCCCAAAGCGATGCGGTTGAGCCAGAGCCCGATCTGGTGCGCGGTGTTCAGGCTGTGGCACTGATCCCGGGCACCGGGGAATACGCGCTGGCAACTGAGCCGGTGTATATGAGCGGTGACGGGATTGGTGCGGCCACGGTTGCGGTCAATCAAAACGCCACAGGGGCTCAGACGGATTTCCTTTATGCCCTTGACGCATTGCACCAGGAGCTGCCTGCATGCAAGGCGGTGTCGCTTGTCGTGTCATGGTTTGGCGATGATCTGCGATGCGGGTCTTGCACGATCCGCCCCCATGTGGACACAGAGCAGGCCGAGGGCCGCGATATGCCCTGGCGCGTGTCGGGCGTTGGGCGCGCTCAGGCGGGATTGGTCCCGTTGAGCAACGGCACGGCGGTCTATGGCGGCACGCCGTCTGATCGCAGCGTGATACAGGCAATACAGGCATTGCGAGCAGCGGGACAGTCGGTGACTTTTTATCCGTTCATTTTGATGACGCAGCTGTCTGACAATGGGTTGCCCGATCCGTGGAGTGATGCACAAGAACAGCCTGCATTGCCGTGGCGTGGGCGGATCACCACAGCAATAGCACCGGGACGCGCTGGCAGTGCCGATCAGACAGATGCGGCCGACGCTGAAGTCGCAACATTTTTCGGTACGGCCACGCTCGAAGATTTTACGCCTGGCACCGACACTGTCACATTCGCAGGTGAGGAATGGTCCTTCCGGCGCTTTATTTTGCATTATGCACATCTATGCGCCCAGGCAGGCGGGGTGGATGCGTTTTGTATCGGCACTGAAATGCGGTCATTGACGCAGATCAGGGGGAGCGCGAACCGCTTTCCTGCTGTGCACGAGCTGATCGCGCTGGCTGCGGATGTGCGCGCAATTCTGGGGCACGGGTGCAAGATTTCATATGCGGCGGATTGGTCAGAATATTTCGGTTATCAGCCCGGCAATGGGGATCGGTTCTTTCATTTGGACCCGCTATGGGCAGATTCCAATATAGATTTCATCGGTGTTGATAATTACCTGCCCCTATCGGATTGGCGCGACGGTGAAGACCATCTGGATGCGTCATGGGGCGCGATTCACAACCTTGATTATCTTCAGGCCAATATCGCGGGGGGGGAGTACTACGATTGGTATTACGCCTATGACGCCCACCGCGATGCACAGATCCGCACACCGATTACCGATGACCACGGCGAGGAGTGGGTCTGGCGGGCAAAGGATTTTCGCAATTGGTGGGGAAATGCGCATCATGAACGTATAGGGGGGGTACGTTCGCATGATCCCACAGTCTGGGTGCCCGGGTCCAAGCCGATCTGGTTCACGGAATTTGGCTGTGCCGCGATTGATAAGGGCACGAACCAGCCCAATAAATTCCTGGACCCCAAAAGTTCGGAATCCAGTTTGCCATATTATTCGGATGGGCGACGCGATGAGGCGCTTCAGATGCAATATCTGCGGGCAATGATCGCCTATTGGGGCCAGCAAAAGCACAATCCCGATGCGACGCTTTATGATGGCGCGATGATCGACATGACCCGTGCGCATGTGTGGTGTTGGGATACCCGTCCGTCGCCGCAGTTTCCGGCCTATGACGCGCTATGGTCAGATGCGCAGAATTATGCGCGTGGTCATTGGATCTCGGGGAGGGCGGTTGCACAGCCATTGTCTAATGTTGTCGCAGATGTTTGTGCCGATGTCGGGCTTTATGCGATTGATGTGCGCGGGTTGGTTGGCACTGTACGTGGTTTGGCCGCAACCAGCGGACAGACACCGCGTGCTGTGTTGCAAAGCCTGATGATGGCCTATGGGTTTGAGGCTGTGGAGCGCGACGGTGTCGTGCGGTTCCAGATGCGCAACGGATGGGTGGATGCGCAGCTGGCGGAAGAGGATCTGGCGCTGGGCGAAGGGGATAGAACCGTGCAGCGGATGCGCATGCCAGAGGCCGAGACGGCAGGCCGGGTCCGTTTGAGCTATCTGCAGATGGATGCCGATTATGAGAGCCGCATGGCGGAGGCAGTCTTTCCCGATGAGGCGGCGGCGGAGGTCACATCGGCCTGTAGCTTGCCGCTGACGCTGAGCACGGCTGCGGGCCAGGCCACGGTGGAGCGCTGGTTGGCCGAGGCGCGTGTGTCGCGCGACCGTATCAGCTTTGCGCTGCCGTTATCTTTGGGGGATTTGGGACCCGGGGATGTCGTGGATCTGACGGTTGAGGGAATCGCACGGCGCTACCGGATAGACCGGGTAGAGAGGGCCGGGATCAGCGAAATTGAAGCCGTGCGTATAGAGCCAGGTGTCTATCGCCGGTCAGATGAGGCAGAGGAACGGATTGGTCTGCAACCCTTTGTGGCCCCGGTTCCGGTGACGCCTGTGTTTTTGGACCTGCCGCTGCTGACCGGACAGGAAATCCCCCATACGCCGCATCTGGCGGTAAGTGCCATTCCGTGGCCCGGATCGGTTGCGCTATGGTCTTCGCAGGAGGACGATGGCTACATGTTGAACACGGTTGCCGCGGCGCAATCGGTGATCGGTGTGACGCAAAACGCGCTGGGCGCGGCCCCTGCTGGAATGTGGGATAATGGTCCGGCGTTGCGTGTTAAGCTGATGTCAGGCGCGTTGGCGTCTGCATCACAGGCGCGTGTGTTGAACGGGGCAAACGCGGTGGCCATTCGGGGCGGAGATACTGCCGATTGGGAAGTGTTTCAATTCACCCAGGCCCAGCTGATCTCCCCCGGGGTCTATGATCTGCGCGGACGGTTGCGCGGGCAATGCGGCACGGATGCGGTAATGCCTGATACCTGGCCGGAGGGATCAATTATCGTGCTGTTGAATGATGCGGTTGGCCAGATAGATCTGCCTGCTGGCGCGCGCAATCTGGCCCGTCATTACAGGATTGGCCCTGCCGGTCGCGGCTATGATGACCCAAGCTATATCCACCGGGTGGAGGCCTTTGCTGGTGTGGGGTTGCGCCCGTTTCGCCCGGTGCATTTGCGGATGCATCAGGTGGCGGGCGACATGACGTTTGACTGGTTGCGCCGCACACGCCGAGATGGTGACAGTTGGGAAGGCTTTGACGTGCCGCTGGGCGAGGAGCAGGAACATTATATGCTGCGCGTTGTACAAGGCGAGGCGGTGATCCGCGAAACCACGGTGAGCGCGCCGCATTGGACCTATACAGCGCAGATGGCTGCGGATGATGGTCTTGGCGCGGGGGCCGTATTAACGGTTGCGCAAATGTCGGATCTGTACGGGCCAGGGCCATTTGCGCAGTTGAAACTGGACAACGTATGATGCGGCCTATTACCCAAGATGACCTGATAGCGGCCACCCGTGCGATGATGATCCGTCCGCGGGTTGGGCGGATCACATGGATGTGTTGTTTGTTGCATGATGCCCATGCGGCCGATCGTTTCCGTAAGCGGCTGCGTAAAGCCCATCCAAAATGGGGCGATGGCAGCCTGATATCACGGGTGTTCAAAGAGCCACGCGCCCCTGTGGCCCGTTTGGACGCATGTTATTTGCATGCGTTGGCCGATACTGTGCGGGCAATTGGGATCTGGCGCGACCGGGTTTAGGCTCTTTTCATCTTGTGCCGCTTTTCGTATCCCGAGAGGAACCCTATGTTGCAAAACTGTGCTACGATCAGGGCAAGTGAAAGGAACACGCTATGGCCAAAACCCGCACCACCCTTGCCGCAATTGATCCGGTCTGGACCCGGATTTGTGACGAAGCGCGCGTTGCGGTGGCGGATGAGCCATTGCTGGGGGCTTTGATCCATGCCGGGCTGCTACATCATGGAACGTTTGAAGGCGCGCTGGCCTATCGGTTTTCGATGAAGCTCACATCGGATGAAATGTCAGAGCAGTTGCTGCGTGAGATCGCGGATGAGGCCTATGAGGCCGCGCCTGATCTGGGGGTGGCGGCCCGCGCCGATTTGGTCGCCGCGTTTGAGCGTGACCCTGCGTGCCACCGGCTGATGCAACCATTGCTGTTTTACAAAGGCTATCAAGCGCTGCAAAGTTACCGGATTGGCCATTGGCTATGGCAACAGGGACGCCGTGATATGTCCTATTTCGTGCAGATGCGCACCTCTGAAATGTTCGGAGTGGATATTCACCCTGCCGCGCGGATCGGCAAAGGTGTGATGATCGATCACGCGCATTCCATTGTAATCGGGGAAACGGCAGTCGTGGGCGATAATGTGTCGATGTTGCATTCGGTTACGCTGGGTGGCACCGGCAAAGAAGAAGAAGACCGTCACCCCAAGATCGGCAACGGTGTTTTGATAGGCGCTGGCGCGAAAGTGCTGGGCAATATTCGGGTGGGCGACAATAGCCGAGTCGCGGCTGGCTCTGTTGTGTTGAACGAAGTGCCGCCATGCAAGACGGTGGCGGGTGTTCCAGCCAAAATCGTGGGTGATGCGGGCTGCGCCCAGCCGTCAGTCAGTATGGACCAGATCCTGAGTGAGTTTTGCCGCAATCAAGGATAATGGCACAGTCTATTTCATAGGCCGTATTACATGGTGACATATGCAAAAGGGCGGCCGATGGGGCCGCCCTTTGTGATGATATATCAAAATGCATCATGCAAGCATCAGCATCGGGTTTTCAAGGTTCTCACAGATGGCTTTCATAAGCTCGGCACCCAAGGCACCGTCGATGACGCGGTGATCGACAGACAATGTCATCGACATCATCGTGGCCACGCCCAGCTCTCCATCCGCGTTCACGACGGGCTTTTTCAAACCCGCACCAACAGCAAGGATGGCACCATGCGGTGGGTTGATCACAGCATCAAAGTTTTGAATGCCGAACATCCCAAGGTTCGAGATCGCGAAAGAACCGCCCTGATATTCATGCGGCGCCAGCTTTTTATCGCGCGCACGGCCTGCCAGGTCTTTCATTTCGGCTGACAAGGCAGATAGTGATTTGTTTTCAGCGTCTTTCAGGACCGGTGTGAACAATCCGCCTTCAATAGCAACCGCAACCGCAACATCGGATGGCTTCAGTTTGAAGACGCGGTCCCCTGCCCAAACAGCGTTCGCATCTGGCACCGATTGCAACGCCAGCGCGCAGGCTTTGATGATGAAGTCATTGACCGACAATTTGACGCCACGGCCCGCAAGCTGCTTGTTCAAATCACCGCGGAATTTCATCAGCGCATCCAGCGAGACTTCACGCCGCAGATAGAAATGTGGGATCTGTTGTTTCGCTTCGGTCAGGCGGGCTGCGATAGTTTTGCGCATCCCGTTAAGTTCGATGACCTCGTATTCGCGGCCCTCATACATCTTCGCAATCGTATCCGAAGATGCGCCTTTGGCAGCTGCAGCGGCCGACGCTGTCGGTGCGGTTGGTGCCGCAGCTTTGGTAGCCGGTGCCGCAGCAGCGCCCGCTTTCGCACCTTCTACATCGGATTTGACGATACGGCCTTTGGGGCCAGAGCCCGTCAGAGTCGTCAGATCAACACCGTTTTGATCCGCGATGCGGCGTGCCAACGGGGAGGCAAACAGGCGTTTGCCATCTTTGACCGGAGCAGCGGGCGCTTTTCCGCCCGAGCTGGCAGGTGCGGGCTGCGCCTCTTTCGGGGTTGGGGCAGGGGCGGCATCCTTCGTCGATGAGGCGCTGTCTGCAGGTGCAGAGGCGCTGTCCATCGCGGAGGCGTCTTCGCCTTCTTCCAGCAAAATCGCAATGGCCTCGTTGACCTTCACGCCGCTGGTGCCTTCGGCCACAAGGATCTTACCCATGACACCTTCGTCAACGGCTTCGAATTCCATCGTGGCTTTGTCGGTTTCGATTTCAGCGATGATATCACCGCTTTCGACCGTGTCGCCCTCTTTCTTTAGCCATTTGGCCAAAGTGCCTTCCTCCATCGTTGGAGAAAGGGCGGGCATTAGGATTTCAATTGCCATTCCCGTAACTCCTTAGCGATAGGTGACTTTTTTGACCGCATCGACGACTTCTGCCGTTGTGGTCAAAGCCAGTTTTTCAAGGTTGGCGGCGTAAGGCATCGGCACATCTTTACCGGTGCAATTGATGACCGGCGCGTCCAGATAGTCAAACGCGCGTTCCATGATCACAGCCGACAAATGGTTGCCGATGGAGGCGACCGGGAAGCCTTCTTCGACAGTGACGCAGCGGTTGGTTTTCATCACCGAAGCCAGAACCGTATCATAATCCAACGGACGCAGAGTCCGCAGGTCGATTACCTCTGCCGAGATGCCCTCTTCTGCCAACTTTTCAGCGGCTTCCAGTGCATAGGTCATGCCAATACCGAAGGAGACGATGGTAACATCCGTCCCTTCGCGCCAAATTTTCGCCTTGCCAAATGGCACGGTGAAATCATCCATGTCAGGCACATCGAACGTCTTGCCGTATAGGATTTCATTTTCCAGGAAAATGACCGGGTTTGGATCGCGGATCGCCGATTTCAACAAGCCTTTTGCATCGGCTGCGGAATAGGGAATTGCCACTTTCAGGCCGGGGATTTGCGCATACCAAGCTGAGTAATCTTGGCTGTGCTGTGCACCCACGCGCGCGGCCGCACCATTGGGGCCACGGAACACCATCGGAGCCCCCATCTGGCCGCCCGACATATACAATGTTTTCGCAGCCGAATTGATGATGTGGTCAATTGCCTGCATTGCAAAGTTGAATGTCATGAATTCAACAATCGGACGCAACCCGCCAAAGGCCGCACCAACCGCGATACCGGCAAAGCCATGTTCGGTGATCGGCGTGTCAACGACGCGCTTGTCGCCGAATTCATCCAGCAGACCTTGCGAGATTTTGTAGGCGCCTTGATATTGCGCAACTTCTTCGCCCATCAGATAGACGTTTTCGTCGCCGCGCATTTCTTCGGCCATCGCGTCACGTAACGCTTCGCGAACGGTCTGTTGCTTCATTGGTGTGCCTTCAGGCCAGTCCGGGTCCAGATTGGCCTGTGGGGCGGGGGTGTCATCTTCTGATTTGGCCGCTGCGGGAACGGATGCGGGCGCATCGTCTTGGGGTGCTGCAGGGGCTTCGGATTTTGCCGAGCTGTCGACGTCATCCATCGATTCGCCTTCTTCCAGAAGGATCGCGATGCAATCATTGACCTTCACGCCGGCAGTGCCTTCGGGGATCAAAATTTTGCCGATGACGCCTTCGTCAACGGCTTCGAATTCCATCGTGGCTTTGTCGGTTTCGATCTCGGCGATGATATCGCCAGAAGAGACCGATTCGCCTTCTTTCTTCAGCCATTTCGCAAGCGTGCCTTCCTCCATCGTAGGAGACAGTGCGGGCATCAGGATTTCAGTTGCCATTTATTTGTCCCCCTCAGGCGTTTTGCGGCGCCGCTTCGGCATAGATGTCGGTCCAAAGCTCTTCGAGCGCGGGCTCGGGGCTTTCTTTGGCAAATTCAGCAGACTCGTTGACGATGCCTTTGATCTCTTTATCAAGTGCCTTCAGGTCGTCTTCGCTTGCATGTTCCCCGGTCAGCAACAGCTGGCGGACATGTTCAATCGCATCGCGTTCTTCGCGCATTTTCTGCACTTCATCGCGTGACCGGTATTTCGCCGGATCGGACATGGAGTGACCGCGGTAGCGGTAGGTTTTGACCTCAAGAATATAGGGGCCATTGCCGGCGCGGCAATGCGCAACAGCTTTTTCGCCCGCTTCCTTAACCGCCAGAACATCCATTCCGTCGACCTCTTCGCCGGCGATGCCATAGGCTGCGCCGCGCTGCCACAGGGACGGGGATTTGGTGGAACGCTGAACCGATGTGCCCATCGCGTATTGGTTGTTTTCAATGACAAAAACCACCGGAAGATCCCATAGCTGCGCCATGTTATAGGTCTCATAGACCTGACCCTGGTTGGCCGCACCATCGCCGAAATACGCGAAAGTTACATTGTCATTGCCTTTGTATTTATCCGCAAAGGCGAGCCCTGCGCCAATTGGAACCTGCGCGCCAACAATGCCGTGGCCGCCGTAGAAATGCTTCTCTTTTGAGAACATATGCATCGAGCCGCCCTTACCTTTGGAGTAGCCGCCTTCGCGACCGGTAAGTTCCGCCATCACGCCTTTGGCGTCCATGCCACAGGCCAGCATATGGCCGTGGTCGCGATATGAGGTGACGCGCTTGTCGCCCTCTTTGGCTGCGGCTTCAAGGCCAACAACAACCGCTTCTTGCCCGATATACAGGTGGCAGAAACCACCGATCAGGCCCATGCCGTATAATTGTCCTGCTTTTTCTTCAAAGCGGCGGATCAGCAACATGTCACGGTAGTAGCTGAGAAGATCGTCCTTCGAGACATTCGCGCCCGGCTTGGCCGCGTTGCCCGAAGCTTTGCGAGTCGCCATTGGCTTCCTCCCTCTGCACGGATAGTTCAACGTTAAACCATTTCTACGATAAAGCCTTCACAATGACAATGACCCCCGTGCGGAGTTGTCTTTTTCAATAAATAAAAGGTGGTTGGTGCGAAGATAATTTTCGCTATCGCATTGCAAATGCGCATAAAAAACCCGCCGGCAAGGGCGGGTTATGACATATTGTGGTGCCGTTTTTTGGTTTGGCTTAGCGGATGACAACCTCATCGGCGCGGACCAGGCCAAGAATGTCGCGCGCTTGTTGATCCAGTAGGTCCAGGTCAAGATAGCGGTCGGACAGACGATGGGTCAGGTTCGCCATCTGTTTGACTTCGGCGCGTAGGGCGTCGCGTTCGGTTTCCAGCTCGGAGATTTCCGCCTGAATTTGGACGCTGCGGAAAATCCCGTAAGATCCCTGCACGGCTGCAAAGGTGAAATAGGCGCCCAACACAAAGGCGATCGCGAAGAAAATAAGCGGGCCAAACGCCCGGCTTTTATGTTGCATGTGCCTGTCCACTGCTTGGCCCCTGTGCGGGGCGCGACTGCTTTTGATGTGCCTCTGATGGGCGGTGATAGCCTGAAGGATCGGGCTTCACATTCTGTTCACCATAATGCAATGGGCGGCGCGATGTGGCTAGTGGAACAAAGCGTGATCGCCACTTGTGGGGCGCAACAAAATCGGGCCACAAGGGGCATCGAACCCCTTGTGGCCCGTTCGGTGGCGTGACGCCACCTTCGGTCCGGATGATCCGCGCGGCGCCTTAAGCGGCGACCGTTTCGCTGGCGGTGGATGCGGCATGGATATTGGTGATGGCTGCGGCGAGTGCTGCATCGAATTCTGCATCCGATTGCTGTGCCGACATGCCTTCGGTTAATGCGCGCGAGAAGGAGGCAATCATGCCCTCGTTCTTGGCCAAAATCACATTTGCTTCGTCGCGCGAATAGCCGCCCGACAGCGCCACAAGTTGCAACACCCGTGGGTGATCGATCAGCGGCTTATAGAAATTTGGCACGCTGGGCAGAGACAGTTTCAACATCACCTGCTGATCGCTGGGCAATTGATCCAGATGTTTCAACAGCTCATCGCGCAAAATCGCCTCTGCCTCGGCCTTATCAGAGATCGAGATCGTTACCTCTGGCTCTAGGATTGGCATCAGCCCATGCGCGGTGACCGTCGCGCCCAGTTCAAACTGCTGCGCCACAATAGCGGCGATACCAGCGTGATTGGCCGCATGGATGACCGAGCGTTCTTTGGTGCCATAGATGCCTGCTGCCTTAGCGCGATCCAACAATGCACCCAAACCCGGGATCGGTTTGAGCATCTGCACACCGTTCGACTCGTCTTCCAGACCTTTGTCGATCTTCAAGAAGGGCACGACGCCTGCACTTTCCCACAGATAGGTCGCGGTGGGCGTACCATCGATATCGCGATCCATTGTCTGTTCAAACAAGATCGCACCAATGACTTTGCCATTGGAAAATGCTGGTGATTTAATGATCCGTGCGCGCATCTGATGGATCAGGTCATACATTTCCACATCATTGGAATATGCGTCTTCTTCAATACCATACAAGCGCAATGCTTTTGGCGTTGAGCCTCCGGACTGATCCAACGCGGCGATGAAACCATCCCCTTTTGCGATCTGTGCGGTCTGCTGTGCGGTTGCCATTATAGGACTCCCCCCAAATTTGGAGCTACGTTATTGGGCCATTAATATAGAGCTAATGCGACAATCCTTTGATGCCAATGCTGATGGCGCTAACGCTATGCAAATAAAAACGGCGACCCATGGGCCGCCGCTGTTTTTGATCATGATTCGGGCGATCAGCTTTGCAAAGCTGCGACACCGGGCAGGGTTTTGCCCTCCATCCACTCCAAGAAGGCGCCCCCGGCGGTAGAGATATAGGTGAATCGCTGTGCTGCGCCCGATTTGTTCAGCGCGGCAACCGTGTCGCCGCCCCCCGCCACAGAGGTCAAGCTGCCTGCTTCGGTCAATTCGGCCGCTTTGGCAGCGGCTGCATTCGTGGCCATATCAAAAGGCGTGATTTCAAACGCGCCCAAAGGGCCGTTCCAAATCAATGTGCGCGACGCTGTGAATACTCTGGCGATTTCTTCAACGGTCTTGGGACCGGCATCCAGAATCATCGCATCAGCGGGGCAGGCATCGGCGGACACGGTTTCATTTTCTGCATTGGCTTTAAATTCGCGTGCGACGACAACATCGACAGGCAGGTGAATGGCGCAACCAGTGGACTTGGCTTTCTCCAAAATCTCGCGGGCAGTGTCGGCCATATCGCGCTCTGCCAGTGAGCTGCCCACTTCGATCCCCTGTGCGACCAGGAATGTATTGGCCATACCGCCGCCGATGATCAGATGATCGACTTTTTCAATCAAATTCGACAATAGATCCAGCTTGGTCGATACTTTGGCCCCGCCCACAACGGCGGCAAGCGGGCGCACGGGCTCGCCCAATGCGGCCTCCAGCGCCTTCAGCTCGGCAGCCATCAACCGGCCTGCGGCAGAGGGCAAGACCTGCGCCAAGCCCTCGGTTGAGCTATGCGCGCGATGAGCCGCCGAAAACGCATCATTGACATAGACCGACCCCAGCGCGCCCATTGAAGCGGCAAGCTCGGCGTCATTTTTTTCTTCGCCAGCATGAAAACGCGTGTTTTCCAGCAGCAAAACTTCACCATCGGGCAGGGCGGCTACTGCTTTTTTGGCAACGGTGCCGATGCAATCTTCAGCAAAATGCACGTTGACCCCAAGTGCGTGCGACAAAGCTGGGACCAGCGGCGCAAGGCTTAGATCGGCCAAGACCTGCCCTTTGGGGCGACCAAAATGCGCCAGCAAAACCGGCTTGCCACCCTTGGCCAAAATATCTTTCACCGTAGGCACGATTTTTTCAATCCGGGTGGGGTCGGTGACGCGGCCATTTTCAACGGGAACGTTAATGTCCACACGCGTCAGCACGACCTTGCCCGCCAGATCCAAATCATCAAGCGTTTTCCAAGCCATGTCAGTCTCCAATCATGAAACACGGGGCGCGGCTGTCCCCGGTGCAGTTGCGGCTAACTTGCATCCCCCGTCACGAATGGTCAACGGTGCGCGATGTCATCACACAGACCTAATCGCCCCTTTCATCGGGCGGCGCGTTGTGTAAGTTGCACGGCGAACAAATTTCCTTGGAGGACGCCATGGCCGAAATCAAAGATCCCGAAAACACCATCATTATTGAGCTGAAAGACGGGCCAGTCATCATCGAATTGCTGCCCGATATTGCGCCGCTGCACAGCGAACGTATGAAAAAACTGGCCCGTGATGGAGCCTATGATAACGTCGCGTTTCATCGTGTGATCGACGGTTTCATGGCGCAGACCGGCGATGTTGCCCATGCGAATATGGAAAAAGACTATAATCCGGGCCGCGCAGGCACCGGTGGATCAGAATATGACGATGTCCCGGCCGAATTCTCGCGGATCCCACATGATCGTGGTACGCTGGGCGCCGCACGGTCGTCCAACCCCAATTCGGCCAATTCGCAGTTCTTTATCAATTTCGGTGACAACCATTTCCTGAACGGCCAATACACCGTTTATGGCCGCGTCATTGAAGGCATGGAACATGTTGACGCGATTACCCGTGGTGAGCCGCCGAAATCGCCCGACCGTATGATCTCGGTTAAGGTTGCAGCCGATGCGTAATTTGGTGCGTCGGTCCCTTCTGGCCGGGGTGATGGCCTGTGCTGCAGCCGGTGCATGGGCCCAGGGGGCCGGCACCGCAGATACCGATGGTCCGAACCTGACATTGGAAGTCGCAGGATCGACCAGCGGTGAAATCGTGATTGACCTGCTGCCCGATGTTGCCCCGCAGCATGTGGAGCGTATCGTCAAGCTTGCCAAAGAAGGCGCGTATGATGACGTGGTCTTCCACCGTGTGATTGACGGCTTCATGGCCCAGACGGGCGATGTGCAATTTGGCAAGAAAGATGGCGCGCAAACCGCCATGGCAGGAATGGGCGGATCAGAATATCCGGACCTACCGGCAGAGTTTTCCAACCGAAGCTTCACCCGTGGTATCGTGGGCATGGCGCGGTCGCAAAACCCGAATTCGGCCAATTCGCAATTCTTCATCATGTTTGCAGATGCGCCGCATCTGGATGGGCAATATACCGTTGTCGGCCATGTTGTCGCCGGCATGGATGTTGTCGACGCGTTGAAAAAAGGCGACAGTCGCAAAAACGGCCTGGTCACTGATCCCGATTATATCGCCAGCGCGACGGTTGCAGAATAATCCAATCGCCATAAACAGTTGGTGTAAAGCGGGGCCGTCTGGCCCCGTTTTTTTATGCATGCCTACCGCGCGCCCCGCATAGGCAAGTTGTGGCGCATGAAAATAGTGGCGTATGAAAAAAAGGGGGCCAACTGGCCCCCCTTCCTAAGTATATGCGGCTGACTTATGCGCCGCGCGATGCGCGTTTACGCTCATGCGGGTCCAGATGCGTTTTGCGCAAACGGACCGCTTTCGGTGTGACCTCTACCAGCTCATCATCATCAATATAGGCGATGGCTTCTTCCAGGCTCATCCGAACCGGAGGCGTCAGGCGAACCGCTTCATCTGTTCCAGACGCACGAACGTTGGTCAGCTTTTTGCCCTTCAGCGGGTTCACTTCCAGATCGTTGTCGCGCGAATGCTCGCCAATGATCATGCCGGTGTAAACCGCTTCTTGCGCGCCAATGAACATTTTGCCGCGATCTTCCAAGTTCCACAATGCATAGGAGACCGAAATCCCGTTATCCATGGAGATCAGAACACCCTGACGGCGTCCTTCAATCGCACCCTTATACGGTGCCCAGCTGTGGAACAGACGGTTCAAAACGCCCGAGCCACGTGTATCGGTCAGGAACTCGCCCTGATAGCCGATCATGCCGCGCGACGGCACATGAGCCACGATGCGGGTTTTGCCACCTTCGGCGGGGCGCATCTCGACCAGGTCGCCTTTGCGGTGGCCTGTCAGCTTCTCGATCACGGTGCCGGAATATTCATCATCAACGTCGATAATGACTTCTTCGATCGGCTCTTCGCGCTGACCATCCACGTCACGGAAAATCACCTTGGGACGCGAAATCGACAGTTCGAACCCTTCACGGCGCATGTTTTCGATCAACACGCCCATCTGCAATTCACCACGACCCGATACGACGAAGGCTTCGCCGCCCGGCGTGTCTTCGATCTTGATCGCAACGTTGGTTTCGGCCTCTTTCATCAGGCGGTCACGAATGACGCGCGACTGAACCTTAGAGCCGTCTTTGCCTGCAAGTGGGCTGTCGTTGATGCCAAATGTGACCGAGATCGTCGGCGGGTCAATTGGCTGTGCGGGCAGGGCAGTATCGACATCCAGCGCACATAGCGTATCGGCCACGGTCACTTTGGTCATACCGGCCACGGACACGATGTCGCCTGCGATGGCTTCGTCAATCGGCTGCTGGCTCAGGCCGCGGAAGGCCAGAATTTTGGTGCAGCGGAACTGCTCGACCTTATCGCCATCGCGCGACAGACCTTTCAGCGCATCACCGACCTTCAACTTGCCGGATTCGATACGGCCCGTCAGGATACGGCCAATGAACGGATCCGCGCCCAATGTGGTGGCCAGCATCGAGAAGGGCTCGTCTTGTTTTTCAAGCTGCTTTGGTGGCTCAACGTGTTTGACGATCAGTTCAAACAACGCGTCGAGGTTTTCACGTGGCCCGTCCAATTCGGTGTCAGCCCAGCCGCCAATACCCGAGGCATAGACATGCGGGAAATCAAGCTGCTCTTCGCTGGCGCCAAGGTTGGCAAACAGGTCGAACACTTCGTCGAGCGCGCGGTCAGGCTCGGCTGCCGGTTTGTCGACCTTGTTCAAAACCACGATCGGCTTCAGGCCAAGTGCCAACGCCTTTTGGGTAACGAATTTCGTCTGCGGCATCGGGCCTTCGGCGGCATCCACCAACAGGCACACGCCATCAACCATCGACAAGATACGCTCTACCTCGCCACCGAAATCGGCGTGACCGGGGGTATCAACGATATTGATGCGGGTGGTGCCCCATTCGACGCTCGTCGCTTTTGCAAGGATGGTAATCCCGCGTTCGCGTTCGATGTCGTTGCTGTCCATCGCGCGTTCCGCGACGGCCTGGTTTTCCCGGAAAGCACCGGATTGTTTCAGAAGCTGATCAACGAGCGTGGTCTTGCCGTGGTCAACGTGGGCGATGATCGCGATATTGCGAAGGTCCATGGAACTTGCCTGCGTAAGGGAGGTTGCCCTGCGCATAAGGCAAAAAAGCCGGACTGGAAAGCCCTGTGGCAGTTAATCGCCCTGAAAGAGCAGGTTAATGCGTGGCAGATTTTGAGAACAGGTTGATCACGACGATCCCACCGATGATCAGCGCCAGTCCGATCATGCCTGCCAGATCCAGCTTTTGCCCGAAGAAAAGGCGCCCGGTGATCGCGGTCAACACGATGCCAATTCCCGACCACAGCGCATAGGTGATCCCCAGCGGCAACACGCGCAAAACCAATGTTAGCAAATACAGTGCGGTTCCCAGACCCAGCACCACCCCCAGCGACGGCCAAAGCCGCGTGAACTGTTGGCTGGCTTGTAACGAGGTGGTCGCAAGCGTTTCAAACAGCACCGCAACCAGAAGGATGACATAGGTTTTCATCTGCGCGACCCTGCACGATCAGGTCACGACATACCAGTCACGCCGATGATTGAACGCGATCACGAAATTGAGAACAACCGCCCCTAACAAGGACCACAGCACCCGATCGGCCGGCAAGATTGCGAAGGCTACGGCAAACAGGCACAAATCATGGATTGATTGCGTCCAACCCGCTTTGAAGCCGAATTTATCTTGTAATATCACCGCAACAATCGACACGCCGCCCAAACTGCCCGAATGGCGAAACAGGCCCAAAAGCCCCACGCCGGTGCTGATCCCGAACAGGGCTGCGGCGACCCCGGGATGCACCTGTGCGATATGCAAAACCGGCTTTAGCGCCTCAGCCATGACCGACACGGTGGTGACAGATGCCATGGATTTCAGACAAAACCGCAAGCCGCGTGCACGATAGGCAAAACCATAGAACGGTAGGTTGATCACAAAAAACACGAGGCTGAAATTCCAACCCATCGCATAGGTGATGATCAGTGCCATCCCCGCAGTGCCACCTGTCACCAGACCCGCGGCTCGCAGTAAATGAATGCCAAGCGCGGATTGCGCGCAGGCAATCAAGATCCCCTGAATATCTTCAAACAGGGTGTAGTGTTTTTCTTGCGGACGGCGCGCAGGACGGCGCGCCTCAAGGCGTTTGCGGCGGCCAGCTGGCGGCGGGCGTTGTATTTTGGCGAGTGTAGAAGCGTCAGAAGGCATGACCTAAATATGCGCTAGAATCAGCCTGCTGCCAAATCACGATTATGCAGGGCAGGGTTGCAAAAAGGGATCTGCTGAAATCCACGCCACCTTGCACGAATGCGCCGCGATTCAGGTCGCGATATAGCGATCTTTGCGGTGATTCCATGTGATCACCAAATTGACGACCAAAGCACCAAGCGCTGACCATGCCACCAGATGCCAATCACGCATCGACAACGCGATGGCAAAAACACAGGCGTCAAAGATCATCTGTGTCCACCCGGCTTTGAATCCGGTTTTATCTTGCAGATAAAGCGCGACAATGCCCACGCCGCCCAGACTGGACCCATGCCGAAACAGCGCAAGCAATGCCGATCCGGTAATTCCCCCAAACAGCACCGCGCCCGCCAGCGGATGCAGCTGCGAAAACCCGACATAATTGGGCAAGACGGCGGTCGTCACCGACAAGATCGTGACCGCTGTAAGGGATTTGGCCACGAACATCGGGCCGATCCGCTTCCAGCCCAGATAGTAGAATGGCAGGTTGATCACGAAGAACACTGCGCCAAAGCTCCAACCCGTGGCATATGAGATCAAGATCGCCGCACCTGCGGTTTGACCGGTTACAAAACCTAGGCTTTGCAAGATCAGCACGCCAAAACCGGCCATAAACCCACCGTATAAAATACCTTGGGCATCATCGGTCAGGCTGTGGCGGGTGTGGGCGATTTCGGGCGTGGGCGCGGTGGTCTGTGTCATGGGGGAGACATTACGAACCATTCGGTCAATGGCAAGTGGCTGACACCGAAACCATCCGTTTTTCGCGTGCTATTTGAAAAACTGATCACGCAGAGAATGCGGCCGGGCGCGGGGCCCGACCGATCCGTTCTTATCCGGCCAATGCGGTATCCAAATTGGACGCGATTTTTTCAAGGAAACCAATCGTGGTCAGCCATTTCTGGTCCGGTCCGACCAGCAGCGCCAAATCCTTCGTCATGAAGCCGGCTTCCACCGTATCCACAACGGTTTTTTCCAGCGTCTGTGCAAAGCGCATCAGCTGATCATTGCCATCCAGCTTGGCACGGTGCTTCAGCCCGCCCGTCCATGCATAAATTGAGGCGATAGAGTTGGTCGATGTGGCCTCGCCTTTCTGGTGCTGACGGAAATGGCGGGTGACAGTGCCATGGGCCGCCTCTGCCTCAACAATTTTCCCATCAGGCGTCATCAATTGTGAGGTCATTAACCCCAAAGAGCCAAAGCCCTGCGCGACTGTATCCGACTGCACATCACCATCGTAATTCTTGCACGCCCAGACGAATTTACCCGACCATTTCATCGCGCTGGCCACCATATCGTCGATCAAACGGTGTTCATACCAAATATTGGCGGCTTTGAATTGGTCTTCAAATTCAGCGGCATAGACTTCGGCAAAGATGTCTTTGAACCGCCCATCATAGGCTTTCAGGATCGTGTTCTTGGTGGACAGATATACCGGCCAACCCAGATTAAGCCCGTAATTGAACGATGCGCGGGCGAAATCATAGATCGATTCATCAAGGTTATACATCGCCTGATACACGCCTGCAGATGGCGCATCGTAGACAACACGTTCAATCACGGTGCCATCGTCGCCCACGAATTTCATCGTTAGCTGGCCTTTGCCGGGGAAGGTGAAGTCGGTGGCTTTGTATTGATCGCCAAAGGCGTGACGGCCCACAACAATCGGGTCAGTCCAGCCGGGCACCAGACGCGGCACATTGCGGCAGATGATCGGCTGGCGGAACACCACACCGCCCAAAATGTTGCGGATCGTCCCATTGGGTGATTTCCACATCTTTTTCAGGCCAAATTCTTCAACGCGCGCCTCATCTGGGGTGATCGTGGCGCATTTCACACCAACGCCGACGTCTTTGATTTTATGTGCGGCGTCTATGGTAATCTGATCTTCGGTCCGGTCGCGCTCTTCGATGCCCAGATCGTAATACAGCAAGTCGATGTCAAGATAGGGTTCGATCAGCTTTTTCTTGATGAAGTCCCAGATGATCCGCGTCATCTCATCGCCGTCAATATCGACAATTGGGTTTTCGACTTTGATCTTCGACATGTGGGCCCTTTCCACGTGGCTAATGGTGAGTCGGCTGTCTTTGCTGTAACGGAGAAATATGAAGACTTCTATACGCCGGTATGCAATTGCATACCGGATCGGCGCAAATTTGCGTGTTCTGCCTATAGCAAAAACTTAAATACGGTTGCGTGCCGAAAACCACGGCAGGATGCGGGCTTTCACAGCATCCCATAAACCCGGCAGCCCCAAGGCGACCTTTGCGCCGACCCGGCTTTCTACCTGATCATAGCAGACATCATAGTCGATCCATGATCCGCCGCCCGCCTGTAGGTTCAACACAACCGGCTGCGCCCGATCAAGGGATTTTGCGTATATGGCGGTCGCGGTCTGCGCCGCTTCGAATTCTTGCCATAGCGCCGTAAATTCTTGCGCCATGTCGTTGGGAAGTAATCCGAAAATCCGCATCGCAGCCGCTTGTTCTTGTGCTGCGATCTCGGCAGAGCCATGCGCCGTACCATTGGCGGAATGAATTGGCACATCACCTACGTCAATTTCCACAATGTCATGTACCAGCAGCATCTTGACTGCGCGTAGCGTATCCACACCTGGCGCCGCCTGATCTGCCAGCACCAATGCCCACAACGCCAATGACCAACTATGTTCGGCCGAATTTTCGGGTCGGCTGGCATCATGAATGGGCGTTGCGCGCGTGACAGATTTCAGCTTCTCAACCTCTGCCAGAAACGCCAGTTGCTGATCTAATCGCGTGGTCATTGCCATTCACCCATCTGTATAGAAAATCACCGGCGGGCTTGCGCGCGCCGGTGAGGGGTATTTTAACCTGCGTCAGGTTTCAGCGCCTGCGCCTGTAAGGCTTTAAGCTTTTTTTCAAAGAACGCGCGGCCGCGTTGTTCGGACAGGTGCACACGACAGGCGGTCAAAAACGCCTCTTCCAGGGCGGGTGAGGAGGTGCCGATGAAATTCGCCACCTCAACATACAGTCGATCTGCCTCCGGGCCGAGCTCCTTTTGCGCCTGCATCACATCAGCCGCCAATTTCTCGGCCATCTGATCGACAAGTGCCATTACCGGGTGCCTTCGGTCAGGCGCCGTTTGACATAAGAACGCACGGTGTCGATCATTGGCGTCATGTGCTTTTCATCATCCTTAAAGAAGTGATCGGCACCTTCGATCTCTTCATGGGTGACTGTAATGCCTTTTTGTTCGCGCAGCTTGCTGACCAGCGTATGCGTGTCTTTGGGCGGGGCAACGCGATCATTGGTGCCGTTGATGATCAAACCCGATGAGGGGCATGGCGCCAAAAAGCTGAAATCATACATATTTGCCGGCGGTGCGACCGAGATAAAGCCGGTAATTTCGGGCCGGCGCATCAAAAGCTGCATACCAATCCATGCGCCAAAGCTGAAACCCGCAACCCAGCAATGTTTGGAATTGGGGTTTTGCGCTTGCAGATAATCCAGTGCCGATGCGGCGTCGGACAATTCACCCACGCCTTGGTCATATTCACCTTGCGACCGGCCTACGCCGCGAAAGTTGAACCGCAAAACGGTGAAACCCATTTTGTGGAACGTATAATGCAGGTTATACACCACGCGATTGTTCATCGTGCCGCCGAATTGGGGATCGGGGTGCAAAACAATTGCAATTGGCGCATCGGGTGCGGGCTGCGGATGATAACGGCCTTCAAGGCGACCTTCGGGACCGGGGAAAATGACTTCGGGCATCTTGTCTCGTTTGCTACGTGTCTAACGGGCCCCGTGAGCGGTGTGATCGAAACCTTGACGGTTTTGTCATCGCCCCCTAGGGAAAAACCAAAAATCCGGCTATGACACCGGGACTGGGATAGAACGGAGTTAAGGGGCCAAAGGCGCGGCGTCAATGCCAAGCAGTGATTGAGCCCATTTAACATAGGTATTTGCAGCGTTTTTTCCGGCTTTGGAAGCAGCGCGCACAGGAGGAACGAATGAAACTATCGACCAAAGGCCGTTATGCGATGGTTGCGCTGGTGCGTTTGGCACTGGCGGGCGAAGGCTCTCGAACCTCATTAGGGCAGCTATCGAAGGCAGAAGATATTTCGCTGCCCTATCTGGAACAGTTGTTTGTGCGGCTACGGCGCGCGGGGTTGGTGACATCGGTGCGCGGGCCTGGTGGTGGCTACCAACTGGCGCGCCCACCGGCCGAAATTCGGGTGAATGAGATTTTTGAAGCGGTGGATGAAAAGGTCTCTGCAATGACGGCGGGCGGCGGCGCGTCGGGGGGTGTGTCGGGTTCGCGGGCGCAATCACTATCCAACCGGTTGTGGGAAAGCCTGTCGGCGCAGGTCTTTGTGTTCTTACATCAGACGACATTGGAAGATGTGGTGAAAAACGGCCTGAAGCCCTGTCCGGCGGTGCCATCGTTGTTTTCGGTGGTGGATGAGTGAGCATCGACATGATGGCCCTGTGGTGGCATCATGAAAAATGATACATACACATAAGAAATTCTGACTACAATTTGGCAGGGCTATGCATTGCCCTTTGTGCGCTCCTTGTTTAGATCAATTCCAAATCGGGGTGAAAGAGTCGGGAATGGCGCTTTGATCCTTATGGAATATGAACCACCGCGACGGGCTAAGGTCCGCAGGGGCGGATGAGGGACGTATGGGTATGGCGCGGCACTATCTGGATTGGAATGCGACAACGCCGCTGCGGCCAGAGGCCCGGGAGGCGATGATTGCGGCGATGGATGTGCAGGGAAACCCCTCATCCGTTCATGCCGAAGGGCGCGCGGCGAAATCTGTTATCGAGACGGCGCGGGCGCAAATCGCGGCAGCCATCGGGGCAGAGGGCCAAGATATCGTCTTTACATCCGGTGCGACCGAGGCCGCAGCCTTGGCATTGGAGGGGCGTGATATTGCCTGCGCCGCAGTGGAACATGATGCGGTTTCGGCATGGTGTCGGGCTGATTTACCAGTGGATTGTTACGGCCGTGTGACAGTGGATGATCCGGCCAACACCGCGCTGCAACTGGCCAACCCCGAAACCGGGGTGATCCAGGCCCTGCCAGAAGGGTTGTGGGTGTCGGATCTGACTCAGGCCTTTGGCAAAATCCCCTTCGCGTTCAACTGGCTCAATGTGACATGTGGCATTGTCTCGGCGCATAAGCTGGGTGGACCGAAAGGAATCGGTGCGCTTGTCCTGCGCCGTGGGACAGAGATCGCCGCGCGGCTGAAGGGCGGCGGACAAGAGATGGGCCGCCGTGCCGGAACCGAGAATTTGGTCGGAATTGCCGGTTTTGGCGCCGCTGCGCAGGCCGCCGCACGAGATCTTGACCAAGGAATTTGGTCAGAAATCGCTGAATTTAGAAATATTCTAAAGAAGGCACTGGAACAGAGCGGCGAAGCGCTTTACTTTCCGGGGTGGGATAGACCGGACGGGCAATCAGGCGATGCGCCAGCAATACTGCCCAATACATTGTCGGTCGTCAGCCCCGGCTGGAAAGGCGAGACACAGGTGATGCGGATGGACCTTGCGGGATATGCCGTGTCTGCCGGATCGGCCTGTTCTTCGGGCAAGGTCAAATCATCGGGCGTTTTGCGTGCGATGGGATGGTCAGATGAAGACGCAGGCTGCGCGATGCGGATTTCGCTGGGGCCGGGGGTGACACAAGACGCGATAGACCGGTTCGCTGACACATGGCTGGCGGCACGCGCAAAGGCGCGCGCCCGGAGCTGACAGATATCATAGGGCGGCTTTGCCACTGGCAGCCGGTCTGAATTGGAATTTACCGGGGCAGAACAAAGCCTGCCCGCGACGAGAGGATATGCACGTGGCAACAGATCTGGAAGTGCGCGAAGGCGTTGACCGCGAGACGGTCGAAACCGTCGCAAATATGGGGTCCTACAAATATGGTTGGAACACCGATATTGAAATGGAATACGCGCCCAAGGGCGTGAATGAAGACATCGTCAAGCTGATCTCGAGCAAAAATGAAGAACCTGAATGGATGACCGAATGGCGTCTTCAGGCGTTTCAGCGCTGGGAAGGTATGGAAAAACCCGATTGGGCCTTGTTGAAGGTTCCGGCGATTGATTTTCAAGATCAGTATTACTACGCCCGCCCTAAGTCGATGGAAGTAAAGCCAAAATCGCTTGATGAGGTCGATCCCAAACTCTTGGCCACCTATGAAAAACTGGGCATTCCGCTGAAAGAGCAGATGATCCTGGCCGGGGTTGAAGGTGCGGAAGATTATGATCCGTCCCAACGCCAGGTGGCCGTGGATGCGGTGTTCGATTCCGTTTCGGTGGGGACCACATTCAAAGACAAACTGGCCGAAGCCGGTGTTATCTTTTGCTCGATCTCTGAAGCGATCAAAGAGCACCCAGAATTGGTGAAGAAATATCTGGGCACAGTGGTGCCGCAGTCGGATAATTTCTATGCCACTTTGAACTCTGCCGTGTTCTCGGATGGGTCATTTGTCTATGTGCCGCCCGGCGTGCGCTGCCCGATGGAATTGTCGACCTATTTCCGGATCAACGCGGAAAACACCGGGCAGTTTGAACGCACATTGATCATCGCGGACAAGGGCAGCTATGTGTCCTATCTGGAAGGTTGCACCGCACCCAAGCGTGACACAGCGCAGCTGCATGCCGCCGTGGTCGAGATCATTATCGAAGAAGATGCCGAGGTGAAATATTCCACCGTTCAGAACTGGTTCCCCGGTGATGAAGACGGCAAGGGCGGTATTTACAATTTTGTGACCAAACGGGCGGATTGTCGTGGTGATCGGGCCAAAGTTATGTGGACGCAGGTGGAAACAGGCTCTGCGATCACCTGGAAATATCCGTCGTGCATCTTGCGCGGCGAAGAAAGCCAGGGTGAGTTCTACTCGATCGCGATCGCCAATAATTATCAACAGGCCGACACTGGCACGAAGATGGTGCATTTGGGCAAGAACACCAAATCGCGGATCGTGTCGAAAGGGATTTCGGCAGGCAAGGCGCAAAACACCTATCGTGGTTTGGTGTCAATGCACCCCAAAGCCAAGAACAGCCGCAACTACACCCAATGCGATAGCTTGTTGATCGGATCTGAATGTGGCGCCCATACGGTGCCGTATATTGAGGTCAAGAACAACTCCAGCCGGGTGGAACATGAGGCGACGACATCGAAGGTCGATGACGATCAGCTGTTCTACTGCCGCGCGCGGGGCATGGATGAAGAAGAGGCCGTCGCGCTGGTGGTCAATGGCTTCTGCAAAGAGGTTCTTCAGGCCCTGCCAATGGAATTTGCGATGGAAGCACAATCGCTTGTTGCGATCTCGCTTGAAGGTTCAGTTGGCTAAAACAGCCTGACACAGGAGGATTCCATGATCGTATCCACGACCAATACGCTGCAAGGCCACACGATTACGGGCTACCACGGTATCGTTACGGGCGAGGCGATCATGGGCGCCAATGTGGTGCGCGATTTCTTCGCGCAGATCACCGATATCGTCGGCGGCCGCTCTGGCAGTTATGAAAAAAAGCTGACTGATGCGCGTGAAACCGCGCTGAAGGAAATGGAACAACGCGCCCAGTTGATGGGTGCCAATGCAATCGTAGGCGTCGATCTGGATTACCAGGTTGTGGCCGATTCAATGCTGATGGTTTCGGCGTCCGGCACGGCCGTCACCATCGACTGATAGGAAAAGAAAAAATGCTTGAGATCAAAAACCTGCATGTGAAACTTGAAGAAGAGGACAAAGCGATCCTCAAGGGTTTGAACCTGACGGTTGAGACCGGAAAGGTCCATGCGATCATGGGTCCAAATGGCTCGGGGAAATCCACACTGTCCTATGTGCTGTCTGGCCGTGACGGCTATGAGGTCACCGAGGGTTCGGCGGAATTGGCAGGCGAAGAGCTGCTGGAGCTGCAACCGGAAGAGCGTGCGGCCGCAGGTCTGTTCCTGGCGTTCCAATATCCTGTGGAAATCCCCGGCGTAGGCAACATGACGTTCTTGCGCACTGCGGTGAATGCCAAGCGCAAGGCCAATGGCCAGCCAGAGCTGAGCGCGGGTGAATTCCTGAAACTGGTGCGCGAAAAAGCCAAGGCGCTGAAAATCGACGCCGAGATGTTGAAGCGTCCGGTCAATGTCGGTTTCTCCGGCGGTGAAAAAAAGCGTAACGAAATCCTGCAGATGGCAATGTTAGAGCCCAAGATGTGCATCTTGGACGAAACTGATTCTGGTTTAGATGTCGACGCGATGAAACTGGTAGCCGAAGGCGTGAATGCGCTGCGTGACGAAGGCCGTTCGTTCCTTGTCATTACCCATTACCAGCGCCTGTTGGACCATATCAAACCCGATGTTGTGCATATTCTGGCCGATGGCCGGATCATCAAAACCGGTGGTCCAGAGCTGGCGCAAGAGATTGAAAACAATGGCTATGCCGATATCTTGGCAGAGCATGGCATCAGCGAGGTCATGGCGTAATGGCAGTCTTGCAGCAAAAACGCGATGCAGCGGCGGCGCGTCTGGATGCGCTGACCGTTGCGACAGGTGACTTCACCGCGGCGGCGCGCAGCGATGCTTTGGCACGGGTTCAGGCGCAGGGCCTGCCAGCGCGACGTGATGAATATTGGCGCTGGACCAATCCGGCAGCCTTGAATGCTGTGGCGCCCAGCCCGGCGGCAGGATCGGATGCGGGCGATGAATTCGCAGCATTTGATCGGATCAAACTGGTGTTTGTGGATGGCGTCTTTGATGCCGCAGCTTCGGATGATCTGTCGCAGGCAGGGATTGAACTGCTGAGCGCGGCAGGCAATGCCGATATCCATTGGGCCGGCGCGATTTACGGCACATTGGAAAAGGCGGGGCAGACCCCGGTTGACCGCCCCTTTGCCGCGCTGAACACCGCCACCGCGACCGAGGGCGTTTTGATCCGCGTTACCGGCAAGGCGCCCAAACCTGTGCATCTGCAATATATCCATTCCTCGGATCACTCTGACCCGATCTTGCATCACATCGTGAAGTTGGAAGAAGGTGCGGAGTTGACACTGCTGGAAAGCGGCACGCCGGGCGCACGG
The DNA here is from genome assembly GCF_001705665.1 of Thioclava sp. SK-1. GTDB lineage: Bacteria > Pseudomonadota > Alphaproteobacteria > Rhodobacterales > Rhodobacteraceae > Thioclava. The sequence goes on along the minus strand of NZ_MDHA01000021.1, from coordinate 20,121 downwards.
TTCAATGTGGTGACAGAGGTTTGCCTGTCGAAAGACGCCAAATTCAACCATATCCGGGTGCAAGGTGCAGAACAGGACCGTCAGGCACTGACCCATATCTTTACGCGTGTTGCAGAAGGTGCGGCGTTCAAATCCTTCACCATGACGATGAATGGCGTGTTGACCCGTAATGAATGCGTGATCGACATCATCGGGGATGACGCGGTGGCGCATGTTGCCGGCGCGGCTTTGGGTGACGGTAAAACCGAGCCGTTCCACCATGATGACACGGTTTTCATCACCCATGGGGCGCTGCGCGGCGAAAGCCGCCAGGTGTTCAAGAAAGTGTTGAAAAACGGCGCAAATGGCATTTTCCAAGGCAAGATCCTTGTGAAAGAAGGCGCGCAGAAAACCGACGGCTATCAGATCAGCCAGTCGCTTTTGCTTGATGATGACAGCCAGTTTTTGGCCAAGCCAGAGCTTGAAATCTACGCCGATGATGTTGTGTGTTCGCATGGCTCTACCACCGGCTCGATTGACCAGACGGCGATGTTCTATCTGCGCTCGCGCGGGGTTCCGGTGGAAGATGCAACGGCGATGCTGGTGTTGTCTTTCATGGCGGATGCCGTTGACGAAATCGAAGACGAGGCCCTGCGGGACGACATTTTGTCGCGCCTTGAGGCGTGGCTCTCGCGTCATCGGTCGTAACGGATAGGCTGACCCCATGGCGGCGGTCGACGATATCCTTCAATCCTACCGTGCACCGCGTAAAGTGGTGCGCGGTTTTCTTGCGCGGACACGGTCTGAACCCCGGGCGCTGTCGATTCTTTTGGCGGCGTTGATTGTCGTGTTCGTGGCGCAATGGCCGCGCCTGTCGCGCCAGGCCTTTGAAACCGATGTGCCAATGGCAGGGCCGATGATGGGCACGGCCCTGGCTTTAGGGGCGACGATCCCGATATTTTATCTTTTGGCCGCCCTGGCGCATGTGATCTGTAAGATGTTCGGCGGCACGGGCACATTTTACCGCGCCCGGATCGCATTGTTCTGGGCGCTTTTGGCCAGTGCGCCGCTCGCGCTGTTGCAGGGGCTGACGGCAGGCTTTATCGGTCAAGGTCCACAGGTGACGATTGTCGGGTGTTTGACATTTGCTGCCTTTATCCTGATCTGGCTCGCGGGTATCCGCGTTGCAGAGTTTGAAACCGGAGACGCGTGATGCAGCTTGGGCCGTTTGATCTGAAAGAGGCATTGATCCGCAGCGTGAAGGCGCCGCGTGAGATGGCTGCGGCATTGATTGATTATGCCCCCCCGGCGCAGGCGCGCTATCTGGCATTGCTGGTGGTGGTTGTGCTCTCGGCCTGTCTGGGCAGTCTTGCAGATATTGTCTTTTCTATGGTGAGTGGCACTGGCAGCGATACATTGCGTGCCAGCCCCATTCCATTGGCGCTGATCCAGGGCGCATTGCTGGTTTATGGTGCGGCCGCAATGACGGTTGTGGGGCGTATTGCCAATGGCAAGGGGCAGTTTCTGGATGCGCTGATGCTGCTAAGCTGGATGGAATTTGTGTTAATCGTCGGTCAGGTGGTGCAACTGGTGCTGCTGATGATCTTCCCGGTGACGGCACTGATCACATCTGCCTTGTTGCTGGCGTTGATGTTTTATCTCTTGGTGAACTTCACGGCTGCGGTGCATGGGTTCACCCAGCTTGTGCCCGTGGCAATCGGTGTGATTGCCACCTTTATCGGCAGTGCGTTCTTGGCCGGGATCTTGTTGGTCTCGACCGGGCTTGTGCCGATTTCTGTGGCGCCCTGACGCGCCCATCCGAAAGGTTTTGCAGATGTTCGATGTTGAAAAAATCCGCGCAGATTTTCCGATTCTGTCGCGCCAGATCAATGGCAAACCATTGGTCTATCTGGACAGTGGAGCCTCGGCGCAAAAACCTCGTGTGGTGATTGATGCAATGACCCGGATGTATGAGGAAGACTATTCCAATGTGCACCGTGGGCTGCATACGCTGTCGAATATCTCGACCGAGAAGTATGAGGGGGTGCGTGGAATTGTTGCGCGTTTCCTGAATGCCCCGTCCGAGGATGAGATCATCTTTACAACCGGCTCGACCGAGGGGATCAACCTTGTGTCCTATGCCTGGGCTGCGCCGCGGTTTCAGCCCGGTGATGAGATTGTTCTATCGGTTCTGGAACATCATGCGAATATCGTGCCCTGGCATTTTTTGCGCGAACGCCAAGGCGTTGTGCTGAAGTGGGTGGAGCCAGAGGCTGATGGCTCTTTACCTGCCGAAAAGATGCTGGAGGCGGTGACAGATCGCACAAAGCTGATTGCCGTAACACATATGTCCAACGTGTTGGGCAGTTTGGTGGATGTGAAAGCCATCGCAGCCGGCGCGCGTGAAAAGGGCGTTCCGGTTTTGGTAGACGGGTCGCAGGCGGCGGTGCATATGCCCGTAGATGTGGCCGATCTGGGCGTCGATTTCTATGCGATCACTGGACATAAGCTTTATGGTCCATCGGGGTCGGGGGCGATTTGGATCGCCAAGGAGCGTCAGGCCGAAATGCGCCCTTTCCTGGGTGGCGGCGATATGATCGATACGGTCACGCGCGACACGGTAACCTATAACCACGCGCCAATGACCTTTGAGGCGGGAACGCCGGGGATCGTGCAGCAATACGGTATGGGCGTCGCCATCGATTATATGATGGGTATCGGCATGACCAATATTGCGCAATACGAAGCGCAACTGCGCAGCTATGCCCATGAACGACTGTCGGGTTTGAATTGGCTTAATCTGTCGCCGGTGCCACCACAGGGCGGAGCGATTTTTTCGATGACGTTGAATGGTCCCGCTCATCCGCATGATATGTCGACCATTTTGGACAAGCGTGGTGTGGCCATCCGGGCCGGCAGCCATTGTGCCATGCCATTGATGCAGCACCTGGGCGTCAGCGCCACGGCGCGCGCATCATTTGCTATGTATAACACCCGCGCCGAAGTGGACACATTGGTATCGGCGCTAGAACTGTGTCACGAGCTTCTGGCCTAAGCCAGATCTTGCACAAAAAACGCAACGGGCAGGACACTTTGTCCGTTGCGAGCCGCGCGTGCCTCGGCTATACGAGGCCCAGCATGCAGGCAGGTGGTCGTCGACTGAAATGGTGATCTGCTTCGGTTGCACGCTGTTAAAAGGTACAATATAACGACCGTGATTTGGTTTGGATTGTTGTAATCCCGTCTGAATTGCATGTTGGTCCCGTAGCTCAGCTGGATAGAGTGTTCGCCTCCGAAGCGAAAGGTCGCGCGTTCGAATCGCGCCGGGACCACCACCTTTTACCCCTTAAATCAGATGGTTTGGCAGTCAGTGCATTGCGCGTATGCGTTGAAATTGCCCGGGCGAGGTTCATTGCGCCATCGCTGAAATTTTGCGATGGTTGGCCAGTCCGCTCTGTTGGAGGTCCGTATGACTTTAGCTGACATTTTGTCCTTTGCCTTTGTGGCCAGCCTGTTGGTTATGTCGCCGGGGCCAAACGGGGCGTTGATTGCGAAAACTGTGCCGACCTCTGGCCGCGCGGCGGGTTTTGCAACTGTGGCAGGCTTTGTCACCGGCTTTTACCTGCATGGTGCGATGGCGATTTTCGGGCTGTCGATTGTGTTGGTGCAATCGGCAACGGCGTTTACCATCGTCAAATATCTTGGTGCGGCCTATCTGTGTTGGATTGGGATCAAAGCTTTGTCTGCGGCATGGCGTGGCCTGGATACCGCAGCCCCGGTTGCACCGGCCAACAGACGGCGCACGCTTGGACGTGCCTATATCGAAGGGCTTCTGACCAACGCACTAAATCCCAAAGTTTCAATGTTTTACCTTGCGGCCTTTCCACAGTTTATCACGTTGGGGGGCACCACGCTGACGGCATCATTCTTGTTGGTGTTCATTCATTCGATGATTAACGCGGTTTGGTTTGGTGTAATGGTAATGGTGATGTCACGCCTAAGCGCGGTTGTGCGCGGGGGACGGTTTCAACGGTGGTTGAAAGGGGTGACAGGTCTTGTATTCATCGGTTTCGGCCTAAAGCTCGTCAAATATCGGCCTGATGTGTGACCCCACGCCGCGGTTGCGGCGCGGGGCGGTGGGCCGCTGTCCTATGCAGTCGCCCGGGTAACACATGTTACCCTTTCAAGGCCTGCGCAACCACGTCGCGCAACGGCGTTGTTGGCCGGTTGATCAGCTGCGACAATGTCGTTCCCGCATCATATAGCGCACCATGTGCCACACCGTCATCCCAGCTGGCAATTGCCGCTGCCAACCCGGCAGGCAAGCCCACCTTTTCCAAGATCGCGGCATAGTCCTGTTGCGGAAGATTCTGATACGGAATGGTTTGTCCGCTTTGCCGCGAGATTTCCGCCGCCAGATCCGAAAGCGTATAGCTGTCATCGCCCGACAACTCATATGTCGCGCCATCGTGGCCGTCGCTGGTCAGCACATTTACCGCAGCTTGCGCATAATCAATCCGTGCCGCGGATGAGATCTTTCCGTCCCCTGCGCTGCCAACAAAGGCACCGTTTGCCAACGCTGCAGGGATCGACCCGGTGTAATTCTCGGTATACCAGCCATTTCGCAAAATCGTATATTTCAAACCGGCGGCTTTTAGGGCTGCTTCGGTTTCGACATGCTCTGCAGCCAGGCTAAGCGGGGAGTTCTGTGCACGCAGCAAGCTGGTATAGACAATGCGCTGCACGTTTTGCGCCTGTGCTGCTGTCAGAATATTTTGATGCTGCGTGGCGCGCTGTCCAACCTCGCTTGAAGATATAAGCAACAGCGTATCAATGCCTTGCAGCGCGGTGTTCAGCGCCTCAATATCATCATAAGGGGCTTCGCGCACGGCAACGCCCAAATCGGCGGCCTTGGCGGTATCACGGGCCAGCGCCACGATATCTTCTGCGGGATGCGCCTGTTTCAGCGCGGCGATCACAAGGCGGCCAAGTTGCCCGGTGGATCCTGTTACAGCGATTTTCATATCCGTTTCCTTTCGGTGTTGGTGGAATCGGATATAGAATCTATGCTTACGAAAGATAAGTACGCACTTTTTTGTAAGTATGGAGAAAAATATGACCATGGCGGAAAATAATCCGCGCGGGAACTTGATGGCGATGAATTGCCCCTCGCGCGAGGTGTTGAAACATATGACCAGCAAATGGGGCGTGTTGGTGTTGATCGCGCTAGAAGGTGGGACACATCGGTTCAGCGAATTGCGTCGTGCAATTGGCGGGGTCAGCGAACGGATGTTGGCCCAGACCCTGCAATGGTTAGAAGGCGACGGGCTGGTTCAGCGCCGTGCCTATGATGTGGTGCCCCCGCATGTGGAATATCGGCTGACTGCACTGGGGGTGGAGGCAGCACAGCGCGTGCGCAGCCTGACCGATTGGATTGAGGCAAATGCACTGCACATTTCTGACAATTGGTCCAAAAATCGCGCAGAGGTATCAAAATAAGCGCGCAGATGCGGTAATAGATACAAACGCGGTTCCGGCCAGATTGTATCTGTGATTGTGCCGATTGGTGGCAGGTGCATAAAAAAGCGCCGGGCGCGGGGCCCGGCGAGTTAAGAGGAGCCGACAGGGGTAAATTGCGGCTCCTACTGGGTAGGGTGGATCATGACCAAATTTGGCGCTGGGATTCGCTTGCGGCCTCAAATTCGGTCAGGCCAATGTCTTTTAACAAATGCGTGTCCAAATGTTTCAGCGCCTGACGCGAACGATGCATCTGAATCTGTGTCGTGACGACGCGCAGCAGGCGCAGAACCGGAACAGAAGCGGAGACATTTTTGCGTTGAGTCAGGCTGAACATTTTCATCACCATTGTGTTAATCGGGTATTGATACAATCCCTGTGTTTCTGGTACGATAAAGATACAAAGAACGTAACAATTAGCGCTAGTGAAACATTGTGCCCCATACAAGAAATACAATCCGTGAAACCGAGTGGAAGCCGGATCTCTCCGCCGGTCAGGGGCCAAAATATCTGGCATTGGTGCGGGCGCTGCGTGAAGGCATCCGTGAAAATCACTTAAAACCCGGCCAACGCCTTCCAACTGTTAGAGATTTGGCGTGGCGTCTTGGGGTGACGCCGGGAACGATCGCGCGTGGGTATCAGATAGCAACGCAAGAAGGGCTGTTAGAGGCCGCCGTGGGTCGGGGTACATTTGTTGCGGCACAATTCCGGCGACTCGGTCCGACAGAGACATTGTATCCGTACAGTCAGGTCGAACAGGGGAACAATGACGGGATTGTGGATCTGCGCTCGCCGCGTTTGCCCGATGTTGGGCAGCTTGCCGCCATTGCCACGGCGATGCGCGAGGCCTCCGATGATGTAGATGAGATGTATCTGCGCTATCCCGGCTTAAAACGTGACGAATATTGCCGACAGGCGGTGTTGGAATGGTTTCCACCAAATTGTTCGTTGTCCAGCCATGTGACGGTGGATGATGTGGTCTTGACCCATGGCGGTCAAAATGGCCTGAGCGTGATTTTGCAATGTTGTTTGCGCGGTGATCGCCCGGTCGTTTTTGCCGAAGAATTGGCGTATCCTGGTTTTCGCCACGCCGCGCGCCGCCACCGCGCCGAAATTGTGCCGATCGCTTTGGATGAAGAGGGCATGATACCAGAGGCATTGGATGCTGCCTGTCGTCGCCACGGCGGTCAGCTTGTCTTCATTACGCCCGATGCGCAAAATCCCACCGCGGCACGCATGAGCACGCAACGCCGAGAGGCGATTGTGGCTGTGGCGCGCCGCCATGATTTACAGATCGTCGAGGATGATTGTTACACCGCGCCGGTCAATGGCTTGCCATCGATGCGGGTTCTGGCACCCGAACGCGGCTGGTATGTGACCTCCTTGTCCAAAACGATTTCGGCCGGGATCCGGTTTGGCATCGTCTTGGCACCAGAACATATGGGGCAGGCGGGGCGGCTGACGGCGCAGCACAGTTATTTCGGTTTGGCGCGCCCGGTCACGGATATTGTCACACGGCTGTTTGCCTCTGGCGATGCGATGCGGCTTCGTTACGCGGCACAAGAGGCGATGAACCGCCGGTTGCAGCTGTGTTTGCAGGTGTTGGGCGATCAGGATATCGGCTGGCAAGACGGGTTGAGCTTTATCTGGTTGAAACTGCCATTGGGGTGGCGTGCCTCTACCTTTGCGCGCATGGCAGAGGCTGATGGTGTCTTGCTGCGTTCTGCCGATGAATATGTGCTGCAAGATGGCCATGCGCCCAATGCAGTGCGTATCGCGATGGCCGGCGGTGTGCCAGAGGATCTGTTCATTCAGGCGATCACCCGCTTGCGGCGTTTGTTGGACAATCAACCGAACGATTTGCCGGTGTAACAGCGCCGCTTGTGACGAAAAAACAGGCGCTTGCCCTGTCACGGGGCAAAATTCGCCGTGCCTCCTCTTTCCCTGCGCCAAGAGCTGTGATTTTCTGCCAGAAATATCAGCCAAAGGGATGCGTATGGCCACATATACAGCAGCGCGACGCGAGGCCAAGCAGGGCTATGTAATGATCGCGCCCACGCTGATCTATGCACTGGTGTTACTGGCCGCGCCCTTGCTGACAATTCTGGCGTTTTCTTTCTTCAAAGACGGGTATTTGACCGTTATCCGCGAAGTTACGCTGGCCAATTATATTGCCGTCTGGACCGATCCGATCTTTCGCGCGATCTTGCTGCGGTCTTTGTGTGTGGCGGTTATGGTCACGGCGTTGACCGTGGGCACGGCCTATCCGATCGCCTATTTCCTGTCCTTTGGCGTGTCGCCTGGCAAGAAAAGTTTCTGGCTTTTCCTGATCACCATTCCGTTTTGGACCAGCTATCTGGTGCGGGTGTTTTTGTGGAAAGTCATTATGGGCTATAATGGCGTCATCAATTCAGGGTTTGAAATGCTGGGTCTGATGGGCGATGGGCGGTTGTTCGAAGATCCGTTCCGAATGCTGTCGACCATGCCGGCAATCGCCGTGACGCTGGCCCATTGCTATGCGCCATTTGCGATTTTGCCGATCTTTGTGGCGCTTGAAAAGATTGACCGCTCACTGCATGAGGCAGGGCGCGATTTGGGTGAAAGCCGCTGGACGACCTTCTTGCGCGTGACCCTGCCACTGTCGATGCCCGGTGTTGTTGCAGCCGTATTGGTGGTGTTCATCCCTGTGATCGGGGATTACGTTACACCAGAGCTGATCGGCGGCGGCAAGCTTCCGATGGTGGCCAATATGATTCAGGCGCAGATGCTGCCTTTGGACAATAAGCCGATGGGATCGGCCATCGCGGTTTCAGCCATGGTGACGGTGACGGTGATCGCGCTGATCTTCGTCGGGCTTGTTCGGATATTTGTGAAGGGCGCGAAATGAAGGTTTCTGGGCTGAAATGCTATGCCTATCTGTATCTGCTGTTCTTATATGCGCCGATCCTTTTGCTGCCGATTTTTGCGTTTAACGATGGGACGGTGATTGCCTTCCCACTGAAAGGCGTGACATTTGAATGGTTTGGCCAGATGTGGGAGAATGAGACCCTGCGCCGTGCCCTGACCAATTCGCTGATCATCGGCACGAGCAGTGCGGTGTTGGCCACCATTTTGGGCCTGTTTGCCGCGCGCGCAACCACGCGCTACCGCTTTCCGGGGAAGGGGCCGATCACCGCGCTTATCATGTTGCCGCTGGTCTTACCTGAAATCATGGTGGGGTCGTCGCTGCTGATTGTGTTGCTGGGTCTGGGCGTGGACCTGTCGATCGTGACGGTTATCCTTGGCCATGCGCTGATTGCCACGCCGTTTTGCATTGCACTGCTGTCGACGGCGCTTGGCTCGCTTGACCGCTCGTTGGAAGAGGCGGCACTGGATCTGGGCGAAACCAAATGGTCAACCTTTTGGCTGGTGATTTTGCCGCTGGTGATGCCGGGTATCATTTCATCCCTGTTGATCGGTTTTGTGATCTCGATGGATGAGTTCATCATCGCCTTTTTCCTTGCCGGCAATGAACCGACCTTACCGACTTATATCTTTTCGCAGCTGCGCTTTCCTAAGGCTATTCCGATGATTATGGCCTTGGGCACATGTCTTGTCGTGCTTTCTGTCGTGTTGTTGACGATTGCTGAATATTTCCGCCGCTCCGGGCTTGCCCGCGCGGGTCTTAAAGATACCGGAGGCTTCTTGTGAGCGACCGAAAGCCGATGATCGAATTCAACGACATCCAGAAATTTTATGGTGAATATCACGCGTTGCGCGGCATCACCGCCACGATCCGCGAGGGCGAGTTCTTTTCCCTGCTTGGTCCGTCGGGCTGTGGGAAGACAACGCTTTTGCGCACCATTGCCGGGTTTGAAGATATCTCATCTGGGGCAGTATTGATCGATGGGCATGATATGGCGCAGGTGCCGCCCAACAAACGCTCGACCAATATGGTGTTTCAAAGCTATGCGATTTTCCCGCATCTGACGGTGGCGCAAAACGTCACTTTTGGTCTGCGCCGTGATCCGCGCACCAAGGCCGAAAAGGCGGGTTTGGTGGAAGACATGCTTGGGAAGGTCGGTCTGGCGGGCTATGGAAAGCGTGCGGCACATGCGCTGTCAGGGGGGCAGCGTCAGCGGGTTGCACTGGCTCGCGCGCTGATCCTCAAACCCAAAGTCCTGCTACTGGATGAGCCGATGTCGGCATTGGACCGTAAGATCCGTGAACAAATGCAAGTAGAGCTGATCAAGCTGCAACGCGATCTGGGGATCACATTCGTGCTTGTAACCCATGACCAGGAAGAGGCCCTGGTGATGTCCGACCGGATTGCGGTGATGTTTGAGGGGGAGATCGCGCAGCTGGATGATCCCGAGACCCTGTATCGCAAACCGGCATCGCGGCGTGTGGCAGAATTCATTGGGGCGATGAATTTCCTGGACGCCGAGGTGATCGGACAGGCTGATGATGGGATCACCGTGGTCGTGGACGGTCTGGGGCAGGTGGTCTTGTCACACTCGCAGGTATCGACGGCCCATGATGGCACGGTCGCCGTCGGGTTTCGTCCGGAAACCATGACGATCTTACAAGACGGTCAAACCTCGGATGGGCTGGAAACCTTAGGGGTGATCGAAGAGGTCGTTTATTACGGGGATATGACCTATTACGATGTGCGACTGAACAATGGCAAACGCAGCGTGCGCATTTCTATGCGCAATCTGTTTGGGCGCACGATCCCCGATATTGGTGCAAACGTTCGCGTGGCGTGGTCGCCCGGGGCGTTGATCTTATTTCAATAAAATAATTCGCGGGCCGGGGCGGCACCGGGTGTTTGCTGCCCGGCACCGCCGATTGATCAGCGTGTTTCGATATAATCGGCCGAAACATAGCCGGTGACATTTGGGGCATCTGCCAATGTCACCCGGCACCACAGCTGCCCGACCTCGGTCACGCAGTCGCGGCGATTAAGCAATGTGCCGTCGGGCAGGCCCATGATGATGTTGAACCCCAAACCCGGTCCGGTGCGCAGTTTTAACAGCTCATCAGGGCCCGTACCTTTGACAACGGTGCGACCGGCGCCCAAGCCCACACACCCGGTCAAAACCGTCAAAACCAATATCATCGAAATCGGAGTGCTGCGCATCATTTACCCTCATGCCTTTTGTTGCCCGTACAAGAAACCGGGTGGGGTGGCCAGTCAAGTCTGACCGCGCGCAAAGACGACGCGGCGGGCGGGCAGCGTCAGTTTTGGCTCGGGGGCTGGCCCGAAACCGGATGGATGCCCGCGTTGCCCGCATCGGGGGCGATGTGATGTGTATTGTGCGTAAAATTACAGTGTGGCGCGGGTCTCGGTCTCGGTTAGGGACCAATTCTCAATCATCCGCCGGCCCGATCGATAGGTATGTTCGGATTGGATACGATGGGCGCGCCGCGACTGTTGGTTCAACAGCGCATCCAGCAATTCACCATGTTCATCATGCGTCTGGCGTAGCAAATTCGCATTGAACCAACGCCACCGGATCAAATCGAACAGCGGCACATCATTGGTTTTATGGATCATATCAATCAGAAACGGGTTCTTGGCCGCGGCGCGGATCTGTTCGTGAAAGGTCCGGTTCAAGGGCAAAAACATCTGTTGCACCTGTGCATCCCATTGGCGCAGGGCCACCAAGCGCGCAGTTTGCGCCATAATATCATGCAAGAGCGCGATTGTGGGATCGTCCAAACCGTTTTCGGCAGCCATCCCTGCGGCCAGCCCCTCCAATTCCGTGCGTACCCGAAAGATCTGCGCGATATCTTTGGCGGTAAATCGGCGCACTGCGTAGCCTGCATTGGGCGTGTAATCCAGCAGCCCCTGTGCGGCTAGAACCGAAAGCGCATTGCGCACAGGGGTGCGCGACACACCCAATCGTGCGGCCACATCGGCTTCGTTCAGACGCGCGCCGCCGGGGAATCGCCCTTCGGCAATACCTTCCCGAATTTGCGTGATCACCTGCTGGCCGCGTGTTGACATGGTAAACCCCTTTGCTGATCCGGTTGTAAACGCCACAAGGCGCTGCACAAGGGCCAAAAAATAGAAGCATGCTTATGATTTTTTCAATATTGGATGCAATCCACCTTGCGTGGCACCAAAAACACCCGTAGCCATAGAAAAATACCAATTATCGCATGCAATTTTGCGCATCAGGCCCATCCACGCCTATGCGCTGTGCTCTCATTGATTTGGATTTTCACCATGGTTCTTGATGTCTCGACCCGGTTGCGCGCCTATATGGCCCATCTGCCGCGCAACCTTCAGGGGGCGGTGTGGATTGCGCTAGCGGGGCTTGTGTTGACCACCATGACAGCGTTGATCAAATCCGTAGGAGAGGCGATCCCGGTCGTGCAGATCCTGTTCATTCGGCAGGTGGTAATGACCCTTGCGATGGCGCCAAGAATGATCCGCACCCCGGCACAGGTGTTTCAGACCGCTGCGCCCAAGCTGCATGTGCTGCGTGTAGCCTTGTCGACCGTGGCAATGACCGCAGGGTTCACCGCGATGGTGCATTTGCCGTTGGCCGATGCGGTCGCAATCAGCTTCTCACGTTCATTCTTTGTGGCGATTTTTGCCATTGTGATCTTGCATGAAATCGTCTGGGTGCACCGTTGGATTGGTATCGTGCTGGGGTTTGTGGGCGTTGTCGTGATCTGCAATCCGGTGGGCGGTTCGGTCGATCACTATACGCTTTTGGCGCTGGTATCGGCGGGGGCAGTTGCGATGATCATGGTGATTGTGCGCAAACTGGCCCAAAGCGAAAGCTTGGCGACCGTGATTACCTATCAGGCCTTGGGCGTTGGCGTGCTTTTGGCGGGGCCGGCGCTGTATGGCTGGGTGGCCCCCAGCGCGCTGCAATGGGCGCTTTTGGTCTGTATTGGTGGTCTGTCAACATTGGGCCAAAGTCTGAATTTCCTGGGCTTTCGCGTGGGAGAGGCGACGGCACTGGCCCCAGTCGATTATTTGCGACTGATCTATTCGCTTGCGATTGGTGCAGTGTTCTTCCTGGAAATGCCAACCATGACGACATTGGCCGGCGCGGTATTGGTGATCGGTGGCACGTTTTGGGGGCTGTGGTTTGAACGGCGCGGCCATCGGCTGGCCTGATCGATATAGCGGCGCTTATGGCTCAATCGGACAGTAGATACGCAAACAGCCCGACGCGATACGCCGGGCTGAGGAACATAGGCACTGATGACCTGAACTTAGGCTGCAGCTTCTGCCGGATTGGCCTGCAGCCATTTCAACAGCGATTCTGGTGAGGATTCGCCATAGGGATCCTCTGGGCATTGGTCCATCAGACCGGGCTCTTCAAACCATGCTTCGACAACGCCGTCTTTGACGACTGCAGCGTAACGCCAGGAACGCAGGCCGAACCCCAGATTGTCTTTGCGCACCAACATGCCGACGCGGCGGGTAAATTCACCCGATCCATCAGGGATCACGGATACATTCTGCAGGTTCTGCGATTTCGCCCATTGGTTCATCACGAACGCGTCGTTGACTGACATGCAATAGATTGCGTCAATGCCCTGCTTTTGGAACTCTGCGAAGCCATTTTCAAAGCCGGGCAGCTGATAGGTGGAGCAGGTTGGCGTGAACGCACCGGGCAACGAGAATAAGATCACCCGCTTGCCGCCGAAATAATCGCTGGTGGTTTTGTCTTCCCAACGGAATGGGTTCGATCCACCGATGGATTCGTCGCGAACGCGGGTACGGAAAGTGATTTCGGGAAGCTTTACACCGGGCTGCATAGAGGTCTCCAAATTTTAGGTTAGGGGAGGTGGCAGCTGGAGGGCCGCCATATTGGAACAATTCTAACCTTTGCCGCAATAACCCGCAATGGGTGGTTTGTGCAGATGCGGCATATGCAGCGGGCGTCCCCTATGCATATGGCGCAATGCTTGTGTGCGTGCGCGTTGCAATGGTCCCGGTTTCGTTTTATGTCAGATAAAAGCCGAAAGGACCTGAAAGGACCTGCTCGCATGCGCGATTTGAAATTGCCCGACCAGCGCCACCCCGAAAAGGCGCATCGTCCGGATAACGTCCAGCCAAAAAAGCCAGACTGGATTCGTGTAAAAGCACCGGTAAGCCAAGGGTATAAAGACACCAAGGACATCATTAAATCAAACAAGCTGGTCACAGTTTGTGAAGAGGCAGGCTGTCCCAACGTGGGTGAATGTTGGTCGCAAGGCCACGCAACCATGATGATTATGGGTGATATTTGCACCCGGGGTTGTTCGTTTTGCAATGTGGCAACGGGGCGCCCGGATGCGTTGGACGTGTTTGAACCCGGCCGCGTCGCCCACGCGGTGCAAACATTGGGTCTAAACCATGTTGTGATCACATCAGTTGACCGTGATGATTTGGAAGATGGCGGCGCGGAGCATTTCGCCCAAACCATTCGTGCGATTCGTCATCGCTCCCCTGATACAACGATCGAAATCCTGACCCCGGATTTTTTAAAATGCGACGATAGCGTTTTGGAAAAAGTGGTCGAGGCACGGCCAGATGTTTTCAACCACAATCTGGAAACCGTTCCGGGCCTGTATCCCACAGTGCGTCCTGGCGCGCGCTATTTCCACAGCTTGCAATTGCTGCACCGGGTTAAGCAGCTGGATCCGGCGATGTTCACCAAATCGGGCATCATGGTGGGCCTGGGCGAGAAAGACCAAGAGGTGCGTCAGGTCATGGATGACATGCGCTCTGCCGATATTGATTTCTTGACCATCGGGCAATATTTGCAGCCTACGCCGAAACACCATGCAGTGGAACGTTTCGTGCATCCAGACGAATTCAAAAGTTATGAAAAAGCTGCGTATAACAAAGGGTTTTTGATGGTTTCGGCCACACCTTTGACACGCTCCAGCTATCACGCGGGGGATGATTTTGCGCGGATGCGGACGGCGCGTCTTGCAAAACTGGGCCGTGCGTGACGCCGTAACAGCGACAATAGAATATGACAAAAGCGCGATCGGTCAAACGGTCGCGCTTTTTGCAGGAATATCTGATGAAAGGTTAATGCGCCCGAACCAAAGATAATGTCGCGGGGGCTGGATCAGGAAGATTGGTGATTTCGGCACAGTCTTCGATCAATTGCGCAAATGCTTCCGGGTCAATCTCGATGCCGTCGCTCATTAACTTTGACAAGAATTTCAATTTTAGCATTGATTCTGACAAATCTGACGGGGCCGTTTCTTGAATGACCTCTTGTAACACCTTCATTTGATACTGATAAATTCGGATCTCAGTCTCAAGCTCCTCCAGGTCCGCGGCCAGCTCTGTGGGCAGGGACACGGGCTCCGACATCTCTGACTCATCGGCACCGACACGTGTATCTATATGGCCATTGACCTGGTGAAACGCGGTTTTCAACGCCTGCTGTTCCCCTGATAGCCGTTCGCACAGCTCTTCCATATACCGATGGCGCGACAGCAGCTCTTCTATCGGAAGCCGTTTCAACATTCCATTCCGCTCCGCCAATTCGAGCGCGGCGTGTTCGATTTCTTCTTTATATTTCAGCATCTTTTCGCCCCTCTCAGGGTTGGATCTGACCTGCCCGGATGGGCGTTGAAGAAGGTCGACACCGTTTACCCTACCCGTTTTAGGCGGTCGGCCCAGCCGATCCAGCATTCTGCCAGTGCAAACGGTGCCAAAGTCTTTTGACCTTCCGCAACCATGGTTAAGACCACATCCCTAACGAGTGGTAAATTTTCCCGCAAAGATTGTATCAATATCTATCACGCACTCGCGATGCGGGTTTTTTACAGCGGCATCGCTGCTTCCACCAAACGTGCAAAATAGGAGGCACCAATCGGCGCGGCCTCATCGTTGAAATCGAACTTAGGATGATGCAAACCTGCGCCCGGACCCGTGCCCACGAACATATAGGCACCCCGCCGAGCCTGCAGCATATAGGCGAAATCTTCTGCCCCCATCGCACGCGGGCCATTGCGCTCTACCGCCGCGTCACCCGCGATTTCAGCCGCGACATCTGCTGCAAATGCCGCACAATCGGCATCATTCACAGTGGGTGGATAGCCACGATCAAATTTAATCTCTGCCGTTACGCCAAATGCACTGGCGATTCCGGCGACAATCTCGCGCAAACGTAGCTCTGCACGCGCGCGGATATCGGGATCAAAGGCACGAATGGTGGCACAGAACCAGCCATCATCGGCAATTACATTTGCTGCCGATCCCACATGCACCTGCGTGACCGAAATCACCAGTTCATCTTGCGCGGCGATATTGCGCGATACGATGGTATTCAGCGCCTGCACCATCGCAACAATCGCCGGTGTCGGATCGACGCATTCAAAGGGTACGGCGGCATGACCGCCACGACCCGTGACGGTCACCCATGCCTCATCCACCGAGGCCATGATCGGCCCAGGCGCGGTCATGAATGTGCCAAACTGCATATTTGGGGCGTTATGGATGCTGTAAACTTCTTGGATCTTGAACTGATCCAACACGCCCTCGCGCACCATCACCTCGCCGCCGCCGCCATCTTCCTCGGCGGGCTGGAATATCAAGACAACACTGCCGGCAAAGCGCCGTGTCTCGGTCAAGTATTGCGCAGCCCCCAAGAGCATCGCCATATGCCCATCATGGCCGCAGGCATGCATTTTCCCGGCAGTCAATGATGCATGATCATGGCTTGCCACCTCCGTAATCGGTAGCGCATCCATATCTGCGCGCAGTCCAATCGTTGGCCCATCACCGCTTCCATTGATTACGGCGACAACACCGCTCGTCGCGATCCCTTCATGCAGCTCATCTACACCCATCTCTGTTAGACGCTGCGCAACAAATGCGGAAGTCTGTGGCAGATCAAAGCCAAGTTCTGGATGTTGATGAAGCCAATGACGCCACCGCGTCATTTCCGGGGACAGGGCGGCAATTCTGTTTAAAACGGGCATGGTATCATAGGGCCTTTGCGTGGCATTACAGGTCTAGTCGAGCAGAGCCGAAGAGGAAGTTCAATGGCACACCCACATGACGCAGTGATCCATGACAGCCGCAATGACCCGGGCCATGAATTTAGCCGACTGATTGCCATCATGAAGGCGCTGCGAGACCCCCAAACGGGCTGCCCATGGGATGTTGAACAGGACTTTGCATCCATCGCGCCCTATACTATCGAAGAGGCTTATGAAGTGGCCGATGCCATCGCGCAAGAGGATTGGGATGACCTGCCATCAGAGCTTGGTGACCTAGTGCTACAAGTCGTCTTTCATGCTCAAATCGCCCAAGATCGGGGCCTGTTTGACCTTGCAACCGTATTGCAACGCATCAATGCCAAGATGATTGCACGGCATCCGCATGTTTTTGCCACGCAAAATCCCGGGAAGACATCTGAACAACAAACCATTGATTGGGAAAAAATCAAAGCGGCAGAGCGCGCAGGCAAAGGTCAAATCCCGCCTGGAACACTTGACGGAATTGCTATGGCCTTGCCCGCGCTGACCCGGGCGCTGAAGCTGCAAAAACGTGCGGCGCGCGTGGGGTTTGACTGGCCTTCAACTGATCAGGTCATGGAAAAATTGCTGGAAGAAACACAGGAACTGATTGAGGCACGCAGGAGCCTGAGCGCTGACGCAATGGAGGATGAATTTGGCGACCTGCTATTCGTTATGGTTAATCTTGGGCGTCATCTTGGGTTGGATGCCGAAGCGGCTCTCAGACGTACTAACCGCAAATTTACCAACCGATTTGCAGATGTTGAAACCTCGCTCAACAAGCTTGGAAAAACTCCGCAAGATAGCACTTTAGAAGAAATGGATGCGCTGTGGGATGCTGCGAAACACAAAGGTATCTTCTAGCTAGCAGTTTCAGCTTGCTGGAAATATCCCGGGGAGGGCGCCTTTTAGGGGGCGTCGAGCCCCCTAAAAGGCGGTCGGGGCAGAGCCCTTCCACGCCAGTTTCCAACGCATACGCGCTATTGTGACGCGATATACCCTCTAGAATGTCGCTGGCGTGACATCATGTTCTTGCGCTTGACGAACAGCGTTCACTGCCGTCTCAAACAATGCTACATCGGCCCCGTCGCGTGTCGCACCCTGTGACAGGATTTGGCGGAATTTACGTGCGCCAGCGCGCCCGTGAAAGAGCCCCAGCATGTGACGCGTATAGTGATGCAGGCGGCCACCTTGCTGAAGGTGATCTGCAATATAGGGCACCATGTCTTGCGCCACGTCGAATGGATCACGGGTCACTCCATCATCCCAAATCAACTGATCCGCCGCCCCCAGAACAGCCATCGGATCATGATAGGCCGCCCGACCGACCATTACGCCGTCCAATCCAGTCTTTAGTTGGTCTTGCGCCTGCGCCAATGTGGTCACCCCTCCGTTGATCGACAAATGCAGCTGCGGAAATTCCTGACGCATACGATAGACCAAAGCATAATCAAGCGGCGGGATCGTTCTATTGTCCTTCGGTGACAGTCCTTGCAACCAGGCTTTGCGTGCATGAATGGTAAAGCGCGTCACCCCGGCTGCTGAAACGATCCGAAGAAACTCTGGCAAAACGACATTGGGATCTTGGTCATCCACACCGATCCGGCATTTCACTGTCACCTCGACCGGCGCGGCCGCTTGCATCGCTGCAACACAATCCGCAACCAAATCCGGTGATTTCATCAACACCGCGCCAAAGGCTCCAGATTGCACCCGATCAGAAGGACAGCCGCAATTCAGGTTGATTTCGTCATAATTCCAGTCGCTTGCGATTTTAACCGCCTGCGCAAGCTCTTCTGGCACCGACCCACCCAGCTGCAAGGCCACGGGATGTTCGATATCGTGATAATCAAGATGCCTGCCGCGATCCCCATGGATCAGGGCAGGGGCGGTCACCATTTCAGTATAAAGCAACGCGTTTTTTGAGATGATGCGATGGAACAGTCGACATTCCGGTGTGGTCCAATCCATCATCGGAGCAACACTTAGACGCGCCGCCCTTGAAATAGATGTAAAATATTGATTTCCGAAAACTTTTTCGTCTGATTCTGAGCGTCTGACATCCGACATTTGAGCGACATTCCTGCACATTTGGAACTAGCATCCGCCAAAAAGGGGACCTATCTGCGCTTCAGGCGGGTGGCACTCCCCGCCGATGCAGCAAAGAAACTAAAAGCCTATGGCACATATCGACGTTCGTGAAAAGGCTGACTGGACCTGTCGCGTTTTTCGTGACGCCGCCGGTGCTCGTTTAAGCCACCTTGCGTTCGAAAGCAGTGGGGCTTTTCCAGCCCAGTGCTGAATGGCGGCGCCGCGGATTGTAGAAGCCGTTGATATATTCAATGGCTGCCATCACAGCCTGTCGCCTCGTTTCCCATGACCGTCGCCAGATCAGCTCGGCCTTAATGGTTTTGAAGAAGGTGAGGAGGGAAAACAGGCGAGAGTCCAGTGGACTGCCATCCCCGACGTAAAACGGCGGCGTTGTCATAGCGATTGCCTCTCCCTGACATCGACGCCTTGAATGCAGGTCGAGGGTAACAGCCAGATACAGCCATCCCTCAAACGTCCAAATGTAGCTGATGTCGCCAGCCCACTTCTGATTTGGCGCATCCGCTGTGACGTCACTATTCAGCAGGTGCGGTGCGATGTTGAACTTGTGGTTGCTGTCCGTTGTTATTTTGGGGGATTGTCTGAAATTCTGTGTATTTGATCGCGCCCATGCGGTTTTTAGATACGTTTAGGCGTCGAAGCGTCCTGCGAGCAGTATGGCCGGTTGATTGCGGGCCGCAACCCATTCACTGACAGCGCGGCAGCCTTTCTCGAATTTGCGGATGGCGAGGTAGATCAACTTGGTTGTAGCCTCGGTCGGGAACAAGCTTTTTATCTTTAGCGTCTGTCTTAGCATCCGGTTCAGCGACTCCACGGCGTTCGTAGTGTAGATGATCTTCCGGATTCCAGCGCTGAAGGCAAAGAACGGGGTCACTTCGGCCCAAGCCCGGCGCCGGGCCAGAGCGATCGAGGGGTAGTTCCCTGCCCATTTCTCCTCGAAGGCATCGCGCCTGCGGGCGGCCTCCTCGGCGGAGGGGGCCTCATAGATCAGACGCAGGTCTGGACTTGCCTCACTTCCGTTCCGGTTTTCTGTGAGCAACGCTCGCTTTGAAGGAGACTGGATATGGCACCCAAGCATAGTGAAGATTTCAAGCGCGAAGCGGTGCGGATCGCGGCGCACAGCGGCCTGACACGGCGACAGGTGGCCTCCGACCTTGGGGTTGGGTTTTCGGCCTTGGGCAAGTGGATGCGGGATTTATTCGGCCGATCCGGCTACCGCCGAGGACGTGGAACTGCGCCTTGAAAATGAACGCTTGCGCAAAGAGAACCGTATCTTGCGAGAGGAGCGGGAAGTGCTAAACTGAGGCGGATCAGAAAACAGTCAGGGGGGCAGTTTTCCCGACGAAGGCCGCGATCTACTTCGCGAGCCATGGAGGGCATGACCGCCATTGATGGTGTGGATGGCCCCCCCAAACGGCATCGCGATGTGCCAGGGTGGGTCTGAGTACAGCCACCGAAAGGAGCCATCCATGGAACAGCCTATCACGATCGGCCTCGATCTGGCCAAGAATGTCTTTCAGGTTCATGGGGTCGACGCGA
>NZ_MDHA01000020.1 GCF_001705665.1 Thioclava sp. SK-1 | reverse complement strand
AAACAATAAAAATCAAAGAAAAACTCAAACACTCAAACCAAACAAACCAAAATAAACACTCAAACTAAACAAAAACGCGCAGAAATCGCAAAAATCATGAAAAAATACAAGAAAAACGCGCAGAAACCCGAATCCTCAAACAAAAATAATACAAAAAGTGCCGCCAGGAGATTGAAGCTTCATGCAGGTTCACACCGATATTCGGTGGCCCATTCCTCAGCAGACCAAAATGTAATGCTTTTCACACTCAATGAAAACCATTACATTTTGATTGAGTGCGAGTCGCGGAGGGAGTCGTACAATCTTGAGGAGGAGAACCCGATGAAACATTATATGATTGGTCTATGTTTGGGCGTTCAGCTGGCTGGCGGTGCCGTCATGGCCCAAACGACGGCTGAACTGCCCATTGCCGTGCAAATGTATACGCTGCGCGATTACGGCACGCTTGATGAACAACTGGCAGCGGTTGAAGCGGCCGGCATTACCGCCGTGGAAACGGTCGGGATGCAAGGCAGCAGCGCCGAAGATCTTAAATCACTATTGGACGCGCATAAGATAGCGCCAATTTCGACCCATGCGCAGCTTGCAGATCTACGCAATGACATGGGCGCGGTTGTGACCTTTAACAAAGCCATCGGAAATGACGTCATCACCATTCCCTACCTAGCCGAAGAGATGCGGCCCACAGATGCGGCCGGATGGCAGGCCCTGGGCAAGGAGCTGGGAGCAATGGCTTCCGACCTGAAAGCAGAGGGGCTGCATATGGCCTATCACAACCATGATTTTGAAATGGTCGAATTCGATGGCGACACCGCCTTAGAGATCATGTTCAAAGCCGCAGGGCCGGATTTGCAAGCCGAGCTGGATTTGGCCTGGGTCGCGCGCGGCGGCTTTGATCCTGCACAATATCTTGGGCGCTTCAAAGATCGCGTGTTTGCGATCCATGCCAAAGATAATGCGCCCACCGGCGAAGCGATGGATGAGCGCGGCTTTCAAGCGCTTGGCCAAGGGGTCCTGGATTGGGACACCATCTTGCCTGCCGCTGAGGCCGCCGGCGTGACATGGTATATCATTGAGCATGATCAGCCGATCGATGCAGCCGCCGTGGTTCAGACGGGCGCAACGTTCTTGACGCAGAACCTGCCCACCACCGCGACACGCTAAATCGTGGCATGACATTGAAACGGGGCTGCAAAATCGGCAGCCCCGCTTTCATATGTCATTTCTAAAATGGCCCAGACGGCTACAGGCAAACTTGCGACAGTATTCTATCTTAAAAGAGGCACCATGTGGTGCCTCTTTAATTTTATGCGATATCTTTCACCCTACGCGATATCAGGTCGCCCAAGCAGGCTCTCCATTATACTCCAGATCACCGATGTATTCCCCCGGCACAGGCTCATATCGCAGGACTTCAGTCGCACCCAGTTCTGATGTGAAGAATCCAAACAGGACCAGCTGATGCATCGGTGTGAACCAATGCGCCGCCCCTTCACCTGCATCATAGCGCGCCAAGGCAGCGATATCTTCGATCATCGCCAAACGCTGCGCCGCTGTCAGTTGCAAGAACCCTTCGCCATAAAGGCCCTGCGCATGGGCCTCTATCTGGGTCATGCCATGCCGAAAGCCGTCCTGCTGTGCCTGCGTGTAGCAATCGCTGACATAGGTGGCCATGAAACTGCCGACCGCAGCGGCTTTGGCCCCGGGGGTTTCCGTCTGCGGTAAGATCACTTCGGCCAGCTCATCCAGAAACGCTGTATCCTCGGGGGTGAATATATTGCGCCCCGCTTCGATTTGCGTATAGGCGCGCGCTGCGCTGCCCGCGATCATGGTTGTTCCCGTTACGGCGGCAATCATTTGCAGTAATTCGCGACGGTTCATTACAATGCTCCTGCCTTAAGGGCATTGACCGCATGTTCCGCGGCCCGTGCCGTAAGTGCCATATAGGTGAGTGACGGATTCACGCAGCTTGCCGAGGTCATACAGCTGCCATCCGTGACATAGACATTCGGCGCATCCCAAACCTGATTGAATTCATTCAACACCGAGGTTGCCGGATCGCGCCCCATACGCGCGGTGCCCATTTCATGTATCCCCATGCCGGGGGCATAATCGCTTTCGGTGCCTTGGACATCTTTCACACCGGCGGCCTCCAACATGTCGATCGCATCTTGTTTCATGTCTTTGCGCATGGCTTTTTCATTCTCGCCCAATTCCACGCTCATCGACAGAACCGGCAGGCCCCATTTATCGGTCTGGCTGCTGTCCAATGCGATATGATTGGCGTGATCTGGCAGCATCTCGCCAAAGGCAGTCATGCCAATGGTCCAGTCGCCGGGTTTTGACAAAGCTTCCTTCAGATCCTTCCCAATGTTCAGCTCTGCGACCTCCCGCGACCATCCCTGACGGCTCGCCGATCCCTGGTAGCCAAAACCGCGCAGATACTCCCGGCTTTCCCCATCGGTATTGCGGAAACGGGGAATATAGAACCCGGCGGGGCGACGGCCGAAATAGTATTTGTCTTCATATCCATCAACGCGCCCCTGCGCGCCCACGCGGAAATGATGATCCATCACGTTGTGACCCAACTCACCCGAGGATGACCCAAGTCCGCCGTCCCACACATCTTGCGCAGAGTTCATCAAGATCCATGTCGAATTAAACGTAGAGGCATTTAAAAACACGACATCGGCAGTGTATTCATAGGTCAGGTTGGTTTCCGCATCGATTACCTCGACCCCGGTCGCGCGTTTCTTGTCCTTGTCATACATCACTTCTTTGACGATGGAGAACGGACGCAGGGTCAGATTGCCTGTCGCCATTGCCACCGGCAATGTGGCCGATTGGGTCGAGAAATACGCACCATAAGGACAGCCCAACCAGCATTTATTGCGGAATTGGCAGTTGATCCGGTTTTGCTCTGGTTTGGGTTGGGTGATATTCGCCACACGCGAATTGATCAGGTGGCGCTTGCCGCCGAATGATTTTTGCAGCCGCGCCGCGACATCCTTCTCCACGATATTCAACGGGATCGGCGGCAGGAAATTCCCATCGGGCAGAATATCCAACCCGTCATTGAAACCTGAAATCCCGGCGAACCCTTCGACATAATCATACCACGGTGCCATTTCCGCATAGCGCAGCGGCCAATCCACTGCGATGCCTTCGCGAGCGTTGGCCTCAAAATCAGTATCCGACCAGCGATAGCTTTGCCGCCCCCACATTAAGGACCGCCCCCCAACATGATAGCCGCGGAACCAGTCAAAGCGTTTCTTTTCAACATAGGGATTGTCTTGTTCATTTGCCCACATGCCATCCGTCTGTTCATTCAACGGGTAATCGCGCCCCAAAACCGGATGCTGAAGGCGCAAATCCTGCGACGGCCGCCCACGATGCGGGTAATCCCATGCCTCTTTATCCGCATTCTCATAATCGGTGACGTGTTCGATATTGCGGCCCCGTTCCAGCATCAGAACTTTCAGCCCTTTTTCGGTCAGCTCTTTCGCCGCCCATCCGCCGCTGATCCCTGATCCTACGACAATCGCATCATAATGCATGTTATCTGCCATCTGGCTGTCCTCCTCCTAGAAGTGTTTGGCAAGCAGTCGGTCTGCCCCGGGCCTCCTCGCCCAAGGGTTTGCGCATAAGGTGCTGTTCGGCCCCGCGCATCGCCGGGCCGTGACAGTCAAAAAATTGTAACCGATTACATTTTTAGCAGTGGCGCGCCGCGAAAACATCCGCCAGATCGGCCTGCGCGATCACGCGCGCAGGCCCGCTGTCTGTCAGCCCTTAATAGGGGCTGTCCTCAAAGTAGAAATCTGCGGCATTGTCCGGCGTGATCAGCTCGGATGAAATCACGAACGACCCGCCCAAAGGCGCGTCAGAGGTCAGCCCCAGAACCGTCATTTCGATCGCGGTGGAAATCATTGCTGGCGGATAGGTCACATCAACCGGAAC
The DNA here is from genome assembly GCF_001705665.1 of Thioclava sp. SK-1. GTDB lineage: Bacteria > Pseudomonadota > Alphaproteobacteria > Rhodobacterales > Rhodobacteraceae > Thioclava. The sequence goes on along the minus strand of NZ_MDHA01000020.1, from coordinate 29,451 downwards.
GGTCTTGTCATTATTGCTGATCCGCTCCACCATTTCCTTCATCCCGGCACCACCGACAACGATCATTTCATCCTCGCGCCCGGCTTGCGAAATTGCAGCCAACGCCCCCACGGCCTGATCATCATCTGCCGCCCAGACAGCATCAATCTGCGGGAAGCGCGACAGGTAATCTTGCATCAAAGTGAAGGCAGTATCGCGGTTCCAATTGCCGTGGTCCATCGCGACGACATCAATGCCAGACCCCTCCAAGGCGGCCTCAAACCCGGCCACACGTTCGTTATCAACCGTGGATGGGATGCCACGCATCACCACAACCTTATCGCCCTGCGCCAGGTTTTGCGCAAAATAGTCACCTGCGGTTTCACCAAAGCTGGTGTTGTCGCCCGCCACATACAGGTTCTCTATCCCCTCTTGCGCCAGACCACGGTCAACGACCGTCACCCACACACCACTTTCTGCGATCCGCTTGATCGGGCCGGTCAGCGGCTCTGACTCAAAGGGCAATACAACCAGCGCATCAATCCCACGCGTGGCCACCATGTCTTCTAAATCGGACACTTGGCGACCGGAATCCGGAGTTGTGGTCAATACGAAATCCATGTCGGGATGGGTTTCTTTCATCATCTCCACTGTGCGCTTGGCATGATAATTCAGCGCGCCCGCCCAGCCATGCGTCGCCGCCGGGATCGAAATCCCGATGGTTTCCGCCATCGCCGTGCTGACAAGCGGGCCAGTCAACGCGCCGATCAACGCCGTGGTAGCAATCAGTGTCTTCGTCATTTGGTTCTCCTCCCAAAGATATAGTGATTGTTAAAATACTTACCGGTCAGCTGCGGATTTTCGCTGCAGTACCACCGCCAGAACGATAACCACGCCCTGGATGGCCCCATTCAAATACGGGCTGACGAAATCGGTCAGGTTCAAGATATTGCCGATCAGGCTAAGGATCAGCACGCCCACAACCGTACCCCAGATCCGGCCAAAACCGCCCTTTAACAAGGTGCCGCCGATAATAACCGCAGCGATCGCCTCCAGCTCCCATAGCAACCCTGTCGAGGCCGAGGCAGAGCCGAGGCGCGGCACATACATCACCACCGCAAAGCCCACCAACAGCCCCAGCAGCACATAGGTCGCCAAACGCACCTTCAGCACCGCGATCGAGGAATATCGCGCAACCCGCTCGTTCGATCCGATCGCCGCGCAGTGACGGCCAAAGGCCGTGTGGCGCATCACCACCTCACCAAGGATCGCGATCACCACAAAGGCGATAATGGGCCAACTGATCCCCATGATGCCGCCGTAATACACCGGGCGGTATAATTCGCGCATCTCAAACCCCAGGCTTAAGGTGCCGCCATCGGCCAACCACGTGATCAAGGACCGGTAAATGCCCATGGTGCCCAGCGTGACAATAAACGCCTCAATCCCGACTTTGGTAATCAATAACCCATTGATCAGCCCGGCGATCACCCCCGCAATCAGCGCCAGCGCAATACCCAGCAAGATGACGGGTAAGGTGACCCCCATAGTGTCGGTCAGCACATTCATCACCAAGATCATCAACCCCGCGACAAACGCCGCCATTGAGCCGACCGACAGGTCCAACCCGCCCGCCGTGATCACAAAGGTCATCCCCACCGCGATGATCCCGATAAAGGCCGAGCGCGCCAAAACATTGGTGATATTGGCATAGCTGAGGAAGTTAGAATTCAGCGCCATACCAATCAATATCAACGCGATCAGGGCGATGATCGGCCCAATCACTTGTAGGTCCAGTCTGCGCCCCTGCGATTGCGTCTTTACAGCTGTTGCCATTGTCATGCCACTGCCTCCTCTTGATGTTCCCCAAGCCCCATTGCCAATCTGACAATGGCCCCCTCTGCGACCTGATCGCCCTCCAGCTCCCCGGCGATCTTGCCGCCATGCATGACCACCACCCGCGATGCGAGGCCGATCAGCTCTGGCATTTCCGAAGAAATCACGATGACCGAGCGGCCTTGTTCCGCCAAATCTGCAATCAACGCGTAAATCTGTTGCTTTGTGCCGATATCGATGCCGCGTGTGGGTTCATCAATGATGACCACTTGCGGGTCGGACAAAAGCGTCTTGGCCAGCAGCAGCTTTTGCTGATTACCGCCCGACAAATCCCCCACCCGCATAGAGCGCTGCGGCGCACGAATGGCGAAATCGCTGATCGCCTTATCCAGCGCGGCCTCTTCAGCCTTTCGATCAATCATGATCTTGCCAAATTTATGAAGCAGCGGCAGCGTGAGGTTTTCACGCAACCCTTTATCCAACAACAGGCCGGCCCCTTTGCGATCCTCGGTCAGATAGGCTAATCCCGCCTCTACTGCGGCTTGCACCAGTCCAGCGGGCAAATCATGGCCCAGTAACCGCACCGTGCCGTGACGCGGGCGCAGACCGGCAATCGCTTCGGCCAATTCGGTGCGCCCTGCACCGATCAAGCCACCTATGCCCAAAACCTCGCCACGTTTCAGCACCAGATTGGCACCTGAAACCACACCAGGCACAGACAGATTTTCCACCTCCAGCACCGTGTCAGGACCCGCCACGGGTTTGGCCGGATACAGGTCGCTTAAATCGCGCCCAACCATCGCCGCCGCCATCTGTTCTTCAGTGATATCCGCCACAGGCGCCGATTTCACCATCGTGCCATCGCGCAAAACCGTCACCCGATCGCAGATCCGTTTGATTTCTCCCAGCTTGTGCGAAGTATATAAAATCGCCACGCCCTCGGCACGCAGCCGCTCGATTTGCGTGAAAAGGATCTCACATTCGCGTTCGGTCAAAACGGCGGTTGGCTCATCCATGATCAGCACACGCAGATCACGCGACAATGCCTTTGCGATTTCCACCATTTGCTTATCAGGCACCGAAATCCGGTTCACCTTGGCCGCCGGATCAACCCGACATTGCAGCCGTGTCAAAAGATCCGCTGTGCGGCTACGCATCGCCTTGTGATCCAATCGCCAGCCCCGGCGCAATTCGCGGCCCAAAAACACATTTTGATCCACCGCCAGATCCTCGGCCAGGTTGAATTCCTGGTGGATCATCACAATTCCTTTGTCCTCTGCCGCGTCGGAATTGACAAAGCGCACCGACTGACCATCACAGGTTACCTCCCCCGTGGTCGGGTCGAGATATCCGCCCAAGATCTTCATCGTGGTGGATTTTCCAGCGCCATTTTCACCGATCAATGCGTGTATCTCACCTGGCCGCAGGGCAAAATCCACGCCATGCAAAATCTCAATCGGTCCAAAGGAGCGTGTGACGCCACTCAGCGCCAAAATCGGCGCCGAACTGGGCGCGGTGTTTACGGCGCTCATGGCGCAACCTCCACCCAAGCACTGTCGGCAGCGTTAGAGCGCACGCAGGCGTCAATGAACAAAAGCCCCTCAAGCCCGTCCCTAATGCCGGGCAAAAGCGTTTCGACCGGCGCCCCTGCATTTGCGGCACGGATTGCTGCGGCCGCTTCGGAATACAGCGTCCCGAACCCTTCCAGATAGCCCTCTGGATGGCCAGCCGGTGTGCGACTGGTTTGTGCCACACTGGCCGAGGTGCCCGGACCATTCCGTCGCAGCCGCTGCGCAGGTTCATCCAACCGGGTAAACCACAGTGTTTCTGGATCGTGATGTGACCATTCCAACCCGGCGTTTTCGCCATAGATACGCAGCTTCAACCCGTTTTCAGCCCCTGCAGCAACCTGTGAACACCAAAGACTGCCCTTGGCGCCACTGGCATAGCGCAGCATAATTTGCGCATTATCATCCACCCGTCGCCCCGGCACAAAACTGGTCAGATCACAGGCCAGCTTTTGCGGGCATTCGCCGCTGACGAACCGGGCAATTTGAAACGCATGGGTTCCGATATCCCCGATCGCGCCCCCCGCCCCGGCACGTGCAGGATCAGTGCGCCATTGCGCCTGTTTCGTCTGTGTCGGCTTGGCCAGCCAATCTTGGGCATATTCCACCTGCACCAGACGCACAGCGCCCAAATGACCGGCGGCGACAAGCTCTCGTGCAAGCCGCAGCTGCGGATAAGCAGAATAGTTATGGGTCAAGATGAATAAGGATTTTGAATTGGCCGCCACATCTGCCAGATCCCGCGCCTGCTGCAGACTTGCGGTCATTGGCTTATCGCAGATCACATGGATACCCGCGTTCAAGAAGGCTTTGGCCGCAGGGTAATGCAGATGATTGGGGGTGCAGATCGTCACCGCCTCAATCCCATCGTCGCGCGCCGCTTCGGCCTGCGCCATCTGCTCAAAATCCGTGTAGCTGCGGTCAGGCGCAATGCCGACCTGCGCCGCGCTTTGTGCCGATTTCTCGGGTGTCGAGGACAGCGCCCCAGCCACCAGATCATATTCGCCGTCAATCCGTGCCGCGATACGATGCACATTGCCGATCATTGCGCCGGTACCGCCGCCGACCATCCCAAGGCGAATTGGACGATGTGTCATCCTAGCCCCCTAACCCAAGCATATTCAGATTTGCCGCATGATCCGTGCCACTGCTGGCGAAATCATCAAAAGCGCGCTCGGTCACCCGAATGATATGATCGCGCACGAATTGCGCGCCTTCGCGTGCACCATCTTCCGGATGTTTCAGCGCGCATTCCCATTCAACAACCGCCCAGCCGTCAAAATCAATCATTGCCAGCTTGGCAAAGATCGCCTTGAAATCCACCTGCCCGTCACCCGGGCTGCGGAACCGTCCGGCCCGATCCACCCACGACTGAAAGCCGCCATAAACACCTTGTCGCCCCGTGGGATTGAATTCCGCATCCTTCACATGGAACATCCCGATCCGATCGGCATAGATATCAAGATGCGCGACGTAATCGAGCTGCTGCAAAAGATAGTGCGAGGGATCATAAAGCATCATCGCGCTGGAATGTTGGTCCACACGGTCCAGGAACATCTCAAAGCTGATCCCATCATGCAGGTCTTCGCCGGGATGGATTTCATAGCAAATTTTGACACCGCGCTGTTGTGCGTGATCCAGGATCGGGCGCCAACGCTTGGCAAGCTCGTCAAAAGCTGCCTCTATCAGCCCGGCTGGGCGCTGTGGCCATGGGTAAAGATAGGGCCATGCCAATGCGCCCGAAAATGCTGCCATCCGGTCCAGCCCCAGATTGGCGGATGCGTCGATGGTCTTATACATCTGGTCCACGGCCCAAGCCTGACGCGCCGCTGGATTTCCCCGCAGCCCTGTGGGTGCAAACCCGTCAAACGCCAGATCATATGCCGGATGAACCGCCACCAATTGGCCTTGCACATGTGCCGAAAGTTCGGTGATCTCAACCCCGTTTTCGGCCCCGCGCCCTTTTAGATCGTCACAATATGTCGTTGATGTCGCAGCCAAATCCAGATCAATCAGACCCGTTTCTCCCGATGGGATCTGCACGCCCTTATAGCCGCATCCAGATGCCCAGGCCGCAATGCCGTCAAATGTATCGAAAGGTGCCTGCGCACCAACGAACTGCGCCAGGAAAAGCCCCGGCCCCTTTAATGTCTTCATATCTCCTCCCGGCCGACTCAGTCATGCTTGCGCAATGTAATCGGTTTCATTCACGTTTACATAAAATGAAATGGTTTTCAATAGGGCAAACACTCGCTATTTTGCCCTATCGATACAGGAGCCGTATGACAGTGACAGATCAGGTAAGACCACCGCGCATTCACGATGTCGCAAATCTGGCGGGCGTCTCAGTTGCCACCGTCAGTCGGGTTTTATCCAACCCCGCCATCGTATCAGAACGCACGCGCAGACTGGTAGAAGATGCGGTGGCCCAGACCGGTTATACGATCAATATCACCGCCCGAAACCTGCGCCAGCAACAGGTAGGCGCCGTGCTGGCCTTGGTGCCAAAGCTCGCCAACCCGTTCTTTTCTGAAATTTTATCAGGCATATCAGAAGCTTTACGCCCTGAACGGTTGAACCTTCTGGTGTTGGACACGCGTGCCACGATGGACAATCAATCGCCGTCGCAGATGATCGCACCATACCTGAACCGCTCTCGTTCTGACGGTGTGATCGTTCTGGATGGGCTTTTGGATGCCGCCGTCTTTCAGCAGCCCGGATGCCCGCCGCTGGTGCAGGCCTGTGAATGGATCGCAGATCTGGATGCGCCGCGCGTGCTGGCCGATAATGTCGCCGGTGCACGGTTGGCGATGGAACATTTGATTGCCCTTGGCCACCGCAGGATTTTGCACTTGACCGGTCCGGCGGAAAATACATTGACCCAATCGCGCCGCGAGGGCGTTTTAGACGCGGCGCAAGGCGCCAACCTGCCGCCCATCGCGCAGATGGAGGGCACATTCACCCTGCGCTCTGGCGATGCGGCGGCACAGATGCTTTTGGCATTGCCCGACCGGCCCACGGCCGTATTTTGCGACAATGACGAAATGGCGATCGGACTGATGCATGGCCTATCGCGGCTTGGTATCGCCATTCCAGGTGATATTTCCGTGGTGGGCTTCGACAATATCGAAATGTCGGCCTATTCCCTGCCGCCGCTGACCACCGTCAGCCAAAAGCGCGCCCGGCTGGGCAAACGCGCCGCCGAAGTATTGCTGGCACAGCGAAATACACCTGCTGCGCCGGTCAGCCCAACGATCCTGCCGGTTGAGCTGGTGATCCGCGAAAGCACCGCACCGCCGCGCACCCCCTAAGGCGCGTTCCAGCCCTTGGCGCGGGCCAAAGCATCCTGAAACCGGGCCATACGCCCCGCACGGTCCACAGCGCGCGGCAACACACGCGCTGCGATTTCGGCATTGGGAATGACCCCGCCCTTGCCCAATGCAGCCAACTGGGCTGCGCCATAACCTGTCAACTCATCCACCGCGGGCACGACGACATCTGCGCCGATCTGATCGGCCAGGAATTGCACCAGATAAGACGAGCGCGACAGCCCGCCGTCGACCGACACCTGATCAAGCGATCCCATCTGGCCCAGCACCTCGGCGGCACGCAGCGCGATCCCCTCAACCAGCGCCTGTGCCATATCGGCCCGCGTTGTGCCCCCTGTCATTCCAATGAACAGTCCGGCGGCATCGCCATCCCAATGCGGACAGGCCAAACCTGATAGTGCCGGCACAAAAACCAATCCGCGATCAATGGCAGGGGGCTGGTCAAAGGTATGCAGCGCCTCCGGCCCATCCAACAGCCCAATACGCATCGCCCATTCCACCGCAGCACCAGCCGCATGCACCCCGCCTTCACGGGCATAACATGGCGCATCCCCGGGTAAATGCCACGCGATCGTCGGCACCAACCCGCCCGGCGGGGCGGCACAATCCTTTGCAAGTGCCAGGGCAAATGCCCCAGTGCCAAAGGTCATCTTAGCCTGCCCCATACGGCGACACCCATGGCCATATAACGCAGCCTGTTGATCCACGATATTGGCGGTTACCGGAACATCGGCAATGGTGGCAAACTGGGCGACGCTGGGCAAAATCGGCGGCAAGCATTCAATGGGAACCCCAAAAACCTGACACAGATCACGATCCCATTGCCCGCCGGCCAGGTTCATCAACGAGCTGCGCGAGGCCGTTGAAACATCCGTCAGCGCCTGCCCCTGATCCCCCAAGACCTGCAAGAAAAACGCATCCGTGGTGCCCAAACGCAGACGCCCTGAGCGATGAGCGGCCTGCACGCGGGGCTGTTGCATCAACCATCCAAGCTTCCCGGCCGCAAAATACGGCTCCAGCGGCAGTCCTGACCGTGCGCGCACCATATCTGCGACATCTCGCATTTGGGCAAGCCGCGCCTCGCTGCGGCGGTCTTGCCAGACAAGGATCGGCGACAACGCCTCCCCTGTCTGCGCGTCCCATGCAAGACAGCTTTCGCCTTGGTTCGACAGCGCAATCGCATCGACGGGCCCGGCGGCAGCAATCGCCTGCCGCAGATGCCCGACAATCTCCAACGGGTCATGTTCCACGCGGTCTAGTGCCGGAAAATATTGCTTATGACGGGCCGCAAACACTGCCTGATGATGACCTTGTGTATCCACCACCAGCCCCCGCGTCGAGGTCGTGCCCTGATCAAGCGCAAGGATCCGCATCATGCCCTTTCCGCTGCAATCGCAACTGTAATACATGGCCCGGTGACAGGTCAGGCAGCGTCGGAACATGCAGGCGCAGCGGCTTTTGCGAATAAGCGCGCACACGACACGAGGCCAGCTCGGTGCCCGCTGCATCGGTCAAGACAATCCGCCCCTCTGCCGCGCCCTGTGTCCGGATGTTCAATACCGCCTCGCAGCGCGGCGACACGCGCTGTGGCACAACATAGGACACCCCGTCCCCGCAGGCGATATGCAGGCCCGATTGCGGCGCAGGCGCATGTGACAGATCGCGCGCCACCGCCGCTGCAACCCGGCGCCCCTCGGCCCAACAATACCCGGCGGTTTCGACCGGGTGTATCACATTTCCAGCCACGAAAACATGGGGATTGCTGGAACGCCCGTGCATGTCTACACGCGGCCCCTGCGTGCCCAGATCGATCCCTAGACCGCTGACCCGCGCCAAGGCGGCCTCGGGTGTGAAACGGCCCGAAAATACCACACCATCGCAGGCCAGCATAAGATCATCTTGCCCGATGGAAATCCGCAAGCCGCAGACATGTTTATCCCCTTCAATCGCGGCGATCTGTGCGCCAAGATAGACCGGGATACGCAGCAAACGCACCGCGATGCGCAACGCAGGATGCATACGCAAATGTGGCTCCGGCTCGACCAAGGCGACAGGGCGCATCCCATGACGCAGACATGTCAAAAGCGCAGAAACCGACACCAGTTCACTGCCGACAATCACCGGGTTTTTAAAAGGTTTAAGCTGCTCCAGATATACAAAAGATTGTAATGTCGCGGTATTCATTACGCCCACCGGGCGCAGACCCGGAACCAATTGCTGGGCCCGCGTCTGTTCGCGCGCGCCCGTCGCCAATATGATGCGTTTGACACGCAGATGCTGCGTCCCTTTTGGCGTTGCCAGGTCCAGACCACCTTGCTGCGCAATCGCCAACACGGTCACGTTGGTGCGGATTTCGACACCTGCACTACGGGCGGCGCGCACCAACCGCCGGGCATAGGACGGCCCCGTCAGAACCCGACAAAATTCGCGCAAACCAAAGGGTGGATGGCCACAATGGCGCGGCATTCCGCCCGCCTGCCCGGCGCGTTCCAGCACCACGACCCGATCAATACCCAGCTGCTTCAGCTCGGTCGCGGCTGCCAATCCGGCAGGGCCCGCGCCAACAATTGCCACATCATAATCAAACCCGCTCATTCGCCACCTTGCGGTATGATGTCATCACGCAACCGGCCCTGAGACAGCTTGGCCAAATGCGCCATGCAATTGAACCCCTGACAGCGTCCCATTGCGCAGCGCGTCCGTCGCCGCAGACCGCCATAGTCCCCCGGCGGCAAAGGGCTGTTTAATGCAGCCTCAATCTCGCGCCGCGTGACCATTTCACAATGACACACCACGCCATCATGCCCGCCTTTTTGATAATCGCGGGGCCGATGCTCGGCCAAATTCGACATTACGGGCCAGCATAAGTCATTTGGCGCGGTGCCAGACACCTGATGCCCCGCATGCCACAGATTGAAAACATGCTGCGCGATCCCCAGCGCCCCGGTCAAGCCGGTCGACCGGATGCCCCCGGCGCAATAATACCCTCGCGCGCGATCACTGTGCAGACGGTAGGCTTTGCTTTCGCTGGCAGGTCGCAATCCGGCATAAGCCGCCGTGACCGGCATGCCTTGCAGCGCTGGCAGCAGCTCTTCAGCTTTGGCAATCAGCCCCTCCAGCTCGGGCGTCGTGGTATCCGGGCGGTCACGGTCGTCTTGCTCCTCTGCCGTCGGGCCAACCAACAGATTGCCAAAAATGGTCCGGGTCAACACCACACCTTTCGTGCGCTCATTCGGGACAGGCAGCACGATAGTATGCAGATGATTGGCTGCGGCTTTGTCATAAACAATAAACTGCCCCTTGCGCGGACGAATCTGAAACGAAGATTGACCAAGCAGTAATTCTTCGACCGTGTCCCCATAAAGACCGGCGCAGTTGATGACCGTTTTGGCCTGAATATCCCCGGCGACACTGCGCAAATGCCAGATATCCCCATCCCATTGCGCCGCAGATAATGCCGCGTTGAACACAAACCGTGCACCAAGAGATTGCGCCTGGGTCGCATAGGCCAAAGGCGCCGACCACGGATCAATCACGTATTCACGTGGCACGAATAATGCCGCCCGCGCGTGGGGTGCAAGGCCGGGTTCGCGGTCCAAAACCTGTGATCGGGTCAATAGGCAGGCATCGGACACATTGTTTTGCTGCGCCTGCGCCAAAAGTTGCGGCAGCCGATCCTCTTCCTCCTCAGACCAGGCAATGACCATTGCGCCCGTTTCCAAGACCGGCAAGTTTACCCGTTGATGTATTTGCATATATTCATCATAGGCAGCTTGCATACAGGCCAGTTCATCCGAATTGGGCGGCGCATCAAAACCCGTATGCAAGATTGCGCTATTTGCCTTGGATGCCCCAGACAGAATATCGGCGCCACGCTCCATAACGACCACGCTGGCCCCTTCCAACGCAAAACGCCGGGCCATCGCGCAGCCCACCACACCTGCGCCGACAATCGCGACATCACATGGCGCGAGTGCGGTATCCGGGTAAGCCTGCGTTGCGATTTGCCCTGCCAAAACCGTCTCCTGAAACTATGCGGTGCCTAGCGCCGATCCGTCATTTTGACCGAATTAGTCACAAAATGACTGAATCCACAATAAGCAACAAAAATACATTTTCGGAGTTTTCCGGAAACAGGCAATCCCGCCCGTTTTTTAGTCACAAGGACCGCCGTTATGATGTGGCGATAATCACCTCAACACCCGCGGCCTGAAGTGCTTGCGCCATATCCGGTTGCGGGGCGCGATCGGTCACCAGACGATCCACATCCTTCAAAGCGGCAACGTCAAACACCGCAGCGCGGCACAGTTTGGTGTAATCGGCCAATACGGTGACACAGTGGGCCCGCGCGATCATCGCCCGCGCCATCTCTGTCTCACGTAGGTCATAATCCATTATATCAGAATGGGTTACGGCCCCAACGGTTAGCACTACATGCTCTGCCTTGAACCGCTCCAATTGCTCCACCGCCAAGGCACCCAGCGTTTCTTGCCCCTTGGCCGCGACCTCCCCGCCCAGCAGATACACCCGGTGCTGCGCCTCTGCCCGGGCAAGAACCCCCGCGATTTCAGGTGAATTGGTGATGACCGTCACACCACGTCTTCGCGCCAGAGCCCGTGCGAAGGCAATCGTGGTCGAGCCCGTATCCACAAAAATCACCGACCCTTCGTCAAATAATGCGGCTGCCGCCCGCCCGATCAGTGCCTTTTCGACGGTCTGCTCTGCCATGCGGGCCTCAAATGCGCCTTCAGACAAGACCACAGAAGGGGGCAAAGCCCGCTTCGCCCCACCATGCACTTTGCGAATGGCACCAGCTGCATCCAGTTCCGTCAAATCACGCCGAATGGTTTCGCGCGATGTCTGGAACCGCTCTGCCAGAATATCCACCTGAACAGAGCCAAATTCATTGATCAACGAAAGAATATCGTCACGCCGCGATGCCGGTTTCATAAAATATCCTCAAATAGATAGCCTAGTCATAGCCTAAATATGTCTGCTTGCGACCGTCTCCTGCATAATTGGTTGGGTTGGTTGCGACTCATTGACCCAATTGCGTCGCAGCGCTGTGACTTGCCAGCGCAGGTGCGTCATCTTTCAAGCCGGTTCCGGTCAATTCAAGGCGCAGCGCCTGTGCAACTAACCACGCGATTTTATGCGCTGCCTGATCGGTGCTAAGCCCGCCTTTGGCGTGAATATTAGAAATGCAATTTCGCTGAGAATCCCGGCGCCCGGGCGCGGGTGCAAAGGTGATATAGGCGCCAAGACTGTCCGCCACGGTCAGCCCCGGGCGCTCTCCCACCAGCACTACGACCATCCGTGCACCCAATGCATGACCGATCTGATCGCCAATTGCCACGCGCGCTTGGGATGCCAGAACAACCGGGCCGATCACCCGCCCAGCCAACCGCGCCGCGCTGGCATGCACCACCTCCGCCGCATGGGCCGCAACCGCATCGGAGGACAGGCCATCGGCCACGACAAATACAACATCCGGGCGCACAGCCAGCGGTTCCAACCTGGTCCCATCTGCCAATTTACGCCCTAAATCCGGCCTCTTTAGATAGCTGGCGCGATCTTCAGCCTGCGACGCAACGCGCAGCACGGGCAAGGGTGCCAAATCTGCGGCAAGTGCATCGAAATCCAACGCGGAATGCACCGCATCGCGCGCCCGGGCATGGGCCAGGCGGAACGCCAGATCGGCACCTGTGGGCAGGCCAGCACCCGTCCGACCCAAGCCGATCCGCGCAGGCGTTGCCGCGCGCAATCTGGCCCAACGATCATATGCTGGAACGTCGCTCATGATGCCCCCTGACCAATCAGCGCCTGCACGGCAGAACCTTCAGGCGGCAGCAGCCCCTGACCATCAATCAACCCCATGCGCGTCAGCCAATCTTCAAACTCGGGCGCGGCTTTCAGCCCAAAGGAATTGCGCAAATAAGCGATATCGTGGAATGAGAGCGACTGATAAGACAGCATGATATCATCCGCCCCAGGTACACCAATCAGAAAATGTGTCCCCGCATCGGCCAACAGTGTCATCAACACATCCATATCATCTTGATCTGCTTCGGTATGATTGGTGTAACACACATCACAGCCCATCGGCAGGCCCAGCAATTTACCGCAGAAATGATCCTCCAGCCCGGCACGGATAATCTCTTTGCCATCATACAGATATTCTGGCCCGATAAAGCCCACCACGGTATTGACCAGCAGCGGATCATAGGCCCGCGCGACGGCATAGGCCCGCACTTCCAGCGTTTGCTGATCCACACCGTGATGCGCATCCGCCGACAATGCAGAGCCCTGCCCGGTTTCAAAATACATACAGTTGCTGCCAACCGTACCACGGTTCAAACCGCGTTCGGCCTCATGCGCCTCTTGCAAGATATTCAGATCCACACCGAAACCTGCATTGGCCGCCTGTGTGCCGGCCACCGACTGAAAGACCAGATCCAAGGGCGCGCCGTTTTCGATCATCTGGATCGAGTTGGTCACATGGGTCAGCACACAGCTTTGGGTCGGAATTTCATATCGCGCAATCAGGTCGTCCAGCATGGACAACAGCGCCATCGCATTGGGAATATTGTCGGTGGCCGGGTTTACCCCTATCACCGCGTCACCCACAGCATAGGACAACCCATCCAATGTCGAGGCCGCAATGCCCCGCAAATCATCGCTGGGGTGGTTAGGTTGCAGGCGTGATCCAATCCGCCCGGGCAAGCCCAGCGTGGTGCGGAATTTTGAAATCACCTGAATTTTTCGCGCTACCGAAATCAAATCTCGATTGCGCATCAGCTTCGACACAGCCGCCACCATTTCCGGCGTCAGACCCCATTTCAGCGCGCCAATCCGCGCAGGCGTGGCCTGATCGCTCAACAGCCATTCGCGCAATTGTCCTACTGTCATATGCGACACCGGGGCAAAGGCCTGTGCATCATGGCTGTCAATAATCAGCCGCGTCACCTCATCATCTTCATAGGGGACCAAAGCCTGTGTCAGAAAGGTTTTCAGCGGCATATCCGCCAAGACCATCTGCGCCGCCACGCGTTCCACATCCGATGTGGCCGCCAGTCCGGCCAATTGGTCGCCGGCCCGCTTGGGCGTTGCGCGGGCCATAACCATACGCAGATCATCAAACCGATAGATCTCGCCCGCAAGCGTGGTGCAATAGCTCATATCGTCTCCGATCGCGCGATAGGCGGGCCACAATCGGCCCACCCAAATGTTGCATCAAATAAACGTCTTAGCGATAGGGATAGCCCGCTTTTTCCATAGTTGCGGCGTATTTCTTGAACGCATCCACAACCCGTTTTGGCCGATCACCACGTTCGGCAATCTGATCCCAGAACGCCTCGGCATCGCCTGTTACGGTCGCCCATTCTTCTGGCGGGATTGATGTCAGCTCCATCTTGTCGCCCTCAACCCGCAGCTTGGCCTCGCCGCCCCAATACCAATAGTTGCGGTAGTAGTGGGATTGATCAATTGACATCTTGAACAGCGCCTGCAGATGCGGCGGCACCTTATTCCAGCTTTCGGTATTGGCAAAATAGCTGCCAAACCATGCGCCGGTCACGGAATTTGTCAGCGCATAATTGCAGATATCGGCCCAGCCGACCTCATAGGCTTCGGTAAAGCCACACCACGCAACCCCGTCCAGCTCGCCTGTTTGCAGTGCGACCTCAACATCATCCCACGGGATCGTCACCGGGATCAGACCGTACTTTGACAAGAACATCCCTGCGGTTGGCACGCCAAAGACGCGTTTGCCGCGCATATCTTCCAAGGAACGGATCGGCTCTTTGGTAAAGATGTGCAATGGATCCCACGCCCCGGCCGACAGCCATGTGACATTGTCGACCTCATCATAGGCTTCTTTCCAGATCTCATTCAGACCATAATAATTGAAAAGTGCCGGCACATCCAGACTGTAGCGCGTGGCAAAGGGGAAATACCCACCGAACACAGCAATATCGACCGGGCTGGCCATCGACGCCTCATCCGATTGCACCGCGTCAATCACGCCCGACTGCATGGCGCGGAACAGCTCCCCGGTGGGAACCAGCTGATCGGCATAATAAAGTTCGATCTCCATATCGCCATTTGCGGCCTCGTTGAAGGCGTCGATCTGTGGCTTGATCACATGGGCACCAAGGGGCGCGCCGGAATAGGTTTGCATACGCCATTTCAGCGCGCCTTGCTGCGCGATGGCGGCCGGGGCGGCCAGCGTGGCGGCAGCACCCAGCGCACCGCCTTGCAAAAATTTCCGACGTGATTTCAACGGGCTTTGCGGCGCGCCGATAGGTTTGATTAGCTTTGTCATGTCACTCTCCACGGGGTTGGGTCCGACCTCTAAACGGGTCGTGTTAGGTAAAAAAATCAGCGCAGCGCGGTGGGCAACCAAAGCGCAAGCTGTGGGAAGATCATCACCAGCGCGATGGACACAGCCATCATCAGCACAAACGGCCAAATAGAGCGGTAAATATCGGGCAAGGTGATATCCTTGGGGGCCATCGCCCGCATCAAGAATAGGTTATAGCCGAACGGCGGGGTGATATAGGCGATCTGGCAGGTCATCGTATACAGCACGCCGAACCAAATCAGCTGCGCCGAACCCCCACCCATGCCCAGATCCAACATTTTGACCAAAGGCACATAGAGCGGGGCAACAATAACCAGCATCGCCGTGTCATCCAAGAACATTCCCATGACCAGAAAGCTGACCTGCATCATGATAATAACTTGCCACGGAGACAAATCCCAATTGTTGATGAACAGATTTTCCAGGGCTCGCACCGCGCCCAGACCGTCAAAGACCGACCCAAAGGCCAACGCGGCCAGGATCAACCATAAGAACATGCATGACACAGCCATCGTCTTTTTTGCCGTCTCATGGATCAGGCGAAAGGTGAATTTACCCTTCACCACCGCCGCCAACGTTGCCGCAGTGGCGCCCACGGCAGAACTTTCAACAAGGGATGTCACACCCATCACGAACAGCCCGGTCATCGCAAAGAAAATCAGGAAGGGAATGATACCCGCCCGCAAAAGCTTCAGCTTTTCTGACATTGGCATGGCCAATTCATCTTCGCTGACCAGCGGCGCAAGCTTGGGGTTCAGCCATGCACGGATCACCACATACAGCACAAACAACAGCGCCATAAGTAACCCCGGCACCACGCCCGCCAGCCATAGCTGCGACACAGGTTGGCGGGCGATCATACCGTATAGCACCATCACGACCGAAGGCGGCACCAAGATCCCCAGCGACGATCCGCCCTGCACCACACCCGTTATCAACACTTTATCATAGCCACGACGCAGCATCTCTGGCAGCGCGATTGTCGCCCCGATCGCCATCCCTGCCACCGACAACCCGTTCATCGCCGAGATGATAACCATCAGGAAAATCGTGCCAATCGCCAGCCCGCCGCGCACCCGGCCGAACCAGACATGCAACATCTTATACAAATCTTCGGCGATGCCCGCCTCTGACAGAATATAGCCCATGTAGATAAACAGCGGCAGCGTCAGCATCGGGAACCAGTTGAACAGTTTGAACGCGGCAGAAAATGGGATTTCCACCCCACCCGTGCCATAAAGCAACAGCACTGCCCCCGCCGCGACGCAGCCAATCGCCGCAAACACACGTTGCCCGGTCAGCATCAGAACCATCATAGATGCGAACATCAATAACGCGATCATTTCATAGCTCATGCTGTGCCCTCCGTCGTTTTGCCGCGCAGGGCAAGCACATGCTTGAACATTTCAGAAATCGTCTGCAGCACCATCAAGATGATGCAGCCCACCATCAGCGCCTTGATCGGAATCATTGACGGGTTCCACATCGAAAATCGTCGCTCGCCCGTTTTGATCGCATATTCTAATGAGCTGACAGACCCCCACAGCAATACGCCCAGATAGAACAGCAAACACAGGCTCATAATCAGATCCAGCCGGTGCTTGCCCCGCCAAGACAGTTTTTCATAAAGCAGGTCCATCCGCACATGTTCGCCGTCTTTCAACGTTTTTGGGCCGCCCATGAAATAATAGGCCGCCAGGGTGAACTGCGCGAATTCAATGCACCAATGCAGCGGAATATCCAGCACATTGCGCGTTACTGCATCTAACAGAAGAACCGCAACCATCAGAAAAATCAGATACATAGAGACGATCCCGACGCAATCGGAGATCTTGTCCAGAACCCGTGTGTATCCTTGCATCATTCGAACCATCAAGCTCTCCCACACTGCTGCAGCCGGTTTGTCACAGCGTGGGCACGCGCGTGTCACCACTTTAGCTGTCGTAAGATATGCGTGACTGATCCCGTGCATGTCCGCAATTTTCACATCCACGAGAGCGTTATTGACTGTCCAATCAATAACCAAGTGGCGCAAATTTGATCCAACCTGCCCAGTTTTGATGCAACCTCTGAACACCGTGGGAATGGTTGTAAAAATTTCCGATTCTGCGCGGTTAGTGACTACAGCCCCGCATTTATGCCCGTATCCACACACCGCAATCCCGCCTCTTTACCCGTTTCGGCCACTCAAACCCCTGCTTTTTATGATGAACCGGGCGCATCAACCTTTCACCACTTCCGGAGTGGCACGGCAAAATTAGCCCCCGCTATTGGCCCCTGTCTCCGCCCACACATAAAAAATTTTATGCCGGCATAAATCCTTTGGATTTGCTTCCCGGCGTGGGCTCGGGCGCAGTAGGGCCACGGACAGGGTGCCGAAGGCCACAGACGCCACATAAAAATACACTCGTCCGCCACAACAGAGAGGATGACAATGACCCGCTTTCAAGGCCTGCTTTCCACCGCCGCAATCGCCATCGCTTTTACCAGCTCGTCCGTTCACGCAGACACATGGCGCATGGCCACGAAAATGCCCGTCGACAGCCCCGAAGGCCAAGTCTTTCAAAAATTTGCCGATCTTACGGAAGAATATACTAATGGGGAGCTGACGATTGATGTCTATCCCAACGAACAGCTTGGCAAAGAAGACGCGGTGCTGGAACAGCTGCAAGCCGGGGTCGTGAATATCTATGCCGAAGGCTATGGTTTCATGAAAAAATGGGTGCCTGAAATCAGCTGGGCCACCCCCGCCTTTATGTTTGACGATTACGACCATTGGGTGCGGTTCATGCAAACCGATATGGTCAAGGGTTGGTTTGACAAGATCGCAGATGAAGCCGGCGTTGGCCCGTTGGGCGAACCTACGGCTGTGCTGCGCGGTCCGTTTCGTGTCATCGTATCGAACACGCCGATCAACGGGGTCGAGGATATCAACGGTCTGAAACTGCGGATGCACCCCGAGAAACTGGCGATTTCGATCTGGGATCATCTGGGCGCAGAAGTCATCACCCTGCCCTGGACAGAGGTCTATCAATCTATCCAAAAGGACATCGTTCAGGCGGTCAATTCCCCCATCGCTTTGGTCGAAGCCATGCGCTTTAACGAGGTCGCACCCTATATCGGCCGCCATGATGAATATTGGCAGTCCATCGGCTTTATGATGAACTTGGCCGCCTATGATGCGCTTGATGACGACACCAAGGCGGGGTTGTTGAAAGCCTATGAAGAAACCGGCGCCTATTCCCGCGATCTGATGTTTGAGGTGGCCGATGCCAGCATCAAGCGCATGGTCGATGGCGGCGCCACCTATACCGAACTGGACACCCAGCCCTTCGTTGACGCGCTCAAGCCGTTTTATGCGGAAATGGAAGCCTCCGGCGAGATGCCAGAAGGTTATATGGCCGCCGTTGAAGCAACCCGCGTGTCGCAATGACGGGCCCGACCTATGAACCGGAGGGCGCGTTTCAACGCGTCCTTCACCGGCTTGATGTGATGAATTGGCGATTGGGCGGTGTGTTTTTGGGTCTGTCCAATGCCTGCCTGTTGGTCATGTTGTTTTTGACAACCGTGACAATCATCGCCCGCCCGCTTGGCTGGTCCGCCTATTGGATCTGGCCATGGACGATGGTGTTTTTTGTGTGGCTGTCCTTTTTTGGCTTCTTCGCCATTATCGTGCGGTTAAAAGATGTCCGGATCGACTTTTTGGCGCAGCTTTTGGGGCCAAAAGGTTTTGCGCTGACACGCACTGTGGCCGATCTGGCCGCGATCGGCGTCTGCGTGGTGCTTTTGATGAATTTCTCAACGGTAATGACCACCTCGCGCGGTGTTGTGGACGGTGCGATTTTGCCAAACGGTGTTGAACTGCCCCGTCAGGCGCTGTCTGTGCCGCTGTTTCTTTCAGCAATGTTAGTCCTGCTGACCGGCCTTCTGGATCTGGCAAAACAGATTGCCGGCCTGCCAGAAAATATCTCAACCCACCATCCGGAGGCGTGATTTGGCCTATATTCTGTTTGGCAGCTTCCTTCTGTTGATTTTGCTGCGCGTTCCGATTTCTATCGCCATTGGCTCTGCCACCCTACTAACCTTTGTCACCTCTGACTTCTCGAACGCATTACAGATCATTCCGCAACAGATGCTGGAAGGGGTAAATAAGGCGTCGCTGACCGCTGTGCCCTTCTTTATCATGGCTGGAAATCTGATGAATGTGGCCGGCGTCACCGAGCGGATTTTCAACTTTGCCAATGCGCTGGTCGGCCATATGAAAGCTGGGCTGGCACAGGTGAATATCTTGTCATCCATGATCTTTGCCGGAATTTCTGGCGCAGCCGTGGCCGATTGCGCCGGGCTTGGCGCGATTGAAATCAAGGCAATGCGCGAGCGCGGCTATCAGGCACCGTTTGCGGCGGCTGTCACCGTGGCCTCTTCGGTCATAGGTCCGTTGATCCCACCCTCGATTGGCTTGGTGCTATATGCCTTTTTGGCGCAGCAATCAATTGAGCGCATGTTCCTCGCCGGACTTGTCCCCGGTGTGACCGTGGGTTTGGCGCTGATGCTTTATGTGCGTTTTGTGGCGCAATTTAAGGAATTTCCAACCCAAGAACGCGCCACTGTGCGTCAGGTTGGTGCGACCGCGAAACACGGGTTCCTGGCGCTGATGGCCCCGGCAATCATCCTGGGGTCTATCATGTTTGGCTTCGTTACCGCGACCGAGGCCGGTGTTCTGGCTTGCCTGTATTGTATCGGTCTGGGCATTTGGTATCGCGAATTGACATGGAAAAAATTCATGGGCGCATTGACCGATAGCGCCGCGATGACCGCGGTGATCATGATCATCATTGCGTTTTCCATTGCGATGGGATGGCTGCTGGCAATTGATCAGGCACCGCAAAAACTGGCCGATCAGATCTTTGAACTGACCGATAGTCGCAACGTCTTTCTTGGCCTGCTGGTGGTGTTCATCATCCTTGTCGGCTGCGTTGTCGAAGGCGTCCCGGCCAAGCTGATCTTGGTTCCCACGTTGCTGCCGGTGATTGACGCCTATGGCATCGACCGGGTGCATTTCGGCATCATCATCCAGCTGGGGCTACTGATCGGCATCGCAACCCCGCCAATGGGGATCGGCCTGTATATCGTATCCGAGGTCGGCCGCGTGCGTTTCGAAGCTGTCACAATGGCGGTTCTGCCATTCCTTGTGCCACTGATCGGCGTCTTGGTCTTACTCACCTATGTGCCAGAGTTTTCGACCTTCCTTCCCAATCTAATCCTTGGGCCAGAGACCCAGTAACCCACTTTCGCCCAATATCCGAAGACCAATGAACGGACACATCCAATGACCAATCTGATCTATAAAAAGAACCCAATGCCTGCCAAAATCCCGCAAGAGAAGCTGGACCGTCTGGCCAAGCTGGAAACCGCGACAATTGGGCATTTCTATCACTTTGGTTTCGCCAGCCCGGCGATTCAGCCCGTGCTACGCGGTAAAACCATTGCATCGACTCTGTGCACGCTGGCCATCCCGGGTCTGGACAGCACCTTATTGCATGATTGTTTGTCACAGGTCGGGCCGGGATATTTTCTGGCGGTCGACCGTTTGGGTGATACAAAATATGCCTGCTGGGGCGGTGGCGTCACCCGCATGGCGGCAATGATGAAGCTGGACGGTGGTTGCGTCGATGGTCCCCATACTGACACATTGGAAATCGAAGAGCAGGATTTCCCAATGTGGTCACGCGGGCCTTCGCCCGTCACGACGCGGCTGTATAACTCCGGCGGCGGATTTAACATTCCCGTAAATATTGCAGGCGCGGCTGTGCTGCCCGGTTATGCCGTTCTGGCCGATGATTGTGGCGTTTTATTCATCGCCCCCGAAGATCTGGACGAAGTTCTGCGTCTGGGCGAAGAGAAAACCGAAAAGGGCCGCATTAACGAGGCAAAAATCACCGAGGGAACGCATCTGGGCCAGATGTCGGGCGCATGCAAAATGGTCGCGGATAAGTTGTCATAAGCAGAACTGGGTTATTCACTCACGGAACCAGAACCTGAACAGCAAAACGGGCGCCCTTCCAAGGCGCCCGTTTTCATCGCTGCATAGCATGGGGCCGATCAATATCCGCGATTGGCATCCGCAATGTCGTCAACCGTGCCATTGGCTGCAAAATCACGCAGGTTCTTGGCGATGATCCGCGACCCGGTCGGCGCATCGATTAACGAAGCCACATGCGGCGTGACCGTAATTTGTGGATGGCTCCAGAACGGATGATCTTCCGGCAAGGGCTCAATATGGAACACGTCCAAGGTTGCCTGCGCCACCTGCCCCGATGCCAGCGCCGCCAGCAAATCTTGGTCCACCATATGCGGTCCACGCGCCGCATTGATCACACAAGCACCGCGCGCCAGCCGGTTGAACAGCCCAGCGTTCAAAATACCGCGCGTCGGGTCTGTCAAAGGCAACAGATTCACCAAAATTTCGGTTCCGGTCAGGAATTCGTCAAATTGCTCCGGCCCTGAATAGCAGGTCACCCCCTCAATTTCGCGGCCAGAGCGTGCCCAGCCGACCGTATCAAACCCTAGCATAGACAATGTTTTCGCCGCTTGCGCGCCCAGATTGCCCAAACCCATCACACCAACACGCCGTTTTGGCGCAGGCGGTACAACGATCGGCGCCCACTTGCTTGCGGCCTGCGACACAGCCAATGCCGGTGTATTGCGGTGATGGCGCAACACATGCAGCGCCACATATTCGCGCATGCGCTGAGTCAAATCCGTGCCAACGGTCCGAATGATCGGAACATGGCGGGGCAGTTCAGCATCCGCCACAACGTGATCAATCCCCGCACCAATTGATACAATCGCTTTCAGGTTTGTGAACCGCGCCAAATCCCCGGTCCGCGGGCGCCACACAAGCGCGAAATCAACCGTTTCGACGGCGATATCGTCATGCATCGACACCACCTGCCAATCTGGCAACAAATCCCCCATCATGGCGCACCAATCTTGGGTTTTCTCGGTAGAGGGCAAATATATCGCAACGATCATCAGGGGTTCCTTTGTACCTTTGGTCTATGCGGGGCAGACCCCGTCCGCCCCAATCTTTCTGCCAGAGGCGCTGCGGTCAAAACAAAAGAATTGCAGGGGCAGATAGAAGAATTCTATGGCCATCTGCCGCGACAGGCCGTAAAAATTTCACATGAATTTCAAACAGCTTGAAGCCTTCTATTGGCTAACCCGCCTGCACAGCTTTCACCAAGTGGCGGACCATATCGGCCTGACGCAGCCTGCCGTTTCAGCACGGATTTCCGGGCTGGAGGATGAATTCGGCGTCAAGTTGATTGACCGTGACGCGCCCAGTTTTCGCCTGACCGCACCGGGAATGGAAGTGGCCGAATTTGCCGAACGTTTCATGAATATGCATGAGGCGATGATCGGCCGCCTGAAACAGAAGAACCGGCGCCGTTTTGCGATTGCCATTGTCGGTCCGGCCGGGCTGACATGGGGGAACCTGCTGCGCAAACGCCTGTCAGAGGTAGATCCGGATCAGTTGATCGATATCACCATCAGCTCCACCAATGAAATTCGCGATCAGGTCAATGCGGGCGCTGTTGATCTGGCCTTCGCCACCGGCGAGGCTGGTCTGGAGTTGGTGCCCGACAGTTTTGCAGTGCGCTATAGCGTGGGCTGGGCGGGGCGGCCCGATCTTGTGCCCCAGCTTGGGCGGCCCTTAACCCCGCGCGACCTACGCGCCCAGCCACTGATTTTATATCCGCGCACCTCGCCAATATACAGTCCCATCGCCGATTATATCGACGAATCCGATACCCGCCCCGCACCGCGCCATTACGGCAATGCGATGTCCACAATTTGCGACATGCTGCGGCAGGGCTATGGTCTGTCCGCCGTTCCGTTGGCCGTGTTGGAAACCGAGCTGGCACAGGGATTACTGACCGAGGTTCCGGTTTCTGTTCCGCTGGCACCATTCGATGTGCGCTGCGTGCATTTGACGGGCGCGCGGCGGAAACTGGCGCAAAATGTCTTTGATCTGGCACAAGATTGCGCGCGCCAATGGTGCGATGCACATCCGCGCTATGCGCAGTTTATCCCTGCGTAAACGCACGGCCAATATCGCGGTGTTCATCTTGAAAAGATTCGTCCCGGTCATAAGGTAATAGTCAAGATACGCCCCATCGCACCGCGGGAACACCGCCCCCAATGCGATGGCCCCAAAACAAAAACGGGGATTGGCTGGCACAAGGCCCCGATCCCCATCCTGAAAGGAACCCGATCATGACCGACACAACCGGTTATCAGCCCCCCAAAATCTGGACATGGGATGCCGAAAGCGGTGGGAAATGGGCCAGCACGAACCGCCCTATTGCCGGCGCCACCCATGAGGCACAGCTGCCGCGCGGCACGCATCCATTACAGCTTTACTCCATGGGCACGCCCAATGGACAAAAAGTCACGATCTTACTGGAAGAGCTGTTGGCGCGCGGGGAAACGGGCGCTGAATATGACGCACATCTGATCCGCATTGGCGAGGGCGACCAATTCTCCAGCGGCTTTGTGGAGATTAACCCAAATTCAAAAATCCCCGCATTGCTGGACACGGATACAGGCAGCCGGGTGTTCGAATCCGGCGCGATCTTGTTGTATCTGGCCGAGAAATTCGGACAGTTCCTGCCCACAGATCCAGCGCATAAAACCGAAGCAATGAACTGGCTGTTCTGGCTGCAGGGGTCCGCGCCCTATCTGGGTGGTGGTTTTGGCCATTTCTATGCCTATGCCCCTGAGAAGTTTGAATATCCCATCAAC
Organism: Thioclava sp. SK-1; assembly: GCF_001705665.1. GTDB lineage: Bacteria > Pseudomonadota > Alphaproteobacteria > Rhodobacterales > Rhodobacteraceae > Thioclava. Next base: position 5,569 of record NZ_MDHA01000020.1, on the reverse strand, counting down.
CGTTTTGCAATGGAAGCAAAGCGGCAGATGGATGTTCTGGACCGGGAGCTGGCCAATAATCGCTTCTTAGGCGGGGATGACTATACGATCGCCGATATCGCCACATGGCCGTGGTATGGCAATATGGTTTTGGGTCAGGCCTATAATGCTGCCGAATTCTTGCAGGTGGATGGCTATAAAAACCTTCGCCGTTGGGCCGATGAAATCGCCGCCCGGCCGGCAGTGCAGCGCGGGCGCAAGGTCAATCGCACCTTTGGTCCACTGGAGGATCAATTGCATGAACGCCATGACGCGTCCGATTTCGATCTGAAAACCCAAGATAAGCTAAGCACATAACATATTTGCCCCAAAATCTGCCCCGGTCACAAAGGCCGGGGCAGATCCGATGGCGTAGGCATTGTCACAGTTATCGCCAGCCAAGGGCAGGCGCCACATGTGTCAAAATGCTTTCGATCACATGGGCGTTGTAATCCACGCCCAACATATTGGGCACGGTCAGCAATAAAGTATCTGCCTCAGCAATCGCTTCATCTTGGCGCAGCTGCGCGATCAGCTTATCCGGCTCATCGGCATAACCGCGCCCAAAGACAGAGCGGGTCTGATCAATGATCCCGAACTGGTCACGCTCTTTGCCGCCGCGCCCGAAATACATTCGGTCCGTATCATTCATCAGCGCAAAGATTGACCTGCTGACAGAAACGCGCGGACTGCGGGTGTGGCCCGCCTGCGCCCAAGCCTCGCGGTAGACCCGGATTTGTTTGGCCTGCTGAACATGAAACGGCTCGCCGGTTTCGTCATCTTTCAACGTCGAGCTTTGCAAGTTCATACCCAGCTTGGCAGCCCATTGCGCCGTGGCATCTGATCCCGCCCCCCACCAGATCCTGTCGCGCAGCCCGTCCGAATGCGGCTCTAGGCGCAACAATCCCGGCGGGTTGGGAAACATCGGGCGAGGATTGGGCTGTGCAAAACCCTTACCCGACAGATGCTGCAGGAAGACTTCGGTATGGCGCCGGGCCATATCTGCGGGGCTTTCACCGTCTGCCGGGCCATAGCCAAAATGCCGCCAACCATCGATCACCTGTTCGGGCGAGCCGCGGCTGATGCCCAATTGTAGCCGCCCACCCGCGATCAAATCCGCAGAACCAGCATCTTCGATCATATACAGCGGATTTTCATAGCGCATATCAATCACACCCGTGCCGATCTCAATCTTTGAGGTCCGCGCACCGACCGCCGCCAAAAGCGGAAATGGCGAGGCCAATTGACGCGCGTAATGGTGCACACGGTAATACGCGCCATCCAGACCCAGCTGTTCAGCAGCGACAGCAAGATCGATGGATTGCAACAACACGTCAGAGGCGGAGCGGACCTGAGATCCGTGATCTGGCGACCAATGTCCGAACGATAGAAACCCAAGATTCTTCATCACATGATACTCCGGTCATAGAAAAGGCGCGCATCCAGATGCCGCCATTCGTTGCCCATAACCTAAGGATCGACCAGGGCGCACCGCAAGATTGCGCCACTGTTTGATACGGCGCAGATACTGTGCGCCACCGGCGCTATGCCAGCAGGGCGCGCACCGGATCAATCAACGCAGCCCCAATCGCGCGGGTGTTTTCCGCGTCCAGATGCACCCCATCAATGGGAGAAGGCCGTGCAACATTGGCCGCGTTGAAATAGGCCACACCGGTTTCTTCGGCCAGTTCCGCATATAGCGATGCAAACAGCTGTGATTGCGCAGGCCGCTGCGCAGAATCCTGGCGCCTGCGTTGCGGGGCGATACAGATCGGCGGCGCCACGATCATGATTTTCGGCGCAATACGCGGTTTGTAGGGAAAGGTCTGGATCAATTCGATCAGGCGCCGCATCCCCGCCTGCGCAGCAATTGCGACACCTCCATACACGGGTTTCAAATCATTGGTGCCCAACATGACAATCACCAGATCCAGCGGCATATGCGCCGATAGCGCCACCGGCAAACTGCGCACGCCATTGCGACAACATGGTGCAGAATGGTCATCAAAACAGGTGGTGCGCCCGCCCACACCATCTGCAAGCACCCGATGCTTTGGCAGGCCCGCGGCCAGAACCTCGGGCCATTGATCTTGCGGCGCATGGCGCAACCCACGCGGGCTGTCGATGTTATGCCCCCAAGTCAGACTATCACCATAGCAAAGGATACGCGCCATTGATCACCCTATCTGTTTTGGAAAACCGTATAACGCGCGTGGAGTATCAACCAGTGCCTTTTGCCGCGCATCGTCATCGGCCAGCCACCCCATAGCAAGATCCAACAAGACCGCATCATCGACGTAATCCTGTGTCCGCGAAAACGCATTATGGGGCCAGTTCGTGCCCCAGATGATGCGATCTGGGGCGTGGTCCGCCAACTGACGCGCCATCGCGCCAATTCGCGGATATTGCGGCCCATCGGCGGGATCGGCCTCGTAACACCCGGCAAGTTTGAAATGCATCTTGCCGCCATCCAACAAGCGTTTCACCACATCGACATGGGCTGGCGTGATACCGTCAAATATTTTCCCATGATGGTCGAGCACCCAGTTCGATTGCAGCCGGGCCAAGCGCGGTTCCAATTCGGGCAAGGCACTGCCATCAAATTGCACCGCGATCATCCAACCAGCAGCATGGGCACGGGCATCGACCCGTTCCAACTGATCCAAACCCACAGCGCCGCCGGGCAGATCCATGATCCGCGCGCCAACAACGCCGCCCGCCGACAGCTGCTCAACTTGCGCATCTGTCGTATCGGCGTCGATCACCGCAACACCGCGCGCGCTCTCTCCCATCTGTTCCAAACAGGCCATAAGGCTAGCATTATCCATACCGTGGCCATTGCCCTGTGTGATGACCACACCGTCCAAGCCCAGCCAAGCCATGACCTGCCGATACATATCAGGCGTGGGCAAAGGATCGCTGGGAACACCTTTGCCATCGGCACGCCACGCATAGCCGGGCAGATACATGTGCATCTGCGTGTCAATCGCGCCCTTTGGAATGCGGGTCTTGGGTGCAGCGCCTGTCAGCTTGCGGTCAATCATGGCATCTCTTTCGGTGCGAATTCACGTAAGGCGTCTCGATTGATCTCAATCCCTAACCCCGGCCCATCGGGCACGGTGACCCAGCCGTTGTCATGCTCCACCGGTTGCATCGCAACCGCCTGACGGAAGGGATTGTGCGTGCGGTCAAATTCCATGATCGGCTCAATTGGATTGTTGCGCACCGGATCGGGCACCATCGCGGACATAAACTGCAACGCCGCCGCGATATGCACCGCTGTGCCCCATACATGGGGCACCACCCGCACGCCATGTAACGTGGCCAGATCGCATACGCGCTTGGCCTCGGTAAAGCCGCCCACGCCACATAGATCAGGCTGGGCAATATCAATCGCGCGCGTCTGGATCGGCTCACGGAACCCCCAGCGCGTGTGCCATGTTTCACCACCAGCAACAGGGATGGGCTGGCGCGCGCGCACCTCACGATAGGCATCCAGCTGCTCGGGGATTACCGGTTCTTCAAACCAATCCACGCCGTAGTCGGCAGCGGCATTACCCACGCGCACCGCCTCAATCACATCATATCCGTGATTGGCATCAATCATCAGCCGCGCCTGCGGCCCGATGGCGTCGCGCACAGCGGCAATCACGCGCAGATCTTCAGCGGGATCAAAGCCGATCTTGATCTTGACCGCATGGAACCCCGCCTGCACATGGCCTGCCGTTTCCAATGCATTGTCTTCCACCCGATCCACTCCGTCACGCTTGAACGACCCCGTAGCATAGGCACGCACCCGATCGCGAAACCTCCCGCCCAACAACGTGGATACCGGCACATTATAACGTTTGCCCTTGATATCCCACAGCGCGATATCAATCCCCGACAGTGCCGTGGCCGCAATCCCGCGCTGCCCCTGATCGCGCAGCGCATTATACAGAGTTGCCCAGATCTTCTCGGTCTCCAGTGGGTTCATACCGATCAACCACTGACAATAGGCCTGCACCATTGCCCGGTTTGGCCCAGCAGGACCAAGACATTCGCCCCAACCAATGGTGCCATCGTCGCAGACCACTTCAACCAGCAGGTGGACCCGCCGATCAAACCGCATTGAGGCGCTTTCAAATGCGACATCCAGCCGATGTTCCAAAAGATGCGTGTGAACTGCGACGATTTTCATATTGGCCCCCTTATTGATGTGCGTCGATCAATGCCTTGAGGATATCTTCCTCTTCTCCGGTCAGATCGTCCAGCGGTGCACGAACCGGGCCCGCATCAAAGCCCACCAGGCGCACGCCCGCCTTCACCGCCGACACCGCATAGCCTTTGCGGCGCGCGCGCAGCTCCATGAACGGATAGAAGAACGAGTTCAGGATTTCTTCGCATTGTGCGCGATCCCCCGATGCCAAGGCGTTATAGAACCGGTTGGCCAGCGCTGGAACGAAATTGAACACAGCAGAGGAATAGGTGGTAAAGCCCGCGCCCAAATAGGCCTCTGCGAACAGCTCTGCAGTGGGCATACCGCCCAGGTAGGTCAAACGGTCACCCATTTTCGCGGTGATCTGGCGCACCAAACCAATGTCACCCGTGCCATCTTTGAAGCCCACAAGGTTGGGGCAATCATCACACAGACGCGCCAGCGTATCAGGTTGCAACACGGCATTGTCACGATTGTAGACCATCACGCCCATGCCGGTGCTGTCACAGACGGATTTGATATGGCGATACAACCCTTCCTGCGGCGCATCGATCAGGTAATGCGGCAATAGCAAAATCCCGTCACCGCCGATTTTTTCAACCGATTTTGCGATCCCAACCGCGATTTCTGTGCCATAGCCACAGCCCGACACGATGGCCGTTTTACCCGCGCTTTCTTTGGCGGCTTTGACGATTGCGGGGATCTCATCTGGACGCAGTGAAAAAAATTCACCCGTGCCACCAGCGGCAAACAAAACCGGCGCTTCATAGCCCGATAACCATTCGACATGTTTTTGATACGGGTCGATGGCGAAATTATTGTTCGCGTCAAACGGTGTGACCGGGAATGACAATAGGCCTGAGCCCAACGCCTGTTTGATCTGTTTCGGGTCCATAGGAATCTCCTCTCCATCTTGCCGACTGCGTTATAAGACAATACGGCAAATTCATATGATAAGTTATGAAAGATCTATCCCGGAAATCCGGGGGGGAATGCTGCGCCTTAACGGCGCAGCTAAATATCAGGCGATGTCCCCGGGCAAGACGCCATTGGGGATGTTTTGGTAACATACGGGGCGCAGGAAGCGGCGGATCGACAGGGTACCGACCGAGGTCGCGCCGAAATTGGTTGACGCCGGATAGGGTCCGCCATGCACCATCGTATCTGACACTTCCACACCGGTCGGGAAGCCATTCGCCATCACCCGGCCCGCCTTACGTTCCAGCACCGGCAGCAGGCGCCGGCCCAGGTCCGCATCGCCATCATCCAGATGCATCGTCGCGGTCAGCTGGCCTTCAAACCCCTTTGCCAATGCGATCATCTGATCGGCGCTATCCACCCGCACAACCAGAC
>NZ_MDHA01000019.1 GCF_001705665.1 Thioclava sp. SK-1 | reverse complement strand
CAAACCAAAATAAACACTCAAACTAAACAAAAACGCGCAGAAATCGCAAAAATCATGAAAAAATACAAGAAAAACGCGCAGAAACCCGAATCCTCAAACAAAAATAATACAAAAACCAACACCAACACATAAGCCAGCACGCAACATTATGAAAAAGACCCGCCACAAGGGCGGGTCAGTTGGTCCAACAGGAAGTCGGCAGTAAACTTAATTCGTTTCGAGATTCGAGCCGATGAACCATGTATCTTTATCAATGATCCGGCTGGCTTCAGTGAACAGATCGGCCGTGTCCTCGTCCCCGGCATCACCGGCAACCGTGATAGCCTCGCGCAAAGAGGCTGCGACGATCTTATAGCGATCCGTCAATTCGCGGACATGTTCTTGTACCGATGCAATCTTGACAGGGTATTCAGGCAGGCTCGTTGCGCTGGCAACATGTTGTGACACGCCATTTGGCACGCCACCAAGGATCACTGTGCGCTCTGCGATCGTATCAAGCACTTCGCGTAGATTTCCGGCTGTGGTGTCCAGTAATTCATGCACACCGATATAATTCGTTCCACGCAGCGTCCAATGCGCCTGTTTTACCGATAGCTCCAGATCGATGACCAATGGCAGGTTCTTATTCAGCACTTCAACCGAAGCATTCGCGGCTTCATCAGACAGACCGGAGGCAAAGCGTTCGTGTGTAGCAAAATCTTTCATGACTCTCTCCGTCAAATATGTGGGGTCAGGGCTACATCTTGGGCCGGACCCAAGGCGCCCCGGCTTTCACAGGTTCAACGCAGCCGCCGCGCAGTGCGTTCCCACAAATTTTATAAAATTCAGCCCGCCCGGTTTCAGCCCGCATGACCGATGCCCGGCCATGCTCTTTGTAAACGACACATGATGGGGCACGCTGGCCTTCCCCCCGGGGAATACACATAGTCAAACACGCCAAGGGCACAGGTGAAACACGGCGCTTTATAGTGGCAACTGCGGCAAGCGCTCTCGCCAACCGGGTGCCAGGCGCACATGTTTGATCGCACGTCGGTGGAATGTATAGCTAAGGTGCAACGCACCATCGCGCCCTTCCAAGACCCACGGATAGGACATCTCACGGTTCTGTCCATCAAGGGAGTTATTGCTTAGGCAGAGCCCATCTCCATCCTCGATCAGGAAACGCAGCGGAAAACTTTGCCCGCCATCATGTGACAGGCACAGCGCCACCGGCGCACGCGGAACGCCCCAAATTGGCACACAGCCCCCTGCGGTATCGGCATCGGGACGATCATCTTCTTCACCCAGTTCATCATATAAGGATGCGCGCCGCGCGGCTGACATTGTCGCATCCACCGGGTTGCAGATCATCGCCACATTCCCGTCCGCCAAAACCGTCACCGCAATGGACGAGTTATTGTTGGGCACATCGGTTGGGGCTGGTGCAGACCATGTGCGGCCACCATCCGTGCTTATGGACCGGTGCACGCGATCCGCCTGCCTGCGCCGGTAGAATGCCGCCAACTGTGATCCCAGATCAATCGGGCACATATGCACCGAACCGGTAGAGAGCGGAACCTCATGATAAGCCCAGGTCTGACCGTTATCCGTGCTAAGACCATAGGCGGCCACATCATGGCTGCCGGTCCATTTTTGCCCCGGGCGCGATGTGCAACGAAACAGCGGCAACATCCATGCTTCGCCGTCCAGGATTTGCATCGGCGCGCGCACGAAACAGCCCCGCGGCAGATCCAGATACCGATCAGAAACCACCGACAGCTGCGCGCCATCACGCGACAGCTGCGCCATCCGGATCAGGCATTCATCTTGATTGCCATGCGGCTGCGCGGTGTGGATCAGATAGAGCCCCCCCTCCGGGCAGGTAAAGATCACCGGGTTTTGCTCAGATCGTCCGGGATCGCCGCTAAGCGTGCTGGTTGGCCCCCATCTCTCGGACCCGCGGGGTAAAATCGCGGCCCGGATTGCAATATCCGATTTGCCCTCTAACGAACCCCCAAACCAGGCACAGACCACCGCCCCATCCGACAATTCGTGCAAAAAGCTGGCATGGTTTTGATCGGCAGGCGATGGCAAAAGCGCCTCCTCCCGTCCCGCTAACACCGGATGAAGCTGCCCGGACATCGCCGCAGCGATCTGTTCAACACGCATGGAATCCTCCCCTTTAATAGGAGTAGACCCGGCGCGCACCAACATGTCAATATATCTGTAAACTTGTTATGCGAAAATCGTCACATGTCGCGCGATTGCCCCATCCGCAAATCAATGAAGCCGCCGCCAAACAGCCGATCACGCGAATGCTCCAAATGGCCGCGCATCAGCGTCGCCGCCTCAGCGCCATTGCCTGCGGCAATCTGGGAATAGATTGCGCTATGTTCGTCCAACACGTCTTGCAACCCCTTCGCCCCATCCGACATTAGGGACTGCCCGTGCATTTTCATCCCGACATTGATGTGATCGCGCAGCGCCCGCATCGTTGCCTCAAAATATTGATTATTGGACGCCTGCGAAATCGCCAGATGAAACGCGAAATCAGCATCTTCACGATGCTGCATTGACCCGGTTGCATCACGCAGCAAATCCAGCGCCGCTGCAATTTTCTGCAGCGCCGTGGCGTTATGGCGCTCTGCCGCCAGCTCTGCGGCTTGGGTTTCCAACACGATCCGAAATTCATAACAGCGCTGAATATCCGCCAATGTTTCCACCCGCGCATAGCCCACAGGTGCCGTCACCGGAATGCGCACAAAACTGCCGGCGCCCTGCCGAGAAAAAATCAGCCCCTCTTCGCGCAAACGATCCAGCGCGGCGCGCAAAACCGGGCGCGACACGCCGAACTCCTGGCTAAGCGCATTCTCGGCCGGCAATTTCTGATTGGCAGGATATTCACCATTGGTAATCCGCGTGAACAACAGCTGATACACCCGTTCGGCCAATGTGGTCTTTGGGCGCGTCTGATCATCCATCTTCAAGTCTCCTGCCAATATCGCGTCCTGAGTAACCTGCCCGACCTCGCTTGGCAAATCTTGTCAACTTGGCAGGAGATAAGCGTGATCGTCCTGATGGGATCGTGCCACAGCCATACTAGGTCACCAAATAGGCCGGATCAATCACGCCGCCGCTGGCGTGGCGGCTGATGTTACCGGACCAATGCTGTACAATCCGCGCAAAATTATCCCGCGTGCGCCCACCGGAGTGGGCCGAAAGGACGGTGTTGGGGGCCTGCCGGATCGGTGCATCCGGGCGCAGCGGCTCTGGGTCAAACGCATCCAACCCCGCCGCTGCCAATTGGCCAGAATGCAACGCGGCCACCAACGCGGCTTCGTCAATCAAGTCGCCCCGCGCGGTGTTGATCAACACAGCCCCCGGGCGCATCGCGGCCAGAACCCGCGCGTTAATCAACCCGCGGGTCTGCGGGGTTGAGGGCGCGTGAAGGCTGATCACCTCTGACCTACGGATCAGATCCTCAAATGGGATTGACCCCGCCCCGCCAGATGCACGGTTGTGCAGCACCTCGCATTCAAAGCCGCGCAGACGTTTTTCAACCTGCTGCGCAATCGCCCCATAGCCCACCAGCCCGACCACGCGGCCCGTCAGATCCCGGCCGATCTCATACAGGTTGGGTTCGGCCCAGCCGCCGTCGCGGATCAACCTGTCACCCGTGACAACCCGGCGCAGCGCCGCCAGCATCAGCGCCACCGTCAGATCCGCAACCGAGGGCGCATTCACACCCGGGCTGCGGGCAATTGTGATACCGCGTGCGCGGGCCTGTGCAATCGGTATCCCATCCGTGCCGGTGCCCCATTGATGGATCATCCGCAGGCTGGGCGCATGATCCAAAAACGCAGCAGGCATTTTCACCGCCCGCACCAGCGCATATTCCGCCTGTGGCAAAATCGCGATCCTGTCACGATCATCGTTGGAAGCACAGAACAACAGCTCTTGCTCTGGCCCAACCAACTGTTGCAGCCGTGGCCGCGTTTGCGCATCAAAATATTCCAAAATGGCAATTTTTGGCATGTTAGGCCCCTTGTCCATAAAATCGCATACTGTCTGTCATAACGAGCCACCACCGCAGATGATGATCGTTTGTCCGGTGATCGCGCCCGCATCCGGCGACAGCAAAAATGCCACCGTTCCGGCCACCTCCTCTGGCCGCACCATCCGGCCAATCGGCGGGCATTTCGGCCGTTGCGCTGCGCGCGCCGGATCGCGCAGCATCGGCGTATCAGTGGCCCCCGGCGCCACGATATTCACCGTAATCCCACGCGGCGCCAGCTCGGCCGCGACCGAACGGACCAGCCCTGACAGCGCCGCCTTCGATGCCGCATATAGCCCGCGACCTGCGGCACCCCCGGCCACCCGTGACCCGATCACCACGATCCGGGCACCGTCGCGCATCTTTGGTACCTGTGCGCCGATCAACCGCGCGGCCACATCCACATGCAACCGCCACATCTGCGCGCCGTCATCATGGTTGAATCCGTCATGTCTCCCCACCCGCAACAGCCCGGCCGCATGGATCAGCGCATCGCTTTCAGGCAAATCGTGCAAGACCGCGCCCAGCGCTTCTTCATCGTCCAAATCCACCGAAATATGCCGATATCGCCGCCCCAGATCAGGGTCCCGTCGCGCCAGACCGGTGACGGACCAACCCTGCTCCAGCAACCGCTGTGCCAGCACCTGTCCGATGCCTGAACTGGTGCCGGTAATAATCGCATGGCCCATGATATACCCTTCCGTCATGTGAACAGACCTGTCCCGTTCACCGCATCAAGACACGGCGCCAAGATAATACAACACATTGTTTTTGTTATAACTTATGATCAACCAAGCGGTTATAGCGCAGTGACGACAGCAGCGACAAACCGATGAATCCCGCCCCAAGCAGCCCCGTTACCACCTCTGGTATATGCACCAATGTCTGCGCAAACATGATCACCGACAGCACCAGGATGGACCAAAACGCACCGTGTTCCAGATACCGGAATTCGGTCAAGGTCTTGCGCTCGACCAACATGATGGTCATCGACCGCACATACATCGCCCCAATTCCCAACCCAATAGCAATCAAGAACAGGTTCTGCGTCAGCGCAAAGGCCCCGATCACCCCGTCAAAGCTAAAGCTGGCGTCCAGCACCTCCAGATATAAAAACGCCCCAAGGCCGCCACGTGCCACCTGCCCGGTCGCATCCGAGCGGTCCAGAATCTGCCCCAGCAGCTCCACCCCCAAAAACACGATCAGACCAAAGACCGATGCGTATAAAAACGTGCCGCGTTGCGCCTCGGGCAGGGCCGAGGAAAACCCAAGCATAACCAAAAGCACCAGCGCGATCTCTGTCCCTTTGATCGCGCCAAACCGGCGCAGGCTGCGCTCAATCCCGCTGATCCAATCCACATCCTTTTCCGCATCCACGAAATAGCTCAACGCGACCATCATCAAAAACGCCCCGCCAAAGGCGGCGATCGACAGATGCGCGCCGTGGATGATCTGGGCATATTGCTCTGGGTCCGTTGCGGCCAGACGGATCGCTTCAATCGGGCCGATGCGCGCCGCAACCACGACCACAAGCAGCGGAAAGATGATCCGCATTCCAAAAACCGCGATAATGATCCCCCATGTCAGAAACCGGTGCCGCCAGACGGGCGTCATCTGTTCCAGTTTATTGGCGTTAACGATGGCATTGTCGAAGGACAGCGAAATCTCCAGCACGGCCAAAATTACGCCAATCATCAGAAAGGAAAGCGCCCCTGACATTGTCCCACTATAGGACCAGCCAAGCCAGAACGCCCCCAGCAGACCCGCTGCGGTGAACGCATAGGCCCATCCGAAATATCGCAACATCTTATACGCTTTCTTTTTGTGGCAGGTAGCCTGCCAAATCGACCGGCGTGATCAAATCCTCGCCCGCCAAAAGCGCTGCGATATTGTCCACCACCAATTGTGCCATCGCATCGCGCGTCTGCACCGTCCCCGATGCGTGATGCGGGTATAACGTTACATTGGGCAGCGCGGTCAGCGCCGGGTTCGCATTGGGTTCACTGGCATAAACATCCAGCGCCGCCTGCCCCAACCGCCCGTCTTGCAATGCCGAAATCAACGCATCCTCATCCACCACAGATCCGCGCGCGACATTGATCAACAGTCCCTGCGGGCCCAGCGCCTCCATCACCTGTGCATCGATCAGATGGCGCGTGCCGTCACCGCCCGCTACGATCACAATCAAATTGTCCGATTGTCGTGCCAGCGCCGCCAGATCGGGCTGAAATTCCCATGCCACATCTTTGGGGCGTCGGTTCCAATAACGCACCAATTGGCCCATGGCTTCGGCGCGTTTGGCAATGGCCTGCCCAATCGTGCCCAAACCGACGATCCCGGTCGACTGACCTTTCAGGCTGGTTTGCAAGGGCATCGGCCCGGTTTCAGCCCACAGGCCAGAGCGCACATGCGCCTCCCCGGCAACCATCCCGCGACGCGCAGACAGCAGCAGCATAATCGCGCAATCGGCCACATCATCGCAAAGCGCGGTAGAGGAATTGGTCAGCGCAATACCCCGTTGCGCCATAGCTGTCAGATCAAAGCTTTCAAACCCCGCTGACGAGCAGGCCACCAATTCCAAATCCGGCATCGCTGCAATCATGTCCGCGGTGACAGGCGCATGCCCATTGGTGGCAATGGCCCGGCATCCGGGCCCGTATTGTGCAACGAATGCAGGCTTGTCTTGTGCCAAATCCCAGCGGTGCAGCGTATAGGCCTGCTCAAGCTGCGCCATCGCCTTGGGTCGCATCGGATAAAGCATCATCACATCAGGCTTGGTCATTATGCCACCTCTTTGCCCAGCCGCGCCGCACGCCGGCGGGCCTGGATTTCGGGATCCGGGTCCAGCGACGCGGCCAGAAGGTCACGCGTATATCGCTCTCTCGGGTGTTCAAATATCTGGCGCACCGGACCCTGTTCGACAATCCTGCCCCCTTGCATAACCACTACACGGTCAGCGAAATCTCGCACAACGGGCAAATCATGCGCAATGAAGATATAGCTGAGACCATATTCAGCCTTCAGCCGATCCAGCAGCGCAATCACCTGCCCTTGCACCTGCACATCCAATGCCGAAACGGCTTCATCGCAGACGATCACGCGCGGCTCCAAGGCCAATGCGCGGGCAATCGCAATCCGCTGCCGCTGTCCACCCGAAAATTGATGCGGGTAGCGGTGCATATGTTCCGAATGAAGCCCAACCTGATCCAGCAGCTCGGCCACGCGCGACTTCCATCTGGTTTTGGGCAAAATATCCGAATGGATCGCCCAGGCTTCTGAAATCAGCTGATAAACCGTCATTCGCGGGTTCAGACTTTGCGTCGGGTCCTGGAACACCATCTGAATATCACGACGCATGCGGAAAAGCTCTTGGTCCGAAAGGGTAAACAGATCGCGGCCTTTGTAAATCGCCTGACCAGAGGTCGCCTTTTCCAGCCGCAGCATCAGCCGCGCCGTGGTGGATTTCCCCGAACCGGATTCGCCCACAATCGCCAGCGTCTCGCCCTCATGCAGGACATATGATACCCCTTTCAGCGCCTCAAACGCACCATAGGATTTGCGCAGGTCTTTCAGCTCCAGGATGGGGGAGGATTGCTCCCCCTCATGCAGCGCGCCCTGGCCCGGTGCCGCCGCCATCAGCCGCTTGGTATAGGGATGTTGTGGATTGGCATAGACCGCCGCCGCCGTGCCTTGTTCAACAATCTCGCCCTTATTCATCACGACCACACGGTCGGCCACCTCTGCCACCACACCCAGATCATGGGTAATGATCAAAAGCGCCATGCCGGTTTCCGCCTGAAGCTCTTGCAGCAATTGCAAAATTTGCGCCTGCACAGTGACATCCAATGCCGTCGTAGGCTCATCCGCGATCAACACATCGGGCTTCAACGCCAGCGCCATCGCAATCATCAAACGCTGCCGCTGGCCGCCGGAAAATTCATGCGGATATTTTGCCGCTGCCACTTCGGCATCAGGCAGCCCCACCTTGCGCAACAGCCTCAGCGTTTCAGCCTGTGCCTTGGATTGCGCCATACCGTGAATGGTCATTGCTTCTTCGATCTGCCAGCCCACGGTATAAACCGGGTTCAGATGCGCCAGTGGATCTTGAAAAATCATCGCGATCTTCTTGCCATTGATCGTTCGGCGTAGCCCGCGTGACATTTTCAACAAATCGCGGCCTTGATAGAAGATTTCTCCGGTTTCGATAATCCCGGGCGGACAGTCAATCAGATCCATCACCGCCGACGCCGAAACCGATTTTCCAGAACCGGATTCGCCCAAGATCGCCAAGACCTCACCCCGATCAATATGCCAACTGACGTTGCGCACCGCATGAACCGGCCCGCGTGCGGTTTGAAACGTCACCGTCAGGTTCTGCACCTGCAGCAACGGGCCTTGCATATCGCGATCAGCCATTTTTCTTACCTCCAATTTCCAGACGCCATCTTTGCGTCGGGTCCAGCGCGACGCGCATCCAATTCGACAAAAGGTTTAGCGACAGCGTGGTCAAGATGATTGCCAACCCCGGCCAGAACGACAGCCACCACGCGCTGGTCAGATAGGGACGGCCCTGTGCCACCATCAGACCCCAGGTGATTTCAGGCGGTTGAATACCAATCCCCAGAAAGGACAGCGACGATTCCGCCAGCATGACAAAGGCAAAGTCCAATGTGGCGATGGTCAGCAATGTTGGCAAAATCATCGGCATGATATGGCGAAAAATGATCCGCCCCGTTGACGCCCCCATCACCTGCGCCGCCTGCACAAACATCCGTTCACGGATTTCCAGCACCTCAGCGCGGGTCGTGCGCAGATAGATCGGGATGCGCGTGATGGCCAAAACCAACACGATATTGCCTACCGACGGCGCCAACATATACAGCACAATCACCGCCAATAGCAGCGACGGAAAGGACATGATCACATCCGCAAGGCGCGGTATCACCTGCCCAAGCCGCCCGCGCGAATAGCCCGCAATCAGCCCCAGCGACGACCCCACGATCATCGAGGCAACCACAGCCCCGGTGGCCACTGCAATCGTATTGCCAGAGGCCACGATGATCCGCGCCAGCAACGGCCGCCCCAGCTGATCGCCGCCAAGGATCATTAAGAACCCTTTCGACAAATCAAACGGCGGCGCGTTGCGCCCGCGCAAATTGGCCTTTGTAGCCACGCCATCCAACAAGATCGGCCCAAGGATCGCGCAACCAATGACGATCAGCACAAAGATCGCCGCCGTGGTTGCCACCTTATCCGCCCACAGCAGGCGCAAGATGGTGATGAATTTTCCCGGCTCTTTGGTTTTGGGAACCGCTTCGGTCTGGGTTTCTGTCATAGCCATGATCTCAATACCGGATACGCGGATCGAGCGCCGCATACGCGAGGTCGATCAGGATGTTCATAAGGAAGATGGCAAGCGCCGTGACCATGATCGCGGCCAGCACCACCGAGAAATCGCGCTGCAAGATGGAATCAATCATCAACTTGCCAACGCCGGGGAACCCAAAAATCGTTTCAACGATCACCGCCCCGTTTAACAGCGCCGCGGCCTGATCGCCGATCACCGTGATCACCGGCAACATCGCATTGCGCAGCGCATGGACGAATATCGTTTTCTTTGGCGTGACGCCCTTGGCGCGTGCGGTTTTCACATAGGCCGAACCCAGCGCCGAAATCATCGACCCGCGCACAACCTGCAAAATCAATCCGAACGGGCGAATAAACAATACGCCAATGGGCAAAATCCAATGCCAGACCGTGCCCGTGCCAGATGTCGGCACCCAACCAAACCCGACGGCAAACACCACAATCGCCACAATGGCGATCCAGAAATCCGGCGCGCTTGCCCCGATCAGTGAAAAGAACGTTGCGATACGGTCAAAAGCGCCGCCCACATGAAATGCCGCCAATGCACCCAATGATACAGCCGCCGCCGACACGATGGCCATGGTGATCACTGCCAATTGGAACGTCCAGACAAAGGCCTCGATCACCACTTCTAATGCAGGGCGCGCGCGGCGGATAGACTCCCCGAAATCCAACCGCACCAGATCCGCCACATAATGGCCGAATTGCACGATCAGCGGATCGTTCAACCCATGCAATTCACGAAAGTTTTCACGCGCTTCGGCGCTGGCATCGACGGGCAAATACAGATCCGTCGGATCACCGGTCAGGCGCGACAGAAAGAACACCGCAACGATCAGCAACAGCAGCGATACGCCGCTGGAGATCGCACGTTTTGTCAAAAATGACTGCATGGCTGAGCTCCGAATTGAAAGGGGCGGTGGACATGGGGCGCGACGACATCACAAAGCGCGCGCCCCAGCTAACCCTGCGGGCCTTAATTGAACTTGATCTGCGACAGCTGCAGCTCGGAGTTGGTCGCGATGGACGGTATAAAGTCCAATCGCTCACTTACGCGGCTAAAGCCAACCATGTGGAATAAGAACACATCGGCCGAAAGATCATGCGCAATTTCAAAGGCTTTCGCCCACGCCGGGCCGCGGCCATCACCCGCGGTTGCCGTAGCATCGGCAATCGCCTTATCCAGATCAGGATCGCAGATACCCGATTGCAAACCCTCGCAGGCATATTTGAAATACATCGAGAAAACGGGATCACCGCGGTTGTTATCATGCATCGCCTGAACCATCGACGGCACCGGCTGCGCGGCATAGGGTTTTGAATAGTATTTGACCCATTCCGCCACTTCGACCATCTGCAGTTTCACATTAAACCCGGCGTCGGTGAACATCCCATGCAGCGCCTCCATGACCTCGGTCACATTCGGGAAGTTCCCCAAACGCCCCAGCAGCAAAATCTCGGTATCCACGGCGACGCCATCGGCCTTGGCCTCCTCCAACAGCGCTTTGGCGCCTTCGGGGTCATAGGCAGGCACCGACAGGTCCTGATCTGCGCCCAATGTGGTTGGCACCGTCATATGGGTCGCAATTTGCGCATCCTCTGGCACCAATGTCCCCAGGAACGCTTCCCGGTCCACCGCCATATTCAGCGCCTGACGCACCCGAATGTCATCCAGAGGCGCGATAGAGCTGTCCAACCGAAGATACGTTGTTTCAGAGTTCGGATAGGCGAAATCCGTATCCGCGTTGGTGGCGTCAATCTGGTTGATAAGCGGCGAAATATCGGCCTCTCCCGTTGCCACCATCGCCGCACGCACTGCGTCATCTGAACGGAACAGATAGGTCGCCTTGGTCACTGCAGGCTGATCGCCCCAATAATCGTCACGGCGGTCTAAAATGATGTTCTGACCCGGGTTCCAGGCGGTCATGGCATAGGGGCCGGTGCCAACAGGGCTGCGGGTGAACTCCATCGGAGTCTCGGCTGGTACAATGGTCATCGTGGACATCAGCAAGGGCAAAATCGGCTGCGCAGGATCCGATGTCACATCAATCGTCAGATCGTCCACTACGGTTGGCGTAATCGTCATTCCGCCAAAATATTTCGCACCGATTTCACAGGTCAGATCCGGCGAAAGTGTGCGTTCAATCGAATGTTTGATGTCAGCCGCATCCAGCGTGGACCCATCTGAAAACGTCACCCCTTCATGCAGGTGAAACCGCCATGTGCCGTTGCCCCTATCTTCCCAGCTATCGGCCAGGCGCGGCATCAAAGAGCCGTCTTCAGGGTTCAGCTCGGTCATCGTCTCCGAAATATTTTGCAGCAAAACACGACCGATATTCGATTGCGACGACATGCATGGCTCAACCGTTTCCAGCTCCTCATTCAGCACAATCGTGACATCTGTATCCGCCGCCATCGCCGGGCCATATAGGCATAGCGCAGCAACCCCGCCAAGCAGGACATTACGATAGTTCATTGATTTTCCTCCCAAAAAACATGACGACGTCGTTTTACCGGCCTAGGTCGTCGTGCCGGATATTGACTGACCCTGCCGCATTCCTCCCCAGAAACACGGTCACCCTCCTCGGTCGGGTCAACCACAAGTTTACGGACCTTTACCTATCAGTCCAACCTAATCTGATGCATAATGATACCGTTTCGATATCACTCACACTGTTTCGCGTATCACCTCCGTTGCTTCGGGCTTGCGCCCGGTTGCGCTGCGGGCCAATGCGATGATTGCCCCGAAAATCAACACTGAACCAACCCATGTCGACAGCGGTGGAAGCTGCGCAAACAGCCCCCATCCCACCAGCGCCACAAGCGGCAATCGCAAGAAGTCCACCGGCGCCACCAGCGACGCATCGGCCAGCTGAAATGCCCGCGTGACCCCCAGCTGCGACAGCGCGCCAATCGCCCCTTGCAGTGCCAAAAGCCCCCATTGCCAAGGGCTTGGCCAGCTCCATACCAAAATCGCCGGGATCAGGGCCAAAGGCACGCTGATGATCAGGTTCCACGCCACCAATGTCTCGGCGCCCTCTGAACGGCCCATGACCTTCAGCATCAACTGAATCGTGGCCGTCAACACTGCGCCCAACAGGGCCAACATCAACGGTCCGCCCGCCCCCGGCGCCATCGCGGGCGATAAAATGCAGATCACCCCGATGAACCCCAAGGCCATACCCAACAGCCGCAACCGTCCCGGCACTTCGGACAGGATCAGCCACGCGCCCAGGGTTACAAACACCGGCGCTGCGAATCCAATCGCGGTCACTGTGGCCAAAGGCGCAGCCTGCAATGCGGCAAACATCGCCACCAACGATCCCAATTTCAGCCCGGCGCGCAGCACATGGCCGAAACGCGCTTGGGTGCGCAGCATCCCCGGACGGCGCGCGATCCACGGCAGCAGGGCGATCAACCCAAACAGCGCCCGGGTGAAGCCCAGCATTAGCGGATGCACCTCCCCCGCAAGCGACCGCACAATGGCCGCGTCAACCGCGCCCCCCAATGCCACGAGCGACATGATCGCAACCGCCCCGAGCTTCCACATTCAGACCTCCCAATCTCTTTTCCATCCTGCGCGAACATGACAACCTTGTAAACATGTAATTTAAAATTACTTATCGTATATAAAACAATGCGTTACTATGGTTTATATGATTCCCGTCATCGTTGATGAAAAACGACATGACAACATCACCCGAAAGGATCAGCATGAACGGCCAACGGATCGAACTGACCCAATTGCGCTATTTCGTCGCCGTCGCAGAAGAGCTGAACTTCCGCCGCGCTGCGAAACGGCTGAACATGACACAACCCCCCCTATCGCGCCATATTGCGCTTTTGGAACATGCACTTGGCACGGCATTATTTGACCGAAGCAACCGCGCTGTCCGGCTGACCGCGGCCGGCAAACGCCTGTTGATGGATGCGGCTGACATCCTCACCCGCACCGAAAGCGCGGTATTGGCAGCCCGTCAGGCGGCGCGCGGCGCCGCCGGCTCTGTCGAGATCGGCTTTGTCCCCTCCGCCTGCGTCGAGGTCATTCCCCGAATCGCGCTGCGCCTACGCCGCGAACTCCCTGATGTATTGCTGACCCTGCGCGAGGTCATGACGGTTGAGGCAACAGAATCCCTGCAAGCGGGCAGCCTGGATTTCGCAATTTTACGTCTGCCACGCGACAGCCCAAACCTGCCAATTGAAAAACTATGGAGCGAACCTTTCGATCTGGTCGCGCCCCAGGACCATCCGATCCTTAAGTTGGAAACCATCACGGTGGAAAATCTTCATGGGTATGATTTCATTGGATATTCTACTGAACGCGGTGGGTTCCTAGCCGAGGTGGTTCAAGGCTATCTCAAGGCGCATGGCGTCACCCCGAATGAGGTTTTCACCGTCGCCCAACGCCACACTGTTCTGTCACTCGTGAATGCCGGGATCGGCATCGCGCTGGTTCCGCGTTCCAGCCGCCAAATCGGGCTGCCCAATGTGGTGTTCCGCGACATCGGGCTGGATCGCAACGCACTGCATTCGGATCTGTATCTTGCAATGCGACCAAAAGATCCCGAACCCATTGTTGCGGCCGTGGCCAAAATCATCCGCGCAGAGTTTCAGGGCGAAACCCTGCCAAAGTTGTAAAACGGCCCGCGTCAAGGCGGGCCGCTTGCGCCTTAACGATTACGCTCTTTGCGCCACAGTTTAAACGCCTCCATATGTGCATCTTTGGTGCACGGATACAGGCCGATAATCGGCGTGCCATCCTTCACCCGCTCTACGACAAAATCTTCAAAGGCGGTCATCTCAACGCCCTCATCCGCGATCTCATCGGCAATATCCGCGGGGATGACGATCACACAATCCGCGTCCCCCACGATGATATCGCCCGGGAACACCGGCGCGTCGCCGCAGCCGATCGGCTCATTGATGGCGATCGCCTCATTATTGGTCAGGTTCGTCGGGCTGGATGGGCGCGTATGATAGGCCGGAATATCCAGCTGTGCGATCACGGCCGCATCGCGGAAACCACCATCCGTCACCACGCCCACACCACCGCGCACCATCAGACGGGTGATCAAAATATCCCCTGCCGAGGCCGCATCCGCCTGTTTGCGACTGTCCATCACCATCACCGATCCCGGCGGGCAGGTTTCAATCGCGACCCGCTGCGGATGTTGCGGATCACGAAAGGCTGTCAAAGGGTTACGGTCTTCGCGCGCGGGGATATAGCGCAGGGTGAAGGCCGGGCCAACCATGTTCTTCCCCTTCCAACCAAGCGGATGCACGCCCTGGATCACCTGATTGCGCAGCCCGCGTTTGAACAGTGCGGTCGCCAATGTCGCCACCGATACACCCATCAGCTTTTCACGAGTTTCCTCTTTCATCGTCACCCCTCCTCAGGCGATGTCCCCGGGCAAGACGCCATTGGGGATGTTTTGGTAACATACGGGGCGCAGGAAGCGGCGGATCGACAGGGTACCGACCGAGGTCGCGCCGAAATTGGTTGACGCCGGATAGGGTCCGCCATGCACCATCGTATCTGACACTTCCACACCGGTCGGGAAGCCATTTGCCATCACCCGGCCCGCCTTACGTTCCAGCACCGGCAGCAGGCGCCGGCCCAGGTCCGCATCGCCATCATCCAGATGCATCGTCGCGGTCAGCTGGCCTTCAAACCCCTTTGCCAATGCGATCATCTGATCGGCGCTATCCACCCGCACAACCAGAC
>NZ_MDHA01000018.1 GCF_001705665.1 Thioclava sp. SK-1 | reverse complement strand
AGACACGTTTGATCTCCGGGCGCAGCTCCGTATCCCGCTGATGCCGGGCTGAAGCTTTGGCCGGATCGGCTTGGTGCCAAGCGGTGGTAATATGTTGACGGTGCAATCGGCAGCACCCTGCAGATCGACTCGACACCGTAAACAGCCCTTTGATCGTAGATGAAACCGATCATCGCTTGAGTGGGCGGTCGAGTTCCGCCTGCGCAAAATAAGCTGATGCCTTGCGCAATATCTCATTTGCCTGGCACAGTGTTGATTGTCACTGAGAACTGACCCGGTAGCCCCATAAATTGTCACCGAGATTTGACCCACCCTCAGTTATGTGCCGCGGTCTATGACGGGGTCAACGTTTTGGTCTCCTTTCGTGTTTTCTTTGCAGACTCGGAGCTGGCCTTGAAGCGGTAGCTGTCGTTGCCAGTTTCGAGGATGTGGCAGCGGTGGGTAAGCCGATCCAAGAGAGCCGTGGTCATCTTTGCGTCTCCGAATACCTGCGCCCATTCTGAGAAGCTGAGGTTTGTGGTGATGATGACGCTGGTGCGCTCGTAGAGCTTGCTGAGCAGATGGAAGAGCAGCGCCCCGCCAGATGAGCTGAACGGCAGGTAGCCGAATTCGTCCAAGATGACCAAGTCGACCTTCGTCAGCATCTCAGCCAGTTTCCCTGCCTTACCGAGCGCCTTTTCCTGCTCCAGCGCGTTGACCAATTCCACGGTCGAGAAGAAGCGCACCTTACGCCGGTGATGTTCGATGGCTTGGACGCCGATTGCTGTGGCTGTGTGGCTCTTGCCCGTTCCGGGACCGCCGATCAAAACGACATTCTCGGCCGCTTCGATAAACTCGCATCGGTGTAGCTGCCGCACTGTTGCTTCAATGATTTCACTCGATGCAAAGTCGAAGCCCGTCAAATCCTTGTAGGCCGGGAAGCGGGCGACCTTCGTGTGGTAGGCGATGGACCGCACCTCGCGTTCGGCGATCTCGGCCTTGAGCAGCTGTGACAGCATTGGCGTGGCAGCTTCGAACGCTGGCGCGCCCTGGGCGACCAGATCGTCGACCGCATTTGCCATGCCGTAGAGCTTGAGGCTGCGCAGCATGATGACAATAGAGGCTCCTGCAGGATCATGAC
>NZ_MDHA01000017.1 GCF_001705665.1 Thioclava sp. SK-1 | reverse complement strand
TTGATCGTCGATGAAACCGATCATCGCTTGAGTGGGCGGTCGAGTTCCGCCTGCGCAAAATAAGCTGATGCCTTGCGCAATATCTCATTTGCCTGGCGCAGTTCACGGTTCTCTCGTTCCAGCGTCTTGATGCGATCACGTTCCTCGGTCGTCACGCCATCCTGCATGCCGCTGTCCTTCTCGGCCTGCTTGACCCATCCGCTCAGTTTCTGGGGAATACAGCCGATCTTGG
This sequence comes from Thioclava sp. SK-1, assembly GCF_001705665.1. Classification (GTDB taxonomy): domain Bacteria; phylum Pseudomonadota; class Alphaproteobacteria; order Rhodobacterales; family Rhodobacteraceae; genus Thioclava. Next base: position 260 of record NZ_MDHA01000017.1, on the reverse strand, counting down.
GTGCAATGGCCGCTATCGCGCCCGCTTGCGTTTCATATGAACCTTGATGTTCAAACACCATCCGGACCGCCCGCGCGCGAACTTCTGGCGAGTAGCGATTTGCCATTTTGCTTTTTGTCATAACCATCATCCTTACTTAAGTTGATGGTCTCCGACAAACTCGGGGCGATTCAGAATGCCGTTGTCACGCATGATCCGGGCGACGCGGCGCGGGCCAACTTGAAGACCCAGTTCCTTCAATTCCTGCGTCATGCGCGGAC
>NZ_MDHA01000016.1 GCF_001705665.1 Thioclava sp. SK-1 | reverse complement strand
CCCAGTTCCTTCAATTCCTGCGTCATGCGCGGACGGCCATAGCTGCCCAAGCTGAGCCGATGTTGTTCGCGGATATATGCCAGAAGGATCATGTCACGACGCTGGCGATGTGAGGGCGGCCTGCGACGCCACGCCCGTAGCCCACGATCTGAAACCTACATCAGGCGGCACAGATACGCACGTGAAAGATCTCCGCGATACTCCGCAATGAATTGAAATCTCATTGCTTTTGGCTCGCGAAGAAGATTGCCGCCTTTTTTAACACCTCCCTCTCCTCCCGCAGAATACGGTTCTCTTTGCGCAAGCGCTCGTTCTCGCGGCGCAACTCC
>NZ_MDHA01000015.1 GCF_001705665.1 Thioclava sp. SK-1 | reverse complement strand
TCGGTGGTGAGCGGGTCAAACTGCAGGTCGCACATGTCAAACTGTCACACAGCCGCGCGTTCCTGGTACGCGCTTATCCGTTGCAAACGCATGAGATGCTGTTCGACGCTCATTGGCATGCGTTCAGGGTTTTTGGCGGCGTCCCCGGACGTGGCATCTATGACAATATGAAGACGGCAGTTGACCGCGTTGGCAAAGGCAAGCAGCGAGACGTCAATGCGCGCTGCAAAGCCATGGCCAGCCACTATGTCTTTGAACCTGAGTTCTGCAATCCGGCAGCGGACTGGGGGAAGGGTCAGGTTGAGAAGAATGTGCAGGATGCGCGCAACCGTATGTGGCAGGTCATGCCGGTTTTTGCTGGCTTGGGCGAGTTAAACCAATGGCTTGAAGATCGCTGTATCGCCCTTTGGACGGAGACACCGCACAAGGCTCTACCGGGGTCCATCGCTGACGTGTGGGAGGCCGAGAAGCCCACGCTAATGGCACTTCCGCCGGCATTCGATGGCTTTATCGAACACAGTAAGCGTGTGTCACCCACGTGCCTGAGCACGTTCGAACGCAATCGCTACAGCGTTCCCGCCAGCTTTGCGAACCGACGTGTCAGTTTGCATGTCTATCCCGAACGGCTGGTCGTGGTCGCTGAAGGGCAAACGGTGTGCGAGCATGCGCGGATCATTGAGCGTTCTCATCGCAAACCCGGCAAGGTCATCTATGACTGGCGCCACTATCTCGCGCTCGTCCATTGTCCTCGGACCAATGGCGGACAAGGCCTCGCTCCAACGCAAACCGGGGGCCCTTCGGAATGGTGCGCCGTTCACGCAGATGCCCGATGCCTTCCGTCAATTGCAGGATCACATGGCTCGCGTAAAGAAGGTGGCGACCGAGAGATGGTCGACATCCTGTCACTGGTGCTCCAGCACAACGAAGAAGATGTCCTCTGCGCGGTGGAGCT
>NZ_MDHA01000014.1 GCF_001705665.1 Thioclava sp. SK-1 | reverse complement strand
AGATTAGCTTTAAGCAGGAACCCTTGGACTTTCGGCGACAGGGTCTCTCACCCTGTTTGTCGCTACTCATGTCAACATTCTCACTTCTGATCACTCCACCGGATGCCTTACAGCCCGGCTTCACAGTCAGAACATTGCCTCCGTTACCTCCGAGGAGGCAAAAGAGGCAGCGTTCTATATCACAGAACGCTCCGCTACCACGTGCACCTTACGGTACACATCCAAAGCTTCGGCTCGTGGCTTGAGCCCCGTTACATCTTCGCCGCAGGACCTCTTAACTAGACCAGTGAGCTGTTACGCTATCTTTAAAGGATGGCTGCTTCTAAGCCAACCTCCTGGTTGTTTTGGAAGTCCCACATGCTTTCCCA
>NZ_MDHA01000013.1 GCF_001705665.1 Thioclava sp. SK-1 | reverse complement strand
TCCCACGTCTTAAGACGCAGTACCATTGGCGCGACGGCACTTAACGGCTGGGTTCGGAATGGGACCAGGTGTTTTGCTCGTGCTATGTCCACCAAACCAAGGAAGCAGCGAAGTTGTCCAAGTCAAGACTGATTTTTTTGATCAGTTTTTTATTACACATTTTGTGTATGCTTGCGTTTGATCTTTCTACTACTGGATCAAATCAAGCCAATCGGGCAATTAGTACCAGTCAACTGAACGCATTGCTGCGCTTACATCTCTGGCCTATCGACGTGGTGGTCTACCACGGCCCTCAAGGGATACCTAGTTTTGAAGGGGGCTTCCCGCTTAGATGCTTTCAGCGGTTATCCTGTCCGGACATAGCTACCCAGCACTACCGTTGGCACGATAACTGGTCCACCAGTGGTCCGTTCACCCCGGTCCTCTCGTACTAGGGGCAACTCTTCTCAAGTATCCTACACCCACGGCAGATAGGGACCGAACTGTCTCACGACGTTCTAAACCCAGCTCACGTACCTCTTTAAACGGCGAACAGCCGTACCCTTGGGACCTGCTCCAGCCCCAGGATGAGATGAGCCGACATCGAGGTGCCAAACGGTGCCGTCGATATGGACTCTTGGGCACCATCAGCCTGTTATCCCCAGAGTACCTTTTATCCGTTGAGCGATGGCCCTTCCACTCGGGACCACCGGATCACTATGGCCGACTTTCGTCTCTGCTCGACTTGTCAGTCTTGCAGTCAGGCTGGCTTCTGCCATTGCACTCAACGACCGATTTCCGACCGGTCTGAGCCAACCTTCGCGCGCCTCCGTTACTCTTTGGGAGGCGACCGCCCCAGTCAAACTACCCACCACGCAGGGTCCCGGATCCGGATAACGGACCGCGGTTAGACATCAAGAGTGCAAAGGGTGGTATCTCAAGGATGGCTCCACCAAAACTTGCGTTCTGGCTTCAAAGCCTACCACCTATCCTGCACATCGCAATCCTGATGCCAGTGCGAAGCTGTAGTAAAGGTTCATGGGGTCTTTCCGTCTAACCGCGGGTAGTGTGCATCTTGACACACAGTTCAATTTCGCTGAGTCCACGTTTGAGACAGCGGGGAGATCGTTACGCCATTCGTGCAGGTCGGAACTTACCCGACAAGGAATTTCGCTACCTTAGGACCGTTATAGTTACGGCCGCCGTTTACCGGGGCTTCAATTCGGAGCTTGCACTCCTCCTTTTAACCTTCCGGCACCGGGCAGGCGTCAGACTGTATACGTCGCCTTACGGCTTCGCACAGCCCTGTGTTTTAAGTAAACAGTCGCCACCCCCTAGTTTGTGCCCCCCACCTGAACTTGCGTTCAAATGGGGCCTCCTTCTCGCGAACTTACGGAGGCATTTTGCCGAGTTCCTTAAACGTGGTTCTCTCAAGCGCCTTGGTATTCTCTACCAGTCCACCTGTGTCGGTTTCGGGTACGGTCTTATAGAGAGGCTATTTCCAGGGACTGCTAAGCGGCCCGATCAATCCGATAAGATCGAACAACCTTCGCAATCCGTCACCTTCTCACGGCCCAGGAATATTAACCTGGTTCCCATCGACTACGCCTTTCGGCCTCGCCTTAGGGGCCGGCTTACCCTGCTCAGATTAGCTTTAAGCAGGAACCCTTGGACTTTCGGCGACAGGGTCTCTCACCCTGTTTGTCGCTACTCATGTCAACATTCTCACTTCTGATCACTCCACCGGATGCCTTACAGCCCGGCTTCACAGTCAGAACATTGCCTCCGTTACCTCCGAGGAGGCAAAAGAGGCAGCGTTCTATATCACAGAACGCTCCGCTACCACGTGCACCTTGCGGTACACATCCAAAGCTTCGGCTCGTGGCTTGAGCCCCGTTACATCTTCGCCGCAGGACCTCTTAACTAGACCAGTGAGCTGTTACGCTATCTTTAAAGGATGGCTGCTTCTAAGCCAACCTCCTGGTTGTTTTGGAAGTCCCACATGCTTTCCCA
>NZ_MDHA01000011.1 GCF_001705665.1 Thioclava sp. SK-1 | reverse complement strand
GCACAGATCAGTCTGGAAATACGTCTGCTATCGACCTGCACAAAGACTTCCGGATCGCGGACCTGAATCCAGCCGAACCGAGCATGGCTCTGCAGTCCGTTCTTCTCTCCTTCCTTCGGCCTCCTCTGGCCTGAGCGCGCCTGTACGGCGTTGATTGCGGCGTGCCCGAGCGGCGACGTCCGGCAATCCGATCATTTGCGGTCTTCTTCAGTTTCGAACCTCTGGCCCAGCTGATCCTTCTCCCTCCCTTCACTGCTCGGCAGTGATCTCCTCTTTGCGAGGCCATGTTTTTGGTCCGCGCTCACGGAAAACACATGAAACACACGAACTTCCTGCGGCCTCTCGCCGTAGTGCTGGGGCTTGCCCTCGGACTGCCCGCGCAGGCTGGCACCTATGACATCACCGTCGACAAGGTCCGGATCGACACCGGAACCTTCAAGAAGAACGGGATCGGCTACAATGGTAGCCAGACTCCTACCATCCTGCACTTCCAGGAAGGCGAAGACGTCGTCATCCGCGTGAAGAACAATCTGCGCGAAAGCACGTCCATCCACTGGCATGGCCTGATCCTGCCGTTCCAGCAGGACGGCGTGCCGGGCATCAGCTTTAACGGCATCAAGCCGGGCGAAACCTTCACCTACCGCTTTCCGATCGAACAGGCAGGCACCTACTGGTTCCACAGTCATTCGGGTTTCCAGGAGCCCGACGGCGCCTACGGCGCCATCGTGATCGCCCCAAAAGGCGGCGAGGCCGTGCCGACGGACCGCGACTACGTGGTGCAGTTCACGGACAAGCATCCGCACAGCGGATCGCGGATCTTCCGCAACCTAAAAGCATCGGCAGACTACTACAACCGGGCGCAACGTACGGCGCAGGACCTGATCGAGGACGCGGGCGCGGAGGGTCTGAAAGCCGCCCTTCAGGATCGGAAGATGTGGGGCGCCATGCGCATGATGCCCACGGATATCGAGGATGTTCAGGGCTTCACGGCGCTGATCAACGGGGCCAGCACCCAGCAGAACTGGACCGGCATCTTCAAGCCCGGCGAGAAGGTGCGCCTGCGCCTGATCAACTCCTCGGCGACGACCTATTTCGACGTGCGCGTGCCCGGTCTGAAAATGACGGTGGTGCAGGCCGACGGCAATGACGTGAAGCCGGTCGTGGTGGATGAGCTGCGCATCGCCGTGGCGGAAACCTATGACGTGATCGTCCAGCCGCGCGAGGCCAAGGCCTATTCGATCATTGGCGAAAGTGCGGGCCGCACCGCGATGGTGCGGGGCACGCTGGCACCGTCCGCAGGCATGGTCGGCCCCTACTACAAGATGCGGCCACAGCCTCTGCTTACGATGGCCGACATGGGGGGCATGATGTCCGGGATGGATCATTCTGGAATGGACATGGGCGGCATGGACATGTCTGGGATGGACCACTCTGGCATGGACATGAGCGGGTTCGACATGTCCGGGATGGATCACTCCGGCCATGATATGAGCAGCATGGATATGTCTGGCATGGACCATTCCGGGATGGATATGGGCGGCATGGACATGTCCGCTGGCATGCCCGTCGTTCCTGCTGAAGGCGCACCGGGCGCTGCCTTCTATGCACCGGGTAGCGGGTTGATCCCGACGGCGGCAAATGGCGGCAAGTTCCTTGGCTACGAAGACCTCACGGCGCGCAAGCCGCTCTACCGTGATCGCCCCGCCACCCGCGAGATCGAGATCCGCCTCACCGGCAACATGGAACGCTACATCTGGTCCATCGACGGCGTGAAATACGAGGACGCCGACCCGATCCGCCTGAAGTACGGCGAACGCGTCCGGTTCAAGTTCGTCAACGAAACCATGATGGCGCACCCGATGCACCTGCACGGGATGTGGTCGATCCTCGACACCGGCAAAGGGGCCTATGACCCCGTGAAGCATACGGTCAGCGTGGCCCCTGGAACAACGCTTTACACCGAGACCGAAGTCGATGCCCCCGGCCAGTGGGCGTTCCATTGCCACCTCTCCTACCACATGGCGGGCGGCATGTTCCGCAAGGTTATCGTCGAAGGTGGGCCGTCCTGATGCGCGCGTATTCCAAGGAAAACAATCACATGAAAAAACGACTTCTTGGAACGGCCCTCGGGCTTCCACTTGCGTTGGCTTTTGCACCTGCTGCGATGGCTGACCCAGGAATGTCGCCAACCGTCTGGAGCGTCCGGACCGACAAGCTCGAATACCGGATGGGCGATGAAGAGAACTCCTTTGCCTGGGAATTCGACGCATGGGTCGGAAACGACGAACTGCGGCTCGTCTGGAAGAGCGAAGGCGCGAAGATCGAAGGCGGCGATTTCGAAGAGATGGACAACCAAATCCGCCTCCAGAAACCGATCACCGACTTCTTCGATGGCTTCATCGGGATCGCCGCCTCCACGCCGGACGGCGCGCCCGAGCGCTACTATGGCGCTTTCGGCGTCACCGGCCTCGCGCCACAGTGGTTCGAGGTCGAGGCGGCGCTCTACGTTTCCGAATACCCCTACATCGGGGCGGAGGTGGAGTACGAAGGCCTGCTGACCAACCGGCTGATCCTGACGCCGTCTCTCGAAGTCAGCCTGCCGCTGGCGGATGATCCCGCGCGCGAAATCGCGGCGGGCGGCGGCTCTGTCGAGCTGGGACTGCGACTGAGCTACGACCTGATCGGCCGCAGCGTGTCGCCCTATGTCGGCGTGAACTACGAACGCGCCTTCGGCGGAACAGCCGACATTCTGCGCGATCATGGCCATGAAGTCGACGAGCTGACCGGCGTCGTCGGCATCAACTTCATGTTCTGATTTTTCTGCGCCCTCTCGGCTACTTCGAAGCCGCGGAGAGGGCGCAGCCTTTTCAACCTGAACCAATCAAAGGATCACCCAAATGAAACTTCGTACTATCCTGACCTCCGCCGCGCTGTCGGTTGGCCTTGCCCTGAACGCAGGCGCTGCATTGGCACATGGCAAGGGCATGATGACGATGCCGAGCAATGGCCAGACGGTCGGCGCGGACACCAAGGTCATGCACCTGATGTTCACCGATCCCATGCAGATCACCACCGTCACGATGAAAGCGCCGGACGGTAAAACCTACAAGATCAACGGTCCGGCCGCGAACCAGGCCGTGAAGACCTGGGAAGGCAAGCTGCCGAAGCTGGCACCAGGCAATTACAAGGTCGACTGGCGTGGCATGTCGCCGGACGGTCACCCGATGAACGGTAGCTTTGCGTTCAAGGTCGGGAAGTAAATCATGGGCGGAGTTCTTGCCGCACTGGAACCGGTGCAGATCGCCTCGATCCTCGTCAAGGCGGGGATGTATGTCAGTGTCCTGCTTGCGGCGGGCTCCGTGATAAATCTCTGGCTCCTCACGGAGCTGGATGCCGCTGCAAGTCGCCGCCTCAGGCGGCTTGCAGCATGGTCGGCCATAGTTGGCATCGTGTTCAGCGCACTCAACATCCCGCTGCGGGCGGCCTTCTTCTACGGGGGCTTCGGTGGCGCGCTTGATCCGATGATGCTCCAGATTGCCCTTTCCAGCCCACTTGGGTTGTCGGTAGAGGCCGACATCCTCGGTCTTCTGGCAATCGCAACCATCGTGTTCCATCGCAGTTGGACACGCCCTTTGGCGGTCCTTGGTGTTGTTCTTGTGGCCGTCAGTTTCGCCCTACGCGGTCACGCCACCGGAGATCCGAGGCTGGCGCTTTCGACGCTTTTCGTCATCCACATCCTTGCCGCGAGCTTTTGGATCGGGGGCTTCTATCCGCTCTATGACATGGCAGGACGCGGCAACGAGGCAGCGGTCCGCACTGTCGAACGCTTCGGGCAGGCGGCGCTGGTCATGGTCGGGCTGCTTGTCGTGGCTGGCGTCGTGATCCTGATAATTTTGGCGGGCGATCCGATCGCAGTCCTGACCCAACCCTGGGGGCAGTTTCTGACGCTGAAACTGGCGGTCGTGGCCCTGCTTCTCAGCCTCGCCGGACTTAACAAGCTTCGGCTGACACCGGCCCTGACCGAGACCGGAAACGCCGGCCCGCTGAGGGCGTCTATCCGATGGGAGGTGGCGACCTTCCTCGTGATCCTGCTCGTCACCGCCACCTTCACATCCACGGTCGCACCTGAGCACGTCGGCTAAGCCAGAAAGACACCGAGGGCGTCAAGACGCCGCCCCCGTTTCTCACCTCAGACCCCGAGGGCACGCAGGCCCATCCAGAGGCCCATCACGATCATCATCAAATTTTCGGTCAGAGAAATGAAGCCGAGCGGCACATTGGAGGCGCCGCCCACGCAGGCACATTTCAACTCGCGCTTGTCGATGTAGACTGCCTTGAACACGCTGATCGCCCCAATGGTCCCGATGAACAGCGCAACGGGTACGGAGATCCAGGTCAGGACGCCCGCGGTCATCAGGATACCGGCCAGTGCCTCACCGTAGGGATAGACCTTGCCGTAAGGTACCCAGCGTTTCGCCAGCAGGTCATAGTTCAGGAACATGGTCGAGAACTGCTCGACGTCCTGAAGCTTCTGGATCGCAAGCACCGTCATCGACAGCGAGATGAACCACTGGAAGCTCTGCCAGGTCAGGATGGTCCCGTATTGGTGCCACGCCAAGCCAAGCGCCAGCAGAGCACAGACCGAAAAGATCGCGATCACAGGGCGGTAGGTTGTATCACTCTGCTCTTCCTTGGGCGGGTCGATGCCGAGGAAGATGCGCAGGTCGTCATGACCCCCTATCCGTTCCCCGTCGATGAAGGTCTGAGGCGTTGTTTTGACATCATGCTCCCGCTTGAAAGCCTCTGTCTCGTCCTTGGTCTTCAGGTGGTGATCTTCGACGACGTAGCCCCTGCGCTCCAGCAGATCTTTGGACTTCAGACCAAAAGGGCAGGTATGCTCGGGCATGACCATGCGGTAGAGGACGGCGGTTTTAGCGGTATCCTTTGCCATGACAGGCTCCTTTAATTCGTGCAGTTATACTGGCCGCGGAAACCGGCCTCGTAGTCAGGGCCCGCGCTGATGATGAAGTCCTGAAGTCCGTCATCATCCGTTTCGCGCACCTGGATTGTGATCGGATCAGCCGTGAAGCTTTCTCCCTCGGCGTCGAGACGGACAAGATCACCGCTGATCTTGACCAGAGCAATGTCGCTCCCCGACACGAACACGGGCGGGCTCGTCTCAGTGTAGGTGAAGCTGCAGACGGCCCCATCCGGGAAGACCTGGGCGATATCTGCCTGCGTCAGGAACTCCGGATCGACCTTGGAAACGACCTCGCTGGACAGGGCGTCCTGAGCGGGTTTCAGTTCGGCTACCGGTGCATCCCTGGCGGGGGTCGCCTCTCCATTCGCCGATATATCCGCGATCAGATAGCGCATCTCCGCGATTTCCTTATCCTGGGCGTAGATGATGTCATCGGCCAAAGTGCGCACCCTGGGATCGCTGATTTCCGCGCGCGACGAAGTCATGATGGCGATTGAATGGTGTGGAATCATCGCCCGCATGTATGCGCGGTCCTGCACCGTCACCTGACTGCGCACCAGCCAGAGCGCCCCTGCGAAAACGATGATGGAGCCCGCGAATATCGCGATATTGAGCGTGCGGTTCTTGTACATGCCGAGCATGAAGGCCAGCATGACGAAGGCCATAACCGCCCCCATGACGATTGCCATATAGGCGCGTGTTTCTGACCAGAAGATATGGCTGATCAGATACGTGTTCAGGTACATCAACCCGAACATCAGGACCGTAGACACGGCAATCATCAGGAAAAAGCGGGAATAGGCCATGGTCACCTCCGAGTGCGTTTAGGGGAATAACAACCTTCCAGTGGGTGGATGTTCCATAAAAATTGACTTTTCTCGGCCTATTCCTGCTGAGTTCTTTCACGTTGATAGGCGCGTTCGCGCTCGGGCCAGGTGGATTTGATGTAGTCGAGGATCGCTCGAATTTCCGCATCCCTCAGGCTGTCGCCAAAACCGGGCATGTCACTTTCATAGCCCCCTCCGACCACCGCGGCAGTCCCGTCTCGCGTGATGCGGAACAGGATGTCGTCGCCATGATGCCAGGTGTGGCCCGTTGCATCATGGGGTGGCGCAGGCAGGCGGCCGTCGGGACCGGGGCTGCGCCAGTCCGGCTGCCCCTGAAGCTCTGTCCCGTGGCAGGATGCGCAGTTCTGCTGATACAGAGCTGCGCCATCCATGCCTTCCTCTGCCGCAACGGCCTGCGCCCAGCTTGCAAGAGTTGCTGCAAGTGCGATCAGGCCCTTCATGTGACCATGATCCAATTCGTCATTCCCGAAGCTGCGTGCCCCAGCATGTGGCAATGCAGCAGCCACTTTCCCGGATTGTCCGCAAAGAAGGCGATCTCCGTCATCTCGTTGGGCATGACGAGAACCGTGTCCCGTAGAGGACCAAGGCTTCCGTCTTCCTTACGCGTCCTGAAATGCATCCCGTGCAGGTGCATCGCGTGCGGGAAAATCGTGTCATTGGTCATGCGGATGCGGGCCGTCTCGCCGCGCGAAAGCGTGGCAAAAGGCGTCTCTCCCAGCCCGGCCTGTCCGGCCAACGCCCAGAACTGTCCTTGTTGCACCAACTCCTGCCAGGTCAGTTTCTGCCCGTTGAAGGCCGCGCTTTCCAGGCCGCGCATCGCACCGCCCTGCAGCGGCATCTCAAGGACAGGCGCGGTGTCGACGCCCACAACCTCCATGCGCGGATTGCGTGGCAGGGGCTGAGGCGCACCGCGCGGCACTGACGCGGCACGTCCTTCGACAGAAATTTCAGCCAGTACGCGCCAAGTATCATCCGCTGCAGCAAAGAGAAGTCCTGCGGTTTCCCCTTCCTCGGCGGTGATATCGACGATCAGATCCATGCGCTGTGCCGGTGCAAGCACAAGCGTATCCGTCACCGGTTCTGGCGTGTCGAGAGGCATGCCGTCGAGAGCCACCGTCCAGCCGGTCAGCCCCTCCAGCTTCAGACCGAATATCTGGGCATTGGCCGAGTTGATCAGCCGCAGCCTCAGCCGCTCGTTTTGCCGGGCCGACAGGCTGTAATCGTAGCGCCCGTTCACGCCCACGAGGTTGCCGATCTGGCCTCCGTGGCTGCGCGTCATCGGCGCTGCGAAGTCATCGACGAACAGGCCCGTATCAGGGTCCAGCAACCAATCGTCGATCATCAGGACCTCATCCCGGTCCACATCAGGCGGTGTGGCCTCTTCGATGATCAGGGCTCCGGAAAGACCCCGCGCGACCTGTTCCATCGAATTTGTATGGGCGTGATACCAGTAGGTTCCCGCATCAGGCAGATCGAAGGCGTAGTCGAAGCTCTCACCGGGCGGCACCGCGTTCTGGGTCAGCCCCGCGACACCATCCATGGCGTTGTCGATACGGATGCCATGCCAGTGAACAGAGGTCGGAACCTCCAGCGTGTTCACAAGTCGCCGTTGCAACCGGCTGCCTTGAGCGGCGCGGATGACCGGGCCCGGGATCGTCCCGTCGTAGCTCCAGACCGGCGTCGCCGGATAGCCATCCGGGGCAAGCTGCACTGTGGCTGCCCTAGCTGTCAGGAGCGCCATATCCTGAGCCTGAGTAGGGCGCGCCAGTGGAACAGCCGCGAGACCTGCGCAGAAGGCGCGTCGTGTCATCTTCATGTTAGTTGATCCCATTGGCGCGCTGTACTTCGCGGATGTAGGCGATGATCGACGTCACATCCGCGCGGGTCACCCCGGGCTGCGGCGGCATGTCGCCGAATTTCCAATGGTGTGCGCGTACGCCGTTCGCAGCCGCCATCTGGAAGGCCATGTCGCCATGATGCGACGGCTCGTAGATCTTGTGGATCAGCGGCGGGGCGATCCCCATTTTCCCGGCGGCATTGTCACCATGGCAATCAGCGCAGACCGCATCGAACGCGCGCTTCCCAATCGTCCCCTCGGGCGACAACGTATCGGGAAGAGTGACGGCCACCATGGCCGCGCCCTCCGCTGGCGCCGTGGTTTCCTGAACGGGGGCGGTTTGCTCGGAGGAGCGAGTGACTGCATAAGCACCAAGCGCCACGACGATAATCGCGGCCCCGGCGAGGGTGAGTTTGTTCATGATAGTATCCTGGCCTGCACGGCTTTGCGGGCCGCGCGCTCTGATGATGGGTCGATCGAAATCGACCCAGACTCAACTGGAGCTGGCTCAGGCGCGAGGAGGTGGGAGGTCCAGCGACAGACTGATTGTCGTGCCACTTCGTGGCTCCGGCCACGCATGACGGAGGCGTGGCAGATCAGTGTCACGGAAAGGCTGACTGGTATCGAGAAGGGCATAGGATGCGCAGATCGCCATGTCTGCGCAAGACACGTCAGCTTGGAGCTGGTTCGCCGGGTTCTCCTGATCTATATGGATCGTCGTTTCTGGGCAGGCCGCACAGTCATACATCGCAGACCCTGCCGCAGACATTTGCGGAAAGGCAGCCAGCATCATGAGGCTGGTCAGGACGATAACGGCGATTAGGCGCATAAAGACCCTCGATTGCAGCATCAAAAATGGGTTCGGACGGTGGCATTGTCAATCCCAAAACTGCGCTAACTCTGGTGCGCTCAGCCTCAATCGCTTGCGCAGCCGATAGCCACAATCCCACCTTAGTGTCGGAATTCGGTGCCATGCAACGCGGGCAAGCATGTCGCGGAGCGGACGTATGCAGCCGCAGCGAAGCTTCGGCATGGTCACGGGTAGTTTGGGCTCGAACCGGGATTTCGCTGCGCTCTCCATGAACGTCCGCTCTCACCCTCATGCGAGCTTTTAACCAAAAGCTCGCATGAAGGGCCACAGAGAAGAAGGTGGTTCGGGTTGCGCTCGTGGACGCTCATGATTGTGCCTAGGATAATCTTCCCATCAGCAACATGGAGTGATCTGATGGAAGTTATGGAACGAGATTGAGACCAACCATCTAACAGCATATCGTAACATCAAAAGGGGAGTGACGAATGGAGCTTAAATCGTTTCGCGTGAGGAACTTTCGATCAATCAATGACAGCGGTGAAATCGACGTGTCGCGTATAACCGCGCTGCTTGGACGAAACGAAAGTGGGAAATCCAATATTCTTCGTGCGCTGCACAGTCTAAATCCGGCGGATGGCTTCAAGGCACTTTTCCCAATCAAAGACTTTCCACGCCATCGCAAACTCTCGGAATGTAACGACAATACACCCGTCCTTGACTCAACTTGGCAGTTGACTGCCTACGAACAGAAACACCTTGCCGAGATTTGGCCAACTGCCCATGGCGTGACCGAGGTCACTGTTGGACGCCGCTACGGAGACAAGCGTTACGTCGGTATCGACGCGCCGGAATATTCGTTCGACCTCGCAACCATCAAGGCCGATGCGCGGAAAATTGACGCCGCAGTAAAGGCGAAAGCATCAAAACTAGCAGATGATGCCAAGGCTGAATTGGAACGTGCCTCAAACGCATTTGTCGCTGCTATCGGTGTAGGTTTAACCGCTGCAAAGTGGGCGACATCGGCGACACCAGCCCTTGCCGCACTTCGACAAGCACTAGCGACGGCTGATACCGAACTCACCGAGGCTCAGGACCAAAAAGTCGTTGCATTGGAGGAAATGGCCGAGGAAATCCCCGGAAACGAGGCGGCCCACGCAAAGGCGCGAGGCTGGATTATAGAACGCCTACCGAAATTTATGTTCCTGGAAGACTACCCAGAAATTAAGGGGCAGCAAGATATCGCACAGTTCCTTCAGCGTAAAAGCGCAGGAACGCCCACCCCAGCGGACATAAATTTTGAGAAGTTGTGCAAGGTCGCTGGATTAAGCCCCGACCAATTACAAACCCTTCTTCAGCAAAAGGATCAAGAAACCCGTGGGCAGTTAGCCAACCGCGCCGGTTCCGTTGTAACGGCTGCCATCCGGAAGCGTTGGAAGGACCGAGAATTAAAGGTCCGATTTAACCTTGACGCCGAACACTTTGATACGCTGATTTCCGACCCGAACAGCACGTATGACGTTGAAGTTAATCTTGATGAAAGAAGCCGTGGCTTTCAATGGTTCTTCGCGTTCTACGTTGTGTTCGCGGCGGATACGGAAGATGGTGAAGCCGAAGGCGCAATTCTGCTTTTAGACGAACCGGGGCTATATCTTCATGCTCGTTCGCAGGGCGATTTACTTCGTCACCTTGAAGAAGATTTTGCCAATCAAATTGTCTATACGACGCATTCGCCGTTCATGGTACCAACGCATCAATTGGATTGGGTCCGTACTGTAAATATTGCCGAAGAAGCTGGCACGACCGTATCGAACGACCCTACAGGCGATGCCCGAACCCTGTTCCCATTGCAGGCTGCACTAGGTTATGATCTAGCCCAAAGCCTGTTCATCGGCCCGAACAACTTGGTCGTCGAGGGAGTCACGGACTTTTGGATATTATCGGCTGTATCGGCGCACCTTAACGACCAAGGCAAAGTCGGTCTTGACGAACGTCTTACCATCACGCCCGCGGGGGGCGCGCAAAAAGTTCATTACATGGTCGCGCTGCTAACATCGGAGCAACTGAAAGTGCTTGTCCTGTTCGATGATGAAAAGGACGCAAAGGCAACTCGCGACGATTTGGTCAAAGGCAAGCTTATCCGATCAGATAATGTCGTCTTCGCCAGCGAAGCATTCGAGGTGCCGCCCCCCGAAGCTGACATTGAAGATATTTTGGACCCGGCAGTTTACGAAGCGCTTGTGCGCGAAGCCTACGCGAAAGAATTAAAGGGCAAGGCACTAGAATTAAATACCCACATTCCCCGCATAGCCCGCCGCTTTGAGGCGGCGTTCGACGCACTGTCCATCAGCTTCCACAAAACTCGACCGACAAGGCTTTTTCTACAAAAGATGGCGACTAATCCGTCGTCTGTACTGCCAACAGGGAGTGAGCGGCAATTTGAGCGCCTGTGCAAGACGATCAACGCCGCACTTGAAAAGCACTTGGCGCGATGAATCCGTCGATCGGAAGCCTATGATTGCCGCCCCTGCCCAAGCCAAGCAGCCAAGCTTCGCGTCAATGTGCCCCTTTGCTTCGCGCGGCCTCTTTACTTGTACGTAATTTTGTACATGCGGCCTCTTTACTTGTACGTAATTTTGTACATATAGAGAGAAGCAAAGGAGAGTTGACATGGATGTTATGACCTACTCAGACGCACGAGCTCAACTGAAGGGCGTCATGGATCGAGCGATCCACGACAAGCAAGAAGTTGTCGTGACGCGCAAGAAGGGCGAGTCCGTTGTGGTCGTGTCATTGGACACTTGGAACGCCGTCAACGAGACGTTGCACCTCTTGTCCACACCGAAAAACGCATCCCGCTTGCGCGCGTCAATCGCGCAACTCGATACTGGAACTGGCGAAGAGCGTGAGCTTACCGAGTGAAGCTGGTTTTTTCCGATCAGGCTTGGGAAGACTATCAGTACTGGGTCAGCACCAACGACAAGGTACGTGACCGGATCAACGAGCTGATCAAGCAATGCAAGCGGACCCCCTTCAAAGGAACCGGCAAGCCGGAACCTTTGAAGGGGGATCTGACCGGCTGGTGGTCACGGCGGATTTCTCAGGAAGATCGAATGGTCTACCGGGTTAGTGGAACTGGCGACGGCCAAAGCCTAGAGATTGCACAGCTGCGGTTTCATTACTGAAAACCCTTAGGGTTGAACGACCTAGATGTGACGAGGTCGAATGTCTTAAAACACTCTCAAATTTAACTGTAACTATATCATTAAAGTTAACTCTATAGTTAATGTTAACGACATAGTTGACGTTAGAGTTAAGTACGGGCAATCTACCACCATGTATGTAATCACCTTCGCAAACCCGAAAGGCGGCTCGGGGAAAACTACGTCCGCCATGCTCTTGGCTGAACAGATCGCTATTTCCGGCGGTCGCGTTGCGATTCTCGATCTGGACCCAAACGCCAACATCCTTGCATGGGCCCAGACGCGCGAAGCCGAGGGTAGAGACGTTCCTTTCACAGTTCATGCGCGACCGCAGGCCGAAGAGACGGTCGAGCTCATCGACAGCCTATCCGACGAGGCTGACTATCTCATTATCGACCTTGAAGGGTCGAAGGATCAGATCGTCACTTTCGCGCTATCGCGGACAGATTTGTGCATCATCCCGCTCGATGGCTCACCTATGGAAGCCCGGCAAGCCGCGCAAGCGGTTCGCTTGGTACAAACCACAGCAAACATGATCCGCGCGCAAATCAACTACGCCCTCTTGTTCACTCGCACCAATGCCGCGTTCCAGACCACGGATGAGCGCGACGTGCGGCAAGAAATGGAGCTCAACAACATCCCGACGCTACCCGTTCGGATCGCCAAACGCGCGCCTTACACCCGCATCTTCCGGGACGGTGTGCTCTTGTCAGAGCTGCCTGACATTGTGACGCAAGAAATGCAGGGCAAAACCGCGTCTGTATCCGACAAGGCCATGAAGCAAGTGACCGGAGCCATCGAGAATGCCCGCGATTACGCACAAACCGTCATTGCAACCCTTACCAAGGAGCAAGTGGCATGAGCGGGAAATACGGCTTCTCAGGCGGGATCGACCTGCCCAAGACAACACCAGCACCCAAGCCTCGGCCAAAGGTCGATGGCAGCTCATTAAGCGAGGCCGTCAGGGCCGGTGCCGATCTTGGCTTCGTCAACAGGGAACCAACGACGCGCCTTAAACCTGGCCCCAAACGCAAAGAGCCGCAGGACAAAGTTTCGATACCTGGCCCGAAGCGCGTGGTGGATGATTTCCGGACTTTTTGTTCAACGCGCGATCTTACCCTTTGGCAGGGCCTGGAGTTTTTGCTTGAAGAACAGAAGGGTAAAAGCGGCTAAGGGTTGCCGCGTTTCTCAAAGATTTTCCGGCAGAACCCTAAGAATGCCCTGTCCGGGTTGGCCGGAGCATCGAGACCACCGTCGGCCATCCATTCGCGCCATTCTTGCTCTAGCGTGTAGATATCCCATCCCGGCGCAACCTTACGAGCTTCCTGATAAACGTCAGGGCTCAAGCGGATCGCCCCGGATGGAGCCGCGAGAGCTTGCGACTTTTCCGCGTGACGGTTTACAAATACAACCATGTTTTCGTCTAACCGGACTGAATAGTCCGGCATGTGATTATACGCCTCATCTTGAGCGACAATGTTGCCGACCAGCCGCTTAAACTCGCGAGAGGTCGAAGCCGATCCGCACTTGTCTTGTAAAGCAGAAAGACTGATTTTCCACTCTTTCTTCGAGCCACAATGCTTGCGGGCGATCTCATAGATGCGCCGCTCTAATGGCTTACGCAGCCGGAAATAGTTCCGGTGGAGGGTCAAAACTTCATGCGCTTGGATCGCGTTGAACACCCAATCAGAGAGTTGCACTTCGATTTCCTGCATCCGACCATCACGGGTTTCACGTACGATACGAGCGCGGTCGATGATGCTAAAAATATCCAATTGCTCGACATCGCCGGTCACAATGTTCGTCTCAATCTGTGTCCCTTGCAGCCGGGCGAGGGCGCTTCGAAGGCCGCTATATCCACGCCCATCGGATGGCCGGTTCGTTGCTTTCAGAAGGTCGAACGCCTTCAGGCGCACGATTTTTGAAACCTTCTGGCCTTTGTTGATAGCTGCCATAATTTGACTGATGCAGTAGATCAGCACATCGCGATCATGGATCGTTGCCAGACCATCGGACGAAGGTTTCACTTCGAGATAGTTTCGCCCCGTCCCATCTTCGTATCGCCGCACTCGGTGATCTGGTTTTGTAGAAAGCGAGAAAATCGGATGCGCCATCGAAGCCATGTCTCCCTTGGGTGCGGCATCAAAGATATCGCATACAAAAAAGTCGCCTTGTTCCTGCCGATCTGGCAGCAAGGGAGAGCGGTCGCCGTCTTTCGTGATTTCACACACCATGGCCTATGTTTCGTGATTTCACACACACGGTCAAGCCCTTTCGTGATTTCACACACAGGCACAGAGCTTTCGTGTCTTTACACACGTTCCTTCGTGTCTTTACACACGCTTTATCGTGACTCTACACACAGGCCACTTCTAAAAGCCTAATGAATTCATAGGCCTAAGAACACTTATCCACAGCGTAACACATTATATAACACATATTTAACACTACAAAATTACTCCACATTTCACATGCAAGTTCCAAGCTAAGTAGTATGGACGAACACATCTAGAGAGCATGGAGCACCACGCAATTTCACACAGAACCCGACCAACTGACGGTTCTAGCTGCTCACCGTCGATAGAAGACGCAGGCATCAAAACCCGTGGTTGTCGTGGTCCAGGAAGCCCCGAGGACAGCGCATGTGGACGCGTTGCTGTCTAAGAAACGAGGAAGCGTTACCGTCAGCACCAAGGCTACAACCAATGCACCCAGACCAAACCAGGGCAGGCGGCTTTTGAGGCGATCCGCTTTCTGTTCCCGTTCGAACACCGCTCGATAGGCTGTGGACCTGTCATCTTCCGATTTGGCCAAGGCCCCGATGGTCTTGTCCGTCTGGACGCCAAGGCGTCTAACAATCTCTGTCATTGCGTCTGCGGTTGCGCCCAGGTGGCTGTCGAGGGTCTGGCCCAGAAGATCCCCATATTTTTTCGGGTTGGTCTGGTCCCGTGCGGCGAAGGCCGCGATCCGCGCTTCTGTTGCAACCTTGATCTGCTTGTCCGCCACGGCGGTCAGATCGTCGATCCTGTCGGACATGTATAGCGCGACAATCTGGGTGAGACCTCAGCCTGATTGTCGCGCCGCACGGACATGCTGGCGACGGCTGTGGCCATGAGATCGAGCGTTTCGCGCAGATCATCGTCGGAGAGGGCAGGGAGGTAGGGTTGGTCTGGCATCGGGAGGCGTCCTTCGGATTACTGGTCCTGCGGGACGAACAGCCCCTTGAACTCGGGATCGGCGTAGTAGCGCAGCTTCTGCGCGACGGCGGTGGCTTGCCCCTGCACGCGCAGAAGCTGGTTTTCCGGGCGGAGCTGCATGATTTCATCTGGGGTCAGAAGATCGCGGCCTGTGAGGTTGTTGCTGAAGCTGGGGCCGTCACCCGGCTTGAAGCTGTCGGTCTGGAACCCGGCAGTTTCCTGGCCCATCATCTGGCTCAGCCACTTGGCCGTCTCGAAGTCATTCACTCCGAAGACCTGCTGCACCCCGGCATTGGCAATGAAGGTGCCCGCGCGTTCGCCGTAGAGGTCCTTGAGCTGGCTCATGTCCTGCAGGATCGGCCAAAGCTGTAGCCCATAGCCCGCCATCAGCCCCATGGCGCGCTCCACGGCCTCCAGACGGCCCAGGGCGGCAAACTCGTCCAAGAGGAACAGCGTGGGCGTCTTAAGGCGCTGTATGCCCCCCTGAGCGCCTGCAGGGTCGCTCTGGGGCCTCACGGACGCTTCTGCGTCCCGTGCGATGTCTTGGAGGGCCTGAGAGACCAGAAGGCGCAGCCAGCGGCTGTAGGCGTCCATCCGGTTCGGTGGCAGCACCAGAAACACTGAAGCGATCCGGTGGCGCAGATCGGAGAAGTGGAAATCCGACTGCGAAAGAACCCTGGCAATACGCGGGCTGTCCAGGAAATGCGTGTGGCGCTGCGCGTTCGACAGCACCGAGGCGGCTTCGCGATCCGCCTTGCCGAGGAAGCGGTTGGCGGCGCGGGCAATCAGCCCGCCCGCCGCATCGCTGTCCTGCATCAGCTCCAGCAGCGCGCGCAGCTTTTCCGGGGGCAGGGTGAGATATTCCCGGACGGTGGCGAGGGTCCGGCGGTCGCGGTCCTCATGGCAGACGCAGAACATGATCAGACCGCCGAGGATGGCCTTGGCCTCCTCGTTCCAGTGCGCTTCCGTGACCTGTCCCGGCGGGTCCATCACCAGCGCCTCTGTCAGGGAGGCGGCATCCTCGCCCAGATCGAGGCTGTCCGGTGTCAGGCGGTCGAGCGGGTTGTAGGCGGCAGAGGGATGGCCGCTGACTTCAAACGGATCGAGGACATGGACCGTTCCGAACCGACGCCGGGCTTCCCCGGCGATCCGGGCATTCTCGCCCTTGGGGTCGATGACCAGGACCGAGCGTTCCGCCGCCAGCAGGTTGGGGATCACGGTGCCCACGCCTTTCCCGGCCCGTGTCGGGGCGAGGGTGATCAGATGGGCGGGACCGTCATAGCGCAACAATCGCCCGGTGTGCGGATTGCGCCCGATCAGTAGGCCGTCTTCCCGCTGGAGCTTCTTCAACTCCTTGCGGTTGGCGAAGCGGGCGGAGCCGTGGCTGTCGCCGGTCAGCCCGAAGAAGGCGTCCGCGCCGGAGGCCATGCGCCAATACTGGAACCCGAAGACAGCGCCCACAAACATCAGGGGACCGAAGACCAGCCACTGCCATGCGCTTTCGCCGGGCGGCTGGTCGAAGAAGGCGAAGACAAAGGGCGTGGCCACGAGCGCCCCGATCATCGCGCCGAACAGGACAGCGCCGATCATCCAGCCCAACAGGATGGGCGTGAAGATCAATCGACTGAAGAACCGAAACAGCCCTCCGAAGACGAACATCACGCCCCGCATCAGGACGGCGTTTCCGGATCAGAGCTGGACGGAGCAGGGGAGGGCGTGTCCCAGTCGGCGAAGGCCTTGCGATCCTGTTCGCGGGGCAGGTTGCGGATCAGCCGGTCGAGCATCGCGGCAGCCCCGGAATCGCGTTCCGCCAGATCGAGGAGCGCACCGCCCAGGATCACCTTGCGCCGCGTGTCGAGTTTGCGCTGTCTGGTACTTTCCCTGTTCTTCAGCGCTTGGAGCCGGGCCTTAGCCTGGGCATATCGTTTCTCGGCGCGCTCAAGTTCTGTTTCTGCCAAATCTCTACCCTCGCCACCAAACATTCTTGTGGTTGAAGTTGTTCTTGCCAGATCAACCGATAGCGCTTACCCGTAGGCCTGTAAAGGACAAGGGCGCACTTATGCAAACTCTCCACCTGCGGTTCCGAGCTTTGCGTGCGATCTCTCTGGGGCAAAGCCCCGGCCGATGGCCATCCCCTTCGCTGCGTGCCGCCGCGACATGGAAGGGCGCGCCGCCCCTTCCAAACCATCCCAGTCCAACCTTGGCGGTTGGATCGCGTCCCGCAATGTCGCGCCAGCGTCTCGCCCGATGCCCCACGGAGGGGGCCGGTCTGCCGCTGGCGTCTCCCTTGCGGGAGGTTCGTGTCGTCGGACCTAACGGTGCCGACACGAACCGGGTTTGCTCCCGGCAAACCGCCAGTGATCTGCCCCCATATCCCGCCCTCCATGAGGCTGGGGATCTGGGGGCAGATCACTGGCAAGTCCGCGCCTCGGAGAGCCGTTGGCTCGCTTTGAGCGGGCTGTCTTTTCCTATCGCACTGCGCCGGGGCGGGGCGCAGTACATCTGGGAAAAGACGGCTGACCCGGTGGTCCATGTTCGGGCATGGGCCGGGGTCAGCAGCGGCGCGCTTTGTCGTCATCTGTATCACGGGCGAGGGGAGGGCGCATGGCCAGCTACCACCTCTCCGTGAAGACGATCAAACGCAGCGCCGGGCGCTCTGCCACGGCGGCGGCAGCCTACCGTGTCGGGGAGCGCATCGAGTGCCAGCGCGAAGGCCGCGTCCACGATTACACCCGCAAGCAGGGCATCGAGGAGACCTTCATCCTGACCCCGAAAGACGCCCCGGATTGGGCGCAGGACCGATCCCGCCTCTGGAACGAGGCCGAGGCCAGCGAGACCCGCCGCAACTCTGTCACCGCCCGCGAGTGGGAGCTGGCCCTGCCCTCCGAGATCAGCGCCGAGGACCGGTCGCAGATCACCCGCCAGTTCGCTGAGGAACTAGTCAGCCGCTATGGCGTGGCCGTCGATGTGGCGATCCATGCGCCCCACCGCGAAGGCGATCAGCGCAACCACCACGCCCACGTCCTGACCTCCACCCGCAAGCTGGAAGCCGGGGGCTTCACCACCAAAACCCGCGTGCTCGACTCCGCGAAGACCGGCGGCGTCGAGATCGAGCAGATGCGCGGCCTCTGGGCCGAGTTGCAGAACCGCGCGCTGGAGCGTGTCGGGGAAGTCGAGCGCGTCGATCACCGGTCGCTTGAGAAGCAGCGCGAGACGGCGCTGGATCGCGGTGACAAGCTGTCTGCCGAGGAGCTGGACCGCGACCCGGAGCTGAAGCTGGGGCCAGCGGCCAATTCCATGGAGCGGCGCGCGAAAGCTGTGGCCGAGCGTCAGGGCCGGGAATACGTCCCGGTCACCGAGCGCGGGGCCGTGGTCCATGCCGCCCGCCAGGCTCGTGCCGCCTTCCGCGAAATGCGTGAGCGGCTGGATATCGCGCGGGAGACCTACGGCATTGAGCGCGAGGCGGGGCAGGGCCGTGTTTCCGCCGGTCTGGCGGCGCTCAGGGCCGCGACCGCGAAAGACCGCGACGGACGCACATCGGACGATATCCGCGAGCGGTTGTCGCAGGTCGTGGGCCGGTCACGGGACCAGGACGACACGCAAAAGCCGGAAGGTCGCAATTACGCGCGCGAGCGGCTGAAAGAGATCATGGAGAAGGACGCCGGGCGTGACGGCCAGGCGGCGGTTCACAAGCTGGGCGGTCACAGCGAGTTTGACATGGGTGAGGACACAGGGCGCGAGACCCGCAAGCCGTCCGTCAACGAGCGGCTGAAGGACGTGCTGAACAAGTCGCGTGAAAGGCTAGAAATTGAGGACGAACGCGACCAGGAGAAGGATCAAGAGGTCGAGAAGGATAGGGACATCGACCGTGATCCAGGTCTCAGTCACTAACGAGGCGATGAGAGGTCGTTTCCCCATTCTTCATGGGAATGCTTGCCTGAGAGAACCCGACACCAACAAGGAATGAAATCACGCCGGTTGCCGTCTTGAATTCGCGCACCCTGATCGCATTCTGCGTCACGCGCGTTCTGGCAGTGACAAGGATTTTCTCCTGCCCATCACTCCCAACCGTCCGCATGATCCACAGGCCGTACCAGCTTGGTCCCTTGCGTTCAGGATCGGCTTTGCACAGCACTTCGACCGTGTGTCCCTCCTCAGCAAGTCCCCGAAGGCCTTGTTCGGTGGTGACGTTTAGTTCGAGGTCAATCGTCTGGTTCATCGCGCATACCAACAGAAACAATGATGGTCGTCTTGTGCCTGAATCTAACGAAGGCATCAATCGTATATTATCGAGTTAGATATGGCTCGATAGAGTTCAGTGATCCCGGCAGTGCGCCGGTATCGCTTTGAGCGATAGACAAGGCTGGGGATCGACGGGCTGACGCCCGCTTACCCCAACCCTGACAGTTTTCAAATCCTGGTGATCCGCCTGCCATCCTGTCAGGTCCGAGAAAACCGGCAAGCGCCGCCTGTGGCGTCGGTTCCGGTCGAGAATTCCGGTTCCTCCCACGCGGACGAGCCGCGCGGTTCCCTCCCAAATTCACGCCCTCCACCCAGTTGTCACGGCCCCGCCAGGCCGCAGGACGGGCTTTGCCCTTACCTGCTCTGCCCTTCGGAATGCATGGGCATTCCAAAGATCAGAACAGGAAGGCCCGCCCATTGGCGGAAAGGGTAGCAGACCCGGACCGCGTCACTCAAAGGAGGGTCACAAATGACCGCAGAAAAGTTTGACGTTTACACCCATGTCACCAATCAGATCATCGCGCAGATCGAGACGGGAACGCCGCCCTGGCGCAAGCCTTGGACCGGCAGCGGGGCATCGGTTAGCTTGCCGGAACGGTTCAACGGCGAAGCCTATCGGGGCATTAACATCCTGATGCTTTGGGCCACGGCGATGGCCAAGGACTACAGTTCAGCCCGCTGGATGACGTTCAATCAGGCCAAGCAACTGGGGGGCCATGTCCGCAAGGGCGAGAAATCCGCTACCGTCGTGAAATACGGCACCGTCGAGCGCGAGGACGAGAACGGCGAGGAACGCCAGATTCCCTATGCCAAGGCCTACCGCGTGTTTAATGCCGACCAAATCGAGGGCTTGCCCGCCGAATTCTACATCCTGCCTGATCCGCCCCGTGATCTTGGCACCGTGGTCGACCCCGAGCTGGAGGCGTTCTTTGCCGCAACCGGTGCGCAGATCGACAGCACCGAGGAGCCGCGCGCCTATTACAAAATCAAGACAGACCGGATTCACATGCCGCCGATTGGCACGTTTCACAAGGCCGCAGGATATTACGGCACCTTGGCGCATGAGTTGACCCACTGGACAGGGGCGACAAAGCGGCTGGACCGTTTGGGCCGGTTCAATGATCGCAAGGCCTATGCGTTCGAGGAGCTGGTCGCGGAAATCGGAAACTGCATGCTTTGCGCGCAGATCGGGGTGGAGCCGGAATTCGACCAGAGCGCCGCCTATGTTGAAGGGTGGCTTGAGGCGATGAAGGAAGACAGCCGTGCGATATTCCGGGCCGCGTCCGAGGCGCAGAAGGCCGTGGACTACATCATGGACCGTACCGCGCAAGCCGAACGGATGGCCGCCGAGTAACAGCCCGCACCGCCGAGAGGATCGAGGCCCCCGTCAGCAGGTGGGGGCCTTTTTGTGTTGTGTGGGTGATCGTGGGCGTAGGCGGTTTTAGGGTGACCTGTCGGCGGGCAACCTGAAGGTCACCCGCCGACAGGCCCGGCGCTTCGCGCGGACGGGCATGGGATGCCCGGAGGGCCGTTTGGGAATGTAGGGTGATGAGCTAAGCAGTTTCAGTGTGGTCTGCGACGCCAAAAATTGCAGTAGGTGTGCCTACGCACAAATTTCTTGACATCAACGCCTTGATGTCATATTTGTATGAGCATGATCTACAGCATAAAAAATATCACCTTGGGCGAAGCGTGCGAAATTCGAGCGGGCTATGCCGCCAGAACCGCCCTCACAGAGGACGCCGAAAAGGGCGTTCCTGCTATCCAGCTGCGTGACCTGCACGGTGAGCGGGTCAGTCTAAGCGTGGCAGGGAAATATGCCTTGGATGGCAAGCTCGACCGTTACCTGGTTGAGCATGGCGATGTCCTGTTCCGCTCTCGCGGAGACAACAACACAGCCAGCATTGCCATAGGAGGTGCGGGTGAAGCAGCGGTCGCGTTGCTGCCAGTGATGGTGATCCGCCCGAGTGGAGACGATCTCCTCCCAGAATACGTCGCGTGGTCGATCAATCAGCATGAAGCGCAACGGCACTTAGACTTGGGTGCGCGCGGGACGAAGCTTCGGATGATCCCGAAGGAGTGTCTTGAAACGCTACCGCTGCACATACCGAGTCTGGCCGTGCAGCGGATGATCACAGAGCTCGATGCCCTGTCCGCGACAGAAACGCGCCTTCTGCACGAACTGGCTGATACGAAAAGAAAATTCACAAGATTCGCTCTGCTTCAACAGGTGCGAAACGCTCAGCTTCACGGCAATGAAGCTGAGCATAACGGTGCCCACCGCTCCTCGAAAAGCTCGGGCAAATCGCAACGGACAAACTCATGAGGTGAACATGTCCATCAACATTGGAAGCTACCACGCCGAAGGCCCTTTCGGCAATGAAAACAACTTGCAGGCGCGCTCCGGCGTTTACGTGATCCTTGGACGGCACAGCACGGCGTCCACCTGGAACGTGGTCGATGTCGGAGAGTCGCAGAACATTCGGGAACGGGTGTCGAACCATGACCGCGCGCCGTGTTGGTGCGGGCAGCTGTCTGTCGCCGCGATCTATGCCGATGCTCACAATCGGATGCTGATCGAGCGCCAGCTGCGTGCAGAGTTCAACCCGCCCTGTGGATTGATTTGAGAAAAAACTTGGGGCGGGACATGTGCCCGCCCCACAATGAGACGCAAAAGGATTTGAAAATGAACGATAAACTGACACAGGCGGAAGTGAACAACGCAGCATGGGCTGCCTGCGACACCTTCCGGGGCGCGGTCGATCCCGCGCAATACAAGGACTACATCTTGGTGATGTTGTTCCTGAAGTACATCACGGACAACTGGAACGACCACTTCGAGACCTACCGCAAGCAGTATGGTGACGATGATATCCGCATCCGTCGCCGCATGGAGCGCGAGCGCTTCTACCTGCCTGAAGGCGCAAGCTTCTACGACCTCTACGAGCAGCGTAACGAGCCGAATATCGGCGAGCTGATCAACATTGCCCTCGAAGACATCGAGGACAAGAACCGCTCCAAGCTCGAAGGTGTGTTCCGCAATATCGACTTCAACTCGGAATCGAACCTTGGCCGGACCAAGGACCGCAACCGTCGCCTGAAGAACCTCCTCGAAGACTTCAACAAGCCTGCTCTCGACCTGCGCCCGTCGCGGGTGAAGGAAGACATCATCGGGGAAACCTACATCTACCTGATTTCTCGCTTTGCCTCGGACGCGGGCAAGAAGGCAGGCGAGTTTTTTACCCCAGCCCCCGTCTCCGGCTTGCTGGCGAAACTCGCCGCGCCAAAGGAAGGCGACACGATCTGTGACCCCGCCTGTGGCTCGGGCTCGCTGCTGATCAAGGCGTCTGAAATGGTCGGCTCGAACAACTTCGCCCTCTACGGGCAGGAGGTGAATGGTGCGACATGGGCACTGGCACGGATGAACATGTTCCTGCACGCCAAGGACGCCGCGCGCATCGAATGGTGCGACACTCTGAACAGCCCCGCGCTGATCGAGGGCGACCACCTTCAGAAATTCGATGTCGTCCTCGCCAACCCGCCGTTCTCGCTCGACAAGTGGGGTGCGGATGATGCGGACACAGACCAGTATCACCGTTACTGGCGGGGCATTCCACCCAAGTCCAAGGGTGATTATGCCTTCATCACGCACATGATCGAGATCGCCAAGCGCCAGTCAGGCCGTGTGGCAGTGATCGTCCCGCATGGTGTGCTGTTCCGGGGCGGGGCGGAGGGCAAAATCCGCCAGCAGCTGATCGAGGAGAACCTTCTGGACGCCGTGGTCGGCTTGCCTGCCAACCTCTTTACCACCACGGGCATCCCCGTCGCCATTCTGGTCTTCGACCGCTCCCGAGAGGAAGGGGGCACGAACGCAGATCGCAAGGACGTGCTCTTCATCGATGCCAGCAAGGAGTTCACGCCTGGCAAAGCCCAGAACGTGATGGACGAAGACACCCACATCAAGCGGGTGCTCGACACCTACAGCGCCCGCGCCGAGGTCGAGAAGTATTCCCACCTCGCCAGCACCGACGAGATCGCCGAGAACGGCTACAACCTCAATATCCCGCGCTACGTGGACACCTTCGAGCCCGAGGAAGAGATCGACGTTGCCGCCGTGCAGGCAGACATCGTGCGGATCGAAGGTGAGCTCGCAGACGTGCGTGCGAAGATGTCGGGCTATCTGAAGGAGCTCGGGATTGATGCGTGACGGTCAAGTATCCGGCGTATCAACAACGCCACTTGCGAAGGTCGCCGACACGGGCGCTCCTATCGTATACGGAATTGTGCAACCCGGTCCTGACACCACAGGAGGGGTTCCCTTCGTTCAAAGCAGGGATGTCGGCGGCATCATTGATGTAAGTTCGATGCAACGGACGTCGCCCGAAATTGCTGCAAAATACCGGCGGTCCAAAATTGAAACCGGCGATATTCTATTTTCGCTGCGGGGCAATATTGGTCAATCGTCTTTGGCACCAAACGAGCTTGACGGTGCGAACATCGCTAGGGGGATAGCCCGCATCCGTGTCGGCAAGAAGTCCGACACGGAGTTTGTGCGCTACGTTCTTCAAGGCCCAGTTCTACAGAAATTGATTGCGCGAAACGCCAATGGCAGCACCTTTCGTGAGCTCTCCATCGAAGAGCTGCGGAAGCTACCAATCCCCGATGTGAGCTTGCCAGAACAACGCAAGATCGCGGCGATCCTGCGGACCTGGGACGAGGCCCTCGAAAAGCTCAACGCCCTGCGGGCGGCGAAGGCGCGGCAGCTGGATGGACTGGCCGCGAAGCTCATCCATGACGAGCAAGTTGAGCGCTTGCACTTGCGCGGATTTCTGAAGGAGAAATCCACGCGCAACCGAGACGAGCAAGTACAGCGTGTGCTCAGTGTGACCAACTCGGCAGGCTTCGTGCTCGCCGAGGAACAATTTGCGCACCGTGTCGCTTCTGCCAGCCTGTCGAATTACAAGATCGTCCGCCGGGGTCAGTATGCCTACAACCCATCGCGCATCAATGTCGGCTCCATCGCGCGTCTCGATGCCTGGGACGAAGGTGCGCTCAGCCCGATGTATGTCGTGTTCCAAGTACAAGGCGGACTGGACGCGGATTTCTTCGGGCACTGGCTTCGTTCTGCTGAGGCCCGTCAAAGGATCGCTCTGGCAGCGCAAGGCAGCGTTCGGGAGACAGTCAGCTTCGGCGATCTTGGCTCGATCTTGGTGCCGGTCCCAACAATCGAACGGCAGCAAGCCATCGCGAAAGGACTCAACGCCGCGCAGGCCGAGATCAGCCTCCTCGATGATGAGATCAAGGCTGTGACCCGGCAAAAGCGCGGCCTAATGCAGAAGCTCTTGACGGGCGAATGGCGTGTCGAGGTCTCGGACGATGAAGAGGCAGCGGCATGACTGAGAAAACAAAAATGCGCACACTCAACGTCCGGCTCCTACGGAAAGGACGTACGCCCGAAGACGCCTTCACCGAGACATTTGCACCAGACGCTGATCGAGCACTTGAAGAACGGCCGTGGGGTGCGGGCGAAGGAGCGCGGCTGTTCATCGGACAGATTTACTCTAATCCGCCTGGCTGGCGTGATCTGTTGCAGCAAGTCAGCCCCGATTTGCCCGAAGGCATCTTCACAGGCGGTGCAGGCGCGGTTGTCTTTTTACCCGTCGGGGATCGCATTGCCGCCGTGTGTTTTGGTCATGCCCATATCGCATTGAACGATCACGCTTTCGAGCGTCAGTTCGGCTTGCGGGTCACGCTCAACAGCGTACCGAGAGACAAGCTTCGATCCATTGATCTGGCAACACCAGATGCCGTCACGTTTCAGAAACGTGTGCAGGCGAGCAAAGACAGCGATGTCCAGGCTTTTGGTGTTGATATGCTTCGCGATCTCGCCCGGGTCGCGGGTGGCACGCCGCGCAAACCTGCCTTTGCCAGCTTCGTTGCCGGTAAGGACAGCCTGTCGATCACGTGCCGAGTGGAACCGGACAAGTTCCATGAGAAGTGCGCTGAGATCATCTCGGAGTACACCAAAACGACCTATCAAAAAGAGTTCGCATGGGTCGATAACATGCGAAGAGTCGAGGAAAAGGATACAATCGAGAAGCTCGACGCGAGTATCGAAAAGGCGATCAAGGACTTAAAGGCGGGCAAGGCCAGCGATCTACACATGACGCCCCCAGAAATCGTAAATTACACTGAGGGGGCTCTGCTACATTACAACGGTTTTGGGAGCCACGGCACAAATTTTCACAGCCTTTCTATCAAGGACTATATCGCAGAGTTGAAGCGCTGCGCCTTCAAAGGCGGAATCTCCGAAATCAAAGAGAAGCACCGCGTCAAGGCGAAGGCTGATGACGAAGGCGAGTTTTCTGAGAAGTGGCGTGTATATGATTGCTTTGTTTATGAAACAACACTCGGCACAGGTGCGAGCCAAGACTACTATGTCCTCTTCGCCGGTGATTGGTACAAAGTCGAAAAATCGTTCAAGAACCGTATCGAAGCCGCCTTCAACGCGATTGAGCGGGTTACCATTGTTGGCAAGACAACCTGCCGCAACGAGGAAGAACTGATTGACCACCTTGAGGCCAGTCGCGACGACCTGGTCAAGCTGGATCGTACTAAGATCAACCCGCAAAACGTGCGATATGCAAATATCGAACCTTGCGACTTCTTTTCGGACAAGAAGGATTTCATCCACTTGAAAGACGGAAACTCTTCAGGACCGATCAGTCATCTCTGGTCCCAAGGAGTTGTCAGTGCGGATGCCTTTATCTCTGACAAAGAATTCAGGAAGAAGCTTCGCGCCAAGGTAAAGTCTGTCAAGGCAGGCTTCGAGGTTCACCTGCCCAAGAGCACCGACAAAGTGGTTCGAGAAGACTACCGAGTTGTCTATGGTATCATGAGACCGCCGTATGCAGACGGGACTCTTGGTTTACCTTTTTTCAGCAAGGTGAGTTTCCAGGCTGCTGTCGAGCGCCTCGCACAGTTCGGTATTCCTGTGGCTATCGAGCTTATTGAGAAGCCTGCGTCTGATGCTGACGATGGTAATGGAGATGATGGCGACGAAGGCATCGACGATGTGATTGAGGAGGCAGCATGAATCAGCACCCTGCACCTCAAGGTTTCAACCCCGCCGAAAAGTACCAATCCCAGATACCTGCGATCCAGACGCTGGTGGCGCTTGGCTTCCAGCCCTTGTCACAGGGACAGGTCGATCAGCTGCGGGGGAAACCCCGCAACGTGATCCTCGACGACATCGTTGTGGAGCAGATGCTGAAGCTCAACAGCTACAGCTATCGCGGCAAGAGCTATGCGTTCGATCTGGAAGACGCTCACGAAGCGCTGCGCCGCCTCAAGCCCACCCCTGACAAGCTCAAGGGGCTGAAGGGCACGAACCAGGATATCTATGATCTCTTGGTTCTGGGCACGACGATCTCCAAGGCCATTGAGGGCGACAGCAAGAGTTATTCCTTCAAGTACATCGACTGGGAAACGCCTGAAAACAACGTCTTTCATGTGACGGCTGAAATGAGTGTTGAGCGGACGGCAAGCACCGCGACACGGCGCTGCGACATCGTCTGTTTCGTCAACGGCATCCCGTTCATCGTGATCGAGAACAAGCGCCCCACGGAGTCGCTCAAGAAAGCCGACAGCCAGCTGATCGGGTATCAAAACGAAGACAACATCCCGCAACTCTTCCACTACGCGCAGCTCTTGATGAGCATGAAGCGGCAGGAAGCCCGCTATGCCACCGTGGGTACGCCGCGCAAGTTCTGGCAAATCTGGCGCGACGAAGAAGATCAAGACGCGGATATCTCCGCCGCGATCAATCGCCCCCTGTCGGCAGAGGAAAAGGCCGCTGTTTTCTCCGGCGACCTGGCCGACGCGCGCGTCTTCTTCGAGGAGCTCGCAGCGGGAGGAGAAAGGTCGATCAGTGAGCAGGATCGCGCCATCTACGCAATGTGCCGGCCAGAGCGCCTCCTCGACCTCGTGCGCCGTTTCACGGTCTTCGATGGAGGGGTGCGCAAGATCGCCCGACATCAGCAGTTCTTCAGTATCAGAATAGCTCTTGCCCGCTTGAAAGGTTTCGATCTTGAGGGTCGTCGCAAAGGCGGTGTGATCTGGCACACGCAAGGCTCAGGGAAGAGCCTGACGATGGTGATGCTCGGGCGTGCGCTTGCTCTCGACAAGGACGTCAAGAACCCACGTATCCTCATCGTTACAGATCGCGATGATCTCGACAAACAGATCAAGGGCACGTTCAAGTCCTGCGATCTTGAACCCGTTCGGGCAGCTACGGGGGCGAACCTGATCGATCTGATCAGGAACCGCGCACCATTGGTTACGACAATCATCAACAAGTTCGATACCGCCATCAAGGCGGATGACTTCAAGGATGATAGCGCCGACATCTTCGTTCTCGTCGATGAAAGCCATCGGAGTCAGACAGGCCGCTATGGCGGTCACGGCAAGTTCGCCTTGAAGATGCGGCGTATCTTGCCGAACGCCTGCTATCTCGGCTTCACCGGCACGCCGCTTCTGAAGAAGGACAAGAACACCCTCGATACGTTCGGGGGGTTGATCCACAAATATACGATTGATCAGGCGGTGAAGGACGAAGCGGTCGTCCCTTTGCTCTATGAAGGGCGCTTGGTCGCGCAACAGGTGAGTGGCGATGTCGTCGATACCTGGTTCGACAAGATCAGTGAGGGGCTGACGGAGAAGCAGAAAGCCGATCTAAAACGAAAATTCTCGCGAATGGATGCCTTGTCAAAGACGAGCCAAGCCATCCGCGCCAAGGCGTTCGATATCTCAGAGCACTACCGCCAGTATTGGCAGGGCACGGGTTTCAAGGCGCAACTGGTGGCACCCTCAAAGGCCGCTGCCGTGCGCTTCAAGGAGGTTCTCGATGAGATAGGCCATGTGACGAGCGAGATCATCATCTCCGCCCCTGACGACAAGGAAGGTAACGAGGAAGTCGATCAGGAATCCAAGGACTTGGTACGCAAGTTCTGGGACAAGATGATGGCCAAGCACAAAACCGAGGACGAGTATAACCGGCAGGTCATCGACGCCTTCAAGGGCTCAGGCGATCCCGAAATCCTAATTGTCGTTTCTAAGCTTCTGACCGGCTTTGACGCCCCACGAAACACCGTGCTCTACGTTTGCAAACCGTTGCGCGAGCACAATCTTCTTCAAGCCATTGCCCGCGTGAATCGCCTCTATGAGGACGACGACAAGGAAAAGCAGTTCGGCTTCATTGTCGATTATGAGGGGCTTCTTGGAGAGCTCGACGCAGCACTTACGACCTACAGCGCTTTCGAAGGTTTCGACGGTGATGATGTCGCAGGATCATTGCATGACATTCGCGAGGAAATTCGCAGGCTGCCGCAGTTGCATGACCAGCTGTGGGATGTCTTCAAGGAGGTTCGCAACAAGAAGGACATGGAACAGTTCGAGCAGCTCTTGGCTGACGACGCTAAGCGAGCAGACTTCTATTCTCGGCTGAAGGACTATGGCCGCTGCCTGCACATCTCACTTTCCTCAGAGAAGCTTTATGACGTGTTTGACGAGGCGGCGGTTTCCACCTTTACGAAGGATTGGAAAGCCTTCTCCGAGCTGAAGCGCTCAGTCCAGCTGCGCTATCAGGAAACCGTCGATGTGAAAGAGTTCGAGCCCAAGATTCAGAAACTGCTCGATGATCATGTCACGGCGAAGCCTGCGGAGGTGATCATTGACTTGGTGAATATCAACGATCCTGATGCGTTGAATGCTGTGATCGAAGAAGAGGGCAAAACTGCCGCCTCCAAGGCGGATCGCATTGCAAGCGCCACCAAGCGCACGATCACGGAAAAGATGGAGCAAGACCCCTCCTTCTACAGGCAGTTCTCCGAGATGCTCGCTGAGACGATCCGCGACTATCGCGAGAAACGGATTTCGGAGAAGGATTACCTCAAGACAGTCGTGGACTTGGCGGCTCGCGTTGCGCGTCGCGACCATGGCCGTGACATGCCCGAAAGCATCAAGGGAGACACGGACGCTCAGGCTGTCTTCGGCGTCCTTGAACCGATCCTGAAGGAGATCAACGGCGGTGTTGAGGATACTGTGACAGCCGATGTCGCGCAGTCGATCATCGGGATCGTCAAGGATCACCACATTGTCGATGTCTGGTCGAACGAGATGGCGCAGAACAACATGCGCAACGCGATCGATGACTATTTCTTCGATGTCGTGCGCGACGAGAAGGGCATCGACATTCCCCTCGACCTTCTCGACGACATCGAGCTACGGATCATGGATATCGCGCGGGCTAGGTTCCCCGGATGAGTCCCGAGGTTCTTGAGGCTAGCTTCGGCAGCGAGACGATCCGTTTTTCTGTCGTGAGGCGGGTTCGCAAAACCCTGTCCATAAGCGTCTTGCCCGACCAGCAGGTCGAGGTTGTCGCGCCCGAGGACGCGAGCTCTGAACGTATCATCGAGAAGGTGCGCAAACGCGCGCCGTGGATATGCAAGCAGCTGCGCTACTATGCTCAGTTCCAGCCCAAAACGCCAGAACGCCGGTATATCGGCGGCGAGACCCACCTGTACTTGG
This sequence comes from Thioclava sp. SK-1, assembly GCF_001705665.1. Classification (GTDB taxonomy): domain Bacteria; phylum Pseudomonadota; class Alphaproteobacteria; order Rhodobacterales; family Rhodobacteraceae; genus Thioclava. Next base: position 2,520 of record NZ_MDHA01000011.1, on the reverse strand, counting down.
GGCGGCAGTATAAACTCAAGGTGATCCCCGGCATACAAAGCTCCGTCAAGATGCAGCGCGGTCAGCTGATGGTTTGGAGCACAAAGCCAAATCGAGCCGCCCACACCCGTGAGCTTGTTCGAGACTGGATGCTGCAGCGGGCCCAGATCAAATTTGCCGAACGTCTGGATGTCTGTCGAGGACACTTTTCCGACCCTGAGAAGGTCGTCCCAAACGGCCTCATCATTCGTGAGCTGAGCTATCGCTGGGGCTCGATGACAGGCCGGAAGAATCTAGTCCTCAACCGTGCTCTGATCAGGGCCTCGACGGAGGCCATAGACTATGTGATCACGCATGAGCTGTGCCATATCGAGCACCCCCATCATGGACCCGCCTTCTTTGACCTCTTGAGGCGCGTCATGCCGGATTGGGAGGCTCGGAAACTCAAGCTCGAACGACAACTCGCGTAGCTGGTCCAGGACCGACTAAACTCGATCAGTTTACTCTAGCCGCTCCGCGATCCACATCTTGATCAGCGCCTGACGGGTGATGCCGAGCTTCTGGGCCTGCCTGTCCAGACCTGCGACAACCCAGGTCGGGAAATCCACGTTCACCCGCTTGGCCTCGACATTGAGGCGGCGCGCCTTTGTCCAATCGACATGGGCGGACATGTCTTCGCCCGCGTCGAAGCGTTCGTCGAATTCAGTCGCCTTCATAGTGGTCAATCTCCTGCTTGCGAGCGCGGCGCACGGAGATGATCCGCACCCGGTCGCTCCGGTATGTGTAGACAGCCGTCCAGTGTCTGGCCCCGATCATGCCAACCGCCAGAAAGCGTGGCTCATCCGTGACGTTGGCAGGGGCCTCGATCAGATAAGGATCATCCCAGAGGGCCTGGGCCTCATCAAAGTCGATCCCGTGCTTTTCACGGTTCGCGGCGCTTTTGTCGGGATCATACTCGAACTTCATGAAGGGCAATATATGTTGAAAATGGTATAATTACTATACTTTTCAGCCGATCGAGAAGCTTGTGCTAGTCCGTCACGCTATCACCTGAACATCGCCAGTTGCTGGGGCTCCACCCAGTAGCCTCGCTGACGCTTGGAGGCTTCCAGTGTGACCAGAGCTGCGACGGCCTGGTTCTCGTCCTCGAACCAATCCATCCGAACCTGACCGCCCTGCCCTATGCGGCCCCATTCGCGGTACAGCGTCCATTCGCCGAACAGGTTCGGCATGACCGCCATCCGGTAGAACCGGGCCATTTTCTGCGCAGGCTGGCGTTTCTCAAGATAGGTCTGCATGGCCGTCACAGGTGATACTTGCGCGCAATTTCGAGTGCTTCGGCCTGTTCGGTACCGATGTATTCCTTGGTACTTTCAATACTGGCATGGCCGAGCAGCAGTTGGGCCGCGCGCAGGTTGCCGGTCTGCTGGTAGATATGGGTTGGGAAGGTCCGGCGCAGCGAATGCAGGCCGTAGAGGCTGGGATCGAGGCGGGCCTTCTCCAGCCAGACCCGGAACAGCCGCCAGAGCTGACTTTCACTGAGATGGGACTGGGACCACCGTGCCCCCTGCCCCGTGAACAGCCAGCCGTGCAACGGCTTTTCTGAAGCTGCGAGATAGGCGCGCAGACTGTCGCGCGTGCCCGAGGACAGCCGCGCCTGGACCGGGCGTGCATTGCGGGCCTCGGTCTTCTTCTGCCGGATTTCGACGATCTCGCGCACCCCTGCCGGGGTGGCCACATCCGAAACCCGCAGGCGCACCAGGTCAGACCCTCGGAAACTGGTATCGAGGGCGGTGTTGAACAGTGCCAGATCACGCAAGGCTTTTTCCTGGCGCAGGATCATCCGGATCAGGGATACCTGGTCGGGCGTCAGCGGTGGTTTTTTACCCACGACGCGGCCTTTGTTCCAGGTGGTCTCAACGGCAGCTTTCACGGATAAATCCTTGCGAGGTTATAGCGATATAATACCCATAAACCTTGCATGACGGAAGTGGCATGTTGCCGGATGCTGCACTTTACCTATGTTTTGTTGGATTTTTAGCTATGCACCTCATGCGAGCTTTTAGCAAAAAGCTCGCATGAGGCGAAAGCCGACGTTCGCTGCGTGAGGCACCAAAGGCCGGTGTGCGGACCTTTCCGCCGTTCGCTGCGCCTGCGACATCTTCAAGAGTGGATGTCGGCGATGCGCAGATAGCGGATAGCGATATCAGCACGCCACTTCCCACATAGTCGTGAGCTTCCAGCAACTGGAGGGCTTCTTCAGACTTGACGACTGACCGCTGAGAAGTGTTTATCCTCGATGGACGAAAGGAAACTGTGTGCTCGGTAGGGTCTTCATCATTCTTGTTGCATTGCAGCTCGTTGTGACGAGTGCATTTGCGCATGTGATGCCGATGGCCGAACATTGTGCAGAGCCTGCTGCGGCTCAGCATGTGCATAGTGACGAAATATCCGTTCTTCAGGATCAGATGGTCGACACTGCCTTCGAGACTGAGCAGCAGCCCAAGCCAATGGGACTGCTTCATTGTGCCAGCGTTGCTT
>NZ_MDHA01000010.1 GCF_001705665.1 Thioclava sp. SK-1 | reverse complement strand
CGATCATGCAGGGCCTGTTCAAGAGCATCCAGAACAAAGTCTGTCTTGGCCGACCGTGAGACCCGCCAGCCGACGATGCGATCTGCAAACGTGTCGATGACGAAGGCAACATAGACAAAGCCCTGCCACGTGGAAACGTAGGTAAAGTCGCTGACCCACAGCAGGTTCGGTGCGGGCGCACGGAACACACGGTTCACTTTGTCGCGCGGACAAGGTGCCGACGTGTCTGGAACCGTTGTTTTGACCATCTTGCCGCGCACGGCACCACGGATGCCGATCTGTTTCATCAGGCGCTCCACCGTGCAGCGTGCAAGCGTAAAGCCCTCGCGTTTCAGCTGATACCACGCCTTGCGGCCCCCGTAGACCTGATAATTCTCATCCCAGACACGTTTGATCTCCGGGCGCAGCTCCGTATCCCGCTGATGCCGGGCTGAAGCTTTGGCCGGATCGGCTTGGTGCCAAGCGGTGGTAATATGTTGACGGTGCAATCGGCAGCACCCTGCAGATCGACTCGACACCGTAAACAGCCTGGACTTGTCGCGGTTTGGTGCCGCTCCTTTGATGACGTAATGTGCAGCAAAGGAGATAAACCATGGGCACAGGCAGAACGGATGAATTTCGCAAGGATGCGGTGCGGATTGCGCTGACCAGCGGGCTTTCGCGTCGTCAGGTCGCGGATGATCTGG
>NZ_MDHA01000009.1 GCF_001705665.1 Thioclava sp. SK-1 | reverse complement strand
GGCTGGGTCGATTGGTTTAATCACCGGCGCTTGCTCGGCCCTATCGGAAACATACCGCCAGCAGAGGCTGAACAGAACTTCTATGCACAGCGCGACGTGCTCGATATGGTCGCGTGAAATGAAGCTATAGGTCTCCGGTAAACCCGCGGCGATTCAGGGGGGCTCCTACCAGGCGTGGCCTATGGCCAAACTGGAAGCCTATGAACGGCACTGCGAAGAGCACGGCCTGTCGGTCGCTCACACCATCTATGAGCTTGCAATTGGTACGGGGCAGCGGCTTGGCGATTGCGTTGCGATGAAGTGGGATGACTTCGACGGCGAGTACATGTTGGTCATCCAGCAGAAAACCAACGTGAAAATAGAGGTCTATTGCCCGGCACGGTTGCAGGCATATCTCGCGGGGCTTCCCCGACGCGGGGACCACATTCTTGCCAAGAATGCGACTGAACCACTTGGCAAGCGGCAAGTGCAGAAGGTCGTAGAGGACGTGCGCGAATCGAATGGCGTCAAGGATGGGGATGACCGGTTGGTGCCGCACGGATGGCGCTACACGGCGGCCAAAGAATTGGCGGAGCGGGAGTCGATATCCGCGATATTCAGTCAGTCACGGGGCACAAAACCCTTGATATGGCGCAGAAATATGCCTCAGGCGCGGATCAGAAAAAGGCGTCGAAACGGGCTCAGCAGAAGCGGGAACGAAACAAAGACAAACCGGGAAAGTGCGAAAAAAATTGCGAAACTGTTCCAGTTTCGGAGCGTCCACAAACGGAGAACTCAGAAAATGATCAACGATTTCAATATGGTGCGGGTGAAGGGACTCGAACCCCCACGCCAAAGGCGCCAGAACCTAAATCTGGTGCGTCTACCAATTCCGCCACACCCGCACTGAGCGGCCTTTTAGCAACGCTTTACGGTAGAAGGAAGAGGGAAAGTCAAAAAAACTCGAGCTTGCCCCGTTATCGACGTAATTAAAATAAATAATCATAAAAATCAAAGTTCAGGCAGAGCAGGTCGGGCGAATGGTACATAGGTTTACACAAGACAACGGTCGGACTGTGTCCACCGGCTTGGAAGATATGCAGCTTGCGCAGGATATGGTCGTTTTGACCGGGATTGCGCAGGGGGCGACGGTATCGACGCTGGAAGGTGATCTTCCGGTTGAATATCTTACGCCTGGTGATCGGGTCATCACCCGGTCCGGGGCGCGTGTGTTACGCGCAGTGACTGTTACCCAGGTTGAGGCGCCGATGATTCGCGTTCAAGCCGGGTCACTTGGCCATGGCCGGCCCGGACAGGATCTGTTGCTGGGGTCGGAGACCCGGGTTTTGCTGCGGGATTGGCGTGCTAAAGCATTGTTTGGTCGGGATCAGGTTTTGATCGAAGTCGCAATGTTGAAAGACGGCCGCTATGTCGCGGAAGTCTCTGCGCACACCAACATGTTTTCACTGCATTTCGACATGCCTGAGGTCATTTATGTGGATGGCGTCGAACTTGAGGCTGATCCAGAGATCACCTGCAGCTGAATGATCCTGTAAAAGCGGTGGCTGCCCATGTGTCAGCCCCTCGCTGAAGTGCCATAAGACGCGTAGGCGCTGCCTGCGCTAGGCATCACTTGCGCATCTGCCCCCTTCATCTCGCCCTGCCCTGCCATTTCGCGGGGTTGTTCGCGGTCTCTCATCACTGTGATGCCACGAACGCTTGCCAGCCGCGCCTTGCCGAATTAGATAGCATGACAATCGTTAGCAGGCTAAAGGTGTTGTGATGCGACAGTCCACTCTTCGCGCCGGGTTCTTCCGGGATCTGGTCACCATCGCCCGCAAGATGCGCACAGTGTTTGATGGGCGTGCAGCCGAGCACGGGCTGACATATGCGCGCGCCCGCATCCTGCTGCAACTGACCACCAAAGACACAATCGGGCAATCCGAACTGGCCGAGGCGATGGAGGTCGAACCGCCCACAATGGCGCGCCTGCTAGAGGCGATGGAGGACTGCGGGCTTGTAACGCGCACAATTGCCCCAAAAGATCGCCGGCAACGGAATGTGCATCTGACCCCCGCCGCACAAGATCAGGCGGCCGTGGTTCTGGCGATGACGCGTAAACTGCGCATGGAACTGACAGAAGGGATACCCCCGCAAGATTTGGAAACGGCGCGCGACGTGCTGGCCAAAGTTCTTGTCAATGCATCAAAGGTGGCGTGATGGCAGATGATACCACCGCTGCACCGCCACCGCCCCCCCCTGCCATCAGCTCGCTGCGCGCAGCAGGCTATATGTTGACCGCTGTCGTGTTGGCGCTGGCACAGGGGTTTGGGCAAAATATCGTGTCCGCCAATGTGCAGCAATTGCAAGGAACGTTTGGCGCGACTTTGGCCGAGACCTCATGGTTGGTTGCCGCCTATATGGCACCGAATGTGTCGTTATCTGTGGCCTTGGTGAAAATCAGGGCGCAGTATGGGTTGCGCAATTTTGCCGAGCTGTCGATCCTTGGTTTTTTGCTGGCCGCTTTGTTAAACTATGCGGCCCAAGGCTTGATACCCAATGTCGCGGTGCGCTTCTTATCCGGCGTTGCCGCCGCGCCGATGACCTCACTGGCATTTTTATATATGCTTGAGCCCCTGCCCCCGGCACGCAAGATCACGCTGGGCCTGTCATGTGCATTGACGCTGATATTTCTGGGCAGTCCGCTGACGCGGTTGGTATCGCCCTATCTGTTGGACATGGGTTTGTGGCATGGGTTAACCAATGTGGAACTGTCACTGGCAGCAATCGGGTTTGGCCTGATCTATCTGCTCCCGCTGGCGTCCCCCCCGCGTAGTAAAGTGCTGGAGTCAGCTGATTTGATCTCCTTCACATTATTGGCCTTTGGGATGGGATCAATGGCCGTGGTCTTTACACTGGGCGCAACCTATTGGTGGTTGACGCAGATGTGGATCGGCTGGTTGCTGGCCGCCGCCATTGCCGCCATCGCGATTTCGGTGGTGATTGAGCTGAACCGCAAAGCGCCGCTATTGGACATTCGCTGGATCACCAGCCCGGCCAATCTGCATTTTGCAGGTGCGATCTTGCTGTTTCGCTTTTTGCTAAGCGAACAAGGTGGCGGCGCCGCGAAATACCTCACCGCGCTTGGCTATCAAAACAGTCAGATGGCTGGGCTGTGGATTGTGATCGCAGCGGGCACCGCGCTGGGTGGGCTGATCTGTGCCGTCACGATGAAACCGGGACGAGAGCCGTGGTTCCACGTTGTCGCATTGTTGCTGTTGATCGCGGGATCGATCCTGGATAGCCAGTCAACATCTGCCGCGATGCCCGAACAATTCTACCTGTCACAAGGGATGATCGGCCTGGCCTCTGGCCTGTTCCTACCCCCCGCGATGATGCGCGGATTTATGGCGGCATTTGCCAAGGGGCGTGACTATATCTTGAACTTTATCATCATCTTTCTGGTGACACAGAAGCTGGGCGCATTGATGGGCAGCGCGCTGTTTGCAACCGGGATCAAAATCCGCAGCGCGCAGCATCTGGCCGATCTGTATGCCGGGCTACCTGCCACCGATCCGCAGGTGACAGACCGTATCAGCGCCGTCGCCCAACAGCTAAGCCCAGTGATCGGTGACGCCAGCCTTAGCAGCGCGCAAGCCAGCGCACAGCTTGCCAGTGCTGCCAGCACTCAGGCAACTGTTCTTGCCTATAACGACGCGTTTGCCACAACGGCACTCGCCGCCAGCGTGACTTTGCTGGCCCTTCTTATCCATATCGCAATCGACGCCGACCGTGCGCGCCGTTCGACCGCCAACCAACCCAGCGCAGGGGAGCAAACATCATGAATACCATCAGCCGCCACATTGCCACAATCGTCGCCGTCCTTATCGGACTATGCGGTGTTTTGGGAATTTTATACGCATGGAACCTGCCGCCGTTTCAACAGACCACGCGCCTGACCGATGACGCTTATGTGCGCGGTCAGGTCACCTATATTTCGTCTCAGGTGGCGGGAAATGTCGCGGATGTTCCGGTGCAAGATTATCAACAGGTCAAGAAAGGCGATCTTCTGCTTCAAATCGATGACACCAGCTACCGTCAAAGCCTGGCACAGGCACAGGCACAGCTGGAAGCGGCACAGGCCAATGTGTCTGCTCTGGAACAGACCCGGCGCACCGACCAGGCGCAGCTGGCATCCGCACAGGCCGGCGTTGCCTCGGCGCAGGCGGCGCTAAACACCGAAAAAGCCAATCTTGACCGCTCCGATGCGTTGATCAAACGCGGCGTGATCACACAACAAGATGCCGATGCCGAAAAACTGACTTATGAACAGGCCAAAGCGACGTTGTCACAGGCCAAAGCCGAAGTCGAAGTGGCACAGCAAACCGTCAATTCTATTATCTCGCAACATGCCGCGCTGGCGGCCGCGGTGAAACAACAAGAAGCTGCGGTGGCTCTGGCCCAGATCAACCTATCGCATACGAAAATCGTCGCACCTGTCGATGGGACGTTGGGCGCGGTCTCGGCCCATACCGGGCAATATGTCTCGGCGGGAACCCGTTTGATGTCCATCGTTCCCAACACGATCTGGATCGTGGCGAATTTCAAGGAAACGCAGCTTGCCGGGATTGAAATCGGTCAACCTGTTACATTCACGGTAGATGCGCTAAATAATGCGGTGCTGACCGGAAAAATTGAACGATTTGCCCCCGCCACAGGGTCAGAGTTCAGCATCCTTGCGTCCTCCAATGCGACCGGAAACTTTGTGAAAGTGGCCCATAGATTGGCAGTGCGGATCACGATTGATCCCAACCAGGCCCTTGCCGCACAGCTTGCACCAGGCATGTCGGTTGTGGTGAGCGCGGCCATCGCGCAGACAAAAGCCCCGGAAACATCCGGGGCCGCTGCGAACGGTTAAATCAAAAATGGCAGTGCCAGGGCTTAATGCTCTGGCATGCCTTTGGTCCGGCCAAGGCGCTTTTGCGCGGCAATACGGAACGGCGCATTCGGACCGCCAAAACCGCGATAGCCATTCGCACGCTGGACGAATTCAAAGAACACGCCACCCGCCACACGCTGCGAAAAGACCTGAAAGAATTCACCACGATCGTCACGGTCGAACAAGATGTTATGCGCCTGCATCCGCTCCATCAGACCGGGTGGAAAATCAAACCTTGCGGCCAGATCGCTGTAATAATTCTCAGACATTTGCAGCGCCTCAAACCCGCGGGCCTCCAGTGCCTCAACCGTGCGGAAAATATCATCGCTGCGCAGCGCAATATGCTGAACCGAGGCGCCAAAACTGCGCGCCAGAAATTCGCCCGCAAGGGTGCGATGTGTCTCCGCCCCGTTCAACGTCAGCCGGAACGAGCCATCGTCATTTTCCACAACCTGACTGCGCACCAACCCATCGGGGTCAATCACATCGACCATCGGGGATTTTTTCATGTCAAACAGCGTGCCGTAGAACAACGCCCAGCTAAGCATCTCATCATAGCTCATGGTTTGGGCCAAATGGTCAATTGCCTGAACGCCGGTGTCGGCAAGGCTGGCATTTTCAACGGGCTCGAATTCCACATCCCAAACGCGCGCGCCGCCCTCTGCGTCACCGATGAAATGCAAGACAGAGCCACCCAGCCCCCGAATGGCGGGCAATTTCATTTCACCCGGTGCTAATGGCTGTTCAAACATATCCGCGCCCAAGACTGTCGCCCGCGCGACCGTATCCTCTGCCGAAGCGACCTTTAGGCCGATATCACATACCGATGTACCACGCGCATTCCACGCGTGCGCCGCATGACCTTCGGTTTCACAATTGAGCACGATCCGCGCATCGCCTTGCTGCCACAGCTCCAGCGCCTTATTGCGGTGACGCGCAGCTTTGGTGAAGCCCAACGTGGTCAGGAATTCCGACAGGTTTGCAACTTCGGCACCCTGCACCGCAAATTCCACAAAGGACACGCCATCGGTCGCCACACGTTCCGGGATGGTTGGCAGGTCAAACCCTTTGACCGGCTCCACGCGGCTGACATCATCCATCAGCGCGACAAGCGAACGATAGCCATCTTGCGCAATGGTGCGCGGATTGCCACCGCGGAACTGATCATTGAAAATCTCAAGGCTGATCGGCCCGGTATAGCCCGTAGCGCAGACCGCTTGCATGAAGCGCTGCACGTCCAGATCGCCCTCACCGGGCATATTGCGGAAATGGCGCGACCAATACAGCAGATCCATATCGATCTTAGGCGCATCGGCCAGCTGCACAAAGAAGATTTTGTCACCGGGGATGGAGCGGATGCTTTCAGGATCAATCCCGCGTCCCAGCGTGTGGAAACTGTCCAAAATAATGCCGACCTGATCGTGATCGGCGCGGCGCACGATTTCCCACGCATCGCGATGATCGTTGACATGGCGGCCCCAGGCCAGCGCCTCAAACCCGACACGCACGCCCATGGATTTCGCCAGATCGCCCAGTTGCGCCAGATCATCGGCGGCCCGGTCAATCCCGCCTAAAGACCGTGGATGGCACGAGGAGCAGATCAAGATCAGATCGGTCCCCAGCTCATTCATCAGTTCAAACTTGCGCCGTGCCCGGTCAAAGGCTTTCGTGCGCTCTGGCTCCGGCAGGCATTCAAAATCACGAAATGGTTGGAACAAGGTGATGTCCAGACCATGATCCCGGATCATGCGGCCCACATCACGCGGGCCGCCATCATGTGCAATGAAATCCTGCTCGAATATCTCAATTCCAGAGAAGCCTGCTTTCGCAATAGCATCGAGTTTTTCAGGCAAGGAACCGGAAATCGAAACGGTCGCGATAGAGGTTTTCATAGAATTTCCCTTAAGATGGTTCGAGCAGGTTTCAGATCAATAGCCGAGAATAGTTGGCAAGAAGGTAACCGTCTGCGGCACGAAGGTCAGGATCAACAGGACCAGCACCTCGACGAAGAAGAACGGCATGATCGCTTTGATCAAGCGGGCCATGCCCACCTGCGCCACGCCTTCGGCCACGAATAGACACAGACCCAGCGGCGGTGTGATCAAGCCGATCATCAGATTGAAGATCACCAAGATACCGAAGTGAATTGGATCAATCCCCAGGCTGACTGCAATCGGGTGCAAGATCGGCACCAGGACCAGCATCGCGGCAATACCTTCCAAGAACAGGCCAACCAGTAGGAACAAGACAATCACGGCCAACAAGAACGCAGTCTGGCTGTCGACATTGGTCAAGACCCAGTCGGTCAACATATTTGGCACGCGGTTATAGGTCAGCAACCAGTTGCCCGCCGAAACAGTGGCAATGATGATCAATATGATTGAGCTGTCGCGCATCGCATCGCGGAACAGGGCCGGCAAGCGGTTGATCTGAATGTTGCGATACACAAAGACGCCCAGGAACAGCGCGTACGCCACGGCAAAGCTGGCAGCTTCGGTCGGGGTCACGATGCCCAACAGGATCGACCCGACCACGAAGACCGGCATCAAAAGCGGCAAAATCCCCGCCAAAAGCGCCTTACCCGCAGGGGTTTGGTTCAGCGCGGTCTGTTGCATCTTGGCATCGACCTTCACTGTCAGCATCACATATATGGACAGGAAAATCGCCAACAAGATCCCCGGAACAACACCAGCCATGAACAGCGCCGGCACCGAAACGCCCGATACGATCAGCGCATAGATGATGACCGGGATGGACGGGGGGATGATAGGCCCGATGACCGAGGATGCCGCCGTCAACGCTGCGGAAAATGCACGATCATATCCATTCTTTTCCATTTCAGGGATGAACACGCGGCCAATGGCCGATGTATCTGCAACCGCAGACCCCGACAGGCCCGCGAAAATCACCGATGCCCAGATATTGACCAACGCCAAGCCTGCACGCATCCGGCCCACGATCACATTCGCAAAGCCGATGATACGGCCTGTGATACCGGATTCATTCATCACCTCACCGGCAAGAACGAACAGCGGGATCGCCAGCAGCGGGAATGAGTTCAGGCCTTTGAACATTTCCGTCGCAACGATGCGCATTGCATAGGGCGCTTCGCCCGTCGCCATGAACACCAACAGGGCGGCAATGATGGCAACCGCGATAGGAACCCCGATCAAAAGCCCCGCAATAAGAAGAACGAACACCATCTTACAGCCTCCGCAGCGTGCCAAGACGCTCAATGAATTTCAAAACAGCCGCAATGGCCAACAGCACACCGCCAATGGCAATGGCATATTGCCAGGTGCCGACCTTACCAATCCACACCAGCGCATCGATACCTGTGGTTTCGGCCAACCAACGTCCGGTTGATTTCAGCCCCGACGCATCCACCGAACCACGCCGCATCGCAAAGGCATGCCCTGCATAAGCCAAGCCCAAACCCGACGCGAAGGTGATGACATCAACTGCCAGAAACAGCCATTCACGGGTCTTTTTGGAGATCATGTCGATCAAGATCGTGAAGCGGATATGATTATCGCCCAGATACCCAAGCGCGAGACCAAACATCACGCCGTAAATCGTTAGATAAATCGGAAGTTCTTCACCCCATGGAACCGATTGCCCGACCATATAACGGCGCAATGAGTTGATAAAGATGATAGAAAAGACAAGGGCCATCGACAGACCGGCTGCAAAGCCGAGAATGCGCCGGACCCCGTTGATCAGCGCTTGCATTGAACGGGTCCTTTTATACGCAATCGGGCCGACCGTTACAGGCCGGCCCAATGTTGGAAACAGGGGCGATTAGCCGTTGGTGTTGGACACAGCCGTCTGCAGACGGTCGATCCATTCAGCGTCATCACCCAATTCGTCACGCAGGTATTCGACAACTGCCGGCTGTGCTTTGTCCGCAAAAGCTTTGATTTCATCTGCGGTGGGCGAATAAACTTCCATACCTTCAGCCTGAACTTTGTTGACGCCATCGGCGGTGTTCCATTGCTGAATCGCACGGCCCATCAGGCCGGCAACTTTACCCGCTTTGCTGACAACTTCCTGATCCGCAGGCGACAGGCTCTCATAGAACTCATCCGAGATGACGATGAAATCGGCACCATAGACGTGGCCGTCCAGCGTCATGTATTTTTGCAGCTTGTGCAGGCCGTTGTTGTAGATCGTGCCAACAGGGTTTTCCTGACCGTCGACAACACCGGTCGACAGTGCGTTTGGCAGTTCGGTCCAAGCGATCGGAGTCGGTTCGCCGCCCAGGCCCTTAACCATTTCGATATACAATGGGATCGGCTGAACGCGGAATTTCAGACCTTCCATATCGGCAGGCGATTTGATCTCTTGTTTGGAGTTGGTGAAGTTGCGGAAGCCGGTTTCACCATAGGCCAGCGTGCGCAAGCCGGTCTGCTCACGGCAGTGCTCTGCCAGGGCCTGACCGAATTCACCGTCCAGGACTTCCCATGCGACAGGCGCCGAAGAGAAGGTGTAAGGAATATCCAGAACCGACGCAGCGGGGCACACTTTGGACATCGCGCCGGAAACGATTGCGACTTGGGTCAGGCCTTCTTGTGCCTGGCCGATCAGCTCATCTTCATTGCCAAGCGCGCCCGCCGGGAACAGTTCAACCGTCAGATCGGTTTCACCTTCGACGATGTTCTTGAAGATATGTGCCGCTGCACCTTTCTTCGAACCGGTCCATTCGTCAGGGTCAACATGGGCAACACGGATGGTCTGCGCCTGTGCCGATGCTGCAAGGCCAATCGTCAGGGCTGCAACAGCCGCGGTGGTGGTAAGGGTAAAACGCATGAAATCCTCCCTAGATTGCGTTCGTCATCTGCTGGTTTCAGCAGAAATCAGGTATCAAAAGCGTCAAAACGCGCTTTCATCCGTTCAGGGTCGGCACTGCGCCCCGTGAACAATTCAAAGGCCCGCACAGCCTGAAATACGGTCATGCCTGAACCTGGCAAGACCCGGCAGCCAAGCGCGCGCGCGGTGCGCAACAGCTCAGTTTCAAGCGGGAAATATACGATATCGGCCACCCACATATCGGGGCCAAGAAAGGCGGCAGGCACACACATGCCCGGCAATTTTGCCATGCCCATCGGGGTGGCATTCACCAAACCATCGGGGCGGTTTTCTCCGTCAAGCTGATCGACACTGGATACAGCCCCCACGACCATGTCAGGGCAATTGCCCGCAACCTGATCTGCCAAAGCTTGCGCACGCGCTGGATCAACATCCATAATTGTTAATCGCGTCACATTACACTGACCCAGCGCATGCGCAACCGCCACCCCTGCCCCGCCAGCACCAACAAGCAATACATGCTCTTTGGGGGCATCGGACAGGCCACGGCGGTAATTTTCGGCAAAGCCGGTAAGGTCGGTATTGTGACCCACGCGCTTGCCGTCCTTGAAGACAACAGTATTCACCGCGCCGACAAATTTGGCTGTTTCAGCCAGCTCATCCAAAAGCGGGATTATGTCAATCTTATAGGGATAAGTGATATTCAAACCGTCAAAACCAGCAGCCTCTGCCGCGAGCACCATCTGCTCTAGCGTCAGATCCGCACGTTTGGGATCGTCCATATCCAGCTTGACATACAAACCTGTCATGCCCTGCGCTTTTGCCTCTGCCATGTGCATAGCAGGCGTGCGCGATTGGCTGATGCCCTTACCGATCAAGCCGGCCAAAAGTGTCGCATCATCTGGTGTTGGTCGTGTCATTTCGATCTCCTCCCACATCGATTCCCTCCAAATGAACCGACGAGTTAAATAAACATAGACGACTCCCCAATACATCGTCAAGAGGATTGAACCCGCAGGACCATTTGCTGTATTGTTGGTTATAGTAAGGGGGGAGAAAGTTATGAACGAGCCGGTAAAACCACGCAGCTGGAAACAAAACCCAGAGGCCGTTAAGGCCGATATTCTAGCCGCTGCACGTCAGGAATTTGCGGAACACGGCCTGTCTCGGGCGCGTGTACAAGACATCGCTGCGCGGACGAAAACATCCAAACGCATGGTGTTTTATTACTTCAAGGACAAAGAAGCGCTGTATCAAGCTGTTCTGGAAGACGCCTATGCCGAGGTCCGCCAAGGCGAGCTGGAGCTAAAAGTCGATGACCTTGCCCCCGATGTCGCGCTTCAACGTTTGATCCAATTCACCTTTGATCATCATCGGGCCAATCCCGATTTCATCCGCCTGGTCATGATCGAAAACATCCATGGCGGGCGCCATATGCAAGACATGGCCGAAATGCCGCATATGAACAAACCAGCGGTTCTGCTTTTAGACCGGATCTGCAAGGCAGGTGTGGCCGCAGGCCTGTTTCGCGAAGACGTGCATCCCTTGCGCATTCACTGGCAAATTTCGGCGGCAAGCGTGTTCAACGTCGCCAACCGGATCACATTTTCCTATAATTTCGGGACTGAATTTTACACCGATACGGGGCAAGACGCGCTGCGCGCAGAAGTCACGCGTACGATCATGCTGTCCGTGCTCAAACCCGGAACACCGATTCCGCAAACGCCATGCTCGGACCGGGCCTGACACCCGGTCCGACTTTTTTCATCCAATCCGCTCAATACGTTGGGCGATTGTTTGTGCGGCTGTCACTGCGCGCCCTGTGGCCTGCGCCATACCGGGCAGGCACATCCATTCCAACGTCCAGGCAGTGCCAGAACGTTCCTGTTCATGGATCAGGGCCTGATGCATGCCCGACAGTTGCACCGCATTAAACCGGGCCAATGTCACCAAAAGTTCTGGCAAAACCGGGTTTTGCTTATGCGGCATCGCAGAGGAGCCACCGCCGCCGGACATGGTAATCTCACCAATGCCCTGCTGCGCCATAAGGCAGATGTCTTGCCCCATTTTGCCCAGCGTGCCGGTGATCAGCGACAACACAGACGCCGCTTCGGCCACGCCGTCACGCATCGCATGCCACGCCCGAGGTGCGGGATCCAGATCCAGCGCACGCGCCATATCAGCCACGATCTGATCAGCCTTGTCGCCAAGCGCCTTGCGATCGCCAGAGGCACCACCAAGCTGAATCTTGGCCACCCGCCCCATCACCGCATCAATGCGCGCGATGTGATCGGTCAGTGGCATATACCACGGCGCGATACGGTCCCCCACGGTGATCTGGGTCGCCGCCTGCATCCGGGTGCGCCCCATCAATGCAACCGGCCCAAAACGCGTATCCAACTCCAGCAATGACGCGTGCAACGTCACCAGACGCTGCCGACACATTACCAACGTGTCGCGTAGGCTCATGATCATCGCAGTGTCGATCACGTCTTGCGATGTCGCGCCCTTATGAACCGCCGCCCCTGCCGGACCCAGCGCAGCCTTCAGTCCACGCACAAGCGCCGGAATAACAACGCCGTCGCTTTCCTGGCCTGCACGCAATTGCGCCATATCGAATGTCACGGTCGGGATCATATCCGCCGCTTGCGCAGCCAAATCAGCATCAAATAACCCAGCACGTCCCATCGCGCGGCTGAATGCGGCTTCAAACGCCAACATCTGCGCCAGTTGGCGCTCTGGAGACCAGAGCGCCGCGATCTGTGCATCATGGAAACCGCCACCAAGCCACGGATGATCAAACACCCCCGAAGGACTAAGATCAGATGTCAAGGAACACCGTCTCCCCTTCGCCCTGAAGGCGAATGTTATAGCGGTATTTGCCATCCGCGACTTTTTTCGCGATCAGGGTCTGCACCCGTGGTGCCTGCTCGATACGCGACAACAACGGATCACCGGAGTTATCCTCATCTTCAAAATAGATGCGGGTTTGCAGGCCAATGTTGATCCCGCGCGCCACGATCCACAGCGAAATATGCGGCGCCGAGAACCCGCCACCGCGCAGTGCGACCTTACCAGGTTTTACCGTGCGCAATGTGAATTCGCCGCTATCGGCATCCGCTGCGAAACGGCACCATCCGCTGACGGCAGGGTCTGCACCCTCATTGCCCGGGAAATTACCCGCCGCATCGGGTTGCCAGCTTTCGATCAGCGCATCGCGCAACGCCCAACCTGTGCCGTCAAAGACCTCACCGGTGATTTCAATGATCTCACCCTTGGCACCATCTTCAATCGGGCTGTGGCCCAGCTCATGATCATAGATCTGACCATTTCCGGTGTAGCTTGGCATCAGACCGATATGCACATATGGCCCAGCGGTTTGTGATGCGCTTTCGATCAGGGTTTCAAGTTTCTGAACCATGCTTACATCCCCTCGATACGGTTTTCGAACATCGTCTGGCGGCGACCACGCAGCACGATATCAAATTTATAGGCCAGGAAATCCAACGGGCGGGAATGCGCCATATCCAACGGTGCAACCAGCCGATCCAAGGACGCACGATCTTTGACCGTTGCGGCAATCGGACATAGGTTGATCAACGGATCGCCTTCAAAATACATCTGCGTAATCAGACGTTGGCCAAAGCTGTGACCAAAGACCGAAACGTGAATATGCATCGGCCGCCAGTCATTGCCACGGTTTGGCCAGGGATAAGCACCAGGCCGGATCGTCAGAAATTGATAATAGCCGTTTTCATCGGTCAATGTCCGGCCACAGCCGCCGAAATTAGGGTCTAGCGGCGCAAGATAGCCGTCTTTCTTATGACGATAGCGACCACCTGCGTTGGCCTGCCAGATCTCAACCAACGTGTTGGGAACCGCACGGTTGTTTTCATCCACCACGCGGCCATGCATCATGATCCGCTCACCCACCGCCGGGGCGGCGCCACGGTTCCAGTTCAAGATCAGGTTGTTATCATATTGACCAAATTTGGAATGACCAAAGGTCGGGCCGGTTTCTTCGGATTGACCAGATTCCATTGCCAAAAGCGGCAGATTGGGCGAGCGCGCCACCGATGTCTTATAACCCGGATCATAAGGGTCGGGATGGATTTCACGATTGCGTGGGATAAGCGGACCTTTATCTGCCCGCATGCCTGCGTATAAATCAGTCATTGGAGCCCTCTTTCATCTCGTCAAGGGTTTGTTTGGCAAGTTTAATCGCGTGGTTGGCCTTGGGCACACCGGCGTATACGGCGACATGCAAGAAGGCTTCCATAATATCATCTGGGCTGGCGCCGGTACGGGCCGTGGCACGCACATGCATCGGGATTTCTTCAAAATTCCCAGTTGCGGCCAACAGCGCAAGCGTCAACATCGACCGTTCCCGGCGAGAAATCTTATCGCCCGCCCAGACATTGCCCCATGCGGTTTCGGTAATCAGCGTTTGAAACGGCACATCAAATTCGGTTTTGGCAGATTCAGCACGGTCAACATGCGCATCGCCAAGGACCGCGCGGCGGACCTCCATACCTTTGTCAAAGCGGGGGTTCGTATCGGTCATAATGGTGTCCTGTCGATGAAATCAGAAATCAAGGCCGCAGTTTGTGCGGGCTGTTCAACGCAGGGCAGATGGCCTGCATTGGCGATAAGGTGGAACTGTGCGCCACATAAATCGGCGGTCGCGCGCACCAAATCAGGCGGGGTAGAGCCATCTTGATCGCCCGCCATCGCCATCACGGGCAAGGTCAGCGCAGCGGTGCTTTCGGTCAGATCCGCACCGGCAATTGCTGCACAACATGCCGTGTAACCGATCACATCCGTGCGCAGCAACATATTGCGCCACAGCGGGAATTCAGGGCCGTTACGGAATTCCTCAGTGAACCAGCGCTCCAAAATCGGGGCGGCCATCGCGCCTATCCCATCTTTGGTAATCGCGTCGATCCGGGTCTGCCACATATCGGGCGTGCCGATTTTCGCCGCCGTATCCATCAAAACCAACCCGCGCAGCAAATCCGGGCGTTTTGAGGCCACCCCCTGACCGATCATACCACCGATCGACAGGCCGACAAACATCGCACGGGTGATGCCTTGGGCATCACAAAGCGCTGCGACATCGTCGACCAGCTCATCCATCTTCAAATGGCCCGATGGCGCATCGCTTAGCCCATGTCCGGGTTTATCCAACCGTAGATAGCGCAATCCCGTCGGCATATGGGACAGCATCGCATCCCAGACGCGCATATCGGTGCCCAGCGAATTGGCCAGCACCACAACCGCACCCTCGCGCGGCCCGTCGATGCGGAAATGGAGCGTGCGCCCCAATCGTTCAAATGTTTGCATGACTATCCTCCGACCTCAGGATGTCATAACCGCAAATCGCGTTCCAATACAAAGTGAAGCGAATTACTGCATGTTTTGGTTATGGCTTACTCATCACTCAACAGCGGCTTTGGGCATGGCGCTATGGTCAATCTCGATCCGCATCGCTTCGATCAAATCGATCAGCTCGGCGCGGTCGGTGGCGCTATGTTTCATCGTCAGCCCCACCGCGCCAGACAAGAACGGTGCGCCCAGATCAAATGTCTGCAACACACCGCTGTCCAATTCGCGCCGCACCACGCCACGAGAAATCAGCCACAGTAAATCAGAGGCTTCCAACAGCCCCAAAGCCGGCGGCAATGACACGGTTTCATAGCGCATCTTTGGATCGGTGATCCCCGATGACAATAAGAACTGATCCACCGTCGAACGAATGATCGATCCCTGTGTCGGCAAGATCAGCTCGGCACGGGGCAGCACATAGGCACCGGGCCGCCCCTCCATTGGATGACCAGAACGCCCCACCAGCACGATTTCTTCATGATACAAAAAATCGAACCGAAGGCCTGGCATCTCATCCGCTGCGGGCATGCGTCCGATCATCAGATCAATCTGCCCGTCACGCAATTTCCCCAGAAGATAGGTATGCGGCCCCGTCAACATTGAGATTTTCACCCCCGGGTGGCGCCCGGAAAAGGCCAACGCCGCGCGCGGGAACACGCCACCGGCAACCGTGGGCAGCAGACCGACATTGATCATATCCACCCGTGCCTCGCCTTGGGCGGCGGCCACGGCACTGTCCAGTTGTTGTAACGCCTGCAGGGCATGGCGGCGAAAGCTTTTGCCCGCGACCGTCAACGTTACACGCCGCCCCTGACGGGTCAGCAGTGTCACCTCCATCATCGCTTCCAGCTCGCCCAAGGTTTTGGACAAAGCAGGCTGCGAAATCCCCTGCGCGCGTGCGGCTGCTGAAATCGACCCTTCGTCGACCACATCCAGAAAGGCGCGCACATGGCGCAGCTTAATCCCGCGATGCAAGGCCATCTGCCCCTCCTATCGTGATGTCAGGCCCGCTGCCCGCCGCCCCCTATCATCACGATACGCCCAGCAAAGGCAATTGTGCCAATCCGTCGCGGACCTCAGGCCGCGCGGTCTGGCCGTATCACATCGGGGCGGCACGCCACCTGTGCAGCCAATCGCGCCATTTCCTCCCCACCTGTATGCGACAGACGCACCCATAGCGCGCGAAAGAAGACATCACCGCTTAACGTCATGAAATCATGCGCATAGCCTGGTGCCAAATCTGGCGTATCGGTAATCTTGCGACGCAATTTGGACCAAATGGACAACAGCCTGATGCAATCGTGATCGCCCTGCGCCAAATCGGCAATCAGCGCGGAGAAACCATCCGCCCCCTCGCCTGATCGCACTCCACGGGTCGCAAGCGACAGGGCATGCACACCATTCGCCCCCTCATAGATTGCGGTGATACGCGCATCGCGCCATGTCTGGCTGATCCGATATTCTGTCAGATAGCCATATCCACCCATGATCTGCATCCCAAGATCGGCGGCCTCGATCCCGGCTTGGGTACAAAACACTTTGCAGATCGGCGTGAGGAAATCGACCACTGCAGGCGCATCGCCCAGCGACAGTTCGGTCAATGTCAGATAGGCCATCGCCCGCGCACCCAGCGATAGCGCCCGCTGACGGTCCAGCATGGCACGCACATCCGCATGGTCAATCAACATGGCTGGGAGGCCATCGGGTTTACGCCCCTGCTGGCGCTGGGTCGCATAATCTACGGCAATGTGATGGGCGCGCGCCGCATGGGCGACACCTTGCAGTGCCACATCCAGCCGCGCATGATTCATCATGGTGAACATCGCCATTAGCCCCGCGCCCTGCGACCCGATCAACTGCGCATCTGCGCCATCAAAAGCCAGGTGACAGGTCGGAGAGCCATGCAGACCCAATTTTTCTTCAATCCGGGTGACAGTAATGCCATTGCGCCCTGCCTCCGTATGCGATGGGCATAAGAACAATGACAACCCGCGAATGCCGTCTTCGACCAAACCGGTGCGGGCCAGAACCAGATGCAAAATCCCCTGCGACATGTCTTGATCACCGCCCGAAATAAAAATCTTCTCACCGGTGATCTGCCAGCCCATATCAGTCTGCCGTGCTCGCGTGCGAATGCCGGACAGATCAGATCCCGCCTCCGGTTCTGTCAAACACATGGTCGACAGCCACTGTCCCGAACACAGTTTCGGAATCCATGTCTTTTGCTGCGCCGATGTGCCAAATTTCATTAGTGTTGACACCGCGCCTGGCACCAGATTGCACAGCATTTGCAACGCGTGGTTCGCCCCGGAAAAAATCTCCGAAACCGCCCCCGCCAGAACCGCATTTTGCGCCATTCCGCCATAGCTCTGTGGCACCGTCAGCCCTTGCCACCCACCATCTGCCAATTGCGCAAAGGCCTGGGCGAACCCGTCCGGCATTTGCACACGGCCCTGATGCAATCGGCATCCTTGCGCGTCACCCACCCCATTCAGCGGCGCAATCACCCCTTCGGCGAATTGTGCGAAATGGTGCAAGATCTCTTGCGCCATATCCTCATCCCAGTCTGGCAGGCGATCCGCCCGTGCCACATCACGCAGGCAAACCAGTATATCATCAAGCGGCGCTTTGAATTCTGACATCGGCTATTCCACACAGCTGAAGCTTGCGCCATCATCAGGGTTTCCCCCGATGTAACGCGCCACAAGCGGCTGCGGACACAGCGGGCGGGCGGCATTGGCAAGGCTGGCGGGCGTTTCGTCATTATCGGGCCGGGCAGTGGCGATGACGGCTTGGGGGGCCGTGCCGTCTTCCACCCAATGCTCCAACGCGGTGAACAGATCGAACTTATCCAACCCCGGCCCGCCGGAGCAGTGCGTCATCCCCGGAACCGGGTAATAGCGTAGCATTTGCGCGCTGTCCCCATCCGTATTCGCCAGCAATTTTTGCGCATAGGCTTGGGTATCAAGCGCCGAAAACACGGGATCCGCCACCCCGTGGAATAGGATCATCTTCCCACCTGCGTCACGGAATGCCTGCAAGTGCGGATCCTCTGAACCGGGAGGAGACATCACCTGCATCGGGCTTTCGGGATAAATGTCAGAACTGGCCTCTACCTGCCCTGCCTGTGTCGCCAGATCGAAGCGCAGCAGATAGTCTTCCAATGCGGCCGGCTCACCGACAACTTTGGTGGGTGGCACGGTAAAGACCTGCGCAAGTGACGCGGCCCCCATCACCGCAATGATCGGCTTATGATCCCATGGCGGGATTGGGCTTTGCAGCTTCCACATCCGCCAATTGCTGCCTGCAATACCGTTATCCCATGCCCAATCGCTGTAATAGGGGGCGCCATCGCTTTGTGTCCCACGCATCACATTGCGCAGGGCTTGGGCCTGATGGGGCTGCAAAACATCTGCCAAAGTGGCGGGGTCGAACTGTGCCTGACACGCTGCGCTATCTTGTATCAACCCATCTTCCAGCCCGTCCAACCCATCACAAGCTGCCAAGATCGCATCACCCACCGCGGTTAGATCCTGCGGTGTATAGGCCGTGGCCAAGTCGCCAGTGATGGCGTGGAATTGCTGCACATCCAACGCATGTTGCAACGCCGCTTTTGGCAGGCGATACCCCGGCGCCCCTGCCAAAAGCCCATCAAAGGCCGCAGGCATGCGTGACGCCGCGACCATCGCGTGCCGCCCGCCATTGGAACATCCAATCCCGTAAGAGCGCGCGATATCCGCACCATAATATCCTTGCACAAGATCGCGCGCCACCGGGTCCAGCACGGCCACGGCCTTATAGCCATACATCTGCCGGGCTTCAAAATCGAAGCCGAACACCGCCCCGCCGGCAAGGCCCATATCCGGCGCCATATCGCCCGCATGACCCGCATCAGAAGACACGACCGCATAGCCGCGCGCCAATGGCGATTGCCCGCCCGTACCAGCCTTTAACGCGCCCGTAGCGGGTTTGACCTCGCCATCATTTCCACCATTGAACTGATGCACATAATTCCCGTTCCAATCTCTGGGCAGGTTCAGTTCGAACCGCAGGGCATAGGCGCGGCCATCCTGACCTGTGCGCTGCGCCATTGTGCCATGCAATTGGCACACATCCACACCGTCTACCTGTGTGTCTTGCGCAGTCAAAAGCACGCCCGCCGGGGCTTGTGCTGCCATATCCTGGCAGCCCGCAGCCCAACCAACCCCGGCTCCGCATATCGCCATTACAGCCGATGTCATCAACATCCTACGCATCAGATTGCCCCCAGCAGCCGCATGGCGTTTTCCTTTAAGATCAGCGGCCGGACCTCGTCCTTGAATTCGGCCTTATCAAATGCAGCTAGCCATTTTTCGGGTGCGATCATCGGCCAGTCAGAGCCAAACAACATCTTATGTTTCAGCAAGCTATTGGCATAGCGCACCAGAATTGGCGGAAAATATTTCGGCGACCAGCCCGACAGGTCGATATAGACATTGGGCTTATGGGTTGCGACCGAGAGCGCCTCTTCTTGCCAGGGGAAGGACGGATGCGCGAGGATGATCGGCATATCGGGAAAATCCACCGCGACATCGTCAATATACATCGGGTTGGAATATTTCAGCCGCATCCCATTGCCGCCCCGCATGCCAGATCCTACCCCGGTTTGCCCTGTATGAAATAATGCCGGCTTGCCGGTTTCCGCGATCGCCTCATACAGCGTGTAGGCCATGCGATCATTGGGATAGAACCCCTGCATGGTGGGATGAAATTTGAACCCTTGGACACCGTGATTTTCAACCAGATCACGCGCCTCTCTTGCGCCCAGCTTACCCTTGGCAGGGTCGATAGAAGCAAAAGGGATCAAAATATCCGAATGTTTCGCCGCAGCCTGCGCCACCTCATAGTTGCTATAGCGGCGGTAGCCCGTTTCGCGCTCGGCATCCACGGGGAAGATCACTGCCGCGATATTCATCGCCCGGTAATGCGCCGCCGTCTGATCGATGGTGGGCGGATGATCCCATGGCGCGTTGAAATATTGCGCCATGCTAGCTTGCAGATCATCATAGCCATCATCATCATGGCAGCCGCAGGCCTCTTCGGCATGGGTGTGGAAATCGATTGCCCGAACGGCGTTGAAATCTACCATATCAGCCTCCTGTTAAACCCGGATCAATGCGGGGTCGTCATTGTCGTAAAGCCGCTCAAGCAAAGCCGTGCGACGCGTGATGATCTTGCGTGTATTCAACGAGCCTTTATCGGTCACTTCAGCATCTTTGACACTGGGCGGTTCTGCCAGCACGATGGCCCGCGCAATCCGGCGCGCCGAACCAGAGCTGGCGCGCGCCATATCGCGCAGCACATGGTGGATGCGCGCCATCAGATCCGGGTCGATAAGCGCACCATCTGAGACGTCGCCATGTTCCAACGCCGACGGTTTTGGAAACACAAAAAGTCCGATTTCACCACGATCATGGCCGCAGATCACCACGTCTTGCACCAGACCTCGCAGCGCCTCAAGCGCATCTACGCGCAGCTTGCCAGCCTGCACCCAAGTGCCTGTCAACAGTTTGAAATCCTCTGACACCCGGCCATCAAACACCAACCCACGCGCCGGGTCATCAGGGTTGACAAACCGCACCGCGTCGCCGGTGATCAGAAAACCGTCCTCGTCAAAGGCCTGTGCGGTTTTTTCTGGATCATGCACATAGCCGGGCATGATATTTGGCCCCTTGACCCGCAGTTCACAGCGCATGTCGGCATCGGGGATCAGCCGGATTTGCGTTCCCGGCAACGGCACCCCAATCACGCCGGAACGGCCAATAGGTTCGTGTACCATCACCGTAGCCGGCGCCGTCTCTGTCATACCCCAGCTAGAAATCATCAACGGTAGCCGCCCCTGTTCTTGCAGTGCCATTTCTTCCAGCCGGGTCCAGACCTCTTGTGGCAAAGACGCACCCGCATAGAAAATCATGTCCAAATCATGGAAATAGGCCTGTCGCAGCGCGGCGTTGGTTTCCATCTCTTGCACCAGCATCGAAAATCCGACCGGGACATTGAACGACAGATTTCCCGCATGATGGGTGACATTGGCGATTGTGTCACCAAACAGCGCCTTGGTCGGTTTGCCATTGTCGATATAAAAACTGCCGCCATGCGCCAGCATCATATTCAGATTATGCGAGCCGCCGAACACATGGTTCCACGGTAGCCAATCCACAATCTTGGGTGGCCGCTGTTTCAAGAACGGCAGAACAGAGGCCATCTGACTTTGATTGGCGCACATCATCCGCTGTGTGGTCATCACCCCTTTGGGATTGGATGTGGAGCCAGAGGTGAACAATATCTTGGCCAGCGTGTCTGGACCAACCTGCGCATGGGCTGCGGCTGTTTGCGCGTCTGGCACAACTGCCAGCAGATCGGCAAAGGCTGTGGTTGCGCTCGATGGATCGCTTGCCACCACCTCAATGCCCTGCAGCGCGGGCAACGCAAGCGCATCGGCAAACCGCGCCGCATCCTCAACAAAAATCAGGCCGGGCCTGACCACCTCGGCGGCATAGGTGATGCGGAAATGGGCCTCATTGATCAGCGCATATTGTTCCGCAAGCGGCACGGTCGGCACGCCGACCCATTGCGCAGCATAGGAAAGGATCGCGTGATTGACCGAATTGCCCGATAAAATCAGAATGGGCGTCTGCGCCCCCATTCGACGCGCAACCAAGGCCGCGGCAACCGCTTTGACCTGTGCCAGAACGGTCGCATAGCTTAGCTCGCGCCATTCGTCGCCCGAACGCTCTGCCAAAAAGATCCTGTCAGGCGCGGTCGCAGCCCAATGTTCCAGCCAGACCCCGGTATGATCGACCACCCGATCCAGCGGCGTCTGCGTCGTCATTAACAGACCCTGACGCCCGTCCAGCCCGGTAAATTCGCATAGCTCCGCAGAATGCGGAACCAAGGTAAGCCCCGTCACTACATCTTTCATGATACCCTCCCTGGGGGCCCCTCACCCCCGGTGCATTATGTTGGTCAACCGCCTCCAAGACGGCGCAGGGCTGCAGCCAGCGCATCGCGCTGAGGCCCTGTCAGATCCGCGAAAAACGCGTCCTCATGCGCCTGAACGGCGGCTTCCGCCTGCGTCCAGACGCGCTGTCCTTCATCAGTCAATCGCAGCGCATAGGATCTGCGATCCCCCTCCACCCGATGGCGCGCAATAAGGTCCGCATTTTCCAGCTGATCGACCAACACCACGACGCCAGAGCGTTCGATGCACAGCATTTCAGCCAGGCGAGTTTGCGAGATATCGGAATTTTCCGCGATGATAGCCAACGCCGAGAAACTGGCCATCCTTAGGCCCAGCGGCTCTAACGACCGGTTCATATCCTCTTGCACCAGCAAGAATGTCCGCTTCATGTTATAGCCGATGAACTGGCGCAATTTATCGTCTGTCTGGGTGGAAAGCGATGTCATGGTATGCTGTGCTCCCGTTATCCGGCCATCACGTCAACCAGCCAGAAGCTGAGGACGGGGAAGGCCACCAATAGGGCAATCCGGCACAGCTCTGCCAGAACAAAGGGGATTGTGCCGCGAAAGATTTCCTTTGTTGGGATGTCCTTGGCCATGGATTGGATGACAAATAAATTCATACCAACCGGCGGCGTGATCAGCCCCATCTCGACCACCACCAAAGAGATAATGCCAAACCACATTGCCTGATGTTCCGGTGTCAGGCCAAAGTCCAGCGCCATAATTGTGGGAAAGAAGACAGGAACCGTCAGCAAAATCATTGACAGGCTGTCCATCAAACACCCCATCACCAGATAGAAGACAATGATCCCCGCCATCACCACCATCGGGGCGACATCGGCGGTCGCAAAGAAGGCCGCGACATCGGTGGGCATGCGTGACAACGCCAGCGCGACATTGAAGATATCGGCACCAAAGACGATGGCGAAGATCATTGCCGTGGATCCTGCCGTGTCGATCAGACAATCCAGAATGGAACGCGCATTCAAGCCCCGCGTCGCCACACCCGCAATCAGCATCAACACTACGCCCACCGATGCGCCCTCGGCCGGGGTGAAAAATCCGCCATAGATCCCGCCCAAAACGATGACAAAAATCGCCACCACATGCCAGATCCCTGCCAGCGATTTCAGCCGCACCGCCATGCTGGCACGTTCATGTGTTGGCCCCTCGGATGGGAACAAACGCACATAGATCGAAATCGCAATAAAGAACCCGATCACCGCCAGAATGCCTGGCACCGTGGCCGATAGGAACAGTTTGACGATGTTCTGCTCGGTCAACAGGGCATAGATGATCAAAACCACAGAAGGCGGGATCAAAATCCCCAAGGTGCCCCCCGCCGCCAATGAACCAGAGGCCAGCGCGCCAGAATAGCCGTGTTTGCGCATCTCGGGCAAGGCCACCCGCGCCATCGTCGACGCCGTGGCCAAAGATGAGCCGGAGATAGACCCAAACATCGCGCAGCCTGCCACCGATGCCATCGCCAGCCCACCGCGCAAATGCCCAATCCACGCGTTGGAAGCCGCGAAAATCGCCCCTGAGATGCCCGAGCGCGTGGCCAGATGCCCCATCAGAATGAACAACGGCACAATCGCGAATTCATAGGACATGAATTTATCGACCCATGCCGTGCTCAGATACGCGACCAGCGCATAGGGGGATCCCAGCAGCATATAGCCACCCGCCCCCACCATCGCCATGGCGAGCGCAATCGGCATACGCGCGAATATCAGCCCCAGCAGGACAATCACCATGCCAATCGCAATACTTAGCGGTTCCATCAATTCACCCCCAGCGCCCGGAAGGCGCGGCTTAGCATTGGCAAAGATTGCAACGCAGCAATCAGCGCCGACAGGCCTGTGCCCAGGATTGCTGGCAAATAGGCCCACCAGACAGGCACGCCCAACAACATCGTGCGATCACCGTAATAATGCATATCCTCAAGACCCAGGCTAAGCCGCCAGCATAAAAACCCCCAGCCCAGCGCGAAGAGCAATGTCCACACACCATCCATTTTGCGCTGCGCGGTTTGCGGCAGCCACAACGTAAACAGATCAACCATTACATGGCCTTTGTTCAACTGACACAGCGGCAAGAACAACGATGCACAGGCCGCACAGGCCAGCTCCACCAATTCAAAATCGCCGCGAATACCGCCCAACCCAAGATTGCGCATCACCACCGAGATTGTGACCGTCAATGCCGAGACAAAGATCACCCCGCCGCCCAAACCCGCGCATAGCAATGCCGTCATACGCAGGGCGCGAAACAGGGGGCCGTGGCCCGCCTGTTCCGTCATGTCATGTGGAAGCCCTTCGGCCATGATCGCTTATCCCGCGTCCAGAAGTTCATTCGCACGCGCCACAATCGCAGCACCATCCAACCCGCTGTCATTCAACTTGGCAATCCAAGCCTCGCGCAGCGGCATCGCAACTTCTTGCCATTTCGCGATTTCCTCGCGCGGGATTTCGACGATCTCATTGCCTTGTTTTTCGACCATGCCGCGGCCGAACGCCTCGAATTTATCGAATTGCGCCCCAATGCGGCGCGACAGCTCTGGCCCGGAATTGGCATCAATCACCGCGCGCAGATCGTCGGACAGCCCGTCATAAACACGTTCGTTCATCACAAAGGCGAATGTGTTGGAATACAGCCCCCGCGCGCCCGGTTCAGGTTCGGCCGAATAGGAAGTCAGCTCTTGCAACTTGAATGGCGGCACAACCTCATAGGGCAGACAGCAACCGTCAATGACCCCGTTCGACAGGCCCACGACCATATCTGTAACCGGGAAGAACACCACCTCAGCGCCCAGCGCGGTCAGCATCTCACCCGTGGCCTGGTTAGGCGCGCGGATCTTTAAGCCCTGTAGATCGGCCTGTGAAGTGACCGGCGCATTGCGGGTGTGCAGCTTGCCACCATCATGGGTGTGGAAGGCCAGCGGTTTCATCCCGCGATATTCATCTTGGCCAAATTCGCGCATCAACATGTCCATCGCAACCGAGGATTTCTCGGCATTGGTCACCAAGAAAGGCAAAGACATTGTTTCTGCGACCTTGAACCGGTCTGGGGTATAGACAGGCAATGTCCAGGCGATATCGGCAATACCTTGGCGGACCTGATCGGCCAATTGCGGCGGTTTACCCCCCAATTGCATGGCCGGGAACATCTGCACCTCGATTGCGCCATCACTGGCCTGCGACAGCTCTTGCGCCCAGACCTCAAAGAACTGGGTCTGCATCGGGGCGACGGATGGCAGGAAATGATGCAAGCGCAGCGTCACCTCCGCTGCATTGGCGCGTTTCATCAACGCCGGTGTGGCCAATGCGGCCCCCAAAGTGGTCATCGCCATACGGCGCGTCATATGTGTCATCTTTATTCCTCCCAAAATAAGATACCGAGCAGCGTAATGCCCCTCGTGACATTGAACAGTGGTCAGCCTGCGCAGCCTCTCCTCATCGGCAGCGCAGGGCAATAGATTAGCGGAACACCGGCTGACGTTTTTCCAAAAACGCCTGAAGCCCCTCTTGTGCGTCCTGACTGGTTTGCGACACGGCCGCGCACAGGCTTTCGGCAAACAGCCCATCGGATTTGGACATGTCTTGCACCCGGCTGATTGCCTGGATCATCATATAATTAGACAAGCTGGCATTTTTGGCGATTTTCCCCGCCAATTTGCGCGCAAGGTCCAGGGCCTCCCCCTCACCCACGGCATAATGCGTCAAGCCAAGGTCCAGCCCTTCGGCACTACTATATTTGCGCCCCGTCAGCATCATCTCGCACATGCGGTCAGCCCCAAGGATACGGCCAATCCGAACGGAGGCGCCGCCGCCGACAAAAATGCCCCGCATCCCCTCGGGCAACTGAAAGATGGTTGAAGGTTCTGCGATCCGCACATGGGTGGAGGCAGCCATCTCTAACCCGCCCCCGATCACCGCGCCAAACATGGCTGATACCACCGGCAGGCCAGAAAACTGGATCAGATCCATCACCCGATGCCAATTGCGCGAATGCCGCATCGTGCCTTCGGCGTCGCGCGCCACATGTTCCGACAGATCCAGACCGGAACAATAATGTCCCGCCGTGCCTGTCATGATCACGACGCGCACCCCTTCGGGCGGATGGGCGAAAAAGGTCTCAATCGCCTCCAGCAATGCATCACACATCGCGTTGCGCTTATCGGGACGGTTCATCGTCAGCGTGGCCACAGGACCGTCAATGTCGATGCGCAAGATATCGGCAGGGCCGGTTTGGGTCATGGCAGAGCCTTCTGATTGGGACATTGGAGAATAGGTCATTTGAACGGCATCCGCGTCGCACCATCCAAACGGATGACAGTGCCGTTCAACATCGGGTTTTCGACAATCTGCTGAACAAGGCGTGCGTAATCAGCGGGATCGCCCATGCGGTTCGGGAATGGGACGTTTTTCAAGATATCGGCCCGGATGTCATCGGGCAGTCCCGCACTCATGGCGGTTTCAAACAGGCCCGGCGCAATGGCCATCACCCGTATGCCCAAGCGCGACAGCTCACGCGCGGCGGGAAGGGTCATGGATACGACCCCCCCCTTGGACGCCGCATAGGCCGCCTGCCCAACCTGCCCATCTTCAAAGGCGACAGAGGCGGTGTTGATGATCACGCCTCGGCTGCCATCTTCATCCAATGGCTGGGCGCTGGCCATCGCGCGGGCAGCGATATTCATAACTGTATAACTGCCAAGCAGGTTGACATTCAGCGTCTTCGCAAAGCTGTCGATTGTCAGCATTCCGTCGCGGGGCAATATGCGCTGCGCGGTGCCAATCCCGGCACAGGACACGACAATACGCGGCACATCCCATTGATCACAGATCTGGCCAAAGGCCCCCTCAACCGCATCGGCATCACTGACATCTACGCCAAACCCGATCCCGCCCAGCGCCTGTGCGGCGGCGGTCGCGGCCGCATGCGACACATCCAAGATGGCAATACGCGCGCCTTGCTCCGCCAGACGTTGCGCCGTCGCAAGCCCAAGCCCGCTGGCGCCGCCGGTAATCACCGCGACTGTTGTGTCGATTTGCATCGAACGCTCCTCCCCATTGAACAAACAATGGATCAGAAAGAACTGTTATGTCAATGAACAATTCAGCGCGACATCAAAAATCGATCACATGATCGACGTCTGTTTCCACGACCCTAGCGTGAAAAGGGCGAAAAGATACGGAAATTATGTAGACTGGGGTTGATCAGACTCGCGACGCACGCCCTACCCCGTCACTACCCCGCGCGCCGCTGCCAATATTGCGGTCAAACGCGCGACATCAGATGCGCCAGTCGACGTCATGGGCACCTCTAACCCCAAAGGCAAATCTGCGGGCAAAGCCGCAATGAAGGCGCGCAGATCAATCTGCCCCTGCCCGGGGGGCAAGCGATCTTCGCGCGCGGTATGGATCAGCTGTTGGGTGCTATAGCTGTCATGCACAGGTGCATCGCATAGATGCGCGAAAGGCAATCGTTGTGGAGGGATTTGCGCCAACATATCCAACCCAGAGCCAGAGCGATCAAAATGCAAACTATCGACCAACATCCCCACCTGTGGTCCCGCCGCCTGCACCACCTGCCAGCATGTCGCCAGATCGGGCACGCTGGTCCAGGGAAAAAATTCCAGCACCGTCTGAATACCATGTGCCTGTGACAGGTCCGAAAGCTGCGACAGACGGTCACCCAAACGGGACAGGTCTGGATCATAGGGCGCCGTGATCAAAGTCTTGGCACCCAGTGCCGCGCCGCATTCCAACATCGGTTGCAGCGCAGTGACCTCGGTCTGTGGGTCCAGCTTAACGAATTCGATATCGCTGACCCCCACGCCGGTAGCCGCCATCGCCCCAAGGGTGGCGCGCATCATGGCATGATCCTCCATCAACGGATATCCGGGACTGTCAGCTGTGACCCGCAACAGACGCAGCCCCACCGCATCGAACCCCGCCGCACCTGCTGCATGGATCAATCTGGGTGGGTCCATTTCAATCGCGCTCAGATGTGCCAACGTATAACGCCGTGTCATCCCGGCCCCTCCGATCTGTGTGTGCGGATCTGCTCTGCCACGTCACGCCCTGCGACAAATCCAAATGTCAACGCGGGACCAAGATTGATCCCCCCCGCCGGGTAAAACCCACCAAAGACTGACGCTGCATCGCTGCCCGCCGACCACAGCCCGTCAATCACGCTCCCATCTTCACGCAGCACACGGGCCTGCGGGTCGGTCGCGATACCTGCAAATGTGCTAAAACTGCCCGGCACGACCTTCACCGCAAAAAATGGTGGCTTTGCAATGGGCGCAAGATTGGGATTGGGTGCGTGCTGCGGATCGCCTTGCAACCGCATATAGGCCGTTGTGCCGCGTCCAAATTCAGAATCCTCACCACGCGCCGCATCGGCATTGAACCTTGCAATGGTCTGCGCCAACCCATCAGGATCAATGCCGCAGCTTTGTGCAAGCGCGTGCAGGTTGCGCCCACGGTGCAGATAGCCCCGCTTAACCCACTGCCGCCACGGCACCGGCTGCGGTCGCACTACGCCCAAACCATAGCGGCGCAAAAACCGATAATCGCAGATCAACCATGACTGCGCGGGCTGGCCCCGCGGCACTGCGCGCAGCATAGCCTCGACATAATCATGATAGCCGAGACCCTCGTTGCAAAACCGCTGCCCCGATTGAAGCACGCCGATCACACCGGGTTTGCCCCGATCGATGATATGGGGAAACAGCGCATCGCGCCCATCGGGCCAACAGACAGATGAAACCGGGCATAACGCACGGTTTTGCGCGACTTTCATGTCCAGCGCCGCACCCACCGCCTGCGCAAGGGCCAGACCATCGCCCCTGGCCGTTGGCACAGACAGGGACTGTGCCGGCGCAGCACCAGTGGCCTCTGTCACATCAACATCGGGCGCATGACCGTAACCGCCACAGGCCAGCACGACAGCGCGCGCAAATATCTGCGTGCCATCTGTCAGCCGCACACCATCCACCTGCCCCCGTGTCTGCACCTGTGTCAGATGTTGCACCTGAACGCCGGTCTGCACCTGCACGCCCAGATCCAAAGCAGACCGCAGCAACCGCCCCGCCAAGGCCGCGCCATTGCGTAGATCCATCCCCCGACGATACAGCGCCAAATCTCGGATATGGCGCACCACCCGGCCACTTGCATAGGCCAAGGCGCGCGGCGAACGTGTCATCGTCATGAAGGCACGCAAATCCGGCCCCGCCTGAATGGTCATGCCGAAAAATGTGGTTTCACGAACTGGCGGGCGCAAAAGCCCAATCGAAGCCCCAAGCGCACGTGCATCAAAGGGCCGTGCGATCACTGACCGACCGCCCATTCCTGCGCCCGGCTGATGACCATAGGTGTCAGGGATCGCGAAGCCGCCATCGAATTGCAACGCTGTCTGAGTGTGAAAGAAATCTACCATCTGCGGCGCAGCCGCCAAAAACGCATCCACCCGGTCTGCACATAAATGAGCGCCACAAACTGCTTGCAGATAGGTGCGCGCCTGTTCTGCCTGCGGGTCCAACGCGGCACCAAGCGCATTACCCGGCGCCCAAATCCAGCCACCCGACCATGCGGTGGTGCCGCCAACAACATCTGCCTTTTCCAAAACAATCACACGCAGCCCTTGCGCTGCTGCGGTAACAGCTGCGGCCAGACCGCCAGCCCCCGCGCCCAAAACGATAAGATCTGTCTGTGTATGCATCTGCTCCCCCGACCTTGCACGCCGCATTGGCCGCTCCTCCGGCCAGCATCCATTGTGGCACCGTCCGCCCGCCATGGATTAACGTCAATTACATATTTGCATACATTCGTAACCCGATGTTAATGTTAGGAACCTGGGAAAAAGGAATGATGATGCGCGAAATCACCTTACGACAGATCGAGGTCATCCGGGCCGTGTTGCTACGCGGCACAATTAATGGTGCAGCCGAGCATCTGGGCGTATCCTCCCCTGGGATCAGCCGTTTGATCAAGCATACCGAGGAATCCTTGGGCATTCGATTGTTTGAACGACGCAATGGAAATTTCGTCCCATCGGTCGAGGCGAGTAAAGTTTTCGACCAAGTGCGAGAGGTATATAAAGGCGTTGAAAACCTTCAGATGGCGCTGACCTCTTTGCAAAAGGGCGAAGATGTGCGGCTGGCTTTTGCTTCGGCACCATCTGTGGCGCAATTTATTGCCGCGCGTGCCATCCGCACCGTACGCAGCCAATATCCTGATCTGTTCATCGACCTGAATATTTTAAAAATCGAAGAGACAATCGATTATCTTTTGCTGGAGCGTGGCGAATTTGTGATCATGAGCTCCCAAGTGCAAAACCCCGGTATTGAAAACGAAGAAATCGGCCGCACACAGCTGGTTGCGATTTTGCCAGAGGGCCACCCGCTGGCCGCGCAGTCAGAGGTGTCGGTCCATGATATGATCCGCTATCCGCTGATCGGGGTAGAGCCATCCGACCCCTATGGCGCATTGATGGCCCGGCCATTCATTGATGCGGGCCTGACAGTAAACCATTCTATCCGCGGGCGTTTTGCACAAACCGTTGTATCACTTGTGCGTCATGGGCTGGGCGTGGCGTTGATGGATGGCATGTCCGTGGCAGAGGTGTATATGCCCGGTCTGGTGCGGCGCAACCTTGTCGAAGCACGCGAAATTTCGATCTATGCGGCCCGAAAAAAGGGCCGTCAGTTATCAAATTTTGCAGAATACGCGATTAAGCAGTTCAGGTCAGAACTGGCTGCAGCGCCACGTCAGTGGCCTGCGGATAAGACTACAAATTAACTTAATGTTACTAATGTCGAAAAAATAGCATTTGACGTTACGCGCATGAAACGCAAAGTTTAGGCAACGGGATGTGATGGATTCTTGCGCCCGTCCGATACTCTGGGAGGAAATCGATGAAAAAGACCGTATTTGGGGCCGTTTCGGCACTCGTTCTGGGCATGTCTGGCGCCATGGCGCAGGATTATCCAACAAAGGAAATCCAAGGCATCATCCAATGGGGTGCCGGCGGTTCGACCGATACCGTGATGCGTTCGGTAACCCCGCATGCAGAAGATGTGCTGGGCGGCACCATTGTCATGCAAAACATGACCGGTGGCGTTGGCGCCATCGCGCTGAACCATGTGGCAGGCCAAAAGGCCGATGGCTACAGCCTGTTGATGGGTGCAGAAAACCCGCTGCTGTATAAGGTGATGGGCCTTGGCGACAAGGATTACACCGACTTCACCCCGATCAGCATTCTGGCCCTTG
This sequence comes from Thioclava sp. SK-1, assembly GCF_001705665.1. GTDB lineage: Bacteria > Pseudomonadota > Alphaproteobacteria > Rhodobacterales > Rhodobacteraceae > Thioclava. Next base: position 23,672 of record NZ_MDHA01000009.1, on the reverse strand, counting down.
GCACGCCGATCCTGGTGGCAAGCCCGGACGCGCCCTTTGATGACTACGCCGGCATGATGGACTATATCAACGAACATCCTGGTGAGCTGCGCATGGGGGCCACCGGTCCTGGTGGCCTGCCATCGGTTGTGACTGCCATGATGAACACCGTTGAAGGCGATCTGGACGTGATTTCCGTGCCTTATGACGGTGACGGCCCGGCGCTTACGGCGCTGCAAGGCAATGCGATTGACGTTATGCCAGCCGTGCTGGGTGCTGCGATTGAAGGGATCCGCGCAGGTAAGATGAAGCCGCTGGCCGTGTTCGATCTGGATGCCAATGACAAATTGCCAGACGCGCCGATCGTGACCTCGTTCAATGCCGATTACAGCGACTACCTCCCTTGGGGTCCGTTCTTTGGCGTGTTCGTCAAAAAAGGCACACCTGATGATGTTGTCACCAAACTGTCGGCGGCCTATGCCGAAGCCGCGAAATCCCCCGATTTCGTAGAGCTGATGGACAATCGCGGCTTCTCGATGCTGGCGATTTCGGGCGATGAGGCCGAAGCGTTCTTGAACAAATGGCAGCAAAACACTGCATGGTTGCTTGATGACGCTGGCCTGACCAAGAAATCCCCGGAAGATTTCGGCATCATGCGCCCTGCCGAGAAGTAATCTGGTCATAGCAGGCCCGGTTATCGGGTCGGCTGGACAACCGGCGCCGCCCTTCCCGCAAAGGCGGCGCCATTTTTATTTCGTGCCTTTTGATTGGCCGACCACCCCATCCCGCCACGGGAGAGCCCCCTATGACACACCCCGATACCGAACATCACGACGGCACGTCCGACGCCACACCCGGTGGCGTAGAGGCGGCGCGCCGCCCAGGCGAGCTTGGCTTTGCCATCGTTCTGGCGCTCGCCTCTGCTGCCCTGTTATATAACGCCTATGGCATTGCCGGGTTTGAGGCCCTGTCCTCCCCTGGGGCGATCCCGATGGCGACCACGCTGGCCATGCTGATTGCAGCGGTTGCGATTGTGGTGAAAACCGCACGCCTGCCCAAGATCACTGGCGAAACCCTGTCGCGTGACATTTTCCCAACGGCTGCAATCGTATTTGCAGTGCTGTTGCTGGGCTATGGTTTGTTGCTGCAACCGTTTGGATTTTTGCCGACATCGGCGCTGTTTTTGATAGTGGCCATCAAATACCTGTCGAAGCGTAGCTGGTTGTATACAGCCACCGTATCGATTGGCAGCCTGGTCGTGATCTGGCTGATTTTCCGTATTGTCTTCACCGTCTTGATGCCTGCGGGGATCATGCCAGAGGCTGAATTCATCCAGTTCTTCCGCAACATGTTCCAGGGGGCAAAATAATGGATGCTTTTATGGCCTTCCTAACGGTGTTCTCCCATCCAGAGCTATTGCTGCTGGTCGGTGTGGGCACATTTGCTGGCGTCTATGTCGGTGCGATCCCTGGCCTGTCGGTGACAATGGCGGTGTCGATCCTGATCTCCTTCACCTTTTCATGGGATGTCTTACCAGCGATTTCGCTGATGATCGGCATCTATATGGGTGGGGTTTACGGCGGTTCGCGCACGGCGATTTTGCTGAATATTCCCGGTGCGCCCTCGGCCATTGCCACCGCACTTGACGGATTTCCCATGGCCAAACGCGGCGAGGCAGGAACGGCGATCGGCGTCACCACCGTGATGTCTTTTATCGGCGGGTTCATCGGTATCGGCGTTTTGGCACTGGCCGCCCCGTTCGTGTCCGATTTCGCCCTGACCTTCCAGCCACGCGATTATATGTTGCTGGCCATTTTAGGTGTGTTGCTGGTCGGATCACTGTCATCGGGCAGCCTGCTGAAAGGGATCTTCGCCGGTGCTTTGGGCATTGCCATCGGTGCGGTGGGCCGTGACCCGCTAACTTTCACCTCGCGGTTCACCTTTGATCTGTCGATCATGGAAAGCGGGATCTCGTTTATCGCGGTGATGATCGGCATGTTCGGCGTGTCTGAAGCGCTGCTACAATTGCAACATGTCAATAAGGCTTCAATCCGGCAAAAAATCAGCCGCATCGTTCCATCGCTGAAAACTGTGCGCAAACATTTGCCACTGTCGATGCAGACTTCTACGATTGGTGTGATCATCGGCGCCTTGCCGGGAACGGGTGGGGATATCGCGGCCCTGATGGCCTATGACCACGCGAAACGTGTCACCAAAAACCCAGAGCGCCCCTTTGGCGACGGGGCCATCGAAGGGCTTGTCGCCCCAGAAACCGCCAATAACGCGGCCGTGGGTGGTGCCTTTATCCCGATGATGACGCTTGGCATCCCCGGCGATGCGGTCACCGCGATCATGATTGGTGCGCTGTATATTCACGGATTGAACCCCGGCCCGATGTTGATGGTCGATCAGCCCGATATGTTCTGGTTCATCGTGGGTGCGCTGATCACCGCCAATTTCTTCATGCTGCTGTTTGGCCTGACCGGAATTCGTCTGTTCACCAAAATCGTTGAGATGCCGCGCTCGGTCCTGATTCCGTTGATCATGTTGCTGTCAATTGTCGGTGCCTATGCGGTCAACAACTCAATCACCGATGTCTATTGGATGCTTGGCTTTGGGTTCTTTGGCTATTTCATGCGCCATTATGGCTATCCGCTGGGACCAGTGATCCTGGGTGTAATCCTGTCGCGGCTGTTGGATGACAACTGGCGTCGGGCGATCATTTCAGAGCGCGAAGACTTGGGCCGTTTCTTCTATGGTATTGTCACAAGCCCGCTGTCTTTGACATTGTTCATCGCCGTGTTGCTGATCTTCGTGTCGCAAACCCCGATCTGGAGCTGGGGCAAAGCAAAACTGTTTGGCCGCAAGCAGGGGCAATCATAATGTCCGATCTGCAGCTTGGATTGATTGGCGATAATATCGCCGCCTCCCGCTCGCCGCTGTTGCATCGGCTGGCGGGGGCGCAAAACAACCAACAGGTCCGCTATGATCGGTTGGTGCCCGCGCAGATGGACAAGCCATTTAAGGCCGTCTTTGCCTATGCCCGCGATGCAGGGTTTCGCGGCCTTAACATCACCTACCCTTACAAGGAACAGGTGGTGCCGATGGTGCGGATCGATGATCCGCTGCTGCGTCAGCTGGGTGCGGTCAATACCGTGATCTTCGATGCGCAGGGGCCGGTGGGCTATAATACAGATTACACCGGATTTATGGCCGCCTATCGCCAATCGCGCGCCGATGCGGCACCCGGCACTGCATTGATGATTGGCACGGGCGGCGTAGGCCGTGCGGTGGCCTTTGGCCTGCTGGCACTGGGCGCAAAAGCCATTCGCCTGCTGGATCGCGATCCGGCCAAGGCGCAATCGCTGGCGGCCGCCCTGCGCGCGGCCGCGCCCAATGTCACCGTTACCGTGCATAGCAACGCACAAGAGGCGGCGGCAGGCGCGGATGGTGTAATCAATTGCACCCCCGTGGGCATGGTAGGCCATCCCGGCACCCCTTTACCAAAGGCAGCAATGGCAGGCGCGTCCTGGGCCTTTGATGCCGTCTATACCCCCCCCGATACGGAATTTTTGCAATCCGCACAGGAACAGGGGCTGGTGATTATCTCTGGCTGGGCGTTATTCTTCTACCAAGGCGTGCAGGCTTGGGGGCATTTCACCGGTTTGCCGCTGGATGAGGCCCGGCTGCGGGCTGATCTATTGAACCCGGAGCTGACTGCATGAAAACCTCGATCGCCACCGTATCCGTCCCCGGCAGTTTAGACGAAAAACTGCAAGCCATTGCCAAGGCCGGGTTCGATGGCATTGAGATTTTTGAGCAAGATTTTATCGCAGATACCGGTAGCCCGCGCGATGTGGGCAACCGGGTGCGCGATCTGGGGCTGGACATTGCACTGTTTCAGCCAATTCGCGATTTTGAATGCCTGCCTGCACCGCTGCGGACCAAAGCCTTTGACCGGGCAGAACGTAAATTCGACCTTATGCAAGAGCTGGGCTGTGGTCTGGCGTTGTTTTGTTCCTCGTGCCATCCGCAGGCGATGGGTGGCATTGACCGCGCCGCCGCCGATTTTCATGAGCTGGGCGAACGCGCCGCTGCACGCGGGCTGAAGGTTGGCTACGAGGCGCTGGCCTGGGGACGCCATATCAACGATCACCGCGATGCTTGGGAAATCGTGCGCCGCGCGGATCACGCCAATATCGGCCTGATTTTGGACAGTTTTCACACGCTGGGACGCGGAATTGACCCCGAAAGCATCCGCGCCATTCCCGGCGATAAGATCTTTTTCGTGCAACTGGCCGATGCGCCAAAGATCGAGATGGATCTGCTGTATTGGTCACGCCACTTCCGCAACATGCCCGGTGAGGGCGATCTGGATGTTACCCGGTTCTTGCAGGCTGTGATGGCGACGGGATATTCTGGACCGCTCAGCCTTGAAATTTTCAACGATCAATTTCGTGGCGGCCTGCCCCGGATAATCGCCGCTGACGGCCATCGGTCTTTGATGCATCTGATGGATCAGGTCCGCCGCGCCGAACCACAGGCTGCAGGGGCTGCGCAAATGCCTGCCCCGGTGCGGATCGCCGGCACGGAATTCATCGAATTTACCACCCGTGGGCCCGAAGGAGACAGCCTGCGTCAAAGCCTGACAGCACTGGGATTTTCGCGCACGGCCAAACATGTCGCCAAGGCGTTAGAGCTGTGGCAACAAGGCGATCTGCGTATCGTCGTGAACCAAGAGCAAGGCGACTACGCCTCTTCAGCATATAATATGCACGGCACTTCGATCTGCGATATTGGCCTGCGTGTCGCTGATGCGCCCGATGCGGTGACACGGGCAACTACCTTGGGTGCGGTTCCATTCTCGCAGCCGCTGACACAGGGGCAATTGGACATACCTGCCATCCGCGGCCTTGGCGGCAGCATTTTGCATCTGATCGATGACCGCCATAGCGCGGTTTGGGAGCGCGAATTCAACACACAGCGCAACGGCCCCGCCGGGGCGGGCCTGACCCATGTGGATCATATCGCACAGACAATGACATATGGGGAAATGCTTAGCTGGTCGCTATTTTATTCGTCACTGTTTGGCATGTCGCGCGCCCCGATGGTCGATGTGGTGGATCCCGATGGGCTGACCCGGTCGCAAGCGGTTGAAACCACCGATGGAGCGTTTCGTATCACCTTGAATGGTGCCGAGACGCATCGCACCCTGGCTGGCAGTTTTCTGGCCGATAGCTTTGGCGCACCGGTGCAGCATCTGGCCTTTGCCTGCGACGATATTTTCGTCACCGCCCAAGCGCTGCACAAAAATGGGTTTGCCCCGCTGGTCATGCCCCAGAACTACTACCGTGATCTGGCGGCACGGTTTCAGATTTCTGCCCCCGATCTGGAACGGATACAGGCGGCCAATGTTTTATACGACGAAGATGAAACCGGACCATATTATCAAATCTATTCGCAGCCGCTGGACAATGGGTTCTTTTTTGAAATTGTGCAGCGCCAGCAATATCGCGGCTATGGCGCGGCCAATGCGCCATTCCGCATTGCAGCCCAAAAGCGGCTGATGAGGGCGAAAGGCATGCCACGGTTATAAAAGCTGCATTGCCCCGACCGTGCCGCCTTAGCCTCACGATTATTGTCACCCGGTCAATTTTGAGTGTTGCCTAACGCGCCCTGCCCTGTTGAGTATGGGCTTAGGCGCGTGCACACGCATTATCTGGGAGGGTATTTTATGTTGAAACGGTTCTATTTGGGCGCGGCCTTGGCAAGCAGTCTTGCCATTTCCGCCCCAGCGGCGATGGCGGCAGATTTCATCAACGTTCTGACGGGTGGCACATCTGGCGTGTATTACCCATTGGGTGTGGCGCTGTCCAATATCTACGCTGAGGGCATTGAGGGCGCACGCACGCAGGTGCAATCCACCAAAGCCTCGGTTGAGAATTTGAACCTGCTGCAGCAAGGCCGCGGGGAGCTGGGCTTTGCATTGGGCGATTCCGTCAAAGACGCATATGAGGGCAACGCAGATGTCGGCTTCACCAAACCGCTGACCAAATTGCGTGCGATTGCGGCGATCTATCCGAATTTCATTCAGATCGCGGCGGCATCATCTTCTGGTGCCGTGACAGTGACCGATCTAAAGGGGAAATCCGTTTCGGTCGGCGCGGCGAAATCCGGGACTGAAGTCAATGCGCGCAAAATCCTTGCGGCGCTGGACATGAGTTATGACGACCTGTCGAAGGTAGAATATTTGCCCTTCGCAGAATCGGTTGAATTGCTAAAAAACCGGCAATTGGATGCAACATTGCAATCTTCGGGCCTTGGTTCTGCGGCGTTGAAAGATTTGTCTTCGTCACAAGACGTGACCTATGTCTCGGTCCCTGCCGAGGTGGCACAGACATTGGGTGCCCCCTATGCGGCCGGCGTTATTCCGGCGGGAACCTACCCTGGACAAGATGCCGATATCCCGACATTGGCGATCACAAATATCTTGGTCACACATGAAGATGTATCCGAAGAGATGGCCTATCAGATGACCAAATTGCTGTTCGAGAATCTTGATACGTTGAAGGCCGCGCATTCCGCAGCCGGTGCGATCGACATTGAAACCGCCGTTAAAAACTCGCCTATCCCATTGCACGCGGGCGCAGAGCGGTATTACCGCGAACAAGGTCTGCTTTGATCCATCCGTGATCTGACGATTTACGGGCGGCCCACGCATGTTGGGCCGCCCCTTTGTGCATTGGAGCCGCCATGAGCCACACACCTGATCCCACCTTGTCCCATGAAGACGCCCTCGCAGCCCACGACCCACTGGCGCAAAGCTTTCCCCCAACATCAGTTGGCAAGATATTGTTTTGGTTGGCTGTGGCGTTTTCAACCTATCAGATTGCGATTGCCGCCCATGTCATCGACTTACCCAGTCAGGTAATGCGCGCAGTGCATGTTGGCTTTTTGATGGCGTTGGGGTTTCCGCTGCTGGCGGCGGCAAAGGGCTATGGCGGGGTGGCGCGCGGGCTGTGTTGGGCGCTGGCGGCATCGGCTGTTGCTGTGGCAGCCTATCAATGGATTGAATATACCGAGCTGTTGATGCGCGCAGGCGATCCGCTGGTGATTGATCTGGTCTTTGGCGTCGCCGCAGTGGTGGCCGTATTTATCGCCGCATGGATGTTGATGGGACCGGCCTTGCCGATCATTTGCGCAGCATTTCTGGCCTACGCGCTATTTGGTCAACATTTGCCCGCACCGTTTGATCATCGCGGTTATGCCTTTGAACAGGTGGTCGAGCAGCTGGCCTATGGCACAGAAGGCATTTACGGAATTCCTACCTATGTATCAGCCACTTATATCTTTTTGTTCATCCTGTTCGGATCGTTTCTGGAAAAGGCCGGGATGATCAAGCTGTTCACCGATGTGTCCTTGGGGCTTGTCGGGCATAAAATGGGCGGTGCAGCCAAAGTATCGGTACTGTCCTCGGGGTTGATGGGCACGATTTCGGGTTCGGGCGTGGCCAATGTTGTAACCACCGGACAATTCACCATCCCATTGATGAAGCGCTTTGGCTACCGCCCCGCATTTGCAGGCGGGGTCGAGGCCACCGCCTCAATGGGGGGACAGCTGATGCCTCCGGTGATGGGCGCCGTGGCCTTCATCATGGCCGAGACATTGGGCGTGCAATATATCGAAGTTGTGAAAGCGGCGTTGATACCGGCGATTTTGTATTTCACGGGCGTATTCTGGATGGTCCACCTAGAGGCCGGCAAGCGCGATCTTCGGGGCCTGACCAAAGCCGAGCTGCCCTCCGCACGCTCCGCCCTGCGCGAAGGCTGGTATCTGATATTGCCCCTTGTGGCCCTGGTTTGGCTGTTGTTTTCAGGCTACACACCGCTGTTTGCAGGCACGATTGGGTTGGCGCTGACGGGGATGTTGATCCTGGGCACAGCGATTGCAATGGGTTTGCCCTCTAACACCATTCGGGTGATCTTCTGGGTCATGCTTGGCCTATGTGCCAGTGCGTTTTTTAAATTTGGCATCCATGCTCTGGTGATCGTTGTTCTGGCACTGGTGGGGGTTTGCGCGGTGATCAAGGGCGGGCGCGCCACTTTGGCAATTTGCCGTGACAGTCTGGCGGATGGGGCGAAAACCGCGCTGCCTGTCGGAATTGCCTGTGCGTTGGTCGGTGTCATTATCGGGGTGATGACCCTGACCGGTGCGGCCAACACATTCGGGCAGTTCATCGTATCTGTCGGGGATAAGAGCCTGTTCTTATCGCTGGTTCTGACAATGATCACCTGTATCATTTTGGGCATGGGCATCCCAACAATCCCGAATTACATCATCACATCGTCGATCGCGGGGCCGGCGCTTTTGGCGCTGGGTGTGCCTTTGATCGTCAGCCATATGTTCGTATTCTATTTTGGGATTTTGGCGGATTTGACGCCGCCTGTGGCGTTGGCATGTTTTGCCGCAGGCCCGATTGCCAAGGAAAGTGGGCTGAAAATCAGCTTTGAGGCCGTAAAGGTCGCAGCAGCGGGTTTTGTTGTGCCCTTCATGGCGGTCTATACCCCTGCGCTGATGTTACAAGACGGCGGGGCCATGGCATCGGCCATAGGCTATTGGCCTGCAGTGGCCTATGTGCTGATCAAGGCGCTGCTGGCGATCGGGCTGTGGGGCGCGGCCGTGATCGGCTGGTTATGGCGGCCATTGGCGGTGTGGGAACGTATTGTGGCGATGGCCGCGGCCTTCACCTTGGTCGCTGCCCTGCCCATTACCGATGAGCTGGGCTTTGCCCTGACAGCGGCTTTTGCGGCATCTATGTGGTTTCGCCGCACGCGCACCCCTGCCCCATGAGCAGCTGCTTAATGGCGGGGGCGATCATGCTTGCCCTCGCCCCCGGTGATCAATTCAGCCTAAGCTGGACGCATTCGGTGGAACGGCAGGCATGGTCTGAAACATGGGCGCTGCGCGATGGTCAGTTGCAGCTGATCCGGGCAGCCGTGAAAGGGTCTGGTGCGGGGATGGAACCGGGCGAAGGCGGCAGGTTCCTAGATGGGTGGTGGGTCTGGGCACCCGATTTGCCGCCAGTGTCTGCGCTGCATCTGGCAGCCTCTGGGCTGACCCCGTCGGCATGGCAATTATGTGGTGCAAGCTGCATCGACCTGGGTGCCGCTCCCGCAGAGGTGATCGATGTGACCCCCTGCCCGCCGCAGCCTTAGCGCAGGGTCTATGGCCCTTGGCTAGCAATCCCCATAGGCTTATCCCATCGTAACGCCGCCTGCAGGAGACCGCCATGACACAGCCGCAAATCGTCTTTTTGGACCGTGACACGATTGCCCCCCATATCACCTTGCCAAAGCCCGATTTTGTCCATGAGTGGATCAACTATGGCAAGACCGCCGCCGATGATGTGACCGACCGTTTGGCCGGGGCCACGATCGCCATCACCAATAAAGTGCGCATAACGGCCGATGTTCTGTCATCCGCCCCCCAACTGAAACTTATCGCGGTGGCCGCGACGGGCTACGATTGCGTCGATGTACAAGCCTGTGCCGAGCGCGGCATTGCTGTGTGCAACATCCGCGGATATTCGGTCAATACCGTGCCCGAGCATGTCTTTGCGCTGATACTGGCACTGCGTCGCGGGCTTGTTCCCTATGTGCAAGGCACCCGTGATGGGGCGTGGCAACGCGCCGGTCAGTTTTGCTATTTCGACACCCCAATCCGGGATTTGTCAGGGGCGGTAATGGGCATCATCGGACGCGGAGCGATTGGCCAGAAAGTCGCGGCCCTGGCGCAGGCCTTCGGGATGGAGGTTATCTTTGCCGCCCGCCCCGGCGCGCCCTCCAGCGAGACGCATGTCGAATTCGACAGCTTTCTGGCGCGCGCCGATGTCATCTCGTTGCATTGCCCGCTGACCGATAGCACGCGTGGTCTGCTTGGGGCTGCGGCCTTTACCAAAATGACCCGCGCGCCGGTGGTGATTAACACCGCCCGCGGTGCATTGATCGATCTTCCCGCTTTACAAACCGCCCTTGCCACACGCCAGATCAGCGGCGTTGGTCTGGATGTAGCCGCAACCGAACCCCCTGCCGCGGATGATTTGCTGATGGATCTGGCCCAGGACCCGCGCGTTTTATTGACTCCACATATTGCCTGGGCCTCGGATGAAGCGCAATCAACCCTGGCGTCGCAGTTGATTGATGTGTTGAACAATTTTCACGCCGGACATCCGATCAATCTCTTGACCTGACACATGGCGCACCCGCGACCTGGATGGCCTAACGGGAGCCGCGTGGCCACGCCCGTTCTTGCCCCCCCGCGCGTGCTGCCCCATATTATTCTCGTATCAAGGAGACCACTATGAGCAAGACTGACACAGATGATATCGCGTTAAACCCCTATGTCGGGCAGATCTCTGCGTTCTTGCAAGATGAGGCCCCCAAAGAGCTGCGCAAGCGGATCGAAGATGCGGATAAGGATGATATCCTCAGCCCGGCTTACCCCTATGATGCACAGCTTAAACGCAAACCCTATGAGGCGCATATGGAACGCCTGCAGGTGGAGCTGGTAAAGATGTTGTCGGGGCTAAAGGCCAATGGCGGGCGTCTGGCTGTGGTGTTTGAAGGGCGCGACGCAGCCGGCAAAGGCGGCACAATCGCGCGCATGCGGCAAAATCTGAACCCGCGTTCGGCCTATGTTGTGGCGCTGCCCAAACCCTCGGATCGCGAAGCCACACAATGGTATTTTCAACGCTATGTCGATTGGCTTCCCGGTGCCGGTGAAATCGCCATGTTCGACAGGTCTTGGTACAATCGTGGCGTGGTAGAGCAGGTCTTTGGATTTTGCACCCATGCACAACGCGAACATTTCTTTGAACAGCTCCCCTCCTTTGAAAAAATGCTGGTTGATGATGGAATCACGCTGGTCAAACTGTGGCTGAATGTCGACCGCGCTGAACAATTGCGCCGCTTTTTGAAACGCGAAAATGACCTTCTAAAGCAATGGAAGCTTAGCTGGATTGACGTCGAAGGGTTGAAGAAATGGCACCCCTATACAGACGCGATCCGCGACACTTTGGACCGAAGCAACAGCGAAGTGGCACCTTGGACCGTGATCCGGTCCGACGATAAGAAGCGCGCACGGATTGCCGCCATTCAAACCGTGCTGCATGCGGTGGATTACCCCGGCAAAGATCTGGACGCGATTGGTGTGGTGGATGTGTCGATCTGCGGCGGAACCGAGATTTTACATGCCTAAACAAGGCTATCATCACGGCAACCTGCGTCAGGCGCTGGTGGATTCCGCCCTTGCGCTCATCACGCAGAAAGGTCCGACCGGGTTCACCTTGTCCGAAGCGGCCAAAGCCGCAGGCGTCACCCCTGCTGCGGTCTATCGCCATTTCGCCGGGCGTGAGGATCTGATCGCGGAATGTGCCCGGCAGGGCTATGCGATTTTTGGCGATGTCATGGATCACGCATGGAATGGTGGCACACCTTCGGCCTTGGCTGCATTTTCCGCCGTGGGCCGCGCTTATCTTGCCTTTGCGCGTAAATTTCCGGGCCATTACATGGCGATGTTTGAAAGCGGGCTGTCACCCAATCAGTCACCTGCACTGGCCGCCGGTGCACAACGCGCTGAACATGTCATGCAGCGTGCCACGGATGCGTTGATGGCGCATCTGCCCAAACATCAACGGCCACCATCCCCGATGGTGGCCGCACATGTGTGGTCCATGGCGCATGGCGTGGTCGAACTGTATGCCCGCAACACTGGGGGCCGTGCGCCCTATGCGCCTGATGATTTGCTGGAAACCGGGATCGGCATCTATCTACGGGGCTTAGGGATTTTACCACCCGATCATGTAGCGCCGTAACACCCGTTATTTTGCGCCGTCTGATGTCAGGGTTTGATCTGCTATGGCAAAAACGCAGAAACGCGCCCCGAAAGGCGCGTTCCCACTGTAGCATTCATTGATCTAAAATCAGAACCGCATCGATGCTTTCACACCAACAGTCGTCATATCGAAATCACGGCCTGTGTTATCAAAATCATCGGTGTCGTGATACAGCACTTCGCCGCCGACCATCCATTTGTCGTCCAGCATGTAATCCACACCGGCACCAACAGTCAGAACGGTGTCGCTGGCGTCATTGATGTCGGAATCAATATAGCCCGCGCCCAGCGTGCCGTAATACAGCCACTGACCACGGTCGATACCTGCGATCCCTTTGATATGCGCCATGGATTTCACCTGATCGCTATCAACGGCCGAATAATCGACCTCGCCGCCAAGAACATATGTGCCCATGTCATGCAGGTAACCTGCATGAACACCACCATAGCCACCCCGGTCATCCGAGAAATCACCCTCGGTATTGCCGTAACCCAACTGCGCACCTGCATAAAAGCCGGTCCAGTCCAAATTGGCTGGTGCGACCGCAACGGGCGCCATCGCCGGCGCTTCAACGGTCGGTGTTGTATATCCACCCGCATAGGCTGTGCCTGCGGTCATAAGAGCTGCGCTCGATGCTAGAAACAACTGTTTCATTGTTGACCTCCAAAGTCCCTATTTCGCGTCATGCGGAATTTGTCCGCCTGTCATGACACCAAACCTAGGGCCACCGCCAGAGATTGGCAGTCACAAGAAAAGGAGCAGCTCGTGAACGCGCTGAAAACCGCCCGCCATCACCGTCCGGGGGACAAAAAGATCAGGTTGGGATTTTTTGTGACCCAACGGCCAAGTTTCTTGCAAAAAGCGGTTGCAAGCGCGCGCGCCATTGGCTAAATCCCCGCTACCCGATGACAAGTTCATCCGACGCGGAGAGGTGCCGGAGTGGTCGAACGGGGCGGTCTCGAAAACCGTTGAGCGTGCAAGCGTTCCCAGGGTTCGAATCCCTGTCTCTCCGCCATTTCCATATAGATCAGTGACTTAAGAGTTGGGCAGGCAAGTGCGACACAAAGTGGAACGCACAGCCCATGAAACTGTCTGCCTACCTATCCCCTTCAAGGCATGGGGTTTACTACTTCCGTTGGCCTCTCCCTCGGGCTGAGGATCAAAAGCGTCGCACAGTCAGGATATCCTTACGCACCAAGTGCCCAGATCGGGCTGGCGATCTTGCCCGTCATCTTGCATCATGCGGGAGATTGGTTCGGGATAACAAGGCTTTGACAAGGCTCAGACAAGACGAGATGCGGGAGATGGTGCGAAGCTATTTTGCGGCTTCGCTGGATCGGTATGTGGAGCGGTTGAACGATACCGGCCTGCCGGATAGGTCCCTTGAGGCCCTGCGCCAAGAGCTGGACGTCCACGAGGACGCCATAGGCGGCTTTGACGACCTGTCGGACCTCTACCTTGATGCGGGCACCTTGGACGCCTTCCGGGCCTCAGCGGGCCTCACAGACGCTCAGTGGGTCGATAACGAGCCATCCCTACGCCAAGAGATGCGCAAGGCCCGCCGGGACCAGATCAAAGCCATTCTAAGCGCCGCTGAGAGCCTCGAAAGCTATTCCTTCACCGAACCCGCCCAGACAGCGCCAAGGTCACCACAGGCCCGCTCCGTGGCCCTGGGCGCGGCCATCGCAGATTTCAAAGCCGAGCATGGGCCACAATGGTCTCAGGAGATGCGGAACAAGGCCGATGCTTACCTTGCTCTGCTAGTGGAACATTTCGGACCGGAGCGCCCGATGGACCAGATCAGCCGCCAAGACGCCGCTGACATGAAGAAGCTGGTGCAGGCCCTGCCTGCCAACCGCAAGACCAAGCCCGAAACACGCGACCTGAGTTTGCAGGACGCCATCGCCGTTCCCGGTTTGCCCAAGATGGGCGTGAAGACCGTCAACAGTTACATCGACATGTTCCGCCGCTTCTGGGACTGGGCAGAACGCCACGGGCGCGCGCCCCACAAGCTGTTCGAAGGCATGAAGGTTGCGAAGGCCAAGCAAGTCGCAGAGAAGCGCAAGGCGTATAGCAAGGAACAGCTTTCACGCCTCTACGCCGAGTTGACGGAAAACCCCTCCAGGCTGGTCAAGAAGGACGATCACAAGTGGGGAACACTTCTGGCTATGTTCACCGGGGCACGGTTGCGGGAAGTCGCGCAACTGGTGCCGTCTGACATTCGGAGTGAAGGCGGCGTCTGGTACATCGACATCAACGCGGATGGTGAGAAGAAAAGCCTCAAGTCGCCTGCCGCTAAGCGCCGGGTGCCCGTCCATTCGGAGTTGGTCCGCCTTGCCTTCCTTGAATGGGTCGAAGCCTGCGCGAAGCAACCGCGCCTGTTCATGTCGTTCACGCACAACACCAAAGAAGGCTATGGCCGCAATCTGGGCCGCTGGTTCGGCACGTTCCTGACCAAGATCGGCATGAAGGAAGACGGCCTTGTCTTCCACAGCCTGCGCCACACCGCGATTACCCGAATGCGACAAGCCAGCGTGGAGCTGTCACTTGTGCAAGAGATCGTCGGGCATGAACGCGATACGGTGACAGACGGCTATTTTGGGGAAGGCTACACCCTCGCTCAAAAGCAACGTGCAATTGAGACCCTTAGCCATTTAGGGTAGCAATCGAATGGATTAACGCCACGAGTTTTGACATGCAGACGTCCAGAGAGTTTTTCGACTACGATTTCACCAGCACACTTTTTCCGATGGAAACGTGCCGATTTCTCATTGGCAATGGCGCTGTGGAAATTGAAGCTCATATTCAAAGGTGTTTGAGCAAAGCAGACGAAGACAAAGCTTACCAGTTTCTCGCGCAAACGCGTGTATACGCGTCAAAGCCTCGGAACCATCTTCGTCGTACTGTCAAGCTTGACCCTGTGTCTGAGTTTTTTCTGTATGACATAGTTTTCCGAAATCGCTCGAAGTTCCGCAAACCTTTCCACAATGACAAAAAGCACTTTGGATATCGCTTCGAAGATGGAAAGCCTATTCCTGCAACAGCTTCCTATACGGGCTACAAGAAAGCTGTCGTCGCATACGCCGCACAGTTCGACCATTCGTTGAGCTTTGACGTCGCTTCATATTTCAACGGCATTTACCACCACGACATTGTCGCATGGTTTGCCAATCTGGGTGTCGATATGGACGACGTGAACGCCCTTGGCACTTATTTGAGGCAAAGCAACTCAGGGCGGAGCATAGACTGTTGGCCACAGGGAATGTACCCCGCCAAAATGGTCGGCAGTGACTTTCTGAGATTTATCGAACAGCACCACGGAATTAAATCTAGCGCCGTTGTCCGTTTCATGGATGACTTCGTTCTATACTCAGCCGATCAAGACAAGCTGACCGAAGATTTCTATCTCATACAGAAGCTACTGGGTCAAAAGGGGTTGACGGTCAATCCCGGCAAGACTGTTGCTGGCGGCGTTGTCGCCGCGCAAGTCGAAGATGACATTGACGAGGTGAAGGCCAACTTGCTTGCCAAGCGCAGAAAGGCTGCACTTCTCGCTTATCTGGATGACTTCGAAGCTGCGCTTGAAGAAATTCAGATGACAGAGGAAGAACTTGCGTACCTGCGAGACCTCCTAAAATCGCCGCACCTTGAGGAAGAAGACGCTGAGCTTGTCCTGAGCCTGTTTCGCGACCATCCCGAAGAAGTGCAGCCCCACCTTGCACACTTTGCCACAAGCTTCCCCCATTTGGCCAAGAACATTTGGTCATTCTGCAAGCACATTGAAGATAAAGACTTCATCGGAGAAATGATTGCGGCAGCGGCATCTTACGGCGGCTTGCAAGAATACCAACTGTTCTGGTTTGCTTGGGTTTTGCAAGATTATGCGATGGGCACAGAGTACGCCCCGGAAATTATCTCGAAGCTCTACAATCATCCGAATGCTTCAATTATCTCGAAGGCCAAAATTTTGGAAATTCCCGACAACCGCTTTGGTCTTGTGGAAATGCGTGATGAACACCTTGTTGCTGGCCGTTCCGATTGGCTCGCATGGGCGAGTGCAGTCGGTCACAGAGGATTATTACCAGTATCACGAAATCATAAGCTTGAGTATTTCGCCAATTCGTCACCCATGAACCACTTAATAAAAACAATAGTGTCTGGAGCCTGACTACTTTTACTCGGGCTGATCCAAATTCTCTGCAATCGCTGCAACAGTTGCTGCAACCAATTCAAGAGCGTCACAAGCGACCATCCACTTGGCGAACTCGATCACGTCCAGCCTGCGCTCGCGCGTCTCGACCTTGGCGACAAAAGACTGTGGCTTGCCCAGACGCTCTGCCAAGTCAGCTTGGGTCAGACCTGCATCAAGGCGCACCTGCCTGAGCCGCTGGCACAGGTAAACGTGTTCAGGTGTGCGAAGTGTCTTGGTCAAGTGACTGCCTGTTGATCGAATGCAGGCAGTCGGGTAATCCCAAGTCAGGATAATACCATTTTAGGATAACTGTGTGCAGAAGTGGGGCGTGTATCTCTGCACCTTGAAACGCCGGGATTTGCTATGAAAACAGTTTACAAAGCCGCCGTTGCCGCCACCGCGCTTGTGCTTGTTGGTGTCGCCACTAGCAGACTGATTGAAGATGGGGGCATTCAGGCCGTCACTAGGGACGAAGTGCCTGCCCTTCTCGATGAATGGGCTTGGGCAAATGGAAACCGCTTTGCTCGCTACGCGGCACATGTTCCCGCCAGCTTGGCTGTTGTCGTGGGCCTTCGTGCTGGCGAGGCTGATTACGACCGGACTGCATATTATGATGCTTTGGCCCAAGGTATTCCCTACGGGCGTCACGAAGAAATAATGCGAAACAGTAATCTTGCTGCCGCCCAACGCGCCAGAATCCGTCAGTTGCAGCGTTTGGCCACCCAAGACACAGGGCAACGCTTCTTCGACATGTTTCCCGATTGGTATGCAAGTCAGACCGCTTGCTTGGATCCTGATGCCCAGCTTGCATTGATCCGCAGCCTTGCGCCATCCATCGCCACACAGATCGAAACCGCGAACACCGAGTTTGCGGCACTGGCCCAAAAGGAGGCAGATGGTACGCTTACTGTAGCTGAGCGCGAAGCGTATCTGGCCAATCCTTGGCGTGTGCCTCATTTGGTCCAGACAGGATCGGGATGGCACCAATGGACCGAAGTTGAACCAAGCGAACCGCTGTCTCTGCATTCAAGCGACGGACCACTTGTCCGAGAATGCCCCAATGAAGATCACTCATATGGCTGGCACATAAAATCGTGCTTTGGTTATGTTAACATAGACTTGCACGGCTATGCTGGCCGATCCACAGGCATGGGACACCGACCACCTACACGCCTCGGACTTGAAACTTATCGAGAGTTGGAGCGTAGTGGCGCACCAGCCGGTTTTGTTTATGAGATGATGCTGCAAGTGGCCGCTCAAGCGGAACTCAGACAACAAGCTGAAGAGATTGTTGCCAGCCTGCCTGCACAACAAGTTTCCGCTGCGTCCGTAGAGTGGCGCGTTCGGGCTGAGTATGAAAGGCTTCGATGCTCTCAGTAGGATTTCACGGCACATTTTTCCGAGCGGCCATCTCTACACAGGCGAAGTCACAACTTCCCCCATGGCCCCTTTTATGTGAGGGCCTACCACCCACGTCTTCGTTCAGCTTTTTCGGCTTCTGCTGTGCCGTATCTATCTGTTTTCCATGAGAGTTGCCTTGCCGCGCGCACTAAGCGGTGCGACTGGCGGGGTCTATTCCTCACATATAGACAGAGCAGCCCAACCCATGGGAACCATTCGCACCCACTAATGGACAGAAGGCGGTTGAATAACCCCTGACGCACCACGTTATCCATCTGTTTCTATTGGATAAATCCACCACGCCACCTATAGGACAAGATGCGACCGAGTATCTGTCTGGCCAAATATTTAATCTTCTTCTATATTAAATCATTTATAATCAATGGTTTATAATACACATTCAAAACCGATTGCCTTCCTGCCTCATCTCAATCTTCGATGTATCCAGCTTCTAAACGAGCAATCCAAAACCAATATGAAATCCACCCAAATCCAAGAATATTTATATCTTTCTGATACTTAAGCTGATACCATGGATAGACCTTTATCCGGTTACCCAAACAGATACCTTTGACTTTTCCGAAACATCCGGGCTATAAACTGGCACACAAAGTGAGACACACAAGCAACCTTCGCTCTTGTATGTCCAGTTAAGTCAATGACTTATGGTTTTGGTGGATTGTCCCTGTCTCTCCGCCACACATCCATTCAAGTGATTAAATTTATTTGAAAATTCACTCCAGGTTAGCAAATTTCGCATGTCGAATTGTATGTTCGGGAAAGGCTAGTTCAGGTCAAGTTGAATCCCCATGACAGCGGATAAGCCAACGCATTCGTGAATTCGACAGTTGCCCTTCGGCTTCGCCCCGCAGTATTGTGCGGGCAAGACATGTCAGGGTTTGAGGAATAGGCGCTGTATGGGCAAGCTCGAAAAGGAACTCGAAGATTTGGTCGGGTTTGTTGGCAGCGGTGGCGGCTTTGGATCACCGGACGCTGCCGAACAACACCAACGCGAGATTGATCTGCTCAAATTCAAGATCACAAGACGCGACAATTTCAAGATCGCAATCATCAGCGCAATTATTGGCGCATTGGTGGGCGCTGGCGTCACAGCGGTTAGCCAGATTTTTTGACGAAGACAGCCCCGATGCCGAAGCACCGGGGCAGTTCAGGTTATCTAATAGGCCGTGACGGATGGGGTCAGCGCACCGGCAAAAGAGGGCGCAATTTTAGCGCCACATCGGGCAGCATGGCGTAAAGTGGAAGGCAGATCACGGCCCGGTCGGTGTTAAGATCAACGTCAGCGGGCACATTACGGGACACCAAGAGGGGCAGGCAGCCGACAACAGATCCGGCGGCAAATCCATCAAAGGCAATCGTCACAAGCTGACCATAAGGGCAGGAAACGATCCTGCGGCCCAACAGCAAACTCAGCTCCGAATGCCCAAGCACATATTCGTTCCTGGCTTTCGCAGATACCGTCGAAAAGTCGGAGGATTGGCGTAGACACTACGACCCCAGGCCACACAGCGCCGTCGGATACAACATAACGAGCACATTGCACTTCCCGTTGACGCCATCAGCCCGTCATCGTGATCAAAGCCCTAAAACTCCACCCTCGGCCAGAGTTGATAGGCAGCGCAAGTTGGAGCGGCCTGTCGATCGAGCGTGGAGGGAAAATTCCGTGACAGGTCCGTTGCGAAAGAACTGGCCAAGCCGCGCAATTTTTGTAACTTTGCGCTTCAATTTTAGAATTTAAATTCAGCGATGTATCACGATGTTAGTTTGGGACAATTTGCGTTCGGCTCCGGCCTGCTTGCTTGCACAGCGAAGCCTCTTAGAAGATGATCTGGCCCCTGACGGCGCACATGCCGAAGATATCATGTCACAGATGCGTAATGATACCAGCGCAACGGAGCATATGGCACCTGGGCGGATCTATGCCCTGATCGATGGGGCGCGATCACTTTTTTTGCCCGAGCGGTTGGAGGTTTCCGGCCTTGAACATGTCTGCTTGTATGAACATCGCCATCTGTCTGATGAAGGGGCTACCGCGCCGTGGTTGGTGGAACTGGATCCCAACAGCAAGTTTGCACGCGCCACATTCATGCATGATGCCCAAGGCCTTCAACCGCGTGCAATGTTTGGCGCGGGTATCTGGCTGACCAGCAGGCACGACCTGAACGATCTACGCGCCCATTTGCGCCGTTACACACAGGTAACAGACGAACGCGGCGCGACAGAATTCTTTCGGCTGGCGGAGCCAGGAATGCTGGACGCGCTGCTTTATGCAAGCAATGACGCCGAAGTCAGCGCATTTTTTTCATCTGTATCACATATCTTCTATCCTTGGCCTGCACTGGAAGCTGGGCGATTTTCGATCCAATCGGTAACGGCCCAGGTAGATGGGGCGGCACGGGTGGCGGTTCCGGCCATCGACGCCAAAACGCGCCGTGTCTTTGAGGATTTCGTAACCGACCGCACGGCACGCCGCATGGCTGTGGACTGTCAATCCGACCCACGTGATCGCGCAGATGCCTACCCGATTTTCATGCGATTGCTGCGAGCAGGGTTTGACCATGAACCCCGCCTTCAAGAAGCGTTCGATTTACTGCGCAAGATGCCGCCAGAAGGGCACGCGCCGTTCTGGACCGAAGTGGAAAGCGGCAATCACTCGTTACGACGGATTATGCTTGTCTATCGCGACCACTATCAGATCGAAGGAGTGCTGGAATGAGCATCTGCGTCTCTTGTGGGGAATTCGAGCTTCTGTATGTTCCGGCCTGCGGCGATGCTGCGGTAGGTGAAAGCAATATTCTTTTATATGCCGGCGATGAGCTGGGCCTGCTGCAGGCTGAAATGCGAGAGGTCGACGCGGCGTTCGCAGCCTTGGACCAAGCCAAAATAGAGGGGGATCCGCAGACCGTCGTGGATGCCCAAGATGCGCTTTCCAAGATGCTTAAGGCCTATATCAAACCCACACAGGGATTGCCTGACAAACATCTGGTCCAAGCCTATTCGATCACCGGCAAAAAATGGACCCGCATTCGCAGCGACAAGATGCGCAACCATTGGCGCAGCTACAAGATCGACAAATCATTGTTACAGGCAACAAGCGGCGAAGACGGTCGCTCTGCGCTTAATCGCGCCAATTTACGCGCAGCTTTCAGCGAAAGCTCAAAGAAAATTGCGACGGATCTAAAGAGTGGGATCACATATAACGGGCAAATTGCCAAAGGCGCCGTTAGCGGTTCGATCACAGATCTATGGGATGCGAATTGGTTGAAATGGGTTGATGCGGTCAACGAAAGCCTGACCTATTCCGACACAGGGGCGATGTTCGATCTTTCAGCCGGGGCGCAGCTGTTACGGGGCTATGCGGGTTTCGGGGTGCAGCTGGGATATGAGCCCCAAAAGGGCAATTACGCGCTGAAGGGCAATGCCGAGGCAAAGGCGATCCTGGGCGAGGCCAAAGTGACGCTCAGCGGGTATTTCGTTGATCGTGACGGCTGGCATGCGCTGATCAATTTTGTCAATGAGCCCGCATCTGAAGAAGGGCGTCAGCAACAGGCCGATTTCGGCTATTTCCGCTTTCAAGCAAAGATAGAAGCTTCGGCCATGCTTGGTGCCAGCCTGTATGGCACTGCGGGTATTGAATTCGCCACCGAACCCACCGGACGAGTGCGTGTCAAGCCAACAGCCGCCGGCAGTAAAGGCGAGCTGGCGGCAGGTGCCTTCGCCGGGGTTGAAGCAGGCGGTGCAGCTACCGGCATGTTTGAATGGCGCAATCCGGGCTGGAGGGAAGAAGGCAGTGTTGCAGTCCAAAATGCGGGCTGGAAGACGATGGTGTCAGTCGGTGGGTCTGCCTATATCTCGGCTGGGGTGGGCGCCGAAGCTGCACTGAAAATCACATATGAAAATGGGAAATTTATGTATCGCTGCGAGGCACGCGCCGTTTTGGGCGTCGGTGCCAAAGGGGTCATCGCGGGCACGATTGACTTCCGCTACATCAAAGAATTCATCATGTATGTCTATAACCAGCTGAAAGACAATGATTTCGCATTCCTGTATTTCATACAACGAGAGGCCTATCAGGCGCTTGTCCAACTTGTTCTTCTGTTGATTGATGAAGGCAGCGCGGTGCTGGAGTATGCCTCTGATGTGATCGCAAGCAAGCTGGAACAAATGATCTCTCCGATCACCAATGCAAGTGCCGCTGAAGACTATGCGCGTAAAATTCAATCCCGTCCTGCGGCGTTGATCTTCGCCCCACCAGAGGCCAAAGCCGCAATCTTACACAAGCTGTCCGAGCGTTTCGTATTCTCTTTTGAAGAACGTCAGGAAGCCGCAATCCTGACCGTGGTGGGAACGGTGCAAACCCAGCGCGAGTGGCAACAAGTGATAGAGCGGGTCGCGCGCGCGGGCATCAAATCCGATGCTGCCTCGGGCATGGCCCGTCTGCGCGCCGTTCTGGACGGTGGAAGCCGTGCGAAATTTGAAACCCTGTACCGTGCCATCGGCCGCCTACCCCCCAACACAATGCTGGCGGGCACCCCTGTCATCGTAAGGAACCTTGCCTGATGCGTTTTCGTAAGTTGTATCTTGGTGTCTTGGCCTATGGCATCCTTGGCGGGGTGTCATGGCTGACCATAACGCGCGTGCTGCATAACCGTGACGTGGTCACACAGGCGCAGACGCTGCGCGAACAGATGGTGTATGTTGAAGGCGGCGCGTTCCAGATGGGGAACTACCAGATCAATTATCGCCGCCCTGATGGTACGGTGACAACAATCTGGGCGGCAGATTTTCAACCATCGGAACAGCGCCAAGTGACGTTGAAAAGCTATTATATCGCCGCCTATGAGGTCAGCTATGAAAGCTACAATACCCATCTGCAGGCACAGGGGTATCCGCCTTTGCACACGGATAACACCATAGGTTATCAACAATTGGATCGTGCCGCCTCGGTCTCCTTTGATGAGGCCAAGCGTTTTTGTGCCTGGGCGGGTGAGATTACCGAATTACCGATGCGGCTGCCAACCGAAGCAGAGTGGGAATTTGCCGCCCGCAGCCGCGGACAGTTTGTGTCTTGGGCCACGAATGATGGCAATTATCGCCCCGGTGAAAATGTGGTCGTGTCAGGCGACCGTGATAGCAGCTACAAGGAGATCAATCCGCCGATCGGGGTCTTTCCCCCCAATCCGCTTGGGCTCTATAATCTGCAAGATGGGCTTTATGAATGGGTTACGGGTCAACCCGGGTTTGATCCCCCCGGTGCCGCAATCAGCAAAGGCGGCAGCAACTTCAGTTCGCGTTTTTATGAAACCATTCCACGTCGGGGTGTCCATTCCCCACTGTCCGATGCGCAGTTTCCCGCATATGAAAGCAGCCTTCGCGGCGAAGCACTTGCACGGCATAAGCGACAAGATGATCCGTACAGCCCGATTGGCGGCTATATCGGCATTCGGTGCGTGGCAGGCGTTTCTGATCCACCTTTGGATTCCGGATTTGGACATATTCCAGCGCAGGACATCACACTTTCACCGCCGTTCTACGGGCATCAGAACTGATCGCGCAGTGAAATATGGCGCGGTTGAAAAGGGTGATTATCGCAAGCACGATACAGAGCCAAATCTGGTCCGGTGCGCTGCGGTCAATTCGGCGCAGTTCACACTGAATCGCCCCGAGTTTGTCGGAGACCATCAACTTAAGTAAGGATGATGGTTATGACAAAAAGCAAAATGGCAAATCGCTACTCGCCAGAAGTTCGCGCACGGGCGGTCCGGATGGTGTTTGAACATCAAGGTTCATATGAAACGCAAGCGGGCGCGATAGCGGCCATTGCACCCAAGATCGGCTGTATTCCCCAGACACTGAGCGGATGGGTCAAGCAGGCCGAGAAGGACAGCGGCATGCGGGATGGCGTGACGACCGAGGAACGTGATCGCATCAAGACGCTGGAACGAGAGAACCGTGAACTGCGCAAGGCATCAGCTTATTTTGCGCAGGCGGAACTCGACCGCCCACTCAAGCGATGATCGGCTTCATCGACGATCAAAGGGCTGTTTACGGTGTCGAGTCGATCTGCAGGGTGCTGCCGATTGCACCGTCAACATATTACCACCGCTTGGCACCAAGCCGATCCGGCCAAAGCTTCAGCCCGGCATCAGCGGGATACGGAGCTGCGCCCGGAGATCAAACGTGTCT
>NZ_MDHA01000008.1 GCF_001705665.1 Thioclava sp. SK-1 | reverse complement strand
CGCCTTCACGGTCGATACCGCGCAGAAGAACACCAACGTTATCGCCAGCTTCACCACGATCCAGCAGTTTGCGGAACATTTCCACGCCTGTGCAGGTCGTTTTCTTCGTGTCGTTGATACCAACGATTTCCAGCTCGTCGCCGACGTTCACAACGCCACGCTCAACACGGCCGGTCACAACCGTACCACGACCCGAGATCGAGAACACGTCTTCGATCGGCATCAAGAATGGCTGGTCAACCGCACGCTCTGGCGTTGGGATCCAGGAATCAACAGCTTCCATCAGCGCTTTGATCGAGTTTTCACCGATCTCTGCGTCACGACCTTCAAGCGCGGCAAGTGCCGAACCTTTAACGATCGGGATATCGTCGCCAGGGTAATCATACGAGCTCAGAAGCTCGCGGATTTCCATCTCGACCAGCTCAAGAAGCTCTTCGTCGTCAACCTGGTCAACCTTGTTCATGTACACAACCATGGTCGGAATACCAACCTGGCGGCCCAACAAGATGTGCTCACGCGTCTGCGGCATCGGGCCGTCAGCTGCGTTAACAACCAAGATCGCGCCGTCCATCTGCGCCGCACCGGTGATCATGTTCTTAACATAGTCAGCGTGGCCGGGGCAGTCGACGTGCGCGTAGTGACGCGTTTCCGTCTCATACTCAACGTGTGCCGTCGAGATCGTGATACCACGGG
>NZ_MDHA01000007.1 GCF_001705665.1 Thioclava sp. SK-1 | reverse complement strand
TGAGCCGGGAGTTCGGGATCAATCCCAAGACGGTTGCGAAGTGGCGCAAACGGCAGACGGTCGAGGATCTCAAGACCGGCCCAAAAGAGCCTCGCTCGACAGTCCTCACGGAGGCTGAGGCGGCAGCCATCGTCGCGTTTCGGCGCCACACGCTGCTGCCGCTTGATGACTGCCTCTATGCGCTGCAGCCATCCATCCCTCATCTGACACGCTCAGCGCTGCACCGCTGTCTGCAGCGACATGGCATTTCGCGCCTGCCTGATATCGAGGGCGACAAGCCAAAGCGGTCGAAGTTCAAACGCTACCCGATCGGCTTCTTCCACATAGACATCGCCGAAGTGCAGACTGCTGAAGGAAAGCTCTTTCTATTCGTTGGCATCGACCGCACGAGCAAGTTTGCCGTAACCCAACTCGTCGAAAAGGCTGACAGGAAGACAGCTTGGGAATTCCTGCAACACATGCTCGAGGCCGTGCCATACCAGGTCCACACCGTCCTCACTGACAACGGCATTCTGTTCGCTGAGCAGCCTCGGAACAGGAATACTGCCTATTCTCGGCCCATGCGTTTCGACATGATCTGTGAGGCCAATGGGATCGAGCACCGGCTGACCAAGCCCAACCATCCTTGGACCAATGGACAGGTCGAACGGATGAATCGCACGATCAAAGAAGCGACCGTAAAACGCTTCCACTACGACACCCATGAGCAGCTGCGGAC
>NZ_MDHA01000006.1 GCF_001705665.1 Thioclava sp. SK-1 | reverse complement strand
TAACAACAAACATTCAGGTGGGTTTCCCCATTCGGAAATTCCTGGATCAAAGCTTATTCTCAGCTCCCCAGGACTTATCGCAGAGTATCACGTCCTTCATCGCCTCTTACTGCCAAGGCATCCACCAAACGCCCTTCTCGCGCTTGATTTGATCCAGGAGAAGAAAGATCTTCTTCTAATCAAAATGCATGCATACTATTCCCGCAGATGATCCGAGGATCATCTACATTTGGTTAGTGTACTTGACTTGGACAACGCTGCTGTATGTCTCGTGCCCTCACGCGGGCACCAGCAGCGCTGATGTTTTCATC
>NZ_MDHA01000005.1 GCF_001705665.1 Thioclava sp. SK-1 | reverse complement strand
AAAGTGAGGCTGTTACGGCCAAGCTGATGTCGCATTTGCATTATTTTGATCTGATTGTGGGGACTGAGGAAGAGTTTCATATTGCTGGCGGTTCGACGGATACGATTGCTGCGCTGCGCGCGGTGCGTGCGGTCAGCGCGGCGACCTTGGTTTGCAAGCGTGGAGCGGATGGGGCGGTTGCTTTTGACGGTGCTGTTGGCGACAGTTTGGATGAGGGTCAGACTGGGCCGGGTTTCCCGATTGAGGTGTTCAACGTTTTGGGTGCGGGCGACGGGTTCATGTCGGGTCTGTTGAAGGGCTGGCTGGATGGGGAGGCGTGGCCGCGGGCGCTGGAATATGCCAATGCCTGCGGGGCGTTTGCGGTATCGCGCCATGGCTGTACGCCGGCCTATCCTTCGCGTGAGGAGCTGGAGTTTTTCCTGTCGCGCGGTGTTGTGCAGGCGGATTTGCGCAATGATCAGGCGCTGGAGCAGGTTCACTGGTCGACGAACCGGGCGTTTGAGCATGGCGGGGATTTTTCGCAGATGCGGGTGTTTGCCTTTGATCACCGGATGCAGCTGGAAGAGATGCCGGGTTATACGCTGTCCAAGGGGGGCGCGTTCAAAGAGCTGTGTTTGCAAGCTGCGTTACAGGTGCAAGACGGGCGTCCTGGCTATGGGATTTTATGCGACAACCGGATTGGCAAGCGTGCGCTGCATGCGGCGTCGGGGACGGGTTTGTGGATTGGCCGGCCTTGTGAGTGGCCCGGGTCGCGGCCGCTGACGCTGGAGCCGGAACTTGGCGCGGATTGCGGCGGTCTGCGCGATTGGGCGCGGGAGAATGTGGTGAAGGTTCTGGTTTTTGCCCATCCTGATGATGATGCGGCGACCTGGGCGCAGCAATTGGGGCAGGTTAAGACGCTTTACGCGTCTGCGCGTCGCAACCGTCTGGAGTTTTTGTTGGAGGTGATCCCGTCGAAGGTCGGGCCTGTTACGGATGAGACGACGCGGCAGCTGATCGAGCGGTTTTACGCGGAAGGGATTTATCCTGACTGGTGGAAACTGGAGCCGATGGCATCGCATGAGGGCTGGGCGCAGGCCTGTGCGGCGATTGAGGCGCATGATCGTCACACGCGTGGGATTGTTGTTTTGGGTCTGGATGCGCCGGAAGCGGAGCTTTCTGCGAGCTTTGAGGTGGCGGCGGGGTTTGACCTTGTGAAGGGCTTTGCTGTTGGGCGGACGATTTTTGGTTCGGTGGCGCGGGAGTGGTTTGCGGGTCAGATCGGTGATGAGGCGGCGGTTACGCAGATGGCGCAGCGTTATGCACGTTTGGCGGGGGTGTGGGACCGTGCGCGGTCTGTTGCGCAGACTTCCGGGTCGAAGCGAGCGGCGCAGTAAGTGAGGGGGATCTTTGGGAGGGGGCATCTGCCCCCGCTGCGGCTGGTGCCGCAGCCCCCCGGGATATTTGGTGCAAGATGAATGGGCCGGGATTTTGGGTGTGTCGGCTGGGGCCCTGGCTGGAGGGGGCTTTGCGCCCGACCGCCAGCGATGGGGCTCGATGCCCCGGAGGTGGCGGCGCCGCCTGCGGTTCAAGGTGATGTGAGGAGAGAGATATGGGCACGATCCGTTTGACGGCGGCGCAGGCGATGGTGAAATGGCTTTCGGTGCAGATGACGCCGGAGGGGGAGCGGTTCATCGACGGGATCTGGGCGATTTTTGGGCATGGCAATGTGGCGGGTTTGGGCCAGGCTTTGCATGAGATCGGGTCTGAGTTCCCGACATGGCGCGGACAAAATGAGCAGACGATGGCGCATGCTGCGGTTGCCTATGCCAAGGGCAAGGGGCGGTCGCGGGCGATGGCGGTGACGAGCTCTATTGGTCCGGGGTCGACGAATTTGGTGACAGCGGCGGGTGTGGCACATGTGAACCGTTTGCCCTTGCTGATCATTGCGGGGGATGTGTTTGCGAACCGGCGCCCGGACCCTGTTTTGCAGCAGATTGAGGATTTTGAAGACGGCACTGTCTCGGCCAATGATTGTTTGCGGCCTGTGTCGCGCTATTTTGACCAGATCACACGGCCGGAGCATCTTTTGACGGCCTTGCCACGGGCTTTGGCGGTGATGACGGATCCGGCCAATTGCGGGCCGGCCACGCTGGCGTTTTGCCAAGATGTGCAGGCGGAGGCGTTTGATTGGCCTGAGGCGTTTTTTGCGTCGCGGGTGTGGCATATCCGGCGGCCGTCACCTTGTGCGCAAGAATTGGCGCAGGTTGTGGATATGATCCGTGCGGCCAAGGCGCCGGTGATTGTGGCCGGGGGCGGGGTAATTTATTCTGGCGCGCAAGAGGCTTTGGCGGAATTTGCCACGCGGCATGGGATTGCGGTTGTCGAGACGCAGGCAGGGAAATCGGCCCTGTCGCAGAGCCATCCGATGAATTTTGGTGCCTCTGGTGTGGATGGGTCGGCGGCGGCGAATGCGGCGAGCATGGCGGCGGATCTGGTGATTGGCCTTGGCACGCGGTTGCAAGATTTTACCACCGGGTCCCGGACGTTATTTGCCAATCCTGACGCACGTTTGGTGTCGATCAATGTGACGGGGTATGATGCGCTTAAACACGGGGCTGTGCCGCTGGTGGCGGATGCGAAAGTTGCGCTTGGGGCGCTGACGCAGGCGCTGCATGATGTGCGGTTTGATGCGGCTGATACGGTGGCGCGTGGTCAGTGGCTGGAGGCTGTGGCGGCGCATTGTCAGGACCGCAGCGCCCAGCGTGGGCCGCAGGATCTGCCATCGGATGCGGAGGTGATCGGCGCGGTGCAACGTGCCAGCACTGATACGGCGGTTGTGATGTGCGCGGCCGGCACCATGCCCGGCGCGCTGAAGCTGCTGTGGCAGCCCGGGCAGGGCGGGTATCATATGGAATACGGCTTCAGTTGCATGGGCTATGAGGTGGCCGGTGCGATGGGGTTGAAGCTGGCGCAACCCACGCGCGAGGTGATCTGCTTTGTGGGCGATGGCAGCTATATGATGGCCAATTCTGAACTGGCGACGGCGGTGATGCGGCGCATCCCCTTCACGGTGATTTTGACCGATAACGCGGGTTATGGCTGTATCAACCGGCTGCAAACGCTGGGCTGTGGCGGCACGGCGTTCAACAATATGTATGTTGATTGCAATGTCGTGGATCAGCCGCAGATTGATTATGTGGCACATGCCGCGTCAATGGGCGCGCATGCGGTGAAGGCCACGGGGGTTGCCGATCTTGAGGCACAGGTGGCCGCCGCCCGCACCCGTACCCTCCCCACGGTGATCGTGATTGAGACCACGGCCAAGGACTTCCCCGGCACGGGGATTGATACCCGCGCGGGTGAGGCGGGGCATTTTTGGGATGTGGCCGTACCTGCGCAGGGCCCCAGCCCGAACCGGGCTGATGCCTATGCCCGTTACCTTGCGGGTCAGGCGCGCCAACGCCTGCTCAACTGATCCGACTTTATTGACACTCAGACGGGGCGGCGCCCCAATATGGAGAGATCCGATGATTAAATTCGGAACCAACCCGATCGCTTGGGCCAATGATGACGACCAGACGATTGGGGCTGATATTCCCACCCAGGCGATCTTGCATGAGGCCGGGGAGCTGATCGGTTTTGACGGGATTGAAAACGGCCATCGCTGGCCGCAAGACGATCCGGAGGCGCTGCGCGCGCTTTTGGCCGAATATGGGATGACGTTTATCTCGGGCTGGTATTCGACTGAGCTTTTGACCCGCTCTGTCGCGGAGGAAATTGAGGCGGTTCAGGGCCATCTTGCGAAGCTGGTGCATAATGGCTGCAAGGTCTGTATCGTTTGCGAATGTTCCAACACGGTGCATGGCAGCGCGACGACCCCGGTCAATGATCGTCCGGTTCTGACACCGGCGCAGATGGTGGAATTTGGTGCCAAAATGGAGGCATTCGCGGCCTATCTGGCGCAAGAAGGGATCACGCTGGTCTATCATCATCATATGGGCACGGTGGTGGAAAGCCCTGAGGAAATTGATGCGTTCATGGCGGCGACGGGGCCTGCGACGCATTTGCTGTTTGATGCCGGGCATTGCACCTTTGGTGGCGGCGATCCGGCACAGGTTCTGGCGCGCCATATCGACCGGGTCGGCCATGTCCATGCCAAGAATATCCGGGCGGATGTGACGGCGCGTGTGCGGTCGCAAAACCTGTCCTTTTTGCAAGGGGTCATGGCCGGTGCCTTTACCGTTCCCGGCGATCAGGACGGGGCGATCGACTTCCAGCCGTTGCTGCGGATTTTGAAGCAGGCAGGCTATGACGGCTGGATTGTGATCGAAGCAGAGCAAGACCCGCATCTGCGCAATCCGCTGCTGTATCAGACACTTGGCTTGCATACCTTGAAACGTATCGCGCGGGCCGAAGGGCTGATCTGATGTTTGATCTGAACGCGCCCGTCTATCGGCCCTTATGGGTGCGGATCGTCTTGACGGCGATCTGCCTGGGCTGGGCTGTGTTTGAATATCGCTCTGGGGCGGTGGGGTTTGCGCTGCTGTTCGCAGCAATGGGCCTGTATGCGGGATGGTGCTTTTTTATCACCTTTGATCCCGACCGGGCCGATCGCACGCCAGCCCCCGAAACTGCCCCCGACCCAACTGCCCCACGCCCCCCCACGCCGGGGGCCGATCACAGTGACCCGGCCGCAGGTGCGGACCCCAAGATGGAACGGAGACCAAAATGAGCCCTCTTCAGCACAAGCCTTTCGGCACCCATGGCAAGGTGCATGAGATCACGCCGGCCAGCGCGGGCTGGCGCTATGTCGGGTTCAGCCTGTATCGGCTGCGTGCGGGGGAGCGCGCGGCAGAGCTGACCGGCCGCAATGAGGTGATCTTGGTCATGGTCGAAGGCAAGGCCAGGATCCATGCCGCAGATCACGACTGGGGCGAATTGGGCGCGCGGATGGATGTGTTTGAAAAAACCCCGCCGCATTGCCTTTATGTGCCCAATGACAGCGATTGGTCTGTGACGGCCACGACCGATTGCACGGTTGCGGTCTGTCTGGCGCCGGGTCTGGGCGGGCATGGCGCGCGCCGCATCGGCCCCGATGGGATCACATTGACCCAGCGCGGCGAGGGGCCAAACACCCGCTATATCAACAATATCGCGATGGAGGCAGAGGATTACTGCGACAGTCTGCTGGTGACCGAAGTGTTTACCCCGGCGGGCAATTGGTCCTCCTATCCAAGCCACCGCCATGATGAGGATGACTTCCCGCGCATCACTTATCTGGAGGAAACCTATTACCACCGGATTAATCCGGCCAATGGGTTCGGCATCCAGCGCGTCTATACCGATGACC
>NZ_MDHA01000004.1 GCF_001705665.1 Thioclava sp. SK-1 | reverse complement strand
CGCATAGGCGTTTTGCAAATCCGCATAGGTCACATCGCGGCGCAGATCCGCCAGTATGGCATTCATCTGTTCGGTCACCACATCGCGCGGGCCAAGCGCACCGGACTCAGCCTCGGACACGGTCTGGCGGGCGATTTGCGTATTCACCCGTGCCAGTTTCTGCGCCGTCGCGTATTCGCCGCGCAGCGACACCACCCGGGCTTTGGACACAAACACCTGGGTCGCAATCGCCTGTGTCAGCGCCAGCGCGCGGGCATCAAGCAATTTCTGCCCCGCCTCATTGGTTTTCAGACGGCGCGGATAGGTCGGCAGGCGCATCAGGTTCCACGAGGCCTTCGCCCCATAGGACACCCAATCCTGATTGTACAAAAAGTCATTGCTGGATGTGTTAACGCCAATAAACGCCTTGAGCGAGGGCAACGCCTCTAGCAGGCCGATGTCTTTTTCTTGTTCATTGATGCGCATGCGATACGTGATCTCACGCAGCTCGGGGCGGTTGCGGAAGGCCATTTTCGCCAGCTCCTCCGAGCTGGTGCGCACCAGCGGCACTTTCTGATTATGGCTGGCAGGCACGGCCAGTTTGAACGGCTGGTTCTGTGGCAGGTTCATCAAGGCGGCCAGCTGGTTCTTTGCCACCCCCAGATCGCGGCGCAATTCCTGCGCGGCCCGCATCACGGTCAAAAGATCGCGTTGATAAATCATCGCATCGCGCGGCGCGCCACTGCGATCACCGGCCTGACGCTCTGCCTGGGCCAAAGAGCGCTGCGCACTGGCTTCCAGCGTTTTCAGCCGACCCAGCAGCCGCTGTGCAATCACCGCGCGCCAATAGGCGGTGCGCACATCTTCGATGATCCGGTTGATCGCGCTGCGGCGTTGTTCTGTGGCAATCAACACCTTATCGGCATTTTGCTTGGCGCGGACATAGGACAGGCCAAAATCCAGCACATCCCATGACAGGGTCAGATCACTGTTAAGCACATCGCGATCGGTGGAGCGGGAGGGCTCCAGCGATTGATTGCCCGACAAGATGGATTGCGAGGAGGCACCGGGCGTATTGTCACGGTCGGTATAGGCGGCATTGGCCACCAGATCTGGCAACATATCGGATTCCGACAGCCGCAGCTCTGACAGTTTTAGTGCTTCTTGCTTCAGCTCCACCTGATGGTCGAGGTTGTATTTGATCGCGCGGGCCATGGCTTCATACAGGTCAATGGACTGCGTCACCGGTTCTTGACCCGGCCCAATGGCCCGCGCGGCGCGGTCATCGGCAATCGCGTTCAGCTGTGTGACGGTCAAAGGCTGGGGTGTGACGGTGCATCCCGCCACGGCCAGCGCTGCCATAACAGCCGCGGGTTTTGTAACAAAGGTGAAGGATGTAAATGTCATAGATGGCTCCCGTCATCCATTCGCAATGAGGCGCGCAGCGCGTTCAGCTCGGCCGTGCGAGCGTCAACAATATGTGCGACCTGATGGGCGAACAGCGTTTGCTGCGCCATCGATGTGGCCGCAAAGTGAATTGTGCCATCGGCGCGGGTGGTCACATCAATGGTAACCGCCGGCCCGTCGTGGCTTTCATAATAGACCGATGTGCTTGATCCCTCGGTTGCTATGTGGATCAATTCATCTCCCTTGGGTTGTGTGTCATCTTCC
>NZ_MDHA01000003.1 GCF_001705665.1 Thioclava sp. SK-1 | reverse complement strand
GGATGAGATAAAGGCGCGGATCGTTGCTGAGAGCTTGCAGCCGGGTGTGAGCGTGAATGCAGTTGCGGCGCGGTATGGGCTGCGGGCGAACCATCTTTCGGAATGGCGTGGTCGTGCGCGTGATGGCCGGTTGGTTTTGCCTGTGGTTGAAGATGACGGTCTCTGTTTTGCGCCGATCGTCATGTCGGATGGTGGCGGCGGTGCGCATATGCCAGCTGTTGCGGGGCAGCCAGTCACGCCCGCAGCACCACCCTCAGCATCGATCGAGATTGCGATGGGCCAAGTCACGATCCGATTGGACGGGGTGATGGCGCTGAACCATGCCCAGTTCGAGGCGCTGTTTGCTGGGCTGGACTGGTGTAAGGTTAAAGCCTTAGAGGCGCGCCCACCTGCTGCGGCAGAATGAACCAACCATTTGTTTTTGCGTGATTTTACTGGGGTATCTGTGTAGATATGGCCCATGTAAACTGCCCCGTCACTTAATCTTTCCGCCATCCCGGCTGCGCAACGCGCGGCCGGGATGGCGTTGATCGAAAAGGTCGCAGCGCTCACAGAAATAACCCAACGGCAAGAGCACCTGATCGCCGAGCTGAACCATGCCCTGCATGGCAAACGGTCGGAAAAGCTGACCGAGGATCTGTCGATCGCACTGGCCGAGGTCGAGGTGCAAAAGGAACATCTGGCTGACAGGTCAGGTGACAAAACGGCAACCAAACCTGCGCCAAAGCGCAGCATCGGCAATCTCCCGGCCGAACTGCCGCGCATCGAACAGCGCATCGAACAGCTCATCGAGCCCGACAGCCTGATCTGCCCCTGTGGCTGCGGCGTCATGCACAAGATCGGTGAAGACCGCAGTGAGCGGCTGGATATCGTGCCGGCGCAGTTGCGTGTCATTGTCACCGTGCGCCCGAGATACGCTTGCCGGACCTGCAGCGATGGCGTGACCCAAGCCCCCGCCCCATCGCATCTGATCATGGGCGGCCTGCCGACCGAGGCGACCATCGCGCATGCGCTGGTCAGCAAGTCGAAGGGGACCGTGGCCCCAGTGGGGCCGCGTAAGCCCCGAAGACGCCGACCACCTGCCACTCTACCGCCAAAGCCAGATCCTGGCGCGGGCGGGTCTTGATCTGCACCGCGCCGTGCTGGCCGATTGGGTTGGTAAGGCGGCGTTCCACCTCAAGCCCGTCGTTGACCGGCTTGCCGAACACCTGAAACGATCCAGCAAGCTGTTCATGGACGAAACCACAGCCCCGGTGCTGGATCCGGGACGCGGTAAAACCAAGACCGGCTATCTTTGGGCGCTGGCCCGCGATGACCGGCCATGGGGCGGTGAGGATCCGCCCGGTGTGGTCTACGTCTATACACCCGGTCGGGCGGGGCAGAATGCCGAAACATTCCTGACGGGCTTTGATGGCATCCTGCAGATCGACGGATACCAGGGGTACAACCGGCTGACCAAGCCTACCCGCAAGGGCGGCGATCCCGTTCGCGTGGCCCATTGCTGGGCGCATGCCCGGCGCAAGCTAAAGGAAGTCTTCGACCGCGATGCATCAGAGATCGCCGCCGAAGGTCTGCGCCGCATTGCCGAAATCTATACCGTCGAAGCCGACATCCATGGCATCTCCCCCGGCCAGCGATTGTCTGCCCGCCAGACCCGCAGTGCCCCGCTGATCGCGGCCTTCGGTGATTGGCTTCAAGCACAACGCCGTAGGATCTCTGCCAAATCCCGGCTGGGTGAAAAGCTGACTTACATCCACAATTACTGGGATGGGCTGCAGACCTTCCTGGCTGATGGTCGCGTCGAAATCGACAACAACCGCGTCGAAAACATGATCCGACCGATCGCTTTGAACCGCAAGAACGCCCTCTTTGCCGGTCACGACGAGGGCGGCATCGCTTTAGGCCGCATCGCCTCACTGATCGAGACCTGCAAGATCAACGGCGCTCAACCATTCGCCTATCTCAGAACCACCCTCACAGCGATCGCAAACGGACATCCGCAAAGCCGGCTCGATGAACTCCTACCGTGGAACTTCAAGCTGTCAACCTAAGCCGTCAGTGTTGTCCAGCGAACGCTTACTCAAAGGCGTGGTTCGGGGTAAAAAGGTTGTCACGACCAATCCGGACACCTCACAGCGGCGCCCTGACAACAAGGTAAACCGCTTGTTCAAAGCAGATCGGCCCAACCAACTCTGGGGTCGGTCATTGTGGCGCCATTGATGGTGTGGATGCCCCCCCCAAACGGCATCGCGATGTGCCAGGGTGGGTCTGAGTACAGCCACCGAAAGGAGCCATCCATGGAACAGCCTATCACGATCGGCCTCGATCTGGCCAAGAATGTCTTTCAGGTTCATGGGGTCGACGCGACCGGCAAAGTTGTCTGTCGCCG
>NZ_MDHA01000002.1 GCF_001705665.1 Thioclava sp. SK-1 | reverse complement strand
CCATCGCCTACCACACGAAGGTTGCCCGCTTCCCCGCATACAAAGATCTGACGGGCTTCGACTTTGCATCGAGTGAGATCATTGAAGCAACAGTGCGGCAGCTACACCGATGCGAGTTTATCGAAGCGGCCGAGAATGTCGTTTTGATCGGCGGTCCGTCGTCCATTGGGCTTGAACCAATGGCGCCTCAATAGACGACCGGGCAAGAGCCACACAGCCACAGCAATCGGCGTCCAAGCCATCGAACATCACCGGCGTAAGGTGCGCTTCTTCTCAACTGTGGAATTGGTCAACGCGCTGGAGCAGGAAAAGGCGCTCGGGACTTGCATCACTTCCGTTCCGGTTTTCTGTGAGCAATGCTCGCTTTGAAGGAGACTGGATATGGCAGCCAAGCATAGTGAAGATTTCAAGCGCGAAGCGGTTCGGATCGCGGCGCACAGCGGCCTGACACGGCGACAGGTTGCGTCGGACCTTGG
>NZ_MDHA01000001.1 GCF_001705665.1 Thioclava sp. SK-1 | reverse complement strand
GTGGCTGTGTGGCTCTTGCCCGTTCCGGGACCGCCGATCAAAACGACATTCTCGGCCGCTTCGATAAACTCGCATCGGTGTAGCTGCCGCACTGTTGCTTCAATGATCTCACTCGATGCAAAGTCGAAGCCCGTCAGATCTTTGTATGCGGGGAAGCGGGCAACCTTCGTGTGGTAGGCGATGGACCGTACCTCACGTTCGGCGATCTCGGCCTTGAGCAGCTGTGACAGCATTGGCGTGGCAGCTTCGAACGCTGGCGCGCCCTGGGCGACCAGATCGTCGACCGCATTTGCCACGTGTTTCGCCAGATCAGCTCGGCCTTGAGGGACTTGAAGAAGCTCTCGACTGCGAAATTATCGTAACAATTTCCCTTGCCAGTCATGGAAGGCAGCAGTTCGTGACGACCAAGGCGATTTTGATACTTGTGCGCACAATATTGCGCGCCGCGATCGGTGTGGTGAATGCAGCCAGGTGGCGGTCGACGTAACGCGATCGCCATGTCCAAAGCCCGCAAGACCAAGTCCTGTTTCATACGGCTACTGATCGCCCACCCAATCACGCGCTTCGAATATAGATCAATGATCACAGAGAGATAGGACCAGCCCTCGCGTGTCCAGATGTGGGTGATATCCCCCGCCCATTTCTGGTTCGGTGCTGTCGCTCTGAAATCTTGAGACAGAAAATTGGGCGCGATGTTGAAGCTGTGATTGCTGTCGGTAATGCGTTTGAATTTACGATTGCGTAGAACCTGGACGCCATTGTCGCGTAGTGAGGCGGAATAGAAAACAGCGTGGGGCGCTGTTTTCCCGACGAGCCTGGGCGACCCTGCGTTGCCCGACCCTGATGCCCAATTCATTTAATTCCTGCGTCATGCGCGGCCGGCCGTAGCTATCCAGACTGAGCCGGTGCTGTTCGCGGATATGCGCCAGCAGGTTCATGTCGCGCCGCTGGCGATGTGACGGCGGTCTACCGCACCACGCACGCAGGCCATGCGTCTGAAACTTGCATCCGGCGATAAAGACGAGCGCGTGAAAGATCTCCGCGATAGCCCGCAATGAATTGAAATTTCATTGGGTCGGGCATGCCCTCGGACCATGTATGGATGGCCCCTTGGCAAGAGCTTTGTTTGGGTCTGGCATTCCGGTCGGTCGCGGCCATGTATACGGCGTCAATTCGCAGCATCATAGCTGCGCGCCTTGATGAAGTCAGCCGGCGGACAGGTTCCGATCAATGGCACGCGCTCAAAGGCGCTTCGGTCCGAACTGGGTGTTCCGTTCCGCTGTTACCGTCCCTATGCCATCACCTCACGCTGCGCCTCACCATCTCCTGGGCTACCCGCTCAGTGCGGGTGGCCGGTCTTGATCATTTCATGCCAAACTCGCCCGATAGCTGTCACCGCGTTGGATCAGCGCCCAGATCGTGCGTGCCATACGGTTGGCTAGGGCGATTGCGACCACCTTCACCGGTTTGCGGTCGAGCATTCGGTCCAGCCAGTCGGGCGTAGCATTCGTGGCTGTCGTTCGCCGGACGCGCCGCGCACTAATCCTAGCCATAGCTCCCAAGTATAGCAGCCGTCGCAGATATCGATTGCCGGCCTTTGATATCCGCCCGAGTCGTTCCTTGCCGCCGCTGGAATGTGCGCGTGGGGTCAGGCCTAGCCAAGCCGCATAATCTCGGCCGCTGCGGAACGCACTCACATCTGGCGTCGTCGCGGCAAAGGCACTGGAAGAGATAGCTCCTACTCCGGGCACCGTTGCCAAACGCCGAGCCAGCGGATCATCAGCTTGGCTCTCAGCAATCCGTGCCGTGACCGCATCGATCCGATCCTGCGTGCCCTGAAGCTGTTCGGCCATCATATCCACGGCAGCTCGTGCGGCTTCCGGCATGTTTCGAGCGGCAGCGATCAGACGCTCAACGTTTTGGATGCCCTTTGCCACCACAATGCCGAACTCGCCAATATGCGCCCGGATCGCGTTGATGATCTGCGTACGCTGCCGTACGAGGAAATCCCGCGTCTTATGGTCAAGCAGAGCGGCTTGGGTCTCGACCGATTTCACTGGCACAAAGCGCATCGTCGGGCGCGTGACCGCTTCGCAGATGGCTTCCGCGTCCACCGCGTCTGTCTTGCCTCACTTCACATAAGGCTTGACGTAAGCGGGTGGCATGAGACGGACCTCATGCCCCAGCGCGGCAATTGCCCGCCCCCAGTAATGCGCCCCGGCGCAGGCTTCCATGCCCACAACACACGGTTCAAGCCGCGAGAAAAACAGCAGCAGTTGCGCCCGCCGCAACTGG